>CAZRAM010000001.1:0-160219 GCA_964598145.1 uncultured Pseudomonadales bacterium
TTGCACCTTAGTGCAGCGAGGCCACACCACCCTGATGATCGATTGCGGATTCAGCCTGCGCTGTCTACATGTCGCATGGTACCTTTACCGCGACCAAGTGGCAGCGCTTACCCAATTATCATTTGATCCACGGCAAGCAGACCTTTAGCGTTGGCGAGATCGACGTGCAAACCGTGGCGGTGCCGCACGATTCACGCGAAGCGACGCAGTTTGTTTTTCGCAGTGCCGATAAGGTGCTCGGTGTACTGACCGATTTGGGTAGTATTACCCCGCACGTCGTCGATCACTACCGCCACTGTCACAGTTTGGTGCTGGAATTTAATCACTGCCCGGACATGTTGGCGCGCGGGCCTTATCCTCCTGCCTTGCAGCGCCGCGTTGGCGGTAACTGGGGACACCTCAGCAACGACCAGGCGGCCAGTCTTTTACAGCACATCGATTACCAACAGTTGCGCCACGTGGTGGTGTCGCACATCAGTGAAAAGAACAATCACCACGATCGCGTCATGGCTTCTATGCAGCGCGTTCTGCCAAACCTAGACAAGGTGGTCGTGGCCGATCAGGAAAACGGTTTCCCGTGGCTGCATCTGGACTAGCCCCGTGGCTTAAACAGCGGCGCCACACCACGCCCGGGCCGCGTGACTTTTGGTTCCTGCCGCTGGGTGGCTGTGGAGAAATCGGCGCCAACCTCAACCTGTATGGCATTGACGGCCAGTGGTTGATGGTCGATTGCGGTATCGGTTTTGAGCGCGACCAAGTCGGGCAAAGGGTGTTTTATCCCGATGCCAGTTTTATCGAATCACGCCGTGAAGAGTTGGCGGGATTGGTGATTACCCACGCCCACGAAGACCACGTCGGTGCGGTGGCGTATCTGTGGCCAAAATTGCGTTGTCCGGTGTATACCACGGCGTTTACCGCGGAAGTCTTAAAGCGCAAGCTCGCCGAGCAGGGCTTGTTGGATAGTGTGCCATTGCACATCGTCGGCCGCGACGCTCAGCTCGAGATCGGACCGTTTTCGGTGACCTGGGTGGGCGTTAATCACTCCACCCCTGAGTCGCAAGGGCTACTGATTGAAACCGCGCTCGGACGCGTGTTTCACAGCGGAGATTGGAAGTTTGATGGTCGCCCGGTACTCGACTCCGTGTACAACGAAGATCACTTTGCGGCGCTGCGTCAGCAGCCGGTGGATTTTTTGGTGTGTGATTCCACTAATGCCACGGTGGAAGGGCGTTCCCATACCGAGGGTGAGCTCTACAAAGGGCTTAAAAAGATCGTGCAGGCCGCTGAGGGTAGGGTGGTTGTGACCTGTTTTGGCAGCAATATTGGTCGCCTCCACACCTTGGTAAAAGTTGCCCGCGCCTGTGGTCGTTACCCGGCGTTGCTGGGGCGATCGCTAGAGCGCTTTCACGCTGCTGCTCGCCTCGCCGACGTATGGCCCGCGGATATGGAATTAGTGCCCCCCGGCCATTTGGGATATTTACCCGAAAAAGAGGTATTTGCTATTGTCACCGGCAGCCAGGGTGAAAAGGGAGCTGTCATGTCGCGCCTGGCGCGCGGTAGTCACCGCGCCTTTGATATTGGTGCGGGCGATACGGTGATCTTTAGTTCGCGGGTGATTCCCGGTAACGAGAATGAGGTTGAGAACCTTGTTCGCTTATTGCAGCTCAAGGGTGTTAAGGTCGTGCAGGAACACGATAGTGAACTGCCGATCCACGCCTCGGGTCACCCTGCGCGCGATGAACTACGCGCCATGTATGACTGTGTGCGGCCGGAGGTATTGATACCGGTGCACGGTGAGCCACAGCACTTGGAAGCACAGGCCGCGCTGGGGCGTGAACACGGCATTCCAAAGGGCTTGCAAGGGCGCAATGGTGATTTGTTTACCTTGTATCCCTATCCGGGGATTCGTCGTGGCGCTGTCCCCGTTGGCCGGATCTACCGCCCCGATTAATGTTTTTTGCGCCGTATTCTAGATATGATGGCGTTTTCACATGGAGTCGATATGACAACCATTTTAGCCCTTGAGTCCACAGCCGATGCGTGTTCTGTCGCGCTTTTGCGAGCTGGCGAAATTCGACAGCTATTTGAGCTGGCGCCGCGGCAACACACCAAGTTGATGCTGCCGTTGGTCGATCGCCTCCTGCAAGAGAGCGGGTGTGAACTCAGTGACATCGATGCCTATGCCTTTGGGGCCGGTCCAGGTTCGTTCACTGGCCTGCGTATTGCTGTAGGGCTGGTGCAGGGCTTGGCGTTTGCTGTCGACCGACCCGTAGTTGCAGTGCCATCACTGCACGCCATGGCGTTGACGGCGGTGCGAACATTGGGTCTGGCGCCGGGACAACATATTGCGGTTGCCGTTGATGCGCGTATGGACGAGGTGTACTGGGCGTGTTTCACTTCCACGGTCGATGGCGCCGAGCCACTGGACGAGGTTGAGATTTTACCGTTAGCGGCTGTTCCTCAATTGCAGGGCGGATTTGTGGCTGTGGGTAGCGCGTGGGGGCTAGAAGCGTTGGCGCCGATGGCGGTGCACGCGACGGCGGTCTACCACGATTTGCCGCCCCAGGCCTATGACCTATTGCCATTGGCGCTGCAGCGTCTTGAATTGGGCGAGACCACTTCGGCTGCCGATGCGGTACCCGAGTACGTACGTAACACGGTCAGCTGGAAAAAACTGTCCGAACAATAATTTACCTTCCTATTCCCGTTGAGGAGATCGCATGGCCGTTGTTTCATTTCTTGGATTAGGTGTCATGGGTTACCCCATGGCGGGTCATTTGGCGGCGAATGGCCACGACGTAGTGGTATACAACCGCACCTCTGCTGTGGCCCAGCGATGGGTTGAACAACACGGCGGGCGCATGGCAGCTACGCCGGCTGAAGCCGCTCGTGGCGCTGATTTTGTTTTCAGCTGCGTAGGAAACGACAACGATGTGCGCGAGGTGCTGTGTGGCCCTGAGGGTGCCTTGCTTGATATGCGCGCTGGTAGTGTTTTGGTCGATCACACCACTGCCTCTGCCGGTGTCGCCCGCGAGGTCTTTCAAGCCGCAAAAGCGCGCGGAGTCGGTTTTCTCGATGCGCCGGTATCTGGCGGTCAAGCCGGCGCTGAGAACGGCGTATTGACGATTATGGTGGGAGGCGAACAAGACGTGTTTGACGCCGCGGCGCCTATCATGCAGGCCTATGCACGTGCCTGTCGCTTACTGGGTGACAGCGGGGCGGGGCAGTTGTGTAAGATGGTCAACCAGGTTTGTATCGCCGGTCTGCTGCAGGGGTTATCGGAGGCGTTGAATTTTGGTCAGCGCGCTGGACTCGATATGGAGGCTGTGGTGGATGTGATCTCCAAGGGTGCGGCGCAGTCTTGGCAGATGGATAACCGCGCTAATACCATGTTGAAAGGCGAGTATGATTTTGGTTTCGCGGTGGACTGGATGCGCAAGGATCTCGCCATTGTCTTGGCGGAGGCGGAAAAGTACGGGGCTGATATGACAGTGACCAAGCTGGTCGATGGCTACTATAGCGAGGTGCAAGCCATGGGTGGCCAGCGTTGGGATACATCGTCGCTCATGGCGCGCTTGGCGCGCCACGGCGACAACGATTGATTACAACGAGCGAATTTTCTCGGCTTGCTGTTCTAATTTAGCGAGTGCTTGGCGCTGACCGTCGAGCTTCTCGCGCTCTTTGGCTACCACGTCGGCGGGGGCTTTGTCGACGAAGTTGGCGTTGCTCAATTTGCCATCCAGGCGCTGGATCTCTTTACCCAGTTTGTCGATTTCCTTAGCCAGACGCGCCAATTCGGCGTCTTTGTCGATCAGGTCAGCCATGGGTACCAGCACTTCCATACTGCCTACCAATTGGGTGGCAGACATGGGTAATTCACCCTCACCAGCCCACTCGATAGTTTCCAGCTTGGCCAATTTGCTCAACGCCTTGTGGTTTTCGCTCAGGCGGCGCTGGTCTTCCGCGCTGCCATTGTTGAGCAGCACATTGAGGGCGCGCGACGGCGGAATGTTCATTTCGCCGCGGATATTACGAATACCCAGGATGACACCTTGCAACCACTCGATGTCGGCTTCAGCGGTAGCGTCGATCTTGCTTTCATCAGCCTCGGGGTAGGCTTGCAGCATAATGGTGTCGCCGCTGGCGCCTGCCAGTGGTGCCACGCGTTGCCAGATCTCTTCAGTGATGAAGGGCATGAAGGGGTGGGCCATGCGCAGGGTCGTTTCCAATACACGTACCAGCGTGCGACGTGTGCCGCGCAGTTGCGCCGCACTGGCATTGTCGTCCCACAGCACGGGTTTAGACAATTCCAGGTACCAGTCACAGTACTCGTTCCAGATGAAGTCGTACACCGCTTGTGACGCAAGATCGAAGCGGTAGTTGGCCACGGCTTGCTCGACAGCTTTTTCGGTGCGCTGCAGGCGCGAGATAATCCAGCGATCTGCCAGGCTCAGTTCAACGTCGCCGCCGTCTTGGCCGCAGTCGTGACCCTCGGTATTCAGCAGCACGTAGCGCGCCGCGTTCCAGATCTTGTTACAAAAATTGCGGAAGCCCTCGATACGACCCACGTCAAAGTTGATGTCCCGGCCGGTCGAGGCCAGCGAGTAGTAGGTGTAGCGCAATGCGTCGGTGCCGTAAGCGGCGATACCATCGGGGAATTCTTTGCGGGTTTGTTTCTCGATCTTCTCACGCAGGTGCGGCACCATCATGCCGGCGGTGCGTTTGCTGACCAGGGTTTCCAGGTCAATGCCGTCGATCAGATCGATGGGGTCGAGCACGTTGCCCTTCGACTTAGACATCTTCTGGCCGTGACTGTCGCGCACCAAGCCGTGCACATACACGGTGTGGAAGGGGATCTCTTCGCGCAGGTGCATGGTCATCATGATCATGCGTGCCACCCAGAAGAAGATGATGTCAAAACCTGTCACCAATACGCTTGAAGGGTGGAAGGTCTTGAGCATGTCGGTTTGCTCGGGCCAGCCGAGGGTGCCGAAGGTCCACAGGCCAGAACTGAACCAGGTATCCAGTACGTCTTCGTCTTGGCGCAGATTTATCGAGGCGTCGATGTTGTTGTCGGCGCGAACTTCTTCTTCGCTGCGGCCGACATAGACATTGCCGGCGTCGTCGTACCACGCAGGAATGCGGTGGCCCCACCACAACTGGCGCGAAATACACCAATCTTGGATGTCGCGCATCCAAGAGAAGTACATGTTTTGGTATTGGCTTGGGACAAACTTGATGTCGCCGTCTTCCACCGCCTTGATGGCTTTTTCAGCCAGTGGCTTGGTGGTGACATACCATTGGTCCGTCAGGAAGGGCTCGATCACCACGCCGGTACGGTCGCCGCGCGGTACTTTCAGTTTGTGGTCGTCGATTTTAGCCAACAGGCCTAGAGCGTCGAGGTCAGCGACGATTTGCTTGCGCGCCGCAAAGCGTTCCATGCCGCGGTAAGCTTCGGGAACAACGTCGTTGAGGTTGGCGTCGGGGGTCAAGATATTGATCATCTCGAGGTTGTGACGCTGGCCCATTTCGTAGTCGTTGAAGTCGTGCGCAGGGGTGATCTTGACGCAGCCGGTACCAAACTCGCGGTCGACGTAGTCATCGCCAATGATGGGGATGTCGCGATCGCACAGCGGCAGACGGATGGTCTTGCCGATCAGGTGTTGGTAGCGCTCGTCTTCTGGGTGAACCGCAACGGCGGTATCACCGAGCATGGTTTCGGGGCGAGTGGTGGCTACCGTCAGGTGGCCAGAGCCGTCGCTGAGTGGGTAGTTAAAGTGCCACAGGAAGCCGTTTTCTTCTTCGCTGATCACCTCGAGATCTGACACCGCGGTGTGCAACTTAGGATCCCAATTAACCAAACGTTTGCCGCGGTAGATCAGGCCGTCTTTGTGCAGCTTGATGAACACTTCTTGCACGGCTTTGTAAAAACCGTCGTCCATGGTGAAACGCTCGCGCGACCAGTCACAGCTGGCGCCCAAGCGGCGTAATTGCTGTGTAATACGGCCGCCCGACTCGTGCTTCCATTCCCAGACACGCTCCAGGAATTTTTCACGGCCAAGGTCGTGGCGCGACAGCCCCTCGGCGTCGAGCAGGCGCTCTACTACCATCTGAGTCGCGATGCCGGCGTGGTCGGTGCCTACCTGCCACAGGGTGTTAAAGCCCTTCATGCGGTGATAGCGAATCAGCCCATCCATAATGGCTTCCTGGAAGCCGTGACCCATGTGGAGACTGCCGGTGACGTTCGGTGGGGGAATCATAATCGAGTAGCTTTGCTCGCCGCCCTGGGGCGCGAAGAAGCCTTTCTCTTCCCAGAATTGGTACCAATTCGTTTCGATGTCTTGCGGTTGATATGTCTTGTCCATGATGACCTTATGTTGGGCGCGTGAATAAACGCAAAATTATAGCGCGATGTGGGCCGCACAAGAAGTCGACTGGCGTGATTTTCTTGGCTTTTTCACATATGTGGAGCTTTGATCGTTATGCCCTTATGGAGCTATTAGCTATGCCTGTGGGACCTTGTTCGCCCCATCTGTGAGACTTTGTTCGCTATACCTGTGGGACCTTGTTCGCAGAACAAGGGAACAGTCTATGTATATTTAATCACGGCAACACTACGACGGACCGCCGTGAATACATCCCTGTAGGCTAAACGGCAGCTTCCATGCTGCCGATTTCCGTCTTTAGTGTTTGCCGAGATTTTTGAAACATTTTGCTAAGACGAAGAGTTCCCTTGTTCTGCGAACAAGGTCCCACAACGGGGGGCGAACAAGGTCCCACTGAGGCTTGGCAGGATGTTTCAGGATTCAGAAATAAAGTGAAAGCCGACCGTCTTGAGGCAGGATGCCGAAAGCGAGCCTACAGGGATGTATTTACGGCGTGTCGGCGTACTTTTTTCTGAATCAATAGAAAGCTATTCCCTTGTTCTGCGAACAAGGTCCCACAACGGGGGCGAACAAGGTCCCACAACGGGGGCGAACAAGGTCCCACAACGGGGGCGAGCAAGGTCTTAGGAATGGGCAGGAGGGGTGATGAGATAGAGACGAAGCTAGCCTGGCGACTAGCTTCGCTGGTCAGCTTATGCCGCGTAGCGACGAGACAGCAGTTTGTTGACGTTTTCCAACGACATCAGGTGTGCGTAGATGGGATCCAGCATGTTTGACTTGCGCAGGGTCAGGAAATCTTCATCTGACAGTGCTTCAAATTTCTTCGGATCAATCGCCAACAGACCTTCGATTTTACGGTCGTTGCCTTCGGGATCTTTGAAGGTCACTTGCAAGGCTTGAATCAGACCCATTTCGTCCAATTTCTTAGCGAAAGCCAAGCTTTGCTCGTCGCGCTGGGTCACGGTATTGATGAATTCAACGTTCTTTTTGAACCATTCGGTTTCGTTACCTTCGTCGTCGAACAGGCGCTCGCCTTCTTCTTCGTTAACGATTTCGCTGTCTTCGTGGATGCCCACGAAAATGCGGCGCTCACCTTCAACTTCTTGCAGCGAGGTGACGAAGGGGAAGCAGCGAACTGCGGCAGGTACGTAACCGCCTTGCCATTGGCCGTCTTTCACGAACAGGTTCTGTGAAGGCTCTACGCCCCATACAACGACGGGACGGATGGTGCCGCTTTGTGGGGTGCGCACAAAAGCGATGGGGTATTCGGGGGCAGCAGCAATAAATTCGTGCACGGTGATAGAAGCCAAGTGGCTGTCTTTAACGTGCTCGATGGTAGGGGTTTGCTTAACGCGAGTGTTGCGGTGGGCTTCATTCGACAATGGGACAGGTTGGTTCAACATGCGTGTAACTCCAAGTGTTATAAGTATCTCCGCGTTGTATCGCGGTCTCGGCCGTTGTTATTGCCGAGCGGCTAAGAGTAACGCGCTCAGGGAAATAAACAAGCTCTGAAATACTTTATTGGAGCGGTTTAACCCCTTTTCAAGGCTAGCCAAGCAATTTTTTTAAAATTTCTTGGTAGATGACCGACAGCGGCTCTAAATCGGCCGCTTCGATGCGCTCGTCAACCTTGTGAATGCTGGCGTTGCGCGGGCCTAGTTCAACCAGTTGCGTGCCGGTGGGGGCAATAAAGCGCCCATCGGAGGTGCCGCCCGAGGTCGATAGTTCGGTATCGAGGCCGGTGACCTCTTTAATGGCGGCCACAGTGGCGTCGATCAGTTCGCCGTGATCGGTCAAAAAGGGTTGGCCGCTGGTCTTCCATTCGATCTGGTAGTTGAGACCGTGCTTGTCAAGGATGGCTTCGGTGCGAGCCATCAAGCCGGTGTCTGTGCTTTCGGTTGAAAAACGGAAGTTGATCAAGCAGTGCACGTCACCGGGGATAACATTGGTCGCGCCAGTGCCGGCATTGATGTTCGACACCTGAAAACTGGTGGCTGGGAAGAAATCGTTGCCGTCGTCCCACTGCTCTGCGCATAGCTCTGTTAGGGCTGGGCTAAAGCGGTGTATGGGGTTGTCGGCCAGGTGCGGGTAGGCCACGTGGCCCTGTACGCCTTTAATGGTGAGACTGGCGTTGAGCGAGCCGCGACGGCCATTTTTTACAACGTCGCCGAGGGTGGTGGTGCTGGATGGTTCGCCGACCACGCAGTAGTCGATAAAATCGCCACGGTTGGTGAGGGTTTCCATGACCTTTACGGTGCCATTGATGGCAGGGCCTTCCTCGTCGCTGGTAAGCAAAAAGGCGATTCTTCCGCGGTGGTTGGGATGTTCAGCAACGAAGCGCTCGCAAGCCGTTACCATGGCGGCCAGACTGCCTTTCATGTCGGCGGCGCCACGGCCGTATAGGAAACCGTCTTCATGGGTCGGCTCAAAGGGAGGAAAGCGCCAGTTGTCTGGATTGCCAGTGGGGACCACGTCGGTGTGTCCGGCAAAGGCCAAGATGGGGCCTTCGCTGCCGCGAACTGCCCATAGATTCTGCACGTCCCCAAAGTCCATTTTTTCTAGGTGGAAGCCAATCGCCTCAAGGCGTTCACCAATAATGGTTAAACAGCCCGCGTCCTCGGGGGTTACCGAGGGGCGGCGAATTAAGTCTTCAGCGAGTTGGACAGTGGGGTTGTGCATAGTCAGCTCTTAGTTGTTGGCGTGTAGGGCGTGGTTTAGTTCGATCGCGCTCTTGTTGGTCAAGCACTCCACTGCACCGTTGGTAGAATTGCGGCGGAACAGCAGGTCGTCCATGCCCGCCAATTGACGTGCTTTAACAGTTTCAGTCACGTTGCCGCTGTCGTCTAACAAGCAAACTTTAGTGCCAGCGGTGATGTACAGGCCAGATTCTACGGTGCACTTGTTACCCAGCGGGATGCCGATGCCAGCGTTGGCGCCCAACAGGCAGTTGTCGCCTACTGAAATGACGATATTGCCGCCACCAGATAAGGTGCCCATGGTGGAGCAGCCACCACCGAGGTCAGAACCTGCACCGACAAATACGCCAGCAGAAATACGACCTTCGATCATGCCGGGACCTTCGGTACCAGCGTTAAAGTTGACGAAGCCTTCGTGCATGATGGTGGTGCCTTCGCCGAGGTAGGCGCCGAGGCGTACGCGAGCGGTGTCGGCGATACGAACCCCTTTGGGAACGACGTAGTCGGTCATTTTGGGGAATTTGTCGACACAATCGACAGATAGGGTTTCGCCTTTCACACGTGCTT
This sequence comes from uncultured Pseudomonadales bacterium, assembly GCA_964598145.1. Taxonomy (GTDB): domain Bacteria; phylum Pseudomonadota; class Gammaproteobacteria; order Pseudomonadales; family JAHEIH01; genus JAHEIH01. The sequence goes on from CAZRAM010000001.1 coordinate 9,650, forward strand.
CGATCTGCGCGGCGGGCAGTTCATTGATATCGATCGCGCCGCGGTTGGTCCAAGCGATGTTGGGCAGCAAGCCAAACATGCCGTCCAGTTTCGCGCCGTGTGGGCGTACAAGGCGGTGTGAGATCAATTGCAGCTTCAAGTAAACTTCGGGCACGCTGGTGGGGGCGTCGTCGCTGGCGATCACGGTGATCACTAGGGGGCGTTTACTATTGGCTAATTTGGCTGCGGCGGCGGCTTGATCGCTGTGGCCTTCTGCATTCAGTTTGCTTGAGAAGGCTGCCATGTTGTTCTGAGATACGCTCAATACGGCATTGCCGCCTGTGTACTCAGTGTCTGCCAACAGGGCTGACAAGTTGAGGTCATCCGCCATGAGTGGGGCGGGGTAGTAGACCTCCAGCCATTCACCTTTGCTGTTTTGTGTACCGATACCTACGCCGATGGCCTGAAAGCTCATAAATGCTCCTAGTTGTCTTATGCTGCAAAAATGGTTTGGTAGAGGTCGGCCTTAAAGCCCACTTCTAGGGTGTTTGGGGTGTCCAGTACGGGACGTTTGATGAGGGTTGGGTGCTCCACCAATAGTGCTACCACATTGTCGCGGCTGAGACCGTCGCGGATATCAGCATCGATTTTTTTCCAAGTAGTCGAGCGCTTGTTAACGAGTGTTTCCCAATCCATGCGTCCGCACCAATCTTCCACTGTGGCGGGCTCAAGTCCATCCTTGCGGAAATCGTGAAAGGTAAATTCAACGTTGTTTTGCTCCAACCAAACACGCGCCTTTTTGACGGTGTCGCAGTTGGGAATGCCGTACAAAGTGATCACAGCCGCAGCCTCATTCATTTCAAAGCGCGGCATTATATCAGAATTGTGGCGCGCTTGGACTCAGGCTTTGCGAGTTTTCTTGGGGCGTTTGCGCTGCGGTGCGCAACGCCGACAAAGATCGCACACCGTGCCGTCACAACCGCGCGCGGAACAGAACTCACGGCCATAGAAAATGATCTGTAGATGCAGGTCGTTCCAGCGCTCCTTGGGGAAAAGGCGCTTCAAATCGGCCTCGGTTTGGGTGACGCTGTTACCTTTAGTGAGGTCCCAGCGCTGGGCGAGGCGGTGAATGTGGGTGTCTACCGGAAAGGCGGGCACGCCAAAGGCCTGCGCCATAACCACACTAGCGGTTTTATGGCCAACACCCGGTAGTGTTTCTAAGTATTCCATGTCGGCGGGAACCTCGCCGGCGTGCTCGGCCACTAAGCGCTTCGATAGTTCGCTTATGGCTGCTGCTTTGCGCGGAGACAAGCCGCAGGGTTTGATGATGGCGCGAATGTTTTCGACCGGTTGCTCCGCCATGTCAAACGGGTTGTCGGCTAATTCAAACAGCGCGGGTGTCACTTGGTTGACTCGCTCGTCGGTGCATTGCGCCGACAATAAAACAGCCACTAGCAGTTCATAGGGGTTGCGGTGATCCAGCGGCACCGGCGGCTCGGGGTAGAGCGCCTGCAAGGTGTCCATGATCATTTGCGCGCGGGCGCGCTTACCGGGTTGTTTTACTTTGTCTTCCATGGGGCATTTTTAACGTAGTTGACGATGCGATGGGCGGCCTCAACACACTGTTCAAGCTCTGCCACTAGGGCGATGCGTACGTGGTTGGTGCCGGGGTTGCCACGCGCGGTGTCGCGCGCTAGATAACTTCCAGGCAGTACCGTGATGTGTTGTTGCTCGAATAATTCTCGGCAAAATAGTTCGTCGCTGATGGGCGTCTCCAGCCAGATGAAAAAGCTCGCTTCGGGCACGCGTACGTCAAGCACCTCGCGCAAAATGGGGGCTACGGCGTCAAATTTGGCTTTGTAGGCTTCGCGGTTGGCAAACACATGGGCTTCGTCGGCCCAGGTAAGCGCGCTGGCCAGTTGGGTTGGCACGGGCAGGGCGCAACCGTGATAGGTGCGGTAGAGGGCAAATTTTTCCAGCAGATCGGCATCGCCGGCGACGAAGCCCGAACGCAAACCGGCGAGGTTAGAGCGCTTCGATAAACTGTGGAACGCAAGGCAGTGCCGATAGTCGTGGCGGCCGCGTTGGGCGCACACTTCAAGAATGCTAACCGGCAGTTCATCACCCAGATAAATTTCGCTGTAACACTCGTCGCTGATGATGGTGAAGTCGTACTTATCCGCCAACTCAATGAGGCGCCACATCTGCTCGGCATTTATCACCGCACCACTGGGGTTGCCTGGTGTGCAAATGTACAGCATTTGGCAGCGCTGCCAGACGTCTTCGGGAACGCTGTCGTAATCGGCTAAATAATGGCTTGCGGGTGTGGCGTTGGCGAAGTAGGGCTCAGCACCGGCAAGCAAAGCGGCACCTTCATAAATTTGATAGAACGGATTGGGCATGACCACGGTGGTGTCTGGCTGTGGTTCGATCAGTGCCTGGGCGATGGCAAACAGTCCTTCGCGGGTACCCTGCAGTGGCAGTACTTGGGTTTCCGGGTCTAGCGCGGGCAAACTGAAGCGGCTTTTCAGCCAATCGGCGATGGCGTTGCGCAGTTGCGGGATGCCCTTGCTAGCCGGGTACTGGCCGTATTTGTCAGCATTGTCAAAAAGGCACTGTAAGGCAAAATCCGGCGCGGCGTGCTTTGGTTCGCCGATGGATAGTGGAATGTGTGTAAGCTCAGCCGGGGGTTGGGCGCCGGCCAGAAGTTGGCGCAGTTTTTCAAACGGGTAGGGCTGTAATTTGTGTAGGTATGGGTTGGTCATATGGATTATTGACTCGCGCGCTGATCAAGGCGCTCACAAATAGTGGTTTGGATGGTACGGCAAAGTTCGGGATCTGCGATCGGATTGAGATCTTGGTCGGTGACGAAAAACACGTCTTCCACGCGTTCACCCAGGGTGGAAATTTTCGCGTTTTGAATGCTCACATTGAATTCGTTAAACACGCGGCCGATGGCGGCGAGCAAGCCAGGGCGGTCGGGGGTAATCACCTCGATCACCGATTGGTTGCGGGTGATGTCGGTGGTGATGTTGACCCGTGTAGGTGACGCAAAGTGTTTCATTTGCCGCGGCGTGCGGCGCTGCACGGAGTTAATTTGCTCGGGGTGGGTGAGCGATTGCAATACCACCTGCTTGATGTGCGCCAATCGACCTTGATCGTCACCGATGGGTTTACCTTCTTCATCTAGCAAGACAAAGGTATCGATTGCGTTGCGGTTGGGCGAATTGTAAATCTTGGCGTCCTGAATATCTAAGCCGAGCAGCTCGAGTGCATTGGTGATGTCGGCAAACAGGCCGCTGCGGTCTTTGGCGAGCACAAACATTTGGGTGGCGCCCTCAAAGGCCCGCTTGTCGTAGTCTTTTAACAGGATGAGCGGTTCATCAAAGTTATCGTGCTTGTCGACGGCTTCAATCTGCCAGGCGATGTCCTCGGCGGATTCGCGCAGGAAATAGTCATCGCCGGGATCGCCAATCAATTCTTCTGCGCGAGCGCGACTAATGCCTTTTTGTTCCAGCAATGCCAGTGCTTGTTGACGGGTATCTGCGATCCACTCGCTTTTGTCGATCACGTTTTCTAGGCCGCGGCGCAAGGCGAGGCGGGTTTCGCTGTAGAGCTGGCGCAACAGCGAGGCGCGCCAGGTGTTCCAAACGGTGTTGTTGGTGGCGTTCATGTCGGCCACGGTTAGGGCGTAGAGATAATCCAAGTGCAGTTGGTCGCCGACTTCGGTGGCAAAGGCGTGGATGACATCGGGATCAGAGAGGTCTTGTTTTTGCGACACCGACGACATAGTCAAATGTTTTTCAACCAGCCAGGCCACTAGCTTGCTGTCGCGATTGCTGTAGCCGTGTTGCATACAAAATTCATAGGCATCCACCGCCCCAAGGGTTGAGTGATCACCACCGCGTCCTTTGGCAATGTCGTGGAACAGACCGGCAATGTATAGTAGATCGGGTTTTTGCATGCGCCTAGCGATGTTGCAGGCGATGGGGAAAACCTCCATCTGGTTATCGTAGGTAAAGCGGCGCAGATTTTGAATCACTTGCAGGGTGTGAGCATCGACCGTGTAGATGTGGAAGAGGTCGTGTTGCATTTGGCCAATGATCCGCCCGAAGGCCGGAATATAATTGCCCATCACGCCGTAGCGAGTCATGCGGCGCATCTGCGTGGTGATCTTGTAGGGCGAGCGCATCAAGTCCACAAACAGGGCGGTATTTTTCGGATCGCGGCGAAAATTCTCGTCGATCAGATGGGCGCTTTGGCGAATGAGGCGGATGGTAGATGCTCTGACGCCGTGAATGTTGGGGGTCTGTGCCAAGTGTACAAACACTTCGATCAGTGCCGAGGGATTGTCGCTAAAGACGCGGTCGTTGGATGCTTCAATATAGCCATTGCGGATGCGAAAGCGATCGTTAATTTTAAGGATGGTCTCGCTTTCACAAGCGCGCAAAATAGCTTCTTCAAAATGTTGGGTGAGCAGTTCGTTGACCGCGCTAATCGCGGCGGCGCATCGGTAGTAGACCTGCATGAATTGCTCGACAGCGAGGCTGCCGGGCTTGTCGCTGTAGCCGAACTGTTTGGCCAGTGTGCGTTGGTGGTCGAACAGTAGGCGGTCTTCGTGGCGGCCAGTGAGGTTGTGCAAGGCAAAGCGAACCCGCCACAGGTAGCGCATGTTTAATTCTATAACCGCCAGCTCGTCAGCGGTCATAAAGCCAAGACTGACGAGCTCGTTGAGTGAATCGATGCCGTAGTGACGGCGCGCTACCCAAGAAATGATGTGGATGTCGCGCAAGCCGCCGGGGGATGTCTTGATATTAGGTTCAAGGTTGAATTCGGTGTTGGCGTATTTGCGGTGGCGGTCGCGCTGCTCTTTGCGCTTGGCGGCAAAGAAGTCGTGGCTGTTCCACATCTTCTTTACCGACACTTGATTGTGTAGTTTTTTCAATTGGCGAGGGTCACCAATGATGTGGCGCGTTTCTACCAGGGTGGTGATGATGGTTAAATCGTCGCTGGCCGCCTTGGCGCACTCTTCAATGGTTCTAACGCTGTGGCCAATTTCGAGTTTTAGGTCCCATAAGAAGGTAATAAACGAGCTAAGACCAGCGCCGTGCTTATCTAGGGTGTCTTCGTCTTCGGCTAGTACCAGCAAATCGACATCGGAATTGGGGTGCAGTTCGCCGCGGCCATAACCCCCTACTGCGATCAGTGCCAGCTTGGGCGTTGGGTCGCCAATGGCGTGGGTCCAGGCCGCAGAGAGAAGGCCGTCCATGAAAACCGCTCGGGCGTGTACCAGATCGACGACGTCGACGCCGCGTTCAAATTCAGCGCTTAAAAAGTCCGTAGCGGCGGCGATTTTTTCACGGCAGCTCGTGACCCAGTTGCTGTCTTCAGCCAGTTGGTAGCGAAATACTTCAGGGTTGAATATATCCAGCGGTACGCGGTAGCCGCTGGTCTCGGCGTGGCTGTTTAGACTCAACGGCATAGAGTTACGCGCTGTAGTAGGGTTCGTCGGGGCGAGCGGTCAACACAATGCAGCCATCGGCGGTTACCGCTAGGGTGTGCTCCCACTGGGCAGAGTGGCGGCCATCTTTGGTGGTGACGGTCCAGCCATCTTTTTGGTTGAGCTTAGTGTGACGCTTGCCCAAGTTGATCATTGGCTCGATGGTGAAGGTCATGCCTTCGCGAAGTTCTAGGCCGGTGCCCGCTTTACCGTAGTGCAACACTTGCGGGTCTTCGTGAAACACATCGCCAATGCCGTGGCCGCAGTACTCGCGCACCACAGAATAGTAATTGGATTCGGCGTGTTTTTGGATCAGTTCGCCGATGTCGCCTAAGCGCGTTCCAGGCTTAACAATATCGATGGCTTTATAGAGGCACTCTTGAGTGATTTCGCACAGACGGGCCAGGTGGGGTTTTACCTCGCCGACGTAAAACATCTTGCTCGTGTCGCCATACCAGCCGTCTTTAATTACGGTGATGTCGATGTTGATGATGTCGCCATCTTTTAAAATTTTGGTCTCAGAAGGGATGCCGTGGCACACCACATGGTTGACCGAGGTGCAGATAGACTTAGGGAAACCGTGGTAGTTCAGCGGGGCGGGTACCGCTTTCTGCACATTGACAATGTAGTCGTGGCAAATGCGGTCTAGTTCGCCAGTGCTGACGCCGGGCACCACATGCGGTGCAATCATTTCCAATACATCGGCGGCTAAGCGGCCTGCGACTTTCATTTTTTCGATTTGTTCGGGGGTCTTTAACGATACCATGCCAGCTTCCTTTTAAAACTGACACTATTGTAACCCACACACAGCGTCGGCGTTAACTGTGGAAGAGGGTAATGTCTATAAATGAAAGTTTATGTTGCCAATGTGATAATAATTGCAATTGTCGTTTATTTTGCTCGGGTCTTATGGTATAAAGCGCACCGCTTTCGGCGATCTACGTCTGAAAGTACAACGACACACATACAATCACACGTTGTTCAGGGTGCCTGGAAACAGGTTTGGGCTGCGGATTGTATGGAGGAATAACCCACTTTATATAGGTGAAAAAATGGCTAAAGTCTCAATGCGTGACATGCTCCAAGCGGGCGTTCACTTCGGTCACCAGACTCGTTACTGGAACCCCAAAATGTCGAAGTTCATCTTCGGCGCACGTAACAACATTCATATTGTTAACCTCGAGCACACTGTACCTGCATTCAACGATGCGTTGGATTTCGTACAAAAGCTGGCGTCTAACAAAAACAAAATTCTGTTCGTTGGCACCAAGCGTGCTGCGAGCAAAACCATCCGTGAAGAAGCTATCCGCGCTGGCATGCCTTACGTAAGCCACCGTTGGTTGGGTGGTATGTTGACCAACTACAAAACTATCCGTGCTTCTATCAAGCGTCTGCGTGACCTGGAAACTCAAGCACAAGATGGTACTTTCGAGAAAATCACCAAGAAAGAAGCGCTGATGCGTCGTCGCATGATGGAGAAGCTGGAGCGTTCTATCGGCGGTATTAAAGATATGGGCGGCCTGCCTGACGCGCTGTTCGTTGTCGACGTAGACCACGAGCGCATCGCGATTACCGAAGCTAACAAGCTGGGTATCCCTGTTATCGGTATCGTTGATACCAACAGCAACCCCGATGGTGTTGATTTCATCATCCCTGGCAACGATGACGCCATCCGTTCAGTAAAACTGTTCGTTGGTTCGGTTGCAGATGCTTGCTTGGAAGGTAAGAGCGGCGAAGCTGCTAAAGACGAATTCGTAGAAGCTGCGCCAGAAGCCGCTGAGTAATTCGCAGAGGCGCCTACGGCGCCTCTTTCACATTTGCCCTCGGGCATGTAGATCACAGAATATAGATATCCTTGGAGGATCAAATCATGGCAGCGATTAGCGCCTCAATGGTTAAAGAACTTCGCGACCGCACTGGCTTGGGCATGATGGAGTGCAAAAAAGCACTGCAAGAAGCTAATGGCGACATCGAATTGGCAATCGAAGAATTGCGCAAAAACAGCGGCATGAAAGCAGCTAAGAAAGCTGGTCGTACTGCAGCTGAAGGTGTTGTGGCTGTTAAATCAAACGCTGAAGGCACTCAGGCTTACGTTATCGAAGTTAACTCTGAAACTGACTTCGTTGCTCGCGATGCTGGCTTCTTGGCCTACGTTGATCAAGTAGCTGAAAAAGTATTGGCTACCGGCGAAACCGACATGGCAGCAGTAGTGGCTGGTGAATTGAACGATGCACGTGAAGCGCTGGTTCAAAAAATCGGTGAAAACATCACTCCTCGTCGCGTTGGTGTTCAGTCTGGCGATGTGGTAGGTACCTACGTACACAGCAACAACCGTATCGGTGTATTGGTAGCTCTGAAAGGCGGTGACGCTGAGCTGGCCAAGCAAGTGGCCATGCACGTTGCAGCGGTAAACCCTCAGTACGTTTCTACTAACGACGTACCTGCTGATGTGGTAGAGAAAGAGAAAGAAATCTTCACTGCGCAAGCGGCTGAAAGTGGCAAACCCGCTGAGATCATTGAGAAAATGATCGTAGGTCGTATTCGTAAGTTCCTGGCTGAAATCAGCCTGGTTGAGCAAGCTTTTGTTATGGATCCTGACACTACTGTTGGTAACCTGGTTAAGAAAGCTGGCGCAGAAGTGATTGGCTTTACTCGCTTTGAAGTGGGTGAAGGCATCGAAAAAGAAGTCGTTGACTTCGCTGCTGAAGTTGCTGCAGCCGCTGCAGGTAACTAATGCCTATGGCGTCCATCGTTTCGCATGGACGCAACTGTGGGCTCAAGGGTCCGCAGTCGGGGAAGCTTTTTCCCTAAATCAAACGCCGTTGTCTGCTAGCAGAAGCGGCGTTTTTTTTGTCTGAACTTTTAAGGAGCGCGTCATGTCAGGTTCACATCGTCAAGGTGATAAAAAATACAAAAGAATTCTTCTCAAACTGAGTGGCGAAGCCCTCATGGGTGATGAAGGTTTTGGCATTGATCCCAAGGTGCTCGACCGCATGGCACTGGAAATCGGCCAGTTGGTCGGTATCGGTGTGCAGGTCGGTCTGGTGATTGGCGGGGGCAACTTGTTCCGTGGCGCCGCCTTGAGCGAGGCTGGGCTGGATCGCGTGACGGGTGATCACATGGGCATGTTGGCCACCGTGATGAACGCGCTTGCTATGCGTGACGCCTTAGAGCGCAGCAATATTTCTTCGCGAGTGATGTCGGCCATTCCTATGAGTGGTGTGGTGGATCACTACGACCGTCGTTTGGCGATGCGTTACCTGCGCGCAGGTGATGTGGTGATTTTCTCGGCCGGTACCGGTAATCCCTTCTTCACCACCGACTCGGCAGCCTGTTTACGCGCCATCGAGGTCGAAGCGGATATCGTGTTGAAGGCGACTAAAGTAGACGGTGTGTACGATGCAGACCCGATGAAAAATCCCAATGCCGTGAAATACGATCACCTGACCTTCGATTCTGCCTTGGATCAAAAACTCGGCGTGATGGATTTAACCGCGCTGGTGCTGTGTCGCGACCACGATATGCCGATTAAGGTCTTCAAGATGACCAAGCCCGGCGCGTTGTTGAGTATTGTTGTGGGAGAAAATGAAGGTACCTTGGTGGATAATGGGTCCAACTAGGGTAGAATACCCGTTTAACTTCGCATTTACGGAGCTTTACAGTGATTGAAGATTTAAAGAAACAAGCCGAAACCCGCATGGCCAAGTCGGTTGATGCGCTGGGTAATGCCTTTGCCAAAATTCGTACCGGCCGCGCTCACCCTAGCTTGTTGGATGGTATTCAAGTCAAATACTACGGCGCTGATATGCCGCTGAACCAAGTGGCTAACGTCAATGTCGACGATGCTCGTACCCTCAGTGTGGTGCCTTGGGAGAAGCCCTTAGTGCCCGAAATCGAAAAGGCCATCATGAAGTCAGACCTGGGCTTGAACCCTGTGACGTCAGGCGACGTGATTCGCATTCCTCTGCCCATGCTGACCGAGGAAACGCGCAAGGGTTTCATCAAGCAAGCTAAGTCAGAAGCTGAGAACGCGCGTGTCGCGGTACGTAATACTCGTCGTGACGTTTTGAGCGAGTTGAAGGCCTTGCAAAACGACAAGGAAATCAGTGAAGACGACGAGCGTCGTGCACAGACTGATGTGCAAAAAATCACTGATAAGTACGTGGCAGAAATCGACAAGGCTCTGGCTAAGAAAGAAGCCGACCTAATGGAAATCTAAGGATTTCTGAGCCGATAATGTCCAATAATAACAACGGCGTTGCCACTGTTCCCGAGCACCTTGCCATCATCATGGATGGCAATGGTCGCTGGGCAAAAAAACGTATCTTAGGTACCAGTCGCGGCCATCGTGCCGGGGTAGAGGCGCTGCGCACTGTGCTGCGCGCTGCGCGCGCCCGCGGTGTTAGATATATGACGGTGTACGCCTTCAGTAGTGAAAACTGGAAACGCCCCAGCGACGAAGTGTCTGCGCTGATGACGCTCCTCAAACGCTACCTGTCTAACGAGGTGGCTGAGTTGAAGCGCGAAGGTGTCCGCTTGGCGTTTATTGGTCGTCGCGATCGTTTAAGCGACGATATCGTCGCCATGATTGAGTCCGCCGAGAGTGAAACCGCCGATCGCGAAGCCTTTCAATTGAACTTGGCGGTGGATTATGGTGGCCAGTGGGATATCGCTAATGCCGCGCGTCACATTGCTGAAGAAGTGGCGGCGGGGCGCTTAGCTCCCTCCGATGTCGATGAGTCGACCTTGCATCGCTTTACCGCCTTGTCCGATTTGCCGGCCCCGGATTTACTTATTCGCACGGGTGGTGATTTGCGAATCAGCAACTATCTCTTGTGGCAGTCCGCCTATACCGAATTTTATTTTTGCGACACGCTGTGGCCGGATTTTGGCGCCGCCGACCTGGACGCGGCGATAGACGAGTTCGCCACCCGTCAGCGTCGTTACGGTGGTCGTATTGAGGATGCAGCATGTTAAAACAGCGCGTCATAACCGCGATTATTTTAGCGGTGGTGTTGGTCGCCGCGATTGCCTTGCTTCCCCCGATGGGTTTTTATCTGCTTGTCGCCGGCGTCTTTACCGTTGCCGCCTGGGAATGGGCGCAACTCGCTGGCATTATTAATCCGCGCCACCGTTTGGTGTATGCCGGTCTGGTGGCTGTGACCGGTGTGGCCGCTGCCAATAGCCTGCATATCCTTGAGGGCTTGGCGCCTTATATAGAGCCCATTTTGAGTGCTAATTTGGCACTGTGGGTGTTGTTGATGTTTCTGGTGATAACCTACCCACGCACCACGGTACTGTGGCGTAGCCCAGTCTTGCGTGCAGTGTTGGGTGCTGCGCTATTGATTTGCACCTCGCTAGCGCTGTGTTATCTGCGCCAGCACGAGTATTGGTTCGCCATGGTGATTTACACCATTTTGGTGGTGGTTTGTGCCGACACGGGTGCTTACTTCGCCGGGGTGAATTTTGGTCGCCGTAAATTGTTGCCGCAGGTTAGTCCCGGCAAAACCTGGGAAGGTTTTGTGGGTGGCCTCTGTGCCAATGTGGTGCTCGCCATGGTAACGTCTATTTGGGTTGAAGAGGCCAGTATGGCGTTATTACTGGTCGTGACGCTGATTGCTTCCGTGCTGTCGGTACTGGGTGATCTCACCGAAAGTATGTTGAAGCGCCACGCCGGCGTGAAAGACTCAAGCCAGTTATTGCCCGGCCACGGTGGTGTACTGGATCGTATCGATAGTGTAATGGCGGCGGCACCGGTCATCGCTATTGGCGTACTACTGCACAGCCAGCTGGGGTAAGTATGAGATCCCTGACTGTTCTAGGGGCCACTGGCTCCATCGGCACTTCGACGCTCGACTTAGTCGCCCAGCACCCGGATAAATATTCTCTCTACGCGGTCACCGCCTTCAGCAATGTGGAAAAGTTGGCGGAGATAGTGAAAACCTTCGCGCCGCCCTATGCGGTTGTGCGCGACCTTGCCTCCAAACAGCAATTGCAGGCTTTGTTGGGTGCTCAGGTCTGCCAGATTCTGGTGGGTGAAGAGGGCCTTTGTGAAGTGGCGTCGGCACCCGGTGTCGATATGGTGATGGCCGCCATCGTAGGAGCCGCCGGGCTTGCGCCGTGTTGGGCGGCGGCCCAAGCGGGCAAGCTGATCCTGTTGGCCAATAAAGAAACCTTAGTCACTGCCGGTGGCTTATTCATGCGTGCGGTACAGCAGTCGGGCGGTGTGTTGCTTCCCATCGATAGCGAGCACAACGCCATTTTTCAGTGTATGCCGCACGATTTTAACGCCAGTCTGGCGGCATCGGGTATTCGCAAAATCCATCTGACGGCCTCTGGTGGCCCCTTCCGTCGTGCCAGTTTGGCAGATTTGCAGAACGTGACGCCTGAGCAGGCGGTAGCCCACCCCAACTGGAGTATGGGTCAGAAGATCTCTGTCGATTCGGCCAGTATGATGAACAAGGGGCTGGAGCTTATTGAGGCCTGTTGGTTGTTCAGCTGTGATTCAGCCGATATCGATATCGTGGTTCATCCGCAATCGGTCATCCACTCGATGGTGGAGTACGTCGATGGTTCTGTGTTGGCGCAATTGGGTAACCCCGATATGCGTACGCCCATTGCCCACGCCATGGCCTGGCCAGAGCGCATTACCGCCGGTGTGGCGCCATTGAGTTTAATCGACATTGCGCGCTTGGATTTTGAAGCGCCCGATTACCAGCGTTTCCCTTGTTTGCGGTTGGCGCGAGAAGCGGCGGAACAGCGCGGCTACAGTAGCGTATATATGAATGCGGCGAACGAGATTGCCGTGCAAGCGTTTTTAGAGCGACGCCTGAGTTTCCTGGGTATCGCTGATTTGATCGAGCGTGTGATGTCGCGTGCTGATCGCGGTGAACCCAGCGACATTCACGCTGTCAAAGAGGCGGACTTCGCAGCGCGCCGTTTGGCAGAAGAGGGTTTATAAGGGTATGGAGTTACTGCAAACCATATTGAGCATGATTGTCACCCTAGGCATTTTGGTGGCATTTCACGAGTATGGGCACTTTCAGGTGGCACGTTGGTGCGGCGTGAAGGTGTTGCGCTTTAGTATTGGCTTTGGCACGCCGCTGTTTCGTTGGTACGACAAGCAAGGCACAGAATTTGTTGTGGCCGCTCTGCCGTTGGGCGGCTACGTCAAAATGGTCGATGAGCGCGAGGGCGATGTGGCGGACACTGATAAGCCCTATGCCTTCAATCGCCAGTCGGTACAAAAGCGTATTGCGATTGTCGCCGCAGGACCACTGGCGAATTTCATTTTGGCGATTGTCGCTTTCTGGTTTGTCTTTGTGTCGGGTGTCACAGGTTTAGCGCCTGTGGTTGGCAGCGTCGTGCCCGATTCGGTGGCAGAGCGAGCGGGCATTGAGGTCGGCCATGAAATTGTCGCGGTTGATGGTGTGGATACCCCCACGTGGCAATCGGTGAGTTTGCAGCTGATGCACCGTTTGGGCGAAACGGGCACCATTTCATTTGCCAGTAAACACCCCGATGGAGATCTGCGCTTTGAATCGCAAACCTACTTGAACGAGTGGCTGAAAGGCGAGGAAGAGCCAGATTTGCTGCGCGGTATCGGTTTGGTGCCGTATCGACCTGCGCTACTGCCGATTGTCGGTGAATTGAGCCCGGCAGGTCCCGCTGAGCGTGCGGGTTTGCAGCACGGCGACACGATTATTAGCGCTGACGGCGTGGCGATGGACGACTGGGAAACATGGGTGAACTATGTTCGCGCCCGCCCCGCAGAGGTGATCGATATTCTGGTCGATCGCGACGGTATCTCGTTGGATATGCAAATTCAGCCCGAACTGACCCGCGCCGAGGATGGCACCGAATACGGACGGGTTGGTATGGGTTTGTTACCTCCCAGTTGGCCCGAATCGATGCTGCGAAAGATGCATTATGGCCCCGTGGGCGCCATTTCTGCCGCGGCAGAGCGCACTTGGGAGCTGAGTGTGTTTACCCTCGGCTCGATTGGAAAGATGATTAATGGATTAATCTCACCGAAAAACTTGAGTGGACCCATAACCATTGCTAAAGTGGCGGGCGATTCGGCACGCTCCGGTGTAGAGGCCTACCTAAGTTTCCTCGCGCTGTTGAGCGTCAGTCTCGGTGTGTTGAATCTATTGCCCGTGCCGGTATTGGATGGCGGGCACTTGTTGTTCTACGGCATCGAGTGGATTAAAGGCAGCCCTGTCTCAGATCGTATCCAACAATTGGCCTACCAATTTGGCATTGTGGTGGTGATCAGTCTGATGATTTTTGCTTTCTACAACGATATTGTACGTTTATAAAAAACTGTGCCGCCACGTGCGGCACCTTGAATAAGGCTCACTACATTTAATGAAGTCTAGGTATCTTACGGCGATTGCAGCGGCGATTATGCTGCAACACCAAGCCCACGCCGACACCTTCCGTGTCGATGATATTCGCGTCCAAGGTCTCCAGCGTATTTCCAGCGGTGCGGTGTTCTCGGCCCTGAATATCAGCGTGAATGACATTGTCGACGAGGGTGACCTGCGCAATGCCGTGCGCCGCTTGTTTGCGTCGGGCAACTTTGATGATGTGCAGATCGGTCGCGATGGCGACACCCTGGTCATTATCTTGGCCGAGCGCCCTTCGATTAACGAGATCAATATTGAAGGTAACAAGGCTATTGAAACCGAAGCCTTGATGGACGGACTGAAGGGTTCGGGTCTGGCTCAAGGTGAGGTGTTCCAGCGTTCCACCCTTGAAGGTATGGAGATGGAACTGCGCCGCCAATACGTGTCGCAAGGCCGCTATGACTCCGATATTCAAACTGAGGTGGTAGAGCAGCCCCGCAATCGTGTCGACGTCAACATCAACATCGACGAGGGTACCTCGGCGCGCATTAGCCACATCAATATTGTCGGCAATGAAGTGTTCGATGACGAAGAGCTGATGAAGTTGTTTGAGCTGCGCTCAACGGGCATGTGGTCTTTTATTTCAGGTGACGATAAGTATGCCCGCGAGAAACTCAAAAGCGATTTAGAAACGCTTGAAGCCTACTATAAAGACCGCGGTTACGTCGCCTTCAATGTCGACTCGACCCAGGTATCGATTACCCCGCAAAAAGATGCGGTGTACATCGCCATTAACATTACGGAAGGCGTAAAGCACAAAATTCGTGACGTCACCCTCGGTGGTGATTTGGTGCTCGATGAGGCTGTGCTGAAGGCGTTCTTGTTGTCGAAGAAGGGCGATTACTTCTCGCAAGCCCTGGTGACCAATTCAGAGGAATACCTCAAGAGCCTGCTGGGCAACGAGGGTTATCACTTCGCTAAGATCGAAGGTATTCCCGATATCGATGCGGAAACCCAAGAAGTTGATATCCAATTCTTTATCGATCCCGGTGTGCGTACCTATGTGCGCCGTGTCGAGTTCCGCGGTAATACCACCACCTTAGACGAAGTGATGCGCCGTGAAATGCGTCAGCTTGAGGGTGCGCCGGCGAATACCCAGGGTATCGAGCACTCTAAGGTGCGTTTGGAGCGTCTGGGCTTCTTTAAAGAAGTGGAAGTCGAGACCACCGAGGTGGCCGGTATCGACGACATGATCGATATTGAGTACACCGTCGAAGAGCAGCACTCAGGTAGCATCGGCGCTAGTATCGGTTACTCGCAAAACGTGGGTATGATTCTGGGTGTTAACCTGCAGCAGAATAACTTCCTCGGTACGGGCCAGCAGATTGGTGTCGGTTTGAATCGCTCGGCTTTCCAAACCAGCTACAACCTTTCGTATACCGATCCGTACTACACCGAAGACGGCGTCAGCCGAGGCTTTAGCGCCTTCTACCGCAATTTGGATTACGATCAGATCAACGTCGCGAGTTACTCGACCAACTCTTACGGCTTGGGTATGAACTTGGGTTACCCGATCAGTGAGATCGAGCGTATTGGCCTGGGTTTGACATGGCGTAACACCGAAGTGAAAACCGGTCAGTACGCGGTGCAAGAAATCCGTAGCACGCCTTTTGATCCTGCGACTTTTGGTACCGTCGATTATTACTTTGCCGAGCCTCGTGTCACACCCTTGCTGGACAACAGTGGCAACGTCTTGCTAGACCCCTACGGCAACCCGGTTGATCCCGGCAGCAATGGCGTGCTTGCGCCCATTACTGATTTGCCAAACAGTGCCTTGTACTGGGAGCAGCCCGAGGGCTTTATTGACCTTAACGGCAGTAACTTCGACACTTACACGCTCAATTTGAACTATGTGCGTTCGACTCTTAACCGCGGTATTTTGGCGACCCGCGGTGGCCGTCACTATTTGTCGTTAGAGGTAGCACTGCCCGGAAGTGATCTCGAGTACTACAAGCTTAACTACAGCGGCGAACAGCTGTTCCCTCTCAACGATATCTTTACATTCCGTGTAAAAGGTGAGTTGGGTTACGGCAACGGTTACGGCGATACGACCGGTCTGCCGTTCTTCCAAAACTTCTATGCTGGTGGTTTTGGTTCGGTGCGTGGCTTCAAAGACAACACGCTTGGTCCTTTGGCGACCCCGTCAAAGAACTACATCAGCGATTGTGCCTATCAAGAAATTGTTGTCAGTGGGGTAAATAAAATCGCCCAGCCTGATAGTATCCTGTGTAGCGATCCGTCGAATACCGGCTACGTGATGGGTGCCGATGGTAAATTAGTGGTGCAAGATCGTTCATCCTACCCGCAGCCCTTTGGTGGCAACGTATTGATCCAGGGTAGTATGGAGTTGTTGTTCAACTTGCCATTTATTGAAGACACCAGTTCTACCCGTACCGGTCTGTTCTTTGACTTTGGTAACGTGTTTAGCTCGACCTGTGGTTCAATTACCCGCAACTGCTTCGATATCGACATGAACGAGTTGCGTTATTCAGTGGGTATCGGTGCGACATGGATTACCGCCATGGGCCCGCTGACCTTTAGTATTTCCCGCCCCATGAACGAAGGTATTTTTGATCGTAAAGAAATCTTCCAGTTCTCTGTGGGTCAGGGTTTTTAATTTAGAAAACAATGGAGTTTACTGTGTTTAAATTTAACAAATTCATCCTTGCTACCTTGGCAACTGTTATGTTCGCTCTGGCGGGCACCGCACACGCACAAGGCAAAATCGCTGTACTAGACATCGAGCGCGCGATTTATAACTCCGATGCTGCCAAGGCACGTATCGAAGCATTTAATGCCCAAGCCGATACGGTCGAATCAAACAAAACCATGGAGCGCTTGCAACAGGAAGGCCAAAAGTTGGTTGAAAAACTGCGTGCTGAAGAAGCGATTCTGAGCCCTGAGCAAAAAGCAGAGCTGCAAAAGAAAATTCAAGGCATCCAGTCTGACATGCAGTACGAAGCCAAGAAGATGCAGCAAGCACAAGGCGAATTGATCGCTAACATCCAGCGTGAATTGGGTCCCAACTTGGGCAAAGTGATCGACGAGATCGTTAAGGAAGAGGGTATCGGCCTGCTGATGACCCAGCCTCAGGTTCCCCAGTTGAAGCAATTGTTCCTGTACGTTGATACTGGCTATGACATCACTGCCAAGGTCACCGATCGCCTGAACAAGCAGAACTAATCTATGACGCTGGCCGAGATCGCTGAACTGATCGGTGCCCGCGTGCACGGCAACCCCTCGAGGTCTATCGAGGGGTTGGCCACCCTCGGCTCTGCTACGAGCCAACAGTTGTCCTTTTTCGTCAATCCCAAATATTTATCTGCGCTGAAAGACACCGCCGCTGGCGCCGTGTTGATCAAAGAAGCACAGCTCGCTGATGCCCCCTGTGATGCACTGGTGTGCGACAATCCCTACATGGCTTTTGCCCAGCTGACCTCGCACTTTGTTGCGGTCCCCACAGTGGCCGAGGGCGTTCACCCTAGCGCGGTGGTCGATCCAACCGCTCGCCTGGCCAGTGGCGTCGTGATCGGTCCACGCGCGGTTATTGGTGCCAACGTCAGTATTGGTGCGGGCAGTATTATCCATCCCGGTACCGTTATTGAAGCCGATTGCCAATTGGGTGAAGGCTGCGTGTTGTACGCCAATGTGACGCTTTACCACGGTGTTCGCGCAGGCGATCGCGTGACGCTCCATAGCGGTTGTGTGATCGGTGCCGATGGTTTTGGCTTTGCGCCGAGCCGCGATGGCTGGGTTAAGATTCACCAGCTTGGTGGGGTGGTGATTGGCAATGATGTCGAGATAGGTGCCAATACCACCGTGGATCGCGGTGCGCTCGACGATACCTGCATCGGTGACGGTGTTATCATCGATAACCAAGTGCAGATTGCCCACAATGTGGTCATTGGTGACGGCACGGCCATTGCTGGCTGTACCGGTATAGCCGGTTCTACTACCATAGGCAAAGGATGTACTATTGCCGGAGGTGCGGCGATTGCCGGTCACTTAACCATAGCTGATGGCGTGCATATCACCGCTACCACGCTGGTGAGTAAATCGCTGACCGAAAAGAATTCCTATTCATCGGGCACACCCCTTGAAAAATCTTCCAAATGGAAGAAAAATGCCGCCCGTTTTAATCAGCTCGACGAGACAGTGCGACGCGTTATCGCGCTCGAAAAGAAGCTGAACGATAAGTAACCCACGCTCAGGAGTATTCATGTCAGAGATCATGGACGTTCGCGAAATTCGCAATTATTTGCCCCACCGCTATCCCTTTTTGTTGGTCGATCGCGTGCTGGAACTAAAAGAGGGCGAGTACATTCGCGCGATTAAAAACGTCACGGTGAACGAGCCATTTTTCAATGGTCACTTCCCGCAGGCGCCTATTATGCCGGGTGTGCTTATCGTTGAAGCGATGGCGCAGGCCGCCGGTATCCTAGGTTTTAAAACCCTGAACAAAACCCCTGAAGACGGGTCTATTTATTTGTTTGCTGCGATTGAAAACGCGCGCTTCAAGCGTCAGGTTGAGCCGGGTGACCAGCTTGAGCTGAACGTGAAAGTGGTGTCTGCCAAGCGCGGCATTTGGAAGTTTGAATGTACAGCCAGTGTCGATGGTCAAGTGGCCACCACTGCCACCATCTTGTGCGCAGATAGAGCGGTATAAATGATTCACCCCAGTGCAGTAATTGATCCATCCGCCAAGATTGGCGCCAATGTCACGATTGGCCCGTTTTGTGTGGTCGGTCCCGATGTTGAAATCGGTGATGGCTGCGTGCTCAATTCGCACGTGGTCTTGCAGGGTCCCACCGTACTTGGGGTGAACAACCATATCTTCCAATTTGCCACGGTGGGCGAGGCGACCCCAGATCTTAAATACCGCGGCGAGAAGACCCGTTTGGTAATTGGCGATAACAATGTTATTCGCGAGGGTGTCACTATTCACCGCGGCACGGTGCAGGATCGCGGCGAAACCACCATTGGTAACAATAACCTGATTATGGCCTACGCCCATATTGGTCACGATTGTGTGGTGGGGGATCACTGCATCCTGGTCAACAATGCCGCACTGGCTGGCCATGTGGTCGTCGGTGATTGGGCCATTTTGGCGGGCTACTCATTAGTGCACCAGTTCTGTCAGATCGGTGCGCACAGCTTCTGCGGCATGGGGTCGGCGGTGAACAAAGATGTGCCAGCCTACGTGACGGTGTTTGGCAACCCGGCCGAGTCCAAGATGATTAACGCCGAAGGCTTGAAGCGCCGCGGCTTTTCTGCGGAGGCGATAAACGCCATTCGCAAGGCATACAAAATTGTCTACCGCAGCGGGCGCACACTGGCGGATGCCAAGGGCGACTTGGATGCGCTGGCGCAAGCCTTCCCTGAAGTGGCCGTGTTTGTCGATTCGGTCAACAGTTCGACCCGCGGCATTGTCCGCTAGGCTCGTGACTGAGGCGAAACCCTACATTGCCATCGTTGCCGGAGAAGCCTCCGGCGATATCCTCGGCGCCGATTTAATTCGCGCCCTTAAAAAGCATTTTCCAGGCGTTGCCTTCCGCGGCATCGGTGGTGCCAAGATGATGGCCGAGGGGCTTGAATCTTTTTACCCCATGGAGCGCCTCAGCGTCATGGGCTTGGTGGAACCGTTGAAGCGCTTGCCTGAATTACTGCGCATGCGAGCCGATTTAAAGGCGCGCTTTAGCGTCCATCCGCCGCTAGTGTTTATCGGCATCGATTCACCGGATTTTGTGCTAAATATCGAAGCCCACCTTAAGGCACGCAATATCCCCGCTGTTCACTATGTCAGTCCGTCGGTGTGGGCGTGGCGCAAGGGCCGCATCCACAAGATTGCGCGCGCTGTCGATCTAATGTTGACGCTGTTTCCATTCGAAACCGACATCTATCGCCAGCACGGTATCCCGGTGGCTTGTGTCGGCCATCCTTTAGCGGATCAAATTCCTCTGCAGAGCGATGCTGACGCGGCCAAACAATCCTTGGGTATCGATGACGCCAGTCGTTATTTAGCCATGCTGCCCGGCAGCCGCCGCGGTGAAGTGTCGCTGTTGTTGCCTTTGTTTTTACAGGTGTTTGAATTGTTGCGCGCGCGCGACGCTTCGTTGCGGGCCTTGTTGCCGGTAGCGGCGCCCCATTTGCAGCCGCTGATCGATGAATGCCTAGCGGCGCTGGAGCCAGTGGACCGCGAGGCCATTGCCGTGCTCGATGGGCAATCGCAGCAGGCGATGGTGGCGGCACACGCGGTGTTGCTGTCTTCAGGGACTGCGACGCTGGAGGCAATGTTGCTACGCCGCCCCATGGTGGTGGCCTATAAGATGGGTGGCGTGTCCTATGCGCTGCTGTCGCGGCTGGTGAAAACGCCCTATATTGCGTTGCCGAATTTATTGGCCAAGCGAGAATTGGTCCCCGAGTTTATACAAGAAGCGGCCACACCGTCGGCCATTGCCGATGCCTTGCAGCCACTATTGGCGAGCGACACGGCCCGACAAGAGACGCTAGATGCCTTTACGGCATTGCATCACTCGCTGCGCTTGAATGCCGGTGAAACGGCGGCGCAAGCCATTGTCGACATGCTGGAGGCGCGTGGTGCAGCCGGTTGATATGTTCGCTGTTGATGATGACAGCATTACCCTGCACGCGGGTGTCGACGAAGTTGGTCGGGGTCCGTTGGCTGGAGATGTGGTAGCAGCGGCGGTCATTCTCGACCCCAACAAGCCCATTGCCGGTTTGGCGGATTCCAAAAAACTGACCGAAAAGCGGCGCGAGTCACTGGCGGTTGAAATTCGCGAAAAAGCGTTGAGTTACTGCGTTGCTAGAGCCAGCGTGCAAGAAATCGACGAGATCAACATTTTGCACGCCAGTTTGTTGGCGATGAAGCGGGCGGTAGAAGGGCTGCATATTCAGCCTGACTTCGTTTCGGTGGACGGTAATAAATTGCCCAAATGGCACTACCGTAGCGAAGCTGTCGTGAAAGGGGATAGCAAGGTGGCGGAAATCAGCGCTGCCTCTATCTTGGCAAAAGTTACCCGCGACAACGAAATGGTCGAGTTACACCAGCGCCACCCCGAATATGGATTTGCCGGTCACAAAGGCTACCCAACTGCGGTACACTTAGCGGCTATTAAAAAGCACGGCATTTTGCCGGAACACCGTCGCTCCTACGGACCGATTAAGAAGTTGCTCGAGGATCAATAACGCCCCATGACTACCCCTACGCAGTTCGTCCATCTCAAGGTGCATTCAGAATTTTCGCTGATTGATGGCTTGGTGCGTGTAAAAGGCTTGACCAAGGCAGTAGCGGATATGGAGATGCCAGCGGTAGCGTTGACCGACCAGTGTAACTTCTTCGGGCTGATTAAATTCTACAAAGCGGCAAATGGCAGCGGTGTGAAGCCCATCGCTGGAAGCGATGTGTGGATGCTCAGCGACAGCGGTGACGTTCACGTCTTAACGCTGTTGGTACAGAACCTTCAGGGCTACAAAAATCTCACCCTGTTGATATCGCGCGCTTATCGCGAGGGTCAGCAGCACGGTGTGGCCTACATCAAACGCGAGTGGTTAAAAGATCTTGGTGAGGGCCTGATTGCGCTGTCTGGCGGCCGCAAGGGTGACGTCGGTGCTGCACTGGTGGCTGGGCGTCACGACGAAGCAGCCGAGTTGCTGCAGTATTGGATGGATCTTTTCCCCGATCGCTATTATCTAGAGCTACAGCGCACGGGCCGTGAGAACGAGGCGATCTACATCGAGCGCGCGGTAGCACTGGCGGATGAAGTGGCGTGCCCCATCGTCGCTACTAACGATGTGCGCTTTTTGAATTCAGAGGAATTTGAGGCGCACGAGGCGCGGGTGTGTATTCACGACGGTGCCGCCTTGGATGATCCACGTCGGGAGCGTCGTTACTCTGAACAGCAGTATTTGCGCAGCCCGCAAGAGATGATCGAACTGTTTGCCGATCTCCCCGACGCCATTGCCAATACCGTCGAAATTGCCAAGCGCTGTTCGATTGAAATCGAACTAGGTACCTACTATTTGCCGGAGTTTCCGGTACCGGAAAACTTCCGTCAGGACCCCTTCTTCAAAGAGCATATTAGCTACGAAACATTAGAGCAGCAGACCATTAAGGTGTTGCACGAAAAATGGCAGGGCAGGGAATCTACCCCGGAATACGCTAAAGAATTAGAGACCGGCGTGTTCTTCCGTAAGATTTCACACGAAGGCTTAAACGAGCGTTTGGATTTTCTTTTCGACACCAGTGCCGATACCTTCCCTGCGATTCAGCAAGAATACCGTGACCGACTCGATTTCGAGTTGGACATCATTCTACAGATGGGATTCCCGGGTTACTTCCTCATCGTAATGGACTTTATCCAGTGGGCGAAGGACAACGGTATCCCCGTGGGCCCTGGGCGGGGTTCGGGTGCCGGTTCGCTAGTGGCCTACGCGCAAAAGATTACCGACCTAGACCCACTGCAATACGACCTGCTGTTCGAACGTTTCCTCAACCCTGAGCGTGTCTCGATGCCCGACTTTGACGTCGATTTCTGTATGGAAAATCGCGACAAGGTGATCAGCTATGTGGCAGATCACTACGGCCGCGAAGCGGTGTCCCAAATCGTGACCTTTGGCACCATGGCGGCCAAGGCGGTAGTGCGTGACGTGGCGCGGGTACAGGGTAAGTCCTACGGTTTGGCCGACAAGCTATCGAAGATGATTCCCTTTGAAGTCGGTATGACCCTCGCCAAGGCCTACGACCAGGAAGAGATCCTGCGTGACTTCCTTAAGAATGACGATGAAGCGCAAGAGATTTGGGATATGGCGCTCAAGTTAGAGGGTGTCACCCGAGGCATTGGTAAACACGCCGGGGGCGTGGTGATTGCACCCTCGCGTTTGACGGATTTTGCGGCCCTGTACTGCGACGAAGAGGGCTCCGGTCTGGTGACCCAGTTCGACAAAAACGATGTCGAAGAAGCCGGCTTGGTGAAGTTCGACTTCCTGGGGTTGCGCACCCTGACCATCATCGATTGGGCGGTCAAAATGATCAACCGCCCCCGCGGGGACGGCAGCCAGCTCGATTTAGAAATCGAGCGCATCCCCCTCGACGATCCGCGCACCTTTGCTATGTTGAAGCGCGCCGAAACCACTGCCGTTTTCCAGTTGGAATCGCGCGGTATGAAGGACCTTATCAAGCGTCTGCAGCCAGATAACCTCGAGGACATGATTGCACTGGTTGCACTGTTCCGACCCGGCCCATTGGACTCGGGCATGGTGGATGACTTCGTCAACCGCAAACACGGTCGCGCCGAAGTGGCCTATCCGGATGCCAACTACCAGCACGAGTGGCTAGAGCCCATTCTCAAACCCACCTACGGCGTTATCGTTTATCAAGAACAGGTGATGCAGATTGCCCAGACTCTGGCGGGTTATTCGCTGGGTGGCGCGGATTTGTTGCGCCGCGCAATGGGTAAGAAAAAACCCGAGGAGATGGCCAAGCAGCGCTCGTTCTTCGAAGAGGGTGCCAAGGAGAAGGGCGTTGACCCCGATCTGGCGATGAAGATTTTCGACTTGGTGGAAAAGTTCGCCGGTTATGGTTTTAACAAGTCGCACTCGGCGGCCTATGCTTTGGTCTCTTATCAGACCGCCTATTTAAAAGCCCGCTATCCGGCTGAATTCATGGCGGCAACCATGTCGTCGGAATTGCAGAACACCGATAAGATCGTGACCTTTATCGAAGAGTGCAGGGCGATGAAATTGCCGCTGCGCCTGCCGGATGTTAACGAGGGTGAATACATGTTCACCGTGAACGACAGCGGTGAAATTGTCTACGGTCTGGGGGCGATTAAGGGCTTGGGCGAGGGCCCAATTCAGAACCTCATCGAGGCGCGTCAGGCTGGTGGTCCATTCACCGACTTATTTGATTTCTGCCGTCGCACCGATGCTCGCAAGATTAACAAGCGCGCTCTAGAAGCGCTCATTCGCTCCGGCGCCTTCGACAGCCTTGGTGTGCCTCGACAGGTCGTGTTCGCAGCGATGCCCGAAGCGGTTGCAGCCGCGGAGCAGTCGGCCCGCAATCAGGCCAGCGGTATGACCGACTTGTTCGGCGAGGTGATCAATGCGGCGGCGGAAGAGGATGTCTATCACGATTTCCGCATGGCCCACGAATGGACGCACAAGCAGCGCCTACTGGGCGAAAAAGAAACTCTGGGGCTGTACGTCACCGGTCACCCGATTGACGAGTACGAGCGCGAGATTCGCCAGTTCGCCAAAACCCGTATTTGCGATATTCAGCCCAAGCGGGAAGAGCAACTGGTAGCTGGTTTGATTATCGATGTGCGCACTAATAAAACCCGCGCCGGTGACACCGTGGCTAGGGTGCTGCTTGACGACCGCTCTGGCCGTATCGAGGTCTCGTTGTTTGGCGAGGTGTTTGATCAATACCGCGAATCCCTGCAGAAAGACACGGTGGTCGTGGTGTCTGGTGGTGTGCGTGTTGATCACTACAGTGGCGGTATGCAAATGAACGTACGCGAGGTTTACGGCATCGGCGAGGCGCGCAGTCACTACGCTAAAGCGTTGGTGATCAAGGCGCGGCAGCACCACTTTGCCACAGGTCTGGCCGATACCTTGGATACCATGCTGGCCAATAACCGCGCCGGTGGTTGCCCTGTGGTGATCGAATACCAAGGCGAGGGCGCACAGGCCAAATTAATGCTGGGTAACGGCCGTCGTTTGGCGCCCGACGACGATGTGATGCAAACCCTGCGGCAGATGCTAGGTAAAGACAACGTATTTTTAAATTACGCGCGCTAGTGAGTCGTCAAGATTGATCGCAACGCGAGGTGTTGTTGATCTAGACTTGGTGTACAATGCGCCCAAATGAAATAGCTAGGAAAGTTATGAACCCTAATTATCTTGATTTCGAGCAGCCGATTGCCGATCTGTTGGTGAAGATCGAAGAGTTACAAGCCGTCGGCAGTGACAACGATCTCAATATCACCGAAGAAATTGCCAACCTGCGCGATAAGAGCAAGAAGCTCACCAAGAAAATCTACTCAGATTTGTCGGCTTGGGATATCGTGCGTGTGGCGCGTCACCCCATGCGTCCCTACACACTGGATTACATTCCCCGTATTTTCGACGAGTTTGATGAGCTGCACGGCGATCGTCGTTTTGCTGACGACAAGTCGATGGTGGGTGGTATTGCCCGCCTTGACGGCAAGCCTGTGATGGTGATTGGCCAAGAAAAAGGCCGTTCAGTGAAAGATAAGGTTAAGCGCAACTTCGGTATGCCCAAGCCAGAGGGGTACCGCAAGGCCCTGCGTTTGATGGAAATGGCTGAGCGTTTCAAGTTGCCTGTGCTGTCGTTCATCGACACGCCTGGGGCCTACCCGGGTATCGACTCAGAAGAGCGTGGTATTTCAGAGGCTATTGCACAAAACTTGGCGGTGATGTCGCGCCTTAAAACCCCCATTCTCGCTACTGTGATTGGTGAGGGTAGTTCGGGTGGTGCGCTGGGTATCGGTGTGGCCGACCACATTGCCATGCTGCAGTATTCGACCTACTTCGTGATTTCACCAGAAGGTTGCGCCAACATTATTTGGAAGACATCTGCGAAAGCCCCTGAAGCCGCCGAGGCGATGGGCCTGACGTCGGATTCGCTGATCAAGCTCGGTATCGTCGACGCGAGTATCGATGAGCCACTGGGTGGTGCTCACCGCGATATGGACACCATGGCGGCTAATATCAAAGCCCACTTGGTGGAGCAATTGGCCGTGCTGGAAGGCATGTCTGAGAGCGAATTGCTGGCGCGTCGCTACGACCGCCTGATGTCTTACGGCAACGACTAATTGCCGTGACGTCTGAACACGACGTCGATTTTCCTTGGCTGCGTCCCATTCGGGCGCAGCTCGCTTCCCTCCCAAACCCTTCCGTCTTTGTTGCCTACAGTGGCGGTTTAGACTCAACCTGTTTATTGCACCTCGTTTGCCAGATCCTGCCGGCACAGCACGTCACTGCGGTGCACGTTCATCACGGCCTTTCCGCACATGCCGATGCCTGGTTCGAGCAATGTCGAACTACGTGCGCTCAATGGGGCTGCCACTTTGATTCATACCGGGTTGAGGTAAAAGCAAGCGGCGACGGCCTTGAGGCGGCGGCGAGGCAGGCGCGTTATGCTGTCTTTGAACAGGTATTGCCCGCGCAGGCGCTGTTGCTACAGGGGCACCACGCCGACGATCAATTGGAAACGCTCTTATTGCATCTGCTGCGCGGCAGTGGCCCCGCTGGCATGCGCGGTATTCCAGCTATGAGGTCGCTGGGAGGAGGGCAGTTGTGGCGCCCACTTTTGCAAGTGACACGCGCTCAGTTGCTGCAGTACGCCAAGCGTTTTGATCTTTGCTGGGTGGAAGATGACAGCAATGTGGATACATCCTTTGACCGCAATTTTTTACGTGCTGAAATTGCGCCGATGTTGCAGCAGCGTTTTCCTCAACTATACAGCGGCATAGCGGCCAGCGCTGAGGCGATGGCCGACGCCGACTATATACAGCGCGCCTTGGCTGCTCAAGATGCCGAGTTGCATGAGCCGACCTTACCGGTAGCCTCACTGCTGGCGCTTGATGAGGTTCGCCAGCGCAACGTGTTGCGCCACTGGTGCCAACACCATACCGGCCAGCCCCTCGCACGGGCCGCGTTGCAGCAAATTCAGCGGTCTGTTTTGCACGCCAAACCCGATGCCACCCCGCAGTGTCATGTCGGTGATTGGCGCGTTGTTCGCAGTCGCCACAACTTGGCCTTGCTGCCAAATATCGAGGCTACCAGCGAATGGTGTGCTGTTTGGGATTTACAGCGCCCGCTGCAAACGCCCTACGGTGTGCTGGTGGCGCAGCCCGAGCGGGGTGGGTGGCGCTTGCCTGAGCGGGTTGATGTGACGTTTCGACGTGGCGGAGAAACATTGCGCCCCATCGGGCGCGGTCTTACCAAGTCATTGAAGACGCTCTATAAAGAGCACAATGTGCCTCAGTGGCAGCGCCAAACCACACCGCTGTTGTGGTGTGATGGGACGCTATTATGTGCCGTGGATGTCGCCGTTGATGAGTCTTGTCGTGGCCAGGATGAGGTGATGGGATGGCGGCTGATTTGGCAGTCACAAATTCTTTCCAAGCAAACGCAATTCTAGCTAGAGTCGAAGCAACCATACTGGTATACTGGTCTCCCATCTGATGAAGGTGGTATCCCGCCTGAGAAAGACTCACCGTAGGCCAACAAAGCCTACAATCGACATTCAAAAAAGGTCTTGTATGACGCACTATATTTTCGTCACTGGCGGCGTTGTTTCTTCTTTGGGCAAAGGCATCGCGGCAGCCTCTCTGGCAGCTATCCTCGAAGCGCGCGGCCTTAAAGTCACCATGCTTAAGCTCGATCCCTACATTAACGTAGACCCCGGCACGATGGCACCATCGCAGCACGGCGAAGTATTCGTCACCGATGACGGCGCGGAAACCGACCTCGACTTGGGTCACTACGAGCGATTCATTCGCGCGCGTATGTCGCAGAAAAACAACTTCACCACCGGTCGTGTATACGAAACCATTTTGCGTCGCGAGCGCCGCGGCGACTATCTGGGTGGTACCGTGCAGGTGATCCCCCACGTCACTGACGAAATTAAACGCCGTGTCTACGCGGGTGGTGAAGGCTACGACGTGGCGTTGGTTGAAATCGGTGGCACCGTGGGTGACATCGAATCACAACCCTTCCTGGAAGCGGTTCGTCAAATGAAGGTGGAGCTCGGCGCTCGTCGCGCGATGTTCATGCACTTGACGCTGGTGCCCTACATTGCCACTGCCGGCGAAACCAAAACTAAGCCCACTCAGCACTCGGTAAAAGAATTGCGTTCTATCGGTATTCAGCCCGATGTCTTGCTGTGTCGCTCGGAAGTGGAAATCGACCAATCTTCGCGCAAGAAGATCGCACTGTTCACCAACGTCGCTGAGCGCGCGGTGATTTCACTGCCCGACGCCAAGACCATTTACCAGATCCCTGAAAACCTCAGCAAAGCTGGTTTGGACGAACTGATCACCGAGCAATTTGGTCTTGAATGCCACGCCGCAGATTTCAGTGAATGGCGCGCGGTAGTAGAGGGCGTCCTCAACCCAGAGAAAGAAGTGACCATTGCCATGATCGGCAAGTACATGGACCTGTTGGATGCCTATAAGTCGCTCAATGAAGCGCTTGAGCACGCCGGTATCAAGTCGCGTACCAAGGTCAAAGTACGCTACCTGAACTCGGAAGACGTTGAAGACAAAGGCACCAGCATACTTGAAGGTGTCGATGCGATCCTAGTGCCTGGCGGTTTTGGTGAGCGCGGTGTCGAAGGCAAGATTCGCTCGGTGCAATACGCCCGTGAAAACAAAATCCCCTACTTGGGCATCTGCCTAGGTATGCAGGTTGCCGTTATCGAATACGCGCGCAACGTGTTGGGTTGGAGCGATGCGCACAGCACCGAATTCAATGCTAAGTCGACTCACCCCGTGATCGGTTTGATCACCGAGTGGGTAGATGCTGACGGCGCAGTAGAAACCCGCACCGAACAATCTGACCTCGGCGGCACCATGCGCTTGGGTGCACAGTTGTGCCACCTGGAAGAAGGTTCGCGCGTGAAAGAGGTGTACGGCAACGCGGAAATTATCGAGCGTCACCGCCACCGCTATGAAGTTAACGGCAATCTGGTGCCCGATCTGCAAGCCGCTGGCCTGCGCATTGGCGGTTGGTCGACCGATAAGTCGCTGGTGGAAGTGGTCGAAGTGGAAGACCACCCCTGGTTCATCGCTTGCCAATTCCACCCTGAATTTACCTCAAGCCCACGCGACGGCCACCCCTTGTTTAGCGGGTTTGTTGGCGCCGCATTGGCCTACCGCGAAGCCAAGGAGGCCTAATGAGCCAGAAAGTGGTTAACGTTGGCGATATCGCCATTGGCAATGAGTTACCCTTCGTGCTGTTCGGCGGCATGAACGTCCTTGAGTCTGAAGACCTGGCGTTGGAGATTGCGGCTTCTTACGTTGAAGTATGTAAGAAATTGGGCATTCCCTATGTGTTTAAAGCCAGTTTTGACAAGGCCAACCGCTCGTCAATCAACTCCTTCCGCGGCCCCGGTATGGAGAAGGGTATTGAGATCCTGGCCAAGGTAAAAGCCACCTATGGCGTGCCCATCATTACCGATGTGCACGAACCCTATCAGTGCGAACCTGTTGCACAAGTAGCCGATATTATTCAGTTGCCTGCGTTTCTATCGCGCCAGACCGATCTAGTGGCTGCCATGGCGAAGACCGGTGCCGCTATCAACATTAAAAAGGCCCAGTTCTTGGCGCCTCGTGAAATGAAACACATCCTCAATAAGTGTGTTGAAGCGGGTAACGACCGCTTGATTCTGTGCGAGCGTGGCTCGTCATTTGGTTACAACAACTTGGTGGTCGACATGCTCGGCTTCGGCATCATGAAGCAGTTTGAATACCCCGTGATGTTCGATGTGACCCACTCGCTACAGATGCCCGGCGGGCTGTCTGATGCCGCTGGAGGTCGTCGCCAACAAGTGATGGAACTGGCCCGTGCTGGAATGTCACAAAAAATTGCCGGTCTCTTCTTAGAGGCCCACCCCGATCCTAATAACGCCAAGTGTGACGGCCCCTGTGCCCTACCTCTTGCAAAACTAGAGGATTTTCTCGGCCAGGTAAAAGCGGTCGACGACCTCGTCAAATCACTGCCAGACATACAGATTGATTAAGAGACTAATGGAGTATTGTTTGAATGACTAAGATTGCCGATATCAAAGCCTTTGAGGTGTTGGATTCGCGCGGTAACCCTACCGTAGAAGCGGAAGTGACGCTGGAATCTGGCGCTGTAGGCGCGGCGTGTGCCCCTTCAGGTGCCTCGACCGGTTCGCGTGAAGCCCTAGAACTTCGCGATGGAGACAAGAGCCGCTACTTGGGTAAGGGCGTGCTGAAAGCAGTCAACAACATCAACACCACTATCCGCGAGCTGCTGGTGGGTGAAGACGCGGCAGATCAACGTCGTATCGACCAATTGATGATCGACGCCGATGGAACCGAAAACAAAGCTAACCTCGGTGCCAACGCGATTTTGGCGGTGTCATTGGCGGCGGCGAAAGCTGTGGCTGCGGCTAAGAGCATTCCTTTGTACCAACACATTGCGGACATCAATGGCACACCCGGCGTTTACTCTATGCCACTGCCCATGATGAACATCCTCAACGGTGGTGAGCACGCCGACAACAACGTCGATATCCAAGAATTCATGATTCAGCCTGTCGGCGCTAAAAACTTCGCCGAAGGCCTGCGCCAGGGTGCTGAAATTTTCCACGCCTTGAAAGGCGTGTTGAAAAAGCGTGGCTTGAACACTGCAGTAGGTGACGAAGGTGGTTTTGCGCCCAACTTGGCGTCAAACGCCGAAGCACTGGCGGTGATCAAAGAAGCGGTAGAGGCAGCCGGTTACCAATTGGGTACCGACGTGACTCTGGCGTTGGATTGCGCGGCGTCAGAATTCTATAAAGATGGCCAATACGTGTTGGCAGGTGAAGACAAGAGCTTCTCGTCGGAAGGTTTCGCTGATTACTTGGCTGACCTGTCTAGCCAGTACCCCATCGTATCTATCGAAGACGGCTTGGATGAGTCTGATTGGGACGGTTGGAAAGTGTTGACCGACAAGTTGGCCTCGCGCGTGCAGTTGGTGGGTGACGACCTGTTTGTCACTAATACCAAAATCCTGGCCGAAGGTATCGAGAAGGGCATCGCCAACTCGATCTTGATCAAGTTCAACCAGATCGGTTCGCTGAGCGAAACTCTGGATGCTATCGCAATGGCGAAGGCCGCTGGTTACACCGCGGTGATTTCACACCGCTCGGGCGAAACCGAAGATACCACCATTGCTGACCTGGCGGTAGCAACGGCGGCAGGTCAAATCAAAACGGGTTCGCTGTGCCGCTCTGACCGTGTGGCTAAGTACAACCGCTTGCTGCGTATTGAAGCTGAATTGGCAGCCCCATACCGCGGCCGCGCTGAGCTGCCCTCGGCTTAGTCCGCACGATGCGTTGGCTGACTGCCATCCTTGTTGTACTGCTGCTCTGGCTGCAGTACAACTTTTGGGTCGGACCAGGCAGTTACGCCAACGTCACAGCGCTGCAACGGCAAATCGCCGAACAGCAGCGTATCAACCGTGATCTTAGCCTTGAAAACGAGCAACTCGCGCGAGAGGTTACGGCACTTAAGTCCAGTCTTGAAGCTGTGGAAGAGCGGGCCCGACGCCAGTTGGGAATGATCAAGAAAGGCGAAACGCTCTATCTATTGGGTGAGGAACAGCCATAATGTCTGCGCCGAACTTTTGGGCGGTCGTGCCTGCGGCAGGTATTGGTAGCCGTATGGGTGCGAGTGTTGCCAAACAATATTTACCCCTACTTGACGCCACTGTCATCGAATACGCCCTTCAACCCCTGTTAGACCATCCGTTAGTCAAAGGTGTTGTGGTGGCCGTCGCGGCGGATGATCACGAATTTTATCGCTTGCCCATTGCCAAGCATCCCAAGCTGCGTACTGTGTTGGGCGGAAGCGAGCGCGCAGCATCGGTGCACGCAGGCTTAGTGGCCTTGTCTGGCGAAGCGGGGCAAGACGATTGGGTGTTGGTGCACGATGCGGCAAGACCCTGCCTCAATCAAAACGATCTCGATAAATTGATCAATGCCTTGCAACCTGGCGATTGTGGCGCGATTCTCGCCCAGCCGGTGGTAGAGACCGTGAAGCACAGCGATGGTAGTGGCCATATCGAGCATACCCTTGATCGTCGCTTGGTTTACCTAGCACAAACACCGCAGTGCTTTGGATTGCATGAGTTGCGCGATGGCTACGCGCACGCCTTGGATCAGCAATGGTCGGTGACCGATGAAGCCTCAGTGTTTGAGTGCCTCGGCATGCATCCACGCTTGGTCGATGGTTCGCGTCAAAATATCAAAATTACCCATCCCGATGATCTGGCCTTGGCCAGTTTTTACCTAACAGAGAAGATTTAAGCATGCGAATTGGGCACGGTTACGACGTTCATCGCTTTGGTGAGGGCGATTTCATTACCCTTGGCGGTGTAGAAATTCCCCACCACAGCGGCTTTATTGCCCACTCAGATGGCGACGTTTTGTTACACGCGCTTTGCGATGCTTTGCTAGGTGCGTGTGCGCTGGGTGATATCGGGCAGCATTTTCCCGACACCGATCCCGCCTACAAGGGGGCTGACAGTCGAGACCTATTACGGCATGTGGTCGGCTTGATTGCCGAGCAGGGATTTAGCGTGATCAACGTCGACGCCACCATCATCGCGCAGGCGCCTAAAATGGCGCCGCATATTGTCGCCATGCGCGAGCATATCGCCGCTGATTTAGGTGTTGCGTTGAATGCCGTGAACGTGAAAGCAACCACCACCGAAAAACTAGGCTTTTGCGGTCGCGAAGAGGGCATTGCCGTTCACGCGGTGGCTTTGTTGGGGGCGCGATGAGCTATCCCTTGGATTGGGCCTACGCCCATGGCGGACCCAGTAGCCGAGCGGAATTTAAGCGCGACTGCGAAGATTTTATCGTTACCGAAAACCTTGGTTTTGAGCCAGAGGGCACGGGTGAGCATGTCTTCCTGTGGGTTGAGAAGCGGGGCAGCAATACCACTTGGGTGGCCGATGTGTTGGCAAAGCACGCCGGTGTGCCGCAGGTGGCGGTGGGGTATTCCGGGTTAAAAGATCGACAGGCGGTCACCCGACAGTGGTTTAGCGTGGCCGTGCATCCCAGTGTTGAGCCCGACTGGCAAGCGCTGCAGAGTGAGGCCTTGAAGATTCTGTCGGTCTCGAGGCATCTACGTAAATTGAAGCGCGGTGTGCACAAAAGTAATCATTTTGAGATTCGTTTACGCCACTGTGAGGGAGATCGTGGTAAGCTGCTGCGACAGCTCGACGATATAAAAACACAGGGCTTTCCCAATTATTTTGGCGATCAACGTTTTGGCCGGCAGGGCAATAACCTTCCCGCCGCGGAGCGTATGTTTGCCGGTGGCCGCGTCAAGCGTCAACAGCGTAGTCACTATTTGAGTGCCGCGCGCAGTTGGTTGTATAACCACTTGTTGTCGCAGCGTATTCAAGATGCGCAGTGGCATCAGGCTGATCCTCACGGGCACTACTTTTTAGCGGGCAGTGCCAGCCACTTTGCGGCCAACGCTGAGGAGGATTTAGCGGCGCGGATCGCTGCGGGGGATATTCATCCTGCGCTGCCTTTGTGGGGCCGTAGCAAGGCACCTTTAGATGAGGCTTGCAAAGCCTTGGCAGAGGCGTTTGGCGCGCTGTGCGAAGGGCTGGAAAAGGCCGGTTTGTCGATGGAGTACCGAGCCGTGCGCGAAGTACCCGTGGATATGGCCTGGCGTGAGGACGGCGATGACCTGGTTGTCAGTTTTAGTTTGGGGCGTGGTAGCTATGCCACGGCCCTATTGAGAGAATGTTTTGAGTGGAGTAACGGTGGTGCAGAGTAGTCTTAGCGGCATTGGCATGACGTCGATGCGGACGCGGCAGCGATTGATCACGCGTCTGATGGAGCAGGGTATTCGCGATATGCACGTGCTCGACGTGATGCGGGCAACTCCGCGTCATCTGTTTCTCGACGAAGCTCTCTCTCACCGCGCCTACGAGGATACGGCGCTTCCCATCGGTCACAACCAAACCCTTTCTCAGCCCTATATCGTCGCCCGAATGACCGAGCTGCTACTGAATGGAAAGACCTCGTTGAAGCGCGTGTTAGAAGTGGGCACGGGCTCGGGTTATCAGACGTCAATTTTAGCGCCATTTGCCGAGCGGGTATTTTCGGTAGAGCGCATTCGACCATTGCAGGATAAGGCCAAAATTCGTCTGCGTGAACTGGGTTTCCGCAATGTGTATTTCAAGCATGCCGATGGCGGTTTTGGTTGGCCCGAAAAAGGCCCGTTTGATGCGATTTTGTCCGCCGCGGCGCCCGAAGTCCTCCCCGCTGAGCTACTCGACCAATTGGCAGTGGGTGGGCGCTTGGTCATCCCCGTCGGAGGTGCGCGCCAGCAGTTGGTGGTGGTCGATCGTCTCGAGGACGGGTTCAAGGAACAGATTGTTGAAGCGGTCAATTTTGTGCCGCTGTTAAAGGGAGTTATTGCATAGTGTCAGAGGGACAGACACCCCGTGGTGAGCAGAGCCTGTGGGGCATTTTTTTTCGCGGTCTTGCCATGGGGGCAGCCGATGTAGTGCCGGGCGTTTCAGGTGGCACCATTGCTTTTATTAGCGGTATTTATGAACGCCTGCTTGGCGCGCTTGCACGCTGTAACCCCAAGGCCCTGATGATCTGGCGCCGCAGCGGTACAGCGGCCTTCTGGCAGCATATCGATGGGACATTTTTGGTGGTGCTCATCGCCGGGGTAGTGACAAGTATTGCGTTGTTGGCGCGTTTAATCGCCACCTGGTTAGATACTTCGCCACACCTTGTTTGGTCATTTTTTTGCGGCCTGATTGCCCTGTCGGTGCCCATGTTGGCACGCCAGGTCAGTCATTGGCGCATGGTTAACAGTCTTCAGTTTGCGGTCGGATGCGTGGCGGCCTTGTTGATTGCCTTTTGGCGCCCTGAGGCGCTACACGTATCGCTGCCGATCGTATTCTTTGCCGGCATGTTCGCCAGCTGTGCAATGATTTTGCCCGGTATCTCTGGCAGTTTTATCTTGTTGTTGGTCGGCATGTACGCGCCGGTATTGAATGCCGTTAAGGCAGCAGACGTGGCCTTTTTGTTGACCTTTGTGGCCGGCGCTGTGTCTGGCCTTATGGTATTTTCTAAAGTACTGCATTGGCTTTACGACCGCTACAAGGAAGCTGCCTTGGCTATTTTGTCTGGCTTTTTGTTGGGTTCGCTACTGTTGGTTTGGCCCTGGCAGGTGGTGCCCGTGCTGGAGGGCACTTCGATGAAGGCCGCTATGGTCAATGCGCAGCGGGTGTTGCCTGACACCTATCTCGCTATGTCCGGCAGGGACCCACAGCTTTTGGCGAGTATCGGGCTGCTAATCCTTGGCGCTGTGCTAGTCTATCAATTAGAGCGACGTTGGCGGATATAAGAGGGTCTTGCACAGCGCTATGCGGTTTTGCCTAGCAGTACTCGTGTTTTTTAGCCTCCTGGCTTGTTCCAGTCAGGGGCCTGCGCCTGTCTCAGACCGTTACCAATCACCCGAGTATGCCCCCGACAGTCACCGCGTTGCGCGCGGTGACACGCTGTTTTCCATCGCCTTCCGCTATGGCACTACGGTAGAAAAACTCGCCGCCATTAACGGCATTGCGGCACCCTATACCATCTATATTGATCAACGCTTGAAATTAAAGGGTGCTCCCCAGCGGGTAGCCAGCAAACCCGCACGGAAATCCACCGCCAGCCCGCCGGTGGCGAAAGTACCTACTCCCAAAGTATCGAAGCCCAGTAAGACTAGTGCGAGCACCGTGGTGCATCGAGACAGCCATTGGTATTGGCCGCTGAAGCTGCAGGGTAAAATCAG
The DNA here is from genome assembly GCA_964598145.1 of uncultured Pseudomonadales bacterium. Classification (GTDB taxonomy): domain Bacteria; phylum Pseudomonadota; class Gammaproteobacteria; order Pseudomonadales; family JAHEIH01; genus JAHEIH01. The sequence continues at coordinate 45,133 of CAZRAM010000001.1, forward strand.
TGCTCGCTTCAAGGCGGGCAGTGCCAGCAATAAGGGGATAGATTTGGTCGCACCACGGGGTACACCGGTATTGGCGTCCCGAGCGGGTACGGTGGTCTATGCCGGCGCCAGCTTACCGGGATATGGCAATTTGTTGATTATTAAACACGATGCCCAATTTCTTTCCGCTTACGCACACAACGATAAGCTGCTGGTCAAAGAAGGGCAGACCGTGGTGGCGAAACAGCATATTGCCAATTTGGGCAGTACCTCGTCCCCCAGCCCTAAACTACACTTCGAAATCCGCCGTGACGGCAAGCCAATCGACCCTATGGGGCTTTTACAAAAGCCCTAAGCGCTATTTTTTGTGATTTATGTCACAGAATTGACTTGATAAGCCCCTTATTATGGTCTTGCAGGCCGCTAACTGCCATCCTTATGCAATAAAGTTATAACAAGCACCTTTTGTTCTAATAACTAAATTTAAGGATTTTGTATTTTTTTTTACTTAAAGATATATAGTGGCCCTTCATATAACCTATAAGAGGAATTTAGGTCATGAGCGATACAAAAGGTTATAAGGAAGACGCTACTTATGCAGAAATGGATGTAGCAACCTTAAATGCTCTGGTGACTAACGATAGTGACGCCGACGAGGATACCACGGAAGAGGTAGTGACCTTTGAACGCGACACGAGTCGTAGCATGGATGCCACTCAACTCTACCTCGGTGAAATTGGTGCTTCGCCACTGCTTACCGCGGAAGAGGAAGTATATTTTTCTCGGCGTGCCCTCAAGGGTGACGAAGCTGCCCGTAAACGCATGATAGAAAGTAACTTGCGTTTGGTCGTGAAAATTTCCCGTCGTTATACCAATCGCGGTTTGACCCTGCTAGATCTGATCGAAGAGGGTAACTTGGGTTTGATTCGCGCGGTCGAAAAATTTGACCCCGAGCGTGGTTTCCGTTTTTCAACCTACGCCACCTGGTGGATTCGTCAGTCCATCGAACGCGCCTTGATGAATCAAACGCGCACGATACGTCTGCCGATTCACGTGGTGAAAGAGTTGAATGTATACCTGCGCGCTTCGCGCGAGCTAATGCAGACCCTCGATCACGAGCCCACCTGTGAAGAAATTGCTGCCAAAGTGGGCAAGCCTGTCGCTGATGTAGAGCGCATGATGGGGCTCAATGAGCGTGTGACCTCGCTCGATATCCCGTCGATGATGGATAGTGAACGCCCAGTGCTGGATACCGTTGCTGACCACTACGACAGCGATCCTGCATCTCTCCTGCAAGACAGCAACATGGGTGACTCGATTTTACAGTGGTTGGATGAACTGTCAGAGAAGCAGCGTGATGTTATCGTGCGTCGCTTTGGTTTGCGTGGCCATGAAGCCAGTACGCTGGAAGAGGTGGGTCATGAAATTGGCTTGACCCGTGAGCGTGTGCGTCAAATCCAGGTTGAAGCGTTGAAGCGTTTGCGCGGTATTATTGAGCGCCAAGGTTTGAATCGCGAATCGACCTTTAGCTAAGATCTTATGAACAAAAAAAGGGCGGATAACTATCCGCCCTTTTTTTGTAAGTCGCCTAGCGTTCTAGGTGTTGTAATTTGTTAGGTACACCTTGCCACTCTTCAGCATCGGGCAGCGAATCTTTCTTCTCGGTAATGTTGGGCCAAATCTCAGCCAGTTCCGCATTCAGTTCCAAGAATACTTGCTGGTCTTCTGGTAGCTCATCTTCAGAGTAAATAGCGTCGATGGGGCACTCGGGTTCGCACAAGGCGCAATCGATACACTCGTCAGGGTGAATAACCAAGAAGTTGGGGCCTTCGTAAAAGCAGTCTACGGGGCATACTTCTACACAGTCAGTGTGTTTGCATTTAATACAATCTTCTACAACGACGAAGGTCATGGTGTCTCCCTAAAAATGGTCTGTCGCTTGGCGAGGCGTGCATTCTACACGCTGACCGGACGACAATAAAGATTGTTGCTCTATATATCTATGCTTCTAGGTTATAAGCTTTTCAGTTTATATAATATTTCTAGAGCTTGACGCGGTGTTAAATCGTCGGGTTTTACATCCACCAAGTATTTTTCAACTGCGCTCGGTTCAGGGGCACTGAACATATCATTTTGCTGCGGAATCTGGTGTTTGCTGTGTTGCTGGCTTTCCAGTTCGAACAACTTGGCGCGGGCGCGTTTAATTACCTCGGCGGGTATGCCTGCGAGTTTAGCTACCTGTATACCAAAACTCTTGCTCGCCGCACCTTCTTGTACGTGGTGCAGGAAGACGATGTTGTCGTTGTGTTCGCTGGCGTCTAGGTGCACATTGGCAACGTGCTTGAAGTCGCCATCGAGGGCGGTTAGCTCAAAATAGTGGGTGGCGAACAGGGTCAAGGCTTTTACCTTACTGGCTAGCTGGTGGGCGCAGGCCCAGGCCAGTGAAAGGCCGTCGTAGGTGGAGGTGCCTCGACCGATCTCATCCATCAAGACTAGGCTGCTGGCGGTGGCATTGTTTAGGATGTTGGCGGTCTCGGTCATTTCGACCATGAATGTTGAGCGACCACCGGCCAAATCGTCGGCTGAACCAATACGGGTAAATATCTGATCCACCAGGCCAACATTGGCGCGTTCGGCGGGGACGCAGCTGCCGATGTGGGCCAGCAGGGTAATCAGCGCCGCTTGCCGCATATAGGTCGATTTACCGCCCATGTTCGGACCGGTGATGATCAACATACGGCGCAATTCATTGAACTCAATACTATTGGGAATGAAGGGGTGTTCCGACACGTGTTCGACCACCAAGTGACGACCGCCATGCACCGACAGACCGGGGCGGCTGTGCAGGGTGGGGCGCACCATGTTCAGCGCGTCTGCCCGTTCCGCCAAACAAGCCAGCACGTCTAGTTCAGAGAGCGCTTGGGCGCATGCCTGCAGACCGATTAGGTCCTCGTTGAGGGTTTCTAACAGTTCGTCGTAGAGTGCTTTCTCGCGGGCCAGAGCTCGGCTCTTGCTGCTGAGAGCCTTGTCTTCAAATTCCTTTAACTCGGGCGTGATATAGCGTTCGGCGTTTTTAAGGGTCTGGCGACGAATGTAGCGTGCAGGGGCTTGATCTGCTTGCAAGCGGCTAATTTCAATATAGTAGCCGTGGACGCGGTTATAGCCCACTTTGAGGGTGCTTATACCTGTTTCTTCGCGCTCGCGCTGCTCCAATTGAACTAGGAAATCCCCTGCATTTGTGCTGATATTGCGCAGTTCATCCAGTTCTGCATCAAAGCCCTCGGCGATGACGCCACCATCGCGAATAACCATCGGCGGATTTTCCACCACGGCATGGCTGAGCAGTTGCACAGTGTCCTCTCTCGGTGCCATGCGTTGCTGCAGTTCGTTTAGATGGGGGCCGTGTTGGCATTCGCTTAAAATGCTTTGCAGTTGGGGTAGTTGCGCCAGCGAGTGGCAGAGTCGTGTGAGATCGCGTGGCCGCGCTGAACGCAATGCCACACGCGCTAATATGCGCTCCATGTCGCCGACATGTTTGAGGTGGTCGCGAAGGGTCTCAAAGCGATAGCCCTCGCTCAGTGCCTCGATGGTGTCTTGGCGTTGGTTGAGGGTATTGAGATCGCGTAGCGGACGATTCAACCAGCGGGCCAGCAGGCGTGACCCCATGGCGGTTTTACAGCTGTCCATGACGGAGTACAAGGTGTTGCTGTCTCCGCCGCGGAGGTTCTGGGTGATTTCTAAATTGATGCGGGTGGACGCATCCATCGACACGGTCTGGTCATGGCGCTCCAGGCTTAAGCCGCGGATATGCGGAAGCGCGGTGCGCTGGGTTTGTTTGACATATTGCAGCAGACAGCCCGCTGCGCGAATGGCCAATGGCATGCCCTGGCAGCCAAAGCCAGATAAATCGTGGGTTTCAAATTGCAGGCAGAGGGCTTTTTGCGCGCTTTCTATTTCAAATTCCCACGGTGGGCAGGCGCGATAGCCTCGACTGTAGGCACTCAGGTCCACATCAAGTGTGTCGTCTGCTAACAACTCGGCGGGTTGTAGGCGTTGAATTTCTCCCTGCAGGACATGGCCGCTGGGGAGCTGCATCACCGAGAAACGGCCGCTGCTAATATCCAGCGAGGCAACGCCATACTGATCTTCATCGCCACATACGGCTACTAGCAGGTTGTCGCGACGCTCCTGTAGTAGGGCTTCGTCACTGATCGTGCCGGGCGTGACAATGCGCACCACTTGCCGTTCTACCGGGCCTTTGCTGGTGGCGGGGTCACCGATTTGCTCGCAAATAGCTACCGATTCACCGCGTTGTACGATTTTGGCAAGGTAGGCATCGGCCGCATGGTAGGGTATACCTGCCATGGGAATGGGTTCGCCGTTGGATTTACCGCGTGCGGTCAAAGTGATATCGAGGATTTCGGCGGCACGTTTGGCGTCATCGAAGAATAACTCGTAGAAGTCGCCCATGCGATAAAACACCAACTGGTGTGGATGCTCAGCCTTTATCTTTAAGTACTGCTGCATCATCGGGGTGTGATTGGCGTCGCTCATGGGGGCGAGAGTTCCTTTTTTATACTTAAAAATGCAAGCTGCTATGGTATCGAAAACAGCAAAGTGGATGAAGGTAGAAATAATAATTTTTTTATGTGATCCGCCGCAAAAAATCCTCAGACGATAATAGGGTATGGGCATAAAAAATAAACATTTTGGTGTCCGTGGTTATAATGAGCTAGGATGGTTACATCACCGATTAAAGAGACTAGATATGTTCAAACAAACACACACCGCACAGTTGTTTAAGCCCTTTGCTGGCGTGTTATTGGCTTTGTTACTTACGCCCTTGCAAGCGTTAGCAGACAGTCTGGTTTTCGGGGTCGTACCGCAGCAGTCAGCGCGAAAATTGGCCCAAGCGTGGGTGCCCATTTTATCCTACTTATCGGAACAAACCGGTGATGATTACTCGTTTGCCACCGCCACCGATATCCCGACATTTGAGCGCCGTCTTTTGGAAAAGCAATACGACGTCGCTTATATGAACCCCTACCATTACGTGGTGTTCCATAAGGCCGCTAAGTACAGTGCCTTTGCTAAACAAGCGAACAAGAATATCGTCGGTCTTATTGTGGTGAACAAGAACAGTCAAATTGCTCAGTTAGAAGACCTCAATAACCTCGAAGTAGCGTTTCCTTCGCCAGCTGCTTTTGCGGCATCGGTATTGCCGCGCGCTGAACTGAAACGCCGCGAAATAGCGATTACGCCGCGCTATGTGTCGTCCCACGACTCGGTGTATTTAAATGTGTCGAAAGGTTTTTTCGCTGCCGGTGGTGGGATCGGAAGAACACTGAATAACTTTAACCCTGAGTTGCGGGACAATCTGCGGGTGCTATGGAAAACGGAGGGGTACACGCCGCATGCTTTTGCCGCGTCCCCTACCGCCAGCGAGGCGGCCATTACCAGACTGCAACAGGCCATGCAGGCGATGCATCGTGACGAGCGAGGTTTGCAATTATTAACTAATATTGGGTTTAACGGCATTGAATCGGCGTCTGACGCGGATTGGAATGATATACGAGCGCTAGAGTTGGATACCTTGGACGACCTCGTCCAATAATTCGCTTTGCACGACAGGAAGATCGGCTTGTCCTTAAAAATAAAAACAATTTTTGGTGTTGCCTTTATTGAAGCGGTGTTGTTGCTTTTTCTAGTGACAATGACGGTCAATTACTTGCGCGATACCAACTATGACGGCATCGAAAAGCGCGCTTCTACTACGGTGAAGTTGTTCGCTGCTGCCAGTAAAGACGCGGTGCTAAGTTACGATTTGGCGACCTTGGACTCGCTGATTAGTGAAGTCATGCGCAATCCAGATATTGTCTATGCGCGCGTAACGGACAATCGAGGACGCAGCCTGTCTGAGTCTGGCCTGCCTAGTGTGTTGGCGCGTCATTTTGTCGAGGATTCAAAGGTGGTGGATGTCACTGATGATGTGTTTGACGCCTCAGAAGACATCGTCGAGGACAATATCACCTTTGGTCGCGTTGAGATTGGCTTGGATGTCCTTAGCCTTAACGCCAAAATTCGCGAAGTGCAGCAGTGGACGCAGTTTGTCGCATTGTTAGAAATGGCGTTGGTGGCCTTTTTCTCATACGTTCTTGGTACCTATCTGACCTCGCAATTGCGAGAACTCAACGACTCGGCTAAAGCCATTGCCAAGGGCGATTTAGACGTCAGTGTGAATGTGAAAAGTGGCGATGAAGTAGGCCAACTGGCGACGTCGTTTAACCGCATGATTGAGCAGTTGCGTGCGGTTAGGTTACGCCGCGACGAGGCTGAGCAAGAGTTGAAAGATCTCAATCTATCGCTGGAAATGCGTGTTAAGGATCGCACCCGAGCCCTGCAGCATAAAAATAGGGAGTTGTTGGACGCCAACCGAGAAATTAAACAAGCCCAAAACCGCCTGTTACAGTCTGAGAAAATGGCGTCACTGGGCGTGCTCGCCGCGGGTGTGGCGCACGAGATTAACAACCCCATTGGCTTTATCTCGAGTAATGTGTCCACCTTGAAAGAGTATCTCGACACCATGACCGCCTTGTTGCCGCTCTATCAGCAACTCGATGCGGCGAGTGAAGAAGATCGCCCAGCCATTCGCGACAAGATCAAGGAGTTGCTTGGCCGGGAGGATCTCTCCTTTATCTTGGAAGATTCTCCGATACTCCTTGAAGAGACGGGCAAAGGCTTGATTCGCGTGCGTGACATCGTCAAAGGTCTTCGCGAATTTTCCCACCACGATCCGCGCCAGGCGATGGTGAGTTGCGATATCAACGAAGTGATTGGCTCAACGTTGACCATCGCCCAATCGCAGTTTAAATACCACGCGGAAGTGTCGCTCGACCTGCAGCCTGTGCCTGAATTAGTGTGCGACAAGGGCAAGATCGGGCAGGTGTTGCTCAACCTAATTATCAACGCCTCCCAGGCGCTGCCTGATCAAGGGCATATCACCATTCGCTCGAGGGTTGTTAACGACCACGTGGAAGTTGATGTCGAAGACGACGGCGTCGGTATTGCCGAGGCGGATCTCGATAAAATCTTTGACCCCTTCTATACCACCAAACCGGTGGGAGAGGGCACTGGGCTGGGCTTGGCAATTTGCTTCAGTATCGCCCAAGAACACGGCGGAAGTATTGAAGTGCGCAGCGCACTGGGGCAGGGGACCACATTTACCCTTAAAATTCCCTTTGAGCGGGCGTAACCTTTCGTCTATTTACAGCGTATTATTTTCATTTGGAGAAAATTATGAAACGTTTGTTTGCGGGATTACTGGCGTCAGCTATCAGTTTTACAGCGGTAGCGGATATTAAAGTGGGCGATATGGCCCCGGATTTTTCACTGCCGGGTAGTGATGGTAAGACCTATACCCTGAGTGATTATCGCGATGTTCGCGCGGTGGTTGTGGCTTGGTTTCCCAAGGCCTTCACCAGTGGTTGCACCATTGAATGTAAGTCGCTGGCGGCCAATGGCGATAAAATTCGCGAGTTTGATGTCGAATATTTCATGGCCAGTGTCGACGATATTTCGGACAACACGGCCTTTGCCGATGACACGGATGCCGACTTCCCCATTTTGAGCGATGTCGATAAAAATGTCGCTGAAGCCTATGACGTTCTCTACCCCGTGGTGAACGTGGCCAAGCGCCACACCATTTACATCGATAAATCGGGTCGTATCAGCAAAATCGATACCGACGTGAACCCCAGCACGTCGGCGGAAGACATGGTAAGCAACTTAGCTGCGCTCGGTGTCGCTAAACGCTAAGCTTTAAATTCATTGTCGAGGCGGTGCAAATCTGCACCGAGTCTCGCCAGCTCTTCACTCGCCGTAGCGGTTTGTTCTGAGCCGTTGGCACTCAGCTCTGAGACATCACTGATCGCGACGATGTTGCGGTTGATTTCCTCTGCCACGGAGTTCTGTTCCTCTGCCGCCGAGGCGATCTGCAAGCTCATTTCGGTGATTTGATTGACCGCCACAGTAATTTGCTCAAGCGTACTATGGGTTTCACGTGCTTGGGTAATGGTATCGGAGGCTTTTTCGCGGCTCACCTGCATGCTGTCTACGGCCTTTTTGGCGCGTTGCTGTAGACCTAGAATGATGGCATTGATCTCTTCGGTGGAGTTCTGTGTTCGTGCGGCGAGGGTGCGCACCTCGTCGGCGACGACAGCAAAGCCTCGGCCCTGCTCCCCCGCCCTAGCTGCCTCAATAGCAGCATTAAGCGCCAGTAGGTTGGTTTGCTCGGCGATGGCGCTGATCACCTCGAGAACCTGGCCAATTTTATCGCTGTCTTGGTGAAGTTGCTCGATAACATTGGATGACGCCATCATAGTTTCGTCTAACTGGCTTAAAGCACGACTGGTTTTCTCAATACTCGCCTTGCCCGATTGTGCCTGTTGATCGGTCATTTCAGCCGATGCAGCAGCTTCAGAGGTATTGCGCGCAATCTCTGCGACGGTGGCCACCATCTCGTGCATTGCTGTGGCTACTTGCTCGGTCTCAGAGCGCTGTTTGTAAATTCCCTCGCGAGTCGTGGCGCTTACGCTGGAAAGCTGCTCGGTAGCAGCGGCCAAGTTAACCGTTGAGGCGAGAATTTTCTGCACCAGTTTTTGGAAGGCCTCCAGCATGATATTCACGCTGCGCGCCATATCACCAATTTCGTCATCACGGTCGATATCGCTGCGCATGGTCAGATCGTGTTGGCTAGCGATATCGGTCAACGTCTTGGCAAGATGTTCTACAGGGCGGCTGATGTTGTTGGCGAACACACTACTGAGAGCTAAACCTATGGCGGTGAACACTGCGGTTGCTAGTAGCGCGCCAAAGATAATATTCCATTGCAGGGTGCTAACAGGGGCAAAGGCCTCGGCCTCGTCAATTTCGCTCATGAGCGCCCACTCAAGGCCTTTAATGTTGAGGGGCGTGTAGGCGGATAGTACGGAGACGCCGCGGTAGTCGGGTATGATCTGGAAGCCGGTGCGACCCTGAAATGCCATGTTAACGGCGGCGGTGTCGATGGTTTGTAGACCAATGTTGGTGCCTTTTTCGATCATTTCTTTGGCGAGCTTGGCGTTGACGCCGCGCTCGACCAGGACACGCTGGTAACCCTCTGGATCCTCAATCAAAAAACGACTATTGCTACGCGCCTTTTTATCCGGGCCGACAAGGTAGGTTTCGCCGCTATAACCTAGTCCCGCTTCATGCCATGCCTGGTGGTTGGTCATGATCTCGTTGATCTTGCCTACGGGCATTTGGAAGATCAGCACCCCTTTGAGGCTACCTTGTACATAAATGGGCGTGCCGATAAAGCTGGCGGCTGCGTTGTAGGAGGGGAGGTAGCGCTGGAAATCAACCAGTGCGGTTTCCCCCATGGGGAGGGCTTTCGCTGCTCGATACGCCTGGGCAATGCCGGAATCGGCGTAGGGGCCACTCGATAGTGAGGTGGCGTAGTCAAGTTCCTTGAAGACCGAATAGACAATGGCATCGTTATCTACGTCTACCAAGAAGATGTCATAGTATTCAAAGGCCTCTAGGATTAACTTGAAATGTTTGTGGAAGCGCTCGTGGGCGGCATCGTAGCTGCTGAGGTCGCCCCGGCTGTATAGTTCGTGCTTGCTACCGAGGGGTTGGTCGTTATCGCTAATATAAAGATATTGAGCCAATTGAGCACTTGGTGAGAGCTTGTTGAGTAGTTTGCTGGTGTCGATATCGGCGCCGGCATTGGCGTCGCGATAGGTTGGCGCAAATTGGTTGCGGTAGTAGTTTTCAAGAGAGCGCTTGATGCTGTCGTTGTCGGTCGATGCCATCTCAATTGGCAAATTGGCAAATCCTTCACTGAACGCCTGCATGGCCGCCTGTACCATCTCGTCATCAGCATAGATACCGGCCTGTTTGTGAATGGTACTGAAATAATCTTCAATTTGTGATTTTTTGGCGTCGCGCAGTGAAATCAGCTGCCTTTCAGCGGCTTCACTCAATGCCATCGAGGCGTCTGCGCTGGCGCGCCATGCGACTACAGTAGCCTGCAGAACCAAAGGTACTGCAACCAGAAGGCCAATCCCAACTAGCATTTTCGTTTTGAGTTTCATGATCTCTCCTTCAAAGCCCTTCTGGTTTATCGGCCATTTAGATATTCGCTTTAAGCCAAGGTCGCTCTGTTAACGCGCTTTACGTATAATGCAAACCCATTTTCACGCAGAGGTAGACCTTGTAGGTCATGAAGACACAGGATTTTCACTTTGATCTCCCCGATGAGTTGATCGCGCGCTATCCCATGCCGGAGCGATCGGCCAGTCGTTTGCTGTGTTTAGACAAAATCAGCGGTGAGACCGCGCATCGTGTTTTTAGTGAGCTTGAAACGCTGCTAGCGCCCGGAGATTTGCTGGTGTTTAACAACACCAAGGTGATTCCCGCGCGCGTGTTTGGGCGCAAGGATAGCGGCGGCAAGCTGGAAGTCTTAATAGAGCGGGTGCTGGATGCCCACTGTGCGCTGGCCCACGTACGCAGCAGCAAATCACCCAAACCCGGCAGTGTGATCTGGCTAGGTGAGGGCGGTCAAGAGGCCGAAGTGGAAGTGACAGGTCGTCGCGATGCGTTATTTGAATTACGTTTCAAGGATGGCGTGAGCGATGTGCTTGAGCGATTTGGCCACATGCCACTGCCGCCTTATATTACTCGCGAGGATGAGATCGGCGACCGCGAACGCTACCAAACTGTCTACGCTGAGAAGGCGGGTGCAGTGGCGGCTCCCACGGCGGGCTTGCACTTCGATGAGCCCTTGCTGCAAAGACTGCGCGATAAGGGTGTAGAGTTTGCCTATGTGACCCTGCACGTCGGCGCAGGCACTTTCCAGCCAGTACGCGTTGACGATATCAGTGAGCACCAGATGCACAGCGAGTATCTAGAAGTCAGTGCAGAGGTTTGCGACAAAGTGGCGGCGGCCAAACAAGCCGGTAAACGCGTAGTCGCGGTAGGAACTACCAGTGTGCGTAGTTTGGAATCCGCCGCGGTGAGTGGTCAATTGCAACCCTATACCGGGGATACCCAGATTTTTATCTACCCGGGCTACCAATTTAAGGTGATCGACGCGTTGGTTACCAATTTTCACCTGCCAGAGTCGACCTTGATCATGTTGGTCAGCGCGCTGGCGGGCAAAGACAATGTTATGGCCGCCTACAGCGAAGCCGTTGCTGAAAAGTATCGCTTTTTTAGCTATGGGGATGCCATGTTTATCGCCGAGGGGATCGCATGAGCTTTATGGAATTTGAACTAGATACTACCGATGGCGAGGCGCGCCGCGGCCGTCTAAAGTTTCCCCGCGGCGTGGTAGAAACCCCTGCCTTTATGCCGGTGGGCACCTACGGTACTGTGAAGGGGATGTTGCCGCGCGATATCGAGGCTACCGGTGCGCAAATCATTCTGGGTAATACCTTTCACTTGATGCTTCGTCCCGGTACCGAGATCATCAAACAACACGGTGATCTGCACGACTTTGCCGGTTGGCAGGGGCCAATTTTGACCGACTCGGGTGGCTTTCAGGTGTTTAGCCTAGGCGATATGCGCAAGATCAGTGAAGAGGGCGTAGTGTTTCAGTCGCCGGTCAATGGCGACAAGGTCATGCTCGACCCCGAGCGCTCGATGCAGGTGCAGCGCGATTTGGGATCTGACATCGTGATGATTTTTGACGAGTGTACACCGTATCCGGCAACGCACGAAGAGGCGCGCCTGTCGATGGAGTTGTCGCTGCGTTGGGCCGAGCGTTCCAAGGCTGCTCACGGCGACAACCCCGCCGCACTGTTTGGTATCGTGCAGGGCGGTATGTATCCTGATTTGCGCGACATTTCATTGCAGGGTTTGGTCGATATTGGCTTTGATGGCTATGCCATTGGCGGCTTGTCGGTGGGCGAGCCCAAGGACGAAATGATGAAGGTGTTGGACAACACCGCCAACAAATTGCCGGCCGATAAGCCGCGCTACTTGATGGGGGTCGGTACACCTTCAGATTTGTTGCAGGCGGTGCGTCGAGGTGTCGATATGTTCGACTGTGTGATGCCGACCCGCAATGCGCGTAACTCGCATATTTTCACCAGTAAGGGTGTCATCAAATTGCGCAATGCCCGCCACAAAGTCAGCACCCAGCCGCTGGATGAAAACTGCGATTGCTACACCTGCCAAAACTTTAGTCGCGCCTACCTGCACCACTTGGATAAGTGTCACGAGATGTTAGGGGCGCAGTTGAATACCATTCACAATATTCACTACTACCAAAAGCATATGCGCGACATTCGCAGTGCCATCGAATGCGGACAGTTGGATGAGTTTACTGAGGCATACTACGACAGCCAAGGCGAGCGGAGCAGCAACTAGTGATCGTTTTGGTGGTATATGTCCCCGCTAGCCATTTAGAGGCCGTCAAACAGGCCATGTTTGACGCTGGGGCCGGTCGCATTGGCGACTACAGCCACTGCGCCTGGCAAGTGCTTGGGCGCGGCCAGTTCAAGCCCAGTGAGGCGGCCGACCCATTTATCGGCGCGGCCAACAAAGTGTCGCATGTAGACGAGTACCGCGTTGAAATGGTGTGCGAGGATGCCCTTTTACAACCTGTGTTAGCGGCGATGGTGGCGGCCCACCCCTATGAAGAGCCCGCCTACCACGCTTACCCTTCCATGGTGAATTAGATGATATACAAACTTGCTGAACGTTCTGTCACTCTCATTGGCGAAGGCCACTTTATTGCGCCGTCGGCCGATGTCATCGGCTCCGTCACCCTGCATGCCAATACCAGCGTTTGGTTTGGTGCGGTCATTCGCGGCGATGTGGAAGAGATTGAGGTTGGTGAGGGTAGTAACATCCAGGATGGCAGCGTTGTCCACGCCGATGCGGGTATGCCGGCCAAGATTGGTCGCAACGTCACGGTTGGCCACAAAGCGGTGGTGCACGGCTGTACCATAGGCGATAACTGTCTGGTGGGTATTGGCGCCATCGTGCTCAATAATGCCGTGATCGGTGAAAATTGTCTGATCGGCGCGGGTGCCTTGGTCACCGAGCGCACGGTGATTCCTCCCAATAGCCTAGTGGTTGGTAGCCCTGCCGTAGTGAAGAAGACCCTGTCAGACGATGTGGTGGCGATGCTTAAAATGAATGCCCAGCACTATGTGGACAATGCCGCCTTATTTGCTAAAGCCCTCGAGGAAGATGAGCGTGGTTGAGCAGCAGGTGGCATCGCCGTGCGTTAACAATTGCCAGCTCAATCATGAAGATGTTTGCCAGGGCTGTTACCGCAGTATTGCCGAAATAGTGGCGTGGATGGAGTTGAGTAATGATCAACGTCGTGACGTGTTGCGACGCTGCCGTGAGCGCCGCATTGACGATGGGATGCTGCTTTAGTTTTCGTCGAGGTCCGTGGCGCGGACCGTCTGAATCAGGTTCTCGCTGAGATCGATGATCTCAAAACTGTAGTGCTCAATTCGAACGCTGACACTCGCCTCGGGGAAGGACTCGAGGTGCTCCAGTATCAAACCATTGAGGGTCTTGGGGCCGTCGGTGGGTAATTCCCAGCCCAAATTTTTGTTGATGTCGCGAATAGTCGCTGTGCCGTCGATGATGTAGCTGCCGTCGGCTTGCGGGAAGATCTCTTCAATATTGTCGCTGATGTTCGAGGTGAACTCGCCAACGATCTCTTCCAGAATGTCTTCCAAGGTAGCAATGCCCTGCACGACGCCGTATTCGTCTACCACGATCGCAAAGCGGTGCTTGAGTTCTTGGAACTTGAACAATTGCGTGTGTAGCGGCGTCCCCTCGGGAACGAAGTAGGGTTCGCTGATATTCTCGAGCAACAGTTCACGGCTCAGTCCCTGCGGGGTAAAAATGCGTGACACATTGCGCAGGTGCAGTACCCCTTGGACGTTGTTGATGTCGCCACTGTAAACCACTATGCGATTGTATTCACAGGCCTGGATGCGCTCGGCAATCTCGTCGTCGTCTTCGTCTAGATCCAAGCCAAAGATTTCGTTGCGAGGGATCATAATGTCGTCGATCTCGGCGTTTTCGAGATCAAGAATATTTAGCAGCATGTGCTGGTGGCGGGCGGGGATAAGCGCGCCAGCCTCGTTCACAACGGTGCGCAGTTCTTCAGCGCTCAGATGGTCGCTTTCGTTATGCTTGACGTGACGAACGCCCAGCATGGCTAGCAGGCCGTTAGAAATCCAGTTGGTCAGCCATACCGCCGGGTAAAGCAGGGTCATCAGTGGGCGCAGTATCAAACTGGCGGGGTAGGCGATGCGTTCAGGGTGCAACGCGGCGATCGTTTTGGGTGTCACTTCGGCAAAAATCAGAATGACCAGCGTCAAAATGATGGGACCGACGACCAAGCCTAAGTCACCGTAGAGCCTTACCGCGATAATTGATGTGATGGTCGCAGCAAAGATGTTGACGATATTGTTGCCGATAAGGATAAGGCCAATCAGGCGATCGGGTTTTTCCAACAGGTGGGTGACGCGTTTGGCGCCGCTGTGACCCTTTTGAAAAAGGTGCTTCAATCGATAACGATTGAGCGACATCATGCCAGTTTCAGAGCTTGAGAAAAACGCAGAGACAAAAATTAGAACAACAAGAATGAGGGAGAGAAGGCCCAGCGGTGCTTCGTTCAAGAGTTTAGGTTACTCATAATTCTGTTAGGGCTAGCCATCTTGCAAAAAAATCGTGACATTGGCAACTTTTTTTAGCGCACTGTTCTAGCGTTGCAGGATGACTTCCAGTACCAGTTTGCTGCCGAAGAAGGCGAGCATTAAGACCACAAACCCGGCCAGTGTTAGTTTCACGGCGGTATTTCCGCGCCAACCGAGCACATGGCGGCCCCACAGCAGTATCGCAAAAATACACCAGGCGACCAGCGACAACACGGTTTTGTGTACTAAGTGTTGGGCGAAAATATCTTCCAGGAAAATCACGCCGCTGAGAATGCCTGCGGTTAGTAGTATTTCACCTGCCCAAATAATTTGGAAAAGGAGCTTTTCCATGGTTTGGAGCGGCGGTAGAAAGCGCAATAAGCGACTGGTTTGGCGTGCTTTTAAACGCTGCTCTTGCATGGCGAGGGCCAGCGAATGAATGGCCGCCATGGTCAGTGTGGCATAACCCAATAGCGACAGCACCACGTGGCTTAAAAGACCGCCTTGCATGACGCCGGCTTTGGGGGTGGGGAAGGGGTTGACCAGCATCACGGCCACAATGAGGGCGGCAATCGCATAGGTTGGGCTGGCGAGGCTATTAATAGGGTGTCGCAAACTGGCGGCGTAAACCATGCTGGCAATGAACGCAGCGACAATGCCGCCGGTGTTGGTAAACGACAGCAGGTAGCCGCCGTCAACCACGGTGGCTTGGATGTTTAGCCACCAGTGCAGGGCGATTGCAATAAGCGCCAGCGCATGATCGCGGCGGCCGCTTGGCTTAGCGTTGGCGTCGCCCCAGTGCCGCGCGGCGAGGAAGGCGTAAATAACGATGCTAACAATGGCGAAAAGGCTGTTGATGTCCATATGACTCGCTGGCTAATTGATCCGTCTATAGTGGCCGATTTTTTGGTGTTTTGGTAGTCCGTTGTGTCCTGCTTCGCTATACTAGCGCATCTATCGAGTGCCGGCATTAGGCACCGCACGAATTAATACAAGGGTTAAACAATGTTCCAGAGCTTATCCGATCGCCTGTCCCAGTCGTTGCGTACGATTACCGGCAAGGCCAAGCTAACCGAAGACAATATTAAAGATACCCTGCGCGAAGTGCGCATGGCGTTGCTCGAAGCTGACGTTGCGCTGCCGGTCGTTAAAGATTTCGTTGAGCGCGTCAAAGAGCGTGCTCTCGGGCAAGAAGTTAACAAGAGCCTCAGCCCAGGCCAGATGTTCGTCAAGATCGTTCAGGCTGAACTCGAAGCGGTGATGGGTGATAGTGCGCCTTTGAACATGGCCACTCAGCCGCCAGCTATTATTATGATGGCCGGTCTCCAGGGGGCGGGTAAGACCACCACCGTGGGCAAACTGGCCAAATACCTTAAACAAGAGCAGCGTAAAAAGGTCATGACCGTGTCGGCCGACGTTTATCGCCCCGCGGCGATCAAGCAGTTGGAGACCCTCAGTAGCGAAGTAGGTGCCTTGTTCTTCCCCAGCGATGTTGAGCAGAAGCCCGCCGACATCGTGGCGGCGGCCTTAAAAGAAGCCAAGCTCAAGTTTGCTGATGTGCTGATTGTCGACACCGCAGGTCGCACCGCGGTTGATGATGAAATGATGGCAGAGATTAAGGCCCTGCACGGCGTTTTGAATCCCATCGAAACGCTGTTTGTGGTTGATGCCATGACCGGTCAGGACGCGGCGAATACCGCCAAAGCGTTCAGTGATGCACTGCCCTTAACCGGTGTTGTGCTAGCCAAGGCCGATGCCGATACCCGTGGCGGTGCGGCGCTGTCGGTGCGTCAGATCACTGGTGTCCCCATCAAATTTATGGGTATTGGTGAAAAGACCGAAGCGCTGGAACCCTTCTACCCCGACCGTATTGCCTCGCGTATCTTAGGCATGGGCGACGTGCTGAGCTTGATTGAGGAAGCTGAGCGCAAAATTGATAAGTCTAAAGCTGAAAAACTGGTCAAAAAGGTTCAAAAGGGCAAGGGCTTTGATCTGGAAGACTTCCGTGATCAGTTGCAACAGATGAAAAACATGGGTGGGATCTCCTCGATGTTGGACAAATTGCCAGGTATGGGTAACGTTGCAGCACAAATGGCACAGGCCAAAGTCGATACCAAGCAATTTGATCGCATGGAGGCCATCATTAATTCGATGACCCCCAAAGAGCGTCGCAACCCCGATATTCTGAACGGTTCGCGCAAGCGCCGTATCACCATGGGTTCCGGTACCGATCTGCAGGATTTGAATCGTCTCTTAAAGCAGCACAAGCAAATGCAGAAGATGATGAAAAAAATGAAGAGCAAGGGCGGCATGATGAATATGATGCGCGGTATGGGGGGCATGATGCCCGGTGGCGGCGGTCGTTTCCCTGGCATGTAATACAGAGGCACCATTCGGTGCCTTTTTTATGGGCGAATGTATAGCCTGCTGTAACATATTTATTTCATATATGCCTAATGAAGGTCTGTTTTGGTCATCCTATGCAACTAAATGTTATAACCAAAAGGCCTAAGATTATTGCAAAAAGTAATAATGCTATTAGTATGGTGGGTTGAATCGGCGTTATCGGTCGATGCTCATTCATACTTATAACACTTAGGAGAAGTCATGAAGCGCGTTGTCGTTCTAGGTGGTGGTGTCTCAGGTCACACCGCGGCCAGCTATCTCAATAAATTGCTCGGTAAAAAACACCAAGTCACTGTCGTTACCCCCAACAAAGACTGGAACTGGATTCCCTCTAATATTTGGGTCGGCGTAGGACAAATGGACAAGAGCGAAGTCCTGTTTGACTTGGCGACAGTTTATAAAAAAGTCGGTATTGAATACGTACAGGCTAAAGCGGTCTCTATCCATCCCGAAGGTGGTGCCAATCACAGCGCCCCCTATGTGATGGCGCAGGGCACGGGCGATCACAATCTCGATCAGATGATCGAGTTAGAGTACGACTACGTGATCAATGCTACCGGTCCTAAATTAAACTTCGGTGCCACGCCTGGTCTCGGGATTGGCAACCAGCTGGGTGAGCACACGGTATCGGTGTGTACCGCCAGCCATGCCGAAGACGCCGCAGTGCGTTTACAAGCGCTGATCGACGAAATGAAAGGCTACCCAGAGGGTAAAAAAGCCACCTTCTTGATCGGCACGGGTCACGGTACCTGTACCTGTCAGGGCGCAGCCTTTGAATACATTTTTAACGTCGACCACAAACTACGTAAGGCCGGTGTTCGCGACAAAGCTGAGATCGTGTGGATTTCTAATGAGCAGTTCTTGGGTGATTTCGGTATGGGTGCGATGCACCTGGAGCAGGGTGGTTACACCATGCACTCTAAGTCGTTTGCCGAATCCATCTTTGCCGAGCGCGACATTCGCTGGATTGTTGGTGCGCACGTCAAGCAAGTTGAAGCGGGCAAGGTTGAATACGAGTTGCTCGATGGCACCTTCCACGAGCAAGACTTCGATTTCGCCATGTTGATTCCGCCCTTTGCTGGTCAGGATATGAAAGCCTTTGACGCCAGTGGTGAGGACATTACTTCGACCATCTTTGCCCCAAGTGGCTTTATGAAGGTGGATGCTGATTACACGCCTAAGCCCTATGCTGAGTGGAGTGCGGACGATTGGCCGAAGAAGCTGCAAAACCCGACCTATAGCAATATGTTTGCGGTGGGGATTGCTTTTGCTCCGCCTCACCAGATTTCGCAGCCGCGTAAATCGCCCAACGATACATTGATCACCCCTGCGCCTCCGCGTACCGGTATGCCAAGTGCCACTATGGCCCGCGCAGTAGCTGAGAATATCGTCGACATGATCAATGGCGTTAGTGATACGCCCACGCGTACCGCAAGCATGGCGCAAATGGGCGCGGCGTGTATTGCCAGTACGGGTAAAGATTTCTTCACCGGTACCGCAGCGGCAATGACCGTTTATCCTGTGGTGCCCGATTACGCTAAGTTCCCTGAAACTGGCCGTGATCAAAGTCTGACCTCGGGTGAAATTGGTTTGGGTGCGCACTGGATTAAGCACACCCTACACCACCTGTTCATCTACAAGGCCAAATTGAAACCCTTCTGGAGCGTGATACCAGAGTAAGCGAGGAAAAGATTATGCAAGAACAAATACCCGAGAATAAGCGTCCTTACGAGCAGGCCTATTTTCCTGCTAAGCCCAATAAGTTTGTGTTGTTTATGCGTACCTTTCTGCCATGGCAGATTATCCGTTTCGCAGCACTGAACTTAAAAATTGTCCGGTTGTTGATGAAAGGGCACTAAGCCGCCGGTGTGTTAGCAAGGGGAGCTTTTTAGCTCCCCTTTTTTATGCGCAGAAGTTGGCCAGGCGCGCGGCCACCTGCGGAAAAAGTCGCGGCAATTCTTCGCTGAAGTCTAAGCCTGAGGTGAGTTGCTTGTAGGTGTATAGGGTGTCGCTAAGATTGGTGTTGCGGCTGTTAGCGTTGATGTCTTGCAGGCGTTGGCTGCACATTCGGCTGACGTAACCCTTGCTCATTTGCGCTAGGTTAATAGCGGCATCAATACTGTGTCGCAGTCGATGGTTGACGACGGGAACGGGTGCGCAACGCACAATTTGCCGCTTCGAATTGCGCAGCAAAAGGTGCGGTAGGGGATGGTCGAGATGGATGTCGCTGTGCCTCAGGCGGGCGACTTCAGCGGGTGTGGTGCCCGTAAAAAGTGCCAGCATCAATAGTGCGTCGACATCGGTGCTACTGGTGTCGTCGCCCGCTCGGGCGAGTAGTTGTAAAGCGGTATCGCGGCTGACCACGCGGCGAGTGTTATTGGGCTTCAGTGGGGCTTTTATTGGATCTATGCGCCAATACAATTGATGTTGTTTGGCGCCGTACTTTAAGGCGGCTATGACCTGGGACAATTCACGTTTGGCCGTGCTGGCCTTAACGTGTTGTTGACGTGTTTGAAATTGTGCTTGCAGTGCTGCGTTGAGTCGACGGTTGGTGTCGGTGTCATCGTTGGCGATGAGGTTACCTGCTAACCGAATGAAGCGCTGCCAGTCGATATCAGCGATTTGCCGCGCGCGCCCCTTGAGTTGCTTGAAGTGGCAGTACTCATGCCAGAGATCGCTGAGGTTGCGCTGTTGATCGCGCGACGCTTGCTGCAAAATCTGCAGCATGGCGCTGCGGCTGTCGAGCGACGGGTTGTCACTTTCGAGGCTGCTTTCGGCGGCGGCGACAAGTTGCTCGAATTGTTGGTTGAGGCTGTCGCGCAAGGCGGCGATGTCTGATTCGTCGGCACTGGGCGTCAGACCCAATCGCTGGTACATGGCGCGCCCAGTAATGGGCTGCAAGCGCTGTGGAAAGGTGCGCTGATAGTGCAGGCTATCGCCGCGTGACACGATATATTTCATGCTTTCAATGCCGCTAAATAAAACGCTATTGTAGATTTTGTGGAAAATTTATGGAATAGGTTTGTTGGTATTTTCATTAAAATTAAATAAAAACAATATTTTATTATTTTTAGTAAACCCCTAGATTGGGGGTTTTTTTGTGTAAAAAGCTTTGCAAAGTGTACGACTTGCCTTAGAATGCGCGACCTTTACAGGATGGAGCAGGTTTCGCTCCTACTTAGATAACTGTCTCAGTAGAGACTTTGAGGAAAAACACATGGTAACTATTCGTTTGGCCCGTGGCGGTTCAAAAAAGCGTCCTTTCTACCACGTCACTGTTGCTGATAGCCGTAATGCTCGCAACGGTCGTTTCATCGAGCGCGTTGGTTTCTTCAACCCCGTTGCCCGTGGTCAAGAAGAGAGCTTACGCTTGGACAACGATCGCATCAACCACTGGATTGCCCAAGGCGCTCAAGTGTCTGATCGCGTTGCTCAGCTGATCAAGGAAGCTGCTAAAGCTCAATAATGGTGTCTACACCATCTGATCAGTACCTAGTTGCCGGCAAGATTACCGGCGTCTACGGTATCAAAGGCTGGGTCAAAATCCACGCCTTTTTAGACAGGCCAACCGACATTGCCCAATTTGCCCTGGCGTATCGTCGCCCGGGTGGCGTGGCTAAACCGATCAAGTTGTTGACGGTGAAGCCCCACGGCAAAGGCCTGATTGCACAAATTGACGGTGTTAATGACCGCAATAGTGCAGAGTTATTCGCTCGCTGCGAATTGCTCATGCCGGAGGATGTGCTGCCCGATCTTGAGGGTGAGGACTACTACTGGTATGAACTGGAAGGTCTGCGTGTTTACGCGCAATTAGGTACCACAAAGGTGTTGCTGGGCGAGATTAGCTCGCTGTTCGAGACCGGTGCCAACGATGTCATGGTGGTGGCTGCCTGTGAGGGTAGCCTCGATAAGCGCGAGCGCTTAGTGCCATATATCTTGGAAAACGTGGTGCTTGAGATCGACCTCGAGGCGGGTGAGATGTTGGTCGACTGGGACCCTGAGTTCTAGACGACGGAAGAGGCTGGCATGCGATTTGGCATTGTAACCCTTTTCCCCGAGATGTTTGCGGCCATCACCGATAACGGTGTGGTGGGGCGAGCGGTTCGGCAAGGTGTGTTGTCGATAGCGTGTAGTAACCCGCGCGACTTCACCGAAGACAAGCACCGCACGGTGGACGATCGACCCTATGGTGGCGGCCCCGGTATGCTTATGAAGGTTGAGCCGCTGGAAAAGGCGCTCAACGCCATGCGCGCGTCGCATCCCGCTGCCAAGGTGGTTTACATGAGCCCCCAAGGTAAGCGGTTTGATCAAGCGGCCGCGCAAACCTTTGCCGAGTGTGAGGAGATCATTATCCTCGCTGGGCGTTACGAAGGTGTCGATGAGCGCTTGTTACAGGCGCAGGTCGACGAAGAGTGGTCGGTGGGCGATTACGTATTGAGCGGCGGCGAGCTGCCAGCGATGATCGTCATAGATGCGGTCGCTAGATTGCTGCCTGGGGTGCTAGGTCACCCTGATTCAGCGGTCGAAGATTCCTTTGTGGATGGTCTGTTGGACTGTCCGCATTACACCCGCCCCGAGGTGTATAAAGACGAGGCAGTGCCAGCCGTGTTGATGAGTGGTGATCACGCCCGCATCAAGCAGTGGCGCTTACAGCAAGCCTTGGGCCGGACGTATCTGCGTCGCCCAGATTTGCTGGGAACCCGCGGCATGAGCCCGCAGGAAGAAAGATTATTGGCCGACTTTCTTGCCCAGCAAGAAGACGGTGAGTATTAACGATCTGGACCAATGTAGACGGCCCCCGTGTGAGAGCGTGTGCCACTTGCGTCAGCAGATAAGTCTATAAGTACAGGCAATATGATTGATCGATGTGACATCGATCCTTGAATGCTATAGGAGCACGACATGAGCGCGAACAAAATCATCGCGGAACTCGAGAAAGAACAGACCAGCAAGGAAATCCCCGCGTTTGCACCCGGTGACACCGTTGTTGTTCAGGTTAAAGTAAAAGAAGGCAACCGTGAGCGTCTGCAGGCGTTCGAAGGTGTGGTTATCGGTATCCGTAACCGTGGCCTGAACTCTGCTTTCACCGTTCGTAAAATTTCACACGGTGTAGGCGTAGAGCGTACTTTCCAGACTTACAGCCCACTGGTTGACAGCATTAGCGTCAAGCGTCGCGGTGACGTACGTCAAGCGAAACTGTACTACTTGCGTGCCCTCAGCGGTAAAGCAGCGCGTATTAAAGAGAAGCTGTCTGTTAAATAAGACGTTTTTCTGCTGGAGGCTCGATTTTGGGTCGCCAGTCTGCGCAGCAGCGCTTACACTAAGGCAGCCAATTATGGCTGCCTTTTTTTATGGGAGAAACTTTTGTCGGCCGAGGATGAATTGATCATTGAGCGTTTTATCGACGCCCTGTGGATGGAGCGCGGTCTCAGTGAAAACACATTGCAGGCCTATCGGCGCGATGTCGATGCCTTGCGATTGTGGGCTGCGCAGCGCAAGCAGGGCTTGTTACGGTTGCACAATGTCGATCTTTTGGGCTATTTGGCGTCGCTGCAGGGGCGCGGTCTCAAGGCGCGTTCCACTGCCCGCGCACTGTCGAGTATGCGCAGTTTCTATCAGTGGTTATTGCGTGAAAA
The DNA here is from genome assembly GCA_964598145.1 of uncultured Pseudomonadales bacterium. Taxonomy (GTDB): domain Bacteria; phylum Pseudomonadota; class Gammaproteobacteria; order Pseudomonadales; family JAHEIH01; genus JAHEIH01. Next base: position 67,868 of record CAZRAM010000001.1, read on the forward strand.
CCATATTCAAGAAGATCCCACTCTGCTGTTAGATGCGCCAAAATTGGGTCGAAAATTACCCGATAGCCTCAGTGAGGAGGACGTTGACCGATTGTTGGCGGCCCCCGATGTGAAAATCGCGTTGGAACTTCGCGACCGCGCCATGCTCGAAGTCTTATACGCCTGTGGCTTGCGTGTCAGTGAGTTGGTGGGCTTGCAGTTAGCGCAAGTGAACACCCAGCAGGGTGTGATCCGAATCACCGGTAAAGGTGGTAAGGAGCGACAAGTCCCCATGGGTGAAGAGTCGCTGTGGTGGTACGAGCGGTACCTCCGCGAAGGGCGCGCGTCGCTGTTGGCTGAAGGCAGTAGCGACGTGGCTTTTCCAAGTAAACGGGGTCAGCAGATGACCCGCCAGACCTTTTGGCACCGTATCAAACAGTATGCTGTGCGGGCGGGTGTCAATAAATCGCTGTCGCCGCACACGCTTCGCCACGCCTTCGCGACCCACTTGGTAAACCACGGCGCCGATTTGCGTGTGGTACAATTGCTGCTCGGTCACAGCGATCTGTCTACTACTCAGATTTACACCCATGTCGCTCGTCAGCGCATGAAGGATTTACACCGCAGCCACCATCCGCGCGGTTAATAAGGAATGACTATGAAATACATTGCTGCTTTTTTTACGCTGATTTTTATCCCCTTTGCGGCTGCCGATAACGCCGCGATCGAGGAGCGTCTGCGAGCGGTTAGCCCCGATATTCCCATTGCCAATATTGCCCCGGCGCCAGTACCCGGTTTCTACGAGGTTGAACTGGTGGGTGGTGAAACGCTCTACGCAACCCCCGATGGCAAGTATTTCATGCTGGGGCAGTTGTTCGAGGTGCAGGAAAATAACTTCGTCAACCTTACCGAGCAAAAGCGCAACGGCGTGCGCAAAGCACTGTTGGCGGATATCGACGAGGCCGATACGATTGTTTTTCCGGCCAAGGGTGATGAAAAAGCGGTTATCCATGTGTTCACTGATGTCGATTGCGGTTACTGCCGTAAATTGCACAGTGAAATCGACGCGATCAATGGCTTAGGTATTAGCGTGCACTACTTAGGCTATCCCCGTGCTGGGATCGGTAGCGCCTCGCATCAAAAATTGCAGGATGCCTGGTGTGCCAAAGATCGTGCCCTCGCACTGACCAAATTGAAGCAGGGTGATAGCGTGTCTTCCGCGGCTTGTGATAGCGCTGCAGTGGCTGAGCAGTATGCGCTAGGGCAGCAAATGGGCGTGACCGGAACACCGGCGATTTTGACCTCGGATGGCCGCTTGATTCCCGGCTATTTGCCCGCCAAGCGATTAGCGCGAGAATTGGGGCTGTAAAGCATTTAATTTAGCCGCAAAGCAGCGTAAAATGCTGCGCTTTTATTACGTTTGGTCGAGGATTTCCCTTTGAATACCCTGAAAGTCGGCATATGCGGTCTCGGTACCGTAGGAAGTGGTACGGTAAATGTTTTACAGCGCAACGCCGCTACCATTTCGGCCCGTGCAGGCGTGAACATTGAGATCGTTCACGTAGGTGCTCGCCGCGACAACCCCTTGTGTGACATCACCCCCTATAAAGTTTCGCGCGATATCTTTGATGTTGTGCGCGATCCCAACGTCGATTTGGTCATCGAGTTGATCGGCGGCACTACCATCGCAAAAGATCTGGTCACCGAGGCTATTAACAACGGCAAGCACGTTGTCACAGCAAATAAGGCGTTGATCGCGCTGTACGGTAACGACCTGTTGGCGTTAGCGGCTGAGAAGGGCGTCACCGTGGCGTTCGAGGCGGCTGTAGCTGGAGGCATCCCCATCATCAAAGCGGTGCGCGAAGGTGTGGCCGCTAACGAGATTAAATGGTTGGCAGGTATCATCAATGGTACCGGTAACTTTATTTTGACCGAAATGCGCGACAAGGGGCGCGACTTCGCCGATGTGCTGGCTGAAGCCCAGGCGCTAGGTTATGCCGAAGCCGACCCCACCTTTGACGTAGAAGGTATCGACGCGGCGCACAAGTTGGTCATTCTGGCTTCGTTGGCATTTGGTATGCCATTCCGTTTTGAAAAGTGCTTCACCGAAGGGATTTCTAGCATCGATGCGCTCGATGTGAAGTTTGCCGAAGAGCTTGGATATCGTATCAAACACCTCGGTATTGCTCGCCGTTGTGAAAACGGTATCGAGTTGCGTGTACACCCCACCTTGATCCCCGAGAAGCGCTTGATTGCCAACGTTAATGGCGTCATGAACGCGGTGTTGGTCAATGGCGATGCCTCTGGCCCGACCCTCTATTACGGTGCCGGTGCGGGTGCTGATGCCACTGCGTCGGCGGTGATTGCTGACGTGGTAGATATTGCGCGTGGCAACCAGATTCCCATGATGGGTTTTGCCCCTGATGAAGTGTCCAAGCAGCGTATTCTGCCGATCGAAGAGGTCGAAACAGCATTTTACTTGCGCATTTCTGCCGAAGATAAACCCGGGGTACTGTCAGAGATCGCTACCGCATTGAGCGTTCGCGGCATCAGTATCGAGGCCATTATCCAGAAAGAAGCCCACGACGACGAAGTGCGCGTGCCGATTATCATCCTCACCAACCGCACGGTGGAGAGTAAGATGATTGACGCCATCAGCACCATCGAAAAGTTTGATTTTGTCCAGCGCCCGGTTGTCCGTGTGCGCGTTGAAAGCCTAGCCGGTTAAGCGCTAGGAAATAGGTGAATTTGTGAAATATATCAGTACCCGCGGCCGCGCCCCCGAGTTGAGTTTCGAAGAGGTCATGCTGACCGGTCTGGCCAGCGACGGCGGCCTTTATGTGCCCGCCGAATTGCCGGTTTATAGCGCTGAAGAGATCGCTTCCTGGGCTAACTTGAGTTACCCCGAGTTAGCGCTGAAAATTATTGCCCCCTTTGTTGATGGCGCCATCCCCGACGCGGATCTTAAAGCTATTATCGACGACGCCTACGCCGATTTTCGCCACCCCGCGGTAGCGCCGGTGGTGCAACTCGGTCACAACGAGTGGTTGTTGGAATTGTTCCACGGCCCCACCTTGGCGTTTAAAGATTTTGCCTTGCAACTGCTCGGCCGCTTGCTCGACTACGTGCTGATCAAGCGCGATCAGAAAGTGGTGATTATGGGCGCTACTTCTGGCGACACTGGCTCGGCTGCTATTGAAGGTTGTCGCCGTTGTGAGAATATCGATATCTTCATCTTGCACCCGCACCAGCGCGTGTCAGATGTGCAGCGCAAGCAGATGACGTCGGTGATTTCTCCCAAGGTGCACAACATCGCGGTAGAGGGTAACTTTGACGACTGCCAAGAAATGGTTAAGCAAAGCTTTGCCGATCAGTCTTTCTTGCCAGAAGGCCGTCAGCTGGTAGCGGTAAACTCGATCAACTGGGCGCGTATCATGGCGCAGATCGTCTACTACTTCTACGCCGGTCTGTCAGTGGGTGCTCCCCATCGCAAGGTCTCTTTCTCGGTGCCCACCGGTAACTTTGGCGACATTTACGCCGGTTACTTGGCTAAGCAAATGGGTTTGCCGGTTGACCAATTGGTGATTGCGACAAACCGCAACGACATCCTGCACCGCTTCATGAGTTCAAACCACTACGAGAAGCACCAGTTAGAGCACACCTTGTCTCCCAGTATGGACATTATGGTGTCCAGTAACTTCGAGCGTGCGTTATTCGAGTGTCACGAGCGCGACGCGGCGGCAGTAGATAGCTTTATGGCGCGCAGTCGCAGTGAGTCGCTGTCGATTGATGACGCGTCTTTTGCCCGCTTGCGCGAGCATTTTGACTCTTACGCGGTCAGCGATGAAGTCACCGTTGATACCATCGCTCAGGTATTCGATGAGTCAGAGTACTTGCTTGACCCACACTCGGCTATCGGTGTGAAAGCCGCACGCGAGTGCTGGCGCGACCACAGCGTACCGATGATCACCCTGGCGACAGCGCACCCCGCTAAGTTCCCCGAGGCTATAATCAAGTCGGGGCAAGAGAACGAGCCTGCACTGCCTCACCACATGGCTGATCTGTTCGAGCGCGAAGAGCGCTACACCGTTTTGCCCAAGGATCTTCCTCAGATCCAAGCCTTTATCGACGCTCAAGTCGTACGCTAGACCCTATGGCATCCGCAACGAAGCGCATCGTAAGACGACCCGACGCTTCGGCGGGTGCCTCGCTCCACCCCTCGCCATTACTATCACGCATCTACGCTGCGCGCGGTGTCCAAGACGCTGAGCAATTATCCCGCGAACTGAAAGGTATTCTGCCCCCCGATCAAATGAAGGGTATCGATACGGCCAGTCAATTATTGGCCGATGCCATTAGCCTGGGTAAACGCATTCTTATCGTTGGGGATTTTGACGCCGATGGTGCCACCTCGTGTACGGTGGCGGTATTGGCATTGCGAGCTATGGGCGCTGCATGGGTGGATTTTTTAGTGCCCAATCGTTTCGAATACGGCTACGGACTCACCCCTGAAATCGTCGACTTAGCGGCGCTGCAACGCCCCGATGTGTTGGTCACGGTAGACAACGGTATCGCCAGTTTAAGTGGCGTCGCCGCCGCCAAAGCGGCAGGTTACCAAGTCATAGTTACCGATCACCACTTGCCGGGTGAAACCTTGCCGGCAGCTGATGCTATCGTCAATCCTAACCAGCCCGGTTGCCCCTTTGCTAGCAAGGCATTGGCGGGAGTGGGGGTCATTTTTTATGTGTTGTTGGCGACTCGCGCGGTACTGCGCGAGCGGGGCTATTTTGCGTCGCGCCAGGAGCCTAATTTGGCGGACTATCTCGACTTAGTCGCGCTTGGCACGGTAGCGGATGTGGTGCCGCTGGACGCCAACAACCGCATATTAGTGCAGCAGGGCTTGTTGCGTATCCGCGCCGGTCGCTGTCGTCCAGTTATCAGCGCCTTGCTGCAGGTTGCCAATCGGCCTCAGCAGCGCGCCGTGGCAAGTGATATTGGATTTGCCATTGGGCCGCGTCTCAATGCAGCTGGACGCTTGGATGATATGACGGTGGGGATTACCTGCCTGCTGGAAGATGATCCCCAGCGTGCGCTCGCCATGGCGGCAGAGTTGGACGGTTTTAACCGCGATCGCCGCGCCATTGAGTCGGGCATGCAGCGCGAAGCCGACGACGCGTTACAACAAGTGGTCTCAGAGAGCAGCATGGGCAATAGCCTGTGTCTGTTTGACGCGCGTTGGCACCAAGGGGTGATCGGTATATTAGCGTCGCGCCTGAAAGAACGATTTCATCGCCCAACCATTATTTTTGCGCCGGCAGACAACGGCGAGATTAAAGGCTCAGGCCGCTCTATCCCGGGTTTTCATTTGCGCGATGCGCTCGACGAAGTGGCCACCGCCAACCCTGGTCTGCTAAGTAAGTTTGGTGGCCACGCCATGGCGGCTGGGCTCAGCTTGGCCGAGGCTAATTTTGAGGCTTTTCAGGCGGCTTTTGAACGGGTGGCGCAGCGTCTGTTGCGCGAAGATGACTTGCTGGCGACGATTTATTCTGACGGTGAGCTAGCCGCGCAGGACCTGCAATTGCTGGTTGCTCAAGCCCTGCGAGAGGGCGGTCCTTGGGGGCAGGGGTTCCCAGAGCCGCGCTTTGACGGCCAGTTTGTGCTGGTTAATCAGCGCATCGTTGGCGAGAAGCATCTAAAGTGCGTCCTCAGCCCGCTGGATGACCCGCAGTTGCTGGTCGATGGTATCGCTTTTAATATTGATCCCGAGCAATGGCCGGTGGCGGATGGCAGCACAGTGTTATTAGCCTATGGTCTAGATGTTAATCATTTCCGCGGTCGTGATAGTCTACAACTTATGATTGACCATATTGAGGTTGTTTCCCCAGCGTGACTCGATTGACCCTAAATGCAGATCTTGGTGAAGGCATGACCAACGACGCCGATCTGATGCCCTTGTTGGATATGGCTAATGTGGCCTGTGGTGGCCATGCGGGCGATCAGTTTAGTATGCGTACCACGCTACAACTCGCCGCAAAGCACGGGGTTGCCATTGGGGCTCATCCGTCCTATCCCGATCGCGAAGGCTTTGGTCGCCGCAGCTTGCAGATATCTGCGCTTGAATTGCAGCAAAGTCTGCACCAACAGATGACGTCACTACAGGGTATTGCTAGCGAGCTGGCGGCTACTATTCGCTACGTAAAACCGCACGGTGCTTTGTACAACGATATGATGCGCGACGAATGCTTGCTACAGCAGGTATTGGATGTCGTCGCTCAGTGTTTTCCCAATAGCGGTTTTATGTTGTTGGCTAGCGAAAGGCATCTGCGCCATGAGGAGCTCTGCCGGCAGCGTGGATTAACCGCCATTTTTGAAGTGTTCGCCGATCGCGCCTATACGCCTTCCGGTGAGCTAGTGAACCGTCGCCAGGAGGGTGCGGTGTTAACGGGCGGGGCGTCCATTGCACGGGTTGAACGTTTACTGAAAAGCGGGCAGATCGAAGCCCATGACGGTTCGCCTTTGAGCATGCCGATGCACAGCCTTTGCGTTCACGGCGACAACCCAGCGGCGCTCGCTGTTGTGCAGCGTATTCGCGGGATGCTTCTCCGTGCGTGATGTGGTTTTTTCAGCGGCAGGCCCATCGGCATTGCTGATGACGTTGGCTAGCGCGCCGTCGGAAGCCCTACTGAATCGAATCTTTGCCATGCAACGGCAGATCGAGGCGGATACCCCGACTTGGTTGGTCGATGTGGTGCCCGCCTATATCTCGCTACACGTTGAGTTTGACACCGCCCAGGTCAACCGCTTTCAGGTTCAGCAATGGTTAGAATCACGCTGGCAGCTGTCGATGACCGATGCCGTTTTACAACCTAATGTTCACACCCTTCCTGTGTATTACGACGCAGAATATTGCCCCGATTTGGATATTGTGGCGGCGATGAAGGGCATGGCCATCGATGATGTCATTACCCTGCACAGCGCCTTTGTGTACCGGGTATATGCGCTGGGATTTGCGCCCGGTTTTGCCTATTTGGGTGAGCTCGATGAGGGCTTGCGGGTACCGCGTCTTGCGGCACCTAGAGCGCGTATTCCGGCTGGAGCGGTGGCCATTGCCGAGCGACAAACGGCTATTTATCCGGCAGCTTCACCGGCGGGCTGGCACGTGTTGGGGTTGTGCCCGCTGGATCTCAATCCCCAGGGCGAGCAGTTAACGACACGCTTTGCGGTGGGAGATGAGGTACGCTTTGAAGCTGTCGATCAGGAGACTTTCCTCGCCCTCGGTGGTGTGCTGGAGGTTGTGGCGTGAAGGTGTCCTTGCATGTATTAAAGCCTGGCTCATGCTGTACGGTGCAGGATCTTGGGCGGCGCGGTGTCGCCAGTCGCGGTTTCAGTAGCGGCGGGGCGATGGATCAGTACGCCGCGCGTGCGGCCAATGCCTTGGTGGACAATCGCGCCGATGCGGCGCTACTCGAAGTGACCTTGGGGGGCTTCCAATTTGAAGTTGACGGTCCGGTAGATATGGCTGTATGCGGTGCCGAAGCCCCGCTGCAAATTAATCAACGCTATGTCGAATCGTGGCGCACCCACGCCTTAGAAGCGGGTGACATCGTGACCCTGGGGTTCGCTCAGCGCGGCGCACGCTTGTATGTCGCTCTTGCCGGTGGTGTGGTTGTGACACCGTGCTTGGGTTCTTCGAGCACTGTGATTCGGGAAAACATTGGCGGGCATCTCGGGCGCGCGTTGCGGGTGGGTGATGCCATTGAGTTAGCGCCACGCGATATGTCGATGCAGCCGCGTCGCTTTAGTGTTAGCCATCGCCACCGCTTCGGCGGGGTCGTAACGCTGATGGCGAGCGTCGGTCCGCAGTGGCAGCAACTGTCTCGAGAGGACAAGCGTCGCTTGGTCGGTAAAGTCTTTAGTGTCAGTCCCCAGTGTGATCGCATGGGGTATCGCTTACAGAGTGATGAGCCATTGCAGGCGCTGCCGGGCATGTTGTCCGAGGGCGTTGGGATGGGAACGGTTCAATTGCCCAATAACGGTCAACCCATCGTGTTGATGCGCGACCACCAGACCATGGGGGGCTACCCCAAACCCTTGGTGCTGTTGCCAGAAGCTGTCGATGCTCTAGGTCAGTGTCGCCCCGGGGATACGGTAAAATTTTCCCTACTTTCCAATGGTGAGGCGAGGCGACGCGCCAATGCCTACCAGCAGCGGCTGAAAAAAATGCCGTGGGAGTATGTGTCATGAGTGCGGATGTCGAAAAACGTTTTATCAGCCACCGGGAAATTTTCGCTATGTCCACCGAGCTCGGTCTGGCGGTGGCGGAGAGCGGTTTTCAGCCCGAGTTGTTGGTGGCAATTTGGCGCGGAGGCGCCACCCCGTGCACGGTGGTGCATGAAGTGTTATTGCGTGTGGGGCAGCCCTGTAAAACGGCCGTTCTGACGGCAAAATCCTACACAGGTATTGGCCAGCGCGACAGCGAAGTCAAAACCCATGGGCTAGAGGCGGTAGTAGAGCAATGTCGCGGTTTGCAGCGCATTCTCATGGTCGACGATATCGTCGATACTGGCCACACCCTTCGCCATGTCAAACAAGCGCTTCAGCAGCATTGCCCCGAGCTGGAGGTCAGGTTTGCGGCACTCTACCAACGCTCGCGCTGTGATGTTGTGGTGGATTACGTCAACTTTGTCGACGACAAATGGTTGGTCTTCCCGCACGAGATGGAGGGGCTGAGCGATGCCGAACTGCTCGATCACGATCACCTCAGTGCCGACCAACACGCGCGGTTGATCGCCCTTACCAATGGTTGAATTTTCTGCTGCGGCTAGCATCGCGCCCGGCGGGGCAGTAAACTAGCCTTTTTTTTGCACCGAGACCCACACATGTCAATCGTCTACCTCAATGGTGAATTCCTACCGATGGAAGAAGCCCGCATTTCACCCATGGATCGCGGTTTTCTGTTCGGTGATGGGATCTATGAGGTGATTCCCAGTTATGCGGGGCGCACCGTCGGTTTGGCGCCGCACTTGCAACGCCTGCAAGAGGGGTTGGCCGCCATTGGCATGGCGATGCCGCCACTGGACTGGACGGCGTTGATAGAGACGCTCATGGAGCGCAACGGTCGCGGTAATTTGGGTATTTATATCCATGTCAGTCGCGGTACCGACGCGCGTCGATTCCACGCCTATCCCGACCCGGCTGTCGTGCCTGCTACGGTGTATGCGTTTACCTTTGAAATTGCCGCAGAACCCGTCGCGGATCCGCAGCGCGCCAAAGCCTATCGGGTTGCACTGAGCGAAGATAAACGCTGGCGTCGCTGCCACATCAAGTCGACGGCGTTATTGGGTAATGTGATGCACTTTCAAGAGGGCTACGGCGCCGGTTTAGACGAAACCATTTTGCACAACAGCGAAGGGCTGATTACCGAGGCGAGTGCCTGTAATGTCTTTGTGGTCAAAGCGGGAAGGATTGCTACACCGCCGCTAGACCATCAGCTGCTGCCGGGTATTACCCGCCAACTGCTGTTAGATATTTTGCGCCGCGATGGCAGCTTGCCCGTCGAGGAGCGGGCGATTACCCTAGCGGAATTGCAGCAGGCCGATGAAGTGTGGTTGACCAGTTCAAGTAAAGAAATCGCCCCTGTCATTGAGATCGCCGGAGTGCCAGTTGGCAACGGCGACATTGGGCCATACTGGCTGCAGGCGCAGACGCTGTTTAGTCAGCACAAATACGAATACTAGGAGGGCGTGTGGCTCGACCCAGTGCCGCCATCATTCACCTCGATAACATCGAGCACAATTTCCAACTCGCCCAGCAGTTGACCGGCGGCGATTGTATCGCTGTGGTCAAGGCGAATGCCTATGGTCACGGTATGGTAGAGGTCGCCCAGCACTTAAGCCCGCACGCCAAAGTGTTCGCGGTGTGTAGTAGCGAAGAAGCCGCCAGGCTCCGTTTGGCGGGTATTGAGCAGCCGATTCTGTTGCTGGAAGGTCCGTTTGCCAAGGACGACGTGCTGTTTGCCGCGCGACATCAATGTTGGTTGACCATCGCCGACGAAACCCAGCTTGATACACTGGCGCAGTGCCAGCTTGATAGTGCCCTCACTATATTTTTGAAAATCGACACGGGTATGCATCGGCTCGGTATAGCGCCGGAGCGCGTGGCCAGCGTATTGACACGGCTGTCCGACATGCCCCAGGTGGCTGCACAGCCCCTGTTGATGAGTCACTTCGCCTGCGCCGATGAACCGCAGCATCCACTGACTATTGCCCAACTCAAGTTGCTCGATCAATTGAGTGATGACTATCACGGCCACGGCCTGAGCACAGCCAACTCGGCGGCTATTGTGACCGGCCGCGCGCGCGGTGATCTTTGGTCGCGCCCGGGCATTATGTTATATGGCGCAGAGCCGTTGCTGGAGGGTAACGAACACACCGCCAAGCTGCGGCCTGCCATGAGTCTGGTGTCGGAAGTAATCGCTCTGCGCGATATTCCCGCCGGGGATAGCGTAGGCTATGGCGCCGCTTGGGTAGCCGAGCGCCCCAGCAGAATTGCCACGGTTGCCATCGGTTACGCCGATGGTTACCCACGCAGCGCTAGCAACGGTACACCGGTGTTAGTGGCGGGGCAGATCTGCCCGCTGGCGGGTAGAGTGTCGATGGATATGATCTGTGTGGATGTCACCGATGCACCGCAGGTGGCCGTCGGTAGTGAGGTGGAGTTATGGGGCAAGCAGGTGAGTATTGATACCATCGCTGCCCACGCTGGCACCATCTCGTATGAATTAACCGCGCGCATGCCGATGCGAACTCCGCGCATTTATCAGACGTCGCAACAGTAACACTGGCCTAGTGTTTGGCGCCGTTTTCGTCTAAAATCGCGCGCTTTAAAGCAACTACTCCTAACGGCATTCACTATGTTAGAAATTAACCCCATTTCACTACGCATCAAAGATTTGCGTGAGCGCACCGATGTGCTCAGGGGGTATCTTTGACTATGAAACCAAGTGTGAGCGCCTCGCCGAAGTCGAACTGGAATTAGGTGATTCAGCGGTTTGGAATGAGCCGGAGCGCGCCCAGGCGCTAGGTCGTGAGCGCGCAGAATTAGAGGCGGTGGTGGAAACCATCAGTACCATGGACAACACCTTAGGTGATGTCGAAGAACTGTTGCTGATGGCGGCTGAAGAAGATGACCAAGCGTCGGTTGATGACGTGGTGGTGGAATTGGATAGCCTGACGGCCAACCTTGAAAAACTTGAGTTCCGTCGCATGTTCTCGGGTCCCACCGATAGCAATAACTGCTATCTGGATATCCAAGCCGGTTCAGGTGGTACTGAAGCCCAAGACTGGGCAGAAATGTTGCTGCGCATGTACTTGCGCTGGGGTGATGCCCACGATTTCAAAGTAGAGTTGATGGAGGCCTCGCCCGGTGAGGTCGCCGGTATCAAGAGCGCGACGATTCGCTTTGAGGGTCCTTACGCCTTTGGTTGGCTGCGTACCGAAACCGGTGTGCACCGACTGGTGCGCAAGTCGCCGTTTGATTCGGGCAACCGCCGTCATACGTCGTTTTCAGCGGTATTTGTGTCGCCCGAAGTTGACGACAACATCGAAATTGATATCAATCCCGCCGACTTGAGAACCGATACTTACCGCGCCAGTGGTGCCGGTGGTCAGCACATTAACAAAACCGATTCAGCGGTGCGTATTACCCACGAGCCGACCGGTACCGTGGTGCAATGTCAAAGCGAGCGCTCGCAGCACCAAAACCGTGATAAAGCGATGAAAATGCTGCGCGCCAAGTTGTACGAGCAGGAATTGCAAAAGCGCAGCGCTGAAAAGCAGGCCCTTGAAGACGACAAGTCTGATATCGGCTGGGGGAGCCAAATTCGCTCCTACGTGCTGGATGACCAGCGCATTAAAGACCTTCGAACCTCGGTGCAAACCAGCAACTGCGGTTCGGTGCTAGACGGGGATATCGACTTATTCCTCGAAGCCAGTTTAAAAGCCGGCCTGTAAAGGCCCCAACACAGGAAAGACCATGAGCGAACAAACTACGCCCCAGCCCGAAGAAAACAAACTGATTGCTGAGCGTCGCGGAAAATTGAACGCCATCCGTGCCGAACGTAATGCCTTCCCGAACGATTTTCGTCGTGAGCACTACGCGGCTGAGCTGCAGGCCTTGCACGGAGATAAAGACAAAGAAACGCTGGAAGGCCTGAATTTCAAGAGCGCTATCGCTGGCCGTATTATGGCCAAGCGTGGTCCTTTCTTGGTGATACAAGATAGCTCTGGCCGTATCCAAATGTACGTCGACAAGAAGAATTTACCCGAGGACTTGGCAGAAGAGATCAAGCACTGGGATATCGGTGATATCGTGTTTGGCCGCGGACCTGTCCACAAGTCTGGCAAGGGCGACCTCTATATCTACATCGAACAAGCGGGTCTGCTGACTAAGTCACTGCGCCCCTTGCCTGACAAATTCCACGGTTTGGCCGATCAAGAAATGCGCTATCGTCAGCGCTACGTCGACCTGATCATGAACGAACAGGCGCGTAACACCTTCATCATGCGCACTAAATTGATCAGCGCCATGCGCAACTTTATGAATGCTAAGTCATTCATGGAAGTAGAAACGCCCATGATGCAAGTGATCCCCGGTGGTGCTACAGCGCGTCCCTTCGTGACGCACCACAACGCGCTGGATCTGGATATGTATCTGCGCATCGCCCCTGAGCTGTACCTGAAACGTTTGGTTGTGGGTGGTTTCGAGCGCGTTTACGAAATTAACCGCAATTTCCGCAACGAGGGTTTGTCGACCCGTCACAACCCCGAATTCACCATGGTGGAGTTTTATCAGGCCTATGCCGACTACCACGATTTGATGGATCTGACCGAAGAAATGCTGCGCCATCTGGCACAGGAAGTGTTGGGTAGCACGGTGGTGATTAACACGGTGCGCGATGCGGAAGGTGAGGTGATAGAGAGCAAGGAATACGATCTGGGTAAACCCTTCACCCGCATGACCGTGTTGGAGTCTATTCTGCACTACAACCCCGAATTGACCCGCGAGCAGTTGACCGATGAGGTGGCTGCACGTCAAATCGCCAGCGCGATGGGTATTCCCTTGAAAGACAGCTATGGCTTGGGCAAGGTGCAAATCGAAATCTTCGAAAAGACCGTTGAGCACCGTTTAGACCAGCCAACCTTTATCACCGAATACCCCACCGAGGTTTCTCCGTTGGCGCGCCGTAACGATGACAACCCCTTTGTGACCGACCGCTTTGAATTCTTTGTGTGCGGCCGCGAATTGGCTAATGGCTTCTCGGAGTTGAACGACGCCGAAGACCAAGCGGAACGCTTTATGGCGCAGGTTGCCGAGAAAGATGCGGGTGACCTAGAGGCGATGCACTTCGATGCCGACTACATTACCGCGCTGGAGTACGGTATGCCGCCGACCGCGGGCGAGGGCATTGGTATTGATCGTTTGGTGATGTTCTTCACTGACTCTCATTCGATTCGCGATGTATTGCTGTTCCCGCATATGCGACCTGTCCAGCACGACTAAATAAAAAAGGCCTGTATGGTGACATACAGGCCTTTTTTTTAACCACGCCTACGCTAGGTGATGCAGACTTTGCGTACCTGGATCATGTCGGTCTCGCCTTTGAGAACCTTGGTAATACCATCTTGTTTAAGGGTGAACATACCGCTGTTGACGCAGGTGTGCTGCAACTCGGAAACACTGGCGCGCTCGCGGATTAAGCGGCGCAATTCATCGCTGTTGGCCAAAACTTCGTGTAGCGCAATACGACCACTGTAGCCGCTGTGGTCGCATTTGTCGCAGCCGATGTAGTGGTAGGTGGTGATCTCACCATCGCTATCACCATAGGTTTGCTTCCACTCGTCGAGGGTTTTTTCAATCAGCATTTTGCGCGAATTATCATCGATGCCGTCGGCAAAATCGTGCTGTAGGTATTCCACGGCTAGGTCGTAGAGTTCTTGCAGCGCCATTTTCTCGGCTTTCTTGCAATGCTTGCAAAGGGTTCGCGCGAGTCGCTGCGCCACCACACCAATCAAAGAATAGGCGAAGTTAAACGGGTCCATGCCCATGTCTAGCAGGCGCACAATGCTCTCTGGTGCACTGTTGGTGTGCAAAGTAGATAGCACTAAGTGACCGGTCAGCGATGCCTCGATACCAATTTTGGCGGTTTCTTCGTCGCGCATCTCGCCCACCATAATGACATCTGGGTCAGCGCGTAGGAAGGAGCGCATGGCGTTGGCGAAGGTGAATTCGATTTTGGGATTGACCTGTACTTGGCGCAAACCGCGCTGGGTAATTTCGACCGGGTCTTCGGCGGTCCAAATTTTTCGATCGCCGGTATTTAAGCGTGCGAGCAGCGAGTGCAGGGTGGTGGTTTTACCCGAACCCGTGGGGCCGCAGACCAGTACCAAACCGTAGGGAATTTCGAGCATTTTCTCGATCATCACTTGGTTGGTTTGGGTAAGTCCAAGGTCGCTAATGGCTTTGGGTTTGCGGTCGGCCAGCAAACGCATGACGACGTCTTCAATGTCCCCCACGGTGGGGATGGTGGCGACACGCAGTTCCAATTTTATGTTGGAGTAGCGTTTAAAATTGATTTTGCCATCCTGGGGCTTGCGGCGTTCTGAAATGTCGAGGCCTGCCATGATTTTATAGCGCGACACCAGCGGTTTACGCAGGTTGGCGGGGACTTCGATATAGTCGGTGAGCACGCCGTCAACGCGGAAGCGCACGATGGCTTTTTGCTTGCGAGGATAGGGCTCGATATGGACGTCCGAGGCGCCGCGGCGATAGGCGTCGATAATGATTTTGTTGGCTAGACGCAGGATGGTGTTGTCATTTTCACCTACCTCGTCGCTATCTTCGCGCTCGCCACCGCTGTCCAGTGTCTCGAAGCTTTCCAATTCCTCAAGGCTGAAGTCGATGGCTTGTTCGCCAAATAGGTCGTTGATGCGCGCTTCCAGCTGTTGGCCGCTGGCCATCACGGTTTCCACGTGTAACTTGGTATTGAATTTGGTGGCGCCAATGGCCTCTTTGTCGAGTGGGTTCTCCAGCGCCACAATCAGTTCGTTGCCGCGGCGGAAAATCGGCAGCACTTGGTGTTTGCGTATGATGGATTGGGGGAGTTGGTTGACGATGTCTAGGTCAATCTCGAACCCGCTCAGGTCCACATAGGGGATGGCTAACTTGCGAGTTAGGGCCAGTTGAATGTCGGCGTCGCTAATGATGCCCATCTGAGCCAAGATTTTACCGAGTGGACGGTGCCGGTTGCTCTCTTGATAGACCAGCGCGTTCTCGAGCTGCTCTTCGGTGATGAGTTTTTCCCGTAGCAGTAATTGCCCCAGTTTTACCTGCGGTGCAATCGGCTGGTTGGTGATTGCGGCGATCAGTTCATCGGCGTTGCTAATCAGCTTGGTGTGTTGTTTAACGGTGTCGAGTTGGTTGGAGACCTCGGTTTCACCATCGAGGGTTTCAAAAGCGCCCAGTTGATAGCCGCCCTTGATCGAGGTTTTAGGTATGAAAATACAGCAGTAGTGAAAGTTGTCGTCGACTGGGAAGAGAAAGACCCCCTTGTCGTCTTCAATCACCGGTAGGGTTTTGCCGCTGAGTTTTTCATCGGTCGCTAAGGTGATGTCGTAGGTACGCACCTTGATGTTGTGATTAATTTCTTCTGCTTCACTTATCACGCGAGGCCGGGTCAAGGTCATGTAGTTGATTTCGGCAAAATCGAAGGTGCTGAAATCCCATTGATCTTGCAAAATTACATCGACCATCTCGCTTTGTATGTCAAAGCGCATCAGGTGGCCGTCGACGATTTTCGATTTCGCGCGGTGACAAATGATGAGGGTGACGTGCTCGCCGCTGCGTACTGGGTCGAGATCCTTCTGACTCAGCGTCGGTGGGTTGGGGTAGTCAAGAAAATCCCCGAGACTTGTTGCTGCTGTATTCATCCATGCCGTCCTACATAAACATAGGACTAGCATAGACTAATACAGCTAATTTTTCCTACACAGCAACGATAATTCTCAGCCCATTTAGCACCGCGCGACTGTGCTGTAAGGCGTTACAGCCATCGTCTAGCAATGTCGCCAAGCGCTGAATCTCTTGGTCGCTGATAGCGGGGTTGTGGCGAGCTAAATCTCGCAGTCGGGCTAATTCGCCACCCAGGTGGTGTTGCAGTTTGGCGGTGGCTTCTGCAACGCTGTTATCGCGCTGCTCTGCAACCTGTCGCTCAGCTAGGGCGACCAACTTCTCGATCACGCTGCGCTGTTGGTTAGCAACCTGAAGAGCCGTTGGCTTGGGTAGTTTTTCCACGCGGCTGTCCAGCGCATCAGCAGGGAGCAGTTTACTCAGATCGCGACCTTCGTGGGTCAGTAGTACACGCGGCGCGGCTTCGCTGAGGTAGCGACCGAGGTGCAGGTATTGCGGAGCCATACACTCCAGAGAGAACTGGCATTCCACTAACATCGTGCCGGGGGCTAAGCCCTTTAGGCTGAGCTTGCCAATGCAGCAGTTGGCGGGTTCGCCGTGAACGATGCCCTCAATGGCTTGGCTAATAATGGGGTGTTCCCACGTCAGAAAATGCATGTCTTCGTTGCTCAGCGCGGTGCTGCGGTCGAAGGTCACCGTCATACCTTCGTCGCCGAGCATGGGAAAGGGGATGCTGGTGCGTTGCTCGCCCTGGTGCAATACGGTGCTCTGTTGGCTGCCAAGCTCGCTGTCGACGCCATAAAAGTCGAGAATATCGTCGAAAAGTGCTTCAAGGTTGTCACTCGCTTCGGCGGCTTCAATGCTATCAATCCACTGTTGCGCGCTATCCTCGCGGCAAGAGTTGAGTTCCAGCAGGCGATCCCGGCCCTTCTCAAGCGATTCTCGCAGAGCGCTCGCTTCCACTTGGATGGTGTGCAACCAGGCCTCGTCCATGCGATCGCTCGCCAGGTAGTTTTCGAAGTCGACGCGGTACTTTTCATACAGGCTGTGACCACCAGAGAAGGGTGCGTCAAACTGTTGCAGGGCGCTCTGATACCAGTGGAATAGTCGCTCTTGAGCGGTATTTTCGAAGTAGGGAACATGCAGGTATATGTCGCTTCCTTGGCCGATGCGGTCGATACGACCGATGCGCTGCTCTAACAGGTCGGGGTTTTTGGGCAGGTCGAATAGTACTAGGTGTTTGGCAAACTGGAAGTTGCGGCCCTCGCTACCGATTTCAGAGCACACCAGAATTTGGGCGCCATTTTCACGGTCGGCAAAATAGGCCGCTGCACGGTCGCGCTCCAAAATTGATAGCCCCTCGTGGAAATCGGCCGCGGCAATGCCCTCGCGCAAGCGCAGGTGCTGTTCGATGTCCTCGGCACTTTGGCGGTGGGCGCAAATCAACAACACTTTCTCTTGTTTGTTGCTCCGCAGGAAGGTGCTCAACCACGCCACACGAGGATCTTGCTGGCACCAGTCGGCATCGGCGTTGAGTTCTGGATGCAGGTCGCTGCGCCAATCACCGCTGGGGTAGGGTGAAGCGAGCGGCACTGGATCTAAGTGGCGTTCAGGAAAACCGGCGATTCGATGGCGACTGTTGCGGAACATCACCCGGCCTGTACCGTGGCGGTCGAGCAGGTGGTCAATCAAATCGGCACTCTGCTGGTAGCGTGTAGCAATATCGGGTTCATCAAAATGGTCTGCAATCTTGGCGCTGACATCTGCTGGGACGAGGGAGTTGTCGCCGAGTTGCTCAATCAATTGGTTGAGGTTGGCGTACTGCTCGGTTTCGGCAAGGTAGGCCTGATAGTCGTGGAAGCGCTCCGGGTCTAGCAGGCGCAGTCGGGCAAAGTGGCTCTCTAAACCCGCTTGCTCAGGGGTCGCTGTTAACAGCAATAGCCCAGGGATGTGGGACGACAACATTTCCACCGCACGATAGGCGGGGCAGGCATCCTGTGGGCTCCAGTGCAGGTTGTGAGCCTCGTCGATGAGCAAAATATCAAACTTGGCGCTATTGGCTTCCGCTAGGCGCTTGGGAGTATTGGCAAGCCATTGTAGGTCGCAAATAATGATCTGCTCACTTTCAAAGGGGTTACCCTCCGATTCTATGGCTTCGCAGCGTGCCTCATCGAACACCGCACAGATGATATTGACCCTGCGTAGCATTTCGACCAGCCATTGGTGGACCAAGCTGTTGGGGACGGCGATAAGGACGCGTTTGGCGCGCT
Organism: uncultured Pseudomonadales bacterium; assembly: GCA_964598145.1. Taxonomy (GTDB): domain Bacteria; phylum Pseudomonadota; class Gammaproteobacteria; order Pseudomonadales; family JAHEIH01; genus JAHEIH01. Next base: position 86,083 of record CAZRAM010000001.1, read on the forward strand.
CGGTGAGCAGTTGCTGGTGCAGAATCAGGCCGGCTTCGATGGTTTTTCCGAGGCCCACCTCGTCTGCCAGAAGTACGCGCGGCGACAGTCGTTGGCCGACTTCGCTGGCGATGTATATTTGGTGAGGTAGCAGCGATACTCGAGCCCCCATTAAACCGCGGCACTCACTGCCTTCGGCGTGTTGTGTGGCGCTCATCAAGCGGCGGCGCAGGGCGTATTCGCTCGGTTTGCTGAGTTGGCCGGACGATAGTTTATCCAATGGAGAGTTGAGGTGTACGTCGGCTGCTAATTGAATTTCAGGAAGTACACCTTCGCTGCCATCATCGCGACGCACATGGTAGACCACGATATCGTTGTGTTCGGTGCTATTGAGTACGGTGTAGTGGGCACCCTCGCTGTCGTGGATGGATTCACCGGCACGGTAGATGATGCGGCTTAGCGGGGCGGCATCAGCGCGGTAGGTGCGCTGTTCGTCCACCGCGGGATAGTAAATTTCGATGAGGCGGTCGGCGTTATTGACGACAATGCCCAGTCCTAACTTGGGTTCAGCTTGGCTGACCCAGCGCTGTCCTGTGGAAAATTGCATGTTTAGCGGTCTTAATGGTCGGTGTTTGTTTCGATGGCGTCGACGGTTGCTTGCAGTGTGCCGTCGCGTAATTGTACATCTATTTTAGCGCCGATGCCGGTTTGCGTTACCGATTTGATCAAATGCTTGGATTCATCACGCGTTAGCGCATAGCCACGCTGCACGACATTCAGCGGGCTGAGCGTGTTCAGTAATTGTGTCGAGTGGGCGAAGCGTTGCCGCGCTGTTTGAAGTTGCCAGTGCATGCTTTGTTGTAAGCTTTCATCAGCGCTTGATAGTTGTGTTTTGCCCTGTTGCAGCGCCAACGATATCAATCGCTGCTGGCTTTGTTGCAGTTGTTTGAGCCTGTGGTGGGCGTCATGTAGTTGCCGCTGCGGTGAGAGTTGGCGCAGGCGTTGCTGCCAGTGAGCGAGTTCCTTGCGGTGTTGTGAGGTATGGCGTTGCTGCGCGCGCTGCAGTCGGTTGTCGAGTTCGTCTAGGCGTTGGCTCCATTGTTGCAATTGGGCGCTAGGGTGGCGCAAGCGACGCTGGGTCGCGTGCAGGTATTGGCTGCGTTCGGCAAGGCGGCGTTTTATCGCGGTGCCCAGTCGGCGTTGCAGTTGGGCTAATTTGGTGACTTGTTGGCTGCTGTCGGGACTGAGGATTTCTGCCGCGGCACTCGGGGTAGGGGCTCTTTGGTCGGCAACAAAGTCGGCGATAGTAAAATCGGTTTCGTGACCGATGGCGCTGACCACGGGTAGTGGGCAGGCGGCGATGGCGCGCGCCACCCGCTCTTCGTTAAAGGCCCACAAATCTTCGATGGAGCCCCCGCCGCGGGCGACGACAATCGCATCGTGCATACCCAGAGCGCTCAACCACTGCAGCGCGGCCACAATTTGAGGGGCGGCTTGGTCGCCTTGAACCATCACAGGGACCACGTCGATATGGAGCCTTGAATAGCGCCGTGCGAAAACGCTCAGCATATCGCGCACGGCGGCCCCGGTCGGAGAGGTGACTAGGGCAATGCGCTTGGGGTGATCGGGGAGGGGTTGTTTTCGCGCGGGGTCAAACAATCCTTCGCTGTCGAGCTGTTTTTTTAACGCTTCAAAGCGCGCTTGTAGGGCGCCGATGCCGGCATCCTCAAGACGGTCCACGATGAGTTGGTATTCACCGCGCGCTTCAAACAGGCTGATCTTGCCGCGCACGGCCACCTTTTGGCCATTGGCGACATTTTGTTGGCAGTAAAGGTTGCGGCCTTTAAAAAAGGCGCAGCGGATTTGCGCGTGGTCGTCTTTCAGCGAAAAGTACCAGTGGCCTGAGCTAGGGCGCGAGAAGTTGGAAATTTCACCCTCGACATAGACCTGCAGAAATTCGCTCTCGAGCAACTGTTTGGCCGCCCGGTTAAGCTGGGATACCGACAGCGGTGCCACGCTCTTGTGCTGGCGCAATAAATGTTGCGGAATCAAGTGGGAATCAATGTCTTTCACTGTATTCTTTTGTGCCTTTTGAATGTTATAATTGCCGGTTTTATACCCACCGAAAACGAGGTTTCGCCCACTATGCTGCGAATAGCTCAAGAAGCGCTGACTTTCGACGATGTCTTGCTAATCCCTGCTTACTCAGAGGTTACCGCGAAAGACGTCTCACTGAAAACAAAATTGACTCGCAATATTTCTCTGAATATCCCCGTGGTCTCTGCGGCGATGGATACCGTCACCGAGGCCCGCTTGGCCATCGCGCTTGCGCAAGAAGGTGGTATCGGCATTATCCACAAGTCGATGACCATTGAGCAACAAGCTGCCGAAGTTCGCAAGGTGAAGAAGTTTGAAAGCGGCGTGGTGCGCGACCCTATTACCATTGACTCGAGTGCAAGCATCAGCGATTTGGTAGAGCTGCGTCGCAAACACAATATTTCTGGCGTGCCTGTGCTGGATAACGGCGATTTAGTCGGTATTGTCACTAGCCGAGACGTTCGCTTTGAACCTTCGATGAATGCCAGCGTGGCATCGATCATGACCCCTAAAGAGCGACTCGTTACCGTGCAGGAAGGCACTAGCCAAGAAGCGGTGCGTGAAATTCTCCACAAGCACCGCATTGAAAAAGTGTTGGTGGTGGACGAAGCGTTTAAATTGCGCGGTTTGATTACCGTTACCGATATTAACAAGGCGGAAACCTTCCCCTTTGCGGCAAAAGACGCTGAAGGCCACCTGCGTGTCGGTGCGTCAGTAGGCACTGGCCCCGACACCGATGACCGTGTTCGAGCATTGGTTGAGGCGGGCGCTGATGTGTTGGTGGTCGACACCGCACACGGCCACTCGAAAAACGTGTTGGATCGCGTACGTAAGATCAAGCAAGACCACCCTCAAGTGGATGTGATCGGCGGCAATATCGCTACCGCGGAAGCGGCGTTGGCGCTGGCTGAAGCCGGTGCTGATGCTGTGAAAGTGGGTATTGGCCCGGGTTCTATTTGCACAACTCGCATCGTCACCGGTATTGGCGTGCCTCAAATTTCCGCCATTGCCAACGTGGCAGAGGCTTTGAAAGGTACCGAGATCGCGGTCATTGCCGACGGTGGTATTCGCTACTCAGGCGACTTGGCCAAAGCCATTGTGGCCGGTGCGCACTGTATTATGATGGGTTCTATGTTTGCGGGTACCGAAGAGGCGCCCGGTGAGGTCGAACTCTACCAAGGCCGTACCTACAAGTCATATCGCGGCATGGGTTCGCTGGGTGCCATGGCTCGCACCTCGGGTTCATCTGATCGCTACTTCCAAGACGCTAGCAAGGGTGCGGAGAAACTGGTTCCCGAGGGTATCGAAGGTCGCGTACCCTATAAAGGTCCGTTGTCAGCCATCGTGCACCAAATGATGGGCGGCGTGCGTTCTGCCATGGGTTACACCGGCAGCACCACCATCGAAACCATGCGTACCGTGCCTCAGTTCAGCCGAGTGACCTCGGCAGGTATGAGCGAGAGCCACGTACATGATGTGCAAATTACTAAAGAAGCCCCCAACTATCCCGTAGGTGGTCGTTAAGATATGACGATGCATGATATTCACGCACACAAAATCCTGATTCTGGACTTCGGTTCACAGTACACCCAATTGATCGCACGCCGTGTGCGTGAAATCGGGGTTTACAGCGAAATTCGCGCCTTTGATATGAGCGAAGAAGAAATTCGCGAGTACAATCCCCGCGGCATCATCTTGGCCGGCGGCCCCGAATCAGTAACCGAAGAGGGTTCACCTCGCGCGCCGCAGTGCGTATTCGAACTGGGTGTGCCTGTGCTGGGTATTTGCTACGGCATGCAGACCATGACTGCCCAATTGGGTGGTGAGGTCAAAGGCTCAAACGTTCGCGAATTTGGTTATGCGCAGGTAAAAGTTGAAGCGGCGACGGCGCTGTTCAACGACATCAAAGACCATGTGGATGGAAATGGCGCAGCACTGCTAGATGTGTGGATGAGCCACGGCGACAAAGTGACCACCATGCCGGCTGGCTTCACCTTGACTGCCTCGACGCCCTCGTGCCCGATCGCGGCCATGGCCTGCGAAGAGCGTGGCTTCTACGGCGTGCAATTCCACCCAGAGGTGACACACACCTTGCAAGGGCAGCGCATTTACGAACATTTCGTACTGAATATCTGCGGCTGTGAAGCGCTGTGGACTGCGGCCAATATCATCGAAGACCAAATCGAAAAAGTTCGCCAACAAGTCGGCGCTGACAAAGTCTTGCTAGGTTTGTCTGGCGGCGTTGATTCATCGGTAGTGGCGGCTTTGTTGCACCGTGCCATTGGCGATCAATTGACCTGCGTATTTGTCGACAACGGCCTGTTGCGCAAAAACGAAGGCGATATGGTAATGGACATGTTCGCCAAGAACATGGGCGTTAAAGTTATCCGCGCCAACGCTGAAGGCCTGTTCCTCAAGCGTTTGGAGGGGGTGAGTGATCCTGAAGCCAAGCGCAAGGTAATCGGCAATACCTTTATCGACGTGTTCGACAGTGAAGCGGCTAAATTGCAAGACGTGCGCTGGTTGGCACAAGGTACCATTTATCCCGACGTGATCGAGTCAGCGGCGGCTAAGACCGGCAAAGCCCACGTTATTAAGTCGCACCACAACGTCGGCGGTCTGCCCGAAGACATGGCGTTTTCACTGGTTGAGCCGCTGCGCGAACTGTTTAAAGACGAAGTGCGCAAGATTGGCTTGGAGTTGGGCTTGCCCTACGACATGGTCTACCGCCACCCCTTCCCAGGTCCCGGCCTTGGGGTGCGGATTCTGGGCGAAGTGAAGAAAGAGTACGCCGACATCCTGCGCGAAGCCGATCATATTTTCCTTGAAGAGCTGCATGCAGCTGATTGGTACCACAAAACCTCGCAAGCTTTTGCGGTGTTCCTGCCTGTTAAGTCAGTCGGTGTAGTGGGTGATGGCCGCCGTTACGAGTGGGTGATCAGCCTGCGTGCGGTAGAAACCATCGACTTTATGACGGCGCGCTGGGCCCACTTGCCCTACGAGTTGTTGGAAAAGGTCTCCAACCGCATCATCAACGAGATCGAGCATGTGTCTCGTGTCGCTTACGATGTGAGTTCAAAACCACCTGCCACGATCGAGTGGGAATAATTCAAGAAGCGCCTTCGGGCGCTTTTTTTATGCCTTTTTCTTATTACAAATCTGTTATAAATATTCATATGTACTACACTCTAGCCAAAATAAGTTGGTTAATAATGTAGGAAAATGCATGGCTACCCCCTTGCGTGTTGGCTTTTTGGTTGATTCCGATCAGGTGAATCAATACGTCTATGATTTGCTTAAATATGTCGCTCAACAGGACGAATTCGCAGCGCCTGTGATCATCTCTGGTTATATGCCTGCACCGGTTAAACGCTCTTTGTTGACTAAGATTACCTCACGGTTTCGTGGCGGCGCTTGGAAAAAATTCCCCGCTAAGACACTATTTGATCTTATTCATCGTTTCGTGCGGAAAGTCGAGTTGCGTGAAACACTGCTGTTTCGTCCAGAATATACAGCCTCGAGTGATGTTTCCGACGTAGGTGATTTAGAAAGAATTCATGTTGACGGCGTTTGGTCAGCATCAAAGCTGATGTTGAACTTTAGCGAAGCCGATATAGCTGCTTTACGTGCCGCCAATCTCGACGCCATCGTCCGTTGCGGAAGTGGGATTATCAAAGGCGCCATATTAGATGATGTCACCACCTTTGGCGTACTGTCTTTCCATCATGGTGATAATCGCAATAACCGCGGTGGGCCAAGTGGCTTCTGGGAGGTGCTGCAGGGTGAAGCGAGTAGCGGATTTATTATTCAGCGGCTCAACAATGAGTTAGATGGCGGTGATGTGCTATTTCGCGGCAATATGATGACCGCGGGTAGCTGGACCCAAAACAATGCCAATTTGCAGGCAAAATCTAATGTTTTTATGATGCAGCTACTTGCTAGTCTGGCGGAAAAGCGTGAACTGCCTCCTTTTGAAGGTATGACCTTACACGACCGTGCTCTTTACAAATTAGATGACAATCCCTGGTTGTTAGCACGTTACTCGATGCGCGTTACGTTGCCCTTGTTATGGAAAAAAGTGGCCAATAAAGTTAAGCCGCAGAGCAGCATCCATTGGAGCGTGGCATTCAGCCGATTCGATCATTTCAAGAAATCCTTATGGCGCTATCAAGAGGTGCCCAATCCCCCCGGGCGTTTCTTGGCCGATCCCTTTGTCGTAACCCGTGGTGAGCGGACTATTTTGTATGTTGAGGATTATTTTTACAGCGATGCTAGAGGGCGGATTTCTGCCATCGATATCAGCGAAGGAAAGCAAGAGTTTTTAGGCATTGTGATAGACGAGCCCCACCATTTGTCTTTTCCTTTCCCTTTTGAATATGAGGGACAGCTTTACATGCTGCCAGAGGCGTTTCAGTCGCGAGAAATGACGCTATATCGCTGTGACGATTTTCCGCTGAAGTGGACCCCTGTCACCTCGTTAATGAGTGGTGTGTCGGCCGCAGATACCATGCTCATTCCGCATGGCGACTACTGGTATATGTTTACCAATATTTGCAGTGCCGATATAGATGACCACCAAAGCGAACTGCATATCTTTTATGCGGATAGTCCATTATCTCAACAGTGGGCCCCCATCGGGACTGGTAATCCAGTGTTGTTTGATCCGTTACGCGGACGCAATGCCGGTTTTATAACCTATCAAGGTGAGCTTTATCGCATGAATCAAATCCATGCCATGGATCACTATGGAAAGGGATTTGGTATCAACAAAGTGCTTGAGTTAAGTCCGCAAGGTTACCGTGAGGAGAGGGTCGATAGCGTTATGCCTGATTTCAAGCCCGACATCCACTCCACCCATCATTTCTATTCCAACGGTCATTTTTCGGTTGTTGATTTTTGTCGTACTGTACCCATGACAAGGGTGCAGCGCGGCGGGTAGTTTTTTTGCAAGGCTTGGCGCGTTCTGCAACCGTCAAGCCGAAGCGGGCAATCTATACTCCCTGTATACAAAGTAGGGGAGTAAAAATGACAAAATCATCTCGAATGGATAGGGCGCTCGGCACTATTGAGCGCTGGGGTAACGCACTGCCAGATCCTGCCATGCTGTTTGTTGGTTTATTGGTGTTGGTCTGGGTGGCTTCATGGCTGTTTTCGTTAGGTAGCTATGATGTGATTGATCCACGCACCGGGCAAGCGGTTGTCATCCACAACCAATTATCACCTGCTGCATTCACCGAATTTACCAGTAGCATCGTCAAGAACTTTGCCCACTTTCATCCTATTGGGGTGGTGCTGGTTGCGATGCTCGGTATTGGTGTGGCGGAGCACACGGGGTTCATCAATGCCTCGCTTAGGGCATTATTGCGGGCGACACCTCAGGCCTTGTTGACGCCAATGGTGATCATGGTGGGGATTGTCAGCCACACAGCAGCAGATGCCGGCTATGTGTTGGTGATTCCCCTCGGTGGCGTGATTTTCTTCGCCGCCGGCAGACACCCATTAGCAGGTATCGCGGCCGCGTTTGCTGGCGTTTCCGGAGGCTTTTCCGCCAACTTTGTTCCCTCGTCCATTGATCCTATGCTGCAGGGTATCACTCAGACCGGGGCGCAAATCCTCTCGCCCGATATCACCTTGAATCCGCTCAACAACTATTTCTTTACGGCGGCTTCGTCGCTGTTAATCATCGGTCTTGGCTGGTGGGTCACCGACCGCTGGGTAGAGCCGCGCTTAGCGGGACAGGAGGTGGTGGAAAACCACGACGCCGATGGATTGGGTGATGTGGCTCTCAATGAAAAGCGCGCCTTGCGCTGGGCGCTATTGGCTATGTTAGCCGGTATACTCGTGCTGCTTGCTAGCGCGCTGCCCGAGGGTTCAGCCTGGCGGGGCAAAGGCGGAGGTTTGACCGAGTTTGGTGCGCCGATGATGGATTCGATCGTGTCGTTGATCTTCCTGTTATTTTTGTTGCCAGGTGTCGTGTATGGCGTCGTGGCAGGGACTGTGAAAACGTCGAAGGATGTCATCGACGGTATGACCAATACCATGAAGGACATGGGTTATTACCTGGTGATCATGTTTTTTATTGCCCAGTTTATCTATGCCTTTGGTAAGTCTAATCTCGGTATTTTGATGGCGCTTGAGGGTGCCGCGGTGCTCAAAGCGGCCGGTTTACCCGCTGGGGTAACCATTGTGGGGATCATTCTACTTACGGCATTACTGAATTTATTTGTCGGTTCCGCCTCGGCTAAGTGGGCCTTGCTGTCGCCTATATTTGTGCCGATGCTGATGCAGCTCGGCATGTCGCCGGATTTGACCCAAGCGGCTTACCGAGTGGGGGACTCCACCACCAATATCATTACGCCATTGATGCCGTATTTCCCATTGGTGGTGGTGTATTGTCAGCGCTATCTGCCCAAAACGGGGATTGGCACCGTGGTGGCGTTAATGCTGCCTTACAGCGTAAGTTTCTTGCTCTGCTGGACGCTGTTCTTATTGGGTTATTGGGCGCTCGGGTTGCCGCTTGGTTTGCAGTCGAGTTATACCTTCCCCTAATTGAAGGCCTCCTAGGAGGCCTTTTTTGATGTCCATTGCAGCAGCCAGACGGTAATCGCTGGCAGTAGCGTGAGTGTTACCACTGTCGCACCTAAGATGCCAAACATGACAATAACGCCGACGCCACGGTAGAGTTCGGTGCCGGCGCCGGGAATGAAGACCAGCGGGGCGAGGCCGAATACGGTGGTGAGGGTCGACATCATAATCGGGCGCAATCTAAGCTTAACTGCCTGAAGCACGGCATCCACTGGGCCGGCCCCTTCTTGAAGGTTTTTCACTGACTGGTCGACGATCAAAATTGGATTGTTGACCACCGTTCCCATCAAAATCAAAAAGCCCAGCATTGAGATCATGTCGAAGGGTTGCGATATCGCCGCCAATCCCAAGTGGGGGAGGAGGCTGCCCACGCCATTAAGCAAGGCAAGGCCAACGATGCCTCCAGCGACACCGACGGGAATGGCGGTCATGATCAATAAGGGATATCCCCAGTGGCTGAAGATGGCCACCATCAATAAGTAGATGATAAGGAGGGCAACGCTGTAGTTTTCCATCAGTGAGTCACGGGTAGCATCGAGTTGGTCGGCGGCACCAGAAATATCGATCTGCACGTGGGAGGGAATGGCGCCCTCGGCCTTCAGCGCGGCGACAACATCCCTTTGTACGATCTCTACGCCGGTTTCTAGCGCGGTGGTGCGCGGTGGGATGATGTTGAGCGTCACTGTGCGGCCACCATTGATGCGACGGATCTGGGCAGTGTCCACGGCGTCAATAATCTCTGCGATATCTCCTACCGTAACAATACCACCGCGCGGCGTGTATATAGGCAACTGTGGCAGATCTTCAAGTGTTGCCCTTTGGCCTGCATCACTAAATAGGTAAATGTCGATCTTGTCGTCGTCGACGAAGAACTCATCGACGTAACTGCCATCGGTGAGGGCGGCAATGGTGAAGCCTATCGACTGTGCGCTGAGGCCAAGCTCTGCCGCACGCTCCCAATTGGGACGTATCTCAGCCATGGGTTGAGACAGTGTTAGTGAGGAGGGGCGCGATTGAATGCGCGGCTTGCCAAGTACGCTGTTAGCCTTGTCATATATTTTACGCGCTGCACTGTATATCTCGCCAAGATCAGTGCCTGTAATATCGACATTAATGCTTCGGCTGCCACCGTCGTTGCTGCTGATGATTGAACCACGAGCGGCAAATCCACGCATACCGGGATAACTTTCATAGTGATCGGTGAGGGCGTCCATCAATGGCTCGATATCTCGTGCTTCAGCGGGTTCTGCGATAATGCGCATTGATTCAGCCCCGACGCTCATGTTCATGTAGGCCATAGGTGGGGTATTCGTTTTGCCGTTTTCGTAATCGCTGCGATTGGCGCCGACATGTGGTAGGAAGTGAGCTTCCACCTGTTGTGCTATAGCGTTCATGGTATCTAAGTTGTAGCCGGGTGGTGCACTCATAACAGCAAATACCTTAGGTTCTTCACCTTCAGGTAAATATTCGGCGGGCGGCGTTAGCCACCACAGCACAGACAAGCTCACAAGTACGGTGGTAGACACCGTCATGACACGTGCACGTTGCGTGCTTATGAAATGTTTAACGCGCACAGTGAGTTTATCTGTAGCACGTTCAATCGCTGGAATGTGTTGTGCGTCGATGCCCAGGCGAGCTAACAATGTTGGGATTAGGGTAATTGCCACAAGCATCGACGCTAGAATAGCCGCAGAAATGGCCACCGCGATGTCCGAATAAAGTTGCCCGGCTTCTTGTTCAATAAATAGCACCGGCAGAAAGACCAGCATGGTCGTCAGGGTTGAGGCAAGCACCGCGGGCCATACTTGGGTCACGCCAGAAAGCGCGGCCTCAAAGCGGCTCTTGCCCTTGCGAAGTTCATTCTCGATGCTTTCAAGAACGACAATACTGTTGTCTAAAGTCATGCCGATAGCAAAGGCGATACCCGCTAGTGAGATGACATTAACAGTTCTGCCTGCTAGAAGGAGTCCGAGAAATGCCACGATAACACACATCGGGATGCCGAGAACGGCAATCATTGTGGCACGACCTGAGCGAAGGAAAAAATACAACACGGTGACGGCTAAAATGGCCCCCAGCAATAGGTTTTGCCATATGTTTGCAATGGAGTTTTCAACGTAGGTGACGTCATCGCCTCGGGCGGTAATGGTCAGTCCTTGGGGCTCAAGTATCTGGGTATTAACTTGTTCTACCTCGGCTAACATGGCTTTTTTAATGTCGATGACGTTGGATCCAGATTCTCTCCTGACACTTAAGGTAAGGTTGCTTTTGCCATTGAAACTGCTGATTGATCGCTTCTCAAAGGTGCCGAGTGAGACTGATGCAACATCTTTGAGTCGAACAAGGCTGTCGCCGCGGCGAGTCAGTATGAGATTTTCAAGATCCTCGATGTCCTCGAAACGCCCAACCGTGCGCAGTAGATACTTCCTTTTTCCGGCATCGATTTCGCCACCTGAACGATCCCTGTTGCGTTGGCGAATGGCTTCTCGGACATTGTTCAGAGTGAGCTCACGCTGTGCCAAGGCGTATGGGTCTACCATGATTTGAATTTGCCTTTGAGCGCCACCCCAAAGGCTAATTTCTGATACGCCCGGCACCCGCGCTAGACGGGGCTGTACGTTGTCCTCAATAAAGTCGAGAGCCAAGTCCATATTAACCTGGCGTGGATTACCCGGCAGCGGGGTGATGCTAAAGAACATGAATGAGTTGCTTGAAAAAGAATTGGCGTAAATGCGAGGTTCATCGACATTTTCTGGATAGCCCTGTACCTGCGACAAAGCATTGTTCACCCTAATTTGCATCTCCGTCATGTCAGTGCCGTAGGGGAACTCCAACTCTATTTCAGCACGGCTAGTACTAGCGCTGGACTGCATGCGAATGAGGCTTGGCAGGTTGCGCAGGTAGCGCTCTTGCTCGATTAAAATTTCTTTTTCGACGTCCTGTGGTGTGGCGCCGGGCCAAACGGTTCTGATACTAATCACACGCACATCAAGGTCGGGAATCATTTGTACGGGAATTCGCAGTGCCGCTACGATGCCGATCAGGGTGAAAATCAGCGTGGCCACTGTAACGATAATGCCGCGGCTAAGAATGGCTTTGAACATATTAATTCACCACGCTGACGTTTTGCTCAGGAGACAGTGATTCATTGCCGCGCACCACGGTCTTCGCATCGGGTTTGAGCCCGCTGATAATTTCAACGCGATTCCCCATCGTTTGCCCGATCTGGACTGTATTTTCGATGGCGATGAATTGATTGCCATCGGGTTCTACCGTCCATACCACCTTGCTACCATCGGTGCGACGCAAAATCGCATCGCGTGAAACGGTGATGCCGAGGCGGCCGCTATCAATCAACAGTGTGCCGTTGATCGCCATGCCCGGGTACAGTCCACTGTTTGTTTGCGGCCGAGCGCGAAGGGTGACACTGCGAGAGTTGATATCCGCGACCGGGATAATGGCGTCAATATCGGCTGCGTTGTCACGACTATCACCTTGTGTGCGGTAGGTCAGAGAAGGGGTTTTATCTAGCTCGCTTAGCACGCTTTCCGGCACCGAAAAGTCCAGCCAAAGTTTTTCGAATGCCACCATTTGCAAGGTTGCTTTGCCAGGGTTAACCCACTCGCCGGGGTCGACAAATCGGCGCGCAATAATGCCGTCGAAGGGGGCTTTAATTTTGTGCCGGGCGACGATTTCGCTGTCGCGTTGCCATTGCGTGCGCGCTCGAGTCAGCGCGGCTTCTTTTTGTTTAACCGCTGCTTGAAGATCTCTGATCGTGCTTTCCGCAACTGATTGCTTAATTTGCAGTTGCTGCAATTCATTGAGTCTTCTCACGGCATCGTTGTAAGCAATAGTCGCGTCGTCGACATTGGCTTTTGCCATTTGCATGGTGTGCACAGCTAACGTGTCGTCGAGGCTGATTAAGTTTTCGCCGCGAGCAACCTTTTGACCAATGCGTTTATCAATGGTTTTTACAATGCCACTGATTTCTGCGCTTAATTCGGCATCAAAATCAGCCACTACAGTGCCGCTAATTTGGATGACGCGGGCGATGCTTTCCGTAGCGACGGGGGCGACATGAACGGGGGCTTGAGCAAAGCTAAATTGGGAAAAGAAAATGACCGTTGCAGTACAGAAAAAACGCACTTTGATGGCGTAGAATGACTTTCTTGTTGGCATTACAAGTCCTTGCTTGGTTTTGGCGAATACCTATAAATATACGCAACCCATTAGATTTATGCTTACAAGATTGTAAGAAAATCACAGATTTTTATGTAAACGATATTAAAAAAATAAAATGAGTTATTAGATAGAATATTTTTAAACATAAACAACTGGATTTTTTAAAAAATTATGTTTTAATTTTTATGGTTTTAAACATTCATCCTAATAGGAAATATATTCATGAGTCGCTTAGAAGAATTGTTGCAACAACAAAAAGATCTGGAAAAAGAAATTAAAGACGTGGCAAAAAAAGAGCGCGCAGAAGCGTTGAAAACTGTTCGCACCTTGTGCAAGCAATACGGTTTTACTGCATCTATGTTGCAAAATTATGTGGCTACCGGTCGTCCCCGTAAGGCAAAAAAATAATCTGTGCACAGCGATGAATTTTTTATGCAGCGAGCTATTCAACTCGCTGCAAACGCTGAACGCGATAACGAAGTGCCCGTAGGGGCACTCGTTGTTTCTGAAGCCGGTGAAATTATCGGCGAAGGCTGGAATAGTCCTATTTCAATGCACGACCCTAGTGCGCATGCCGAAATGGTGGCGCTTCGAAATGCGGCGCAATCTATTCAAAACTATCGTCTTGTTAACTGTACCCTCTACGTCACGTTAGAACCCTGTACTATGTGTTGTGGTGCGTTGATTCACGCTCGCGTCAAACGCGTTGTGTATGGCGCAAAAGAACCTAAGGCGGGTGCTGTCCATAGTCGACTACAGCTCTTAGAATTGTCCCACACCAATCATAATGTCGACGTTACCTCAGGTGTTTGTGAGTCTGAGTGCTCGGCTATGTTAAGTGCTTTTTTTAAACGTCGCCGAGAAGAAAAACGCGCCTTGCGAAGCGAGCAAAAATGAAAAAAATCTTTCTTACTTTGATGTTGACTGGATTACTTGGTTGTTCTCAGTCGGGGTCTGATTTTCCAGTAGCCACCGTGTATAGTGGTGGCGCCATATACACGGGACAGGGTGAGCAGCGCGTGGAAGCGATCGCTGTTCGCAAGGGTGTCATCGTGGCATCTGGTTCACTTGCATCCGTGTTAAAGCACGCGAGTGAGGCGCCGCAACGAGTTGATCTTGCTGGGCGTGTGATGTTGCCTGGCTTGATTGAAAGCCACGGTCATCTTTCGTCGTTTGGCCACAGCCAACAAATTCTTTTCCTTGGCGATGTGGATAGTTATCAGGGCTTGGTTGATAAGGTGGCAGCGGCGGTCTCCACTGCTCAGCCAGGTCAGTGGATTGTGGGTCGAGGCTGGCATCAAAGTAAGTGGCGCTCGCTCGGCGATCGGGTGGTAAAAGGTTTTCAAACCCATCACGCCTTGTCTAAGGTGTCCCCCAATAACCCCGTTGTTTTGTCCCACGCGAGTGGTCACGCGGTGTTCGCGAATGCGGCTGCCATGGCGCTCGCGGGTGTGACACAGGGTGCTACTTTTGGGGGCGACGGTGAAATTATTCTCGATGGAGAGGGTTGGCCGACCGGTATTTTTAATGAAAATGCCGCTGAGTTGATCAGCGCTTTAGTACCCGCCGACACCTTAGAAGATAGGGTGCAACAAATCCGTCTAGCGACAGATGCGGCGCTAGCAAAGGGCGTTACCTCGTTTCACGATGCGGGTAGCGACCCCTTGGATATGCAGGCCCTGCTTGCGATGGCAGAGAACGGCAGCCTTGGTTTGCGCGTCTATTCGATGTTATCAACAGCCCACCCCGCGTTAATTGATGAGTGGTTTGCGAAGGGGCCTATGGTTGATGCTTATAATGGCATGCTAAGTGTCCGCAGTGTGAAAATTCATGCCGACGGCGCGCTAGGTTCACGCGGTGCGTGGTTGCTGGAGCAATACAGTGACCGACACGGGCATTTTGGCATGCCCACATATCCCATGGAAGGTGTTGAAGACATGGCTGTGCGCGGTCTGCAGGCTGGCTTTCAAGTGAATGTGCACGCCATTGGTGATCGTACTAATCGCGAGGTGATGGATCGCATGGCGGCGGCGCTTGAGCAATTCCCAAATCCCGATCACCGCTTTCGCATTGAGCATGCCCAGCATTTAGCGTTGGACGATATCCCTCGCTTTGCTGAGCTGGGGGTTATCGCTTCGATGCAAGCCATCCACATGAGTTCTGATCGTCCGTGGGCGATTGATCGGCTCGGTATCGAACGCATAGAAGAGGGCGCCTACGTGTGGCAAAAATTACTGCAAAGCGGCGCGGTGGTGGTCAATGGTACCGACGTGCCGATCGAGCCGATTGATCCCTTTGCCTGTTTCTACGCCTCGGTTACCCGCAAAACACTGGCTGGTCAGCCCGAGGGCGGCTACGAAGCGGATCAGCGTATGACCCGCGCGCAGGCCTTGATAAGTTATACGCGCGATGCTGCTTTCTCCGCCTTTCAGGAGCACAAGCTGGGTACGCTTGAAGTAGGAAAATGGGCAGATATGGTGGTGCTAGATCGCGATATTATGCAGGTCGATGAAGAAGCCATCCTCGACACTCAAGTAGTGGCGACAATCTTGGCGGGTCAGACCGTCTACGGTTCGCTATAACACATCACTGCCGCTGCCGATTGGGAGCGGCAATTCTTCTGGTTCTTCTTGCATGGCCTCGTTTAACTGACGGTTCTGCTCGCTCACTTCGTGCCAGTGTAAATAGGATTCAAAGCGTCGGATATTAGTCACGTAGTCCACGGGTTCCTGGCCTCGGGCGTAACCAAACTTGGTTTTGCTGTACCAGCGTCGCTTTTGTAGTAGTGGTAAATGTTCTTTGACGTCCTGCCAAAGATCGGGGTTTTTGCCCTGGCGTTGGGTAATAATGCGAGCATCTTCTAAGTGTCCGAAGCCTACGTTGTAGGCCGCCAAGGCAAGGTTGGTTCGGTCTGGGTCGGTAATGCGCGCGGGGAGGCGATCGAGAATTTTCTTGAAGTATTTGAGTCCGCCGCGCAGGCTTTGCTCGGCATCCAGACGATTGGTAATTCCCATTTCTTTTGCCGTGACTTGTGTCAACATCATCATGCCGCGGACGCCGGTGGGGGATTTGGCGTGGGGGTCCCAGTGGGATTCTTGGTAGGCCATCGCCGCCAACAAATGCCATTCCATATCTAATTCGCTGGCGACACGCTCAATCATGTCGCGGTATTTTGGCAGTACATTGTCGACACGCTTGGTAAAGGTTTGTGCGCTCCCGCGTGACATATCATTACTGGGGTCAAAGTACTCCGATATCAGTTGGTCAAGAGTGCCATTGTTCTGTTGCTGTTGGATGAATTGGTTGATTTGCTCGAGTAAGCTCTCCGACGTTCGGCCCTTCATCACCGCCCATGCCAAAGGTTGGGCTTCGCCGATGCTCATGCCCACACTCAGGCTTGGGAAAAGCTCTCTGTTAATGGCAAATTCGTTCGAGTCGATGAGGGCGTAGTCGTAGTGAAAGTCGCGTACCATCTCCAAAAAATCAATGCTTTCTAGGCGCTGTAACTCGTCCCATAGCAGAGTGGGGTGTTGCTTTTGCAGGTGGCTAAGTGCTTCGGCGTGGCTACTGTTGGCGATAACCGCAATCGATTTATCTAAAAGATCTTCGGCGCGGCGTGGTTTGGCTTCACCAGCGCGATACACCACCACCGTGTCGACCATGTAATAGGGTTCGCTAAAGGCGAGTTTTTCGCGCCGCTTTGGGGTGTCGGCAATGCCCGCGGCAGCGAGGTGAACGCCCCCTAGGCCGGTGGTTGTGAACAAGTCCTGAAGGTTGTCTACGCTGATGACTTCAAGTTCTACCCCGAGTTGGGTGGCAAAGCGCTGCGCCAGATCGTATTCGAAGCCACGCATTTCACCTTGCTCTCGGTAGTAGGTGGTCGGGCCATTGCGAGTAGCGATGCGCAGTGTGTTGTCTTGATAGATGCTGTCTAATAGATTGGGTGTCAGGGAGGAGTAGAACGCTAGCACAATAGCTATAATCACCGTCCCCAGCGCGATGATCGGGAATATGCCTATGCGGCGTGCGGATTGGGATTTTGTTGAGTTCACAACCACTCCTTTACGGCAACTTTAACAAGTGTACTTGAGCGCCGTGGCGCGGGCTAGCATCAGGCGTGTTAATTGCCGCTCAAAAATGCTCGAAAAAGTCGAATTGTCGCTGCACTTGGTGGAGAAATTACAGTACAATTGCGCCTTTTCGATAAGCCCAGAGGTCTTCATTAGCATGCTCATTTTGCGCGGTGCTCCAGCCTTATCCCCATTCCGTCTCGATAAAACCCTCACTGCTCTGCAGTCGATTGATGCTTCAGTCTCGCGTGTGTATGCCGAGTTTGTGCATTTTGCCGACCTTACCGCCGAGTTGTCAGAGGATAAATTAACCACCTTACAAGCCTTGCTGCATTACGGGCCAAGCGAAACGCCGAGCGATGTCGATGGCGAAGTGTTTGTGGTGGTGCCACGCCCCGGCACCATTTCGCCTTGGTCTTCAAAGGCCACCGATATTGCCCGCAACTGTGGCTTGGACAGCGTCAAACGTTTGGAGCGCGGTGTGGTGTTCTGGGTGGAAGGTCGCTCAGTGGACGTTGCACGCGAAGCATTGGCCAGTGTGCTTTACGATCGCATGGTAGAAACAGTATTACCGTCTACCGAGTCAGCGCGTGTGTTATTTGAGCAGCACGAGCCTGCACCATTGACCGATGTCGACGTCATCGCCGGAGGCCGCAGCGCCTTGGTTAGCGCCAACGTTGAGTTAGGTTTGGCCCTGGCCGATGACGAAATCGATTACTTGACCACCAGCTTCACTGAGTTGGGTCGTAACCCAACCGACGTAGAATTGATGATGTTTGCCCAGGCAAACTCTGAACACTGCCGTCACAAAATCTTCAATGCCAGTTGGACCATCGACGGCGAGGATCAAGAGAAGTCGCTGTTTGGTATGATCAAAAATACCTACCAGTGTGGTGGTGAAAATGTGTTGTCAGCATATTCTGACAATGCCGCGGTCGTGGCTGGTCCAGTGGCGGGACGTTTCTTCCCCAACCCTGAAACGACTTTCTACGACTACGTAGAAGAACCCATCCATCTGTTGATGAAGGTGGAAACCCACAACCACCCAACGGCTATCGCACCCTTCCCAGGAGCGGGTACGGGTTCCGGTGGTGAAATTCGCGACGAAGGCGCGGTAGGTAAGGGTTCTAAGCCCAAGGTCGGCTTGACCGGCTTTACTGTATCTAACCTCAGCATCCCCGGCTATGAACAACCGTGGGAGCACGACTACGGTCGCCCAGGACGTATTGTTTCAGCGCTGGATATCATGATTGAAGGCCCGATCGGTGGCGCGGCGTTTAACAACGAATTTGGCCGTCCCAATATTTGTGGTTACTTCCGTACCTTTGAAGAATCTGCCCTCGGCGCCAACGGCGAAGAAGTGCGCGGCTACCACAAGCCCATTATGCTGGCCGGCGGCTACGGCAATATCCGTGGCGAACACGTTGAGAAAACCCCTTTTGAGCCTGGCTGTAAACTGATTGCGCTGGGCGGTCCCGCCATGTTGATAGGCTTGGGTGGCGGTGCGGCTTCATCGATGGATTCTGGTGCGTCTTCGGAGGACTTGGATTTCGCTTCGGTGCAGCGTCAAAACCCTGAAATCGAACGCCGTTGCCAAGAAGTGATCGACCGCTGCTGGGCTTATGGTGAGGACAATCCTATTGCCTTTATCCACGACGTGGGCGCGGGTGGTCTGTCAAATGCCTTCCCTGAATTGGTAAAAGACGCCGGTTGTGGCGGTACCTTTGAGTTGCGTGAAGTGCCCAACGACGAACCTGGCATGTCTCCCTTGGCGATTTGGTGTAACGAATCACAAGAGCGCTATGTGTTGGCGGTGAAACCCGAAAATCTCGACCGCTTTGCGGCCATCTGTGCCCGTGAGCGCGCCCCCTTTGCGGTAGTTGGTGAAGCGACTGCAGAGCAACACCTGCGCGTGGGTGACAAGGTGTTCGACAATAATCCCGTCGATCTGCCGATGTCGATTCTATTCGGCAAGCCCCCGAAAATGCACCGTGAAGTCACCCGTGTGGCGGTGGACCTTCCCAGCTTGAATTTCGAGGGTGTGACCGTCGCTGAGGCAGCTGAGCGCGTGTTGCAAACTCCCGCTGTGGCCTCTAAAAACTTTTTGATCACCATCGGTGACCGCTCGGTCACGGGTATGGTGCATCGCGATCAGATGGTCGGCCCTTGGCAGGTGCCGGTGGCGGACTGTGCAGTTACGACTGTCTCATACGACAGCACTGCTGGTGAGGCGATGTCGATGGGTGAGCGTACTCCGAGCGCCTTGATCGATGCGCCAGCGTCCGGTCGCATGGCGGTAGGTGAGGCGATTACCAATATCGCGGCTACGGCCATCGCTGATATCCGTGACATTAAATTGTCGGCCAACTGGATGTGTGCTGCAGGCCACCCAGGCGAAGACGAGAAGTTGTACGACACTGTCAAAGCAGTGGGTATGGAGTTCTGTCCAGCGCTTGGTTTGACCATTCCCGTGGGTAAAGACTCAATGTCTATGCGCACCACATGGCGCGATGGCGATGAAGACAAGGCCGTGACAGCGCCGTTGTCATTGGTGATTTCGGCCTTTACTCCGGTGAGCGATGTTCGCAAAACCCGCACCCCGCAATTGCGCACCGATTTGGGTGATACCCGCCTTATCGCCATTGATTTGGCAGCCGGCGCCAACCGCTTGGGGGCGTCTATTTTGGCGCAAGCCTACAATCAGGTCGGTAATCAATGTGCTGATGCCGAAGACCCCGCACGTCTGTTAGATTTCTTTAATGCCATGCAGGCACTGTTGAGTGAAGAGCTGGTGGTCGCCTACCACGACCGTTCAGACGGTGGTCTGTTAGCCACCCTGTGTGAAATGGCGTTTGCGGGTCACTGTGGCGTGGATGTTGATGTCAGCGCCTTGGGCGATGACGCCTTGGCCGCGCTATTTGCGGAAGAATTGGGTGCTGTCATCCAGGTGTTAGCGGGCGATGTTGAGCGCGTTAACGCTGTTCTGGGTAACTTTGGTCTGGCGGCTATGAGTCACGATATCGGGACCATTGCCGGCAACGATCGTATTGTTATTCGTGCTGGTGGCGAGTCATTGATCGATGTGCCGCGCAACCACTACCAGCGCTTGTGGAGCGAGACCAGTTATCGCATTCAGTCACTGCGTGACAACCCTGAGTGTGCGCAGCAAGAATTTGACGCGCTGTTGCTTGATGACCCAGGTCTGTCGGTATCGTTGAGCTACGACGTTAACGAAGATATTTCGGCGCCCTTCCTAAACTTTGGTGAGCGTCCCCGTGTGGCGATCCTGCGTGAGCAGGGCGTCAACGGCCACATTGAAATGGCCGCCAGCTTTGATCGCGCGGGCTTTATTGCGCAAGATGTGCATATGAGCGACCTCATGAGTGGTCGCGTGTCGTTGGATCAATTCAAGGGTATCGCCGCTTGTGGCGGTTTCTCCTACGGTGACGTGCTTGGCGCCGGTGAAGGATGGTCTAAAACCATCCTGTTCAACGCCATGCTGCGCGATCAGTTCCAAGCCTTCTTCAACCGCGAAGATAGTTTCTCACTGGGTGTGTGCAACGGCTGCCAGATGATGTCAAACCTGCGCGATATTATTCCTGGTGCAGCGCATTGGCCGCGTTTTGTACGCAACAAATCTGAGCAGTTTGAAGCGCGTTTTTCGATGGTTAAAGTCGAAGATACCGCCTCAGTCATGCTGCAAGGTATGGCGGGTAGTTACCTGCCTGTGGCGGTGGCGCATGGCGAAGGCCGCGCGGAATTTAAGGGGGCGGATCACTTGGTGAATGTCGAGCAGAGCGGTACTGTCGCTATGCGCTTTGTCGACAACCACATCCAAACCACTGAGCGTTATCCCGCTAACCCCAATGGCTCGCCTGCGGGTATTACTTCGCTGTGTAGCGAAGATGGCCGCGCCACCATTATGATGCCTCACCCCGAGCGCGTATTCCGAGCTGTGACCAATAGCTGGTGCCCCGATGACTGGGAGCAAGATGGCGGTTGGTTGCGAATTTTCCGCAACGCTCGCGCTTGGGTGAATTAAACAGAGTGCCTGCGGGCACTCAATGATAAGAACGACGAGATCAATGAATAAATATCCTCTTTGGAAATACCTTCTCATTATCGCGGTTTTGGCGGTCGGCACTGTTTACGCACTGCCCAATCTCTATGCGCCGGATCCCGCGATTCAAATATCCACCGAGAGCAGTGGTGAATCGCTTCCCAGTGATGTTATCACTCGCATTGGTAGTATCTTGGATGAGGCGGGTATTGAGCATTTTGGTGGTCAGGTGGACGCGAATACCGCACTGGTTCGCTTGTCGGATCAGGACATGCAGTTGCGCGCCCAGGCCACCGTTAAACGCGCCTTGGGTGATGGTTATGTGGTCGCTGTAAACTTGGCGCCAACCACACCCGATTGGCTGCGCAGCCTGGGTGCTGGTCCAATGAAGCTGGGTCTCGACCTAAGTGGTGGTGTGCACTTCCTGTTGGAGGTCGATACCCAGGCAGCGGTGGCCAAGCGTTTGGATGTACTGAGTGATGACATCAAAACCAATATGCGCGAGCAACGCCTGCGCGGGATTGTCACCGTTGAGCCCTCGAGCAATCCTGAGGAAAACCCCTACGGTTCAATCCGCATGCGCTTCAATAGCGAGGAGTTGCGTGAAGAGGGCTTAAGCCTGGTGCGTAGCAACTACAGCGATATGATTCGCCGCACCGAAGAGGTCGATGGTGATTTCTACATTTGGCTGAGT
Source organism: uncultured Pseudomonadales bacterium (assembly GCA_964598145.1). Lineage (GTDB taxonomy): Bacteria > Pseudomonadota > Gammaproteobacteria > Pseudomonadales > JAHEIH01 > JAHEIH01. The sequence continues at coordinate 107,750 of CAZRAM010000001.1, forward strand.
TACAGCGAGCTTAAAATTGCTGAAATCGAAGACTACGCGGTAGATCAAAACCGCACCACATTGAACAACCGCGTCAACGAGTTGGGCGTGGCGGAGCCGTTGGTGCAACGCCAGGGTCGCAACCGCATTGTAGTAGAGTTGCCTGGTATTCAAGATACCGCCGAAGCGAAGCGCATTTTGGGTAAGACGGCTAACCTAGAATTCCGTTTGGTGGCGAAGTTCAACGAATCGAGCACCGGTAAAGAGACGTTTGAATTCCGCGACCCCGCGCAAGGTGCTTCAATCGACTTAGAACGCCGCATCATTGTTACCGGGGACCGGGTGTCAAACGCCGCGGCGTCATTCGACGAGAATGGCCGTCCCCAGGTAAATATCAGTTTGGACGGGCAGGGTGGTAAGCTTATGCACCGTGCGACCCGCGACAATATCAAGCGTCGCATGGCTATTTTGTTCATCGAGCGCAAGATTCGCACGCGCTATGAGCAAGACGCCCAAGGCAATGAAGTGGTGGTGAAAGAGAGATACGACGTGAAGGAAGTACTCAGCGCACCGACTATCCAATCGGCGTTGGGTTCTCAATTCCGTATTACCGGTCTTGATTCGCCCGCCGAGTCATCCGAATTGGCGCTGTTGTTGCGTGCTGGTGCGCTTGCTGCGCCCATTGAGTTCGTCGAAGAGCGCACGGTGGGGCCATCGTTGGGCGCGGAAAACATTGAGCTGGGTTTGATGTCGGCTCAGATCGGTATGGCGCTAGTGGTGGTGTTCATGCTGGTGTATTACCGCCTGTTTGGTCTATTCGCCAACATCGCGCTAGCCTTTAACGTGGTATTAGTTGTGGCGTGTATGTCGATGTTGTCGGCTACGCTGACCCTGCCAGGTATTGCGGGTATCGTGTTGACCGTGGGTATGGCGGTCGACGCCAACGTGTTGATCTTTGCCCGTATCCGCGAGGAGCTCGCTGCTGGGAGTAGCCCGCAAACGGCTATCAGTGCGGGTTACGACCGCGCCATGGTGACCATTTTGGACGCCAACATCACTACCTTGTTAACCGCAGTGATTCTCTACGCCATCGGTACTGGCCCTGTGCGTGGCTTTGCTGTGACCCTTTCACTGGGTATTATTACCTCGATGTTTACTGCCATCATTTTTACTCGTTCGTTGGTGAATATGACCTACGGCGGTCGTCGCATTAAGAAGTTGAGCATTTAATTATGGCTAAATCTCAAGAAAAGAAAGTGTACAACTTTATGCGCCTACGCCACGCGGCGTTGGCCCTGTCGGGTTTGTTGATTGTCTTATCTATCTGGTCGTTGGCGGTCAATCAGCTTAATTTTGGTCTCGACTTTACCGGCGGTACTTTGATTGAGGTGGGTTATGAAAAACCTGCTGATCTCAACGCCATCCGCGATGTAATGGTGGAGGCGGGTTTTGAAGATGCGGTGGTGGTGCAGTTCGGTAGCGAGCAGGATGTGCTTATCCGAATGCAGCGCGGCTTCACCGATACACTTGGTGAGGAGGTACTGACCTTGCTGCGTAATAATATTGCCGCTGACGATAATATCGAGTTACGTCGCGTCGAGTTTGTTGGCCCCCAGGTGGGTGATGAGCTGCGTGACCAAGGTGGTTTGGCGATGTTGGCAGCACTGGGCATTATCATGATCTACATTGCCCTGCGTTTCCAATTTAAGTTTTCAGTGGGCGCTGTGGCTGCACTGGCGCACGACGTGATTATCACGCTGGGCTTTTTCTCTTTCTTCCAAGTTAACTTTGACCTGACCGTGCTGGCGGCACTGTTGGCGGTGATTGGTTACTCGCTTAACGATACCATCGTGGTGGCTGACCGCATCCGCGAAAATTTCCGCACCATGCGCAAATCGAGCCCCATCGAGGTGATTAATACGGCCTTGACCGATACGCTGAGCCGTACTCTGGTAACGTCGTTGACGACTGTGATGGTGCTTTTGGCGCTGTTCTATTTTGGCGGTGAGATCATTCACTCCTTTGCCGAGGCCTTGCTGTTGGGTGTGGCTATTGGTACCTACTCTTCGATCTACGTGGCGGCGAGTATCTTGTTGAGCATGAACATTACTCACGAGGACTTGATCGTCGAGGTCGTCAAAGAGGGCGAATACGTCGACGATATGCCCTAGGCGGCAGTATTGAGGCAAAAAAAAACCAGCGCACATGCGCTGGTTTTTTTATATCTGAAATCTATCGTTAGGCTTGGGTGCCTAGCTTAGGCTTCACAATTTGTAATACGGCTTTGAATACTTTTGGTGTGCCGCAAACCAGGTCGCCACGAGCGGCGTAGTTGTTGCCGCCGTCCATGTCGCTGATCAATCCGCCTGCTTCGGTAACCAGCAGTGCGCCGGCGGCCCAATCCCACTCGTTCAGTTCGATTTCCCAGAAGGCATCAAAACGGCCGGCGGCGACATAGGCTAGATCCAATGACGCTGAGCCAGCGCGGCGAATGCCCGCGGTGTTGGCGCGGGCGAAAGCGTTGAGGGTGTCGGTGTAGGCGTCCAGACGTGCCATGTGGCTAGTGCGGAAGGGAATGCCTGTGCCGAGCAGGGCGCCTTCTAGTGATTTTTGCGCGCTAACGCGAATGCGGCGGCCGTTAAGGGCTGCACCCTTGCCGCGACTGGCGGTGAATTCTTCTCCGCGCACGGGGTCGAGTACAACGGCGTGTTCCAATTTGCCCTTGTACTTGCAAGCGATGGAAACCGCAAAGTGGGGGATACCACGCAGGTAGTTGGTGGTGCCATCGAGGGGGTCAATGACCCACTCGTAATCGGCGCCATCACCCGTGCCAGGGGTGTAGCCGCTTTCTTCGCAGCGATAGCCGTGGCGAGGGAAGGCTTTTTTCAGATGAAATAGAATTTCCTGCTCGGCGGAACGGTCTACCTCGCTCACGAAGTCGTTGATGCTCTTGTTTTCTACAACGAGGCGGTCGAGTTGTTCCTGCGCGCGGATGATCAGTTCGCCGGCTTTACGGGCGGCGCGAAGGGCAATATTAATGGTGGGTTCCATGGAAAAAACTCTGCAGCAAATTTAGGCGCGGAATTATACCAGAACATTTGTTAGAATCTCGACTTTTTCAACGCTGGAGATCCTCGGTGAATCAAGCCTTCCTCGACCGCGTGCGTATTGTACTGGTAAACACTACCCATCCGGGCAATATCGGTGGTGCCGCACGCGCCATGAAAAATATGGGTATGTCGCAGCTTTACTTGGTGGATCCCTATCGGTATCCCCACGACGAGGCTACGCGTCGCGCGTCCAACGCCGATGACGTATTGGAGGGGGCGGTAGTTGTAAAGACCGTGCAGGAAGCGATCGAGGGCTGTGACTTGGTAATCGGTACCAGTGCTCGCGAGCGTCGTATCCCTTGGCCATTGAAGGATCCGCGCGCCTGTGTTGCCGAGGCGGCTGCACCACAACACCAGCGCAATATTGCCATTCTGTTTGGTCGCGAGCACAGCGGGCTCACCAATGAAGAGTTGGCGATGTGTCAGTTGCACCTTCACATACCCACCAATCCCGATTACTCGTCGCTCAACTTGGCCGCGGCGGTGCAGGTCGTGGCATACGAATGTCGCATGCTAGCGCAACAAGAAACGGTAGAGGTGAGCGAGGCGTCGGGTTGGGATATGCCCTTGGCCGATGCTGGCGATGTTGAGCGCATGCACGAGCACATGGCCAAAACCTTAGCGGAGATCAACTTTATTGATCCGGCCAATCCCAAGCAAGCGTTGACCCGTCTGCGGCGCATGTTCTCGCGCATTCGCTTGGATGAGATGGAGGTCAGTATTCTGCGCGGCATGCTAAATAGAATAGACAAGGCGGTTGCGCGCAACAAAGCTGACTAAATTGCTTGGTTTTATACTTGACCGTTTTTGTAGGTTTTTAATATAATGTTCCTCAACTTGCGCAATGATGCGTTTGCTTGGAGGAAGTATGAGATTGACGACGAAAGGCCGCTACGCGGTGACCGCAATGCTCGATTTGGCGCTGCATTCCCAGCAGGGGCCGGTCAGTTTGTCGGACATTTCTGGGCGCCAGAATATTTCTCTCTCTTATCTTGAGCAGTTATTTTCAAAACTGCGTCGCAATGAACTGGTAAATAGTGTTCGCGGTCCCGGTGGCGGGTATCGTTTGAGTCGCGAAGCCTGTAAAATATGCGTCGCAGAAATTGTCGATGCCGTTAATGAATCGGTGGATGCCACCGAGTGTGGCGGCAAGGGCGATTGCCAGGAAGGGGTGACGTGTTTGACCCACCACCTATGGCAAGACCTAAGTAACCAAATTCACAATTTCTTATCTTCAATCACCTTGCAGTCGTTAGTTGAACGCCGCGAAGTCCGAGCGATCTCGCAGCGACAATCTGCGCGTGATGAGGAATCATTGCTGACCCTGATTAGTTAAGCCGGGCAAAGGCTGGAGACCCTTTATGCAAAAACCAATATACCTTGATTATGCGGCCACCACTCCCACCGATCCACGCGTGGTTGAGAAAATGGTGGAGTGCCTTCGTCTAGACGGTAACTGGGGTAACCCTGCGTCTCGCTCGCACGTGTTTGGCTGGCGCGCGGAAGAGGCTGTCGAAGAGGCACGTCGTAACGTGGCTGACTTGATCGCCGCGGATCCCCGTGAAATCGTCTGGACCTCGGGTGCCACCGAATCAGACAACCTTGCGATTAAAGGCGTCGCGCACTTTTACCAGCGCAAAGGTAAGCACATTATTACTTCTAAGATCGAGCACAAAGCGGTGTTGGATACCTGTCGCCAACTTGAGCGTGAGGGCTATGAGGTCACCTACTTGACCCCCAATGCGCACGGTGAAATTACCCCCGAGGCGGTGGCTGAAGCGGTTCGCGAAGACACCATCTTGGTGAGCTTGATGCACGCTAACAACGAAATCGGCGTAGTAACTGATCTAGCTACCATCGGTGCCATGACGCGCGAGAAGGGCATCCTTTTTCACGTTGATGCGGCGCAAACCGCCGGCAAAATTGAGATAGATGTGAACGCCATGTGCATCGACCTGCTGTCGATCTCTGGTCACAAACTATACGGTCCTAAAGGCATTGGCGTGCTGTATGTACGCCGTAAACCTCGCGTACGTATCGAGGCGCAAATGCACGGTGGTGGCCACGAGCGCGGTATGCGTTCTGGTACGTTGGCAACCCACCAAATCGTCGGTTTGGGCGAAGCGGCGCGTATTGCCAAAGAAGAGATGGCGCAGGATCAAGCACACAGTGCAGCACTGCGTCAGCGCTTGCTAGACGCTGTGTCTGATATTGAAGAGATCCACATTAACGGTGATTCGCCCAACCACTTGCCTGGCCTGTTGAACGTAAGCTTCAACTATGTCGAAGGTGAGTCATTGATTATGTCGTTGAAAGATTTGGCCTTGTCTTCTGGCTCGGCATGTACGTCTGCTAGCTTGGAGCCTTCTTACGTATTGCGTGCTCTGGGTCTTTCTGACGAGTTGGCGCATAGCTCGTTACGTATGTCGGTCGGCCGTTTCAGTACCGAAGAAGAAATTGATTTTGCCGCCCAGCAGATCCACACCGCGGTAGAAAAATTACGTGAATTGTCTCCCTTGTGGGATATGTACAAGGACGGTATTGATCTCAGTACCATCCAATGGTCAGCCCACTAAGCGGAATAGAGGAGAAAGCAAATGGCTTACAGTGAAAAAGTACTCGATCATTACGAGAACCCCCGCAACGTCGGCAAACTCGACGACAAATCTAACGACGTTGGTACCGGTATGGTAGGTGCTCCCGCCTGTGGCGATGTGATGCGCTTGCAAATCCAAGTGAATGGCGACGGTATTATCGAAGACGCTAAGTTTAAAACCTACGGTTGTGGTTCAGCGATCGCATCGAGCTCCTTGTTGACCGAGTGGGTTAAGGGTAAAACCTTGGATGAAGCCGCTGCCATCAAAAACACCGAAATCGCTGAAGAGTTGGCACTGCCTCCTGTGAAAATTCACTGTTCGGTATTGGCGGAAGACGCGATCAAGGCAGCGGTGGCAGATATTAAGGCCAAGCGCGGTCAAGAGGACGCATAATCAATGGCGATTTCCCTGACGGAAAGTGCGGCTAAACACGTACAAAGCCAGCTCGACGCGCGCGGACGTGGCGTGGGTATTAGAGTGGGTGTAAAAACCACGGGTTGCTCGGGCATGGCCTACGTGCTCGAGTTTGTGGATGAGTTGGAAGCCGAAGACAAGGTTTTCGAAGACTTCGGCGTGAAGGTCGTGGTCGACCCCAAAAGCTTGCTCTATATCGACGGTACTCAAATGGACTTCGTGAAAGAGGGGCTCAACGAGGGCTTCAAGTTCACTAATCCCAATTCGGCCGGAGAGTGCGGCTGCGGCGAGAGCTTTACCGTTTAACTATGTTTCAGCAGAACTACTTTGAGCTGTTTGGTTTGCCCGTACAATTCGACGTAGATCGCAAGGCCTTGTCGTCTGCTTTTCGCGCTAAGCAGGCGACCCATCACCCCGATAAATTCGCCCACGCCGACGCGGCCACCCAGCGTGAATCCATGCAGGTATCTGCGTTTATTAATCAAGCCTACCAAACCCTGTTGTCGCCTACCCAGCGCGCAGCCTATCTGCTCGAATTGGCCGAAGGGCGAGTGCGCAGTGATCACACCATGCGCCCCGATGGGGCTTTTTTGATGCAGCAAATGATGTGGCGCGAGCAATTAGATGAGGCTTCTGACCTCGATGAGGTAGAGGACTTGATTGATACAGTGCGTGCAGCCTTGCCGGCAGTTGAGAGTGCTTTCGTTGAAGCCTATCAGGGCGGTGATCTGGAACTTGCCCACCACTGCGTGGACAAAATGCAATTTATTTACAAACTGGTGGCCGAGGCGGAATCAAAAGAAGCCCGCCTGGCGGATGATTAAGCCAGTACAAGGAATTACCTATGGCACTTTTGCAGATTTCTGAGCCCGGTCAGTCGCCGGATCCACACCAGCGACGTCGCGCCGTGGGGATTGATCTCGGTACCACCAATTCCCTGGTGGCGACAGTCAATGGTGCTATCACCCAAACCCTGCCCGACAGTTCGGGTGAGTCACTGTTGCCCTCAGTGGTGCACTACGGCGCGGACCGTACCAGCGTTGGTCGCGCTGCACGCGATATGTTGGCGGAGGACTCGGCCAATACCATTGCCAGTGCTAAACGCTTGATGGGGCGTGGTATGGCGGATGCCGAGGGCTTGCCCTACGATTTTGAAGCCTCTCCAGACTCGGGATTGCCGTTGTTTGTAACCCGCCGTGGTGCGGTGAGCCCCGTGCAGGTGTCGGCTGAAATACTTACCGTTTTAAAGCAGCGTGCAGAAGAGTCACTAGGTGGCGACCTCAACGGTGTGGTTATAACCGTGCCGGCCTATTTTGACGAATCGCAGCGCCAAGCGACCAAAGATGCCGCCTCGTTGGCAGGTCTAAAAGTCATGCGCCTACTCAATGAGCCCACTGCAGCAGCGGTGGCCTATGGCTTGGATAAGGCAGAGGAGGGCACTATTGCCGTCTACGACCTTGGCGGTGGCACTTTCGATATCTCTATTCTGCATTTACACAAAGGTGTTTTCGAGGTGCTTTCTACTGGGGGCGATTCAAGCCTTGGTGGTGACGATTTCGATGAGGCGATTGCCGATTGGGTGGTGGAGCAGGCGGGGATCGCCCCAAGCCGCGATGAGCGCCGCCAGTTGCAGGCCCTAGCACGACAAGTGAAAGAAGTGCTGACCGAGCGCGACAGTGTTGAACTTGATTTCAATGGCTGGTGCGCCGAGTTAACTCGGGCACAATTTGAAGCCTTGATTGCGCCTTTGGTGACGCGCACCATGCGTGCGGTCAAGCGCGCTATGCGCGATGCCAATGTGGACAAAGATGCGATCGATAACGTGGTGCTGGTGGGTGGTTCGACACGGGTGCCCGCCGTGCGTGACGCGCTGGAGGAATTGTTTGGTCGCCCGCCGCTAAGTAGCGTTGATCCCGATAAGGTGGTCGCTATTGGAGCTGCTATTCAGGCGGATATTCTGGTGGGCAACAAACCCGATAGCGATGTGCTGTTGTTGGATGTTATTCCGTTGTCGCTAGGCTTGGAAACCATGGGCGGCCTGACTGAAAAGATTGTGCATCGCAATACCACCATTCCAGTGACTCGCGCGCAGGAGTTTACCACCTATAAGGATGGTCAAACCGCCATGATGATTCACGTCTTGCAGGGCGAGCGTGAAATGGTGGCAGACAACCGCTCGCTGGGCCGCTTTGAATTGCGTGGTATCCCTCCCATGGTGGCTGGCGCGGCTCACATTCGCGTCACCTTCCAGGTGGATGCCGATGGCCTGCTGAGTGTTTCTGCCACCGAGCAGACCAGCGGTGTGGAAGCGAGTATCGTGGTGAAACCTTCCTTTGGGCTCAGTGATGCCGAAATCGCCGGTATGATCAAAGATTCTTTTGCCTACGCCGCGGACGACAAAGATGCGCGTGCATTGCGTGAAATGCAGGTTGAAGCTGAGCGCATGATAGAAAGTGTTGAGTCAGCCCTTCAAGCAGATGGTCATTTGTTGGCAGATACCGAATTGCAAGACATTCGCTCGGCGTTGCTCGACTTGGCGGATATTAATAAGCAGTCGGATGAACATGCCATCAAAGTACAAATCGACCGCGTTTCGCATTTGACGGAGGCATTTGCTGCGCTCCGTATGAATGCCTCTATTAAGCAGGCCCTGGCGGGCCACAACGTCAACGAATTTGAATAGGTGAGCTGATGCCACAAATCATTGTATTGCCCCACGCTGAAATTTGCCCCGCCGGTGCGGCCATTGAAGCCGAGAAGGGCGAGAGTATTTGCGATGCCCTGTTGCGCAACGAGATCGATATCGAGCACGCCTGTGAAATGTCCTGCGCTTGTACCACTTGTCACGTGGTTGTGCGCGAGGGATATGACTCGTTGAATGAGGCTGATGAACTAGAAGATGATTATTTAGATAAGGCGTGGGGGCTCGAGCCCGAGTCGCGTCTCAGTTGTCAGGCCATTGTGGCAGATGATGACCTCGTGGTGGAAATTCCCAAGTACACCATCAATCACGCCAAAGAAAATCATTAAAAAAATTTAACTCTACTTTTTTGCCTTATCTTTTTTGAAAACCCGCTGAGATCCCCGTCTCATCGGGTTTTTTAAAGTTTTATTGACCTAATCTTACTAGACCAACCTTTACAACCGTTTGCAATACTTATGCAAACGGTTGCAAAAAAATGTTGCAATCGAAACTTTCCGTGTATATGCTCGCTGTCACCCTAATGGGTATAACTATATAAATCCGGAGATTTAACTATGAGTCAAAGCTTTAAATTCAAGCCCGCTCTGATGTCATTGGCCGTTGCTGGCGCTGTTGCTAGTTCAGCCGTTGCTGTTGCACAAGAGCAGGTTATGGAAGAAGTAACCGTAACTGGTATCCGTGCGTCATTGATGCGCGCTCAAGCCGTTAAGATGGACAGCGCCTCTATCGTTGAAGCGATTTCAGCGGAAGACATTGGTAAGCTGCCCGATTCATCAATCGCTGAGTCGTTGGCTCGTCTGCCTGGTTTGGCTGGTGAGCGTAGCGGTGGTCGTACCTCAGGTATTTCAGTACGTGGCTTCAAAGAAGACTTCGTTGGTACTACTCTGAACGGCCGTGAGCTGATTGGTATCGGTGACAACCGTGGTGTTGAATACGACCTGTACCCATCAGAAATCATGACTGGTGCTGTGATCTACAAGTCTGCCGACGCGGGTCTGATGACTCAAGGTCTGGGTGGTACTGTTGATCTGCGTACTGCGCGCCCCTTGGAAGTCGACGAGACTTTGACTCTGAACTACACCTACGAGCAAACCGGTCGTGCGTCTGACAACCCTGAGTTTGACGACAAAGGTCAGCGTTACGCGTTCTCTGTAGTGGAAAAATTCGCCGACGACACCATGGGTATCGCTCTGGCATACGCCGACACCGAGTCACCAACTAACCAGCGCAAATACGGCGTGTGGGGTTACGGTGCTAACGATGATGGCCAGTTCCTGCCTTTCGGTTTGGATACTCAGTCTATTTCTAAAGAACTGCGTCGCGAGACCATTTCTGCCATTTTCCAATACCAGCCAAGCGATGATCTCGACATCGTGGTTGATTACTTGGATATTGATTTTGCTGATGCCGGTATCATCCGTGGCTTCATCGAGCCCTTCTCAGCTGACGCTGCGTCTCTGACTGGCTCTGGCTACAACGTATCTGGTACTCAAATTGGTGCTAACCCTGTTCTGCGTACTGACCCTGAAAACATTGTTGGTACCTTGGAAACTTTTGGTGCTAACATCAAGTTCGCTATCAACGACAGCTGGACAGCCACTGTTGACGTAGCTTCATCAGAATCTACCAAGCGCTATGAGCGTGCTGAGTCATACGCGGGCTTGGGCCGTAACGGTTCATTGACCGCTGCGCAATTGGGTTCTCGTGAATTCCAAATGTCTGAAAACGGTATTACTTTCAGCAGCATTTCAGGTATGGACTTCAGCGATTTTAACGCCATCAAACTGACTGGTCCTCAACAGTGGGGCGGTGGTATGGCTTCTGTAGGCGACTACTTCGCTTCAAACGTCTTGCGCACTGACGGAAACCCCTACAGCTTCTTGGAAGCACAGGACGGTTTCTGGAACTACGCTGACTTCGGCGAAACTTTGGACACTATGAAGCTGCAATTCGACGGTGACGTCGAAGCGGGTATCTTCAATCACGTAAGCGTGGGTGTTAACTACAGCGACCGCTCTAAGTTCAAAGAGAACCATGGTGATTTCGCAACTGCAACTTCATTCCCCTTCGGTGATGGCAATGGTGCAGTCGATAGCTTAATTCCTGAGTCTTACCGCTACGGTCTGGCTGACCTGACCTGGGCTGGCTTGGGTTATGTTGTGGCTTATGACGGTTTCGCACCTTACAAAGACGGCACTTACTTCTTAACGCCTGCAGACTTCTTGGAGCCTGATCGTTTGGGTGATTCCTTCATCATCGATGAAGAAGTTACCACTTACTACATCAAGGGTGACTACGAGACGACTGTTTCTGGCCTGAATGTGTTTGGTAACGTTGGTGTTCAAGTAGTTAGCACCGATCAGTCTTCAAACGGTTACCTCGGTATTGTAAACGAGCGTAAGAATACCTGTTTGGTTGAAGGCTCTACGCCTTGGGCGCCTGTGTTGGATGAAGGTTGTCGCATTGATGGTGGCGCGAGCTACACCAACGTGTTGCCTAGCTTCAACCTGAATGTCGAAGTTGACGAAGGTGAGTTCGTTCGTGTGGCGGCTTCTAAGTCTATGAGCCGTGCGCGTCTGGACTACATGAAAGCCTCAGGTTTCGTTAAGTTTGACCAAAACATCGATCTGATCGAGCGTTACGCGGTAGACGGTCTGGATTCTGGTTCACCATGGTCTAAGTTCCAAGGTAACCCTGAGCTGCGTCCTCTGCAGGCTGTTAACTTTGACCTGTCATACGAGAAATACTTCGCTGAAGATGGCTACGTAGCGGCTTCGTACTTCTACAAAGACATCACCAACTGGACTGACGAAGGCGGTCAAGAAATTGACTTCTTGAATGATGCTACCAACGGTGGTGCGAACTACTTCATCCCCGGTTTCCACGACCGTACTGTGACTTCACCTGATGGCCAAACCATCAACGGTCGCTTCTACGCGAATGGCGCTTACATTGCTCCTTTCAATAACGGCGTGTCTGAAGGTTTCTTCTCTTCTTACACCGACGGTTTGACAGGTTCACTGGACGGTATGGAGTTCACTGCTAACATTCCTCTGCGCATGGTTTCTGACGCACTGGATGGTTTCGGTGTGGCGGGTTCTGCGACCTTCATCGACAGCGAGCTGTCGAACGGTTCAAGCATCCCTGGTCAGTCTGACGAAGTTTACTCGTTGACTGCATACTACGAAATGGGCGGCTTTGAGTTCCGTGTTGCAGGCACCAAGCGTGGTACTTACAGCACTTACGAGCGTGGTGGTTCTAACAAGATCTCAAACGCAACTCGTGACGCTGTAACCATTATCGATGCTCAAATCAGCTACGACTTCATGGAGTCTGGCATCGAAGGTCTGGAAGGTCTGCGTGTTTCACTGCAGGGCACTAACCTGACTGACGAAGGTGATATCAGCATCGACGGTAACGGTATCGTTACTGCTAAGCGTGACTTCGGTCCCGTTTACATGCTGAACGTAAACTACTCTCTGTACTAAGAGATAGTCTCCGGAAAGAAACCCGCTTCGGCGGGTTTTTTTTTGCAAACCTTTGACCTATATCCCTTTTTTTTGCTGCTCTAGTTGGTTACATTGGAGCATCTGAAACGTTTGAGGTAGTCATGGCGATCAAAAAGTTGGTTATTGCGGGTGGCGGTACCGCGGGCTGGATGACAGCGGCTCTGGCATCAAAATTACTTGCCCCCAATGTCTCGATAGAGTTGGTAGAGTCCGAGCAAATCGGCATTGTTGGTGTGGGTGAAGCGACCATCCCACCGATTCAAACGTTCAACCAAGTGATGGGCCTAGATGAGCGTGAGTTCTTGCGCGCGACCCATGGGACCATCAAGTTGGCGATTAAATTTGAAAACTGGCGTGTGCCAGGCGAATCTTACTACCACACCTTTGGTGCCCCTGGTGCACAAATGGGGTTCTGCAACTTTAATCACTTCTGGCAGCGCGCCAAGGCCCTTGGCGATCAGCACTCGATTTGGGATTACGATATTAACTATCTGTTTTGCCAGCAAAATGGCTTTAATCAGATCAATACCCAAAATCCACTCTACGAAGTTCCTTACGCCTATCACTTCGACTCTGCGCTGTACGGGCAATACATGCGTAAATTAGCCGAGCAGGCGGGCGTGGTGCGTACTGAGGGTATTATCGATCACGTTGCCCAAGATCCTGCCACAGGCTATATCACGTCCCTGACACTGCAGTCGGGGCAGGTCATTGAAGGGGATCTCTTCGTCGATTGTACCGGTATCCGCAAATTGTTGATTCAAAAGACCCTGGGGGTCGCCTACGAGGATTGGAGCGATCTGTTGCCGGCCAACAGTGCCATTGCCGTGCAAACGGATCGTCTAGAGACATTAGTGCCCTATACTCGCAGCATCGCCCATGCCAAGGGCTGGCAGTGGCAAATTCCGCTGACTCATCGCAACGGCAACGGCATTGTCTATAGCGACAAATACATGTCGGACGATGAGGCGCGCAATACGCTGTTGAAAAATTTGCCGGCTAAAACGGTCAACGAGCCGCGCCAGATTAAGTTTCAAACCGGCCGTACAACTGAGCAATGGAGTAAAAACGTTATCGCTATTGGCTTATCAAGCGGCTTCCTCGAGCCCTTGGAGTCGACCAGTATCCATCTCATTCAGTCGGCCGTAGTGCGGTTGATGAAGCTATTCCCGCAGCAGGGGATCGATCCTGCGGCGGTAGAGGCCTTCAACCGTGAGTCGAAGACCGAATACGAAACGATACGAGATTTCATTATTCTGCACTACTACGTGAATGAGCGCGATGACTCAGACTTCTGGCGCGATATGCGCCATCTGGATATTCCCGATCGCTTGCGGCACAAAATCGACTTGTTTACCCAAACGGGGGTCATTTTTAACGAAGAGCACGATATCTTCCGGGATTCGTCTTGGTTGCAGGTGATGATGGGGCAGGGCTTGCAGGCGCGTGATTATCACCCTGCAGCAAATGCTATGCCCGATCAGGCCTTCTTGCAGCGCATGGCACAATTGCGTCAGGTGAAGCGCGAGCCCCTCAGTCAGTGCATGCCACATGAGGCATTTTTGCAGAAATTTCTAGGGTAGTATGATGCCGCAACGTTTTATTGTCCTTGGCGGTGGTACCGCCGGCTGGATGGCCGCTAACCTGATGGCAAAGCAATGGGGCGACAAGGTGGCGGTGCAGGTTATAGAGTCACCCGATATTGGCATTATTGGGGTGGGAGAGGGTTCGACACCAAGTCTCAAACATTTCTTTGAGATCCTCGATATCCCCGAGTCAGCGTGGATGCCGGCCTGCCAAGCGACCTATAAGGTCAGTATTCGCTTTGAGGGTTGGAGTCCCGACTCTGGCCGCGATGCCTACAGCCATCCTTTTATTTCCCAACCCGATACGTTTACCGAAAGAGCCTTCCAAGTGAATTGTCGTACTCGCCGTATGGGCTTGGACGTCAATACCCAGCCTGAGGACTTCCTGCTCAATGGTGTGCTCGCCAAGCAGGGAAAGGCGGCGATTACCCCCGAGCATTTTCCCTTTCGTATGGAATACGGCTATCACTTCAATTCGGGATTGCTGGGCGAATTTTTGGCGGAACACGCCAAGCAGTTGGGTGTCGTGCGCACGCAGGCTCGCGTTGTTGATGTTGAGCAGCATGACGGTGGTGATATCGCCGCCCTTATCGACGAGCAGGGTGTTCGTTATGAGGCGGACTTCTTCATCGATTGTACCGGCTTCTCTGCCATGCTTATCGAAAAGACCCTCAAGGTTGGGTTCGAATCCTTTGCCAGTAATCTATTTAACGATTCTGCTGTGGTGTTGCCCTCAGCTCGCGCTGAAGAGCCGCCAGTGGAAACGCTATCAAAGGCTTTAAGTCATGGCTGGATGTGGCGTATCCCGCTTACTGAGCGCTATGGTAATGGCTACGTGTACAGCAGCCGCTACATTAGCGCCGATCAGGCAGAGGCAGAATTACGCCGCGAGCTTGGCATGGAAAAAGATCCCACCGAGGCGCGTCATCTTGCGATGCGGGTTGGTCAGCGGCAGCGTCACTGGGTAAATAACTGTTTAGCACTGGGCTTGTCGCAGGGTTTTATCGAGCCCTTAGAGGCAACGGCCCTGCATTTGGTACAAGTCGCCATTCTCGAATTTATTCATCTTTACGAGGAGGGCGGTTTCGGTTCTTCCCGCCGTGATAAATACAACGGTTTTGTGCGCGAGCGTTTCGAACGCGTGCGGGATTATATCGTCGCCCATTACAAACTGAATACGCGCAGTGATAGCCAGTATTGGATAGATAATCGCAACAATGACAAGGTGTCGCCGACACTGGATAAGTTATTGATGGCGTGGTTTAAGCGTGAAGATCTCGGTGCAGAAATTCAGCGCTTAGGTATTGGTGATCACTTCAATAATACCTCCTGGCATTGCCTGTTGGCTGGCTATGGAGCATTCCCCCCGTTGGCTGCAAATCAGCCTGGACGGGGTGATCTTTATATCGAGCAGGGCGTGGAGAAATTTCTGGGTGGTTGCAGCCTAAATTTTCCCTTGCAGAAAGAAGCTTTATCGTGGTTTTAGTCCGCGACGTCGCAAAAAAATAAAAGGGTAAAAATAGCCTGCCTTAGACTAAAGTCTAATGGCTTTGTTGTTGTCCACAGAAACTGTGGATAACTTGTTTGATAACTTTGTGAGCCTATCTTCAAACGCATATAAAATAACGGCATGTTGCAGTTGGTTATTTTTTGATCGACAGTTAAATGCTTTAAAATCAATGCCTTGCGAGACTTTTGTGAGGCTTTTTGTTGGCTTTTGTCATTAAGTTATTAAGTTTATGCCCTGCACTGCATTTGTGCATAACTTTTTTGTTACAAGGTTATAAATCCTGCTAAGCGTCAAATTTTGTGAAGAAGTTCACATTTTTCATTGGCTTAGCTTGAGGCGCGTGTGGCGCGCCTCAGGCCGTCTTAGGGGCATTATTGGCGAGGTCTTATAGCTGCAACAGCCGCCATCATCTCATTGCCTTGTTGATCGTCAAAGAAGCCTTCAATATCGCAAGGCAATTTGCGCTTCCAGTTGGGGTGTTGTTCGGTCGTACCAGGAATGTTTACTTGTTCGACCAACTGCAAAATATCCTCGGCGGGAATCATGTGCATCGCGCAAGGCGTGTGCGCCAGATATTGTTGTGCGGCTACCGCTAGAATATGTTCCGCGCGCTCGTGGTGGTTAGCGGGGGCATCCTGTTCTCCCATTAAATCCATATCAATCAGGGCAGCGCGAAGATACTCGCGATCGGGAGCTCTGCCACTAGCATCGGCTTCGGCCATCTCTTGGTTGGGGTAGAGATTCAGTTCGCGGCGCCATTCCAGGTCGCGACCTGTCCACCAGCCAGCTACCGTGTGTAGGTCGTGGGTTGAGCCGGTGGCCATTGCCTGTTCGGGATAGGCTTCTGGGCGCATAAATAGGCCGTTCTCCCAGCGTTCAAAAAACAGCACCTTGTATGACAGCAAGCCGTGGGCGGCCATGATGTCGCCAAAGCCTTCAGGTACGGTCCCGAGGTCTTCGCCAACCACAATGCAACGACTGCGGTGACTCTCAAGTGCGATAACGCGCAGAATATCAGCCAGCGGGAAGCCGATATAGACGCCTTCGTCGGCTTTCTTACCCGGTGCTACCCAGTATTGGCGCATAAAGCCCAGGATGTGGTCGATACGAAGTGCACCGGCGTATTGCATGCTAGAGCGCAGGGCTTTGACTAGGGGGGCAAAACCAGCTTCACGCAATGCCACGGGGTTGAGGGGAGTTAGCCCCCAATCTTGCCCTAGGATGTTCATTGCATCGGGTGGTGCGCCTACCGCAGCGCCAGCGAGATAGCTGGCTTGGTCGGCCCATACTTCAGCGCCATTGCCGTCGCAGCCCACCGCGAGGTCTAAATACAATCCGATGGGCATACCGTGCTCGAGGGCGGTAGCTTGCACGGCGGACAGTTGCTCGTGGGCTAGCCACTGTAGCCATGCGAAGTATTGAATGCGATCGGCTTCTGCCTCTTTAAACGCTGCTACGGCCTCGCTGTTGGGGTCGCGGTACTGTTCTGGCCAAAACGTCCAGCCGTAAGCGTTGTCGTCGCGCTCGCGGAAGTATTCGTAAAGTGCGTCGTAACAGGCCAGTGAGGCCAGATCATCGCCCTGGGCTTCACAGAAGGCCGCAAAGCGTTGGGCATTGTTTGAGGCGTTGGCAATATCTCGGGCTTGGAAGTCCGCAAACAAGGCGCGCAGTACTTTGTATTTCAGGTAGCCTACCGTGCCGTGGTCGATGAAGTCAGCGTCGCGCACGCGGGCCAACAGCATTTGGAACTCGCCGTCGGCAACGATGGATTGGGCTGCTGCGCTTCCGTTGTACCCCGGTACTGCTGTCACATCGATGTACATCGTGTTCAAGAAACTGCGGCTGGTGGGCGAGTAGGGGCTGCGGTGCGAAGGATTGCCCGGAAATAATGGGTGGAGTGGGTTGAGGCCAATCGAACCGGCGCCACGCGCTGCGGCCTGTATGACAAATTCTCGCAAGTCGCTGAAATCGCCCATGCCCCAATTATTGTCGGACTTGAGTGAGTACACTTGCACCGCAATACCCCACGTTTTGGCGGCGATGTCTACCGGCTTAACACAGGTTGGCGGTGCCACTATCACGTGGCATTGAGTGCTTTGATCTGCCGCGCTAACGGTCAGTAGGTGGTAGCCCTCGGCGAGGCGCGGCAGCTCTAATTGATAGCGTTTAAAATCTTGGCCATCCAAGCAGGTGCTATCGACACAGGGAAGCATATCGGCCAGCACATTGTCTTGGCTATGTTGGCTACCATCTTCGCACTGTAGGCGATAGCTAAAACGATCTACCCAAACCGGTAAGTTAATATCAATTTTGTACTGTGCCTGTTCCGCAGGGATGATCTCGCAGCTGCTGACAACACGACGCCATTGGCTTTGCGCAAGTGTATTGGCCTGTGAGGCGAGGGCCTCTTCCGAGGAGATGTCGTACCCCATGGCGCTAACGAGCGCGCTGAGTGCGTCTTCCTGCGGGGTGACATTGTGACCAAAGCAGTTGACATAGCTGCTGTGGAAGCCGATTTCAGTGGCGAGGCGATGAAGTTGACTCATGGGATTACTCGATCTCTGTGGGCGCAGTGGCCTTGTGTATATAGCTCAGCACGGCAAAGCTCTTGGCTTGCAGTGTCAGGGTGGGTTCTATCGCGACGTGTAGGCTGTTATTTTGGCTAGCCCCGGTGTCGAGAATTTTTTGCCAAACGCCATTCAGCTCAGGTAGTACGAAGGCTTTACTGTCGTTTGAGGCGTTAAAAATGAATAGCAGTGCGTCGTCGATGCTGCAGCTGTGACGGAAAGAGCGTACCTCGTGGTTTTCACCGGTGGCGGCCAGTAACATCCCAAAGCATTTCAAATCGGGTTGTTGCCAGTTTTCCTGGCTCATATTGTCCCCGTTGGCATTGAGCCAGCTGATGTCGGGTAGGCCGGTCACTTTTGAGGTATTGATGCCGTGTTGGTAGCGCGGGCGATTCAGCAGAGGATGCAGGCGGCGCAATTTGATGAGCTCAGCGGTAAAGTCTTTGAGTTCGTCGTTGGCGCGATCGATGCGATCCCAGTTTAGCCAAGAGATTTCGTTGTCTTGGCAGTAGGCGTTGTTGTTGCCCGACTGGCTGTTGCCAAATTCGTCGCCGGCGAGCAGCATCGGGATGCCCTGCGATAACAGCAGCGACGCCAACAGGTTTTTTTGTTGGCGCATGCGCAAGGCATTGATCGCGGCATTTTTAGTAGGGCCTTCTACACCGTGGTTATAGCTGAAGTTTGCCCCGTGGCCATCGCGATTGTCCTCGCCATTGGCGACATTGTGGCGCTCGTTGTAGCACACCAGGTCGCGCATGGTGAAGCCGTCGTGGGCGGTAATGAAATTGACGCTGGTATAGGCGGTGCGACCGGGGCGTTCGAAGATGTCGCTCGAACCGTGCATGCGGCGTGCAAACTCTGGTGCCATGGGGTCGTCGGTGAGCCAAAAGCGGCGCACGGTATCGCGGAACTTGTCGTTCCACTCGTGCCAACCGTTGGGGAAGTTGCCCACTTGATAACCGTTGTAACCAATGTCCCAGGGCTCGGCAAACATCTTTACCTGCGATAGCACAGGGTCCTGGGTCACGGCTGAGAAAAAGTGGTGCTCAGGCGAAAAGTAGTGCTGGTGGTTCCGTCCCAGAGTCGTTGCCAGATCAAAGCGGAAGCCGTCCACGCCTACTTTTTGTACTAGGTAGCGCAAGCTGTCCATAACAAACTGCAGCACCCGTGGATGGCTGACATTCACGCTATTGCCGCAACCGGTATGGTTGGCGTAAAAGCGCTTGTCACCTTCCATCAAGTGGTAGTAGCTGAGGTTATCTAGTCCCTTGAATGAGTAGGTCGGTCCTAGATGGTTGCCCTCGGCGGTGTGGTTGTACACTACGTCGAGAATGACCTCGATACCGGCTTTGTGCATGGCCAAGACCACTTGGCGCAGTTCCTCGAAGGCATTCTTTAGTGCATAGCGAGGCTGAAGGGCAAAGAAGTGGTAGTTGTTGTAACCCCAATAGTTGGGGCGGCCTTTTTCCGCTAAGAAAGGCTCTGCACAGGAGGCGTGTACAGGCAGTAGTTCGATGCTGGTGACACCCAGGTCTTTCAAATACTTGATGCACTCCGGGTCGGTTAGCGCGCTGTAGGTGCCGCGAAGGGGCTGCGGGAGCCGCGGGTTGAGCTTGCTGAAACCGGCGACATGCATCTCGTAGACGATGGTGTCGCTGAGTGGAATGTCAGGGCGGTCATCATCGGCGTCGGGTCGCTCGTCGATCACAACACACTTGGGCATATGCGGCGCACTGTCGGTGGTGTCGATGTGCAGGTCGCAATCCACTTGGCCAGTTTGGCAGTAGGCCAGTTGGCTCGGGTGGTAGTGCAGCGCTCCAGACAGTTCCTTTGCGTAGGGGTCCAGTAACAGTTTATGGGGATTAAAGCGCAGTCCCTCGTGAGGCGAGTAGGCGCCGTGGGCGCGCAAGCCATAAAGGGTGCCGGGTGATACCCCTGGGATATAGCCGCACCACACATCGTTCTCAAATACTGGCAAACGCAGGCGTTGAATTTCCTTGCAGCCACTGGCGTCAAACAGGCACACCTCGATCGCCACGGCGGAGGCCGAGAATACCGCAAAATTGGTACCCTCGCCGTCAAAGGTTGCACCGAGAGGGTAGGGTTTGCCTGGCAGTACGTTGTACATTAGCTCAATTCAAACACGAGGGTTGCAAGCGGCGGCACTGTAATCGCAATCGAATTGTCGCGATGGTTGGCGGCGATGGGCTCACTTGTTGCGCCGTTAATGTTGCCCTGATTGCTGCCACCGTAAATGGCCGCATCAGAGTTTAGAATCTCGCGGTAGTGGCCAGCTTCTGGCACGCCTAGGCGGAAGTTTTCATGGGTCGACGGGGTGAAGTTCACCACTACCAATACGGGTTTGCTGCCCTCGTCGCCTTTGCGCACATAGCTGTAGACCGACTGGCCAGCATTTTCGTGGTCGATCCACTCAAAACCGGCGTGGTCGCAGTCGCGCTGGTGCAGTGCGGGTACGTCGCGGTAGATGCGGTTCAGGTCACGAATCAAGGCTTGTACGCCGCTGTGCCAATCGATATTCAGCAGGCCCCAGTCCAACTCGGATTCGTAGTTCCACTCTTTGCCCTGGGCGAATTCGCCACCCATGAACAGCAGTTTTTTACCTGGGTGGGTCCACATAAAGCTATAGTAGGCGCGCAGGTTGGCAAATTGTTGCCAAGTGTCGCCCGGCATGCGCGACAAAATCGAGCCCTTGCCGTGTACCACTTCGTCGTGGCTTAAAGGCAGGATAAAGTTTTCGTCGAAGGCGTACACCAGGCCAAAACTGATCTCGTTGTGGTGGTGCGAGCGATGAATGGGGTCGCGCTTCATGTATTCCAGCGTGTCATTCATCCAACCCATGTTCCACTTGTAGCCGAATCCAAGGCCACCCATGTCGGTGGGGCGAGAAACACCGGGCCAAGCTGTCGATTCTTCGGCCACTGAGAAGGCGCCGGGGAAATCGGCGTAAAGTTCCTCGTTGAAACCACGCAAGAAATCGACCGCTTCAAGGTTTTCGTGACCGCCAAACTTATTGGGGATCCACTCACCTTCTTTGCGGCTGTAGTTGCGATACAGCATCGAGGCCACGGCGTCGACGCGGATGCCGTCGACATGGTAGCGGTCGAGCCATACGCTGGCCGAGGCGCGCAGGAAGTTGGCCACTTCGGTGCGGCCAAAGTTGTAGATATAGGTATTCCAGTCGGGGTGGTAGCCCTCGCGCGGATCCATGTGTTCGTACAAGCAGGTGCCGTCAAAACGCGCTAAACCGTGCGCATCCGAGGGGAAGTGGCCCGGCACCCAGTCGATCAACAGGCCGAGATCTTCTGCGTGGCAGCGATCGACAAAGTATTTGAAATCGTCGGCGTTACCAAAGCGCGCCGTCGGAGCAAACATCCCTACGGGTTGGTAGCCCCAAGAGCCGTCAAAGGGGTGCTCGCTGATGGGCATTAATTGGATATGCGTGAATCCCATCGATTTCACATAGGGAATCAGTTGTTCAGCTATATCGCGGTAGTTCAGAAATTCGCCGCGTTCGCCACGGCGCCAAGAACCCAAGTGGACTTCGTAGATGGACACAGGTGCATTGCGTGCTGAACGCAACGCGCGGTGGGTCATCCAGTCGCCGTCCTGCCAGTGGAAGGGCGCTTCGGCGTCAATCACGGAGGCAGTGTCGGGGCGCATTTCAGCCTGTGAACCCACGGGGTCCGCTTTCAAGGGTAGCAAGTTGCCGGCGCTATCCTTCATTTCGTACTTGTATTTGGTGCGGGCGGGGACGCCGGGGATAAAAATATCCCAGAAGCCGCTGTAGCCAAGGCGACGCATGGAGTGGCGGCGCCCATCCCAGTCGTTGAAATCACCTACCACCGACACGCGTGACGCGTTCGGTGCCCAAATACTAAATGCCACGCCAGCGATGCCGTTGATTACGCGCTGATGGGCACCTAGTACATCGTAGAGTTTGCGGTGAGTGCCTTCATTCAGCAGGTGGATGTCGACATCGCCCAACACTTGTGGGAATCGGTAGGGATCTTCGCGCTCGATGACCGTGCCGGGGTAAACCACTTTAAAGCGGTAATCGAAGGGCTTTTTGCGGCGGGTTTTTAGCACAAAAAAGCCAGAAGAGCCCGCTTGGTCCATCGCCAATTCATCACCCTCAATGTCCACCAGCACTTCGATAGCGCCGGGTTGGAACGTGCGTACCACGTAGACATCGGATTTCCCTTCACAATGTAACCCCAAAAAGCTAAACGGGTTGGGGTGGCTCGCATCCAAAATCTGTTGGATTTCAGGTGTGATTTTCATGGCGATAACCTCAGCTTATTTCGATGGCGTTAGGTGCCAAATATTGGCAACGTAGTCTTCAATCGAACGGTCAGAATTAAATTTACCCATTTTGGCCGTATTGAGAATAGCCATCTTAGCCCAGCGCTTGCTGTCCTTGTAAGCGGCATCGAGGCGGTTGTGGGCCTCTTTATAGCTCTCGAAGTCAGCCAGTACCTTGTAGGGGTCGCCGCCTAATAGGTTGTGTTTAATCGACGCCAGTTCACCTGGGTGGCCTGGGGTGAAGAAATCACCCTCTAGCCAATCTAGAATGGCGCGGATGTCGGCATTGTCGTCGTAGAAGGCGCGCGGGTTGTAGCCATTGGCATCGAGTGCCTTCACTTCGTCGACGGTGTTGCCAAAGATAAAGATATTGTCGTCGCCCACTTCCTCAGCGATTTCGATATTAGCGCCATCTAAGGTACCGATGGTGACCGCACCATTGAGGGCCAATTTCATGTTGCCGGTGCCAGAGGCTTCTTTGCCGGCGGTTGAAATCTGCTCCGATACGTCAGCGGCAGGGATGATTTTCTCTGCTAGGCTGACGCGGTAGTTGGGCAGGAATACAACTTTTAGCTTACCGCCGATGCGTTCGTCGTTATTAACGCGTTCGCCCACTTTATTAATGGCGTAGATAATGTCTTTGGCGAAGTGGTAGCTGGGTGCCGCTTTGGCGCCGAAGATGAATACGCGTGGTTGCATGTCATCGTTGGGGTTATTAAGCAGGCGGCGGTAAAGCGACAAAATGTTCAGCAGGTTCAAATGTTGGCGCTTGTACTCGTGCAGACGTTTGATCTGCACGTCGAAGATGGCGTCCGGGCTTACCTCAATATTCAGTTCTTCACGAATAAAGTCGGCCAGGCGCACTTTGTTGTCGCGCTTAATCGCCATAAATTTCTTTTGGAAGGCCACCTTATCGGCGTGCTGTGCAACGTCTTGTAAGAGGTCGAGGTCGCGCGCCCAGTCGCCTTTGACCACAGTGTCGAGTAGGGCAGATAGGTCGGGGTTGCTCGCCTTTAACCAGCGGCGGGGTGTGATGCCGTTGGTAACGTTGGTCAATTTGCCGGGCCACAGGGCATCGAACTCTGGGAAGAGGTCGCTCTTAACCAGGTCTGAGTGGATTTGTGCCACGCCATTGACCTTGTGCGAGGCCAGCACGCAGAGGTGGGCCATGCGCACAGAGCGTTCGCCATCTTCGCGAATCAATGACAATTTAGCGCGCATGGCGATGTCGCCGGGCCACTTTTTGTCGACCAAGTTGTTGAGAAACTCTTCGTTGATGCGATAGAGGATTTCCAAGTGGCGCGGTACCACGCGCTCAAACATGCTAACCGCCCACGTTTCCAGTGCCTCAGGAAGTAGGGTGTGGTTGGTATAAGAGAAGACTTTTTGGCACAGAGCCCAGGCGTCGTCCCATGCCACCGCGTGATCGTCGATCAGTGTGCGCATCATTTCCAATACTGAAATGGTGGGGTGGGTGTCGTTCAGCTGGATGGCCGCTTTATCGGGGAAGGCACTCCAATCGTTGTGGTGTTCTTTGTAGCGACGGATGATGTCTTTGATCGAAAAGGCGCAGAAGAAGTACTGCTGTAAGAAACGCAGTTCTTTACCCTGAGGGGTTTCGTCGGCGGGGTAGAGAACTTTTGATACGGTCTCTGCCAGAACGCGTGCGCGGTGGGCTTCATGGTAGTCACCAGCGGTGAAACGATCCCAGTCGAAGTGATCTTTAACGCGACATTCCCACAGGCGCAGAATGTTGGCGGTGGCGCTCTTGTAGCCAACGATAGGCACATCCCAAGGCACTCCCACTAAGCTGGAGGCTGCCTTCCAAACGCGAACTTCTTCGCCCTTGTCGTTAGTCGTGGTCTCGACGTGGCCGTACACCCCGACCTCTTGGGTAAATTGTGGGCGGCAGATCTCCCATGGATTGCCGAATTCACGCCACACATCGGGGCGTTCGATTTGGCGACCGTTGACGATTTCCTGTTTGAACAGACCGTGTTCATAGTGAATGCCGTAGCCGATGGCCGGGTAGTCGAGGGTGGCCAACGAATCGATGAAGCAGGCGGCAAGTCGGCCCAAGCCGCCGTTGCCCAGTGCCATATCGGGGGCAACTTCGCACAGGTCTGCCAGGTTGTGGCCGAGTTCGTTGACGGCGCTATCGACCACCTCATACAAATCAAGGTTGGTCAGGTTGTTGGCCAGCAAGCGGCCCATCAGATATTCCAGTGAGAGATAGTAAACGCGGCGCACATCCTGCTCGCGGTGGCGGGCTTGGGTCTCGGTCAACATAGGGAAGATGACGTCGTTAACGGCCATGCTGACCGCTTCCCACCAGGCGTGTTTAGTATTCGATTTACCGTGGTCCGCCAAATCACCCAAAGTGTAAGTCAGGTGGTGTTGGATACGATCTTTGATCTGCGTGGCCACAGGGTTTTGTTTGTTCTTAGTAGGCATATATCAATCACTCTTTTAGAATCTCGGGAGTGGCGTAGTGCAGATATTGTAGTTTTTGCAACGCTTAAAACCGCGTTGAAGACGTCCGCTCCAAGGAAGGATTGATTATGACAGGGGCGTTGTAATGCACAATAGTTTGCATACGAATGCATGCAAGCTAATCGCCCTTAAGCGGTTACCAATGTTAGGTTTTTACAAATCAGATGCAGGTTCTTTGGAGGTGCGTGTAGTTTATTGTCGCGCCGCTAAATAGGCGGCGTAGTCGGGCACTTCCCAATCCATGTCGGTGTTAAACAGGCTGGAGGCCAGCAGCATATCGGCGGTGGTTTCGTTACAGGCGACGGGGATATTCCACACCGCCGCTAGCCGCAGTAGGGCCTTCACGTCGGGGTCGTGGGGCATGGGCTCGAGTGGGTCCCAAAAGAAAATCACAGTGTGGATTTTTTGTTCCGCGATCATGGCGCCAATTTGTTGATCGCCACCCATCGGGCCACTTATCAACGCATCGACGGACATGCCTGTAGCGCGGGTAATCATACCGCCAGTGGTGCCGGTGCCAATAAGGCGGTGCTTTTCTAGCGCCTCGCGATGTTGTTCGCACCAGCGTATTAATGAGGCTTTGCGCCCGTCGTGGGCGATTAACGCGATGGTCTTTTGCGCGGGGAGACGTTGAATAATGGTTTTCATGGCACATCCTTATTTTTGGCCGAGTGTAGCTAGCTACGCGCGGCATGGCAATGACCTTACTTGAATCTGCGAAGGGGTGTGGTATCGTGCGCGTTTTTGACCCATTAGAGACACAACTATGTATCCACTTGTCGTCGCCGATATTGGCGGAACCAATGCTCGTTTCGCGCTAGTGCGCGGTCTCAATGCCAAGGGCAGCTTTGACCTTGAGCAACAAGTCACCTTCGCCACGGCTGATTACCCCACCATGCAGTCATGCTTGGCGGCCTATATTGAACAGTTGCAAGATGCTGAGCCAAAGCATGTTTGTCTTGCCATCGCTGGCCCGGTAATGGGCGATAATATTGCTATGACTAACCTGTCTTGGGCTTGGTCGACCAGCGCCGTGAAATCTGAGCTGGGATTGACCCGCTTGGCGGTAATCAACGATTTTACTGCCCAAGCTTGCAGCTTGCCGCTGTTGTGCCGTGAAGACTTGGTCGAGGTCAAGGCCGGTGTTGAGGTGGCGGGCGCTACCAAGGCCGTACTTGGGCCAGGTACCGGATTAGGCGCGGCAGGCCTGTTGCCTGTTGCCGATAAGTGGTACCCCATTTCGGGTGAGGGTGGCCACCGCAATTTGGCGGCGGATACCGATGAAGAATACGCCATCGTTAAGCATCTGAATGCCGAGCTGGGTCACGTATCGCTGGAAACCTTGCTGTGTGGTTCCGGTCTGTTGCGTTTACACAAGACGCTTGCCCATGTGCGCGGTGTTCCGGCAAGTTGTGAGTCACCAGGCGATGTTACCCATGCCGCGGCGGCTGGTAACGACGCACTGGCGCTCGACACTGTGAATATGTTCTGTGGCATGCTGGGCTCGGCTTCGGCCGATTTGGCTTTGACCATGGGTGCACGCGGCGGTCTCTATTTAGGCGGCGGTATCCTGCCGCGCTTTGGGCAAATGCTACACGACAGTCCTTTCGTGGCTCGCTTTAAGGCCAAGGGCATTATGTCGCACTTTGTGGCGGAAATTCCTGTTAATTTGATTGTGCATCCGCACCCTGCGTTGTTGGGTGCGGTGGGCTGGATGCTGTCTAACGCCTAGCCTTCTTGATGGGGCCGCCACAGGAGTGGCGGACCACTAACTCCGGTTCTATAACCCGCGATTCCACTGCGGGTTCTCCCTCTTTATGATGAATCATGCCAATCAGCATGTCGGTCAGTTGCTCGCCGGCAAGCTCAGCGTTTTGTTTGACGGTGGTCAGCGCTGGTGAGGTATACAAGCCCGCCTGAATGTCATCAAACCCAACAATTGCCACGTCTTCTGGAATGCGCAGGCCCGCCTCGTGCAGGGCTCTGATGGTGCCCATGGCAATCAGGTCGGTGGCGGCAAAAACAGCGTCGAATTTAATGCGGCTGCGCAACAGTTTGCGGCACGCCTCGTAGCCCTGGTCGGCGTTGGACTCGTCCACTTTTAGTTGCAGTTTTGGGTTAATGATCATGCCGGCTTGGCTCAATGCTCGGCAATAGCCGCGATAGCGCTCCCGGAACTCGGGGGCGTGCTCGCTGATATCCCCTAAAAAAGCAATGTTTTTGCGGTCGTGCTTGATCAGGTGTTCGGTGGCAAGCAGTCCGCCTTTTAGGTTGTCACAACTGATAGTGATGCTCTGTTGGCCGGGCATTGAGGCGCCCCACGTCAAAAAGCGCATGCCGCTATTGATGAGATCCCGCGCCATTCGCTCGTAGTTTAAAAAGTCGCCGTAACCCAAAAAAATAATGCCGTCGGCGCGCTTGCTGTCTTCGTAATCGCCACGGAAATCCTCGTGCAATTGGTGGAAGGATACCAGTAGATCGTAGTTTCGTTTAGCTGTCGCGCGGATGATGCTGCTGATCATGGCCATGAAGAAGGGATTGATGTGATCGCTGGTGCCGTTGTCCTCGAAAATCACCAGTGCCAAGGTGTCGGTGCTTTGGGTGCGAAGATTGCGCGCGTTCTTGTCGATCTTGTAGTTGAGTTCTTTGGCGATAGCCTTGATGTGGTCGCGGGTTTCCTTGCTCACCAAGGGGCTGTCGCGTAAGGCCCGCGATACGGTCGATTGTGAAACGCCAGCGCGGTAGGCGATGTCGATAGAGGTAGCTTTGCTGGCTTTTGGCACGGCGTTTTCTCCCGCAGAGGTTTAGGTCTATGTTAGCGTTTATGCATAATTATGCAAAGAAAAACATTTTTATGCATATTATTCATTTGGGGTGTGAGTTGACCCAGATCAATCGTCAGAAACACTGGGTTGGAAGGCATCTTTCCACTTGTCTACATTCATCTAAAACAGAGGAGGGCGGTTATGCCACTAGCATCGTTGAAAGAAGATTATAGGGATGTCGTAAAGCGGTTAGCTCAGCAGCGCGACGAATTGCGCGTGCAAGCGCATCTGTTTGGCATGGAGGCAAAACAGCAGTGGGATAAGGCAGAGCACCAATGGGAGCACGTTCGTGCCAAGGCGAAGGTGATCGGCGCCGAGGCCAGCCATAGCGGCGGTGAGATTAAAGATTCGCTAGAGGTGGTGCTGGAGGAAATCGGCGCCGCCTACGACAGGTTGCGCCGGTTGCTGTAATTACTCGGGACGAACGCCTGGCCAGTCGGGCATATTGATGAGGGGATGCAAGGCCAGTTGTATGCCCTCTTCGATATTGTCGTCGTCGTTGAATAAGTCTTTGTTGCGGCTAAAACGAGGCTCCGAAAGTTTCATGTTGATGGCTTCCATACCATCGATGCCACCAACACCTGAAAATACACGTTGCATGCTGTCGATGTCGAAGATGTTCACCCATAGCGACGCGACGGCGGCGGTTTTGCCCCAGTCAAAGTCTGCTGGCACAGAGTTACCAACGCCCATTTTATCGACGCGACGTGTCACCCCGTGCCATTTGGCGTTGTGTTTGTTGCCGTGGATATAGGCCACTTGGTATTCCAGTAAGTCGGTGAATAAAATGCCAGCGGCGTCACTATTTTCCTTGAGGTGTTGTAGGGTTAGCGCCATGGCCTTCATGTGGGTATCAGATTTGAAACGCCCGGTGGTTGGGTCGTAGCTGTCACCTGTCTGGCGAATGGCGGTGTTCCAGGCATTATTGAAAACGTGCGCGGGAGCGAAGCTGTAGCCGTTGGCGGTCATGTAGTCGACTAGCATTTGGTCGATTTTGGGTTCGAACTCCTGCATATACACGCGGCTGGGCTTGTTAAAGTTCACGCTAGCTAAGATCAACTGCTTCATTTCAGGCGCGCGGGCGCGATCATCAATGTCAGCGATGTGGGTGGTGTCGTTGTAATCACCTTTGACAAGGCTGTCACCACCACAGGCGACAAGGCCGACGAGGGCGATAAGCGTGATAAGGGCTTTTGTTGTTTGGTGTAGCACGGGGTTCTCCTTCAATTTGCGACAAGTGTACCAACTCACATGGCTAGCACAAGTGCGTACTAGGGTCGCTGTATAAAATCCGCTACAATGCGCGCCAACAAGGAGAGGGCGGTGATACTTAATTTTCGACAAATCGGGCACGGGCCAGCGATTGTATTGATTCACGGGCTGTTTGGTTCACTGGACAATCTTATGTCGCTTGGGCGCCAACTTGCCGAACACTATTGCGTGGTGAGTGTCGACCTGCGCAATCACGGCGAGTCGCCACGGGCGCACAATATGTCACTGGCTGAAATGGCGCAGGATGTTTGCGACACCATGGATCACCTTGGGTTTGGTCACTTTGCCATGCTCGGACACTCGCTCGGTGGCAAAGTCGCGATGGCGACAGCCTTGCTGCACCCCGCGAGGGTCAAAGCGTTGTTGGTGGCTGATATTGCCCCGGTCACCTACGGTTCTACTCGCCACGACGATGTGTTTGCGGCCTTGTGCGCGCTGCCGTTGGAGGACATGAAATCCCGTAGTGAAGCGCTGGCGTTTTTGCAGCAAAATCTTCACGACCCCGGCATTGCTGAATTTCTTTTGAAAGGCCTGCGCAAGTCGCCGCAGGGTGGTTTTGAGCTGCGTTACAACGTGCCAGTATTACGCGCCGACTATCAAAATATTGCCCAGTGGGACTTGGCTGGTCACCAGTTCCAAGGCCCCGTTCGTTTCATCAAGGGCAGTGAATCGGACTATGTGACAGCCGAGCATGCCTCGACCATTCAACAGCAATTTCCAAACGCCACCCTGCGAGCCATAGCTGGAGCAGGGCACTGGTTGCACGCCCAAAAGCCCGCCGCGTTTAATCGCCTTGCGGAGAATTTTTTTAACGAAGCGTATCCCGCTTAAGCGCCGCAGGCCGTTAAGGTTTGGTTCAGGGTGGCGCGGGCATTATCCACCAATATTGGCTGCGCTTCGGTGGTGGGATGAATGCCATCGGACTGCATTAAACTGGGTTTTTCTGCAACATTGGCGAGGAAAAACGACACCAGTTCGGTGTTGTAACGCGCCGCGAGTTTGGCGTAGAGCTGAAAAAAGCCCTCGCTATAGCGCGGGCCGTAGTTGGGTGGAATGCGCATCCCGAGCAACACTACGCCGCAGGCGCCGCTTTGTTGAGATTGTTCTACCATAGTGGCGAGGTTTTTCTCGATGCGATCGAGGGGGTAGCCGCGCAAGCCGTCGTTGCCGCCTAGTTCAATGACTACAATGTTGGGTTGGTGTTGTTGCAAGAGTTTGTTTATGCGCGCTGCACCACCCACCGTCGTTTCGCCGCTAATGCTGGCGTTGATGACGTCAACCGGGTGTTCTAGCGCGTTGGGGAGCAGGTCTGCCCAGCCGCTGCCGCGAGGCACCCCATAGCCGGCGCTAATACTGTCGCCGACGATAAGAATTTTGGCGTTATCGGCCTGTGCCGAAGACGCGACTGTACTAAGCCCTAAAACGTATAAGCCCACAACAAGAGCTTTTAACCACATAGAATCACCATGATTATTGCCAAAAATATCGTAAAAACTGTTTCTACTCGCGCTGGCGAGCTACATATCCTGCAGGGTATTGACCTGCATATCAAGGCTGGCGAGAGTGTTGCCATTGTCGGTAGCTCCGGTTCCGGTAAGTCTACCTTGCTCGCGTTGTTGGCGGGCTTGGACAACCCCAGTCAAGGTGAAATCCATCTTGGAGATCAACCTTTGCACGCCATGAGCGAAGACCAACGTGCCTTGTTGCGCGCCGACCATGTCGGCTTTGTCTTCCAGTCATTCCAGTTGCTACAAGGCCTCACCGCCATGGAAAACATTGCCTTGCCGCTGGAATTAACTCGCGCCGATAAAGCAGAGCATCTCGCTCGCCAATATCTAGAAAAGGTTGGCCTTGGCGAGCGTGGCCATCACTACCCCAATCAGTTGTCCGGTGGTGAGCAACAGCGTGTTGCCATCGCGCGTGCCTTTGCATCGCAGCCCAGCGTGTTGTTTGCCGACGAGCCGACTGGCAACCTCGACGGTGAAACCGGGCAGCGCATCGCTGACTTATTATTCGATCTAAACCGAGATGAGGATTGCACCTTGGTACTAGTAACCCACGATGACGAGCTCGCCGCGCGCTGTGATCGCCGTCTGCGTATGAATAGCGGTCGCCTTAGCGAGGAGGGCTAGCGGTGAAATTAGCCCTTAAAATGCTCGGCCGCGATTGGCGCGGTGGTGAGCTGCAATTGTTGTTCGCCTGTTTAGTGCTGGCGGTAGCCACTGTCTCTGGTATCACCCATTTCTCATCGACGTTGCAGGCGTCATTATTGCAGCAAAGCAAGGATTTCTTGGCCGGTAGTATGGTGTTGTCAAGTCCGCGACCTGTCAGTTCCGAGTGGCTTGAAGAGGCGCGGCAACGTGGTATAGACGTATCTGAAAACGTCGGCATGGCGTCGATGGCCTTTGCCAACGAACGCATGCAACTGTCTTCTCTAAAAGCGGTCAGCGATGGCTACCCTCTGCGCGGCAATCTCCGTATTGCAGATGCCCCCTTTAGCGCCACCAGCCAAGTGGTGCAGCACGGCCCAGCCCCGGGAGAAGCTTGGCTGGCTTCAAGCATGGCGAGCCTGCTTGATATCGAACCGGGTGACGCCTTGGAAATTGGTAAAACCACGCTGCGCTTTAGCCAAGTGTTGGTAGACGAGCCAGATCGCGGCTTTGCTATGTTTAGCGTGGGTCCACGCGTGATGATCCATCTCGATGACTTGGCGGCGGCCGATCTGGTGCATGTCGGCAGTCGAGTCAGCTACCGCTATCAGTTTGATGCCGTCGACGCGGTGATGGCAGATTTCAAAGCGTGGCTAGAGCCGCAGCTCGAAGAAAGCCACCGGTTACGCACCCTTGATGATGCCCAGCCTCGATTGGCCGAAGCCCTGCAACGCGCCGAACGGTTCCTGTTATTAGCGGGTTCGTTGGCGGTTATGTTGTCTGGCTTAGCGATCGCTATGAGTGCACAGCGCTACTGCCAGCGCCACTACGACCACGTGGCTATTCTAAAAACCCTTGGTATGACTGAAGGGCGCGTACTTGGGTTGTTTGCTACTAGCTTGTTGTTGTTGGCATTACTGGCCAGCATCGTTGGCGGCTTCGCAGGGTGGGGCTTAAAAAGCTTGTTTGAACAGGTATTTGCCGAGTATTTAGTCGATGTGGCTGAGGTCTCGCTGTGGCGCCCGTGGTTGTTCGGTCTAGCGACCGCCTTGGTAAGCCTATTGGCCTTTGCTTGGCCGCCACTGCGCGCCCTACAAAAAACCTCAGCGATGGCCGTACTGCGCGATTTGGTGCCAGTGGATCCCCTTAGCCAGGGGTTGCGACTTGTCATCGCCGGAGTTGGTAGTGTTGCGTTGTTAATGATTTACACCCAGTCATGGTTTTTATCGCTGGGCTTGTTGGGTGGTTTAGCCGCCTTAACCCTGGTCGTGGGCCTGCTAGCTCGCGCGGTGCTGGCTGTGCCACGCCGTTTTGGAGGCTTGGCTACTCCGCTGGGTTTAGCGTGGGCGAATTTTCAGCGCCACCGCCGCCACACCCAACTGCAATTAATGGTGTACAGCAGCGCCCTGATGTTGGTGGGTTTGCTGTGGGCGGTACGCAGCGACTTACTCGACGATTGGCGAGCGTCACTACCGGCCGATACGCCGAATCATTTCATGGTGAATGTTGCCGAATACGAAGTGGATTCGCTGCGCCAGCAGCTGACTGACGCCGGTGTGGCCACGGAAACCATTTACCCGATGGTGCGTGGGCGCCTGACCCATATCAATGGCGAAAGCGTGCGCACCCAGGTGACCAAAGAAGAGCAGCGCAGTATCGATCGCGAGCTCAATTTGACGTGGAATGATGCCTTGCCGCCCAAAAACGTGGTGGAGCAGGGGACATGGTGGCGTGATGACGGTAACGACGGCGTCTCTATCGAGGCACGGTTAGCGGAACGCCTAGGCTTGAAAATGGGCGATAAATTGCGTTTTCAAATCGGCGCCGATACCTTAGAGACGTATATCCAAAGCATACGCAGCCTAGATTGGCAGCAGATGCGTCCCAATTTCTATTTCATCTTCCCGCCAGGTATTCTCAATACCTACCCGGCGACGTTTATCACCAGCGTCTATCTAGGGCCTGAGCAAAAGCCCATGTTAACTGGGTTGATGCGCGAGTTTCCCACGGTGACCATCATTGAGATGGATGTGATTATTGCCCAAATTAACAGCACGGTGGATCGCGTGAGCCAGGCCATCGAAATTGTCTTTGGCCTCGTTTTACTAGCGACAGCGGCGGTGTTGGTGGCGAGTATTTTGGCTTCGCAACGCGAGCGTCGACGCGACAATGCCCTGTTGAGGACGATGGGGGCCACCTCGCCGTTATTGTGGCGCGCGTGTGGTTGGGAATTCGTAGTGCTAGGGCTGGCGGCCAATATTATCGCTTGTTTCGGTGCGGAATTAAGTCTCGCGGCGATTCAGTCGCAGTTGCTGGGTATCGACCCGAGTATTCACTGGCATTTGTGGTGGGTACTTCCCGCTATTAGTGTCCCTGTGTTAGTGTTCATCGGAATTGCCAGCTCGAAGGCGAGCTTATTCGAGCCGCCAGTCGTGCTACTCCGAGACAGTTAAGGGAACAGCGTGAAGAAATTACTGCTACTTGGCGCCGCAATACTTGCGGCGTCGGCCGTTCAGGCCAGCCGAGACGATCCAGAAAGAACGGTTATTACACGTCAACTTGAGGTGGTCGAAGGTCGCGACTTCATGGTGGCAGCAGCCAACCCGCATGCTGTTCGCGCCGGCCAAAAAGTGCTGCAAGCCGGCGGCAGTGCGATAGATGCCGCGGTGGCGGTGCAGACTACACTGGGATTAGTCGAGCCGCAGTCTTCGGGCATCGGCGGTGGCGCATTCATCATGTATTGGTCAGCCAAAGACGCCAAACTATATACCTTGGATGCCCGTGAGCGGGCTCCGGCAGCGGCTTCTCCTGACCAGTTCTATGTGAACGGCAAGCCGCTGTCGTGGCGCGAGGCGATTGTGGGCGGCATGTCGGTCGGTGTTCCTGGCGTGGTAAAAGGGCTTGAACGCGCTCATCAACGGTTTGGTAAATTGCCATGGGCGAGTCTTTTTGAGCATCCTATCGATCTAGCGACCCGCGGTTTTGAAGTGTCGCCACGCTTGGCGCGCTTGGTGGCGATGAAGCTCCACCCAGGATTAACCCAAATAGCCCCAGGCAAAGACTATTTTTATCCCAATGGTCAGGCCATTGCGGCAGGGTCGGTACTGCGTAACCCCGCTTACGCCAATACCTTGCAGCAGATCGCTGAGCAGGGCAGTGATGCCTTCTATCGCGGCGGGTTTGCCGAGCAGTTAGTGGCCACGGTGCGCAACGCCCCTATCAACCCGGGGCGTTTGAGCGAACAAGACCTAGCCAGTTATGAGCCGACTTGGCGTGAGCCGCTGTGTGGTCCCTACCGTGTGTATACCGTGTGCGGTATGATGCCGCCCTCGTCAGGAGGTCTGGCGGTACTGCAGATCATGGGGATCCTGCAACACTTTCCGCTGTCGCAATACAGCGCTGAAAGCGCCGACCTTTGGCATTTGTACAGCCAAGCCTCACGCGTCGCGTTTGCAGATCGAGAGCGCTATGCCGCGGATGGTGATTTTGTCGATATTCCCTTGCAGGCTTTGTTAGCACCGCACTACCTTCAGTCGCGTGCAGACAGCATCGATATCAATAAAGACATGGGCAAAGCCAGTCCCTTCGTTGTGGAGCAGGCATTCAGCTATGCTGACGACGACAGCTTTTCGCTACCCAGTACCAGTCATATGGTCATCATCGATGCCGAGGGCAACGCGGTGAGTATGACTACCTCGATTGAGATGGCCTTTGGTTCCAGCTTGATGGTGGGCGGTTTTCTGTTAAACAACCAATTGACCGACTTCAGCCTGAGTTACGAAAAAGACGGCGTGCTGGTGGCCAATCGCGTTCAACCGGGTAAGCGTCCACGCTCGTCCATGGCCCCCACTGTGGTGTTAAAAGACGGCGTGCCGGTGCTACTGGTGGGCTCCCCCGGGGGCACGCGTATTATTAACTACGTCGCTAAAACACTGCTTGCCCACCTCGACCTCGGCATGGATATTCAAGCGGCGGTTAACTTGGCCAATGTGAGCCACACCAATGGCAATGCTCTGATGCTAGAACAAGGTGTGGCTAGTGAAGCCTTGGCTGAGGAACTGCGCGCCAAGGGGCATACCGTGCAGGTACGCGATATGAACAGCGGTGTGCACGCCATTGCCATCCAGGGAGAGCGGCTGTTTGGCGCCGCGGATCCTCGTCGCGAAGGTGCCGTCGCTACTGTTCCAAATTGAGAATTTCTGACAAGGTGCGGGCAATGGGTTCGCTCAGGCTGTAGTGTTTCACCGCATTTAACAGCGAGTGGCCGGCCAACAGTACCTGACGATTAAGGTTGAGGGCGCGCGACGCGTCCTCACGGTTCAACTGCCGCTGATCAATCATGCCGTATATCGTGGCGTCAAATTCCCCATGGCTTTCTTTCAGGGCGATGCTCAAGTCCCGCAACTGTTCTGTCGCTGGCTGGCTATCGGTAGTCATTGTGCTCAGCAGGCCGCGGTAAAATTCAATGGTTTGTTCTAGCAAGGCCTCCATGGCCTGATGGTTTGGGCTGTCTAGGAGTTGTTCTAAATCGCTTTGAATATCTTTTAAGGCTTTGGCGGCATAGCTGGAATCTCGCAAACACACCAATAGTTGCTTAATGCGGCTGGTATCGCTATCGCCCATGGCGCGTTGCAGGTCGAGAGCGTAATCGCTGAGATGGTTTTCATTGTCTTGCAGTGTCCGGTATTGAATGTCGCTATCCCAATCTTCTAGCGGTGGCAGCAGGGCCGGGTCGACATTGTCGATTAAACGGGTGGGTAGCCTAGCGAGATTGCTATAGAGCGAGCGCTGAATGGCTGCCGCGACGTCTTTTTCTAAGGCGTGTAAGGCCACATCGCCCAAGGCTGGATCGACATTGTCCACCGTGCGGTGGCTGTTATCGTCGATCGGAATTAGCCTCTCGATGAGGCGTTGAAAGTGTCGAATCCAGGGTAAAAACATCACAATACCCAGTACATTAAATGCACTGTGAAAACCCACCAAGGCAAACAGGGGATCGCTAATGCCCACCACATCCGTGACCAGATACAAAAGCCAGGGCAGACAGATCACGGCGACGACGTCGGTGACGACATTAAAGATAAAATGGATGGCTGACACTCGCCGTTTTATTCGGGCGCCTTTGAGCGAGCCGATAATGACCGTGCTAGTTGTGCCAAGGTCAGCGCCGATGGCAAACGCGGCGGCGCTTGGTAGATCGATAATGCCGCCGTGCAGGGCCGTTAGGGCCATCATCATGGCCGCGGAACTGGCTTGGATAACTGCGGTAAGGATCGCCCCGGCCACAAAAAAGACCCAGGTTGGGGTGTTTTTAAGGGTGGCTAAATCCACTAATTCGGTGACAAAGCGAATACTGTCCTTCATCAATATCATGCCCATGATCAGTAGACCCAGACCGAAAATGAAGCGTCCTAGCGCTTCGATGCGGCTGTTGTTGGGCCCCCAAAGTAATCCGCTGGCGCCAAGGCCAAGCATAGGGAGGTAGATATCCTTGAGATCGAGTTTGAATCCGATGGTAGCGACGATCCAGCCGGTAAACGTGGTGCCGAGATTGGCACCCAAAATAATGCCGATGGCGTTGTAGAGTTGCAGAATACCTGCGCTTACAAAGGCTAGGGTGATCAAACTGACGATCGACGAACTTTGCACCATAACCGTGGCTCCCATGCCGAAACCAATGCCTTGCAAGGGGGTTTTGGTGTAGTTGCCCAGTACGCGTTTCAAGGTGCGGTCGCCCAGTCGCCCTAGACCTCGCTCCAATTGATCGATGCCTAGTAAAAACAGCGCAATGCCACAGATAAACAACACAATATTCATAAACGTAATGCCGGCGTAATCAGACAGTAGTAGACCCTATGGAGAGTGTAGTTGATCTGCTAATGTCAGCATTGATCTGTATCACTACCAATGGGTATTCTATGTCAGAACTTGCATCGCTCTTTGCCGAACACTTTACTCAGTTACGTCAGCGCTACGACGCCATATTGGCCGAGACCCAATACGATGCCCTACAGGTATATTCGGGGCACACGGCGGTGGCCTTTCTAGACGACCGACACTACCCGTTTAAAATCAATCCGCACTTTAATGCCTTGTTGCCCGCCCGTGAGGCGTTTGCCCAAAGTTGGGTGGTATACCAACCTGGGCATACACCTAAGGCCTTTATCTATTTACCCGATGACTATTGGCACAGTTATCCCCCCATTGGCGAAGATGTGTGGACAGGGCATTTTGACGTTGAAGTGGTGACGGATTTAGCGGTGATGGCTGAAGTCATTGCCTGTAAGGGGAAGGTGGCCACCATCGGTGAGCTCGATAGTCGCCATGAGCACTGGCCGACGGGAGACATTAATCCGGAGCCTTTACTGCATCGACTACATTGGCACCGGGCGGTTAAATCACCCTTTGAGGTAGCCTGTCTCGCTGAAGCTAACCGCATTGCCGCACGCGCCCACGTTGCCGCCGAAGCCGCGTTTCGTGCAGGTGAAAGTGAATTTGGTATCCACATTGCCTACTGCAAAGCCGCCGGTCAGCCGGAGGATGTATTGCCCTATGACAATCTAATCTGTATCAACGAGCACGGTGCGGTATTGCACTATTCGCGTCGAGAGCACGATGTCGACAGCCCGCGGCGCAGTTTTTTAATTGATGCCGGCGCTAATTATCGCGGCTATTGTTCTGATATTACGCGTACCTATGCCGCAGAACAGGGGCCTTTTGCGGACTTGATTGCCGCTTTAGATAAGCTGCAGTTAGAGATTGTTGACCAGGTGCGCGATGGGACCGCCTACTTAGACTTACACCGTGCTACCCATCGTGGTATTAGTCGAATCCTAGTGGAACATGGCGTATTTACCTGCGCGGCTGACGAGGCCTTCGAAAAGGGGCTGAGCGAAACCTTTTTCCCGCACGGATTGGGTCACTTCCTCGGTCTTCAGGTACACGATATTGGCGGGCAACAAACAGCTTACGAGGGCGGCAGAACACCCCCTCCAGCGGAGTATCCGGCGCTGCGAACCACCCGTCAGATCCGCCGAGGCCAGGTCTTGACGATCGAGCCAGGTATCTATTTTATCGATAGTTTACTGGCCAGATTACGTGCTTCAGCCCACGCCAATCTGGTGGATTGGCAGGTGGTTGAAGCGATGCGTCCCTTTGGCGGCATTCGTATTGAAGACGATGTCGTGGTAACCGATGGCGCGCCCCGCAACCTGAGTCGCGAGGCATTTGCGGGTTTAAACTAGCTGCTATGAGACGCGCTGGAACCGCGGAAAATAGAGCGGTTTCGGCCGCTATCTTTGGCTTCGTAAAGCGCCTGGTCGGCAGCGTTGAGCAATTCGTCGATGTTGCTGTAGGCGCTGTCGTTTTGACTCACCCCCATACTGATACTGCAATTGAAACTGACATCATCGGCGATGATGGGTGTTAGCTCTACTTTGCTGCGTATGCTCTCGGCCAAGGTATTGATAGCGTCGTTGTTTTGACCCCTGATGGCGATGGCAAATTCCTCCCCGCCAAGGCGGGCGAAGCAGGCACCCTCCGGCAATACCGAAGCAATCGCTGCGGTGACTTCTTTCAGAGCAGTATCCCCCACGGCGTGACCATATTTGTCATTAATTCGCTTGAAGTGGTCTATGTCGAGCATGATGGTGTAAAGGCTTTCCCTTGGACTTTCGGTAAACATTGCCTTGGCAATTTCGAAAAAGCGGCGACGATTGAAAATCCCCGTCATTTGATCGTGTGAGGCAATGTACTCGAGCTTTTTCATGGTGAAGTGAAACTTGAGCTGGAAATCTACGCGCGCTTTAAGTTCACGCGGCAAAAAGGGCTTGGTGACATAGTCGTGGGCGCCCACGTCGTAGGCTTTCTCGATGCTGTCTTCATCTTGTCTAGCGGTGAGAAAAATAATAGGGATTTCCTGTAGCTCGGATATGGCGCGCACTTTTTCGCACACCTGATAGCCATTTATTTCGGGCATCATGATATCGAGTAGGATCAGATCAACCTGTTCTTCCTTGAGAATTTCTAGGGCTTCGGTGCCCGAGGTGCAGGGAATAATGTCGTAGTTATCGAGAATTCCCAGCACGGTACGAATATTTTCTTCGATGTCATCCACCAGTAAGATGGTGCCTGATCCGGTCGTGTGGTCAGTCATTCAAAAGAGTCTCCAAAACTTTTATCGCATCGGCGTATTCGAAGCGTTCGATCATCGTGCACATATGCTCGATAACTGTTGCTTGTTCGGGTGGTAAATCAACCGATTTAATGTAGTTCAATATAGGGGTAATTTGTTTTGGGCGGCGGCGTTTGACCGCTTTTAATAAGTTGTCTAACGAGCTTGAAAATTCAGCTTCATCGAAAGCGACTTTGGCCGCTTTAGGGGGGCTTTCAGTTCTAAACTGTTGAGCTCTCCCAATACTTTGTTGAGCTGATTTTGCACGTCTTCCAAGTTGTCTTGGCTTGGGTCGTCATACATGGCCTGTGCACTATCAGACAGGGTGTTGGCACCGATGCTCGCAGCGATGCCTTTCAAACTGTGCATAGCAAGAGACATCGGCTCTGATTGTTGATTGCTGTAGAGTTCGGCAAAATCTTTTCCGGCGTTGTTATATTTCTTGATAAAGCTATTCAGAAGCGATAAGTAGAGCTCACTGTCGCCGCCACTGTGTTTTAAGCCTGCCGCGGTATCTACCGTGAGCATTTTTGGAACGCGTGGTTTGTTAGTGTTCTTGGCCGATGCCACGAGTTCTTGTTTGGGTTCGAGGTAGCTTAAAACGATTTCATAGAAGTCTTTAACTTCGATTGGCTTAGCCAATATAGAATTGGCGCCTGCACTAAAGAACTTCTGCTTCGTCGTGTCTTCTATATCGCCACTTAAGACCACAATAGCGAGCTCTGGGAAACGATGTCTTAGCCACTGACAGGCCTCAAGGCCATTCATCTTAGGCATGTGGTAGTCGACAAAAACCAGCTCGTAGGGCGCCTGTAATTCAGCTGCCTGTATCACTTTTTCAGTCAAATCTTCGCCATCAATGGCTTCCGCCACCTCGATGTCTGTCTTCTGTAATAACCCTGCCACGACCTGGCGGTTAAATAGGTTGTCGTCTGCCACAATGACTTTTGAGCCCGCTCGTGTAGCCATTTCCTGCTGCAACTCTTCCAAACTGGTGTCTTTTTCGGGGGTCTTTTCCCAACTCAGCATATTGAGTAAGACCTTTTCCAACCGAATGGGGTTGAGCGGTTTTTGAATGTAGTTATTTTGCGCTCCAGATCCACTATTTTCAGGGGTCTTGCCCATGGGATAAATCAGGCAAATAGGGGTTTGAGGATAGGTGGCGGCCAATTGCGTGATTGTCTCGGCATCGAGCGCGCTGCGATCTCGTTTTTCGACCGCATAGAGAATGACATCGACTTGGCTAATTTGCTCGTGTAAATAGGACTCGTAGCTGATTACTTCAAGCCCTAAGTGCTGCATGGCATGGTTGAAGGCGTTGCGAGAAATTTCATCGCGTTCGATCAGCAGTGCTTTGTGTCCGTGCAGTTGTTTGTTTTCATTGGCGTCGTTGACGCGTTTCATATCCAACTCAATGGTAAAAGTCGTGCCAATGCCTTTTTCACTATGGACGGTGATCGTCCCGTTCATCGCTTCGACGATTTGTTTACTGATCACCAAGCCTAGGCCGGTGCCCCCAAAACGTCGCGTGGTGCTGGCGTCGGCCTGGCTAAAAGCACGGAAAAGGCGTGTTTGTTCTTCCTCGTCCATACCTATACCAGAGTCGTGAATTTTGATGCGAAGGCGTTGAATATTGATGGCTTCAATAGTGACGCCCACGTGGCCCTTTTCGGTGAATTTGACCGCATTGTTTAGCAGGTTGGTGATCACTTGTCCTAAACGCAGAGGGTCGCCGTGGTAGTAACGGCTGACGTAACTGTCAAAATGGGTGAACATATCAATGCCTTTGGCGTGCGCCTGGGCCTGTAACATCGATACGCAATCGGTCACGACCTGGAATAAATCCAGTTTGGTCGATTCTATGGTCAGTTTACCGGCTTCTATTTTGGAGAAGTCCAAGATGTCATTAATGATGGCGAGTAACTTTTTCGAGCTTAAGTTAATGCTTTCTATGTATTCCGTCTGCTGTTCTGAGAGTTCGGTATGGCGCATGAGATAGGTCATGCCTAGCACAGCGTTAATAGGTGTTCTGATTTCGTGCGATACATTGGCGATGAAATCGCTGCGAATTTGTACCATCTCTTCGGCTTTTTCTTTAGAAAACTCAAGCTCCTTGTTCATCGCATTGAGTTCTTGGGTGCGCTCTAAAATACGCCGTTCGAGCTGTTCACTGAGTTCTTTATAGTCGTTGAGTACCTTGCGGTTTTCGACGTTTTTCTGTTTAAAAGTCCGCGCGGCCTTAGTTAAATCACCAATCTCATCATTTTTGGGGTAACTGGGAATGGCGCTTTTACCCGACCCTTCTGACAGTTCATTGAAGACCCGAGTAATGGTGGTGATCGGATTGGTAATGGTCAGCGTAATCCAATATGAAAAAAGGACTTGGACCAACAGGGCGATCAAGCTAATCACTAGCACCCATGTCACCAGCGATGAAAGCCGTTGATCGATGGCGTCACGCTGCTGGTGGATGTTTTCTGAAATCTGCGTCTCACGAATATCCGATTGATAGAGAATTTCGTTGGCTTCGGCAGCGAGAATAACGTTGACCAAATAGAGAAATCCGCGCGTCTCTTCCACGGTGATATTAAAGATATCGCTATAGTGCGCGAGCAATTCGGCGACATGGTCCAGCTGTAATAGCAGCGCATTATTTTTTACATAGGGCTTAAGATCGATGAGTTGTTGGTAGGCTTGCCGCTGC
The DNA here is from genome assembly GCA_964598145.1 of uncultured Pseudomonadales bacterium. Taxonomy (GTDB): domain Bacteria; phylum Pseudomonadota; class Gammaproteobacteria; order Pseudomonadales; family JAHEIH01; genus JAHEIH01. The sequence goes on from CAZRAM010000001.1 coordinate 149,666, forward strand.
ATCTCTCGGGCGCGGTTTAGTGAGGTGTTCTCATAGCGCCTAAAGTAGGCATTACCTTGGCTGCTCGATTGCATGAACATCACCAAAATCTCGGAAGCTAATAGTGCCTGGGAGCGGTTTTCTTTGTAGAGATCATCAATGAACCGCTCCATGGCGATTTCTATTGTTAGCTCTTGCTCCGGTAGAATCACACTGGTGGAACGGCGGCGTTTTTCGCGTAGCGAACGCAGTTGGTTAAAGCCTCGATAGTAGGCGTCCAAGCTGCGTATGGTGTCTTCGGTATTGGTGATGGAAACATCTGAGGTGTAGAGTTTTTTGCGGATATTTTCGTAATAAAAATCGACTTTTTCCGCAGCGGATAAATTGCCGTTATAGGTAAAGTTGAGTGCCGCTAAGTGCAATTGATAAATGGTGTCGCTAATTTGTGAGTCGGTTATGATGCGCGAGGTAAAGCGCGCGTGCTCTTCCAGTTCTTGCTTGGCCGAGGACAGGCCATAAAAACTCATCGAAAGAATGCACAGTGCTGTCAACGCGATCAACACCAAGTTGAGGTAGATACGAGGTCTCAGCGATAGCCATTTGATGAGGAGATTAATCATGGGCTAGGTAAACAGGAACTCGTTCCACTTGGTAAGTGAATATTCATAGTTTGGCATGACGGTGTTCCACACCGCGATATTCTCAAATCGCTTGATATAGCTCCCACCTGTGCGCACCTCACCTTCGCGAACCGACACACTGCCATCGGTGCCTAGCAAGGGTTCTGCAGCCGCTTGCCCGTCGTACCAGTAGTCCCACTCGGCTTGGCTCATAAAAGGTTTAGAAATTTGTGGGTTTGAAATGTAGTAGCCTTGCCGGGCAATGTAAGCGCCTGGCCAGCCAGACAGCCACCAATTCATGAATTTATAAGCTAGTTCCTCTCGCTCGCTGTCGACATTGCGCGATAGGCACATCACCCCGTGCCAAGCGCGATAACCTTCTTTGGGTGCGGCGTAGCGGCATGGGATGCCCATACCTTTGAGTGAAGAAACTCCAGGCGAAAACATACTTTGTATGACCACTTCATTGTTGGCCATTAGTTCCACTGACCGCGGCACGGAGCTCCATACACCGCGGAAGTGACGTTTGCGTTGCAGTCTTTCCACGATATCGAATAAATCGTCCAGCTCTTGCCGGGTAAGGTTGCCGATGTCGTTAAACTGAACAAGATTGCGCGCTTGAGCAGCGAGCGCGAGATCAAATAATCCAATGGTGGGCTCATTGACGATGGCTACCTTGCCCCGGTAAGCCTCGTCAAACAACCATCCCCAACTCTCTGTTTCGTAGGCGACGCCCTCTGGGATGTAACGGGTGTTATAGCCAAAGGAATCGGTATTGTGCACGTAGGGTAAAAAGCTAATGTGGTTGGTAGGTGTGCTGCCAAGGCTACCATCAGGCTGTTCGTAAAGAAGTTTATAGGGGGCATCGCCATCACCGAATTTAGCCGCGGCTGAGATCTTGCCAGTTTTGGTAAGGCTGTTGATATTGTCCCACTGGGCAATCTTAGTGCGATCGATAGCTTTGATGGAGTTGGCGTCCCACAGCACGCGCAGTGAGTTAGACCACTGCTCGTATATGTCAAAGCTGCTTGGGTTGGTGGCCGCTTTCAGTAAGACCTCGGCGCTGCCGCCTGGATAAAACTCTAGGTTGATATCGAGGGCGCGCTCAGCTTCTAGTCGAAGCGTTTCTTGCAGTGTGACGTGAGTGCCAAGCACACGCAGGGTAGGAAGGCGATTGTAGGCCTTGGCGATATAGGGAAACGACATGGCCCCGATGGCGGCGGCGCCCGCCTTTAAAACTTGTCGTCTCGATGCCATGTAAAATCTCCCTCTATTACCCCTTGAGGTTAGCATATATCTGATTTTTCACCACTTGCTGGCTTTAATTAACAGCGACGAAAATGAAATAAATTTCTAGACTCTGATTTAGGACAAAACAGGCGTTGGATGATACAGAGCGAACCTCGGTAGCATGTGATCATTGTGTCGAGTTAGAGCGTATGTTTTGTGGGTGGTAAGGAAAATTTACGGTGGCAAAAAAACGATGACAAAGCTCGTTAGCATTGTATTGATTAGTGTCCTTTTGACGGCATGCGGCGGCGGTGTTGGTAGCTCGTTTAGTAACAATACGCCGTCGCCAAGCACGCCTGATCCCGCACCGACATCGCCAACGACCCCCACCTACTCAGTATCTGCCTATCAATCCTCCCCCTATGCCGACATTCTTCCCCGCTGCGTACTGGCTGAAACCCGCGCTGATGCCTGTAGCTTGGCTAATTTGCCATTGATTGGTGCCGGTGGGGCGGTTACACGCGCTGCGGTGATGCAGCGCCTGGCGGTGAGCCACCCTTGGATGGGGGCGCGGTTCGAGGCGTTGCTCGATCGACTACCGGATGAGATCGTGCATTTATTTGGTGCTGTGAGTGGTGTGGTTGTGTCCTACGATATTCGCCCCTCCTATTACTGGCGGCTGACCAACGCGATATATTTGGATCCAGCGGATCTATGGCTGACCAACGACGAAAAAGCCACCATCTTGACCGACCCGGATTACCGGGCCGGCTTTGGCAGCGAGGTGCAATTTATTTCCATTTGGGACTACATGTTGAATGGGGAGTTCGCGTGGGATTACTACCCCTTGGATGGCACCGAAGAACGCACCCTTGACGATATCGTGCTGACCAATGCGCAACTCATTCTGCACGAACTCGCCCATGCCAATGACGTATTTCCGCCGCGTTATTGGAATAGCCTAGACACCTCTAAAAAGCCCGATTTGGCAGTGCAAGATATTTTAGATCGTTGGGCCTCGGTCAAGCTTGATGCCCAGTACCCGTTAACCTCTCAATTGATGTACGACGTGGGCGAAGTCTTGTTCCAGGGGGCGACGGCCAGCGAAGATATCAAGGCGTTGACTGCTGCGGATCTCGGCGCCGCGATGGAGCCCGATGGTGCCAACGATGACTACAATTATTCAACCATTCGGGAAGATGTAGCGATGCTGTTTGAAGAGGCGATGATGTCCTATCTGTACGGTAGCGATAGGGTGGTTGCCTTCTTGGATCGCCCCGATGTGGAAGATCCTTCCTGCGACGACTACGCCACCGGCTGGGGGCAGCGTGGTCGTATCGCCTCGACGCAGTTGCAGCCTCGCGTGTCGCTGGTGATCGATCATATCTTACCTGATCTTGACCCAGGCGTTGTGATCGATAGCTTTCCACCGGTGCTCGCCTTCGAACAAGGTGCTGGCTACTGTGCCAATATTCGCGCCACTAATGCTGATCGCAGCACTATTGCCAATATTGTTCCCCGTGTCGACAGGGCGGTGGCACCGTTAAAATTGTCACCGCGTTTTCATAAAGACAGGCTACGCTTACAGTAAATCTAGGAGGGATTTACTATGACCCGTAGCGATCGAATCAGTACGTCTTTTTCGCCCACGGGCAGCCTCAATCTGCTGTCTCGTAGCGAGGTGGAGCGGCTGCTGGATGTCAGCAACTCTGGCCTGCATCGTTTGTTTAGGAATTGTGCCTTGGCGGTGCTCAACTGCGGCGGTGAAACCGACAACAGCAAAGAGTTACTTGCTGCGTTTCACGATTTTGATATCAACGTGGTGCGCCAAGAGCGAGGTATTAGGATTGAGTTGGTCAACGCCCCCGAGTCGGCCTTTGTTGATGGTGTGTTGATCCAAGGTATCAAGGAGCATTTGGTCGCCGTGGTGCGCGATCTGCTCTATAGCAGCGAATTACCCCCCTGTATTCCCGGTCAGACCACCACCGACCTTGTCTTTAGCCGTCTGCGTCACGCGCAAGTGCTAAGCGATGTGCCCAAACCCAACTTGGTGGTGTGCTGGGGCGGCCACTCTATTCCCCGAGAAGAATACGAGTACTGTAAAGAAGTCGGCTACCAGATGGGCCTGCGGGGGCTTGACGTGTGCACGGGATGTGGCCCCGGTGCGATGAAAGGGCCGATGAAAGGGGCGGCGGTGAGCAGCGGAAAACAGCGCCGTAGTAATGCGCGCTATTTGGGGATCTCAGAACCCGGCATTATCGCGGCAGAACCTCCCAACCCGATGGTTAACGGTTTGGTCATCATGCCCGATATCGAAAAGCGTCTCGAGGCGTTCGTGCGCATGGCCCATGGCATCATTGTTTTTCCTGGTGGTGTGGGGACGATGGAGGAAATTCTCTACATCCTCGGCATACTCAGCCACCAAGACAATCAGCGAATTCCGCTGCCGCTTATTTTTACTGGCCCGGAATCTTGCCGCGGCTATTTCGAACAACTCGACGCGTTTTTGAAAAAGACCCTCGGCCTCGATGCCTGTGCTTACTACCGTATCATCGTCGACGATGCCGAGACGGTGGCGCGCCATATGGCGTCGTGCATGGAACAAGTGACCGAGTTTCGCCGCGAGACCCATGACGCCTTTAGTTTTAACTGGAAGTTGTTCATCGACGCCCCATTTCAGGAGCCGTTTATTCCGACCCATGAAAATATGGCCACCCTCAAGCTCGACCCCAGTCGACCCATGGCCGAGTTGGCTTGTGATCTGAGACGGGCGTTTTCTGGCATTGTGGCGGGCAACGTGAAAGAGGAGGGCATTCGAGCGATTGAAGAACACGGCCCCTATATTCTGCACGGTGATCCTGCCCTGATGGCGGCGATGGATGAATTGTTGGCGGCATTCTCTCGCGATGGGCGGATGAAACTAGCCGGCGCGGCCTATGAACCGTGCTACCGAATTGAAAGCGTCTGACTACAGGCGCTTGGCGATCGCCGCACTGATGACGAGGGCGATGCTGGAAACGAGTAAGCACCAGCCCAGCCCGGCGGTTTGATAAATGGCTCCCGACAGTACGGTGCCTAGTAAGCGGCCGGCGGCGTTAGACATGTAATAAAACCCCACATCTAGCGACACCCCGTCTTGTTTGGCTTCAGCCACAATCAGATAGCTGTGCAGCGCCGAATTAACGGCAAACAAGCTGGCGTAGCATACCAGCCCCACGATGAGTACAGCAGGTATTAGCCATTGTTGCATGTAGGCTGTGGCTAACAGCAGGGGCATCAAAGCTAACAAGAAGCCCCATTTGGCGACGGCCCGTTGGGAGTGTTGGGCATCAAAAAATCGTGGGGTCACGGCTTGAATGATGCCGTAACCGATAACCCAACCGGCCATCAAACCGCCGACTTGCCAAAAATTCCAGCCATACTCACTCGCCAGCCATACAGGGAGTGCGACAACAAACCATATGTCGCGTGAGGCGAACAGAAATAATCTAGCGGCGGACAAGACGTTGACCGCGCGCGACACCGATAACAATTGCGTAAATTTGGGTTTTTGTTTGGCCTTGCCGAGGTCGGCTTGCACCGTCAGCATGGAAATTATCCACATCGTGCCAATAGCGATGGCAAAAATAGCTACCGCACTTTGAAAGCCAAGGCTGCTCAGAAGCGCGCCCCCGGCGAAAAAGCCGATACCTTTCAGTGTGTTCTTGGAGCCGGTGAGTACGGCCACCCAGCGGAATAGGGTGTGTTGTTGATCGCTTGCAACGAGGGTTTTAATGGCGCTTTTGGCGCTCATCTTGTTAAGGTCTTTGGCGATACCGGAGAGGGCCTGGGATGCCATGACTAGTGGTATGCCAAGCCAAGGGCTAGGCACTAGCAATAGGCTCAGAGCGACAAGCTGAAGCCCCGTGCCGATGTGCATGGTGCGATTGAGGCCAAGAGTGGCCCCGAGCCATCCTCCGAGTAGGTTCGTTACCACACCGAAAGCTTCGTAAAACAAAAATAACGCTGCAATACTCAGTGGGTCATACCCCAACTGGTGGAAATACAACACTACCAGCATTCTCAGCGCGCCGTCTGATAGGGTAAATACCCAGTAATTCAAGGTGATCAATAGGTATTGGATCACCTCGGTACGCCAGGGTAAAACGCGCGCTAGCATGTACCGCCTATGTATCGCGCCAGTTCTGCGGTGCGGTTGGCGTAGCCCCACTCGTTGTCGTACCACAGGTACAATTTGAGCTGAGTGCCATTGACGACCATGGTTGAGGGCGCGTCAACGATGCAGGAGCGCGGATCGGTGCGGTAGTCGATCGACACGAGGGGGCGCTCTTCATAGCCCATGATACCTGCCAACGCACCGTCGGCGGCGTCGCGTAGGGCGCGGTTAACCTCGTCAACATTCACCTCGCGTGCCAGTTCAAACACGCAGTCGGTGAGAGAGGCATTAGCCAGTGGTACCCGAACCGCATGGCCGTTAAGACGACCTTCGAGTTCTGGGAATATCTGCGTAATCGCCTTGGCGGAGCCTGTGGTGGTGGGGATGAGGCTCATGCCGCAGGCACGTGCGCGACGCAGATCCTTGTGGGGGGCGTCGAGAATGGTTTGTGTATTGGTGATGTCGTGGATGGTCGTCATCGAACCGTGCACGATACCAAACTGTTCTTGAATGACTTTGACCGCAGGTGCCAGGCAATTAGTGGTGCATGAGGCCGCGGTGACCAGACGGTGTTGTGCCGGGTCGAAAAGGTGTTGGTTTATGCCCATTACCAAATTTAGCACGCCGTCTTCCGCCACGGGGGCGCTCACCAATACTCGGCTGACGCCCTGCTGTAGATACGCGTCCAGCAGCGCCTTTTTACGCATAACGCCTGAGCACTCGATGACGATGTCGCAGTTTGACCAGTCGGTCTCTGCAATGGCTTTATTTTGGCTGCAGCTTATGGACTGACCCGCGACCATCATGTTGCCATTGTCATGTGTTACCGCGTGTTGCCAACGCCCGTGTATGGAATCAAATTCCAGCAGGTGGGCGAGGGTGGCGGCGTCTCCAGCGGGATCGTTGATGTGTACGAACTGTAGCTCAGGCCAATCAAAGGCGGCTCGCATTACTAAGCGACCGATACGCCCAAAACCATTGATGCCCACTCTAATCGTCACGTGATTCTCCTGCTATTCAAAACTGACTTAAGCTAGCACGCGATTATGACAGTTTTTTAACCAAATTCACCGTGCCATTCCAAAAAACCTGCCCACTTGTGTGCAGGGTTTTTACGCCAAGGATTACGCAATTTTTTATACAATGCGCCAAACTGTGAACTAGTAGACAGTTTTCAAGGAACGACTCATGGTACAAATTAGTCATGGGTCAGATAGCTACGGAGTTGGCAACAATGAATATGATGAACAAATATGCAGCAAATCCCTTTATCAATGCCGCGCAGTTGGGCGAACAGGTAGAGGATCTCTTGAATTCAGATGCTTTGGAAGGCGGTTTGACTCAAGAAAAGTTTAAGGCCCTAAAAGTTGTCTTCGCGGAAATGCGCACCTTTGCAGGCAAGGCTCGCTGTGACGAACGCTTGTTGTTTGTACAAGCTCCTCCCTTTAAAGGCTGGAATAAAGAGGCCTTGTTTGAGGCGTTAGATAAGTTCTTGGCAAAATGCGCTGCCGATGTTGACGTTGAGTGTTTGCAAATTTACCTTGGTGCGAGACCGCTGGCACGCCAGCATGAGACCTTCGCTGAGGCTGTTTAACGCTTGCATTGGGATTGTTTGAAAGCCGGCTTCTGCCGGTTTTTTTGTGATGTTTTTCCCTAAATAACCTGTAACAAAACTGTTTGACGCGGCTAGTATGGAAAAATTTATCGAGAGCCGCTATGCCTAATAAAAATTTCAATATCGTCGTCTTTGGTGCCACAAGTTTTGTGGGCCAAATTTTGGTGCGTTATCTGGTTGACGAATTGCCTGCCCAAGAGCCACCGCTGCGCTGGGCGATGGCCGCGCGTTCTGCAAGCAAGTTGGCCGAGTTGAAAGCCGAATTTGGCGGGCGGGCGGACAACGTGCCCGAGTTGATTATCGATGCCTCCAATGACGAACAACTATCGATGATGTGCCAGCAGACCGATGTGGTCATTTCGACGGTGGGGCCCTATGCCTTTTACGGCGAGCCTCTGATTAAAGCGTGTGTGACCCACGGCACTGATTACTGCGACCTAACCGGTGAAACCCAGTGGATCAAGCGCATGATCGACACCTACGAGGGGCAGGCCAAAGCCTCCGGGGCCCGAATCGTACATTGCTGCGGCTTTGATTCGGTACCCTCGGATCTGGGGGTGAAAACCCTGCAACAGGAATCGGTGGCGCGTTTTGGTTCACCCCTTGACCGTGTGGTTATGGGGGTGAAGGCGATGAAGGGTGGTGCATCTGGCGGTACCATTGCTAGCCTGATTAATGTGGTAGAAGAGGCCATGGCGAATCCTGCCTTGAAGAAACAACTAGCCAACCCCTATTTGCTGTGCCCGCCTGGTCATCCCTACAAAGAGCGCCAGCGCACGGTGAAAGGCTCTGAATTCAGCGATCTGCACCAAGCTTGGTGTGCCCCCTTTGTGATGGCCGCGATCAACGAGCGGGTGGTGCATCGCTCCAACGCTTGTTTGGATCATGCTTATGGCGAGCATTTTCGCTACAGCGAAGGTATGTTGATGGGGCGTGGAGGAAGAGGGCGCCGACGCAGTTTAATGACCAGTTTTGGCTTAGGTAGCTTCATGGTGGCAGTTGCCATTAAACCCTTACGCAAACTACTGCAGGCGTTTATGTTGCCCAAGCCCGGTGAAGGCCCGAGTCTCGCGGAGCAGTTGGCCGGTTTCTTTGATATGCGTTTTGTAGGTCAACACGCCAATGGGCAGACCCTGGCAGTTAAGGTGACTGGCGATCGCGATCCGGGGTATGGCTGTACGGCAAAAATGTTGGCCCAAGCAGCCCTGTGCTTGGCGTTCGATCACCGCAATGGCGAGAACAAGACTGGGCGCCTTGGCGGTTTCTGGACGCCGGCGAGCATGTTCGACGACCGCTATGTGGACCGTTTGAAGAACTTCGCGGGGGTGGAGATTACTGTGCTAGAGCAGGGCGAAAAATGAGTGTTGTGATTCGACCTGCGGTTGACGACGATTTCGATGCTATATGGCCGATCTTTAAAGAGATTGCGCGGGCAGGGGAGACCTACGCTTACCCTAGTGATATCGACAAGGCGCAGGCCTTTGAGCAGTGGATGCAACTGCCTCGTCAAACCTATGTTTGTGAAGTTGATGGGCAAGTTGCAGCCACCTATTACCTGAAAACCAATGCCCAAGGCCCGGGTCAGCACGTTTGCAATGCCGGTTATATGACGGCTGCCAAATATCGCGGGCGAGGCTTGGCCTCAGCGATGTGTGAACATTCCCAGCGCGAAGCCGTTAAATTTGGATATTTGGCGATGCAGTTCAACTTTGTGGCGTCCAGCAATACCGGCGCAGTTGCGCTTTGGCAGCGACACGGCTTTGAAACGGTGGGGCGTCTACCCAAGGCTTTTAATCATCCGGTAAAGGGGTTAGTTGATGCCTTAGTGATGTACAAGTGGCTGGCGAGCGCTTAGATCTATTCGAAGCCTTCAATCTCACCTTTTTCAACCGCGTCCATGATGGCTTCGATCGCCTCAACGCTCGTTTCGCCAGGAATGGTGTGCTCTTCGCTTGACCAGGCGCCTAAGTCGATCATCTTGCAGCGCTCTGAGCAAAACGGGCGGTTAGGGAAATCTGCATTCCACTGGATGACTTTTTTGCATACGGGGCAGTTGAGGCTTAGGCCTTGGGTCATGGTTGGGTCCTGCTGTTGGCTTTTGTCTTATGGTATCACGAGATTGTTAAGTGCAAAAAAGCTCGCCGAGCCTTTTTAGTTATGGCGGTGAGGGGGGAACTGGGGTTTCGAACTGCATCGCAGTGAGCCAGTGAACGCCTTAAATCTTCGTTTTAAGGCTGGATGCTTGCGACCGAACCGGTAGGGAGGGATAGACTCAAAACGCCTTGTGGGCGTTTTGCCCCTACGGGCGCCTGCGGCGGTCCCAACGCTGTCGCGTTGGTCGAACCGGAGGGTGCTCACCCGACCTAACATCAATAACTAAAAAGGCCCGCCGATGGCGAGCCTTTTTTGTTATGGCGGTGAGGGGTGAACTGGGGTTTCGAACTGCATCGCAGTGAGCCAGTGAACGCCTTAAATCTTCGTTTTAAGGCTGGATGCTTGCGACCGAACCGGTAGGGAGGGATAGACTCAAAACGCCTTGTGGGCGTTTTGCCCCTACGGGCGCCTGCGGCGGTCCCAACGCTGTCGCGTTGGTCGAACCGGAGGGTGCTCACCCGACCTACCATCAATAACTAAAAAGGCCCGCCGATGGCGAGCCTTTTTAGTTATGGCGGTGAGGGAGGGATTCGAACCCTCGGTACGTCGCCGTACACACACTTTCCAGGCGTGCTCTTTCGACCACTCAGACACCTCACCGTGTCTTGTTGAAGCAAAGCTTCGAATTTTTTCCGATTTTTTAATCCCTCCGGTCGGGATGGACTCAAAACGCTTTAAGGCGTTTTGCCCCTGCGGGCGCCTGCGGCGGTCCCAACGCTGTCGCGTTGGTCGAATCCTCAGTACATCGCCGTACACACACTTTCCAGGCGTGCTCTTTCGATGACTTCGTCACCTCACTG
>CAZRAM010000001.1:160319-234140 GCA_964598145.1 uncultured Pseudomonadales bacterium
TCGCCGTACACACACTTTCCAGGCGTGCTCTTTCGATGACTTCGTCACCTCACTGAACAGGCGGGCACTATAGCGATTCAACCTTTCGAGTGCAATATCGATCCTTAACAATTCAAAGAAAGGTGGCATTTGGGCTTGAAATAGGGTGGCTGAGTGGTATTATGCCGCTCGGTCCATATCGGTCCTCTCGCAATGATAACTAGCGAACCCAGCCAGGCCCGGAAGGGAGCAACTGTAGTTAGTGACTCATGTGCCGGGATGTGGCTGGTATGGATCACCTCTCTTTACTTCTCGCGCATTTCCACCCCTATCTTATTCGCATCTAGTGCTATAGTTTGTGCATTCAATTGTGGAGCAGGATATGGACCCCCTCGAAAATCTCATTACTACCTATTGGCCCATCGCGTTTGAGTTCGCGTTGAAGCTTTTGCTGTCGATTGTCATTTTTATCATTGGTAAATTTGTCGCTGGCAGAATCCGCAGCTTGATTTCTAAAGGTCTGCAGTTGCGTAATGTCGACCCCACCGTAGAAAATTTTGTGGCCAACTTTAGTTACTACATCTTGTTGATGTTGGTGATCGTTGTTGTGCTGAGCCAGTTGGGCGTGCAGACGGCGTCACTGGTGGCCGTGATGGGGGCCATGGGCCTGGCGGTTGGTTTGGCGCTGCAGGGTTCACTATCTAATTTTGCCAGCGGTGTGCTGTTGATCGTATTGCGTCCATGCAAGATCGGGGATTTTGTCGAAGCCGGCGGCGAGGCGGGTACGATTTCTGCGATCGATATTCTTGCTACCACGATGACCACACCCGATAACAAGGTGATCGTTATTCCCAATTCGCAGATTATGGGGCGCTCCATCGTCAACTATTCGGCCATGGACACGCGTCGTGTGGATCTGCTGGTGGGCGTGGCCTATGACACAGACCTTGCCCTGGCTAAGGAGACCCTCCAAGCACTCTGTGCTCAGGACGAGCGCATCAAAACTGATCCCGAGGTTTTGGTAGGCGTAAAAGAGCTAGCGGATAGCTCTATTAACTTTTTGGTGCGTTTTTGGGTGGACCGTCCTGAATTCTGGAACGTGCAATACGACATGAACCAAAGAATTGTCGACACCTTCCGCGAAAAAGGCATTGAAATTCCCTTCCCGCAAGTGGATGTGCATTTAGACAAATAACACGGCTCACAACGTGTCACACAGGCGATTAGATATGTATAATCGCCTGATCATTTATACGTAGAGTCACTATGAGTTATCAGGTACTTGCCAGGAAATGGCGCCCTAAACGCTTTCGCGAAATGGCCGGCCAAGAGCACGTTTTGCAGGCCATTATCAATGGTTTGGATCACGACCGCCTGCACCATGCCTACCTCTTTACTGGTACCCGCGGGGTAGGGAAAACTACCATCGCGCGTATTTTTGCCAAGTGCTTAAACTGTGAGAGTGGGGTTAGCTCAGAGCCCTGTGGCAGTTGTACCTCCTGTACTGAAATTAACGAAAACCGCTTTATCGACTTGATTGAAGTGGACGCGGCTTCGCGCACCAAGGTTGAAGACACCCGCGAGTTGTTGGAAAACGTGCAATATGCGCCCAGTAAAGGCCGCTACAAGGTCTACCTCATTGACGAGGTGCACATGCTCTCCAACAGCTCATTTAATGCGCTGTTAAAAACACTGGAAGAGCCACCACCGCACGTTAAGTTCTTGTTGGCGACCACGGACCCGCAGAAACTGCCCGCCACCGTGCTGTCTCGCTGTTTACAGTTCAACTTAAAAAACCTCAGTCCTGAGCGCATCGTGCAGCATTTGAAAGACGTGCTGCAGCAAGAAATGGTGCAGTTCGACGAGCCCGCGTTGTGGCTGTTAGGTCGGGCAGCGAATGGTTCGATGCGTGACGCGCTAAGTCTTACCGATCAAGCCATCGCCTTTGGTTCTGGCAAGGTGTTGGAAGGCGAAGTTGCCACCATGCTGGGAACTATCGATACCAGTAACATCGTGACCATGTTACAGGCCCTTGCGAGCAATGACGCGGCCGCCTTGTTGGCTTCCGTGGATCACATGTCCGAGCACTCACCGGATTACCAAGCGGCACTTGAAGCCATGCTGTTACTGCTGCACCGTATCACCGTGGCCCAAATGGTGCCCGCGGCTGTCGACAATGCTCAAGGTGATCGCGAACAGGTACTTGCCTTGGCAGAACAACTAGCGGCGGGGGACGTGCAACTGTTTTATCAATTAGGTTTGCACGCGCGTCGTGATTTGCCGTTGGCCCCCGATCCTCGCAGTGGTTTCGAAATGGCCATGCTACGAATGATGGCCTTCAAGCCACAGACGGCAGAGGTGGCCAATGCGCGTAACATATCCGCGCTGCCTTCTCAGGGAGGTAGTCCCGAGGTAAAAAAGCCTAACCCGGTGAGTTCGGCGGCGGCCGTGCTGGCCGAACCGCAAAGCGCGCCCCCGAGTGATACCCCGCCGGTGCCAGACATCCCCGCGCCGGTGGCTAATGCTACCCCTGAGACTCAAGCGTTCAGCGCGGCGGCGATATTGCAGGACATCGTTCAGCAGGAGCAGGAGCAAGAACAAGCTGCGCCAGCTGAGCCAGCGGTTGAGCCAGAGCCATTAGCAGCGGCGATGCCAGTGGATGAGCCAGTTGCGCGCGCCACTGAATTCTATACCGCCGCCGATGAGCCTGTTGTGGAAGAGGCACTTGAGCCCGAACCCGAGCCTGAGCCCGCACCGGTTGACATACCTAAGACCCCTCTGACTCCCAGTGCTGCACTGGCGGATGTTACCCCGCAATCGTGGCCCATGTTGTACGGGCAGTTGGATTTAAGTGGGGTAGCCAAGTCGGTGATTTCACATTGCGCCCTAGAGCGTGTTGAGGGTCAGGAATTTCATTTTGTGCTGGAGCAGCGCAACGCAGGCTTGTTTAATGAAGCCTACACCACCAAATTACAGGAAAGTTTGGCGCGCTTGTGCGGTGCAGCCCTGCAGCTGACCATCGATATCGGTGAGCCAACTATGCAGACGCCGGCGCAGTATATGCAAGCCCAGGCAGAGGCGCGGCAGGCAGAGGCAGAGCGCCTCATCCACGCCGACCCCAATATACAAATGCTGATGCAGCGTTTCGACGCTAGCATCATTCCAGAGAGTATTGAGCCGATGACAAGTGAGGAAAAAGCATGAAATTCGGTGACATCGGAAACCTGATGAAACAAGCCCAAGCCATGCAGGAAAAAATGGCGGAAGCACAAGAACAAATGGCTAAGCGCGAAGTGATCGGCGAGTCCGGCGCGGGCATGGTAAAAGTGACCATGAACGGACGCCACGATGTGCGTCGCACCGAAATCGATCCGGCACTGATGAGCGAGGACAAGGAAATTCTAGAGGATCTTTTGACGGCTGCCGTCAACGATGCCGTGCGCAAAGTCGAAGCCGCGAACAAAGATGCGATGAAAGATGTGACGGGTGGCATGCCATTACCTGAAGGTTTTAAGTTTCCTTTTTAGAGTGCCACTATGTCTTTTAGCCCGCTGATTAACAACCTTATCGAATCGCTGCGCTGCTTGCCCGGCGTGGGGCCAAAGTCCGCTCAGCGTATGGCCATGCACATTCTGGAGCACGACCGTGCGCGTGGCGCCACGCTTGCTCAAGCGCTTGCAGAAGCGATCGATAAAGTAGGGCAGTGCGATGCATGTCGCACCCTCACTGAACAGCCGCGTTGTGAAATTTGTAGTAGCGCTAAACGCGATGAGCGCCTGTTGTGCGTGGTTGAGCAACCTTCAGACGTGATCGCCGTTGAACAGTCTGGCACCTACCGCGGTCGTTACTTTGTGTTGATGGGGCATCTATCGCCCATCGATGGCGTCGGGCCTGAGCAGTTGGGGATTCCCCAGTTGCTCAATCGCTTGCAGGAAGGCGCTACAGAAGAATTGATTATCGCCACCAACCCCACGGTAGAGGGTGAGGCCACGGCTTACTATATCGCCGAGCAGGTTAAGCCACTCGAGGTGTCGGTGAGTCGCATCGCCCACGGCGTGCCGCTGGGTGGGGATCTCGATTTAGTGGATATGGGCACCTTGGCCCATGCCTTTAAAGGAAGGACAAAATTTTCATGAGCCAGTATACCTGGGTCGACCAGAGTGACTCGCTCGCCTCGCTTTGCCAACGCTGGTCATCGCTGAGCCATATTGGCTTGGATACCGAGTTTATTCGTGAGCGCACGTTTTACCCCATTGCCGCCCTGATTCAAGTGAACGATGGCGAGGGCAACTATTTGATCGACCCCACTGTGATCGAGGATCTCACGCCACTCAAGGCGCTTTTGCAAGGTAGCGAATGCATCAAGGTGATGCACTCCTGCTCTGAGGATTTGGAGGTCTTTGCCAAGTTGCTGCAGTGTCATGTGGAGCCGCTGGCGGATACCCAGGTCGCCGGTGCCTTGTTAGGACTAGGCCCTGCGCTGGGCTATGCCAATATCTGCAAAATGGAATTGGATATCGAGGTCGACAAGGGGGAAACCCGTTCGAATTGGTTACAGCGGCCACTGACCGAATCGCAGTGTCACTACGCGGCCCTAGATGTCGAGCATTTGTTGCCTCTTTACGACAAGCTTATGGATCAGCTCGAAGACGCCGGTAAGGCCGATTTGTTCGACCAAGAGTGCGAGCGCATCGAGTTCCAATCAAGCCAGACGGTCGATTTTGAAGAGGCTTACACGCGAATCAAAGCGGCTTGGAAAATGTCGCCGCAGCATCTCAATCGCTTGCGTGCCCTAGCTGCATGGCGTGAAGAGCATGCGCGCCATAAAGATATGCCTCGCAATCACCTGATACGCGACAGCGGTTTGATCAGCATGGTCGAGCGGCAACCACAACGTGTTGATGACCTGAAAGGCTTGCTGGATGTGTCGCCTGCCTTCATTCGAAAATACGGCGAGACGATGGTTGAACTTGTTAAAATGGCGGATCAGCAACCCCGCCAAATGTGGCCAGAACGCATGGATAAGCCACTCAGTAAGGGGCAGGCCAAATTGATGAGTCAGTTTAAGCAGCGCCTGGTAGGCATGGCGGAGCAGCGTTCTATCTGCCCAGAGCTGTTAGCGAGCAAGCGCGATGTTGAGCCGGTGATTCGTGCCCATATCGCAAATCGTCCCATCAACTTAGATTATTTGCGCTCGGATTGGCGCATTATGGCGTATCGAGAGGCCTGTGGGTTGCTCAATATCGCCAGTCATTCGCGCTTAGGAGAAGGTTCTTGAATAAGCGAATTTGTAAAGTTTATCGCTGTAGTAAAAAGGATGAAATGTACCTCTACGTCGACTCGCGTGAGGAATTGAGCCGTGTGCCCGAGGCACTTGTGTCGGAACTGGGTAACATTACTTTGGTGATGACCATGTTGATCAGCACAGAGAAAAAGCTCGCCCGCGCGGACTCTGCCAAAGTGTTGGCTGAAATTGAAGACAAGGGCTTCTACCTGCAGTTACCACCGCCACCCGAAGAGTATATGGCGCAGGTGAAGAAGCCCTCATGAAGGACTTTTGGCGCCACGTCCCGCTTCAAGACATGACTCCACAGCAGTGGGAATCGCTGTGCGATGGTTGTGGCAAATGCTGTTTGCACAAGTTAGAAGATGAGGATGACGGCGGTGTTTACTACACCAAAGTGGCTTGCCGTTTGCTGGATTGCGAAACCGCCAAATGCAGCGACTATGCCAATCGAAAGCAAAAGGTGCCTGGGTGTACTACCCTCGATCCAAACAATATTGAAGCGTTCTTTTGGATGCCTTCGACCTGTGCCTATCGCCGCTTGGCTGAGGGCCAGCCGCTTCCTAAGTGGCACCCGCTGCGCACGGGTGATCCCGATTCGACCCGCAAACAAAATCGCTCCATTGCCGGTTTGTGTTTATCGGAGCGCGAC
The DNA here is from genome assembly GCA_964598145.1 of uncultured Pseudomonadales bacterium. Classification (GTDB taxonomy): domain Bacteria; phylum Pseudomonadota; class Gammaproteobacteria; order Pseudomonadales; family JAHEIH01; genus JAHEIH01. The sequence continues at coordinate 166,235 of CAZRAM010000001.1, forward strand.
GTCGCGGAAGAGGACTACGAACTACATATCGTGAACTGGGTTCAATAATGACGATGTTGACTGAACAGGCCCATATGCTGACATGGGTGATCTATTTCTCAGGCGTTGCGCTTGGCTTGCTAGTGTTGGGGTATTTACTTCGTGGTGTTCGTCGCCCCTTTGTTAGAGTGCTCTGTCGCGCCTTGTATCTTGGGATATTGCTGGCACCGGTATCCACCGATCCGGAACGCTTATTCTTTACCCCCGCTATCATGCAGGCTGCACTCAGCGCCATGGCGGGCCGATTCGAGCCTATGCAACAGGCACTTATTAGCATCGGCGGCATGACCTTATTGGCGCTGTTGCTCGCCATAACCTACTATCTGAAGGTGTTTTACAACAAAAAAAGTGCTTAACGGCGCCCCCAGCTGAAGGAACAGAACATGAAAGGCCTACGTTATCTCCTACTGATTGCGATAACGGTATTGACGGTCAACGCCAGCGTTGCCCAGCCAAGCCAAGCCCCCGCCGACGTTAGGGTGTTGATCGATGTCTCTGGCAGTATGCGCGACAACGACCCCAATAATCTGCGTCAGTCAGCCCTTCAACTACTGGTTAACTTATTGCCGGCAGGTGCTACCGGTGGGGTATGGACCTTTGGCCAGTGGGTAAACATGGTCATCAAACCCGCACCTGTCGACAGCGTATGGCGCGACGAAGCCATCGCCCAGTCGAAAAAAATTGCTTCCCACGGCCTGTATACCAATATTGGTGGCGCGCTCGATAACGCGTCCTACGACTTTAAGTACAGTAGTTTTGATGCTTCGCGCCGTCCAACCAGCATTATTCTGTTGACCGATGGTATGGTCGATATCGATAAAAGCCCTGCCATTGATGCGGCTGAGCGCGAACGTATTCTGGGTGAGGTGCTGGATAAGTACGTCGAGGCTGGCGTCAAAATCCACACTGTCGCGCTTTCCAACGACGCTGACCGAGAGCTACTGCAAACCCTGTCGCAGCGTACCGATGGCCAGTTTTCTACCGCCAGTAGTGCAGACGAGCTGAGCCGTATATTTCTACGTACCTTTGACAATATCGTGCCTGCTACCGAAGTTGCCATTAAAGATAATCGCTTTGCCATCGATAGCTCGATCAACGAATTTACTGCCTTGGTGTTCCGCAGCAGCGGCGCGGTGTCTACCGGCTTGGTGGACCCCAACGGCAATCGGATAGACGCGAATAATACACCCCTTGGTGTGCGCTGGTATACGGCGAGCGACTACGACCTGATCACCGTTGATAAGCCCATGGCGGGCAGTTGGCAAATCGATGCCGCAGAGGATGATGCCAACCGCGTCTCAATTGTGAGTAATTTAGCGATGCGTGTAGGGGGCATGCCCAATGCCTCCGACAAGCTTCGCCCGATCGCCTTTGATGTTGACGTTCTACAGCAGGGCGAGATCGTGACCGATCGAAAATTCCTCGATTTGTTGCAGGTCTCCGGGGTGGCTACCAATGTGGACACCGGCGAACGTCAGTCGATCACGGCGCTTGGGCAAGAGGCGGGGCGTTACCGCTTTCAGCTAGTCCCTAATAGTGCCGGTAAATTCGAAGTGCAGATGGATGTCGTCGCTAAAACCTTCGACCGCCGGCAGAGTGCCACCCTTGATGTATCACCCTTGTTTAGCAGCGATAGTCGCTTCGATAGCGATAGCGTTGAGATGACGGTCGATGTGACCACCCTGTCGAACAATATCGATACCTCGTCGTACAGTGTGGATGTCGAGGTTAGTCCCAGCCTCAAAGACGTCGAATCGTTAGATATCATGGGCACTAGTATTCAATGGCGTGGTGAGCTTGATCAGCAGGCCGATTACAGTGTGAGCGTCACCGTGTCGGGGCGCTTCATCGACGGCACACCCTACAGAGATAATGTACTCACGACCAATGTTTCAAGCCCTGGTAAAGCCCAGCCTGTGGTGACACCAGCGCCGGTGGTTAAGCCAGCGCCCGTGGTGGAGGAGGGCCTATTCGGTCTGTCCAAAAAACATACCATTTATGCCGCGGTCGGTTTAGGTAATCTCATCCTTTTGCTGTTGGCTGTGTGGGCATACAAACGCTTTATGGGGGGTAAATCGGAAGAGGCCAGCGAGCACGTTGCTGAGGAATCTGCCATTGCCGAGACAGCTGTTGAAGAGGAACAGCCGCTGGTAGATGACGCAGAGGTTGCCATTGGTAGTCTCGATGACTTGCAGGCTGTGGATATTGATGATGACGCGGCTGAGGACCCACTCGCAGGCGTGAGCTCAATCGATGATTTGTTAAACGATGATGAGCTGTTGGAAGACAGCGAAGATGAAGATATTGATCAGATTGTGGAAGAGGCGGCGGCTGAATTGCTTGAGGATGACGTCGTAGCAGACGAGCCCACTGCAGTTGAAGAAGAGCCTGCTGACGTTGAAGAACCCGCTGCGGATGAAGAGCCGACTGCGCTTGAAGACGAGCCATCGGATATTGAGATTCCCGAGGTGTTTGATGATTCCGTTGAGGAAGACGTCACCGATGCGATGTGGGGGGATGCCCTCAATGAGCAGCTCGGCGATGATAGTGAGGTCGAGGCAGAGGAAGAGCCTGAACCAGAGCCAGAGCCAGAGCCAGAGCCAGAGCCAGAGCCAGAGCCAGAGATTGAAGATGTTATAGATGATCTCAGTGCGGTTCCCGAGAGTATCGAGGATGTATCAGAAGATGAATTAGCGAATTTTGAAAGTGCCCTTGATGATGTTTTGGCCGCAGACGCTGAAGAGACGATTGAAGATCACGCTGAAGAATTAGATGAAGTAGACGCCGAGGAAGAAGTTGACGAAATCGACCTTAGCGATGCTTTTGAGGGAGATCTCGATGCACTTGAAGACGAATTGGATTCGCTTGATGACGAATTGGATTCGCTTGATGACGATAGTAGTGTCGAGCTCGATACAGAAGCTGAAGAGGATGTCCCTGAGCTGGCCGATGTTCCCGAGCTTGATGATGTGCCTGAGCTTGACGATGTCGTACCCGAAGAAGCGTTGGAAAGTGTTATCAATGACCGCAGTGCGTTCGATGCATTAGGAGAAGACTTAGACGATTTATCCCTCACCGGTAGTGGCTTTACGCCAGCGGCTGAGAAAACCAAAGCGCTTGATTTCTCTGCCCTAGACGACAGCGACTTAGATGCGGCACTAGACGACATGCTAAGCAGTACGGGTATTTCCGAGAGTGAACTAGACAAGTTTGATGCGCTTGTGGCGGAGCAGACACTTTCAGAGGCGCCCGCTGATGATGCCTTGATTGAAGAGACGCCTGAGGAGCCGTTAGCGCCAGCGAGCGACGCTTTGGAAGACTTGATGGCCAATGATCTTGCCGACGACCTAGTACTTGATGAGGATCTTCCTGAACTAAGCACCGACGAGGATCTCGATCTCGACTTGGGCGACTTGGATGATCTGCTCGACGACCTCGACGATGAGGACGACAAAAAATAAGCGAGTCTTTTGCGACTCGCTTTGACTTCCCTTGCAAGCATGCGGCTGTTTATCATGGGCGCTCATTATTTGGAGTTTGCCCATGCGTTTTGAAAGTACCGATCAATATATCTCTACCGACGACCTCAGTATGGCCGTCAATGCCTCAATTGCCCTGTCGAGACCGCTGCTCATCAAAGGTGAACCTGGTACCGGTAAAACCATGTTGGCCGAACAAGTGGCAGAATCTTTAGGTTTGGAATTAATTCAGTGGCACATCAAGTCAACCACCAAGGCGCAGCAGGGCCTTTACGAATACGACGCGGTGTCACGACTGCGAGACTCCCAACTGGGTGACGATCGGGTCCACGACGTCGCCAACTACATCAAGCAGGGTAAATTATGGGAGGCGTTCGCCTCTGAGCAGCGCGTGGTGTTATTAATCGATGAAATCGACAAGGCTGACATCGAGTTTCCGAATGATCTGTTGGTGGAATTGGACAAGATGGAATTCCACGTGTACGAAACTGGCGAGACCGTTAAGGCTATCCATCGTCCGATTATTATCATTACCAGTAACAACGAAAAAGAGTTGCCCGATGCTTTCTTGCGTCGTTGTTTTTTCCACTTTATTAAGTTCCCTGACCGCGAAACCATGCAGGCGATCATCGATGTTCACTACCCGGATATCAAGCAGCAATTGGTGTCTGATGCCATGGATATCTTCTTTGAATTGCGCAACGTGCCGGGTTTGAAGAAGAAACCCTCAACCTCAGAGTTGATCGACTGGTTGAAGTTGTTGATGGCTGACGACATTCCCGAGCAAATTCTCAAAGATCACGACCCACGCAACGCCATTCCTCCGCTCTACGGTGCGTTGTTGAAAAACGAGCAAGATGTCCACCTGTTGGAGCGTATTGCCTTTATGCACCGCAGCGAGCGCCGTTAAACCGTGTTAATTGGTTTCTTTCACAGCCTTCGCAACGCCGGTGTGCCGGTCAGTGTCAAGGAATTGCTCGACCTTCACGGCGCCCTCAAAGAGGGGCTCGTGTTCGCCAATGTTGATGAATTTTACAGCTTGGCGCGCATCGTGATGGTCAAGGACGAAAAGTACTACGATCGTTTTGACCGCGCCTTTGGTGCCTACTTTAAAGATCTTGAAAGCCTCGATGACTTAATCGAAGCGTTGATCCCCGACGACTGGTTACGCAAGGAGTTCGAGCGCCAGCTGAGCGAGGAGGACCGCGCTAAGATTCAATCCTTGGGCGGGCTAGAAGAGCTTATCGAGGCCTTTAAGAAGCGCTTGGAAGAACAGAAGAAGCGTCACCAAGGCGGTAACAAGTGGATTGGCACCGGCGGTACGTCACCCTTTGGACACGGTGGGTACAACCCTGAAGGGATACGTGTGGGCGGCCAAGGCGAGCAGGGGCGCGCCGTCAAAGTGTGGGAAAAGCGCGATTTTCGCAACCTCGACGACAGCGTTGATCTCGGTACCCGAAATATCAAAATTGCGCTGCGTCGACTGCGAAAGTTTGCTCGCACGGGCGCGCAAGAAGAGCTGGATATCAACGACACCATTCGCTCCACCGCCCGCAATGCGGGGCTATTGGATTTAAAAATGGTGCCCGAGCGGCACAACACCATCAAAGTGCTACTGTTTTTTGATGTGGGCGGTTCGATGGATCCCTACGTCAAAGTGTGTGAGGAGCTTTTTTCGGCGGCGCGCAGCGAGTTTAAGCACCTAGAGTATTTTTACTTTCACAACTTTGTTTATGAATCGGTGTGGCGCAACAACGCCCGTCGTCATACTGAGCGTTTTTCTACCCTAGACGTCTTGCACAAGTACGCCTCAGACTACCGTGTGATTTTTGTCGGCGATGCCAGTATGGCGCCCTACGAGATTACGCACCCGGGCGGCTCCATTGAGCACTGGAACGAGGAGGCCGGGCAGGTGTGGTTGAAGCGTATCCTCGATACCTATCCCAAGGCTGTGTGGCTCAACCCCAGCAAGCAAGAGTATTGGTCCTACACCCATTCCACCGCGATTACTAAGCAGTTGATGGAGGATCGCATGCACCCCCTGACATTGTCGGGTTTAGACGACGCGATGGCCTACCTATCGCGCTAGCTGTTGTCGAAAGGCGATTAACGAGGCTGTGACGGCAACATTGAGCGATTCCACCTGGTTTGCCATGGGAATCATCAGTCGTTGATCGGCGCTGTCCATGATGCTTTGTCGCACACCTTCGGTTTCATTGCCCAACACATACACGCTATTGCCCTTGGCGCGGTAGTCGCCCAATGGGGAGCTGGCGTGTGATGACAATACGCAGCTTTGCCAGCCGTGGCGCTGTAACTCGGCCAAGGCTGGGGCGAGCTCTTTGCAGCGAAAAATACGGGTTCGAAAGAGAGTGCCCACACTCGCCTTGATCACTAGCGGATTGATATCGCAACAGCCTTTTTCTGGCAGCAAAATACCGTACATGCCCGACGCGCACACAGAGCGAATAATCATGCCTAGGTTTTGCGGATTGGTGATGCCGTCAAGGGCCAACACTTCGGCGTCAGCGGGGGCGTTGGAGAGGGCGCTGACATCATCGTAAAGGTCGCTGATAATATCGGCAGCGACGCCTTGGTCCTGTTTGCCGTTGCGCGAAATACGCGACAGTGCTTGCTTGCTGTGATACACCACTTCCACGCCGCGTTTTTCTGCCAGGCGCAGCATATCCAATACGATGCCGGCTGGTTTGTTACTGTCGGCTAAATGCAGGCGGTGGATTGGTAAACTGTCGTCTTGCAGGGCTTCCAACACAGGTTTGCGGCCATAGATTGTGATCGCGCGGTTGTAGAAGGCTTTTTTCTCTTGGTAACTTGCCATGCTGTGATCTCAACAAAGAAAGTGCGATTGTACATCAATCGTATACGGCTTGGCTTGTGCTAGAATGCCGCTCAAATAAGGGGACCGCTATGCCACTGAGAGATTTATTTGTTAACAATGCCGCCTGGGCGGAAGAGATGACCCGTGAAGATCCGGCGTTTTTTAGTGCTTTGGCAGACCAGCAAACGCCGCGCTACCTTTGGATCGGCTGCGCCGATTCGCGCGTCCCGGCCAATGAAATCGTCGGCCTGTTACCCGGTGAGTTGTTTGTGCATCGCAATGTAGCCAACGTGGTGGTCCACTCAGATCTGAATTTTCTATCCGTATTGCAGTACGCCGTGGAGGTGCTAAAGGTAGAGCATATCATGGTCACCGGTCACTACGGCTGCGGCGGTGTGCGCGCGTCGATGCAAAACGAACAGTACGGTCTGATCGATAATTGGCTGCGTCATATTCGCGACGTTTACTACCGCCACCAAAGCGATTTGGATGATATTGAAGACGAGGATTTGCGCGTCGATCGTATGTGCGAGTTAAACGTGGTTGAGCAAATGGCCAACGTTTGCCATACATCGATTGTGCAAGCGGCGTGGGCACGCGGTCAAAAAATGTGGGTGCACGGCCTGATCTACAGTATCAAAGATGGTTTGTTGCACACCGTGTGCTCTTCGATCAATGGCCCCGACAAGATGCCGCGCCCTTACCGTGTTACCCGTTAGGCAGTAAAAAGTGTGCCCGCGCGGTGGTAATCGGTTCCTCAAACGACGTTTGCCACGCGGTGACCTGTACATTGGCAACGCGTTTGCCTTGCCTGACCACATGACACTTAGCAAAGGTATCTACAACCTTGGCGGAGCGTAAGTAGTCGAGCGAAAAGTCGACAATCTTGGGTAGCTGTTCGACATCGCTGCGAAAAGCGATGTGGAATCCCGCCGCTGCCTCCATAAAGCCCCCTAGCACACCGCCGTGAATGGCGGGTAGCAGTGGGTTGCCGATATTGTGTTCGCTGGCGGCGAGTTTAAATATCAGCTCATCGCCCATCAAGAGGTAGGACATGCCGAGCATTTTTGCGTAAGGCACGCTGTCAATGGCGCGTTGAAAATCACCGCTGCGACGCGCTTCTAACATGGCTTCACGCATCATGTGTTTAGCCCTCGATGCTTTACAATCATGAAGGTCGCCACCGCGTGAGCCAGTATGGTTTCACTGCCTTCTTCAATAGCGACACCGCGAATAAAGGCAATGCTGGGCGTCATACGATAAGCTTCGGCCTTTGCAATAATATCCCGCTTGGCAACGGCCGCAGTCATGTGGTCGATGCGCAAATCCAAGGTGGGGTTGGGCTCGACCTTGCCGCGCGCCCAGGCCATCGCCATACCGCAGCAGGTGTCCATCAGTGTGGTGATCGAACCACCGTGGATAATGCCGGTATCTGCATCGCCGACTATCTTGTCGCTGTAGGGCATGCGCATGATGACTTCGTCACCCTCAACACCTTCGACCTTGATACCGAGGAAGTTAACGTGGGGGATCTGCTTGAAAAACTCGAAGCCTTTGGCGATGTCGATCACGGCGCTAGACGCTCAATATTCCAGCCGCTGTCTGCGCGGCTGTAAAGAAATCTATCGTGCAGGCGATTTTGGCCGCCCTGCCAAAATTCAATGCTGTGGGGCTCGACGCGATAGCCACCCCAAAAATCGGGGTAGGGGATCTCGCCGTGTTTAAACTTTTCTTTCATGTGCAGAAATTGGCTTTCTAAAAACTGGCGCGTGGTGATTTTACGGCTCTGTTGCGACGCCCATGCTGCCAGTTGCGAATCAGCCGGCCGCGACAGGAAGTAATTCATGCTTTCTGAGGTGGGAACACGGCTTGCGGTGCCTTTTACAATGACTTGACGGTCGAGTTCAATCCAGGGGAAGTGCAGGCTGACCTTTGGGTTTTGGTCGATATCGCGGGCTTTGTTAGAGCCGTAGTTGGTAAAAAAAACAAAGCCGCGTTCATCTAGGTGCTTCAAAAGTACAATACGCTGCGATGGCTGCCCATCGGCGTCGACAGTGGCGACGGACATGCCCGTGGGGTCGCTCAGGCCCGCATCCACCGCTTGTTGCAACCAGCCGTTAAACTGCTCGAGTGGGTCTTCTTTGAGGTCGGCGCGGTGTAAGCCGCCTTTGGTATACTCGCGGCGTAGGTCTTCCAGAACAATTCCCATAGTCATCCCTTCTTATTCAAGACTTTGCTATTATACCCGCCGTCCGATGAATTACCGACTCTGTTTAAGCCATTTTTGAGATATCACCATGACTACAGCCCTGATGAGCTTCCCCCAGTCTGAGCAATTGGAAGACGCCTCCAAGCGTGTTTTTGCCGCCTGTTTGATCCAGCGCATGCTGCCCAATTACCTATTGTTCTGCGAAGCCTTCAACGCTGGCGATGCCAAGGTGGCTAAGGCGATCGTCGACGTGGTGTGGGAAAAGCTCACACTGCCGCAAACGTCGGTGAATATGGCGGCCCAGTTAGAGAAGTTAGAGGCCATTACCCCGAATGTTGATGATTTCGATGGTTTTGGTGTGTTCCCCGCCAGCGACTTCTGCGTGGCCTTGGGGGAACTGTTAGAAAATTTCGATGCCTTTAGTGACGAAATGCTAATTGCCGTGAGCCACATTAGCTCAGAGGGCATAACCGCCTTACTGGACGTGCAGGGCGAAGATTTAGACCAACTCGGCATGCATCCATTGTGGCAGGAAGAGGCCTTTTTCCAGCGCGAAGTTTACAACCGACTCTACGATATGCAGTTGGCGGCTTCAGATCGCCGGGCGCAGTTGAAGTCGCTGCGCGATTACAGCCGCAATGGCGGTATCAGTAACCTCGGAATTTCCCTCGATTAATGCAGCTCGTGCTATATACAACCCTCGGCTGCCACCTATGTGAACAGGTCGAGGCGATGCTCGAACACCTCGCTTCGGCTTTTCCACACCAATTGGAAAAATGCGAGATTGCCGACGACAATGCGCTACTTGAAACCTACGCCACCGAGATCCCTGTGCTCTTTCGCGCTGACATCGACATGGAAATCGCCTGGCCATTCGATATAGAACACTTGGCACAGTTTTTAGCTCTACCTTCTGGCGCTGTTTTGTAGCAGAATAGGCCTCGTTAATTCTTCAACCTAAGACTACGAGGTAGCAATGCTGTTATTCATTTCTTCTGCCATGGCACAACAAGCGGGCCAAGTCCCTGAAAATGCCGCCGCCATCCAATTTGGCTTTTTAATTCTGTTGTTTGTGGTGTTTTACTTTGTGGCGATTCGCCCCCAGCGCAAGCGTCAAAAAGATCACGAAAAAATGATGGGCGAGTTGAGCAAAGGTGACGAAGTGGCCACTATCGCGGGCCTGTTAGGCAAAGTGACCAAGTTGGAAGACAGCTATGTTGTGTTGCAAGTGGCCGACAACGTAGAAATGAAATTCCAAAAGCATGCCGTCTCTGGCATCCTGCCAAAAGGCACACTAAAGTCTATCTAAGTGATGCGCGTGCTCTTCTGACCGGGAGAGCACTCTTTTTTCCACAAGGAGCTAGGTGTGTTTCCATCGACCCCCGATCGTTTGTCGCTTGCGCTTCTTCCCACGCCTCTGCAACCCCTCAGCAGCATCTCACGCCAACTGGGCAGTCATCGCATCTGGATTAAACGCGATGATCTGACTGAAGCAGTGTCGTCGGGTAACAAAATACGCAAACTCGAATTCATTTTTGCCGCGGCCATCGCCAACGGCTGCGATACCGTGATTACCTGCGGTGGTTTGCAGTCCAACCATTGCCGTGCCACGGCCGCGCTAGGTGCTCGGTTAGGACTAAATATACATCTCATCCTGCGCGGTGAGCCCGGCCCCGAGTCTGATGGCAACTTGTTATTGGATAAATTATTCGGTGCCAAGATTTCCTACTATCCAGAGCGTGAATATTTTGCCAATTTAAAGACGATATTTAGCGATTTGGTCGATGAATATGCGCAGCGTGGCCGAAAAGCCTGGACTGTGCCGACAGGTGCCAGCGACGGGGTGGGCATTTGGGGCTACATTCACGCCTGCGAAGAGTTGCGTCACAACTTCAAACAAGCGGGTATTGCGCCACAGCATATTGTCTGTGCCAGCGGTTCGGGGGGCACACAGGCGGGCTTGACGGTTGGCGCTGTGGCCCACCATCTCAATGCTCAAGTGCACGGTATGGCGGTGTGCGACGATGCGCAGTATTTTATCGACAAGGTCAACGAAGATATCGATGAATGGCAGCAGCGCTACGGTCAGTGGAGCCTTCGTCAGCAGCTACAAATCAGCGTCATCGATGACTATATTGGTCCCTGTTATGGCGAGGCGGGTCCCGAGATCTATCGAACCATTGAGCACGTGGCGCGAAGCGAGGGTATTCTGCTCGACCCGGTATACACCGGTAAAGCCTTTTACGGCATGCTTAAAGAGGTGCAAAAGGGCACCTTTGGCGAGTCGGGCGATATCGTTTTTATCCACACTGGGGGTAGCTTTGGTGTCTTTCCCCACCGCAATCACTTTACTGGCTAGGAGCTGCTATGCCTGTGACCTTTGACAACAAATTGGTGGTGGGCATTTCATCGCGCGCACTGTTCGACCTGGATGACAGTCACAAGGTCTACATGGAACACGGTCTAGAGGCTTACAGTCAGTATCAAATTGACCATGAAAATGATTTGTTGCCCAAAGGGGTGGCCTTCGCCATGGTGCAAAAGTTACTCAACATCGATGCCCACCTCGGGGGTAATCGGGTGGAAGTGATTTTGCTTTCGCGCAACAGCGCCGATACCGGTTTGCGGGTGTTTAACTCCATCCAACACTACGGGCTGAACATTTCTCGCGCCTCGTTTTCTGGTGGTGGCAGCCCATATCGCTACGTATCGCCCTTTGGTTGCCACTTGTTTTTGTCGACCGAGCCAGATGATGTTCGCCAGGCGCTGGAAAAAAATGTGGCCGCGGCGACGCTGATTCCCTCACGCAAATCCGCCGATCCTGAGAATGACAATCTATGTATCGCCTTTGACGGTGATGCGGTGATTTTTTCCGACGAGGCGGAGCGTATTTATCAGGAGTCGGGACTCGATGCGTTCGTGGCGAGTGAGCGCAGTGCCGCCAAAACACCCCTAAGCGGCGGCCCCTTTAAACCCTTTCTGCACGCCTTGAACCAGTTGCAGCAAGACTTGGGCGATAGTCCGCTACTGAGAACAGCCTTGGTCACCGCGCGTTCCGCCCCTGCTCACGAGCGTGTCATATTGACGCTGCGGGAGTGGGGTATTCGCCTCGACGAGGCCCTTTTCTTGGGTGGTTTAGACAAGACTGAGTTCCTCAAAGCCTTCGGCGCGGATATGTTTTTTGACGATCAAGAGGGACACGTCAGTCGCGCCAGTGGTGCCATTAGTGCCGGTCATGTGCCGCACGGTGTGGCTAATCCCCCGAAAAAGGGTTAGCTATATTCTATTTGGTGTCTTTTTGATGTTCTTTTATTTGTTTTTCGTATAAGTTGAACTATCATAAAAAAACTTAATGGAACTAACATTGCGCTCGTCTGGAGAAGCCAATGAAGCTGCAACAATTGCGCTATATTTGGGAAGTTGCTCACCACGATTTAAACGTCTCGGCCACTGCTCAAAGCCTTTATACATCACAACCTGGTATCAGTAAGCAAATTCGCCTTCTGGAAGACGAGTTGGGCGTGGAAGTCTTTGCGCGCAGCGGCAAGCACTTGACGCGTGTAACCCCCGCCGGTGAGGCCATTCTGAAAACGGCAGGTGAAATCCTCCGCAAGGTCGACGCCATCAAGCAGGTCGCTCAGGAGTTCTCCAACGAAAAGATGGGGGCGCTGTCGATCGCCACCACCCACACCCAAGCGCGTTACGCCCTGCCTCCCATTATTTCAGAGTTCATGGGGCGCTACCCAGAAGTTTCCCTGCATATGCACCAGGGTACACCGATGCAGATTTCTGAATTAGCCGCCGATGGCACCGTCGATTTTGCGATCGCGACCGAGGCGCTCGATTTATTCTCTGACTTGGTAATGATGCCTTGTTACCAGTGGAATAGGGCTATTGTGGTACCCAAGGACCACCCGCTGTGTCAGATTTCAAAGCTCGAATTGGAAGACATTGCCGCGCATCCCATCGTTACCTACGTATTTGGCTTCACTGGCCGCTCGAAACTTGACGAAGCCTTCTTTAACAAAGGTTTGGTTCCCAAGGTGGTGTTCACCGCCGCGGATGCCGACGTCATCAAAACCTATGTGCGCTTGGGCCTAGGCATCGGCATCATTGCTGATATGGCCTACGACACACAGCTCGATACCGATCTAGTGAAGCTCGATGTCAGTCACTTGTTTAGCCCCAGTACCACCAAAATTGGCTACCGTCGTGGTACCTTCTTGCGCGGCTACATGTACGAGTTTATCGAACTCTTCGCGCCGCATTTGAATCGTCAGATTATCGATGAAGCCTACCGCTGTGGTAGTAAAGCCGAGTTGGATGAATTGTTCGGCAATCTAGATATTCCCACCTACTAAACACATATCCTAGCAGTGTGGTGCAGATAAGCGGTTGCGCAATCTGCACCTTACCTGTATCTTCTCGGCCACTTTAAGACTGACCATTTAAGACACAGGAGCTTGTTGTGGAAATCGCATGTTTAGACCTTGAGGGCGTCCTCATTCCAGAAGTTTGGATTAACTTTGCCGAGAAAACCGGCATCGATGAATTGCGTGCCACCACTCGCGATATTCCTGACTACGATGTACTGATGCGCCAGCGTTTGAAAATCCTCGATCAGCACGGCTATGGCTTGAAAGAAATTCAAGAAGTGATCAGCACGCTCGAGCCTATGAAAGGGGCGTTGGACTTTTTGAATTGGTTGCGTGAGCGCTTTCAAGTTGTGATTTTGTCGGATACCTTCTACGAGTTCGGCATGCCCTTCATGAAGCAGTTGGGCTACCCCACACTGTTGTGCCACAAGTTAGAAGTTGACCCCGAGACAGGTCGCATTGTGGATTACAAACTGCGCCAGTCAAACCCCAAGCGCCAAGCCGTCATCGGTTTCCACTCGATGTACTATCGCACCATCGCGACCGGTGATTCATACAACGATACCACTATGTTGGCAGAAGCCGATGCGGGTATCTTGTTTAAGGCGCCTGCCAACGTGATTGCGGAATTCCCTGAGTTTCCCGCCGTGCACACCTACGAAGATCTGAAAAAAGAGTTCGTTAAAGCCAGCCGTCGCGGCGTGACCCTGTAATTAGGGTGCCGCCAAAAACTGCTGCTCGAGCGTGGTCATAAAGCGCTCGACTTTCTGGATGGATTCGTTGTACTCGCTGTCCCACAGCGAATCCACCACCAAACCTCCACCCCCCCAACAGTTGATCTGCTCGTCGCACACCACAAAGGTGCGGATGCAAATGCTGCTGTCCATATTGCCGTCGGCGCTCAGGTAGAACATGCTGCCGCAGTAAACACTACGCTGGGTAGCTTCTAGTTCCTTGATGATTTCCATGGCGCGACGTTTTGGGGCGCCGGTAATCGAGCCGCCTGGGAAACAGGCTTGCAGAATGTCGACGGCGTCGGATTCGGGGGCTAATTCTCCACTGATGGTACTCACCAAATGGTGCACGTTACTGTAGCTTTCCAGTTCGAATAATTTGTCCACCACCACCGATCCCGGCACGCTGTGGCGGCCTATGTCGTTGCGCATCAGGTCGACAATCATCAGGTTTTCGGCCATGTCCTTTTCGCTGTTACAAAGTGCCTTGGCGCGTTCGGTATCAATAAATGGGTCGCTGTGACGCGGTTGCGTGCCCTTGATGGGTTTGGTTTCCACATGGCGGCCGTGCAGTTTGATAAATCGCTCCGGCGATACCGACAAGACCGTGCCCTGTGGAATATTAAAGTAGGCACTGAAGGGGGCTTTGGCGACGTGCCTTAGTGCTTGATAGGCGGGCCAAGGGTCGCCAGAAAAGGGCGCTGAAAAGTGCTGGGTGTAATTTACTTGATAGCAATCGCCCGCCAGGATGTAGGCCTGAATGCGTTCAAAGTCGCTCTGGTAGCGCTCGGCGCTAATGGTGCGACTGAATTTACCCCCCAGCAGGGGAGGGTTGTTGCAGGTGCTGTCTTCACTCGCATCCAGAAATAACTCGCGCAATGCGATTTGCTCGGTCTCGCTTATTTTCGGCGAGCACACCAACAGGCAGCGGCGACGACGATGGTCTTGAATCAGTGCCCATGGGTAGATCCCTATGCAGCTTTTAGGAAAGCTGAAAGTCTGCTGCTTGTTGGCTTGGGGTGGGATATCGGCGTCGCTTAAATCGTAGCCTAAAAAGCCAATGGCGCCGCCAATGAATGGTAGGTCGGGATCGGGGCTGTGGGTTTCGCCAAAATACGTCCGCAAGGTTGTGCGCAAGGTCGTAAACACCGAACTGTCATCGGCGCTCAAAACATCTACGGGGTCGGCGGCCATAATGTCGAAGCGACCTTTGTAGCCATCGGGAAAACACGAATCTAACCACACCGCGTATGCGCGCGAGCGTATCTTGGTGAACAATTCACTAGAGTGTTTACGGTAGGGCAGTTCGTAGAGGATGGCTGAGCTCAAAATGCGACTCTCCAGAGATATAGGGGTGGCGCGATATCGCGGTTTTAGCCTGTTTATGCGACTGTACTGACATTGTCTTGTCTGTACACTGTCTGTAACACATTATTACGAGCAATGGCGGGCATTTTAGGCCAAATGGCGGAAGATTGTAAGGCCAGATATTGCTTCAATATCAGACGTTAAGACACAGTTTTTACGGATATCACTATGACCGATAAGCAGATTAAACCCAGTTTAGATAACCCCTTCGCGGTGAAGAAAGACGTGGAGTTTAGTGTTCCTGGCCAAATCAGTTACGAGCCTGGCCTTTACGAGCACACCTTGAAAAAAGGCCATGAACTGATGGAGCGCCCCCGCACCGCAGCGGGTGTAGCGAATATCGAACGCCAGCACCAAAAGAACCGCATGACAATTTGGGAGCGCATCGAAGTTTTGGTTGATCCGGGTAGCAAGCCAACAGTGTTGTTCCAAAACTGGGGCCCAAATCTAGACGGTGCTTCACTCGTGACAGCCATCGGCCGTATTGGCGGTCGCGACGTGGCGATCTACGGTCACGACTTTACCGTTCGCGCAGGATCAATGGATGCGACCAACGGCACCAAATTGGCGCGCCTGTTCGAATTGGCGGGTAAGCGCAAAATTCCACTGGTGGGGTTGAATGATTCTGCTGGCGCCTATGTGCCGGCTGGTGTCGGCGGCCTCGATGGCTACGCTGAAGCGTTCACTGCGCTGCGCAAACTGTCGGGCGTAGTGCCCAGTATTATGTGTATGTTTGGCTTCAATGCCGGTGGTGGTTCGTACCTGCCTCGCCAGGGCACCTTCGTTATCCAGCCACAGAACACCTTCTTTGGATTGACCGGCCCCGGCGTTGTTAAAAGCGTGTTGGGTGAGTCGGTAACCCCCGATGAGTTAGGTGGCCCTGGGGTGCACTCACAAACCGGTGTGACCGACTTTGTGGTGCCCGACGAGGTGAGTGCACTTCGCAAAGTACGTCAAATTTTGGCGTATTTACCGGCAAACAACGCCGAGTTGGCGCCGTTTGAGCCTACCTCTGATCCCGTCGATCGCAAAACCTGGGATATCGATATTCTGCTTAAAAAAGCCATTAACTCGCGCACGGGCTTTAACACCCCGTTTGATATCAGCATTTTGATCCAACAGCTGTGCGACCACGGCGATTACCTTGAAATTCAACCCGAGCGCGCGCGCAATACCATTTGTGCTCTGGGTCGCATGGGTGGCAATGTGATTGGCTTTGTGGCCAACAACTCCGCGGTAGCTTCTGGCCAGATCGATATTGATGCGGCATTGAAAAATGCCCGTTTCATTCGTTTCTGCAACCTGTACAACATCCCCATTATCTTTATGGAAGACACCACCGGTTTCTTGCCCGGTCGCGAGCAGGAATCGAACGGTATCGTGCACGCTGGTCGCGCCATGCTCGACGCGATTATTGATCTGCGCACGCCGCGTTTCTTGGTGATCGTGCGCAACGCCTTTGGCGGCGCCTATGCGTCCTATAACAACTATCCCACCGGTGCCGATCTCGTCGTCGCGCTGCCCACCACCCGCGCTGCGGTAATGGGTCCCGCCGGTATTGAGTTCGTGTTCAAGAAAGAACTGCGCCAAATCCGCAGCGAAATGCCCAAGCGTGCCGCTGATATGGTGGCCGAGCTGGTGGCCGCTGGTAAGAGCGAGGCGGAAGCACAGGCCGAAGCTGACAAGTTGGCGCTGGCATGGGCTAAGCGCGAAGAACAAGTGCTGTCACAGCGCTATGAAGAGCAACTGATGAATCCCAACGAAGCCTTGAGTTTGGGTTCGATCTCGCAAATCGTTATGCCGTCAGATTTACGCGACGTGCTGTGTGAAAACATGGCCTTCCATCTGCGCCACTACAAAGCTGAGCCCATGCAGGGCGTGCAGCGTGAATTCCACTAAGCGTCGACGGATTAAACGAGGATATTTCTGTGTCAAATAACTACCTGAACAACCCAAAAATTCACGCCGATCGTCGCTTGAGCCAATCGAACAGCGCCTGGGTGCGCAGTTTTGCCTGCGAAGATATGCGCCCGCTGATTATCTGCCGTGGTCCCATTCGCAAAGAGGCGATGGACGTGTTTGATGAAATGGGCATTGATAACTACGGCATTCTGTTGTCTGAAAAAGATTCGATTACCTACACCAGTGCACTGGCCCCTGAGTTGCGCCAATTGACCGACCCCAATCGCGTCCACCGTGTACCCGATTACACCGGGGCGTCGAAGGAAGAGCGTACGCAGCGCATTCGTCAGATCATCCAAATCGCCAAAGAAAACGGCTACAACGCTATCTTTGCCGGTTACGGCTTTATGGCTGAAGATGAAGAAATGGTGCGCTCTATGGAGGAGGCCGGTCTTAATTTCATCGGCCCTTGTTCGCAAACCGTGCGTGGCGCGGGTTTGAAAGATGAAGCCAAGCGCACTGCGCTGTCGGTGGGCGTGTCTGTGACTCCCGGTGTCGATAACGCGACAACCCTGACACTGTTGAAAAAATACCCCGACGTGGCCGCTCTGCAAGCCCTAGTGGCAGAGCAGGGCATGCAGGTGGACGACAGCGCTTGGCAGGGTGAGTTATCCGCCGCCGCTGAAGCCGTGCTGTCAGCGTCTTTTGTGAAAGGCATCGATCTGTTCAGCATCGACGAGTTGGGTGAAGTGCTGCGCGGCGAAGTCATCAAAATGTTTGAACAATACCAAGGTAACCGCATTCGCCTGAAAGCTATTTCTGGTGGCGGTGGTAAAGGGCAGCGTATTTTGCTTGCCCCAGCCAGCTACCAAGGTAGCCCTGCCGAGCAAATCGAACAAGCAGCGGCTGTTGTGCCTGAATTGGTTCGCGAGATTTTGGCAGAGGTGAAGTGCAACGGTGTAGGCGACAACAAAAACGTGCTCGCCGAGTTGAATATCGAAACTACGCGCCATAATGAAATTCAGGTGGTCGGCAACGGCGAGTGGTGTATCACCATGGGTGGTCGCGACTGTTCGCTACAAATGCACGAGCAGAAACTACTTGAAGTGTCAGTGACCGATGAAGAGTTGGCAGATGCGGTGGCCGTAGCCGAAGCGGCCGGCAACAGCGCTGAAGCGAAAACGTTGGCTAAGGATCGCGAGATCCTGCGCAACATGGAAGAGCAGGCCTCGCTGTTTGGTGCCGCGGTAGGTCTGGATTCGGTATCGACCTTCGAGTGTATCGTCGATTATGAAAACCACTTCTTCATGGAAATGAATACGCGTATCCAAGTAGAGCACCGCGTCACGGAATTGGTGTACGACTTGGAGTTTAGCAATCCTGAAAACCCCGCCGACAGCTTTGTGACGACCTCGCTGGTGGAATTGATGGTGCTACTCGCGCGCCACGGTAAGCGCGTACCCAAGCCAGTGCGCCGCGTGCGTTACAACACCTCGGTTGAAGCGCGTTTGAACGCTACCAACCAAGCCTTACAACCCCACGCCGGTGGCATTATCGAACACTGGTCTGACCCGGTCGATGGCGAAATCCGTGACGACCAGGGCATTTGTAACCACAACCCCGATACGGGTTCGTTTATGCAGTATCACTTGGCGGGTGCCTACGATTCGAACATCGCGTTGCTGTTGACCACAGGCCGTGACCGCATGGACAGCTATCGCGCCATGGCGGACGTACTGCGCGAAACCACCTTGCAAGGTAAAGATCTCGCTACCAATCTAGAATTCCACTACGGCTTAGTGAATTGGTTTATCGGCAACGGTATTAACGCGCGTCCCTCGACCCGTTTTATCGTGCCCTACCTGACGGCCGTTGGCCTGCTCAAGCAAGCGGCAAACAACATCGATATTGAATTCGCGTACAAGCGTATTCGCCAGTACCACGTAGATCGTGCCAGCGACGACACCCGCGCGGCGGTTGCCAATGCACTGGACCACAAAGCCGGCATGCTGCAGCGTTTGCTGCGTATTCTGTGCGGTCAGCCCCACATTATGGCGGGCTGGTTGAGCGTTAATCAGCACAGCTTCGACCACGTAAATGGCAAATTGGCATGGGTGGCCAACCCGGTTGAGGTGCTGGCCGATTTATACCACTTCCTGAACATGGATTACGTGGCAGGTGAAGCCGCCGCCGATATGATTTGGGATCATGACAACGAGCTGTTGAGTGAGGCCTTGGCCTTCTACGGCGAGTTGCAGTCGCGCCTCGGCATCGAGGATTACCTCGGCCTTTGCCAAGCCCTGTCCGGTAGTGCACCGGCAGGCTTTGACGCCGATCTTTGGGCAGCGGCACAAGCGGCTCACGCAGGTTACCGACTAGGCACCGAAGTACTGTTGATTCTGCCTGAAATCGCCATTGAAACGGGCTTCTTTGAGCTAAAAGTGAATGACGACTTGAGTATCAATATCCCCGAGCGTCTTACCGACAGCGCACTGCAGGACAAGATGGCCAAGGTATTGGTGCCACCACCCGTGGCGAAGTCAGACGAGATTTTGGCGGCCAGCGGTGGTATGTTCTATGCGCGAGAAGCACCGGATATGGACGTCTACGTGAACGAAGGCGATCACTTCAATGCCGGCGATACGCTCTATATCGTTGAGGTTATGAAGATGTTCAACAAGGTCAAGGCGACTTTTGCGGGCACTATCGACAAGGTGTTGATCGACACCGATGGTACCATTATCAAAAAGGGGCAGCCGCTGTTTAAAGTAACCCCCGACGAAAAAATTGTTGTTGAAAGCGAACAAGACAAGGCCGCTCGCAAGCAGCAAGCGACCGATAGTTTCCTCGCTAAACTGGCTCACTAAGGAGTTTACAGTGATTACTGGATTAGACCATATCGCCATTGCCGTGCCCGATTTAAGCGCGGCTATCGAGCGTTTTATGAATGATTTTGGGCTTGAATTTAAGGGCACCGAAGACGTGCCAGCGGCGAAGACATCGACCGCCTTCTTTCCTGTGCCCGCCACTCAAATAGAACTGGTTCACCCGCTCAACGGCGAGGGCGCAATTGCTAAATACCTCGAGAAACGCCCTGGTGGTTTACACCACCTGTGTTTCCGCACTGATGATATCGAGGCCGATATCGAACGTTTAAAAGCCAAAGGCTACGTCTTTTTGTCCGACGCCCCCAGTAAAGGCGCCCACAATTGCAAGGTGATCTTTATTCACCCCAAAAGCTGCGACGGCGTGCTGATTGAATTGAATCAGCCCTGCGAAGATCACTAAGGTATTACCATGTCTGAGAATTTTAAACCCAAACAACACAGCGTTGAAGAGTGGCGCGAGCTTGCCAATAAGCAAATGCGCGGTAAAACACTGGACGATTTAACCTGGCATACCCCTGAAGGTATCGACGTTAAGCCGCTCTATACACGCGAAGATACCGAATCGCTCGAATTCACCAATACCATGCCCGGCATGGCGCCATACATTCGCGGTCCCCAAGCGACCATGTATGCCGGTCGCCCTTGGACTATTCGCCAATACGCCGGTTTCTCTACCGCTGAAGAATCTAACGCCTTCTACCGCAAGGCGCTAGCCGCGGGCGGACAGGGTGTGTCGGTAGCGTTCGACCTAGCCACTCACCGCGGCTACGACTCAGATCACCCTCGCGTCACTGGTGACGTCGGCAAGGCCGGTGTGGCTGTCGATTCCGTGGAAGATATGAAGATCCTGTTCGATGGTATTCCGCTCGACAAAGTATCGGTCTCGATGACCATGAACGGTGCGGTGCTACCGGTATTGGCGGGTTATATCGTCGCCGCTGAAGAGCAGGGCGTTAGCCAAGACCAATTGTCGGGCACTATTCAGAACGACATTCTGAAAGAGTTCATGGTGCGCAACACGTATATCTATCCTCCCGCACCCTCGATGCGGATCATTGGCGACATCATCGCCTATGCTTCGCAGCACATGCCCAAGTTCAATACTATCTCGATTTCGGGTTACCACATTCAAGAGGCCGGTGCCGATGCTGCGCTCGAATTGGCCTATACCCTCGCCGATGGCAAAGAGTACATTCGAACCGCGATTGCTGCCGGCCTAGATATCGACCAGTTCGCACCGCGTCTGTCGTTCTTCTGGGGCATCGGCATGAACTTCTACATGGAGATAGCCAAGCTGCGCGCAGCGCGCTTGTTGTGGGCGAAGATTGTCAGTGAGTTTAACCCACAGAATCCCAAGTCATCGATGCTGCGAACCCACAGCCAGACCTCGGGTTGGTCGTTGACCGAGCAGGATCCCTACAACAATATCGTGCGCACCACCATTGAGGCGATGGCGGCGGTTTTCGGCGGTACCCAGTCGCTGCACACTAATGCGCTGGACGAAGCGATCGCACTGCCGACTGAGTTCTCGGCGCGTATTGCACGCAATACCCAGTTGATCATTCAAGAAGAAACCGGTATCACCAAGGTCGTCGATCCTTGGGGTGGTTCCTACATGATGGAAAGCCTGACCCAGGATATCGCTGACAAGGCTTGGCAACTGATCGAAGAGATTGAAGAGCAGGGCGGCATGGCTAAGGCCATCGAAACAGGCATGCCCAAGCTGAAGATCGAAGAGTCAGCGGCGCGTAAGCAAGCGCGCATCGACCGCGGCGAAGACGTTATTGTTGGCGTTAACAAATATACCTTGGCCGAAGAGGAAGAGGTCGATATCCTTGAGATCGACAACGACAAGGTGCGCCAGTCACAGCTGGATCGCCTCGGACGCATTCGCGGTGAGCGCGATGAGGCGGCCGTTGAAGCTCTGTTGGAAGCCATCTTCCAAGCCGCTGAAAGCGGCCAGGGCAACTTGTTGGATCTGTCGGTACAAGCCACCCGTGCGCGTGCGACCGTGGGTGAGATTTCATACGCCATCGAGCGTGCGGTAGGTCGTTTCAATGCCACCGCGCAAACCGTGTCGGGTGTCTATGGCGCCGCTTATGAGGACGACGATATGTGGCAGGGTATTGCAAGTGACATCGATGCTTTTGTAGAGCAGTTTGGTCGTCGCCCCCGTATGTTGGTGTGCAAGATGGGCCAAGACGGCCACGATCGCGGCGCCAAAGTGATTGCCACTGCGTTCGCCGACGTCGGTTTCGACATCGACTTGTCGCCCATGTTCTCAACCCCCGAGGAAGTGGCCAAGCAAGCCATCGAAAACGATGTTCACGTGGTGGGTGTGTCTTCGCAAGCGGCCGGCCACAAAACGCTGGTACCTCAGTTGATCGAAGAGCTTAACAAACAAGGTGCCAGTGATATCATCGTCGTGGCGGGTGGTGTGATTCCTAAACAGGACTACGATTACCTGTATCAAGCCGGTGTGGTGGGCATCTTTGGTCCCGGTACCAAGATTCCTCTAGCGGCTCGCGACGTGCTGGAAAGCATTAAAAAGGCGCAAGGCTAAGGAGGCGCAGTGGCCATCGATGTCGAGGCATTAATTGAGGGTAATCGGCGCGCACTCGCCAAGTCGATTACCTTGATTGAAAGTCAGCGCAGCGATGACCGCGACGCCGCCCAACAATTATTACAGCGCGTGTTGCCCCACACCGGCAACAGCGTGCGTATCGGTATTACCGGCATTCCCGGGGTCGGTAAATCCACCTTTATCGAAGCCTTTGGCCTGTATTTATTATCGCAGGGTAAGCGTGTTGCGGTATTGGCGGTCGACCCCAGCTCTCCCATCTCGGGCGGCAGTATTCTAGGCGATAAAACCCGTATGGAAGTGTTGTCGCGTCAAGACGGCGCCTTCATTCGTCCCTCTCCCTCGCAGGGATCGCTGGGTGGCGTGGCGCAAAAGACGCGTGAAACCATGCTGCTGTGTGAGGCGGCGGGCTACGATGTCATCATCGTTGAAACCGTCGGCGTGGGTCAGTCCGAATACCAAGTAGCAGCGATGGTCGACTTTTTCATGGTGCTGATGCTACCCAACGCTGGTGACGAGCTGCAGGGTATTAAAAAGGGCATTATGGAGTTGGCCGATGCACTGGTGATCAACAAGGCTGATGGCGATAGCGTCAACTTGGCCAAGCAAACCCAGAGCCACTACCAGAGCGCGCTGCATTTACTAACACCGCAAAGTTTTTGGTCACCGCCGGTGCTACAGTGTTCGGCGTTGCAAAGCGTGGGTATTGATGCGGTCTGGGCCATGTTGCTCGATTATGTTGAACAGGCAGAGCAGGGCGGCCATTTTCAAGCCAAGCGGCAACGCCAAAGCCGCGAGTGGATGCAGAGTTTGATTCAGGAACTGCTGCAGCAAAAACTTCAAGCTAACCCAGATATTCGCGCCTTACTTCCCGAGTTACAGCGCCAGGTGATGGCGGGTGAAGAGACACCCTTAGTGGCCGCTAAAACGATTATTGAGATGCTCTGATGGCCACTCTTTGGATCGACGCCGACGCCATACCTAACGTGATCAAAGAGATCATTTGCAAAGCCGCTAACCGCACCGGCACGCCGGCGGTGTTTGTGGCTAATCGTCCTACGCAATTACCCGGCTCTAAGTTTTTGTCCTATCGCGTGGTTAGCGGTGGTTTTGACGAGGCTGACAACGCCATTGTGGCAGCTTGTGAGGCGGGCGACTTGGTGATTACCAACGACATTCCCTTAGCCTCAGATGCCATCGCCAAGGGGGCACAGGTGATCAACAACCGCGGAGAACCGCTGACCAAGCAAAACATCGGCGCTAAGTTAAATATGCGTGATTTTTACGACACGATGCGTGCTAGTGGAATTCAGGGGAGGGGCCCTGCGCCTTTATCGGCGCAGGATCGGCAGGCGTTTGCCAATGGCTTAGACAAATACCTCGCCAAGCTACCTAAGAACGCTTAGCTCGAGAGCGAAGCCGTTTTATTTTCGGCCAATTGTGGCGCGCCTTTAAAGAAGGCGTCGCCCATGATGCGGGCCGCCTCCTCAAGGTAGAAATCGGCGGGCTGTTCCGCTTCTTCCTCTTCGCTAGGTGGCGTAGCAGGTTCGGTTTCCGCCGCTACCATCTCCTTGATTTCCTCTTCGCTCAACAGCGCTTCACCCTTGGCTTTACGACGCTCGTTTTCAAGATCGCGCATGACTTGGCGATCCGACTCGCGCAGTGCTTTAAGTTTTTCTTCGTTGAGCGGCAGAGTCTTGCGTTCCGCTCTAGCCTTCATGGCATCGAAGCGTTTTTCCACGAACACGAAGTCTGGGTCAGCGGCGATACGTTGGTCGTGGGCAATGCGCGCGGCCTCAATGGTGGCCTCGTCGATTTGGTAGGTGTAGTGACGCACTGGGCGAATGGTATCCCAGGGCAGGGCTGCGTCGAGAGCGCTTTCACCGACCTTGTCGTGATCCAGGCTGACGGGGAAGTGAATGTCGGGGATCACGCCGCGGTGTTGGGTGGATTCACCAGAGATCCGATAGAACTTCGACTCGGTCAATTTCAGTTGCCCAGATTCCAAGGGTGCTAGCGATTGCACTGTGCCCTTACCAAACGATTGCTCGCCGACAATGATACCGCGCTTATAGTCTTGTATCGCACCGGCAAAAATTTCCGACGCCGACGCCGATAAACGGTCGATCATGACGACCAGCGGGCCGTCGTAGAAGGGGGTTGGGATGGGTTTGCCCTGGCGCAACACGCGGTTGCTAGCCTTGCGGATTTGTACCGTGGGGCCAGCTTCAATGAATAAGCCGGTCAGTGCGTTGGCTTCTTGCAGTGAGCCGCCACCGTTGCCGCGCAAATCGATGATCAAACCTTCGATATTGTCTTGCTCGAGCATTTCATTGAGCAGGTTTTGTACGTCGCGAGTGGTGCTCTTGTATTCGGGGTCGCCGTTGCGCAGTGCTTCGAAGTCGATGTAGAAGGCGGGGATCTGAATCACGCCCACCTTGACGATGTCGCCATTGGCGTCGACGGTTTCAACCACTTTCTTCTGCGCATCTTGGTCTTCGAGTTTGACCTTGTTGCGGGTGATGGTAATGACTTCGCGAGCGCCTTCATCGCTGTCAGAGGGAATGACCTCCAGTTTCACAATCGAATCTTTGGGGCCGCGCACCAGGTCGACGACTTCGTCGAGACGCCAACCGATCACATCTTCAAACTCGCCGTCGGCACCCTGTGCAACGCCCACGATCCGATCGGCGGCTTTCAACTCACCTTGTTTATCCGCGGGACCACCTTTCACAATACGCACCACCTTGGTGTATTCATCCTCACGCTGTAATACCGCGCCAATACCTTCTAGCGACAAGCGCATCGAGATATTGAAGTTTTCGGACGTGCGCGGCGAGAAGTAAGACGTGTGTGGGTCGTACAGCGACGTGAGTGAATTGACGAACAGTTGATAGACGTCTTCGTTGGCGATCTGCAAGCTGCGATCGAGATTGTTTTTGTTGCGACGCAGCAGCTGGGCAGCACTATCCTCGAGAGACTTGCCGGCCAGTTTCAGCGACAACAATTGGTACTTAAGCGTGCGGCGCCATAGGTCGTCAAATTCCTGTTCGGTCTCTAACCATGGCATGTCAGAGCGATCGATAACCAGTTCTTCTTCGCTATCAAATGTGAAATTTTCCAGGTTGCCCAGCAGTTCGATGTTCTTTTCTACGCGATCGATGTAGCGCTGTTGGTAGCGATTAAACATGGCAAATGCCGCATCGAGGTTGCCGCGCTTGAGCATGTTGTCAAACTTAAAGCGGTACTCGGTGAATTCGGCGACATCTTGCTGGCTCAAGTAAGAGCGGTTGGGGTCTAGTGCTTTTAAATAGCCGTCGAATAAATTGGATGACAATTCATCATCGATTGGGATGCTAGAAAAGTGCATCATGCGCAGCTTTTCTAAGATCTCAATGGTGGTGATTTCTTGAGTAGTGGTCGGCTCTAATGGGGTGTATTCCATGGCCGACAAACCCTGGCTGCTGCTAATCAGTGCAAACGCAAGCAGGGCGTGACGAATACGACGTTGAAAGAACATATCAACAAACTCTCCTTAGTTGAGGTTTGAGTGTGTATTTTTTACATAAAGACTTCAAGCAAATACGTTAAAGAGACTGCACAAGTCGTCAAAAGCGTGGGATAATTCACACCTATTTTTTCTTTGACACAGGAACACGCGAAATGTTCGAACAGTTACAACCCATTAAAGCAGATGCCATCTTAAGCCTTTCGGTTGAATACCGCGCTGACAACAACCCTAACAAGATTGACTTGGGTGTGGGTGTGTACAAAACCGAAGCCGGCGAAACCCCTGTGTTGGCCGCTGTGAAACAGGCAGAAGCTTTCTTGCTGCAAAACCAGCCGAGCAAAACCTACTTGGCGCCTACCGGTAATGTTGGTTTTAACCAAAGCATGTTGGATCTTGTGTTCGGCAAAGACCACGTGGTGATGACCAGCAAGCGTGCTCGCGCGGTACAAGCCCCCGGCGGTACCGGTGCCTTGAGCCTAGCGTCGCGCTTGATTGCTCGCTGCAACAGCAACGCAAACGTATGGGTAAGCAATCCCACATGGGCCAACCACATTCCCTTGATTCAAGGTGCTGGCCTGACTATCAAAGAATACACCTACTATGACACCGCGGCTAAATCGATTGATTTTGACGGTATGATGAACGATCTGCGCAGTGGCTTGGTGGCCGGTGATGTGGTGCTGGTGCACGGCTGCTGTCACAACCCCTGTGGTGCCGACTTGTCACTCGAGCAGTGGACGCAACTGACTGATTTAGTTAACGAGAAGGGCGCAACACCTTTTGTCGACTTGGCTTACCAAGGTTTTGGCGCGGGTCTGGAACAAGACGTAGCGGGTCTGCGTTACATGGCCGCCAACGTGAAAGAAATGCTGGTCGCGGCGTCTTGTTCGAAAAACTTTGGTCTGTACCGCGAGCGTGTAGGCGCCACTATGGTGGTGAGCGAAACCGAGCAAGCCGCTAGCAACGCGGTAGACAACTTGGGTGTTGTGGCTCGCGCTATCTGGTCAATGCCTCCTGATCACGGTGCCGCTGTGGTTGAAACCATTTTGGCCTCTGAAGAGCTGACCAAAGTATGGCACGGTGAATTGATAGAGATGTGTGATCGCATCAATGGTCTGCGCTCTCTGGTTGCCAATTCATTGAAAGATGCTGGCGTGGCTCAATCGTTTGATTTCATGATCAACGAAAATGGCATGTTCTCGTTCTTGGGTATAACCCCTGAGCAAGTGGCGCAGTTGAAGGCTGATTTCAGCATTTACATGGTGAGCTCAAGCCGCATCAACGTTGCTGGCCTGAACACCAACAACCTGCCTTACTTTGTCGACGCGATGAAGAAAGTGGTCGGTTAGATCTAGCGCTTGAAAAGCCGGGCTTGTCCCGGCTTTTTTATGCATAAAGGTTTATTTGGGTGGCGTCTCTTGCCCAAAGCCAAAAGGAAATAGAGGCTTGTCGCTGTCATCAGGAATGGCGGAATGCTGCGCTTCTACAGCCGTCATCGACGATGGCAATTCAAAGGGTAGTCGCCCTTCGATGGGCAATGTTCCTATGAGACTCTCCACAAAGGCTTCATCACTCACGCCAAAGTTGCCAATCACGATATCGGCGTCCTCAAGGATCTCGCTTAAGATGGGGGGGCGGTCCATGAAGACCGAGAAAACTACCGTACTTTCCTTCGGCGCACGTTGCAAAATGTCGTAGGCTTCATCGCCCGCTTGGAAGTTTAACCGACCTTCTTTTTGCAGTTCGCTGAAAAATTGATAGGGGTGGAGTCGCTCGAAAGGCGTGCTAGTTCTTATGATAACTACCTCGGCGCTGTCGATATCCTCGACCACATTGAAGCCCGCTGCGGTCAGCACACTGTGATCCATCCCTACACTGAAAACTGTTTTTCCCGTTTCCAAGGGTAATGACTGGGCGCCTTGCAATAGCACCTGACTGCGCGCTTGAGTGCGATAGGCGGTATCGATAGCGTCTTGATCCACGGCCACCTGCTCAGCCACGTAGGGGTTTTCGAACAACCCCTGTTGGAATTTGCTCAGCAGTGCGCGCTTAACAGAGGCATCGATGCGCGACTCATCAATCGCGCCGCCAAGTACAGCATCAATTAAGGGTTGGGTGTCGTTTTCACCGCCAAATTGATCGATGCCGGCGTTAACGCCGCGGATGAAGCGCTCGATGCGCGGGATATCTTCTACCCCCCAGGCCATGGATACATCTTGCTCGGTTTGTTTCTGGGTGGGTTCGCGACACTGTTTGCTGCAATCCAGGGTGATGTACCAGTCGGAGATGATCAGTCCGTCAAAGCCTTGTTGTTTGCGAAGCAGGTCTTGCAATAGGTACTGGCTGAAACCAGCCCCTACATCGATGGGCTTACCGTCAACTGAAATCTGGTTGAGTACGGCGTAGGTGGGCATGACAGCTCCGACTTGTTGCTCAAAGGCGCCCTGGAAGGCGGCGATGTGAGTATCAATGCTTGCTGCGTCCACTTTCACATAGCGACCATACGAGTTATGTCCATCAAAGCCACGGTCCGCTGCGCCATAGCCAACCCAGTGTTTTACCACCGACAACACGCCATCCGATGTCAAGCCCTCGCTGGAGCCCTGTAGGCCACGCACGACGGCGGCTACTTGTTGCTGGGTTAGCGCGACATCACTGCTAAAGGCGCCTGCTTGGCGCGACCAACGTGGTTCGCTGGCAAGGTCTGCTTGCGGCCCAAGTGCGATATGGATGCCGAGTTTGCGATAATCCTTTGCGACCGTGGCAGCAAAGTATTCGCTGGTAGCTGGATCACGCAGCGCCGCTAAACCAATGGTCTCAGGCCACTTAGATAAGCCGTAGGCACTGCTCGACGAGCCGACAATGTCCTGAAAGTGGTGGCGTGGATCGGTGCTGATGGAAAGAGGAATTCCCAGCCGTGTTTTTTCAGCCTCGGCTTGAATGGCGTTGTTTTGGGCGGCCAGTGCATTGGGTTCGCCATTTAAGCGGGTTAAGTAATAGGTAATGTGCTTGCTCAGATCACCTTGCTTAAGGGCATCCAGATCGTAACCGTTGTCTGATACACCAAGTACCCCATCGATCACAGGCAGGGTGGAGTGCATCATGCTGCCAACTTTTTCTTCAAGCGTCATGCGGGTGACTAAGTCCTCCGCGCGATCTGGCGCCGGCAGGCGCCAGTCTTCATAGGGGTCGACCATGCCATTGCTGTTGAGGTCTTTGAAGAGTAAGCCGTCGTGCTTGATGATTGCTTTGTGACGCTGTTGGAGGTTGGCTTGTGAGATGTCGCTAACGGGCTCTGCACAGGCGGCTAGCAGGGTGATGGAGGCCGCTATCAGCAGGTTGTATGGAGAAACTTTGGTGCTTGGCATGGTTTGTTATCCTTGTTTATATGACCTTACTGGCCATCTTTTTGTCCTTTATTTGCCTTTTTTTGCCTTGTTCGCTTCTTTGTGCCGTGTATTCACCCCTGTGGGACCTTGTTGCTCCCCTGTGGGACCTTTCTCGAAGAGAAAGGGAATAAAAAACTCTAGTTCCCTTGTTCTGCAAACAAGGTCCCACAGGGGGGCTAAAAACGTCCTGCATTGCTAGGCAATTGCCCAACGCCACTAGATATTGTGGGTGTGAATAGGGTACCCAATATCTCGGTAGGCGCGATAGTTTGCGCGACCAATCTCCACCCATTCTTGATCACCCTGACACACCAATTCTAATACACGCGTATAGCGGCCGAAATGCTCTGGGATCTCGCGGTCGAGATTAATCATCAAGTCGTTGCTGTGTTCTGGTGGCTTGGTGCCAATCAAAATAGGCGAGGCGTTGTCAGCGCCGTCGACATGAAGGTTGCCGTGGGGGATGAAGGCTGTTTCGCGCAAATTCCACAGCATCTCATCCAGTTGGGCTGCAATGGCTGCATCGCTGCAGTGGATGAAAATTTGGTGTTGTTGGTGATAGGCCTTTTCCACAAGACGACAGGCGACCTGCAGGCGTACCTGCGGATCGCCGCTTTTTAGCAAGTAGAAATCGATTCGCGTCATGCGCCCGCTCGCTGCAAAATGAAGCGGGTTAGCATGGGCACGGGGCGGCCGGTAGCGCCTTTGTTGGCGCCGCTATGCCACGCAGTACCTGCAATATCGAGGTGAGCCCAATCGTAGTTTTCAGCAAAACGTGACAAGAAACAAGCCGCGGTAATGCTGCCACCGTGGGGGCCACCGATATTGGCGATGTCGGCAAAGTTAGAGTCGAGCAGTGCTTGGTAGTCTTTCCAAAGCGGCATTTGCCAGGCGCGGTCTAAGCTATCTTCACCTGCGGCTAACAGCTCGTCCGCCAAGCTCTGTTGGTTGGCGTAAAGGCCAGTCGCCACCTTGCCCAACGCTACGATACAGGCACCCGTTAAGGTGGCCACATCGACTACGGCGGCGGGTTTGAAGCGTTCCGCGTAGGTAAGCGCGTCGCACAATACTAAGCGCCCCTCGGCGTCGGTGTTGAGAATTTCGATAGTTTTACCCGACATAGAGGTGACAATATCGCCGGGTTTGGTGGCGCAATCACTGGGCATGTTTTCCGCTGCAGCAACGACCGCTACCACATTGATTTTGGGGGCGATTTCAGCGATAGCGCGCATGGTGCCCAACACCGACGCTGCGCCGCACATGTCGTATTTCATCTCGTCCATGGCAGCACCGGGTTTCAGGCTGATACCGCCGGTATCAAAGGTAATGCCTTTACCGACCAATACCACTGGCTTTTTGCTTTTGGCGGCGCCTTTGTATTCAAGCACAATCAGCTTTGACTCTTGCGCGCTGCCGCGTCCAACCGACAACAGTGAGCCCATACCGAGGGTCGCCATTTTCTTTTCGCCCAATACGCTACAGCTCAAGCTGTCGAATTCAGCGCTTAACCCCTCGGCGTGCTCCGCTAGATAGGAGGGGGTACAGATGTTGCCCGGCAAGTTTCCTAACTCGCGCGCAGCATTGGCGCCGCGTGCGGTGGCGGCACCGAGGGCGAGCGCGTTTTTGTGCGCGGCGGCGACTTTGGCATGCCACAGCACATCGCAATTATCTAGCTGTGTTTTGCGCTCTTTGTCGCTCTTAGTATGGGTGTATTGGTATTGGCTGTACTCGCCTTGGCGCCCCAGTTGTTCCAACTGCCAAACTTCGTCTTTGCCTTCAACTAGCAGGGCGTCAAGACACACCGCCAAGTCTTTGGCTGGCGACTTGCCAACCACTTGGAAAATCATCGTGAAAAGTTTCTGGCAGTCGGCGGGTGCCATGGCTTTTTCGGCCTCACCCAGGCCAACCAGCAGGACGCGTTTGGCCTTCAGACCGTTTGGCGCGTGAAGCATAAGGTTGTCGCCTAGCTTGCCTTTTAGGTCGCCCTGTTTCAGAACAGCGCTGATCACACCGCCGCAGGCCTCGTCTATGAGTGCGCCGCGTTCACCTAATTTGCCACCCTGGTAGGCGCCCACCACTAGGCAGTCGCTGCGTTGCGTCGCTAATTTGTCGGTGTACTTGATTGAAAAATCCATATTTTCTCCAAAGACATTGGCGGTTGTTTGAGTAATAATAGCGACAGCTTATCTAGCGTTGTTGCAATTGACAATGACATGTCTCGCCGTCTGTACAAACGGTGATCAAAATAAGGAATTGAGGGCTGTTTTGAACCTCTTAAATCGCTACATTGCTCAACATATCTTCGGTGCGGTCGTGGTGACCCTCGTGGTCATTGTTGGTTTGAACCTGGTGTCTAACACGATTGACCAGCTGGGGCGGCTAGAGGCGCAGTATCAAGTGTTGCAGGCTTTGCAGTACGTGGTCACTCGTATTCCCGGCATGGTGTATGAAAATATTCCCTTTGCCAGTTTGGTGGGGTGTTTATTTGGCCTAGGTAGTTTGGCGTCCAACAGCGAATTGGTGGTGATCCGCTCCGCCGGTGTGTCCATATTTCGAATTGTGTTCTCGGTGTTAAAACCGGTGGGCATGGTGATGATATTCGGTATGGTGCTTGGGCAGTATATCGCCCCTGTGACCGACCAAGTGGCTGAGAGCCGCAAGGCTTTGGCCCGCTATGGCGACCGTGGTTTCGTTACCTCGGGCGGTGTGTGGACGCGAGAGGGCAATACCTTTATGCACTTTTCGGTCGTTCAACCCAACGGTGTGTTGTACGGCGTGTCTCACTTTCGTTTTGACGATGACAACCAGATGGTGTCGGCCATGTACAGTGATCGCGCCACCTATCAGGGGCCGCACTGGATGTTAGAAGGCGTGGTCGAAACCGTGCTGCAAAGCGATAGCGCCGATGTAATTGAACACGATGTATTGCGTTGGGATACTGAAGTCACGCCGGAGTTATTGTCGGTAGTGGCGATGAGCCCCGAGAGTTTGCCGATGACTGGGCTTTGGCAATATTCGAACTATCTCGCCGAGCAGGGCCAAAACAATGGCGAATACGTGATGGCGTTTTGGAAAAAAATACTGCAGCCGTTAAGCACCTTTGGCTTGGTGTTGGTGGCGATCTCTTTTGTATTTGGACCGTTGCGTTCGGTAACCATGGGCTTTCGAATCTTCATCGGCGCCATTTTTGGCATCGTCTTTCAAACCAGCCAAGACATGCTGGGGCCCGCCAGCTTAGTATTTGGTGTGCCGCCAATCTACGCCACACTCATCCCAGCGTTGGTGTGTATAGCGATTGGCAGTTTGATGTTGAGTCGTGTCCGCTAGCTTATTTTTTCTTGGCTGGTTTTGGCAGCAATTGCAACTCGGTCCCAGAGGCACGGTCATGCCAGGTTTTTTTATCGCGATCGACCAGTATCCACAGAAATCCTAGGCCGCCAAGTGCCAATGAGAAAAATGCCACGACAAAGCGGATCGTGCACTGGGCCCAACTCGGTGTGCCACCATCTGCTGAACTGACGATCTTGCTGCGCCAGGCCTGCATGGCCAAGGTTTGACCGGTTTTGCGCCAAAAATAAGCGTAGAAAAAGAATACCGTGAGTAGGCCTACGGTGAAAAGCACGCCGCTCTCAAGAGGGGCGCTAATGGCGCGTTGACCGCTGTCTCGAATGGCTTGTACCTCTGCGCTATCGGTCATGGCAATCTTGATCGCGACCACGATACCGCCCGTCAGCAAACAGCATGCAAACACCAAAAAACTGTCATAGACAATTGTCATTAGGCGTCTAATCAGGCCGACGTGAGTAGTGGGTTGTGTGGTTTCGTTCATAGTGCGCCTCCGTTGAGAGGCGCAAGTCTACGTTAGACGGCTGACTTAGCCAAGTCGAATGCCGGCTCCTTGGCTAGCAAATCCTCTATAATTGGAATGATACGGTGCCAATCCAGTGGCTTGGTGAAGTAGTGGTTTGCGCCAAGCTTTTTGGCGTCGTCTATATAGCTTTGTTGGGCATGAGCCGACGTCACAATACACGGAATGCCTTTCAATACCTCGCATTGCGAGCGCGCATTAAGAAATTGCTGCCCACTGAAAAGAGGGAGGGTGAGATCTAAAACGATCAAGTCTGCACCATCCGATTGGGCAACTTCTAGGCCATCCCTGCCATTTTCCACGCAGATAACTTCGTAGCCTTTTTGCATCAACATCGTTGAGGCTACAACAGTACTCGCGTGGTCGTCCTCGATTAAAAGGACACTAAATGGGCTTTTCATTGTGTGCACCAGTTGCAAGAGTCTGTTTACGCATTCTGTTACAGATCTGCATACATTGCAACATTCATGTTACAAATAGATTTATTCTAGGCTTAGATGGCTGGTATCCGGAGAGGTTTTGGGCCGATCGTCCTCTAGATTCTCGATGTCGCCCGGTGGCAGTACATCAAGCTGACTAGTGTCAGGGTTTAACGGAGTGGGGCGGTCGATTTCCCGCTCCTCAACCAATAAGCCGGGGGGGTTAACGTCGTAGCTCGACGTGTCCGGTGTACTGACGGGGGGGAGTGACGCCTCCTCAATAACCAGTTCGCTATTATCCAGTGCGCGGTATTGACTGATATCCACATCTACCGGAGTGGGTTGATGAATTTCATCGGGCCGAAGCACGTCACTGCCAACGGCGGCGATGTCCCAAGCCGGAGCCGTGATACCTTCATTATTCGAGGGTGTTTCTCCCTGAGTTTCAAGGATCGCGATGGCACCTGCCACAGCCATGGCATTGACATATTTTTGTGCTTGTTCGGCGCTAATATCGCGCTTGATGATGACCTCTTGTCCGCTCATCCAATGTTGTAGCTTGGTGGGATCCGTTTTAAACAGCTGTGCCAGCGCGGTTAATACCTTTTCTGGCGAGGACCCGGCGGCGATGTCGCCCTTGAATTTTACGCTTACTGTGTCTGCCATAGCGCCTCCTCATCTGCTTGCAGTATAGACAATTTTGCTAGTGACAGAAGCAAGTCTCCCTTTCGCGTTTGACCTTCGCTACACTAGCGCTAGTTTTTTTGTGACGAGCCACCATGAGCCATCTTCCCATTGATCAAGTATTGCCCCAGTTAATGGCTACGTTGGCTGAGGCGCCACGCTGCGTGTTGCAAGCGGAACCTGGCGCGGGCAAGACGACCCGAGTGCCATTGGCGCTATTGCAACAGGATTATCTGGCGGACCAGAAAATCATTATGTTAGAGCCGCGCCGAATTGCCGCACGCGGTGCTGCAGAGTATATGGCCAGCCAACTCGGTGAGCGCTGTGGTGAGACAGTCGGTTATCGTATGCGACAGGATAGTGCGGTGTCGTCAAGAACCCGTCTCGAAGTGGTCACCGAGGGTGTTTTCTTGCGGATGCTACAAGAGGATCCCAGTCTTGAAGGGGTTGGCATGGTGATCTTTGACGAGTTTCACGAACGCAACTTAGACAGCGATGTGGCGCTCGCACTGAGTTTGCAAAGTGCTGAGCTGTTTAGAGAGGATACTCCCCTCAAATTATTGGTGATGTCGGCAACCCTAGATGTTGAGCCGCTGCAGCGCTGGCTGGATTGTCCTGTAGTAGTCAGTGAAGGGCGTTCGTTTCCGGTTGAAAGCCACTTTAGTGAGGTAGTGATTGAGCGCCGCGATTTGGTTGATGCGGTCATAGCCACGATTCAGCGTGCGCTGGTTGATAACCTAGGCTCGATATTGGTTTTTTTACCGGGCCAAGCGGAAATTTCTCTGTGCCAAGCAAGACTGCAAACACGCTACGAGGGCAATAGCGATATTCATATAGTGCCGCTGTACGGCCAGTTATCCATGCAAGAGCAGCGCAAGGCTGTTCAACCGGCACCTGTCGGGCAGCGAAAGATTGTATTGGCGACAAATATCGCTGAATCCAGTATTACCATCGACGGCGTTAATGTGGTGGTCGATAGCGGTTGGTCTCGGGTAGCGATGTACGATGCCCGCACAGGTATGAGTCGTTTGCATGCACAGCGTATCTCCCAGGCATCGGCCACCCAACGGGAGGGGCGAGCGGGCCGTACGGCCCCGGGGGTATGCTATCGACTGTGGACAGCCCAACAGCATCAGCAGTTAGCGCGGCACGATACGCCAGAAATTCTGCAGGCCGATTTGACGTCAGTGGCACTCCAGTTATTGGCTTGGGGTTGTAGCGATTGCAATGATTTGCAGTGGTTGGATGCACCGCCGCAAAGTGCCTACAACAGTGCACTCGACCTACTGAAGCGTTTGCAGGCGATTCACAATAACCGTTTAACGCCCCACGGCGAAAAGCTCGCGGCGATTCCTACCCATCCTCGCCTGGGGCATATGTTGCTACGCGGCCACGCCATGGGGGCTGCAAAACAAGCGGCTCAGTTGGCGGCTATCTTGGAAGATCGCGACCCATTGCGCCATGCGGGAGCCGATATTGATAAACGCATGGCCTGGTTGAAAGAAGGAAAAGGGCAAGCGAAGCGATTACAAGCCCGTGCCAAACAATTGCTGTCTAGCCTTGGGCAGACCGATAAAGACCGTGATTTGAGTAATGCGGTGCTGTTAGCCCAAGCCTACCCCGACCGCGTGGCACAACAAAGGCGCAGCGGCGGTGGTGACTACAAATTGGCATCGGGGAGAGGGGCTAGGCTTGATCCACAGGATGATTTGTACGGGCAGCCCTATCTAGTCGTCGCGGATATCGGCGGCAGTGCTGGTCGCAGCGACGATAGCATTTTTCTGGCCGCCGCCTTAACGGCCAGCGAATTGTTTTCCGAGCTTAGCGATGGCCTTGAAAGCGCTGATAAGGCACATTGGAATGAAGCATCTGGCCGTTTTGAATCGCAGCGCGAAACGCGCTGGGGCGAATTAGTCATCGAATCAAAACCCCTGACAGATGTGGATCCACTGTTGGTCAAGCAGGCCTTGATCGAGCACGTGCGGCAAAAAGGCTTGCGGATACTGCCCTGGAGTGACGCAGCGTTGGCGTGGCAACAGCGCTGCCTTTTCACAGCGAGTGTATCTACCGAAGGGCAGTGGCCGGACATGAGCGATGACGGGCTACTTGGCGCCATCGACGAATGGCTCGGCCCCTATCTTAATGGGGTGAAAAGTTTAGCGGCACTGCAGAAAGTGGATCTTTTGGGTGCGCTTAAAGCTCGTCTAGATTGGCAACAGCTGCAACAGTTAGACCGCCTCGCGCCCAGCCATATCTCCGTTCCCACTGGTCGCCAGATCGCCATCGACTACAGCGGTGAGCAGCCAGTATTGGCGGTTAAAATGCAGGAAATGTTTGG
Source organism: uncultured Pseudomonadales bacterium (assembly GCA_964598145.1). Taxonomy (GTDB): domain Bacteria; phylum Pseudomonadota; class Gammaproteobacteria; order Pseudomonadales; family JAHEIH01; genus JAHEIH01. The sequence goes on from CAZRAM010000001.1 coordinate 202,859, forward strand.
CTGTCCCAGTTCGCCCACGGTGGGTGAGGGCAGGGTAAAGGTGTTACTGCACTTGCTGTCCCCCGCGCAGCGCCCACTGGCGGTGACGGCGGATTTAAGTAGTTTTTGGCAAAATGCCTACAGCGATGTCAAAAAAGATATGAAAGGGCGCTACCCCAAACACTACTGGCCAGACGATCCACTGCAAGCGGAGGCCACCCAGTACACCAAGGCCAAAATGGATAGAGACAAGCGCTAGTCGCGCCACTCCCAGCGCAGAATTTCACCGAAATCATCGTAGACTGGCACTTTTTTGGGTGGCTGGTTGCGCTTTTTAGGCGGTGGAGGTGCTTTTAACTGTTTGCTGCGTTCCTCCAACGCCGCGACCACCTCGGGAACGAAGGTGCGCTCGGCCGACTTGGGCTCAAATACCGAACTATGGCTGCGCAGAGGGCCGTCGCTCGATACGCGGCCGCTCACCCCATTAGGGACACGCACAACTTCACCGCCCTGTGCGATGTAGTCATCGATCTGTTTGGCCATCTCGGCGCGCTGATCTGCCTTAGAAGGTAATTTTTTCAAGCTGTGCTCGCAATTACTGAATTAACGGCACAATATATCAAATCCCCGCCAAACTGGCGCGGTCATTTAAGGAGTTTGCCTTGCGCGACACGGTTTTTGGCCGTGTGACCGAGCGCGCCATGCGACGCGTAAGTTTGGCGGTATTTCGCCATCTCCATACCCTGGAGCTAGATTTTCACCTAGATCGGCGCACCGGTGGCCTGTCACGTGATATCGAGCGTGGCACCAACGGTGTTGGATTTTTACTGCGCTTCTTTGTGTTCAATATCGCGCCAACCTTGTTTGAAATTGCCATGGTGAGTGGCATCTTGCTGTTTAACTACGGCGCCTCGTTTGCGCTGGTCACCGTGCTGGCCATTGTCGCTTACGTGGTGTTTTCTTTTAAAACTACCGAGTGGCGAACGCGCTACATCCGCGAAATGAATCGCGCTGATTCCAATTCCAATACGCGGGCTATCGATAGTCTGTTGAATTACGAGACGGTGAAGTATTTTGGCAACGAAGACCACGAGGCCAAACTCTACGACATCGCCTTGGCCGATTGGGAGCAGGCGCGGCGCAAGAATCGACTGTCGTTGTTTGCGCTCAATATTGGTCAGGCTTTTATTGTATCAGCGGCGATGACAGCGATGCTTTTGCTGGCGGCGGGTCAAGTTGAGCAGCAAGCTATGAGCTTGGGTGATTTTGTCTTGATTAATGCCTTTATGGTGCAGCTATTTGTGCCGCTAAATTTCTTGGGCTTTGTGTATCGAGAAATCAAAGGTGCCATGGCCAACATCGAACACATGTTTGATTTGCTTGCTCGTCAACCGGCCATAGAGGATGTGCCCAACGCTAGCGATTTACAGCTGAGTAATAGCGAGATCTGCTTTGACAGCGTCGATTTTGCGTATCGCGCGGATCGGCCGATTCTGCATGGCGTGTCGTTTTCCATTGGCAAGGGGCAAACCCTCGCGGTGGTGGGGCCGAGCGGTGCTGGCAAATCCACATTGGTGAAATTGTTGTGTGGTTTTTATCGCGCCGACAGCGGGGCGATTCGCATCGATGGCCAGGATATCAGCCAAGTGACCCAGCAATCTCTGCGTGCGGCGATGGGTGTGGTGCCACAGGATACGGTGCTATTTAATGATAGCTTGCTCGAAAATGTGCGTTACGGGCGCCCAGAAGCTAGCGATACTGAAGTGGAGGCGGCGATAGCCACGGCTAATTTAAGCGATTTTGTGGCGTCGTTACCGAAAGGCTTACAAACGCGTGTAGGTGAGCGCGGACTCAAACTGTCGGGTGGTGAGAAGCAGCGCGTTGCCATTGCGCGGACGGTATTAAAAAAACCGTCCATTTTGCTGTTTGATGAGGCGACGTCGTCTCTGGATAGCCACTCCGAGCGAGCCGTTTTACATGAGATCAAACGTTTGGCGGTCGATCATACCAGTGTGGTGATTGCCCACCGCCTATCGACGGTAATCGACGCCGATTGTATCGTGGTACTCGAGGCGGGCAGGGTCGTCGAGCAGGGCACACATCGCGAATTATTGCAGCGAGATGGATTGTACGCCGCGATGTGGCGCGTGCAATTGAGTCATCGCGATGAGGACGGTGCCTGAAACTCTGGTTGGCGGACAATATAAATGCTGACGCAGATGCCGCTGATCAGCATCATCATGGCGACCCGGGGGTTGCCTACGATAGCCGCACTGAGCCCCATGCTGAGCCACATGGCAATGAGTATGCGACGTTTAACGTGTAGGGGAATCCCGCGGCCTTCGCGCCAAGGGTTGACGATGGGTCCCAGTTTAGGGTGTCCGATAAGCCAGCGGTGAAAGCGCGGCGAAGACTTGGCAAAACACCACGCCGCTAGTAGTAAAAATGGGGTGGTAGGTAGAACTGGCAGTGGAATACCTGCGATACCTAGCGCCACGGCCAGCCAGCCGAGCACGATCAAAAAGCGTTGTTTTAACTTCATGACTACCTCCGGGCCAAAATGACATGATCGGCTTGTATCGATATTGTCACTGTGACAGAATTCGACCCCCTGCCGAACAAGTATAGTCATCGGCCGCCGTTTGAAAACCTTTTATGCTTTAGGTCTTCAACAAAAAATCATTTAAGGAACTGTTTATGAAATTGGTTACCGCCATTATTAAACCCTTTAAGTTGGATGATGTCCGTCAAGCGCTGTCAGACATCGGCGTTCATGGTATGACCGTTCAAGAAGTTAAAGGCTTTGGTCGTCAAAAAGGTCACACTGAGTTGTACCGTGGCGCAGAATACGTCGTTGATTTCATCCCCAAAGTAAAAATCGAAATCGCTATTGATAGCTCGTTGTTGGATCAAGTCATTGAAGCCATCAGCAGCACTGCCAACTCAGGCAAAATCGGCGATGGTAAGATTTTTGTTACACCTCTGGAGCAGGCTATCCGTATTCGTACCGGAGAGTCGGGCCCCGAAGCTCTGTAATTTGGAATAACTATGAACAAAAAAATGCTCTCGGCTCTGCCACTATTGGCAGTGGCTATGCCTTCTTACGCTCAAATTGATACCGGTAACACGGCGTGGATGATCACCGCGACGGCGTTGGTATTGTTTATGACCATTCCCGGTCTGTCGCTATTTTATGCTGGTCTGGTGCGTTCTAAAAACGTCCTGTCGGTGTTGATGCAGTGTTTTGCCCTGACATGCTTAATGTCTATCCTGTGGTTCGCGGTAGGTTACACCATCGCTTTTGGTAGTGACGGTGTCGAGCAGGGTGCTTGGATTGGCGATTTCGGCAACATCTTCTTTGCCTCTATTACCATGGACAGTGTGTCGGGCGATATTCCCACCACCTTGTTCGCTATCTTCCAAATGACCTTCGCAGTCATTACTCCTGCACTGATTGTGGGTGGTTTTGCTGAGCGTATGCGTTTCTCAGCCATGCTGATTTTCTCTAGCATTTGGTTGTTGGTCGTTTACGCCCCTGTATGTCACTGGGTGTGGGGCGGCGGCTGGTTGGGCCAAATGGGCCTGCAAGACTTCGCTGGCGGAACTGTGGTTCACATCACCGCAGCGGTTGCTGCACTGGTGGCAGCCATTGTTATGGGTCCCCGTAAAGGCTTTGGCACTGCGGCCATGCTGCCTCACAACCTGACCATGACCGTGACCGGTGCCGGTATGCTGTGGGTAGGCTGGTTTGGCTTTAATGCAGGTTCTGCTGTAGCGGCAAACGAAAGCGCCACCATGGCCATGTTGGTCACCCACATCTCTGCTGCGGCTGGTTCGCTGGCGTGGATGAGCATGGAGTGGGTTCGCCACGGTAAGCCTTCTGTATTGGGTATTGTGACCGGTATGGTTGCTGGTTTGGGTACCATTACTCCCGCCTCTGGTTCAGTGGGTCCTGCGGCTGCGCTGGTAATCGGTCTGTCTGCAGGCGTTGTGTGCTACTTCGCCACTAACTGGATCAAAAATACCCTAAAAATCGACGACTCGTTGGACGTTTTCCCCGTGCACGGTGTAGGCGGTATCTTGGGTACCTTGCTGGCCGGTGTGTTCTGTGCACAGAACCTGGGTATCTTTAGCGGTAACGGCTTCAGCGACGGCATCGATTCAATCGGCGGTCAGTTTACTGTTCAGCTGATCGGTGTAGTATCGACCTTCGTTTACACGGCAGTGGTATCGTATGTATTGCTGAAAGTGGTTGATGCGATGGTTGGTTTACGTGTGGACGAAGAGGAAGAGACGATTGGTCTTGATCTAGTTTTGCACGACGAACGTGGTTATGACATCTAAGCCACAAAGCTAGTTTCGTAGTACTAACTTCGTCACGGCAGGATTTTGAGAGGGACATACACAATGTATGCTCTCCTCAAGATCCTGCCGTTTCTCGTTGTAGGGTTCTTACTGACGCTTCTCGATTGATGGCAAAAAAAATGGGATCCGAAGATCCCATTTTTGTATTTTGGCGTTGCGTTGTTAACCGCGCTTGGCGACCGCGTCTGCCAATTGTGCTAGCAGGGTTTCGGTGTCGTCCCAGCCGATACAGGCATCGGTGATGCTCTGGCCGTAGTTGGGAGCCACGCCTTCGACCAAGTCTTGGCGGCCTTCATTGATGTGGCTTTCCACCATGACGCCACAGATCGCTTTCTCGCCACCTGCAATTTGAGCAGCGACATCCTCGCACACTTCCATTTGTTTCTTGAACTGCTTGCTGCTGTTGGCGTGGCTGAAGTCGATCATCAGTTTTTCAGGCAGCTTGGCGGCGCGCAGCGCGTCTTTGCACTCGGCAACATCGGCGGCGCTGTAGTTGGGCTTTTTGCCACCGCGCAGAATTAAGTGGCAGTCTTGGTTACCGCTGGTAGACACGATAGCCGAGTGGCCGAATTTAGTGACTGACAAGAAGTGGTGGGGCGCAACAGCGGCGCCAATGGCGTCGATGGCAATTTTTACCGTACCGTCAGTGCCGTTCTTGAAACCTACAGGGAATGACAGGCCGGAGGTGAGCTCGCGGTGGACTTGTGATTCGGTGGTACGTGCGCCAATAGCACCCCAGCTCAGCAGGTCGGCGATGTATTGCGGGGTGATCATATCGAGCATCTCGCTCGAGGCAGGCATGCCAATATTGTTCAAGTCCAATAGTAGTTTGCGCGCTTTGCGAAGGCCTTCGTTGATATTGAATGAGCCATCTAAGTTGGGATCATTAATCAAACCTTTCCAGCCGACGGTAGTGCGTGGCTTTTCAAAGTAAACGCGCATGACGATCTCGAGTTGATCGCGGTATTTCTGACGCAGGGGCAGCAGGCGACGGGCATAGTCCATGGCCGCTTCGGTGTCGTGGATAGAGCAGGGGCCGATAATCACCAGCAGACGGTTGTCTTCGCCGTGCAAAATATTGTGAATATTTTGGCGGGTCTGGTAAATCATCTCGGCGGTCTCATCGCCAAGGGGAAAACGCTCCAGCAGTGCAATGGGTGGGAGCAACTCTTTAATAGCGCTGATACGAACATCATCTGTAACGCGTGGCATAGTATTCCTTAACTAGTAATTGGGCAAAAACGCAGCACTTTAGCGGTATTTTGGAGGGCGTACAACCTACGCCAGAGTATGGTCAGATGCGTTGCAAACAGCATTAGCATTAGCTACTATACCTGCCACTAATTTAAGGTATGTTGATATGGCTGATTTAGCTCCCGAAATTATGCAAGAACACGCGACTCAGGCGGTGGACCTGCTTAAGTCCATGGCTAACCAAAGTCGTTTGATGATTTTGTGTCTGCTTGGCGGCGGCGAAATGACGGTGAGTGAAATCAATCAGGCGGTACCCATTAGCCAATCAGCCCTGTCTCAGCATTTGGCAGCCCTGCGCAAAGCGGACTTAGTGGCAACACGCAAGGTGGCGCAAACCATTTACTACCGCCTCAATGGCGATTCCACCGTGCGCATTATTAGCGTTCTGCAAAGCATCTACTGTCCAACGCCGCAATAATCTTCATGGCTTGGCTCATCCTGTTTGGACTGGTCATTTTTATCGCGCTGCACTCTTTGCGAAGCCATTTTCCCGCGCAGCGTGAGGCACTTATTGCCCAATGGGGGATGGTACCTTTTCGCGTCGTCTACTCTGTTTTAACGTTGCTAGCACTGGCCTGTATTGGCGTTGGTTTGATAGAGGCTCGCCAAGCGCCAGTTGTTCTGTGGCAGCCTGATCCCGCCTGGCGAATAGGTATGGGCCATGGGATGTGGTTAGTGGCAGTTGGTGTCGCAGCCAGTTGGGTTCCGGGTACCCACCTAAAAGCGTGGTTAAAACAGCCCTTGTTGTTCGCCATTGTGCTATGGGCCTTACTGCACCTCAGTGTCAGTGCTTATTTGCACCAGTGGATTATATGCCTTGCCATTCTCGTTTGGGTGGTCTCGGTACTTTGGCGGGACTGGCATATCGCGCCGGCAGCGCCTATTTCTTTTGGCCGAGACATTTTCGCCATACTGCTGGCGACGGCAATGTGGTTCGTTTTTGGCCAGTACTTGCACGGCTGGATTATCGGCGTGCCCATCATTTTATTTTAATTAGGATTTTTCATGAGCGATTTCCCCGCCTGCCCCAAATGCCAATCTGAATTTACCTACCACGATGGTACCTTACTGGTTTGTCCTGAGTGCGCTCACGAGTGGACGGAAGAAGAGCAGGCGAGTGCCGATGCCGGCCCCGTCTATAAGGATGCCAACGGCAATGTATTGCAAGACGGCGATACCGTGACGGTTATTAAGGACCTTAAAGTCAAAGGTTCCTCGCTTGTCGTCAAAGTTGGTACTAAAGTAAAGAATATTCGTTTGATCGACGGCGACCACGATATCGACTGCAAAATCGATGGTATCGGCGCGATGAAACTGAAATCTGAATTTGTGAAGAAGGCGTAACGCCTCTGATGGAGTGTGGATGCATTGGTTGATGAAAGCCCCCATAAGTGTGCTTGTCATCGTTGGCGTCATCGCCTGGGGTGGCGCCTACAGCTTATTTGCTGAATCACCTCAAGAAGGTCCCTCTGCACCGCCGGTGGTTGCTCTGCCTGAGGGCGCCGAGCAACTGCCTGATTTTTCAGCATTTCCTGCCGGTAAGGCTCGTAAAGAAGCTTTTTTCGACTATCTGCTTCCCATCGTTCGGCACATTAATAGCCAGTTAAAGGTCGAGCGCTTCCAGCTACAACAGTTGCGCTTGGCCGCCATCAGCGCTGAAGGATTAACGCCTCCACAACAACGAGCTTTAAACGGTTTACTCGACAAATACGATGTCGAGGTAGAATCCATAGAAGATCAGCTGGCGATCTTGTGGCGTCGTGTCGACACCATTCCCGCCTCGCTGGCGTTGGCTCAGGCGGCCAATGAGTCGGCTTACGGTACGTCGCGTTTTGCGTTGGACGCCAATAACCTGTTCGGTCAGTGGTGCTTTAGCCGCGGTTGTGGCTTGGTGCCTAATGCACGTTTGGACGATGCCAATCACGAAGTGCGCAAGTTCGCGACACCGGTGGATTCGGTTCGCAGCTACATGCACAACCTCAACACCAATCGCGCCTACGCGACCCTTCGTCAGATGCGCAGTAAACAACGCGCGAACAAGCAGCCGCCTACTGGCTTGGAGCTCGTCAATGCCTTGTTGAGATACTCCAGCCGCGGTCAGGACTATGTGGATGAGCTGTCTTCGATGATGAGACACAATAAACTCGCCAGATTCGATATCCCGCTGCCTGTGACGGATCAAAAGGCTAGACAATAACGCCGACACCCCTACAATAGCCCAACACTTTTACGGGGCTATCATGCGACCGCATACCTTTACCTACATACTGCCTTTTTTTGCTTGGGTGATTTTGGTGCACCAAATCACAGCAGGCGATTGGGCGTGGCTGCAACAATATACGCCATTTACCGGTATGGGATTAATCGGCGCTATCTTTGCCAACTCAACCGGCGCTGGCGGTGGTGTTGTATTCATTCCGGCCTTTCAATGGCTTGGGTTTAGCGATGCCCAATCGGTAGGCACGTCGTTTGCGATCCAGTGTTTCGGTATGACCGCGGGCTCATTCGCGTGGTTACGCTTTGCCCGCAACGATGAGCAGCACGCCGAGGACTGGGCGAGTTTTACCCAGATTACGTTGTTGTGTGCGGTGTGCTCCGTCACAGGTCTCGTCGGTATCAATTGGCTCGGGATAACAGCCCCCGGTGATTTAAAGCATTTATTCGCTATTTTTTCACTGGTGCTTGGTAGCTCGCTACTGTTCAGTGTGTTGCGTTTTAGAGCCCCAGAAACACGTCGTCACCTTGCGCCGATGGATGGGATTTCCATTGTTATGATTGGTTTGTTCGGTGGAATGATTACCGCTTGGCTGTCGGTTGGCGTGGGCGAAATATTAGCCCTGTACCTTTTGTTGCGAGGCTTTAGCCCAACCATGGCGGTGGCCTCGGCGGTATGCGTATCTGCCATTAGTGTTTGGTCGGGTATTGGCCACCATGCCATGGCGCAAAATGTGGTGTGGGATGTGATTCTGTTTGCCGGTCCGGCGGCTGTGGTCGGGGGCACTATCGCCAAGCGCCTGGCGGTTTGGATGCCCGCCAGGCAGCTAAAGATCTTCTTTTCGTGCTGGGTGCTTTTTATGGGCTTTGTCAGCCTGCCATGGGAGAGCTGGCTTTAAACCACCCGTTTAAAGGTGGTGTAGCCATTCACGGCATCGGTATTCGCTCGCAGCACCATGTAGCCCTTGCTGGGTAGATTTACCTGTAAGCTGCCGGCTACCACTTTCAATTCTGCATGCTCATTCTCATTGCTAAGTAGGCGATCCATGCGGCGGTTGGTCATTAGTTTGGCATTGCGCAACAGCAACATTTCACTAACGGGGCTGTCGGATGGGTTGATAATTACGAATATCGATTCAGCCACACACTCGGTATAGCGCTCAAAGGCAAACAGGCGGTGCGCCGCCATGGTCCGCGTGGCGCCAATTTTTAATGCCGGATTGGCTTGACGAAGAGCAATTAAGCGCTTGGTCCAGTCGAGATCCTCACAGCCAGCTTCAACGCGATCCCAGCGCATCGGTGCGCGCATCTCGGGGTCTTCGCCACCGCTCATACCGACTTCAGAACCGTAGTAAACGTTGGGGCTACCGGGCAGGGTGAAGTGGAGTACCTGCGCCAGTTTGCGGTCGGCGCTGGCGGGTAAAATGTTGGGTAAGCGGGCGGTGTCGTGATTGTCGAGAATCAGCCAAGATTTCAAGAGACCCTCGTAGTCGCAGTCCCTCAGCATGTCGTTAACGATGTCGCGTGCTACGCGAGGGTCTAGCTCGCCACGGCATAAATTCAGTACCACTTGGCGCAAGCTAAAGTTCATCAAGCCGTCCATCGCACTCACCCATTGGGTGGGGTAACACCATGCCTCGCCAACAACTAGTGCATCGCTTTTGGCGTGGTGAGCAGCGTCGGTAATATCCTTTAAAAAGCGGTAGCCGATGTCGTGGGCTACATCCAAACGCCAGCCATCGACGCCGTCGCGGAGGTATTTTTGCAGCACGGAATCTTCGCCGGCATAGATGTAATCTTGCACGGCGGGGCATTCTAAATTCAGTTCGGGGAGGTTGCGTGCGTCTTCCCACGCCAGGTAGCCGCCGCGATACTGATCCCCAAAATAGAACCAATCTCGGTAGGGACTGTCGCTGTCGGAATGGGCCGATTTAAACATGGCCGCGTTTTGTCCCATGTGGTTGAACACCCCATCGAGAACCAATTTCATGCCCATGCGATGGCATTCCTCGGCCAGCGCAATAACGTCTTCGCGGCTACCAAACTCAGGTGATACTTCAGCAAAATCTAGCGAGTCGTATTTGTGGTTGGTATAGCCCACATGGATAGGGTTTAAATACAACACGTCGACATTGAGAGACTGTAAGTGGTCAAGTTTGTTGCGCAAGCTGGCTAGGTCACCGCCCCAGAATTGAATTTCGTGGCTCCACAGTTGTTCGTCTTCAAGGTATACGCCCATGCGTGGCACCTCGTCCCAGCTGTGGAGGGTTTTAGGGGCAGGGTAGAGTTCGCGTTTAGCCTCGAGATCAGCACTTGGTGCGAAACGATCGACCAGTACTTGGTAAACCACCGCCCCCATGCGCCAGTCTTGGCGACGGCGAGCCATGGTATCGCGTAGTTGTATGTCGAGTTCGTCGGCGTAGTTCATGGTGCGGCCTTTTGAAAAGATAGAGGCGGCCACGTTACCACAGCCAGCCGCCGACACTAAAGACCTACATTCGTATTCACAGTGTGTCGAGGGTGTTCAGAATGTCGGCTGCTCGCTCGCGGATAGCGGCGCGATCTGGCTCGCTAAATCTGGCCAGGCTTTTGTAGGGGAAGGCCATCCGCGGGTTGGCCCCAAAGCGTTCAGCGTGGCGGTCGAGGAAATCCCAGTAGAGCGCGTTGAAAGGGCAGGCACGCTCGCCAGTGCGATCTTTGACGTTATAGTGACAGCCCTTGCAGTAATCGCTCATTTTGTTGATGTAGTTGCCGCTTGAAGCGTAGGGTTTGGTAGCGATCAAACCACCATCAGCGGACAGTGACATGCCGCGTGTGTTTGGCATTTCTACCCACTCGTGGGCGTCGATGTATATGCCGAGATACCACTGGTCCACTTCGTCAGGGTGCAGGCCAGCTAACAGGGCAAAGTTTCCCGTGACCATCAAGCGTTGGATGTGATGGGCGTAGCTGGTGTCGAGCGATTGCTCAATAGCGGCGCGACAGCAGGCCATCTTGGTATTGCCATCCCAGAACCACGACGGTAATGGGCGACTGGCCTCAAGCGCATTACGCTCGGCGTAGTCGGGCATATTGATCCAGTACATACCGCGCACGTATTCTCGCCAGCCGATGATTTGACGAACAAAGCCCTCAATCTGGGCTAAGTTGATGGCGTGGGGCCGGGCGTGGTATTCGGCAATGGCGGTCTCCACCACCTGTGCCGGGGAAATCATTTTGCTGTTCATCGCAAAGCTTAAGCGCGAGTGGTAGAGGCTCCACGCGTGGTCGCTGTGCTGCGTCATAGCATCTTGGTATTTGCCAAACAGGGGCAGGCACTGCTGGCAAAAATACTCCAGTAGCTGCAGTGATTGGCGGCGGGTAGTCGGCCAGAGCAAGTGGTCTTGCGGGCGCCCAAAATGGTCGACACCATGGCGTTCAAGGCGCGCCAAGATGTCGCTCACGTCGTTGCTAAACACCAGCGGTGCTGGGATGTCCTGCAGATCGGCGGCTTTGAAGGATTCGCGATTATCCGCGTCGTAGTTCCACTTGCCGCCAAGTGGCTCGCCGTCTTGCATCAAGTAGTGACTGCGCTTGCGCATGCGGCGGTAAAAGGACTCCATACGCACGTGTTTGCCTGCTTTAAACTCGCGGCGGATATCCTCAAAAGGTAGCAAAAAGTGCTCGCTATCGACGCATTGCGTTGGGATAGCGAGCGACGCGCAGAAGTTGCTGAGTTGTTCGCACAAGCGGTATTCATCGGGGCGTTGGTAGGCAAAGTGCTGGCATTGGTACTTGTCTAGTGTGTGCTGAAGTAGCGCGGGCAAATCCACAAAGTCTTGCGTCTCGTCCAAGCTGAGATGAAGCACCTCGTGACCCAAGCTCTGCAGAGCTTGGGCAAACTGTCCCATGGCGGCAAAGAAGGCACAAATTTTCTGCACGTGGTGGCGGGTGTAGTCCGTTTCTTGGCGCAGCTCAGCGATTAGGTAGAGCACGCCGTCATCAACCTCGCGATACCAGCTGTGGTGGGCGTTAAGTTGGTCCCCCAAAATGAGTCGAAGGGTGTGGTAGTGCTTATGCATGGGAGTCCTTTTTGCTGCGTCGACAGCGCTCTGAGCAGTATTTAACATTATCCCAATCACGCGCCCACTTCTTGCGCCAGGCAAAGGGGCGCTGGCAGTGTTCACAGACCTTGCTGGGGAGATTAACCTTCTTGTGGGCCACTAGGCGCTCGCTCTGCGCACGTGGCGGTCTAAAATGCGCCATCCCTCAACTTTGACGTCGAGTTGCTCCCTGAAGCCCCACAGGCGGTCTCGAGCAGCCGCGGCAGCGCGCTCAACATCGATGATGGGTTGGGGGTAGTCCTCACCGAGATGTAAGCCATACATTGTCAGTTCCATCGGGCTTAGTTGCCAGGGCTCAAATACAAGCGGGGCAGGGATATCGCGCAACTCCGGTAACCACTGCTTGATAAACAAGGCGTCCGGATCGTGTTCTTGCGCTTGCTTGACGGGGTTGTAGATGCGGATGGTGTTAATGCCGGTGACCCCTGCCTGCATTTGAAATTGCGGGTAGTGAATGCCCGGCTCAAAATCCAGAAATTGACGCGCCAAGTGGTGTACGCCGCGGCGCCAATCGATATTGAGGTGGTGGCATAAAAAACTCACCAACATGGCGCGCATTCTAAAATTTAGATAGCCCGTGCTATTTACGCAGCGCATGCAGGCGTCGACCAATGGCACCCCGGTATAACCACGCTGCCACGCATCGAGGTCGGCTTCGACCCCGGCATCATCGCGAAAGGGAAAACTGCCGTAGGCCCGGTTGACCGGCTCAAACTGCATGCGCGTTTCACTTTCAAATTTTTGAATAAAATGACAGTGCCAATGCAAACGTGATACCGCCGCATTCATGGGGCGTTGCCAGCCAGGTTCGGTGGCTAAATGGCTAAACGCTTGGTAGGTTTCGCGCATAGAGATATTGCCCCAGGCCAAATAGGGCGACAGGCGCGAACAACTTTTGCGCGCGGCCAGTGGTTTACTGATGTCTTGCTGGAATCTTTTGCCGCGTCCGCGTCGAAATGAGGCCAAGGTTTTCCATGCCCATGTCTCCCCGCCAGCCTGCATGCGCGGATCGGGTTTTTGCCAACTGCCTGGTGGCGTATAAGTGCTCGCAAAGGAGGGGGAAGACGCAGCGATCATACGATTAAGCGCCGGGCATTCGGGTTCGGCGCGCATCACGTCGAGCCAGTGTTCGTCCCAGCGGTCGCGGTTGCGGGCGGCGCGAATAACGCCAGCATATGGCGCTTCATGCCAGGTGATGCCCTGCGACTGGCACCAAGCCGCAACATCGATATCGCGTTGGTAGGTGCTATTGACACCGACTTCCTGGTGGCTGTGCAGGGTAAAGTGGCCGTATTGCTGCTGCAGGGCAGCAAGCACTTGCAGCGCTTCGCCTGCGAGCAAGTGAATGCTGTTGTGGAAGGGCGCGAGTTGCTGGTTGATATCTTGAATGGATTGCCAAATGAAACGCCAGTGGCGCAGATTGTTGTGCGGGTCGTTCAACTGACTGGGTTCGACAATGTATATCAGTAGCACCGGCTTGCCACTGGCGATAGCGCGGCACAATGGGGCGTGATCGCGCAGCCGCAAATCGCGTTTAAACCAAACGACCTCAGTGGTCATGATTCGAGCGGCCAGTCATCGATGCCTATCGAATCCAACTGGCTCTGTACCGGCTGGGGAGACCAGCGTTGCACAAATGCACCATCTGGATCGTATTGGGCTGTTTGCTTGTCGATATTGAAGTGGCGGCCACCGCGGGGATCCGCGCCTACGCCAGCAATGTATTGCCAATTACCCCAGTTTGAGCCCACGTTGTAGTCGAGCAGGTGGTGTTCAAACCAAGCGGCACCATAGCGCCAATCCATACCCAATTCGTGAATCAAACAGCTCGCCACGATTTGCCGGCCGCGATTAGACATGTAGCCGGTTTGCAGCAATTGCTTCATGCAGGCATTGACCAGGGGGTAGGGGGTATTACCCGCACACCAGCGGCGGTAGCGCTCGGGGTAGAAACACCCCGGGTTGCGCTGTGGCTGGCGCATGCCGCCAAAACGGTACAGGTCGCTGCCGAGGCGTAGCGCCAACCATTGAAAGTATTCGCGCCACAGCAGCTCAAAGAACAACCAATAAGTGGACTCGTTGGCGACTACTTCGCGCTCATAGCGCTGCAGGCGATGGAACAACTGTCGAGGCGACAAACTGCCCTGATTGAGCCAGCCCGAAAACTTACTGCTGTTGTCCCAGCCGTCTAATGCGTTACGAACGTCTTTGTAAATTTGCGGGTGTTCGCTACTGAAGTAGGCCTCCATGTGCTGCTGGGCGGCATCGCTGCCGCCGCGAAACATGGGCTCAACTAGATTGCTTGGTGGCTTGAGCATTGCCCAGATAACGTCGTTGTCGCTACTGAAGGCGGGCGGGGGAAAGGCCTGTGGGGCGGGCAGTGGGTGGGCGATGGCCTCGCGCTCGGCGACTTTGCGAAACGGCGTGAAGCTATTCGGTAACTCTGCCGTGGTAAAGGGCAGGGTTTGGCTGGAAAACAGGGTGGTGTTGTCGACTTCTTCAATCGCCAGATCGGGGAAGCGGCGTTGCAATTTGGCTAACACTGCTCGCTCATCGCTGCCGGTCTGGCGCGCACACACTAATCGACCCACATCGTAGTCTTGAATGAGTTGGGCTAACTCTTCGCCGCTGCGGCCATAACAAAGGTGCAACTGCTGTTGACGCGCATTGAGTTTTTGCTCTAGGTCGCGCAATCCCTCGTACAAAAATTGCCTGCGTCCATAGCCTAATTGCGCCAGGTGGTAGCGGCGTGGGTGCAATTCACGTGTGTCTAGGCAATAGCTAATAATTAGCCTATCGCTGCTGGCCGCGCGCAAGAGTGCCGGGTTATCGTCGATGCGAAGATCGTTTGTGAGCCAGTAAAGCGCGGTGTGCATTAGTCGTCCAAACGTTCGATATAGAGCGTGATCTCAGCCACAGGTAGGCCAAATTTTTTCATGGTCGCACGATTGAGAAGATGGTTGTCTTCAACGAGATACATCCAATCGTCGAGTTGGAATTCCATGACTTCGCCGTCAATGGGTACTTGCAGGGTGTAGTGCCAATTCAGGGCAAAGCCTTCTATGCTCCCCAATGCGGTGCCAACGACATCGTCGGCGCGGCCACTGTAACGACCATCGGCTAACTTGCTGAGGTACCATACGCGGCGTTGTTCCTCGCCATCGGCGTAGACAAAGTCTTCTTCAAGCACCCCTTCATTACCCTTCCAGGTTCCAATCATTTCCACACTGAAGCGTCGCGTCACACGGTCGCTGTAATCCTGCACCATGCCATAGGCACGCAGCTTGCCATTGAAGAAGGTTTCCAATTTAAAAGCGGGCGACTGGTCTTTGTACGCGTCGATGTGGGTACTGCAACTGGCCAGTAAACCCAGTAAACACAGCAGTAAGAATTTACGCATTGTTATCTCCGATCAATTGAGCGCGCAGCGACTTGTCGCGAGTGTTAGGCGACAACCAAATGGTTAAAAAGGCTCGTGCAAAGCCGGGTTCTTCGATGCTGCCTAGCAGGCGATTGTTGAAGTAAAACGAGGCACTATCGTCATTTTCGGCCCGCATGGTGAGGCGGTCACCGTCAGATACATCGGGCCAGATCTGCGACAGCATGGTTAGCCATTCGGGGGTATATTCGATCTCCAGCCTTTGCCACTCGTCCTCGGTGGTTTTCAATAGGTCAGCAGCAGCGATATTACGCTGGTAGTTAATTTCAAGGGCCTTGGGATAAACGCCGTCGTTGTATTGCCCGTTGGGGGTATACAGCGTGGCTTGGTAGATATCTAAAAACAACCAACTCAGCTGGCCGCTGCCACTCGGCTTGAGATCCTCCACGATGGCGAATGTCGGAGCAGAAAGGAGTGCAGCGAGCAAAATTAAAAACTTCATGATGTGGCTCCTACTGTCGTTAAACGACGTGACATCATCAATAGCCCTGGTAGCAATGCCCCCCAGTAAGCGGCCAATACGATGGCGCTAATCCATTGGCCGTATGGTAAATCGACCGCCCCGAGGCGCGCCCCCGCCAAGTAACTGAGTGTTCCCGCAATAGCTCCTATAACGATTTGCAACGGGAGTTTTACTCGCTGAAGCCATTGCATTGAATGGTTCAACGTGAAAACAAAACCAAACCAAACGGTGGCAAGCCACAGCGGAAACTGCTCAAAAACAAAGATTCCGGTGAGTGTAAGTACCGCGTCGCCGGCTAATCCGATGCATGCCAGAGGCCATAGTTTGAGATCATCGCGGCGTTTAGGGCTAAAAAAAACACTACAAAACAACAGTGCAATGCCGAGCAGAAGCCACTGGTTCTGGCCGAGAATGGCATTGAACCATAGTGCTTGGAATCCAATCGCTTGAGCCCAAAAAAACATCATAGATGGCGCGGTTTGTCCGCTTGTAGATGGACCAGATTGATGGTTTCTTCGCGGAAACCAGCTTCGCAGTATGCAAAATAGAATTGCCACAGGCGTTGGAAGTCGCGGTTATACCCCATCTCGGTAAGCTGCGCGCTGGCGCCAGTGAAAGCTTTTTCCCAATGCAACAAGGTGTCGGCGTAATCGCGAGCATAGCTTTTGAGCTGCGTGACGTTCAGTTGTGTGCGCTGCTTGATATGCTTAAGCATCTCACTCAGCGAGGGTAGGCAGCCTCCGGGGAAGATATAGCGTTGGATGAAATCCACCCCTTTGCGATAGGCGTCGTAGCGCTGATCCGCGATGGTGATCGCTTGAATCAACATTTTTCCGCCGGGTTTAAGCAGGTCGTTGAGCTTGGCAAAGTAGCCGCCCAGGTACTCGTGACCCACCGCTTCGATCATTTCGATAGACACCAACTTGTCGTAGCGCCCTTGCATGTCACGATAGTCGGTCAACAAAAATTCAATCTTGTCTGCTACACCTTCGTCAGCGGCGCGTTGCTTGGCGATGACCAACTGTTCTTTGGATAGGGTCGTGGTGGTGACCTTGCAGCCATAGTGTTTGGCGGCGTAGCAGGCCAGTCCGCCCCAACCGGTGCCAATTTCAACCAAGTGATCGCTAGCCTGTAGCTCGAGCTGGTCGCAAATGACTTGCAGTTTGTGTTCCTGAGCCTGATCTAAGGTCGCATCACCGTGGGGGAAGATCGCCGACGAGTACTGCATGTGCGGATCTAGGAAGGTTTGGTACATGTCATTACCCAGATCATAGTGCGCGGCGATATTGGTGCGGCTTCCTGTCTTGCTGTTGCGGTTACCCAGATGGCGCATTTTCTCGATCGGCATACGCAGCCAGGCAAAGCCTGCTTCTAGTTTATCGACCACGTTCATGGCGCGGGCGAAGATTTGAATGACCGCTGTGAGGTTGTCGCAGCGCCACAGACCTTCCACGTATGCTTCTGCGGCGCCGATACTGCCGCCAGATAAGATCGCCCAGTAAAACGCGGGATCTTCTATATAGATGTTGGCGTGTAAATCGGCGTCAGCAGCGCCAAAGGCTTGACTGCGGCCATCCTCATGCAGGGTGACATGACCGTGTTCGATATGGGCAAGAACGTCCAATACCTTGCGCTTTGCGGTACGTTGTAACCAACTGCTGGGTTGGCTCGTTGCGACGAATTCCATAGTTATCTCCCTGGATGGGGTTGAAAGGGAACGGCTTTGAGAAACAATCTCAACGCCTGCCAATAGATGCCTTTGACGATGCTCAGCGACATCGCCGGCCATTGACGCAGGGTGCGGCGTAATTGCTGTGGGCAAAATTCGCGACGCTGTAGGGTCAAGGTGGCATCAAACAGTTTATCTTCTCGCCAGTTCTCTATGTGAATACGCAATTTGTCCGCCGGTGGTTCTATGGCCCAGCGGTAATTCATATCCAGATTCATAAAGGGCGATACGTGGAAAGCCTTGGGATGTTCAAAGTCGGGCTCGTGAGCGGGGATGAGGTAGCAGTGCTTCTCGCCCCAAGGGGTGTTGTTGACCTCGGCCAGTACCGAGTGCATGCCTTGCTGATCGTATAAGTAGTAAAAATTCACCGGGCTGAAATACACCCCTAGGCAGCGCACTTGGCAAAGCATCAACACGCGCTCGATGGCTTGCTCACAGCCTAGTTCAACGGCTTGATCGATCACGGCCTGTTTTATCGGTGTGGTTTTGTCAAATAGGTAGTCACTCCGAGAAAAGCCTAAAAGCCCACGGCCATTGGGGTTAAACCAAGGGCGAAGTGACTGCATGCCGTCCAATTCATCTAGATCCAGTGCTAGCATATACACCGGATAGGTAAAATCGTGGCCTACCGGCGAAAAGCGGCGGTGGCGGACGATACCGGTGTAAATGGCGCTATTCATAGGCTGACCCCAAAGCGCTGGCAAACGTCTAGCGCACTGCGCAGACCATCTTCATGGAAGCCGTTATACCAGTAAGCCCCACAGAAATGGGTACGATTGCGACCACAAATTTTGTCGCGTTGCCCCTGTGCGTCGATCATCGCCTCATCCATCACAGGGTGGGCATAGCGATAGCGTCCAAGGATCTTATTGGGGTCGATCGCTTCGGTCTTGTTAAGGGTGACACAGAACGTTTCAGGCGCGTCGATACCCTGCAGAATATTCATGTCATAAGTCACGGAGGGCGGGGCGTCTGCGCCGCCAGCCAGCGAGTAGTTCCAGCTAGCCCACGCGGCGCGTCGCTTAGGGAGCATGGCGATATCCGTGTGCAAAACGACATCATTCATACGGTACTTCATCATGCCAAGCACGTTTTTTTCGTCGTCGCTAGCATCGTCCAGCATGGCCAGGGCTTGGTCTGAATGGCATGCCAGTACCACCTCGTCAAAACGCTCGACCCCGCGATGGGTGGTGATGTCCACACCCTCATCGCCGCGGCGAACACTGCTGACGGGGCTGTTGGTGCGGATATCTTGTACCGGCGCTAACAGGTGTGGGATATAGGTGTGGCTACCGCCAGGAATGACATACCACTGAGGGCGATCTTCGATTTCGAGCAAGCCGTGATTGATGAAAAACTTGAGGAAAAATTTCAGCGGCATGATGCGCGCGTCATTCACCGAAGATGACCAAATAGCCGCCACCATGGGCAAAATGTAATGCAGGCAAAAGTAGTCGCCAAAGCCGTGTTGCTCTAAAAACTCGCCAAGGGTACCTGCATTGTTGCCGCTGGCGTGAGCCGCCTTGGCCAGTTTATTAAAGCGAACAATACTGTAAAGGAAATGGTAAAAACGTGGGTTGAGCCAATTGCGGCGCTGGGCAAATAAACTTAACAGGTTATTGCCGTTGTACTCTAGGCCGCTGGGGCTGTGGCAAACGCTGAAACTCATCTCAGTGGGCTGCTTTTCCAAACCAATACGATCAAGCAATTTCAGAAAGTTGGGGTAGGTGCGATCGTTGCAGACAATAAAGCCTGTATCGACGAAATACTCGCCGCTGGGCACGCCCACCTTTTTAGTGGCGGTGTGGCCGCCAATATAATCGTTGGCCTCGAATAGGGTGACTGTGTGTTGTTGGCTAAGCAAATAGGCGGCGCTCATTCCCGAGATGCCACTGCCGATCACGGCGATACGCTTCATGCGTGCTCCTCTTGTTGTTTTTGTAGGCTAGCCCAAACGTTAAAGGGCAGCAGTTGTAGTAGTTTTAGCCCTATGACAAAGATAGGTGTAAAAGCGATCTCCCGCTTACCCTTGGCTAGTCCGTGACGGATATAATCGCTCGCTTGTGCCGCCGTAATACGGCCAGGCATAGCGAAGTTGTTTTTCTGTGTGAGTGGGGTGTCGACGAAGCAGGGTTTGATATTGCTCACGCGAATATTCAGGGGCTTGCAATCTACCGCAAGACTGTCCGCCAAGTAATCAATGCCCGCTTTGCTGGCGCCGTAGGCTTGTGCCCGCGAAAAAGGCAGGTAGGTAGCGGTAGAGCTCATCAAGGCGAGTTGACCACCGGCGACGATTTTAGGCATTACGCCTTCCAGACAGTAACCGGTACCAAGCAGATTGGCGCGCACAACGCGCTCAAACAATGCACTGTCGAAATGTTTAACGTCGTCGATGTATTCGCAGGTGCCTGCGTTCAAAATTACAAGGTCGAGAGCGGGAAGGTCGGCGCAGGCGCTTAGTACAGCGTCGCGGTCACTGACATCAAAGCAAAGTTGCTGGCATTCAACGCCCGCCAATGCCTGGTTAAGTTTCGTAGCATCTCGTCCACATGCGATGACGTGGTGATCTCGTGCGTAGTCGATCGCCAGTTGCAAACCGATACCCGAAGACGCGCCGGTAATCAGCACCCGTTTCAAGAGGCTAGGCCTCGTTTAAGGTAGCGCACCATGCCGCCAAGTAGCGGGATGTGTTCATAGAGCATAGCGCCAAGGTCGAAGTAGTCGCGATGAAAATCGATTTTCTTGTCAAAACGCACCAAGGTCATGCCCTCAACGGCAATTTTTTGGCCGCCCTTTAACTTGGGGTGGGCAATGGTCATGGTCCAGCACAGCGTGGCGCTACCCTCAAGCTCGTGTATCTCACGAATGTCGAATTTGCAGTAACTTAAATCTGCCATCATGCCGTTGAAGTATTTGATCAGCGCATTGATGCCGTGGATACGGTGGGCGGGGTCGACAAACTCAATATCGTCGCTGTAGATGTCAGCAATGATCGACATATCGACGCCGGCTAGGTCGCGGCGATACAGATCGATAAATTGAGACAGTGCTGGATGCATAAAACTTCCTCGCTATGTGCGAATTTTTAGAAGATTTTACGCTGTAGTAGTCATTCTGGATTCGAATTAAGGCAATAAAAAACCGCCCGAAGGCGGTTATTTTTAAACGGGGTGTAGCCGCAAGAAAGGCCGCATCAACCATCCCAACACGCCGGGAAGACGGATAGGGGACTCTAGCGCCGAGAAACAAATGCACTCGCCATTCTTAGCGCCCATAGGTTGGTGGGATTCTCCAGCGCGTCGAATCAGGAAATCACCTGGTTTGTAAATGCCATCTTCATCCGAAAAGCTACCAGATAGCACGACAGTATATTCTTTACCGCTGTGGCTGTGGTTATGCGTTTTACCGCCAGCACAAATACGGTGTAACGCCACTTCAAATTTGTCTTGGCCAGTCGCTAGGCGAGCCACATCGAGTGATGAGGTTAACTTCTTCCACTTGGGGCCATTAGTTTTAGCGACGAGCTTCTGCACCAGTTGGGGAAAACCAGAACCGTCATCTTGCTTATTGGATGGTGCCTGTGCAAGTTGTTCGCCATCAATACGAGCAAACAACTTATCCAATGCGTCGTCATTAACGCTAATGCTGTTTTGCTCGGCAAAAATCTCAGCACCAAGCTCGTTGAGCTGTGACACTTTGGCGCGGCAGCGCTCACAAAAGTGGAGGTGAACCGAAACACACATTGAGGGTACTGATTCAAGGGTGCCCGCAGAAAATTCAAGCAGCATCTCTTCTTTGGGGTGGTGACTAACAGGGGTATTCATCGTGCAACCATCACTTGTAACTTGTCGAGTGCACGGCGAACGCGTGACTTGACGGTACCGAGGGGGAGGTTCATGTCTTCAGAAACTTCAGACTGACTCTTGCCCTCGAGGTAAATCTTTCTCAGCACATCGCCCTGTTCAGGGGGCAGTTGTGCCAGGCTTTCATGGATCACATCTTTAGTGCGACGACGCATGAGTTGTGATACCGGTGTTTCCTCATCGACCGGATGCCAGTAATCGTCGGCATCCAATGTCTGCGTCGCTTGTCGGTTAATTCTGCGCAACATGTCAATTTTGGTGTTACGCGCCATGGTATAAATCCAAGTCGTAGCAGCCGATTTCGTTGAATCGAAAGACGCCGCCTTGTTCCATACCTTGATCATTACCTCTTGCACAAGCTCTTCCGCCAATTGCTGGCCATCGTTATCGGCGGTTTCAAAACGTGCGAAACCTTTGATGAGTGGACCAAAGTGGCTAAAAATCTCAGCAAAAGCTTTGCGGTCACGGTGAGTGGCAACTCTTTCGAGACGCTCGGTCCACTCGTCATCGCGCTTTTTAGGGCTGGTATTGTTTTGCACTTTTTTGGGCTCCACTGATGTTATATTGTCAGTGTAGCGTAAAGTCGTGCTCATATACTTACTCCTAATGATTTTGTTGAATTATACGGCGACAAAATAGGACCGGTTTCGCCGGTTTGTCCTAATTTTTAGAACCACCATGCAGGTAATAGGGTTTTTATCTCGTCATGCTCGAATCTTGGGTCGATAAGTTCGATAAGTCCTTGATCTGAAGGGCTTCTTAGCAGTCGGCCGGCGGCTTGCACAACCTTGCGCATGGCCGGGAAAAGGTAGGTGTAGCGGTAGCCGTTAGCGCCGCCGTAACGATGGGAAAAATAATCTTCAACGCGACGGTGAAAATCGTCAAAGGGCGGCAATCCAAGGCTGATAATCGTCACCCCGATAAGTTCATCGCCCGGTAAATCGATGCCCTCGCCAAAAATCCCCCCTAGCGTCGCTAGACCGATGCGCCCCCGCTGCTGACGAAATCCATCGATAAACTCGGCTCTAGCGGCCTCGCTCATGACCGGCGTTTGCAGCACCAAGGGTAGTGTTTGGGGAAGTGTTTCCAGGGCCTCTTGCAGCAGTTGTTGATAAGCAAAGCTCGGGGTGTAGACTAAATAATTACCGGGTTTGCGGCAGTATTGCATAGCGATGCGCTGGGCGATGCTATGTACCGATTGACGCCGGTATTGATAGCGCGTATCGATATCGCTCACCACGCGCAGCTCCAGTTGGTCGCGGCGAAATGGGCTGTCGATGGCTCGCAACACAACCTCTTCGATGCCCAGTAAGTCCCGGTAATATTCAAAGGGTTGCAGGGTGGCGGAAAACAATAGCGCGCTGTGACAGGCTTGCCACCGGGCTCGTATATGTTCGCTGGGGTCAATATTCTGCAGGGCGAGCTCGCCACGTGCTGTGCGGGCGCCGCGCGGATTGGCGCGGCTGAGCATGGCTAGACTGTGATCGCCAAATTGTTCGCTCAGGCGGGCAAGGCTAAGATAGCTAAACATCAACTCCTGCAGTTCGCCATCGCCTGGGTGATCTACCATGAAGTCAGCCGCTTGGCTGGCAAACTTTCGAGCGGCGCTCACGAGGGTTGCCGGTGGCGAAGATAAAAAATGTACACCGGCATTGGCTTGTTCTTTAACGATGTGTCGCCACGCTTTGTTGAGCCCTGCCAGCGCGCTCTTCAAAGCACTGGGGGCGCGCTTGGCGTATTGCGTTGTCGGCCACTCTTGAATGGCCGCGCTATACATGCCTCTGGCGCGCTCGATCAGGTTGTGCGCCTCGTCAATACACAGTGTGACGCGCCATTCTTCCTGCTGCAATAGCCCGTAAAGCAGTGCTTGTTGGTCGAAGTAGTGGTTGACGTCGGCGATGATGACATCGCTCCAGCGCGCCATTTCTTGGCCGAGATAGTAGCGACAAATACCGTACTCGGCGGCGATGTTGGCCAGACCGTCGGTGTCTAACCAATACGCGTTAGCAGCGGCTTCGCGGGCGGCTGGTAGGCGATCAAAAAAGCCCAACGCCAGTGGGCAGCTCTCGCCGTGGCAGGCTAGCTCAGGGTTGTCGCAGGCATTGTGGCGAGCATCCAGCTGCAAGACCCTAATGTTAGTCGGATCTAGTTGTTGCAGGGCTTCGCGCCAGAGGGTTTTACCCGTGTTGCGGTTGCTCAGCAATAACAGTCGATCGATGTTGTGTCGCGGCATGGCATTTAAGTGCGGGTAGAGTACGCCCAAGGTCTTGCCAAGCCCGGTAGGCGCTTCGATCATTGCCACGCTTGCCGTCGCCACCGTTTTATAGGCGTCTTCGGCCAGTGTCCGTTGCCCCGGGCGAAACTCCGAGTAGCAAAACGATATATTTAAAAGGGCAGTGTCGCGCGCGTTTCGATGTTGCTGTTCGCTGTTGTGCCAATCTCGATACGCTCGACAAAGCTGTTTGGCATAGGCGATTAATTCTTCCGCGCCATAGCGTTGCTTGAGCGATGGCTCTCTGTCGCTGTCGATGTCAACGTAACAAAGGTTTAAATCCACTTCGTTGTGGCCATCGCGCAGACAAAGCAGGGCGCCGTAGACCTTGAGTTGTGCCCAGTGCAGTTGGCGGCGATCACTGTTTAGTCGCTCTAGGCTGCCGCGGTGTGACTTTATTTCTTCTAATAGGGGTATTTGGTCTTCGCCGGTAGCACGATAGCCGTCTGCCCGCCCGCGCAGTGCCACGCCTTCAATGGTTCCCTCTAGCGGGTATTCCGCACGGTAGTTGCCAGTGCGGGATTGTTGCACGGTAGCATGGGCCACGCGGCCATCTTCGGCGCTGGGCGCGGGTGTGTAGCGATTATCTAAATTGCCGCGCCGGGCGGTGAATTCACACAGGCCACGAACCGAAACGCGCATCATGCTTGTCGCCAGCTCACGTTGCACACCACCGCGGGGATGCCGTGTTGCTCGAAGTAGGCCAGCCATCGCAGCTGGTGGTCCTGCAGGCGATCCCCGGGGCCTTTAATTTCAATCAGCTGATAAGTTCCGGCGGCGAGATCGAATTGTATGAGATCAGGAAAGCCACTGCTGTGCTGGCGAAGATCGCTAAACATTCTTTCGAAAACGGCAGTCAAATGTTCGACAGGGATGCATTGCAAGGCCTGCTCCAGCAGGCTTTCGTTGAGCAGCCCCCAGATGGCGAAGGGGTTAGCGATGCCCGCTTTTTCGCGGTAGCGCGCCAGTATGCGTTGCGAGTAGTCGGGTTGCTGCATGCTGTGCCAAGCCGCAGCGATGATTTCGCTGCGCTGTGCGCTGAAATCCTCTTGATACAGGTCGGCGGGACGGCGTTGGAAGGGGTTGAAAAAGGCACCGGGTACTGGTGCGTAGAAGGCTTCCCAGAAGGTCAGTGCAAACAAGCCTGGCAGCAGGGCATTTTCTACGTAGTAACAAGGTTGCTCTTCGCTATGGAAGTGTTCTCGGCTGGCACGCTCAACGCTGTAATTGGGTTTGTCGAGCGAGATATGTTGCAGTTGTGGGCTGTAGCGCTGGCGTTTAGCAAGGTTCTGGCCGGCTTTGCGGGCACTGCGATGCCACACCTTTTCGGCGGCCTCACGCCAGTCGGCGCGAGCTGCACGCTGATTCAGCCAGCCAGCGTATCTGGCGACCACCGCGCTCGGCCGAATTTTCTCCATCAAACGCAGTTGCCGAATTTTTGCCTCTCGATAGCGGCAGCGGCGGTACAGCGCTAGCGCTTCCTCACTGCGGCCCTGACGTTCAATAGCGTGGGCGGCGCGATACAGCAATTTTTGACGGCGGTATTCTAGCCAGGGCTGCTCGTGCTCGTCGGGCAAGTATTCCAGCACTTGGTCGGGTGACAGCAGGTTTAAATAGTGTGCTTCACCTAGACCGCTGATGGTGCTGAACGCATCGAGCTCGGCGCGATTGGCAAAGGCGCGATGTTGATCGTCCAGATCGACCTGTTCGTAGCGCTGGTGACCCAGCTCGGTCAACACAAACTCCGACCAATCCTGCTGTGCATTGCCGAAAAAAAGCATTTTTAAAAGCTCAAAGATGTCTTGGCAGCGCAATGAGATGAGTTTGAAGGGGGCGTTTGGCCACCACTCATTCAACGGCCGAGGTATGCCGTCGTCGAGAGCGCTTAGCTGTAGTAGTAGGGCATCTTTCCCCTTAGGAGCTGTGCCCTCGCCGTGTATCGCCCATAGCTGTTGTAGCTCGGCGACGCGACATTGTGTGATCAGTTCGGTAAGGCGACACGCCGCAGGGTAGTGAATGAGATCGTGTTCAGCGAGTGTTTGCAATGGGGCGTGGATGGCACCTATTTCTGCGTAGCTCAACTTATCGTCGCGAAACCACTCGCCGCGGCGCATGATGAGTCGGCAGAGCGTGGCGCGACAGGCGGTATCGAGTTGCTGGATGGTATCTAGCAGGTGTTGTTCTTCAAGGCTAAAAATATCGTCGTAGTGATGGCGCACCCATGCGATAACGGTGTCGATATTGTACAGGTAGTAAAGTGGCTCCTCGAGAGAGGCCGCACTAACCTGCGGGGAGGCTGATGCCACCTTATTCATCACCCGCATCAAGCCATTGGCTGATGAGCATCACCGGACCATACTGCAGTTCATTGCCGGCTTCACGTACCGCCATAATTTGGTTGTCGCCGAGTAGTTTTGAACCTTTGACATAGTGCAGGTCAGGGTCACGTTCGACGCCGCGAATGTCGATACCCATCTTGCCGCTTAGCCAGTGCATTATTTCCAGATGGCTGACCCATGGTTGTTGGGCAATATCATTAAGAGCACCCTCAGGGGCGTGCTTTGCCATGACCATCACCGGAACCTTGACCACCTCGGGTGTGAGTTGGTTGTGTCCCCAGCGTTGCTGCTCGCCCAGGAATTGGCCATGGTCGCCGGTAAACACGAGATAGCCTTCGCCGGGTAGTGCTTCAAAGGCTTGCACGATGGCCTCAATGCCTTGGTCCAACAATACTAGGGCGTTGTCGTAGGCGTTGTTCTCGCGCTGAAAGTGGCCGAGCTCGCCGCCGTCCGGCCAGGGTGGATTATCCATCAATCCCTTGTAATTACTGGCATAGGGGCTGTGTACCGTACGCAAGTTGATGACCGCGAAACTAGACGGCTGCCAGTTCTGCTGGGCAACAATATCGATCATGCCCATGTCGCCTTTTTGGGCGAACAACAGCGGCGCATCTTCATTGGTGGTGATGGCATCGATGTAGTTGGTGCCTAAGAAACTCAGTAGTTTTGACTCTTGGCTGGATAACCATAGCGTCTGATAGCCTTGCGCTTTGGCGTGACGATAGATATTAGCGTGGTGGTTGGACAGCATTTTCTGGCGGGCAGGTTGGTCCACTTGGTTGATCATGTGCGACAAGCTCACGATGGTTGATACCCCCGCGGCAATGCCCGGTTTGGCGAGCATTTGGCCGTTCTCGACGCGGCGTTTTAAATTCGGCGTGGTGTCACGCGAATAGCCAAACGCACTCATGCGATCGGCGCGCAGTGAATCGGCGATCACTAGCCATACGTGAGCGGTTTGGCTGTCGCGGTAGGAAATGCTTTCCAGTGGCACACGACCAGCGTCTAACACGCGGTCAGTATTGCTGATGTGCATGGCGAAGTAGGACCAGGCATTGAGACTATTGTGCAAGGAGGAGCGCGTTGGACCAGGCATGAAAAATGCCATCGAGCGGTAGCTTGCGCGGTAGGGCTTGGAGGCTAGGATGGCGACCACCAACACGAGGCATACCACGCGCCAGCGATTATTACAGGCAAATTGGAGTTTATTGTGCAGATAAAACAACAGGGCGAAGGGAAGCAAAGTGAACAGTGGTACTCGCCAGTTGTCAGCAAAGCTAGCGCTGCCCGTTTGCCACACTTCGCCGAGGTCGTTGAACAAATTGGCCAAATCAGCGGGGTTAAGGGGTTGCCCAAAGTAGGCAATGTTGCCAATTTGCACGAAGCTAAACAGCATGAATAGGGTGAGTACGGTATTGCTAACCCAGCGTGAATTTATTATCCAAAGGCAAAGGTTAAAAATCACCATCACCAGTACAAAGTTCCACTCTAGCTCGGCGTGGTTGGCGGCATTACTCAACCACTGCTGTAGGAAGTCGTCGCTGCTCATTAGCAACGTCGAGACAATCGCCAGCGGTAGTAACCATTTGTTGGATAATGTGAGCATGCGAACCCCTTACACAATTGCGCCGCAGTGTAACACAGTGAATCAATAGTGGGGGTTATACGGGCGGGTTAAGATGCGGCGCGATTAGCGCCGTTTTCTTCATACAAAACGTGGCGATTGCGGCCATTGGTAATGGCGACAAACAGTGCTTTGTCGGCCCGGGTTAGCATACGTTGCGCCGTTTCTTGCTGCAGGTCGTCGGAACTGTAAATACCAATAGAGAGGCTAAACGTCTCGCTACTAGCATTGCTCGCCAGTGTGCTAGCTACGTTTTCTTGCATGACACCAGCACAGCGAATGGCGTCGTTACTGTTCGATTCCGGTAAGATAATGACGAACTTATGACCGCCAAATCGGCACAGATAATCGGTGGGTTTAATAGAGTGGCGTAAGCTTTCTGCGGTTAGCCGAATAGCATCATCACCCGCTTCTTTGCCGTGCCTAGCGACAATGTTTTCATGATGATCGATTTCTAAGATCAGTAGTGACATTGGGTAATGCTTGAGCTTGGCAAGTTCGATTTCTCGAGCTATTTGTATATCGAAATAAAAGCGGTTGAAGGCGCCGGTCAGTGGGTCAAAATTGGCGTTTTGAGCTCGCCACCCCTCAGATTCCCTGAAGCTTGTGATGTCGGTAATGGAGACCACCCAAACATTGTCTTCGCCGCGTGAAAAGCGATTCGCTTTGATTTGCAGGCTGTCGATGCTGTCGAGCGCGTTGGCCTCGCACTCGATTTCCCATTGGCTTGGCCCGTGCAAATTGAAACGCCCTGTCAGTTCGGGAATGAATAGTGCGATCGATTTACCTTTGATGAAACTGTCGTCTTGATCGATGAGACGTTGGAATTGACTATTGAAGGTTTGTATTTGTCCATTAACGCCGGTAGTGACAATCGGACTCATGGCGTGGGCGAGAATAGCTTGCATCTCATAGCCTTGCACGGCTATGGCGTCTACTTGGTGGCGAACACGGCTGATCAAGCTAGCGCTGTAAGCGATCACAATGGTCAGCGTGGCTACTAAAAATACCATCGTGGTAAGAAATAAATAGTCATTAGCCGGCATGGGAGAGGTGAATTCTGCGACACCACTGAAACGACTGGCAGACATGCCGACGTAGTGCATACTGCTGATCGCAATCCCCAAGCCTACACCACCGACGCCGATGTATTTTTCTTCACTCAATGTGGCGTGATTGTGCATACGCTGCAGCATGAAAAGGGTGAGTGCAGACAGCAATACCGCTAGAAAGATCGACGAGATAAACATTGTAGGCTCGTAGGAAAGGCTGGCATGCATCACCATGGCTTCCATACCGATGTAGTGCATCAAGCCAATGCCGCTCCCTAAAACCATGGCGTGTGTGAAAAGTTTGAATGCGTCTTGGTTGGGATTGGCGAGCCATTTTTCAGCCCAAAAGCCAGCTACCAAAGCCGGCAGAATAGATAGCAAAGTGATGGGAATGTTGTAGGTGACTTGGGTCGTGATAGAAAACGCTAGCATGCCGACAAAGTGCATGCTCCACACCCCACTAGCGAGCGCAATAGCCCCGGAAAATCGAATATATCCCTTACTAACTGGGTTGGTAATGTGCTTGAGTAAAAGCGATTGCCACACGGCTAAGCAGCTGCCGGCGATCGCGAGGATTAACGACAAGGCAACCAGTGGCCAAGAGTAGCTATGCGCCAATACATCCTGCAAGGAAAGGGTGAAAAATCCGTTCACGTTGAGCCTCGTGTTTTAATCGATCTAACTATAGTTCAGCAAGCCAGAAACTCTACTTTTTACGAGTTTTGATAGGTTATTTTAGGCCAGTCAGCTTGTGCTGACTGTGTTGCCCATGGCGACCGTGGCAGACTCAAAAATAATCAGGAGGTGTTATGCGTCATAGGGTCGTTATAATCGGGGCGGGGTTTGCAGGTATCTGCATGGCCATTAAGCTACGACGTGCTGGAATTGAGGATTTTGTGATCCTTGAAAAGGCCGAAAATGTTGGCGGTACTTGGTTTTTTAACCGCTACCCCGGCGCGGCCTGTGACGTGCCAACCTGTGTTTATTCCTTCTCGTTTGAGCCCAACCCCGATTGGTCTCGTCATTTTGTTACTCAACCCGAAATTGAAGCCTATATTCACCGCTGTGTGAAAAAGTACCGTTTAGAAGACAACATTCGCTGTGGCATCGATGTCACGTCGTTGCACTGGTTAGATGATCATTGGCAAATCACCACCGCCTCGGGAGAGCAACTGGAGGCCACAGTAGCGGTCAGTGCTGTCGGTCAACTCAATCACCCGTCAATTCCGACGTTTGATGGTGCGGACACATTTAAGGGCATTGCTTTTCACAGCGCGCGGTGGGACACCTCCCTCAACCTAGAAGGGCTGCGCGTCGGGGTCATTGGAAGTGCCGCGAGTGCGGTTCAACTCGTACCAGAGGTGGCTAAACAAGCATCACATTGTCGAGTTTTTCAACGCACACCGAACTATCTTTTGCCGCGTTTAGATCGCGCCTATACCCGTCTGGAACGTTGGTTGTTTAAACACATCCCCGCCGTGCAGTCGTTTTATCGTTGGGTGGTGTTTAATCAGGGCGAGAAATTGTTTTATCCGGCCATGAGGCGTGCAAAATGGGCGCAGAAAATAATGGGTGCCTTGGCGTCATGGCAATTGAAAAGACAGGTGACAGACCCAGCGCTGCGCAAAAAGCTGACGCCTAATTATGAAATTGGCTGCAAACGTGCCTTGTTATGCGACGATTTTTATCCTGCCTTAATGCGTCCTAATGTGAGTTTGGATACCTCACCTATTGTTGCCTTAAATGAAGAGGGCATCGTCACCAATGAAGGGGAGTACCCCTGTGACGTTATTGTTTATGCCACGGGGTTCAAAGCGACTGATTTTCTGCTCGGCATCGATGTCATCGGCCGCGACGGTCTTCGTTTACACGATAAATGGGCTAACACTACGCCTGCCTACCGCAGTGTGTGTATTGCGGGAATGCCTAATTTCTTTACCCTCTATGGTCCAAATAGCAATTTGGGTAGTAATTCCATCCTGGCAATGATCGAAGCTCAATGCGATTTTGTGATTCAGTGTCTACTCGGGTTGGAGGGCGGTGTTCGCCGTGTTATTGAAGTCACAGAAGCGGCGGAACAGAACTATCAAGCAAAATTAACCGCCGGCTTGCAGGGGACTGTGTGGATGCAGGATTGTCCCAGTTGGTA
This sequence comes from uncultured Pseudomonadales bacterium, assembly GCA_964598145.1. Classification (GTDB taxonomy): domain Bacteria; phylum Pseudomonadota; class Gammaproteobacteria; order Pseudomonadales; family JAHEIH01; genus JAHEIH01. Next base: position 233,704 of record CAZRAM010000001.1, read on the forward strand.
TAAAAGTGATGGCGGCACCATCAACAATAATTGGCCCTGGTCGGTGACAGAATTTCAGCGTCAAATGGCCCACGTTAACTGGTCCGATTTCAAGGCTTAGTAAGGCATGTGGACTGGGTAGTGAAAAAGCGCTAGCGCTAACCCCAAGCGCATATCCTTCGTGTATAATGCGCCGCTTGTTCGAATAGGGACTCCACAGGAAATCACCATGGCCAACGCCGAATTTATCGACGCCGTTACCAAGCGCCGTACCTTCGCTATCATTTCGCACCCTGATGCCGCCCAGCCTTTCAACGCTTAAAACCACCTTTCATTGCACACCACAATCACATCTCTACGTACTGAATTTAAAGGCTTTTTGTCTTTTTCTCGTTTCTTTGCTTTTCAATGATGTTCAAGCGTAACCTCGGAAAGTGTGTACAAACTTGAGTACAAAT
>CAZRAM010000001.1:234240-509147 GCA_964598145.1 uncultured Pseudomonadales bacterium
TTTCAATGATGTTCAAGCGTAACCTCGGAAAGTGTGTACAAACTTGAGTACAAATCGCCATATTTACCGTTTTTAGCCAAATTCCATGACACAAACCTAGCTGTAGGCCTTGTGCCTACTGGGTTTTAGCCAAAACTTGCCTATATTTTTTATGCCGAAAATCGAGAAATGATGGTAAGACGTTCGCGATTATCTCTAATTGTTTGCTGGTTGAGTTGGTTACCGGTTGCTTTCTTGCTGTCCTAAAAGTTCATTTGTATGGACCTGATCTTCTGAACAAATCATGCATCTTTCTGACCATCAACAAGTGATGAATCAGGCGATGATAGCTTTACATTGATTTTCAGGAGAATGCAGATGACAGCAGTAGCGCACCAAGTAACCCCTTTTCTCACGTCTTACGAAGTTATGGCTCGTTACCACATTAGCTATACGACGCTCTGGCGAAGAATAAAAGATGGCAGCTTGCCTCAACCTCGTATCAACCGAAATACACGAAACAAGCTTTGGCACATTGAAGACTTGGAGGAGTATGAGAACAGTGAAGGTTGAGCAGGGTTTAAAGTGTTAAGGGCAAAGTACAGCCCTTAACCTCTTAACAGTATTATTCGTTGATGTTGTCAGGCTTGTCGTGATTTGGATTGTTTCGGGCGTACTCCACACCATTGCGCTTGTAAATGTGCGTGTCTGGATGTTTACCTTCCTTAACTTCACGAACCAGTGTTTTTCGACTTACTTCGCCGCGCCCTGTAATTGTGTAGCTATCATTTCCACCATTTTTACCGCCATTGCCGTTGATACTTGAACCTTTCGCCATCTGGAATCCTCAATAAATTGAATCTAACTGGTTGTGCATTCAAGAACAGCAATGGAACCAGGGTTTCACTTCCTAAAGCACTACAAAATACATGTGGTTTCAAACTGAGAAACTCAAGAGTTCAGGCTGAAAAATGATCAGATTAAACCCTGGTGATAGCTATGCGGCTTAAGCCTAGTTTTAAAGCGACCAGTCAAAAAACAACATTGAGAAGGTTTTTGACATGGTCACAATTAGGAATACCAATCTACTGGTAGCGACAAATTCTTACTGTCCGAAACGCCAGTTGAATGGAAAGCCTGTCGGCTCGATGATGGTTTCTAGTTGTTGATACCAAACGTCGTAAGCATGACGCATTTCATCCAGGTACTGATATTGGTTGTAGATAGCATCCAATCCTTTTTTGCTGTGGCCAATCATCAACTCGGCAACTTCTTGCGTCGTGATGGCCGACATTCGTGTTCGCATCGTTCTTCGAAGATCATGCATAGACCAATGTTCCATCTCAACACCAAGCGACCTGCGAGCCCAGATTTTCACATTGTTAGGAATAGTGGTATCAAAGCCATTTGTGGCAAGATCTTCTTGTCCGTTCGCGGGAAACAAGTAAGTTGATTTGCTCATCTGCATCGCCAATTCAATCAGCTCAATTGCAGGCCTAATCAATGGTCGCATGATTGGCGCTCCAATTTTCTCACCTTGTTTGCGGATCTCTATGGGCACTGTCCACATTGCAGATTGCAAATCAAAGTGATGCTTTTCAGCTTGAATGAGTTCGCCCTTGCGACCGCCCAATAGCAGAAGCAGTTTTATGTAGATGCGGTTCTTCTCAGTGATTTTTGACTCGTGTAAATAGCGCCAAAGTATCCTGATCTCGTTGTCATTTAGCACCCGAGTTCGTTTGCCTTTCTTACCGCCAACCTTTTTTGCTGTGATCCCAGCGGCAGCGTTAATTTCCAAAATTTGTTCATCAATCAGCCAGTCATAAAACTTGTGCAGCACAGACACCAGGCGTTCTGTGTTTGAAGGGGACGACTCCGAAACCTCACGAAGACAGTTTCGCAAGGACAATTCATTGATGTCAGTTAATGGGTACTTGCCAAGTCGGGGCAGCAAATATATTTCACTGCTTCGTTTTTGGTAGTGCCACGTTTTCTCCTTTAGCCCTTGCTTACCGGCAGAGTCTATCCAGTCTCGAAAAATCGATTCGAAGCTTTGGTTGGCAGAATACTTGGCCCGTTCCTGCTGTAGGTAGAGCTTGGGGTTTCTGCCCTGGTCGAGTACCGCCCTTAACCTATCCAGCTCATTTCTGGCTTCAGCAAGCTTCATAAGTGGGTAAGTACCTATGTCTACCCGCTGTTGCTTGCCATCGAACCGATAACGAAACTGAAAAACAATTTTGCCCTTGGGCGAGACCCGAGCACTTAGTCCATCTCGGTCAGCTTTTACTACGGTTTCTTTTGCTTCTTTATTTAACCTGGCATCGAGCCAGCTAACTGATAACGCCATGTTATAAGCCCAGCCCTAGTTTTGATTTTAATGATTGTTTGCGTGATTCTGCTTTGGGTTCTGGCGCTGTACTCATAGAAGTCACTTCATCATCTGGTGCATGGCCATCCACCGGTGCAGATGTAGTGGATAAATTGGGTTGGCTCATGTGAATTAAGCCAAAGGTGGCCAGCATCCTCAGACGCTCAGCGCGTTCCCGTGGCGGCGTCTTTTCTAATTCTTTGAGCAGTTCAGGGTGGCTCCCTGGGGGAATGTTGACGACAACTCTCATGATCAGGCCCCATAAAACCAGAAGCCTCGGACGTTCGCCAAAACAGACTGTTCCGGGACGATGATCTTGCTTCGTGAAAAAATCTCCTTGGCCGCTTCCTTATAAGCCAAGGCTCCACCTCCGGCGATCAATACCAAGTCCGCATTGATGCTTTCGTCACGCATGGATTGGCGCATGGCTGTAAGAGCAACAGGCGCTACCTTTTTCATGGCAGCATTCAGATAAGGTGAAATATCGACTTTTTCTCCAAATAGTAGCACCTGCAAGTCGCCGGTTCTCATGGCTTTTTCAAGTCGATCCATTCCGACTTTTGCACCATGATCTTCCGAAATCAGCTTATCAATGGTTTCCAGTAGCACGGACATAGCCTGAAGACTGGTTCCTGAGGAGCTGTAGCGAATTTCTCCAGCCTCAAGGGCAACCCAGTCAACAGAAAAGAAGCCGGGATCTATGACGACGACGCGACCTTCTTCAATTAAGCCCAAATCACCACCTGTTTGAACCAGATCCATATAGGCACCGGCAGGCTGCGGCAGCACTTTGACGTCATGAACAGTGATGCTGCGCTTAGGCGTCACTTGATGGACACCTTTTAAACGCTGCACAAGGTCAGACTTACGTTGTGGTTCATGAAACTGGGAAACCGGTAATCCAGTGACAACCAAATCGATGGATTCTGTTTCAGCCATTAACAAGGCGGCATGAAAAAGCGCCTTATAGGTTTTTGTGGTGGGATATTCCGGGTGAAGCTCTCGTTCCCAGCCTTGAAGGCGTCCAGCAGGCACACCTGCCGCCCAACGCTCATTATCGACAGACACATACAAACAAGTTTCATCATCGCCTCCACCGATACGCTCCGGCATACGATCCGCAGGACCGGCACCCGCAGGCAGAATAATGGTTTTCGGTTCACTGCCTGATTGGCCAATTGCCAGCTTCAGGTTTGAGTAACCGATATCTACGCCTAGTACAAACATACTTATCTCCTGTGCACTCAAAGTGCTCTAACGGTTTTCAATCAACCGCACTGGTCACGCTTGGGTATGTCCAAGTGCTCTGGCGGTTCACTCAAATGTCATTATCAGGACTCGGTGCACTGGCGGTGGGCAGAAAGGTGACAAATCCTTTCATCTATCTGCCTATTGCATTTTCGCAAAAGTATGAGAATAGGCTCTGTTTGGCGGCGAATGACTGAGCCAAAAAAATCGAGACGCCAAACGTCGTTTGCATTCTGGCCTGAACTTGCCAAACGGTTTGTATTTTCATGGCAATACGTCTTTTTAGGCGTTTTTAAGTGAAATCGGCCTGTATCCCTTGTCAGGTATGGGATTGCGCGAGTTAATTTATATCGAGACGCCAAACAGTGATTGTTACGGCAGTTTTACGTTTGGCGTTTCGATCCAAAAGCCAAACGGATAGTGGTTTTGGCTTTTGGGGTTAATTGGATGGGGAAATTGGTTTGGTAGAAATCGTCAATGAACAATGGAAAGCAGAGGTATCAGATTTACTTCAGCAAGAAACGGACAGGCTAAAAGCACTGGCACGAGCTGAAGTTGATGACTTTTGGGTTACCCATTACAAGGTTCGCGAGAATGCGCCCTTTAAAGATTGGGGGCTGCTTGGTGTCCGTATCAGAGACTTTAAGTATGGCTTTGGCATTGAGTGGTACATCAACAGTTTTCACGGTCAACGAGGCAAACGCGTGGTCTTTAGCAAGGGGCTGCGTATTTCAAAGACGAAGCTGAGATACGCATTTTTGGACTGCCAAGGTTTGGCCAAAGAATGGGAGCTAGCGCTGGCCATGGAGAAAGAAGAATTCTTCAGTGATATTCGACGCCAGGTTGATAAGCTCAACATGCTACGTCGCAGAGTGAATGCCTATTGAATCACAGGGTCTACTTCACTCGTGGTAACTGGTCCCAGCGTGTTGTGTAGGCGGGAGACAAATGCTCTCGCTTCATCGACCAATCTTTTTTCGTACCTTGTCCAGCAAAGAAAACCTTTCCGGCACCGCTTTGATTAATGGTGTCCAATACAGACATCAACTGCTGGCTATTAGAGCGGGTCGATACGTCATCGAATAGGCCTGGTTGAAACATGCCTGGATCGTAAAAATCAGACAGCATAACGCCCGCTTTGGCATAACGAAAACCATCCTTCCATATCCGCTTGAGTAAGTGATTGGCCAGTTCGATAAAATCTCGTGTATCGCAACTGGGGATCAGCAACTCGCCCGATGCAGAGTTGCTGTATTGCGGTTCGTTGTCCTTAAAGGGGCTGGTACGTATGAACACGGTCAGCACTTTGGCTTGCTGCTGTTCTTTGCGAAGCTTCTCAGTGGCGCGGGTAGCGTATTCGCATACAGCTTCACGTAACAATTCAAAGTGCGTTACTTTTACGCCAAATGAACGGCTACAGACGATTTGTTTCTTAGTTGGCGGGATATCTTCAAGCTCAATGCACGACTCGCCATTGAGCTCTCTGACGGTTCTCTCTAAAACCACTGAAAACTGGTCTCTGATGGCTCTAGGAGAGGCATTGGCTAGGCCTAGGGCTGTGGTGATACCCAAAGCATTTAATCGCTTTGAAAGCCGTCTACCAACGCCCCAAACATCATCAACTGGGACTAATGCGAGCAATCGACGTTGCCGATCTGGATTGGTCAGGTCTACAACCCCTTGAGTGGCGGGATATTTCTTGGCGGCATGGTTAGCCAGCTTGGCGAGTGTTTTAGTCGGTGCAATGCCTACACAGACGGTGATCCCAATCCAGTGGCCAATGCGCTCCCGCACTTGTTGTCCGAACTCGACAAGAGATATGGCAGACTCAATACCGGTTAAGTCCAAAAACGCTTCGTCAATGGAGTAAACCTCTACTCGTGGTGCCATCTCCTCCAAAGTGCGCATCACTCGACTGCTTAAATCTGCATACAGCGCATAGTTGGACGAGAATGCCAAAATACCATGGCGCTGCATTTCAGCTTTGATTTGAAAAACGGGTACGCCCATTTTAATACCGAGTGACTTGGCTTCACGCGAGCGTGCAACCACACAGCCGTCATTGTTGGACAGCACCACAACCGGCGTATCTTTTAAATCAGGACGAAACAGCTTCTCACAACTGGCGTAAAAGTTGTTGCAGTCCACCAAGGCGAATACAGGCATGGGACAGTCACGACTTGCGGCGCATGTTTCGCACCACATTGGTGACCACACCAAATATCTCTAACTCTGTCCCTTCAGGAATATGGATGGGTTCATACGCCTGGTTTCTTGGGATCAGCTTGACGCACGGCCTTAGTTGAAGCTCCTTTACCGTGAGTTCACCATGGATGCCAGCGATGACAATGTCACCGTGTTCGGCTTGAACAGAGCGATCAACCACCAGAATATCATCTGGATGAATCCCGGCATCAATCATTGAATCACCTTCAACACGCACAAAGAACGTTGCAGCCGGTCGCTTGATGCACAGCTCGTTAAGGTCGAGCGTTTGCTCAACATAATCCTGCGCTGGTGAGGGAAAACCAGCAGAAACACGTTCCATGAACAATGGAATACGAAGGCGCTTGGCTTTGATGAAGGCAAGCGCGCCGCTACGGCCTATCAGCGAGACACTCATGACGAACCTCGAAAAATTACAATTGATACTGTTTATTTATACAGTATCTAATGCTATGCTGATTTCTACAAGTAAAATTGTAGGTAAAACTGTAGTTGTTCGAGTAATACGCTGTGTTGTCGGTGATTTCTTTTTTGTGTTGAAAAGCTTGATGTGGGGGATCGCTCGCCCTCGTCAAAGCCTGCAAGGCTTGGACAATACTGCTTCTGCCTACTGCTCTTGTTTCTGTTACTGATCCTGTTACTGCTACTGGTTAACGCATGGGTCAAGTAACCGTCAGACAAGGCTTGTTGAACCCTTTGCAAAGGGTTTAAAAACAGTTAGTAAAATTCTGCTTCGTATTGAATTTACTGGCTTAAAGCGAAGTCAGGAGCACCATTAAAACGCTCAGTCGAACTCGGTTCAAGCCTTTTGCAACCGTTTGAAAAGGGGTTGGCTAAGCCATACGTAAAGGGTATCGGTAAGGGTTACCTAAAGGGTTTAGCTAAGACTTTCTGAAAGGCTTAGCTAAACCCTTCATACATGGGTTCACCCAGTAGAAAGATTAAAAAAACGCTGAGGTATCCAAGGTGCATTTTGTACAACCTGTGGCACAGTGAAATAACCCAAAGCGAACAATAGAATTGAAGAGGAACCATCAATGACAAGAGCCCCAGCGCCATTTCCGCTAGAGCGCCTCGCGGATATCCCAGAAAGACCAGAAGATTTTAGATTGCTGGAGCGTATTCCATTAACGCGTGAGCCGCAGTCCTGGCCACTTGAACTTTCTCCTATCGTCGGTGACGAACAGCCAATGGTGCTGCTCGATACAGAGACAACCGGACTGTCTGCCGATGACGAGTCCATTATTGAGCTTGGTATGGTTAAGGTGCTTTACAGCCCCTCGGCTAAGCGGATTGTGTCGATTGTTGATGTGATCAGCCTGTATGAAGATCCCGGCAAGCCAATCCCCAAGCTGATTACCGAGTTAACCGGTATCACCGATGATATGGTGCAAGGCCAGCGCATTGATGATGCACTGGTTGCGAGTTGGTTATCCGATGATCCGCTGGTGGTTGCGCACAATGCACAGTTTGATCGTCCTTTCTTTGAAAAGCGGTTTGCCGCATTAGGCCATTTGTCTTGGGCCTGTTCAGCTAGCGGCATAGATTGGAAAGCACTGGGCTTTGAAAGTCGAAAGCTTGAGTACCTGCTGCTTCGCTTAGGTTGGTTTTATGAAGGACACCGAGCTGCAACCGATTGTTTGGCGATGGCCTGGTTGTTCCATTTGTTGCCCGAGTCCGTTGCAAACTTGTTGTCTGAAGCAGACAGGCGAACTGTGTTAGTTCGTGCGTTTGGTGCGCCGTTTGACGTAAAGGACTATTTAAAAGAACGTGGTTACCGCTGGCATGACGGTGTTAAAGGTGCCAACAAACATTGGTGGCGCGAAATCAGCGAAGACGAGTTGCCGCAGGAACAAACTTACCTGGATGATTTGTATCATCGTGGTTCAGAACATGCCCACTATGACCACAAAGATGCCCGCAATCGATTTAAAGCTTTATCATAGCCCCTTGCATATTTGAAAACCTCTGGAAAATGGAAAGTGAACTCATGGCTAAACCAACAAGAGGAATCTTTCCATGTACCAAGACACCTACATTGAATACTGGGGCGAAATCTTCGTCTCTGCCCGTATCATTGAATTTGGCATCACGTTCGAGCGCTTTCTTAAAGAACCATGGCAGCACTTGATGTCCTGTGGCCAAGAGTCTGCTCCAGACGCGATTGCTGAAGGGATACTGCCATTACTGCCAGCTCAGGCAGAAATATCTAGGAGGATAAGAGAGTATGAAATGAAACGACACAATTAACTTAAAAACTGATGATGTTGACTATAGTCAACATTGAGGTAGAATGAATCAAAGTAAATCACACTGAATTTTAGAAAAGTCTAATGACTAATGATGAGAAATTATGCAACCAGAAGTACTTATAAAGCCTAAGTTTTTGATAGATGCTAAGCATACAACCCACTCTGGTGGAAAAGGAGAGTATCTACATGATTGGTACTCTTATCTAGAAGGTTTTTCATCGTCTTTTGTTAAAGGTATATTACAAACATATTCTCCAAATGCGAAGGTTGTTCTTGAACCATTTGCAGGAGTTGGAACTACTCCAATAAATTGTTCATTTTTGGGTATTCATACATATTATTGTGAAGTTAACCCTGTGTTGAGGAAGGTTATCAGTGCCAAAGAAATTGTTGCAAGATTAGATGCTAAGGGCAAAGCAAATTTGGTGGCCTCCCTGAAGAAGTTAAGTGAAAGATTACCTACTGAAATTGAAAACCTATCTCCATCAGAAGAATTGAAGAAAAGATATTATTCATGTTTTGGAAAAAGTATTTTCTTTACAGACGATGCTTTTGACAAAGTTTTAAGGTTAAGAACTTATGTCGATGAGATGCAAGATGATCTTGTAGCTGCTTCTGTAGAAGTAGCAGTAATGTCATGTATTGTTCATTGTTCACTATTAAAACGCTCAGGTGATGTGCGTTATAAAACTCAAAAAGAACTAGAAAAGGGATTGCCTGATTTTTATGAATCAGTATGTATGCAATTGAGTCGAATGGCAGTCGATTGTGAAAACTGCCCAGAGGCTGTCGGCAAATTGGATTTGATTGCAAGCAACGCTAAAGATTTGGTGAATAAAAGTTCTGTTAATGCAGATATTGTTATTACTAGCCCTCCATATTTGAATGGAACAAACTACTTTAGAAACACTAAGTTAGAGTTGTGGTTCATTCGAGAGTTGGAAAATGAAAAAAGCCTTAGATGTTTTAGAGATCAAGTTGTTACATCGGGTATAAACGATGTAACTAAGGATAAAGGAAAGGATATTCTTCCGTTTATTGCCGAGCTCTATGAAAATCTTTATGAGAAGTCATATGACAAGCGAATATCGAAAATGATGGCTGCATACTTCTGGGAAATGAAGATTGTTTTAGAAGGTTTGAAGAAGCAAGTTGTCAATGGAGGTCTTGTCTGTATTGATATTGGGGATAGTATTTATTCAAAAATATATATACCAACTCACAAAGTATTGATTGAGATCGCTAAAGATATAGGTCTTGAACTTTATGATGAAGTACTTTTGCGAAAAAGAACTTCTAAAGATGGAACTTCCTTAGGGCAGTTTCTATTGGTTTTTAAAAATAATAAATAGTGGGTAAATAATGCTCAATAAATGGCAGGAATTTAAATCACAATTGCCCCATATGTCATTTCCTTATTCTAAGAGGAATTGGGGTAGCAGTTTGCATTCAATTTGCTCATACCAAGGAAAGATGAAGCCGGCATTAGCCTATCATCTAGTTGAATCATTTTCAAATCAAGGGGATATAGTTTTAGACCCTTTTAGTGGATCAGGGACTATACCGTTAGAGGCAGCTATAAACGGTCGTATAGCATTAGGAATGGATATTGGTTTGTTAGCCACCTCTCTATCAAATGCGAAATTGAAGAAGCACAACAGAAATGATGTTGAAAAAATATTAGATGAACTAGAGAGATATATTGGAAGTGGTAAGGCTCTAAGTCAAAAGACTATTGAGGATACTAAGAATATTGGTTTTAATAAGTCTATTCCAGATTATTATCACGAGGATACATTGTCTGAAATATTGTTGGCTCGTGATTACTTTCTTGATAATTCTATGCCAGAAAGTGAAAGCTGGCCATTAGTTTTCTCATGCCTTTTGCATATTCTTCATGGAAACAGACCATATGCTCTTAGTAGAAATAGCCATCCGATAACACCATATGCTCCAACGGGTGAATATGTATATAAAAACTTGATGGAAAAACTTAGAGTCAAAGTATATAAGTCGATCGATGAACAGGAAAACTTATCGCTGACTGAGTCGAAGTGTTATATGGCTGATATACTTTCTTCTTGGCCTAAAGAGATAAAGAATGTTAATGCGATAATTACATCACCTCCATTTTTCGATAGCACTAAGTTTTATATGACTAACTGGCTAAGATACTGGTTTTGCGGTTGGGGGAAGACTGAATTCGATGAAAACCCTAAATCGTTTGTTGAAGTCGTTCAAAAGCGTAACTTTGATGTATATGACTTTATTTTTAGTGAGTGCCATCGCGTTTTAGTTTCTGGTGGAGTTGCTGTTTTTCACTTAGGCCATAGTGATAAATGCGATATGGCTCAATCGTTAACTCCATTCGCTGAAAAGTACTTTGAGATAATGGATGTTTTTACTGAATCAGTAGAACACTGTGAAAAGCACGGTATAAAAGATAAAGGTAGTGTTAAGGGGCATCAATACCTAGTTCTTAGAAAGAGGAGCTAAATATAAGTTAGCGATATTATATCCAAGGCCATGCGCTTTACTAAATGCACATGGCCTATGGAGGTTGGATTTATCTATATTGGCTTCGGTATAACTTAAGAAGATCTATTTTTCTTCCAAACTCTGTTTTGTTTATTGTCTTCTGCAATGCTTTTAGCAACAGGTCTGAAGTTAATTTACCATCTCTTATTTTCTGCAACTCTGGTTTTTGACAGAATGTGTTAAATAGCCAATCTAAGTTTTCAACTATAGTTTTCACAGCATCAATATTTGGACTAGGATTCTCAAGTTCAGTAAGTGATAGACCAGTTATACTAGAGAGTTCTGTTAACTTTGACTTTGAGTAATATTCTGAAGGGGCACGATCTCGTTTTTGTGAATTGCAAGATCCACAAAGACATGTCGCTGTCTCGTCTAAAGGCCATAAAAGTGCAAGAGGGCGAGTATGGTCTAAATGCATTTCTCTAGGAGAGTCAATAGTGGTTGGGCAGTTGAAGCATTTTTTGCCAAATTTTAACCAAATATCATCAGCTAATTCGTTGCCACCAGATTTTTCTCGGTACATTAATTGCGGACTTTTACCAAATATTTCTGTAAGTAATAATTCAAAAGCTCGTCTTCTTGCACCGTCTTCTTTCATTTGTGCAGCTGTACGTTGGGGATTATGTGCAGCATTAACTTCGTATTTTTTACAAAATCTGCATTCGAGCTGATAGCCGTACTCTAATTGCAATATCTCGTCTGTTTCTATATTTCTTAGCCTTCCAAACCCTGCGTGAGAGCAAGGTCTTCTGTGTTCAGCAACACAGTGATTGGAAAAACTTAAGTGATGTCTTTCATTGTTGATATTTATCGGAAGAAATCGAGCACATCGGTTGCATGATTTTAGATGTATTATCTTATTGGAAACTTCGTTGGAGTCAAAGCTTAACTCAATATTAACATCACCTTCAATAGAGTAGAAATTAGCTTCTGGCGCAAACTGATACATATTGTTAAGAAGTACAGGCTTTTCTGCTTTAGCCCACTCTAAATGCTTATGTTCTACAATTCCACATCCTATTTCATAAAGGGCTAAATAAGTACTTTCTGAAGCGCTAAATATGACTTTGGTTTCATTTACGTTGCTATCGGTATTAGATGTCGCCATAGACCCAAACTTTGACCAATTATTGTCTTCTGGTTCGGTGTGAAGTTCTTTCGGAAATCCACCTTTAAGAACTTCAACTTTGATGTTTTCGTTACATGAAAACCATCCCCCAAATGCAACTATATCGCCTGAGTTATGGTCGGGTATTTGGAATGTAATCGTTACATTTTCACCTTTGGGTACTAGAATACTCTCGACTTCTTCTATCTTGAGCTCGCCTCCAGTTGAATCAGGATGGCTTTTGAATCCACTGGTTCTTGTAGTAGTTCTCCGGCGTCCTGCAAACTCGGTTTTGCCGGGAAGCTTGTTTCCAAAATTTATTTTATCCATTTACATTCCTTCAAATAGTTCTGATAGAGAAACATCAAGTGCAGATGCGATAGCCTCTATAGCTTTGATAGAAATATTCCGCTTCCCATTTTCAACACTACTGATATAGGTCCGGTCTAAATCACAAGTTTTTGCTAACTGATCCTGAGTTATATTTTTTGAACATCTAAGCTCTTTGATCCGTAGCCCAATTTTCGTCATAGAAGAAGACATGCGCGATGAAATCCCCATCGTCTAGTTAGGACGATTATGATACCAGATGTTGACGTTTAGTCTACAAACTCAATGATTTTTCATTTGAGGAATAGTTAGATAATCAAATGTTTAATCTTGCTGAGCAAAGGCTTTGTTGGAAGTGTGTAGAGTTGCTCTATAGACTTCTTACTTCATAAATCGTGACATATGTTTTTGTTTAAAAAGGTCATAGAACCGAGCCTTGTACTAGAACTTCCACGCTACCCGCCATTCCTGAAGGGGTTGCCAGCTGCGTCACCTGAGGATTTGCAGTCCACACAAGACGAGCTAATTGCCAAACTGCGCCAAGTACTTGGCTTTAACCAGCGTGATTTTCAAAGGTTGATTCAGCCCTGCATTGACCATCTGGCTGCTTATGTCCACTTGCTGCCAGCTTCTGAGCATCATCATCACAGTGGTGCTGGTGGTTTATTACGTCATTCGTTGGAAGTTGCTTTCTGGGCGGCACAAGCAGCTGAAGGGATCATCTTTGTTGCCAGTGGCACACCTGTTGAAAAAAAAGAGCTGGAACCAAGGTGGCGTGTTGCGGCGGCTCTTGGCGGTTTGTTCCACGATATTGGTAAACCCGTTTCAGACTTGTCCATCACGGACGAAGATGGACGCTATCAGTGGAACCCATTTTTAGAAACCTTATCCCAGTGGACCACAAGCAACAGCATTGAACGCTATTTCATTCGCTGGCGCGACGGGCGGTGCAAGCGGCACGAGCAATTTTCAATTCTGGTGTTAAACCGGGTGATGACACCTGAGTTGCTCGCCTGGTTAACCCAGCCGGGCCCTGAGATTTTGCAAGCCATGCTGGAGGCAATTGGCAATACCGATCCCGAGCATGTCCTGTCTAAACTGGTCATTGAAGCTGACCAAACCAGTGTGCAGCGAGACCTGAAAGCTCAACGGATTTCCGTTGACGACAATGCCCTTGGTGTCCCAGTCGAACGCTATCTACTTGATGCCATGAGGCGATTACTTGCCAGTTCGCAATGGTTGGTCAATCACCGAGACGCCAGAGTCTGGGTACGAAAATCGAATCAATCAACCCATCTTTGCCTGGTTTGGAAAAGCGCGGCTAAGGACATCATTGAGCTGTTGGCAAAAGACAAAATACCTGGCATTCCAAGAGATCCCGATACCCTTGCGGACATTCTCATTGAGCGAGGATTGGCTACTAAATCCGCCTCAAATGAGCGATATGAAAGCCTTGCCCCCGAAGTGCTGATCAAAGACGGCAAGCCAATCTGGCTACCCATGCTGCATATATCTGAGGCCGATTTATTGTTCAGCTCGAATTTACCAAGTAGCGTGAGACTGTTTAGCAAATCTGAGTGGGAAGCAACACAGCAAACACAAGCAGAGCCACAGAGTCGCTCCAGTGAGCAGCCAGACTTGTCTGAAGCGTCATCATCAATTGAACTCAGCAATTCGGCTGAGTCGCCATCAACAAAACCGTCCGACCAAGATGATGAACTTCGTCATGCCAGTGATGTTAATCACCTTCAGGCAAATGAAAATGCTCCAGGTGATGAATGTGAAAAGCCTAACAATTCATATGATGGCGCTATCTCAAATAACGTAAACCAGCACGATGCTGAGGCATTGAATCTCCCTGAATCTTTGGCGTGGCTTCCAGAGGCCAGTAGCGCGCTGGTTGTGGTTGGTGAGCAAGTCCTGGTCCGCTATCCCGATGCCGTAAGACATTGGTGTGCTCCCCGAAAACTGCTTGCTGAACTCAGTCGATTAGATTGGCTTGAACTAGATCCGGCAAACCTGACGCGTAAAGCCAGAACTGTGACTACAAATGATGGAGTTCAGGAGCAAGGGTTACTGCTGAAGGTATCGATTTCTAAAAGGCTAATTGCACTGATAGACCTTTCCAATCAAGACGCAGAATCAGTGTCAGTAATTCAGAACGATGAGGCTTCACAGCGTCCGAGTCGAACTGAGACAACCAATGCCCAAGCAAAGGAGCCCGCCAAAAGAGCGGAGCGTAAGCAAAAGCCGATTGCGCCCAATACGAACTCATGTACAGACCCCAAACACGCACAGCGCCAACAGATGGTTAATTTTGTGAAAGATTTGCCCATCTTACTGACCGATGGCGATTACCCAGACGTGGATCATAGTGCCGATGGTATTCGCGTCACGATTCAAACCTTACGCCAAGTCGCCAATGAGCATGGCATTCCAGCCGGACAACTGCTTCGGGGGATCTCGGCCAGTGACCAATGCCAGTTTGATGAGGGGGAAACGGTTCTGTTTACCGCTCACGCTAAACGTTAATCCATTTGAAATTAAGCGGATTGCAAACGGTTATTTGCGGAGCATGAATGAAAGAAAACGCATATGAGATGCCTTGGCGCACGAATTATGAAGCCATGGCAGCAGCAGGTTGGCTGGTTGGGGCCACTGGGGCGATTGCCGCAGAAATGCTGACTGAGCTACCACCTGAGCCATTTTGGTGGATGACAGGGATTTCCTCGGGCATGGCGTTGTACCGCCTGCCTGAGGCTTATCGTCTTTATAAATTGCTGAAGGGACTAAAAGGAAAACCATTGGCTTTTATGGCGCTGTCGCATTTGCAAAAGGTGATGGCAAAACATCCTGATGAATTGTGGTTAGGTTATGGCTTTGAGTGGGACCAACGCCATGCCCAACGCGCTTATGAAATTCTAAAAAGGGATAAGCAAACCTTACTTAACCAGGGCCACGGCAAGCAAATGGGCTCGACTTGGATTCATGGTGTCGAGCCCAAAGAAGAAGATGTGTACCAACCAGTTGGACACACTGAGGGGCATACCTTAATTGTCGGTACGACCGGTGCCGGAAAAACCCGTTGCTTTGATGCGATGATCACTCAGGCCATTTTGCGCAATGAAGCCGTGATTATTATTGACCCCAAGGGAGACAAGGAACTTAAGGATAATGCGCAGCGAGCCTGTATTGCCGCCGGTAGTCCTGAGCGCTTTGTGTATTTTCATCCGGGTTTTCCAGAGCATTCAGTACGTCTTAATCCCCTGAGAAACTTTAACCGAGGCACTGAAATTGCCAGCCGAATTGCGGCATTAATACCATCTGAAACCGGTGCTGATCCATTTAAAGCTTTTGGCCAAATGGCACTGAATAACATAGTGCAAGGTTTGTTGCTTACTTCACAGCGTCCTGATCTGAAAACACTGAGACGATTCTTGGAAGGTGGCCCAGAAGGCTTGGTAGTAAAAGCCGTCACGGCTTGGGGGGAGCAGGTGTATCCGAACTTTAGTGTGGAGATCAAGCGCTTTACCGAAAAGGCCAATACCTTGGCTAAACAAGCCATGGCGATGCTGCTTTTCTACTACGAACGCATTCAGCCCGTTGCCGCCAATACCGATTTAGAGGGGCTATTGAGTATGTTTGAGCATGACAGAACCCACTATTCCAAGATGGTGGCCTCACTGATGCCGGTACTCAATATGCTCACATCAAGTGAACTAGGTCCATTGCTATCACCGATTGCAAACGATGTGGATGACAGCCGGTTAATTACGGATTCTGGCCGTATTATCAACAATGCCCAAGTGGCCTATATCGGGTTGGATTCATTGACCGACGCCATGGTTGGCAGCGCCATTGGTTCGTTGCTTTTATCCGATCTCACCGCCGTGGCCGGTGACCGCTATAACTATGGTGTTGAAAATCGTCCCGTAAATATCTTCATCGATGAGGCGGCTGAAGTCGTCAACGATCCCTTCATTCAACTGCTCAACAAAGGTCGTGGCGCAAAAATGCGTTGTGTGATTGCTACTCAGACCTTTGCTGACTTTGCCGCTCGTACAGGCAGTGAGGCTAAGGCCCGTCAGGTGTTAGGTAACATCAACAACCTGATAGCCCTTCGGGTGATGGATGCCGAAACGCAGCAGTACATTACCGACAATCTGCCTAAGACTCGGTTGCAGTACATCATGCAAACTCAAGGTATGTCGTCCAACTCGGACAGCCCCGCGTTGTTTACCGGCAATCATGGCGAACGCTTGATGGAGGAAGAAGGCGATATGTTTCCACCGCAGTTATTAGGCCAGCTCCCTAACCTTGAGTACATCGCCAAGCTTTCAGGTGGCCGCGTGATCAAAGGCCGCATTCCTATTTTAACCAGCTCTACACAGGCAGCATAAGGAGTCTGTATGCATCATTCTGTCTGTCTGAAAATGACAACACTTACCAGTAAAGAAATGCTCGCTCAGTGGCAGCAACATAACTCCCAGTTCAAGGAAACCTTAAGACTACTTGAAACCGACTGGCCTCATGCTTTGGCTTCAGTGCACTGTTTGGCGGACTATTTAACAGATGCGCTCAAGTTAGATGGCCATTCCATCTTTGATTTGTGTCTGTGTAATGGCTTGGGCAGTTATGAAGAAGTCAGTTGTGATGATGACAGTGTGCGCCTGTGGCATTTCATTGAGGCACTGACTTGGACTGCCGCCAGTGCTTTAACGGGGATTCGCCTGCGTGATCCTGACCATTTCGAGTGGGCCGCTGTGGATGGTGTCTATTTCCACACCTGGATGCGTAATCGTCCAAATCGGATGGCGTATTTAGCTGAAGGACGCATCGATGTGCGTTATGAAAGTGGTCATACGACGACAAAGCGGCTTCAACAAGTGATTAAAGCCCGGATTATGACGCCTACCGTTGCAGCCATGCTGGCGCGAGTAGAAGAGGATGTTTGGCATGAGCAAGCATAAGTCGGTTTGGCTGCTGTGTCTGGCACTGATGCTGGAGATTATTGCCATTGGCGTGTTAGTGCCCGGTGATTGGACTGGCCGGGTTATTAGTAAAGAGAAGCAGATGATCCAAAATCAATTGGGCGCACAAACAAGCTATTGGATTGGTCAAACTAGCCATCGCTGGTATCAGTCATGGGTTGTGGATACGCAGATGGAGCAATCTGTGCGTGATTTTCTAATCCCCACTGAAGAGCAGCGACTGCGCTCTAAAGGGATGGAGAACATGGGAGGCTTTTGGTTTGTCTGGGTAGAAGACCGTATTCAGGCATTTTTTGATGTGTTGTACCAAGTGTTCACTCGATTTGCGTTGCTGATGGTCTGGTTGCCCTTTGCGCTTATTCTCATGTTACCGGCGTTGTGGGATGGCTTGATGACCTGGAAGATTAAGAAGACAACCTTTGATTTTTCGAGCCCTATCATTCACCGCTATAGCATGATAATTCTGGGTTCAGGCGTCATCTTACTGTTTATGGGATTGTTCGCCCCGTTGGCTATTCCACCGGTGGTTCTACCGTCGATGATCATCGGCTTGGCATTGATGGCAGGGTTGGCATTAAGCCACTTGCAGAAGAAGATATGAGGCCAGTTAGGCCTCATCTTGTAGAGCTAAAACCTTACGCCAACGGTATTGCCATTCTCGTCTTCCGCTGGCAAATGATAAGTATCAATAAGATGACCTTGAAGCCAAATATATTGCGGCATCCAAAACGAGTACTGTCGTATAAGAGCCAATACTTCTTTCAGCGGTTTGTTTGCATGAGGCTCGGCAAGGCGAAAGTACATGAATGAGCAATCATCTCGAAAGTACTCCTGAAGCTCTGAATCTGATAGCGTTTCTTTTAGCGGCCTGTTTTGTTCGTCGTCCTCATCATGGGAGTTGGCATAAATTTCAAATAGCTGCTTTTCAGTGAGCATCTCCAAGAAATGGTCTTCAATTAAAACCCCATCACTGGTATCGACATCCATACCATCTTTGACATCAAAAGCCATGACACATCCAGAAGATAACGCCACCTCTGATGGCTTCAGTACGTCATTGGCTTGTACAACCTGATGCCAATGATTAAAGCCAACAGAGATTGCAATTTCATCGAGTGCTTGAGTGTGTGTAATGGATTTTTCACGTTTAAGCTTTCGTGCTTTTTGCTTTAAACGTTCAACCGTGTCAGAGGAAATGATTTTAGTAATTTGCATTGAGTTTCTCCTATTAGCGAATACGGTGCCCACTGCCGAGGTCGCAGAAAAAACCTAAGCAAAAAATAAATTTGATATGCATGTCGTCCCATCCGGGTTTGCTAAAGTGGGCAGCTGGTCTCGACACGACCAATATCCCCATCATATCAACCGCATCAAAAAGATCAATTGTTAGTATTGTCTGAGTAGAACCCTCAAAACCTTCAAGAATTCGGCATCTAGCTGACCACTGAACCTGCCAATCCCAAGGCATCCTTCACTTCTCAATTCAAACAACGAGGAGTGACTATGGAACCTGTGAGTATTCCGTCCTATATCGATGACCCGCCGCACTTCCTGCTTTGGAGTGCCGATGAGATGGCTCCCATTCTGTTGGGGCTAGTGATCGGCATTTTTACCGGTAATGCCTTGGTTTTATGCCTGTTGGGGTTGGTGACAACCAAGCTCTATCGGCGTTTTCGTGATGGCCGCCCAGATGGTTTTATTCTTCACGCCATCTACTGGGCCGGACTGTTGCCAACCAAAGCCAAGACGATCCCTAACCCATTTATCAGGAGCTATCTGCCGTGAAGTTCGACGTGTTTTTAAAATCATGGCAAGGCACGCAATTAGAGAACCGATGGCAACGGTTCCTGATTTCGGTGCTGGTGCTATCTAACTTGCTGCTTGCGGTTGCGGCATTTTCTCGCAATACCGTGGTAGCCATTCAACCGCCAACCTTGTCTGAAACGGCTGAAGTGTCACGAAACCAGGCTACTCAGCCTTACTTGGAATCCTGGGGGCTCTACCTGGCTGAGCTTATGGGCAACGTGACGCCGGGTAATGTGTCTTTTATCCGGGTTGCTATTGAGCCGCTACTTTCTCCAGCGGTGTACCAGCAAGTGGTCGATGCACTGGAGATTCAGGCAAGACAGATCCGTGAAGACCGAGTCACGCTCAAATTCCAACCCAGACAAGTGGAATACGAGTATGAAACCGGCCATGTCTTTGTGACCGGTTACTCCTTGGTTTCTGGGCCATCTGGAGATGAACAGCGCCAAACTCGCACCTATGAGTTTGACATCGATATTGAGCAATACCGTCCAAAACTTAGCTGGATGGATACGTATGAGGGGCAAGCTAGAACGAAGCGAGTTCGTGAAAAGTTGACCCAAGAGCAAAACCGGAGGGTGAATGATGCGAACCAAAATTAGTCGATGGATGACACCAAGCTTAATCGCAATGAGCTTGAGTGGCGTCCTGTTATCTCAAGCGTCGTATGCAGACGTGGAATTGCCAATTGTGCCAGCCAGTGTGATGAAGCAGTCTGCTACTGCAAATCCACCGGTTCAAAGCAATACGGTTGCAACCGATGCGCCAACAACGCTACTGATGACACCGGGTGTTAATGAACTGATCCCTGTAGCACTTGGTCATCTGAATCGGATTGTAACGCCGTTTGAATCGCCTCAGGTGAGAACAACCAGTGATGCTCAGACGCAAATCAAGGGGAATGTTGTATATGTGGCCACGGACAAAGAATCACCGGTTTCACTTTACATCACTCCGCCTGGTCAGGAAGCGCCTGCGTTATCTGTCACCTTAGTACCTCGTCGTATTCCACCGCGTGAAATCACCTTAGCTATTGATGGTCAGCAGTGGCCTATTAAGGGCGTCGTGAACCGAAAAGCCGCCACTTGGGAAACGGCTCAGCCATACGTCGATAACCTACGTGACTTACTCAGACGCCTTGCACTAAATGAGTTACCACAAGGCTATGACATCCGTTTAGCTGGCCAAACTGACACAAGCCCGAAATGTTTTCAGCCTGGCTTAAAGTTTGGTTTTAAGCAGGGGCAAATTGTGACGGGACATTACTTCACCGTCTATGTAGGACTGGTTGAAAGCTTTGCCGATGAGCCGATAGAAGCAAGTGAAATAGCTTGTCATGCACCAGATATAGTGGCAAGCGCCTACTGGCCTCGCAATATCTTGTTGCCGAGTGAAAAGACTGAGTTGTATGTGGTTGTTCGCAATCATCGTGAAGAAGCGGTGGAAAGTCAGCGACCTTCGCTTCTTGTGGGAGGTGAATAACGATGAAAGCACAATGGGAACAAATGAGCCCGAACATGAAGCGGGGCCTATCGGTTGCTGGTATTGCTGGTGGTCTCATCCTTATGGTGATGGTGTTTTCACCTAATCCTGACGATGGCTCAAGCAGTCGGAACCGACAGGAAACGATCCGGCACATTCTTACGGATACCAATACTCGTGATGTTGGGGTCGATAGTTTGGCTGCGAACGTAAAACTACTCAGTGAGCGCAATGAACAGTTACGTCGTGAAGTTGAGCGCTTGCGTCGTGACGTCGATTCAGGACGGCTAAGCCCAGGTTCGCCTTCTATACCAAGTGAGGTCAATGCGGAGTTGGCTCGCCTTCGAGCGGAACTTGATGATGTTCGCGCTGGAGGTGATGCAGCAGTTGAAGGCACAAATAGCCGTTTTGAAGTGCCTTTATCTGCCATGGAATTGCCTAAAGACGAAAAGCCACTGCCGTCTAACCCAGACGACTATTTTGCCAATGCGCCGCTGCCTGATCCGCTCTATCAGCAGCCAGCCAATGGGCAAGGCACACGAGCTCGGGATGTTCCATTGCCGCCAATCACGATTCGTATGATTGAGCCTGAAGTGGTTGCAGAACCAGACGTTGTTGTGCAAGACGCACCGCCTTTGTATTTACCGGCAGGCAGCATTATCTCGGGTACTTTGATCACGGGTTTGGATGCACCTACTCACGAGTCCGCAAGACGCGAACCTTTTCCTGCATTGCTGAGGATTCAAAATGAAGCCATTTTACCCAACCGATTTAGAGCGGATATCAAAGAGTGTTTCTTGATCGCCGCAGGTTACGGTGATTTGAGCTCTGAGCGTGCTTATTTGCGAGGCGAGACCATTTCATGTGTGAGAGAAGATGGTGGCGTCATTGAAACGCGACTGGATTCTTATGCCGTTGGTGAAGACGGCAAAGCCGGTATTCGTGGCCGATTAGTGTCGAAACAAGGCCAGCTGGTGGCCAAATCGATGATGGCCGGATTCCTTCAGGGCTTGGCAGGCGCATTTGATGTGAATCCTGTACCAACGATTCAGACGGGTAATGCCGGTGATACTCAGTTGTACCAGCAAGTCATGAGCCAAGAAGCATTACAAGGCGCTGCGATTAAAGGCACTGGTAAAGCATTGGATCGAGTGGCCAAGTTCTATTTGGACATGGCAGAAAATATGTTTCCAGTCATAGAGGTAGACGCTGCAAGGAAAATTGAAGTCATAGTCACTCGTGGGGCCTCGTTGTCATTGGCCGCTTCGCAAGGGGGAGGTGCAAGAAGATGAAAAAATCCTGCATGTTGCTAACCGATCGAAGTCCGTTTCAGACAATAAGATGTGTATCCAGAGGAGAGTTAACCATGACGACATCAATGCAGAACAACCCAAAGCACCAGTCAAAACAGTGGTCTAAAGCTGGATTACTTTTATTGGCAGTCGGCTCAACCTTATTGTCTGGGTGTAGTTCATTGGGTCTTGGGAGTAGTGAATATGGATGCCCAGGTATGCCTGACGGTGTGCGCTGTTTATCCGCTCGTGAAGTCTATGAGCTTACCAGTAATGGGGCTGCACCCAAGACGATTGATGCTGTGGCGACTCGAATTGGTTCTCCCTCTGGGTATTCACAATCTGATTTAGAGACAGGGCTGCTGAGCCATCCAGCATTACCTGAGACGCAGCAATCTGCACCTATTCGCATTCCTTCAAGGGTGATGAGAATTTGGATTGCGCCTTGGGAGGATGACCGTGGAGATCTGAATTTATCCAGCTACGTGTTTACCGAAATTGAACCGCGCCGGTGGGATATTGGGGTGTCAGCACCTCGAACGGTTTCGCCAGTGCTACGTCCACTTCAGACTCAAAGCGATTCTGCCTCAGCGGGAGCTGATGGTAAGCGCGATAACTTGAGTATCTACGGAGAAACTAACGAATGACAAATGCAGTTCGTACCATTCAAACTCAGCGCCTAATGACCATTGGTGCGCTTGGTTTAATGGCGTTAATGATTTCGGAGCCCTCATTTGCGGGCACCGGTGGTGATGCTTTCACCGATGTGTGGGATACCCTAAAAGATTGGACCCAAGGTACTTTGGGACGGATCGTAGCGGGAGCCATGGTTCTGGTGGGTATTGTGGGCGGTATCGCTCGCCAAAGCTTGATGGCTTTTGCCTTGGGCATTGGTGGCGGTATGGGTCTCTACAACACACCAACAGTCGTTGAAAGTGTTATGTCTGCAACCTTACCTGTTGTTGCCAGCACTCAAGAAGTCATTGGCACAACTGTTCCAGCAATCAGCGCCGTTTTACTGGGCACCTGATAACAACAAAATTCGCCCAAGCGGCCAGATATCTGACGGCTTGGGCGTCATCCCACCCCGTACCCGTTTATCATGACGGCGTTTCAGTTAATAGGTTTCCCATTCACTTAGCTTGATTTCAAGCAGCGGCCATGAATACCGAAAAGAATGCTAGCGCCGCCACTGCAAAAGGCAGTTAGCGGGGCTTTCCCTGTGGGAGCACATTCAAACAGGCTACTAGCCTGATATTTTGAGCTTTAGGCGCTCGTTCCTTTTGGGTTGGATTTACACATTACCAAACGGCAGGATATTCAACAATACCCGACACTGGGAATCCATGGTTTAAAAGAGATTGTCTGATTAAGAACGGCAACGTATTCGCATCACTTGGGTATCTGCTTAACTTTTCATTGGAATAATGATCAATGAAATCGATTAGCTGCGTCGCAGTTAAAGGTTCGAGCACATGCGAATTCCAAACTGCATCCTCTACGCTATGATCAAGTTCTTCATTCGTATGCCTGAAAGTTAATCGACTTTGACTGACGACGCGAAACTGATCGGCCCCTTGATGGTGTACCACAAGTTTTAGCTCTGGAACTTTTTTGACCAGTTTGCCTCGTTGGTCTCTTCGCGGATCATAAAATGCTTGGCTAAGAATTACCTTTCCTTCAACACGGTAAAAGGTTTTCTCCATAGTTTCAGTGTTTAATGACCAATAAACTTTAAAACTGTTACGACGAATTTTGCTGCCATAGATATTGAGCAAAGGCAGCAGTTGTTGTTCCGTGCCTTGTTTCGAACCTTTGTTCCAAGCACTTACGATGGATTGCTGTGTTCTGCATTTTTCAGCAATCTCTTGTTGCGTCCACCCATCGTTCAGTGCAAGCCGAACAAGTTCTCTTGTCCATTTGAACGGTTTTTTCTTACTGTTTTTGCTCTTGTCCATGTAGTCCCTTAAAAGAAAGGGAGCATTAAGCCCCCTTCACAACTTATTTTTTCTTACCGCCATTCTGCGGATTTTGAGGGTTCATCTGCCACCCTCGATTTCCTTGGTTTTGTGAGTAAGTCTTGTTAGTACCAGACGTACCCTTATTGGCGTTTGTCATATCTGAGTTGTGATTGTTTTGCTTAGACATTTTTGTCTCCTCGTTTATGTAAAAGTACAAGGCACATGCTAACAAGGGCAAAAAATCACGCGACTGATGATTTGATGATAATTGGTGATATTCACTGATATTTTCTGATTTTTCAATTTTTCTAGGTCAACGGGAGAATAGGATGCCTAGCAAGGCACCCAATTCTTCAATCTATCTAACCGAGTCCACATAGGACAACTGCATAGACTGGAGCCTCGATTTACATTAACGAGGACTCCTCATGCGAAAACTATCTCCAATCATTCTAGCGCTTGCGCTTTCTCCTTTGGTTCAAGCTGAACCTGTGTCTGAAGTGTCGCCCGTTGGCAAAATTGACGGCATGGTTTCTTTACCTGTCACGGGTATGAAAGCGGTCGAAAGCAATGGCCGTATTGTTTTCATGTCAGACAGTGGCCGGTTCGTCATTGATGGGACGCTCTATGATGCCTGGTCGAAAAAGCCGCTTACTAGCCTTGAAGAAATTCGAGAAGCGGGAAACACGCTGGACTTAAGTCGTCTTGGCTTAAAAATGGATGATTTGAACCCACTGACGCTGGGCGAAGGCAAAAAGAAAGTGGTGGTCTTTGTTGACCCACGATGCCCGCATTGCCATGAGCTTTTGAAACAAGCTTTACCGCTAACCAAAGAATACACCTTCCAAATACTCCCTGTGCCAGTGCTTGGTCCAGATTCAGAGCGTCAGGTCCGCCAGCTTGGCTGTGCGCGTGACAAGAAAGCGGCCACCGATGCATTGCTGAATGGCCGGATTGGTAACCTAGAGCAGGATGATGCCTGCAACTTAGAGCCAATGCAGCGTACCTTGGTGACGGCTCAAATTCTGGGAATTCAAGGTGTGCCTTTCATCGTCGCCAATGATGGTCGCATCAGCCGAGGCCGTCCTTAT
Organism: uncultured Pseudomonadales bacterium; assembly: GCA_964598145.1. Lineage (GTDB taxonomy): Bacteria > Pseudomonadota > Gammaproteobacteria > Pseudomonadales > JAHEIH01 > JAHEIH01. Next base: position 258,913 of record CAZRAM010000001.1, read on the forward strand.
GATCTTTCTGCTTGGTTGGAGGGGCGTTAATGAAAGCCTCTCTGTATTCAGGGCAACGCGCTTCAGAGCTCTTGCCAGTATTGGCCTATTCAGACGATGAGCAACTGTTTTTCATGGAAGACCAGAGTGTTGGCTTTGGTTTTCTATGTGACCCATTGCCGGGTGGTGATGAGTCTGTTGCAGACAGGGTTAATGTTTTACTCAACAACGACTGGCCAAAAGACACTTTGCTGCAATTTGGCCTGTACGCCTCGCCTGATATTCAAACCGACCTTCAGCGCATGATGGGCTTACGGCATCGTCAATCCGATCCATTGCTTAGGGCGTCGATACGCAAACGTGCGGATTTCCTCGATGGGGGCACGGTTCAACCGATAGAAGAATCGACCCAGACTCAGGTACGCAACTTTCAACTGATCGTCACTTGCAAATTGCCTTTGGAAAGTCCTATACCGACGGAGCGTGAGTTGAGTCGAGCATCCGCGCTTCGAGCTTCTTTCTCTCAGGCGTTGGCAACGGTTGGTTTTCGCGTCACTGAGATGACTGACCGAAATTGGCTCGCGGCATTAAGTGCGCAGCTTAACTGGGGAAAAGATGCTTCCTGGCGCAATCCATCACCAATCCGCAGTGAGGCAGATAAACCACTTCGAGAGCAAGTGTTGGATTATGACCGAGCTATCAAGGTGGATAGCCAAGGTCTGATGCTGGGTGATTACCGAGTTAAAACCTTATCGTTTAAGCGCTTGCCTGAGCGGATCTGGTTTGGTCATGCCGCAAGTTTTGCGGGCGATATGATGACGGGTAGTCGCGGTTTACGCGGAAGCTTTTTACTGAATGTCACCATTCACTTTCCTTCAGCCGAGGCGATGCGATCTCGTCTAGAGACGAAGCGTCAATGGGCGGTCAATCAGGCCTATGGCCCGATGCTCAAGTTTGTGCCGGTGCTTGCAGCCAAGAAAAAGGGATTTGATGTTCTTTTTGAAGCCTTGCAAGAAGGTGATCGTCCTATTCGGGCAAACATGACCTTAACGCTGTTTTCCCCAACGGAAGAAGCGTCCATCAGCTCTGTTTCAAATGCTCGAACTTATTTCAAAGAACTCGGATTTGAGCTGATGGAAGACAAGTACTTCTGTTTGCCCATTTTTCTGAATGCCCTGCCATTTGGTGCCGACCGCCAGGCGATGAACGACTTGTTTCGATTCAAGACCATGGCGACACGACATGTGATCCCACTGTTGCCTTTGTTTGCAGATTGGAAAGGCACGGGCACGCCAGTGATTAACTTTGTTTCCCGTAATGGCCAGATCATGAGTGTGTCCCTTTATGACTCGGGCAGTAATTACAACTGTTGCATCGCGGCGCAATCGGGGTCGGGTAAGTCATTCCTGGTGAACGAAATCATCTCCTCCTACTTATCTGAAGGCGGCCAATGCTGGGTGATTGATGTTGGCCGCTCTTATGAAAAGCTGTGTGAAGTCTATGACGGTGAGTTCTTACAGTTCGGGCGGGACAGTGGCATTTGCTTGAATCCGTTTGAAATTGTTGAGGACTATGACGAAGAAGCGGATGTGCTGGTTGGGCTATTGGCCGCAATGGCCGCACCTACGCAGTCATTAACCGATTTTCAGATGGCCAACCTAAAACGTCAGACCCGTGAACTTTGGGAGAAAAAAGGTCGTGCCATGTTGGTTGATGATGTGGCAGAGGCTTTAAAAAATCATGAAGACCGACGTGTGCAGGACGTGGGTGAGCAGCTCTATCCGTTTACGACACTGGGCGAATATGGCCGCTTCTTTAATGGCCACAACAATATTCGCTTCAAAAACCGTTTCACTGTTTTGGAGTTAGAAGAGCTCAAGGGGCGCAAGCACCTACAACAAGTGGTGTTGCTTCAGCTTATCTACCAAATCCAACAAGAGATGTACTTAGGTGAGCGTGATCGTCGCAAGATTGTGTTCATCGACGAAGCCTGGGATCTGCTGACTCAAGGTGATGTCGGTAAATTTATAGAAACGGGTTACCGGCGATTTCGAAAATATGGCGGCAGTGCTGTAACGGTAACGCAATCGGTCAACGATTTGTATGACAGCCCAACAGGTAAAGCCATCGCTGAAAACTCGGCCAATATGTACCTGCTTGGCCAAAAAGCTGAAACCATCAACGCGCTCAAAAAAGAAGGCCGCTTGCCACTAGGTGAAGGCGGCTATGAATACCTGAAAACGGTTCATACCGTCACTGGTGTCTATTCCGAAATTTTCTTTATTACCGAAATGGGCACCGGGATTGGCCGCCTCATCGTCGATCCGTTTCACAAGCTGTTGTACTCGTCCCGTGCAGAAGATGTAAACGCGATTAAGCAGTTAACGCGCAAAGGCCTTTCTGTTGCCGATGCCATCTCCCAGTTGTTAAAGGAGCGAGGCTATGAATAAGTCCACGCTTTGGCCATTTATGGCTTCTATTACTTTGTCTATTGCTGGTAGCGGTTTAATGACCAGCTGGCTCTTAATGAAAACACTCGAACCCATCCACAGCCAGTTGGCGTTAAGTACGCCCATTGCAGTCGTGGATTTTGGGGAGGCGGTGTTGTCACTGGGCCCCAATGCCAGCGAACAAGACATCGAATCTAGGTTGCTTCAGACCAATCAGCAAATTGAAAAGCTAAAAGCAGCCGGTTTCATCGTGCTGGATGCCCAAGCGGTGGTAGGTGCTGATGATTCCGTATTTGTGCCAGTAGGCTCAAAGGAGGTGTCTCATGCAGATACTCCGTAAAAGAATGCCTTGGCGGCCATATTTCATCCGTTTGACCGTTCTTGCGTTAATCATGGCCTTGGTAGGCACCTACGCCATGATGCGCTACCGAATAGGTATTGATACCCAGCAAGAGCGCTGCCTGCCTGATACCACGGTGTATCTGATTGACCTATGGAATAAAGAGCCCGTTAAGGATGGTTTGTATGCCTTCCACTCAAAAGGACTCGCTCCGTTATATAACGACGGTACTCGGATGCTTAAACGCCTAACAGGGATGCCTGGGGATGAAGTCAAGGTGACGCCTGAGCATGTCCTGGTGAATGGTGCTGAAGTCTCTACCGGCATGGCATTAGCCCAGCGTCTTGGTGTGGCTGAAACAGAATTTAGCCGCTCATTGACGCTGCAAGAAAACGAATATTGGTTTTCCGGTGAGGCTGCAACAAGTTTCGACTCCCGCTATTGGAATGCCGTTAAGCGCGAGCAGATTGTTGGTCGCGCTTGGCCGCTTTGGTAGGAGGTGGATGATGAGAAGACTATGCCTCTTATTTTTGTTGGTTGCTCCATTGGCTTGGGTGCAAGTGTCCTGGGCACAAGAGCCTTATCCGTTGTCTGACGAGGACAAAAAGATCGTCGAAATGAGCCGCAGCATTTTACAAAGTGCTGTGGATGGTTCATCTGAATTTATCGAGCATTTTTCACCGATTGAACAACCTGCGTCGCTCAAACACAACGATGAATGGTTGATATTTGCGTCGTCTTCACTGGGGGATTCGTCGCTGAAGCAGCTATTTAAAGAGGCCAGTGCTACCGGCGCTATTGTGTTGTTTCGGGGAATTCCTGAAGGAAAGACCTTGGGGACGGCTATCCGTGATTGGCATACCCTGATGGCGGGACTTGATCCTGTTCCTCAGGTGCGAATCGATCCGAAAGCCTTTGTGCACTGGCGGGTGACTAGCGTGCCTGCCATTTTTCGCATAGACGATGACAAGGTGACTGCAAGTGCACTAGGGGTTTACAGCAAGGCCTGGTTGCAGCGTCAAATTGAAACAGGCAATACAGGTTCATTGGGTCAACGCGGTCCTATTCATTCCATTTTAGAACCGGATTTGATGCAAGTGGCGATGCAGCGTTTACAGTCGCTTGACCTGGGCGCATTAAAGAAAAAAGCCATTGAGCGATTCTGGTCTCGCCAAACTTTCACTGACTTACCCAAAGCCACGCAGTATCGGATAAGAACGGTTGATCCAACCATCGTCATGCAGCGGCCACTATTGGATGCCAATGGCCGAACATTGATCCCAGCAGGAACGCGTATTAACCCGCTAAAAGCCTTGCCATTTACTCAGCAGCTTGTGGTGTTTAATGCGTCGGACGCTGAAGAAGTGGACGCAGTTGCGCATTGGCTTGAGGGACAAGACAGGACACTGCGTCGCATTACGCTTATCACCACGCAGCTCGATCGTACTCAAGGTTGGAATAGCCTCAATGCGATCGAAAAGACATTGGACAGTCCGGTTTACCTTCTCAATGCCTCGCTAAAGCAGCGCTTTGATCTGCAAGTCACCCCATCGTTTGTTCAAGCAAAGGGACTCGCGTTTGAAATAGAAGAAATTCCAGCAAAGGAGCTTGTTCATGAAAAAGCTCAATAATACGTATCGTCTGATGCGGACTCTCGTTGTCATGTTTGTCCTAAGCGCCTCTATTCCTGCAAAAGCCGAATTGACTTGCCCAGACGCGGGGTTATTGTCCGGCAAGTTGCTGACGGATGTTTGCTGGTCATGCATTTTTCCTATCCGGGTTGCCGGTCTTCCTCTTGGCTCTGGCAATGTCCCAAGCGGCGCATCAAACAAGTCATTTTGCTTATGTGAAGACAACTTAGGCGTGCCAAGGCCAGGTATTGTTACCAGCATGTGGGAGCCAGCGCGTTTGATTGAACTGGTCAGAACGCCAGGTTGTTCACCTTCACTGGGAGGGATTCGCTTACCGTTAGGTGATAGGCGATTGCAAGGTGGTCACGGTGAGGGTGAATACGATACCGGTGATCTTGCTTTCTACCATTACCATTATTATGCCTTTCCGCTTTTGGTCATGCTCGATTTGTTCATGGATGGCAATTGCAATGCCGATGGTTACATGGACTTTGACTTGATGTATTTGTCGGAATTGGACCCAACATGGCTGAACGATGAACTGGCCTTTTTTACTCAGCCTGAAGCGGCTGCCGTTGCCAATCCATTGGCTATATCAGCTTGTACCGCTGACGCTGCTTCATCAACGCTTGGTAAACCCATCGACCAGTTGTTTTGGTGTGCTGGCAGTTGGGGCCATCTCTACCCGTTATCTGGCCACACCTTAGCCTTTGGCTCATTAGCTGAAAATACCAGCCATTTAGCGGCGCGTGCAATCGCGGCTCAACACAGGCGTGGTCTTGCTAGGCGAACAATGGGGAACAGTGCGCTATGCCGACCTGTTATCGAACCCATGCTACCGAAATCCCAATACAAGATGAGTATGTTCTTCCCTGTACCGGAAACTGAAAGTGCGCATGTCATCGGTGAAAGCACCATGAAATGGGGAGAGTGGCGAACGATCCCCGGTGCCGGTGAAGATGCGCTCTACATTTTGTGGCGCTGGCAAGACTGCTGTAACTCGGGAGGTTAACCATGAAACCAACACTTTTTACCCGAGTTTTAGCGGGTGTTTTATCAATCACTATGGCGTGCTTGCCCTTACATGGTGTGGCCGCTGATGTGCAGCGCCAATCCGGCTTAAGCGGACAACAAGAAGGTAAGCAATTACTGCAAAACTGGACGATGCCCGCACTTAACGGCAATACATTGTTGGTGCCGAGTGGCAGTGGTAATGAGTCCATTAACTTGCAAGAGCTATTTCCTGGTATGGATCAGGGCTCATTGGATGTCTTAACGGGCGTTTATGACTCGGATGCCAGCATGAATCAATTGGGGAGGCAGCGCCAAGAGAGCATGGCATCCGAGAGTGGCGCTACGGGTGAGGCGTTTCGTTCGCTACAGGAAATCAAAGACAGGTCGCGGCCAGATATGGTCAATGATCCGCTTTGGGCATTAACTGATGCGGTTCAAACTGACCCCAATCTATTAACGCAAAGCTTCCCAGGCTGTGAGTCTCAAGGTGAAGGCAGCCCAAACTATCAGCAATGTGACAGGCTCAATACAGCGGTTAACAGCTGCACTATTACTCACGATTACACGGCAGGCATTATTGAGCATGTTTCAGGACCGATGAACCTTCGCACTTGTGGTGAGGGGTGTCTTGAAGTTTGGATAGGACGAATTGGCGACAACTACTGGAGTGGTCGTTGTAAAGTGTTCGAACAGGCCATCACACTCAAAGTCGTGAACCCCGATGCGATTACCTCAGCCGTACTTGAGTACGCCAAATGGGATGACTACATGCAAGTGTGGCTTGGTGATCAGAAAGTCTGGTCTGGGCCGAACAATAACTTTCCACCAGAAACGGCAGGTCGCTGCGAGCTTAGTACCAGTTGGGAACGCAATCCTAATACTGACCTCACCGCCAAGCTAAAAGCGGTAGAGCCCGGTTTAGAAGTGCCAGTAAAAATTCGCGTATCGGTAACGGGTAGTGGTGAGGGGTATGCACGCATCAAGGTGCGCTTTGATCCAACCAAGGTGGTGATGAATGATAGTTGGTCGCCACAATCCTGTATCGAACAAGCAGCGGATATCCCGACGAAGTTTTCAGACTACAGTATTCAATGCACGGATCAGCCGTCTTCAACCAACGGATGTACGGTGGTCAATGGTGTTTCAGTTTGTGAATCCTACTTTGCCCCAAGCCCTGTGGCTGGCATATCGCCTTTGTGTAGGCGTATACAAGTCAGTGTGGATGACGAAAGTTATAAGGGGATTGAAAATCAGGCCTGCCAAGTGCTTGAAGCGAATCCTTCTTGTGGATTCATGTCGTCAGAATGTGCCGAGACCAATGATAAAGGTGAATGCATTCGTTTTACCGATACCTATGACTGTGGATTGCAAACCAGCGATCCAAAGTGTGTGGTATCCAACCTTATGCCAAGTAGTTTTGAGGCCTGTGAGCCTACTCAGACGATTACGCCATTTACTGAAACCAAGCATGTACCGGATTTCCAGGTGTGCGAGAAGATCAGCACGCTTACTCAGTGTCAGTTAGAGCGACGTGTATCCGCTGAAACCCATCAACAAAGCTGGTCTATTGAGCGCGGTTGCTTTAGCTCTAAAACGCTCAGCTTTGTTCCACAGCACAGCAGTACTATGCAAACTGGGAACGCGATACTGAGAATTTTTGATAATCAAAATACAGAGATAAAAATTACCGAGTCGCCGTCCAAGGCAAATGGTTGGAAAACGACACTCTCACTGACGGGCAATAAGGAAACGGTGACTGAGACGAAACCGTCCATTAAATACCCTGAAATGACGTGTCCAAAAGGAACCTTGGTTGGCTCATTGTGTAAAGTCGTCAATGGTTCGATTATTTCGTGGCATGAACCTCAGGAAGTCACTCGTTCCAGATGCGAATCCGGCTGGAATAAAGTCGATTTCGAAACTTGCAGCCGAGAAGTTCAGAAGTGTTTGGTTCCTGCGAAACTGAGTGCTTCATTGGCCTTCTCTGGCAAATACTTAGAGCAAGACATTGTTCATCAATCAAGTGATCCGGGCATAGACCAATGCTTGATGCAAACGGATCAGTTCACTGCGGTGCAGTGGCAGTGTTTGGATACGGGCACAAAACGAATCGACGGGTTAACGGTTGGTAGTGGCGAGTTGGCGAATCTTGGAAGTCTTTATCCGGCGGTTGTTTCGTCTCCTGCTCATTTAACCAGTCGTGGCAGCTCTGATGGACTGGGGTTCTCATGCTGGAGGGCAAGAGCGACCTACAATGCTTCGACTGCTCATCCAGAGTTCAACATGGGCAGCTCAGATAGCTGGGTAGATGCCAATGGTAATACACAAACCATCGTCAATAACGGACAAAACACGACCACCAATACGTGTGCAGCGCTGGAGCAAAACCCGGCCTGCCAGTATGTCAGAACCGAATGCACTGAAGGCGGGGCTGGTCATGAAGGCTTCTGCTATATCCAAAGTTTGGTGTATGACTGCGGACAAAGCGTTGAAGTGCAAAATGCACGAATGGAAACTCAATACAACTGTGAGGGGCCAGTTCGCTGTATGGGCACAGATTGTTTAGAGCCAGAGTCAATCAAGCAGGCTAACTTTGCAGAGGCCGCTGCCATGCTTAATGCGGCGCAGTTTATGACCAATGATATGTCATGTACGGGCGCTGATGGCCAAGATAACGTTGAGTGTACGGTCTTTAAAGGGAATGCTGGCCAGTGCAAAAAAGCCGTTGGCGGCATAGTGGATTGCTGTGAAAAGCCAAGTGGCGTGTCGCTATCGGACTACATCACGATGATAGTGGCGGTCAACAAGCTTGATACGGCAGTCATGGCCATGAATCCGTCTTCGGCAATCTATGGTTCCTGGAATACGCTCAGGGAACCAATCACCAGTACCTGGAGTGCGGTCAAAGAGCCCTTTGTGTCTGCATGGGACTCTCTCATGGGGGCTGGGCCATCAACGGCTGCTGGCGCGGGAGCAGAGCAAGCAGCGACAGGCTTCATGCAGGTGTTGACCAACAAAACGGCTGAATGGGTAGGTACGACCTTTGGTTCGGGGGCACAATCGGCTCTGTTTAGTAACGTTGGTGGCGCGGTTGGAGCCGATGGTGTCGTTTCGGGTGGTAACTTTGCGCTGGGTGGCGCTGCGGGCGCGGTTCTGAGTACGGTTATGACGGCCTACATGATTTATTCAGTCACCATGATCCTCATTCAGCTTATCTGGAAATGTGAGCAGAGTGAGTTTGAAATGAACGCCAAGCGGGTATTGAAGAGTTGCCATTACGTGGGCTCTTACTGCAAGTCTAAGTTCTTAGGTGCCTGTGTTGAGAAACGGCAATCATATTGCTGCTTTACTTCGCCGCTTTCACGGATCATTCAAGAGCAAGTGCGTCCGCAATTGGGCCTTGGCTGGGGCAGTGCGAAATCTCCCAACTGTGAAGGATTGACCGCGAGTCAGTTAAACCAGGTGGATTGGAGCCAAGTCAATCTGGATGAATGGATAGGTATCTTGTCGATCACGGGCAACTTACCCGAAGTACCGTCACTGGATCTGGAACGACTCACAGGCTCAGGAAGTACGCTAAACGTGGATGGAAACCGTCAAAGTGCCGCAGACCGAGCCATTGAACGGCTAAACGGAATGGATGCCCAGAAACTTCGCCAGGAGGCGACGGAAGAAATTTCGGGTAATAATTAATTAATAGAAATTGAACATCCTCACTAGCCCAGCTAACGCCGGGCTAGTTGTATTAGTGTTTCCACCAGTTTTCCAGCAAAGCTTTATCTGCAACCTAGTGGCCAAGCAGTGCTTTATCAAGAGCGTCCAAAGATGAAACTATTGTTTCAACAGTCCCATGTTCAAACTCATCTCTATCGGTTTCTTCGTGTGTTCCCTTATTCAAATACAGCCAATGAGGATCTTGCCCGTTGACCCCAAGAAGTAATTCAAATGCTTCTACAATTTGTAACTTGTTAGGAATGTCTGCTTTAGAACGACTAATCTTAGCCTTTAAATTTTCAGTAAGGGCCCTTAAGTCGTGAGGCAAGTTTGGAGCTCTCTTGGAAACACTTATCATATCATCGCGTTTATCACAGTACTTACTGTAATGATGCCAAGCTTTTTCACTTAAGTACTCTAAGGCACGTCGTGAGGAGGCTAATGCATTACGATATTCTGCACTTTCAAAATGAGTAGTTGCTGCAAGCACATAATTAGGTGGGCAAGAGAAAGATGCGACCTGAATGTGTGATTCCCCACGTTGTGGTAAAAATTTGTATGTTGCCGACTCTCTGGCTGCCTTTCTTCCAATATCTTGATGAATGTTTTTGAGGAATTCTTCACCATGACAGGCCAAAATGATCTGCTTCTCTTTGAAAAATTCATCCTTGTATAGAGTTTCTCGGATTGCTTTACGGTGCTCATCATCAATCGCATTAACAGGATCATCAAAGATGAGAAGCGGACTATTAGTTTTCAAGTTTTTAGCCAGCAGGATAGATAGGCCAATACAGCGAATATGGCCTTCACTCAGCACGTGTAAAGCATCAAAGAACTTTGTTGGCTCAGACTGATAAGCAATTTCAATACGTTCGCCTGAAACTAACGGTAACTTTATTCCAGCTAGTTGATCTTTAGGTGCATCATAACGATTAAAGGCATTGTATAACTGCACAACAAGTTCACCTAAATCAGCAACAAGTTTACTGGGTAGCTGATCTTTATAATCAAAGAGCATATCGACGAATTTTTTGTAGCTGACTGCTATTTGTTTATTCGTTTCTACAACTACTTGCTCTGCTTCAGCTTCAGTAATTAGTTCTTTGTTTTCTTCATCGAAGGTATTGATCGCTTTTTGCGCTTTCTTTATCGCATCTTCATAAGTAGTTCTCTGAACTTGTAACTTTGTTGCCTGATCTTTAAATTCACGAAGTTTTTTAAGCTTTTCCTGTTTAAGCTTTCTATCCTCATTTGCTTGTTTGACTTCAACATCGCGCTGTTCAAGATTTTTAACTTGTTCAGCTAACAGAGCCCACGGTGATACCACTTCTTCACGTTCTTGAGTCAGAGCCTCCCACCAAGACCAATCTAATTTAATACTGTCGTCAACAATGTGAGCAAGAAGATGATTTTCACCGTCTCCATTATATTTTACACAAGCAGAAACTATGGTATGAACCGATTGAATTGCTCTAGAAAACTCAGATTTTGCCTGAGCCTGTTCTGTCTCTAATTTCGCTAAGTAGCCGAGTTTCTCTAATTCGGATGTGGCTAACACAAAAGGGTTCTGTGTGACCTGCTCTAGAGGCGTTTTACAAGCTGGGCACTGGTTTTCACTCGTACCTCTTAAGTCAAGCACAGCGCCATATAGTTGCTTAAAAGATAGACTTTCGCTTGCTTTGGCAATTTCAGTAGATTTTTCTATCAAGTTTTGATTTGCTGTCTCAAGGTTTCCTTTACATTCATCTAACTTTTTAACAGACAGGTTAGTAATCTCTTGCTGCTTTTTCTGCAACTCTGCATCTAAGACTTGAATTTCACCTGGCTTTTCCTCGCTTCCCAAAGTCACGAGCATTTGCTGAAAATCAATTTTAGGGTCAAGTGTTGTTGCCAGATCTTGCTCATGAACAGTCGTTACTTTTAGATTTTCTTGATTGTCTTTTATAGTCTGATGATGAACTGCTAGTTGCTGTTGTTTTTCTTTTAGCTGAAGTCCTTTTTTTCCAACTAAATCGATATGGCGTTCATCAAGCTCACGGCTAAAATCTTTGACAAAGATGTTAAAGCTTTCCAGACCGAACAAGCTTGAAATCAACTCTGTTTGCTTGGCAGGTGATTGTGCCGCAATGCGAGAAAAGCTATCAATACGGTTCTTCTCAACAAAACAGAAGCGAAATCGAGACTCATCTGGTGAAACAACAACCGTTTCGTCTTTACTGTTCACTCCCTCAATGACAGGAGCGATATAGCGATTAACATGGGCATTTTTTAAGTATTGCGCGGGAGTAAAACGTTTGCTTTGAGCTTCTTCTACAGCCCCCAGCAAACCAAATTCTAGCGCCTCACAAAAACTTGATTTGCCAGCACCATTTGGGCCATAAATTAGCACAAGAAGATTATTGAGGTTTAATGTCTCTTCTTTAGCAAATCCGCGAAATGGACCAACGCTAATTGATTTAAGCAGCTTAATGGTATTTTCGCTGCTGCTATCCTCAGTAGCAGCTTCCGCGATCACATCAGATAGTTTATCCCAATTGTCTGAAGTTAAATCTACAACCTTCTTTGCGCGTCGGCTTTGCGCTGTACCTAAAGGCTCCAACGTATCTAAATGGTCAAGAACGAGGTTGGCGATTTTTCGTATTCCTATCGCTACATCATCACCAGTTAACGTTTGCATAAATCTTATGAGTTCATTCTTAATCAATATTAATTCCCTTATTTTTTTGACGGTTCCACTCATTCATGAACATTGATAGCCGCCGTTCCTCTCAAAGTCGCCATAGATACGTTGCTAATTACAAACCTTTTCTGGGCGAGACTCAATACATCTTAATTGTCTAAAAAATCTGGTGACAATTTACAATTACGTGGTCTGAATAAAAACTTGAGTTAGGTTGTGGATACATGCTAGCAGCTGCCTGATACATAGCAATTAGACTTACCTTGAATGCCTCTAATCCTCAAATCACGTAATTTTTCCCACTCATCAACAGGGTCCATTCTTGACCAAGCTTCAAATAACTGAGTTTGTTGTCTGCTTAGTCTTAGGCCGTATTGATCTCGCATGTAGAAATAAATTCTAGCAATATCACCCTGACGGTTAGCTGGTGGTTCTGCTCGGCGGTCTTTGAAATCAACTTCGAAATCACATTGACCATAGGCCCTTGGTTCGTTCGGAATCATGCCAAATCGAAAATTTGATCTATCCCCGTTGAGCTCACCTACTGATGGTACGAGGTTATGGAGATCCGAAACCATTTTAGAAAACTCAGGATCATTCTTTTCGCAGTTCCGACGTCCACCGTTTTGCCAGCATTGGCGTTGATGACCAATTTCCCAGGCTGAGACAACGTGTTCCCACTCTAAGCGTTCTCCTCGTTTCGGTTGCTTCCTTGGTTCATATCCGCAAGATGCAGCATCAATCGCACCATCATTGTTATAGCTACATCCACAGTAAAACGTACTCTGGTTGTCTTGGTAAATTTCTCGGGCAAATCGTTTTGCCTGGCTGAACGATGTTGGGTGTTCTGCAAATGCAGGGATAGCGAACAACGCTATTAAGAAGGTAACGAGAAAATTAGTTCTATTCATGTAAATTGGCCAAAAATGACAGTTAAATTCATTTTAATGATTTTGATAGAAAATACAGCAAGATGAAGAGCCCCTTCGAGAGGGGCTGGTTGATGGGAGCCTAGTTGGCTAGTTGGCGGGGTTATCTGTTTCCTCTTCAGTGATATCGTCATCGGTTGAAGGCACCGCTTGCTCAACTTCTGCTTCTTTACCCTTAGCTTGGGCTGATTTTCGTGCTCGAATTTCGATATCAATTATGCGTCGAGCCAGTTTGATGATTCGCTGTTGCCATGCGTAGTTGCCATCCACACGTTGCTTGTTGCTAAGCACGCTAGACAACCAGAGTGTGTCCATTGAGATCATCAACGCATCGAGTTTGCGAACTAAGCCGACAAACTGGCCAACCTGAGGCGAGCTGATTTTGGCGTTGAAGGTAATCGGGTCGGTGTAGTCAGGTACTTCATCGATGCCGTTGGACTCCATCAGTTTGTCCAAACGAGCTTGTTCTTTGTCTACCGCCTTAGCGCAATCCTCGATCAACTGGCTAATGATCTGTTCCACTTCATCAATTTCGTTCTCATCGCCAATGATGCGTAGGATGACATCGATTCCGTAAAGCGCACTGACCGTCCGTCTAAAAACACGGTCAACGACACGTTGCGCCTGTAAGCTGTTAATTGTGAATGATTGTTCAAAGATGGGTTTTGAGTAATTGGGTTTTTCTTGGGCCATAAGTTTGCTCCTGATATGACAATAATCAGTCCCTAGCCTAATCCTCTGTGAGGTAATGGCCTTTCAGCTAGGTGGAAGAATTGAGCATCTTTCTAACTATCCTGTCTGGATAAGACGGTTACACTGACTATCAAATATTGCTGATCTGTTTCAGTGATATCTGCGCCTGAGAGCATGAGCTCAAAGGAAGCCCGCCGCTGAGTTTTCTCAGTGGTACTAAGAGGTAGCTAGCCTCCTTAAACAAATAGCCTGCATGTTTTAACATGCTCAACCATGCGTTCCTTACGGTTCGCCTTTTCACCACCCAGCTGGGGGAGTTTTCCCCAGTTGGGGGTGACTCCTTCAAAACCAACATAAGGAGTCACCAATGGAATATATCTTCGGATTTATTATCCAAATCGCAGGCATTATGTTGCTTGCAAAACTGAGCTGGTCGCTTTTGCGATTGCTTGCTCGTCAAAGCGTGCGCCCGTTTCGATTTGTACTTACTCAAATCAAGCGATTGCTCACACCAACACCAAAACGTCGTCCAATGGCAGTGCCTAAAGCTCCTGGTATGCCCCGTTTGACATCTGCGTTTTACAAAGAGCCACATCAGTACGACATGGCTTTACTCGAAATACCAACCTATCTGCGTCGTCAGTCTTCTTTGCCCAGCCGGGTAGAAGCGACTGTGTGCACAGAGTTCAACTAAGACGAGGAGAACATCATGAAAAACCAAGTAACACTCATAGGCTACGTTGGCGCTGAGCCAGAGACGCGAGCCTATCCATCAGGTGATTTGGTGACCAGCATTTCGCTGGCCACTTCTGAGAAATGGCGCGACCGTCAATCCAATGAGCTCAAAGAGCATACGGAATGGCATCGGGTTGTTTTTCGAGATCGTGGTGGATTTAAGTTAGGGCTAAGAGCAAAAGATTTGATCCGAAAAGGAGCGAAGCTTTTTGTTCAAGGGCCTCAGCGCACGCGATCATGGGAGAAAGATGGCATTAAGCATCGATTGACCGAAGTGGACGCGGATGAGTTTCTGCTTCTTGATAGTGTGAACAAAGCATCTGAGCCATCACCGGCGGATGATGCGAGCTCCCAAGCTAATTGGGCACAAACTTATCCTGAGCCAGATTTTTAACCTAGCAAAAACGCTTTAACCCAGCCGGGAGTACTTTCCCGTCAGGGGCAGACTCCCACTTTGATTGTCGGAGTCCAAAATGGAAAAACCAAAGCTAATCCAACGCTTTGCTGAGCGCTTTAGTGTCGATCCAAACAAGTTGTTCGATACCCTAAAAGCAACAGCATTCAAGCAACGTGACGGTAGTGCACCGACCAATGAGCAGATGATGGCGCTCTTGGTGGTTGCAGATCAATACGGCTTGAACCCTTTCACCAAAGAGATTTTTGCGTTCCCTGATAAACAAGCTGGAATTATTCCAGTGGTAGGTGTCGATGGATGGTCTCGCATCATCAATCAACACGACCAGTTTGATGGCATGGAGTTTAAGACTTCAGAAAACAAAGTCTCCCTGGATGGCGCGAAAGAATGCCCAGAATGGATGGAATGCATCATCTATCGGCGCGACCGCTCGCACCCAGTCAAAATCACTGAGTATCTGGATGAAGTCTATCGACCTCCTTTTGAAGGTAACGGCAAAAATGGCCCTTACCGTGTAGATGGTCCATGGCAGACGCACACTAAGCGAATGCTAAGGCATAAATCCATGATCCAGTGTTCCCGCATTGCGTTTGGCTTTGTGGGAATTTTCGATCAAGACGAAGCGGAGCGAATTATCGAAGGTCAAGCAACACACGTTGTTGAGCCATCGGTGATTCCACCCGAGCAAGTTGATGATCGAACCCGAGGGCTTGTTTACAAGCTTATCGAGCGGGCGAAAGCTTCAAGCGCTTGGAATAGTGCATTGGAATATGCCAATGAACATTTTCAGGGTGTTGAACTGACGTTTGCGAAACAAGAAATATTTAATGCACAGCAACAAGCAGCCAAAGCGCTCACACAGCCTTTAGCTTCTTAGCGCCACGCATTCATTTTACTAACCCTGGCGGGATTATTCTCCCGTCAGGGGGAAGGTCTCGTCTTTTTTTGGAGATCTTCCATGACTAAATCAGCCTCACTTTTTCGCTTGGTATTGGTTGTTGCCCTTGTCTTAGGTTCGATTCAAGCCGGTAAAGCGGCAATTGATTCGCTTCAAGCAAGTGTTGTTCAGCACCAAACAGCGTTAGCACAAGCTGCAAATTAACCACTTAACCCTGAAGGGGAATTCTCTCCTTCGGGGGAGTCTCCCCTCAAAGGAGACAATATGAAGGTTATCGACCTATCACAACGTACTCCTGCATGGCACCAGTGGCGCATTGCAGGGGTTACGGCATCTGAAGCCCCAATTATTATGGGGCGTTCACCCTACAAAACACCTTGGCGATTATGGGCAGAAAAAACCGGATTCGTATTACCGGAAGACCTGTCGAATAATCCTAATGTGCTTCGCGGTATTCGGTTGGAGCCTCAAGCAAGGCGAGCATTTGAGAATGCGCATAATGACTTTCTTCTGCCGTTATGTGCAGAAGCCGCTCATAACGCAATCTTTCGAGCCAGCTTTGATGGCATCAACGATGCGGGCGAACCCGTTGAACTGAAATGTCCTTGCCAGTCAGTTTTTGAGGATGTGCAAGCTCACCGAGAACAAAGCGAGGCGTACCAGTTGTATTGGGTGCAAGTACAGCATCAAATACTGGTCGCCAATAGCACGCGTGGTTGGTTGGTATTCTATTTTGAGGATCAACTGATTGAGTTTGAAATACAACGAGACGCGGCGTTCTTAACTGAGTTGCAAGAAACAGCGCTTCAGTTTTGGGAGTTAGTACAGACCAAAAAAGAACCGACAAAATGCCCTGAGCAAGATTGTTTTGTTCCCAAGGGTGAAGCCCAATACCGTTGGACATCGCTGTCTCGACAGTATTGCTCAGCACATGCCGAAGTGGTCCGACTGGAAAATCACATTAAATCTTTGAAAGAGGAAATGCGAGAAGCTCAGTCGAAATTGGTCGCTATGATGGGTAACTACGCTCATGCCGACTATGCTGGGGTCAAACTCAGCCGCTACATGATGGCGGGCACGGTGGACTATAAGCAATTGGTCACCGATAAATTAGGCGAACTGGACGAACAGGTTTTAGCCGCTTACCGAAAAGCGCCACAAGAGCGGTTGCGTATCAGCACCAATAAGCCAGAGCAGCCCGTTGAAACACCAATCAAAATCAGCCTTGAGCAAGAGAACTTGGTTCTGCCAGGTGACTCGCCGAGCTCATTTTACTTTTAACGTTCACTTGGAGCCGATTTCGGCTCCTTTCTCATGCGCTTATATGAAGTGCATCAGAAAGCAGTTTCACTCGTAGCCAATGCTGGGTACGAATGATAGAGCGAGCTGAACTCTTACATACACAGCCATACCACGATCAACACACCACCCGACGGGGACTTCATTCCCTGTTGGGGCATGGGGCCTCGTCAAAACTGATGAGGTTTACCATGACTGAACAATCCCCATTTTTGGTTCAAGTGAATCAAGCGTTTAATGTCCCGGCTCCTGATGCTTTCGTTCTGGAAGGATTTAGTGCCGACACTACCCATCCAAACATTCCCGTTCGCAAGGACGAATATGTTTTTAGAAAAGAAGACTTACGTGACGTATTGGCGTTCTTGTCTCACCCAGACGGTGACGGTTTGTATATTACAGGCCCCACGGGATGCGGTAAGACCTCGCTAATTTGCCAAGTTGCTTCTCGATTGAATTGGCCTGTTCAGCAAATTACTGCGCACGGTCGATTGGAGTTGTCCGATCTTATCGGTCACCACACGCTGGTTAATGGCAACATGACCTTTGTGTATGGACCGCTAGCACTGGCTGTAAAGCATGGCCATTTGCTGATCATTAATGAAATGGATCTTGCTGAGCCTGCTGAACTGGCTGGGCTCAATGACATTTTGGAAGGTGCCCCATTGGTCATCGCACAAAATGGCGGAGAGATCATCATGCCACATAACAAGTTTCGTTTTATCGCTACCGGCAACAGTGCGGGCAGCGGTGATCAAACGGGCTTGTATCAAGGTGTGCTCCAACAGAATTTGGCTTTTCTTGATCGCTTTAGAATCATCGAAGCGACCTATGCAGAGCCTTCTGTAGAGGAAGCCATTCTGGAGAATGTTGCGCCGGGCTTGCCAGAAGTCTTTCGCCAAAAAATGGTGAAAGTGGCTGGTGACATTCGTCGTCTTTTTATTGGGGGCGCGGATGGCGGTGCTGAGCTTAGTATCACCATGTCCACTCGGACCTTGGTGCGCTGGGCAAAGTTAACACTTGCTTTTAAAGGCGCTCCCAACGCAGTGGAGTATGCACTAGTTCGGTCTTTGACGGCTCGTGCTGAGTTGGAGCAACGAGAAGCCATTCACCGTATTGCCGCTGATGTCTTCGGTGACCACTGGGAGGATTGATGATGGAAAAGTGCTTTGCTCTTTACCGTTACCGTCATTCTGATGGGACAGCCAAAGAATGGGCCATTTACGTTGGAGCAGATAACCAGGAGATTGAAGTTCGGTTTGGAAAAGCTGGTCAATTGTCGCAGCAGCGATTGATTGATTCGACTGATCCTAACGCAGAAGCAGACCGAAGAATCAATGAGAAAATCAACAAGGGTTATAGATTTGTTGGACACGTCGGTATTGATCATCAAGGGCGGCCATTTGAACTCTCAAATGCGCTAGATAGTGTCGCGTGCGCCAATAATGTCAGTTGGGAGTTTCGTACTCGCAAGGACGTCAACGGCCAAATTTCGCTGGCGCAAAAAGCGTTGTTCGATATGGCAAAGCTGCTTGAAGCCTATGGCTTGGCTGTCATTGATGATAACCAGGTCAGGATTGGAGAATGGTCATTAGGGTTTTGCAAAAGCGGATTACCTAGTACCAATCAAATCAGCATGGTGTCAGGTGAAGGCGCTGGCATTGTTAACACTGATGATGGCCCGTGGCCATTGTTGCTGTTACTGGCCTTTAAGCGTCAATTACCACCTCTGTGTTCGCTCACAGTAGCGAGTCCTGAAGGGATAGAAGTATCTGACCAACTGAAGTTGGAAAAAGATGTATTGCGGTTGCTAGGCAGTGATTTAGAGCGGGTTCGCCCGATAGCTGAAGCACTGGACTTAATGCCTGCGAAAATCGATCTCAACCAATCGTCGCCTGATTCGCAAAATTACTATTTCTGATAGTGATGTTGCCATTAGCGCGTCAACTACTACCACCCAAACGGGGGCCATTGCTCCTGTTGGGAGTGGTGCGTCCCCATCTCGCATGAGGAAGCACTATGAGTATTCAAACCCTCGACAAACTTTTGATTTGTCACATCGATTGTTCCATCTGGAGCGGTAGAAAAAAACTAAGGCCTGAAGATTTCAGATTAGCCAATGGCAGCCAACTTCCACCGAAGGATGTTGCCAGCTTAGGGAGTAAAAAAATTTGCGACCCAGAGGCATTGGCGAACTTTGAAAGGCTTAAGAAAGAAGCGCAGCGCTTGTGTGAGCAAGTCGGTGTGCGGTTTTTAGGTGGCTATGCCATCCCTGAGGACCGAATTGATCAGATTGTTCCAGAGCTTGACCGGATCGGTCAGGAGTTTGCGCAGTGCAAGCAGTTGTTCCTGGACAACTATGACCAGGTGACGTTTGACTGGGTTGCAAAACACCCGGAATTTGCAGATGCAATCCGGCGTGCGCTGTCGCCCATCGAAGACGTGGAACAACGACTTCAGTTCGATTATGCCATCTATCGAATGCAACCAGCTGACCAAGCTGGAGGCTTAGATGACAAGGTCAATGGCATGGGACACACCCTCTTTAGGGAGGTGGCTCGTGATGCTAATGAACTGTTTGAGCGTTCCGTTGCAGGTAAGAATCAAATCAGCCAGCGAGCCCTTAATCCTCTCAAGCGATTAAGAGACAAGTTGGATGGTTTGTCATTCCTAGATCATCGAGTTCAGCCGATGGTTGAAGCGATGGACAATTTATTTGTTCGTCTGCCGAAGACCGGCCCTGTGACCGACAATCTCTATCACGAACTGATGGCGACCATTTTAATTTTGTCTGATCCAGACAAGATGAGAATGCACGGTGAAGGTCAGTTGGATATCAGACAACTGATGCCCAAACCTGAACCTAAACCCGCACAGCCAGTATCTGCTCAGGCAGATAACTTACGTGCAATATCACAACCAACCGTCAGACCAAGCCTTGGTTCGACTGTACCAAACTCATTTTATTTCTAACGTCCTTGAGGGCATGTTGCCCTTAAGGGCGCATGTCCTCTGAACTATGTAAGAGGAAATTATGCAATCAACCATCCATAACCCCAGCCAACTGAACCAGTTTGAAGCACATTTTCGTGGTGTGACTGATGCGGTTGAAAGTGAATCGATACCAGAAGTGGCGTGTTGTCGAACGTTAGTACAACGGTCGTACTCAACACATAGTGTCGTGATCCCCAAGAACCCTGTTTTGATCGCAGATGCGGACGCACAAGGAGCTTGGGTAACGGCCATGGTATTTGTTCCAAACATGGCATTGCAGCAAACCGCTTTTGAGCGGGCCTGGCTGCAATATCAACACGAGGTGTCTACTCAGTTACAAGACCAGTACGGTCTGACATTGGATGACATCCTGAGTTTAGACCAGCTTAAAACGTCATTTGAGCAGCACGAGAGTCCAGCTCAATTGGTGGCTTGGTTAGGTCAAAAATACGATCTGGATAAGCTAAAAGCACAGGTTTAAACACTTACATTCCCAGCGGGGAAACGCTCCCGCTGAGGGAGTATTCCCCCTAATGATTAGGAGACTCCCATGAATCATCCATTAAAAAACGCACTGCCAATCGTTGCCGCCGCTTATGGCGAAAAGTTTGGTGTGAAGGTGCTTATTCAAGGACAAGATGCGTTTACCGATGGTGAGCGGATTGTGATCCCAACAGCAAACCCAGACGACCCACACTATCAACAGATAGCTTGGGGTTATCTGGCTCATGAAGCGGCGCATATTCGGCATACCAATTTTGACATGGTGCAGAAGGCGTCGTCCAAACCGATCCGTAAGGCACTTCTCAATATCATTGAGGACGTTCGCATTGAAAACGAATTGGCAAAGGATTACCCCGGAACCCGGCGCAGTATTTCGCAAGTGATTGAGTACATGGTGGACACACAGCAAATGTGTGTACCTGAACAGCTTGAGCCTGCATCTAACTTGCAAGCATGGTTGTTGTTCCGCTTGAGATGCCATTTTCTCGGTCAGAAAGCACTGACGCCTTTGTATCAAGTTGTTGATGAAAGAGTCAGACAACTCTTTCCTGCCGCAGCGATGAGCCGGTTAAGCGCCATGCTGACAGTAGTGCCTAGCCTAGCGTCTACAGGTGAAGTGCTAAAACTTGTCGATGCCATCGTTGCCATGTTGGAAGAAGAATCTCGTCCACCACAGGATGAGTCGGATGCTGATAACGGTAATGACATTGGACAAGATGCGAGTAATGACAGCAATAACAGTAGTGACAGTCAAACCCCAGAAGCAGCATCGTCTGCAATGGGGGATGCTGCTGAAACGGGGGATTCAGATAACTCTGATAAAGCTGACAATTTGCGACAAGCCTTAGAGGCCAGTGCCGCTCAGTTTGAACCCGATACCTTTGCCCAAGTGGCAGAAGTGTTGTCGGAACAAGCTGAAGGACATCAGGGTGTCACTCCACTCAGTTTGCCCCAAGCAGAGCACGCTATGTTGGGTGATGAGGCCATCTTGACCTTATCGGCGTCTGAGTCCGCTCAAATTCGAGCCCGACTTAGGGGCATGGTTCAGTCCAGTCAGGACAATCGGAATCATGCCAAAAGGCACGGTCTTCGAGTTGCAACCCATCGTCTTGCCGCCTCACAAGCAGGTGAGTCGAGATTGTTTATTCAAAGGCAACCTCGCATTGCGCCTAATGCTGCTGTGCACTTGCTGGTCGATATATCGGGTTCAATGGGTAAACCCATTGGCGAAGGTAATCGAAAGTACTTTCATGTTGCCAATGAAGCCGCTTTGGCTTTGGCCATGGCACTGGAAGGCATACCGGGTGTTGTACCTGCGGTCAGTTATTTTCCTGGTATTCATCAGGAAGTTTCTATCGCGTTATTGCCCAAGCAATCGGTTAGACATCGGGCCGCCTGTTTTGACCAAAAACCACGAGGTTGTACGCCTATGGCACAAGCAATGTGGTTTGCGGCAAACAGTTTGTTAGCGCAAAAACAGAAGCGAAAGCTAATGATAGTGCTAACGGATGGTGACCCAGATGATTGGGCTACCACGCATGACATTGTTGACCGGTGCAGACGCAGTGGCTTTGAGCTGCTGGGGATCGGGATTCAAACACGCAGTGTTGAGAAATTCTTTCCTCAAAGCATCGTGATTAATGACGTCAAAGATCTAAAGCGTGAGTTATTCGAAGTAACACAACAACTGTTAATTCAGTAACCACATCAACTTTACCACCCTGCGGGGACGATTCCGTCCCCGTCAGGGCATGGGTTCGTCTCCGTTTTTTTTGGAGACTCCTATGAAAAACAAAAAATTCTTAGCTGGCGAAGAAGCCGGTACTTATATCGTTCCTGAGCAAGTGACTGAAGCGGATATCTTAGATATGGCGCTCAAGCTTGCCCGTGGTCGATTGAGTAAAGGTCGAAAAATTGAACAGCCATCGTCGGCGTTCTCATACCTGCAAACACTGATGCACGAGTATGAGCACGAAGTCTTTGGCGTGCTGTTTCTTGATACAAAGCATCGCGTTATTCGATTTGAAGATCTGTTCAAAGGCACTTTAGATGCAGCGAGCGTGTATCCAAGGGAAGTAACAAAGCGGGCGTTGGAATTTAATGCGGCAGCAGTGATACTGGTTCATAACCATCCATCGGGTGATCCTGAACCCAGTGAAGCTGATAAACGCATTACTCATCGACTCCGTGACGCCTTGTCACTTGTTGATATTCGAACGCTTGACCATGTTGTGGTCGCATCCGAGGGCTGCGTTTCGCTTGCCGAACGCGGTTATCTTTAATGAATGGGCGCATTGCCCATTCTCCTTCATCACAAAAGCAGTCCCATCAACACACGTCATCACAGCTCGAATTTCTATTTGAGTTTGATGATGCCCCAGTCACTTGGTCTGACACGGAAATCTGGCAGTTACGCGAAGGCATTCTATTGGATGCGATCCGTGTGTTGCTGGACGGTCGTGTCAGCACTCGGTTGCGCAAGGATGTGTTGTCGTGGATTCAAAATGACGAAATAGCGCCATTTTGCTTTCGTGTTTGCGCGATGGCTGCGGTTGTCGATCCTGATGTGCTTCGTGATTCCATCATGTGGCTATTAAGACGACATGGTATCCAGCTTGACTAACGTTCCAGCATTAACCAAACGGCTCAATGCAGGACCCAAGCTGACTTTTACCACCAGTGGTAGGAGTCGGCTTTTTACTTAAGGAGGTTATATGGCGTTACCTTTACAGATTGAAACAGTGAGGCCATATCTTAATGGCCAATGGCTTCAAATACTGGCGGCGTTGGTGCCAGAACTTGATGCCGCTATTGCTCGAAAAGGCCGTCATGTGGCTTGTCCTGTTCATGGCGGTCGTGATGGCTTTAGGCTGTTCAAAGATGCTGAATATACCGGTGGTGGCGTTTGTAATACCTGCGGTATCTTTCATGATGGCTTTGAACTGTTGTCTTGGATTAATGGGTGGAACTTTGCTCAGTCTGTTGAAGCAATTGGCCAAGTTCTAGGTATTCAACCCGGACAAATACAAGCGCCTATTCGGCCAATACCGAGTAACGCAGTTGAATGGAGGGCTAGAAAGCAGGACGAGGACAAAGCGATTATCCATCGTTTGAATCAAACGTGGGGAGAAACGTTATCTCTTGCAGATACTCGTGCGCAACCTGTTTGGAACTACTTGCATCGTCGTGGCATTGTGACGCGGCTTCGTCCTGAATGGGATTCGGTGCTGAGGTTTCATCCAAACTTACCTTACCATGATGAAGATGGTCTGTTGATCGATAGCTACCCAGCGCTGCTAGGTAAAATCGTTACGCAGCAAGGGCGTTCGGCCACGTTCCATCGGATCTACCTAAGTGAAGATGGATTCAAAGCGCCGGTTGAAAAGCCTAAAAAGATGATGCCGATACCCAGTGACAGAACAATCACTGGAGGTGCCATTCCGATAGGTGAGCCTGGTGAGGTACTAGGTGTTTCTGAAGGTATCGAAACGGCTTTAGCGGTTACCAGAGCAACGGGGCAAACATGTTGGTCGGTTGTAAATGCAACGCTACTGGCTAGGTTTGAACCACCAAGTAATGTGAAAATGCTGTACATCTGGGCAGATCACGATCTCTCTGAGACCGGCCTGAATGCAGCGAATGAACTCAAGAAAAAAGCCTGGCAAAAAGGCATTCTGACACAAGTCCTGATCCCTCCGATACCAACGTCACTTGGCGTGAAAAGTTGGGATTGGAATGATGTGCTGAATGTTTACGGTGCCATGGGCTTTCCGAAAGTTCATATCTGATCCAAGGGGCTTCGGCCCCTTTTTTTGCGCCTTGCATATTTGAAAAAACATGGAGAATGAAAAATAGATAACCAATAGGAGAAACAAACATGATGGTATTAACCCTGTTAACAAAGCAGATTGATGGTGAATTTACGGTTTACTGGAAGACCGGCCTTCGAAGATGTGGTGAGCTAAAGGTCGATTTAGGTGAGCAATACGACAAGCTACCTGACCAGCAAAAGCCAATTGCAGCTGAGCTCTATGCTATTCATCACCTACTGTCAGTGAAAGAGGTGATGGGGAGTAACCGAAGCGGCAATGGGCTTCAAATCCGAGTCAGTAAAGGAGCCATCAAAAAGTTACAGAAACAACGCTCAACTCAGCATTCACTTTACAGCCTGACTAGGTTCTTGCTCACTCGTTACCAGGAAGCACAGATATCGGTAGAAAAACGGGAAGAATGGCTCTCTCATTCCTTCGAAGAATACTGCGTCGATACTGCTACCGTGAGAGAAATCGATGAGGTAATAAATGTTCCGAACATTGGACCTGTCGTGGTGACTCGTCATGCACTGGAACGGTTTGTGGAACGGCTTTCAGACGGTGCTCCTAAGCATCCTTGGAAGGCTTTGTGTTCAAAGCTTCTATGCTCGGCAGTAACTAAAGCACAGTTACCAGAAAGCGTCGCTATCCAAAAAGCCAAAAAGTATGCACAAGAGGCCGAGTTCTGGCTGCATGTTGGTAGCAATATGTACTTTGTCATTGTGTCAAATGGCTCAATTAAAACGCTGGTTACAATCTTCTCACGTACGTGAAATAATATTCTAAATTCAGATCTTTGACGCAAAAACTTCTGATTTGGAGCGCAGCAGAAAATCAGTACGACAAAATGCATGTTTTTAGTTGTTAGCTTTTGACAGGACAATCAAATCATATTTTGTTCCAATCTCTTGGTCTGACTCTGCCAGTTTGATAATAAGTAGAAACAAGCTCTATGTAATCCTTGAAATCTTCGTTTTCCACCAAAATCCTATTCACTGATTGCCAGTCAACATCGGCTCTTGACCTTGCTGGTAACATCATCTCGCTTTCGCTTGGGTTTTCAGGATTTAATAGGATGACACCAATTCCATGCAGTGCTGAAAGCATTCGTAATTCTTGCTCTACGCTTGAATCAGATATTGAAGTTGCAACCAGATACCCTTCGTTTGCCCAGCTAGAATTGCTAACTGCTTGGAAGAAACTCTTTCTTGCATTTGAACCTGATAACTCTTTTTTTACTTCAAACGACCAAAGACGAACACTTTGACCCGCCCCTTGTTTTACGCAACTTCGAATGAGCTCATTCCATTCTTTATCTACCGGCTGCATGGCTACAATGTCAGGATGCAGCCATTGATTACCTCCACTGCCACGCGAGTTCTTAGAGCGTTTTTCATCAATTCTTTGGCAATAGAGTTTTAACTCTGATTTCAGGTAGTCAATGAGTATAGGGTATAGATCATGCTCAGAATAAGATTGCTCGGTAAGAGAAGGGGTCTCATCCAAATCATCAATTTCAATTATCGATTGGTTAACATCGCCTACCTTTTTTTCAGGGTCATACCAATATACTCTAGGGCGCGGTTTGTCTTGCCAAAAAACATGCTTATCGTTTTTAACAATTTGGTCTTTTTGGGAGCCTATTTCAGCAACAACTTGAGATAAAAATGCCTTTTCATCGTCAAATCTTGGATTTAGTCGCTTTTCAGTATAATCTTCTGGGTACTCTGCTACTATTTTTTCAGCTATTTGACGTGCATTAAATTTTTGATTGGGATTAGCCTTAAGTAATTCTACGATCTTTTGGGATTGAGATAATTTCGACATTCAGGCTTCCTTATTTACCAATTGCTGCGCTTATACTATTTTCAAAGTAAACGATCATCATCAACGAGCGATTGGGCAGTATGTCTATCTTAAATCGTCTCGTTTGAATACATCTTATACTATTATCATTTATCCTAACTAATTGCTATAACGTTAATTTTCCATTCAGAATGAGAAATTATCTCAAGTTAAGAATAAATGTGGTCACAACTTGCAATTGTCACATTGATGAGGCTTTATCGTTTGCTTCACGTAGCTTATAGCAGCACAATCATCGAATTGATTCCATACTAGACTCAAAATAGTTTGGCAGTTTTACGTCGTTAATTGTTGATAGTCAGAAACACACACGATTCCGTCATCTATCTGGCTAATCGCTCTTACTGGGATCTTTAGCATGTTAGCTCTATGAAATTTTCTGGAGCTGACAATGAGAACCCCTTTGTTACCTTGGTTCATCCTATGGGTGACCATCCCAATCATTATTTTTTTTCTATTCATCTTGCCCGCTCATGCCAGTGATGGGCCATTCTATCAGCGTGGTCAGGAAGGCTGGTTTTGGTATCAAGTCATTCCTGAACCAGCGGAGGCTGAAGATCTTATAAAGCCGGAATTTGGTTCCGTTGAGCCGAGTCAGAGCGAGCTAAAGCCTTTCAGTGCTGCCTGGTTTCGTGAGCACATGCAATCGTTTATGGACAAGGCAATTGATGAACCAACGACTGAAAACGTCAGAGCCTATCTGTATCTTCAGCGCGTTATGATGGATAAAGGCTCACTATTTGCTGATGTTAGTCAGCAGGTGGTCATGGGCGATCCTGTTTTGGATGAAATCAGTCGCAGACCCTTGGCGACCTACGCTGCCAATCGGATGGATCGAGAAGCTGGCGCTCAACGGGATGTTGCTTTAGGTGAAGTAGCAAAACGGGCTGGCTTGTTCTTTTTCTATCGTTCGGATTGCCCTTACTGCCATGCTCAAGCGCCAATTATCGAATCAATGGCTTTGAACTACGGTTTTGAGGTGTTCGCTATTGCTGTCGATGGCTTGCCTTTACCCGGTGGAGAGTTTCCCAATTACAAGGTCGATTCAGGACAAGCACAATCCTTGTCCGTTACGACTGTCCCTGCCGTGTTCTTAGTTGATCCGCCTAATGTCATCACTCCCATTGGCCAAGGCGCAATGAGCCTTGATGAGCTCAATAATCGAATCATTCTCGCAGCCCATCAAGCCGGTTGGATTGACGATCAAACTTACTATGCCACCAGACCTGTTCAACCCGGCGTGTCACTCGCGATGTCAGCCCAAGAGCTTAACGAAAAGATATTACAGGACCCTGAGTTCCTTGTTCGCTATCTGCGTGCAAAAGGAGGGTTATAACGATGAAAAAAGTATTCCAAGTATCGCTAATCGCCTGTGCGATTGGTTTTTCGTCTATGAGCCAAGCAAGCTTGCAACAGGAGATGAACCAGTTGTTTGGTTCAATGACCAACACCACAGCGCCTGGTGTATTCGAGAGTCAGCGGCGTGGCGTTATATCTGGCGGAAGCGTTGTTGTCCGTAACAGAATCATGAACGAGAACCTCGTCTCTATGGTGCCTCCGTCTTTCCAGGCCGGTTGTGGCGGCATTGATATGTTCGCGGGAAGTTTGTCATTTGTTAATGCTGATCAGTTCGTTCAATTGCTTCGCTCTGTAGCAGCAAATGCCAAGGGGTACGCATTCCAATTGGCGCTCAGTGCTATGTGTGAGAAATGTTCCCAGCACATGGAGACTCTGCAAAAGAAAATCCAGCAGTTGAACGAGTATTTTGGCAATTCCTGTCAAATGGCTCAGGGAGTCGTGAACGATACCCTGGCTGCTTTTGGTAAAAAGGGGCAAACAGAAGCAAGCATGTTGAGCTCACTTAAAGGGGCTGGAGACATTTTTACAAGTTGGAGTGAATCCAATGGTAAGAACCCTTATGAGAACGCTTCAAGTGTCGCGGCATCGGATGTGAACAAAACGATTAAAGGCAACTTGGTCTGGCGAGCACTGAAACGTCACTCGGCATCAAGCTGGTTTGCATCGGGGGATGACCGTTTTCTTGAAGCAGTTATGTCGGTGACGGGTTCGATCATCGTTGGTGATTTAGCGAATGCCGCTGATGGCCAAGGTAAAGCCCCAAAACTGACCAGACTGAATGGCAATAAAGTGACTATTGAGCATCTAATTCATGGCGGTAACGTCGCTATGTACCGATGTGACACAGTGACACAAGACGGTTGTTTGAACCCGACAATCACTAACGTGACCCTTACCGGGTTATCAACTCAGGTAGAAAATTTACTTCTTGGTACAGGTTCTAGTAACGGCATTATTTTTAAATTTGCTCGAAATACAGGGGCTGCTAGCACCACCGAAAAGGCTTTTATGACCTCGGCCCCCGCGAGCATTGGCGGCATGATTCGAACACTTTCTGCATTAAATGAAGGTGCCGCTAGGTCGTTTGCTTCACGAGCAGCACCATTTATTGCTGTTGAGATGGCCCGGGCATTGGTTGAAGACATGCTCAATGCAGCTAGAAGTACCTCCGGTGTGGAAGATCATGCCTATGCGAAGTTGTTAACCGAAGACCTTGAACGTGCACGTCGCCAAATCAATGAGGAGTACGCTGCGTTGCAGCGAAGATACGGCTCAGAGCAAGAATTGCTGGCGCATTTTAACCAGGTGATTCAGACCATTCGCAAACAGCGTTATTACACCGTTAAATCTACGGCGCTGGGGGAATAGATAATGTGGGAAATCTATTCCATCGGGGATTCGGCTTTTTTAGAGCAGGTCCTGAATGCTGTCGCGATGATCACTGGTACAGGCGACTTTACTTCAATGGTTCGGATTGGCTTGCTCATTGGGGTATTGATGGTCTCTGTTCAGGCCTTAATGCAAGGTGGTCGTGGGATTAACTTTCAACACGTTTTAGTCTCATGGCTAGTCTTTGCAACCATGTTTGGGCCCAGTACCCGAGTGAGCATTGAGGATGCGTACACGGGACAAGTTCGAGTGGTTGATAATGTGCCCATCGGTGTTGCTGCCGCAGGCAGTACGATTTCGACTGTTGGCTTTCAAATCACGCGATTGTTTGAAACGGCGTTCTCAACTCCCGCCATGACGGAATACGGCTTTGCATCCAGTTTACAGTCACTGATTAAAGTGAGAAAACAGGTGATGGATCGCTCGGGGTTGGGTGATGCAAATCGTGTTGGTGGCTCAGATATCGAACAATCGTGGTTTAACTACATCAAAGAGTGCACCTTGATTGGTATCGACATCGGCCAAAAGAACCTCGATCAGGTGCTGAGTGATCCTAACCCGATGACTGCGATTAAGTTTGATTCGCGCATTTATGGCACTCGAATCATGCTCAGTGGTAGCAGTAGCGATCTGGACTGCACCGATGCCTACAGCCAGCTGAAACTCATAACAGAATCAACCTTCATTCCAAGGCTTAAACAGGTTCTGTCGGCCTCATTGGGGACTTCGTCAGCAACGGACACTGATGACGTGATCCGAAATGCACTGAATAACCTTGGTTTGGCTTCGGTTAACACCCAAGAGTACATGACCGCGTCGGTGCTTTTGCCTATTTATGAGCAAAGCGTGACGGGCAAATATATGGATGATCAAGCTTTCACCGCAGCCGTTATGGTTAACCAAGCGATTGAGCAGCGCAATACGCAATGGGCGGCAGAGCAGACCCTGTTCCAAAGTATCGTTCGTCCGATGATGACATTTTTTGAGGGATTCATTTACGCCATCACCCCTTTGATGGCCTTTGTGATAGCCCTTGGCCAAATCGGGATGCGAATGGCCGGGAAGTACTTGTTAATCCTGCTTTGGATTCAACTTTGGATGCCTGTCATGGCCATCATTAACCTATATATCCATTTAACTGTTGCTGGGAAAATGTCGGCTCTTGATGCCTTTGCAGGTACAGAAGTGCCATCTTTTGCTGGGATGATGCAGATGGATTCAGTGCTGCAAACCTGGATAGCTACTGGCGGCATGTTGGCGTCGAGTGTTCCGGCGATTTCGCTCATGCTCGTGTATGGCTCAGCAATAACTGCAACCCACTTGGCTGGACGTCTTCAAAACGGTGATGCCATTGATGAAAAGATGGCAAGTCCAGATGTCGCGAAAAATGCCCCGGTGATGCAATCACAGTCAATGTTCCAAAATTCAGCCCTCACTGGTTCTGCTATGACCGGCGCGTCAAACCTACTAAGCAGTTTCTCTGTCGGAAATGCGGTGGGTTCAATGGTCGGCTCTGCAAAAGAATCCATGACTCAGGCAACTCAAGCCTTTAGCCGTCAAGTTGGCAATACCATGAGTCGAACCTTTGGTGAAAAACTAAGTTACGACAACCTGTCTTCAGTTGGACGTCAGATTGGTTCGTCTAATTCCGCATCAAGCGCCGTTGTTAATCAGGTCACTGATGATCTGCAAACACGGTATGGTTTCGGAGACGATAAAAAAGACGCTGTACGTGGCTTGGTATCTGGCGTTTTATCGGGAGGCTTAAGGGTCGGTGGCGATGGAACCATTACAAATACCGATGATAAAGAAGTAGCAGATAAAGGGTTCTTGGGAAGATTACTTGGTACAGGGGGGAATGACTCCCGACAGGGCAACTTGCCAGGAGTCGATAAGCCAGACTCATCTCGTGTACCAAAAATATCACGGTTACGAGCAGGCTTGGATTTAGGTGGTAACTTTAGTGGCCAAGTTGAGTCATCAGAAGGCAGTTCTCGATCTACGACCGCAAATACGCTCACTGGGGAAATGCAAAGCTTGGCATCAAGTGATTCACGACGTGCTGAGTATCGCGATGCGATGGTTAAGGACCTTTCAGACTCAAGACGTTCTGGCGTTGAGATGTCCTTGTCTAACCAAGACTATCAGTCACTTCAGAGTTCAGCACAAGACGTTGTCACGGCATCAAACCGCTTTAGTGAGCTTGATCAGGCCAGCTACAGTCTATCAGGACAAAGGAACACGGATGGCGCGACGTTAACTCGATTAGCAGCGGATAATCCTGAAGTCATGGATTATTTAGGTCGCTATATGAACCAGCATGTTGAAGCCGGTAACCGATTACGTGAAAACCTTCCAATGTATCAGCGCTTGCTACCTGATGATAATCAGGCGTATGTGGCCGCAGCTATGGAGTCTTTAACCTATAGCAACTCTTCAACGCCCGCTGAACGCGACAATGATTATCAAGCAGCAATGACTGTTATGGCCATGGCTACCGGAGCCGATTTACGATCAATTCAGCCGCGCTCAAATGAAGGCTTGTCATCAACTGCACCTACTTTTGGTGGTACTCAAAGCCAAGTGGAATCGGGTGTATTGGGCGGCTACGAGGATGCAGCAACAGTTCAAACTCAGTTCAACGCAGCTCAATCGGCTTACCAAACCAATCTGTCTGGTATAGATGGACAGTTGAATGCGCATCAGCAGCAAGCTCAGCAGGCCGTAGCTACTGACACAAGTACCTATCAATCTGGACTAAACAGTGAAGCTGGATCTCAGTGGCGATCACGCATTATGGCTGATGATAGTGGAGTTTCTGGTGCTGAAATATTCTTCAACAGCGCCAGTGCTATTGGTGATTTCAGTGGCAAGCATACTGATGCAGCACTGCATACCTTGAATCACTTTGGCGAAGACTATGAGCGTTACAAAGAACAAGCGCTTGAAGATCCTGGCTCACGAGGTTTCTTGCACAACGCTACGGTGGCCAGCAAATCAACCTGGGATGGCTTAAAAGCCGCCGTTGATGCAGGAACCTCTTTGGAAAACCCATTGACGGCGTTTAATGATGCATACAGTGGATCGAGTTCGCAGTATGCCTCCGAAGTAAACTGGGGCACTAAGTCTGAAGCCATGTTGGCGGGGGCATTCGGTGCGGCAGTTAACAATCGATATGGTGAGTTTCTAGAGCAGTATGCTGATGATTTTAAACAGGAAGCATACAGCGAAGGGCAGAGAATGGGATTGACCCCGATCCAAAGTCAAGTTTTCGCTCAAGCTTTCAATGAAGGTTTGGCGGGGCGCGTATTCAACTCTGAAGACTCATCGAGTTGGTCGCCTGAAATGCTTGGCCTAAGGGAGCAAATGCTGAATGAGTATCGTCAAAAGGATGAGAGTGGCGCTTACATCTCTGACAGTGTGTCTGAAGAAGATAAAGCATTTGTGGATAAGCAGATAGCGGTGATCTCAAATGCATCCCTTGCGGGAGATTATGCTCAGAACAACTTGATTGATATTAGGGCCTATAACCAGGCATCAGGAAGGAACTAGAAATAGAAGGTAGCCAGCGTGATAGGCTGGCTACTTTTTTGGTTTTTTGGGGAGAATAGATGAGCGACCATCTGCAAATTCGTTTACCCAGTACCAATATTTTTTTTCGCTCAGGCTTAGTTCTCGACCGGTATCTTTCAGTTGCCTTTGAAACAAACGGATTAGACCGCTTAAGCCTAAGAAAGCTAAGCCGACACAGAAAATTGTCCAACTCGCTTGCCAATATGCGATTGCTAAAAACATAGTGGTGATGGCTATAAGGCCGATGGGGTTGCTGGTCGCTTTGAATCCCAAGTAGCTGAAAAAAACGACGGTGCAGAACAGAAATGGCAGAGCCGCTAACTTGGCAGATGCCGTTAATATTTCTGATGGAAAAAAATGAGCCGCAGCCAAAGTCGCCAGAAAAAGCCCCAGTGATATAACCCAGCAGCGTGCTGGTAAAGATTTAAGTAAGTTTGTCATCTTAGTACTCTCAATGTGCACGGGCGGTGCACAATCAAATCATGTATCAGCATGTTAGTTCTCAAAAAGTGCTCTAGTGGTTTGCTCGGCCATAATTTCGCATACAGGACATTTAAGCTGAATGCGCTGTTGAGATACCGTCAAATACAGACTACCGCATCGACACCGGTGTAAGGATGCAAGCTGTGATCTTAAATCACGAGCTAGAACCCAACCTTCATTGATGGTTAGTTTTTTCCAGGGGATCTCAGCTGGAAGATCTGCTTCTTTTCTTGCAACCAAGTACGCATCGTAAGCCTTCATCAAAGCATCAATATTTAATTGCTTGTAGACATTGACACCACCAATATTGACATAAAGCGCCATCAGCAGGGAGCCTTCAACCAAGGATCTTCTACTTTTAACGATGGCATCAGATTCTGGCAATTGACCAGGACAAGGTGACTTGCCAGTCACTTCTTTGTGGAGCCTTCTGATAATGTGGATTGGCAAACCTGTATCGAGCGCGATAATGGTTGTTCGAAATCCGTATTTAATAAGCAGCGAGGCTCGGGTAAACAGCTCACTTTTGGACAGGTTATCAATCATGCATCCCCCTTGTTGTTTAAGGTTGATAATAAATAAGCGATTCTTGGGATACCTGTGCCTTTGCTCTTCACCATCTCAATCAGTTGGCTCTGGTTTCCCCTTGGTTGAAACAGCATGAATGATGAGGTCGCCACTCGTTGCAGGTCGTCAACACCAGCATTAATCAGTGCATCAACCACATCGCGTGTAAGTCCAAAGCGCAAGACAGCCTCTTGCGGATCAATTCGCGCTAATTCTCGTGCTGCGTGTAGGTACGCCAAATTTAATTGATAGAAGTCTTGTTGATTGGTTGTCATTGACGGACCTCCAGTTCATGTAAAATATTGCGATAAATAGAAAGCACTCTTTGTCCATACCAGCGTGCACGCTCTTCGTTCCAACTGTGATAGCGGCCTATGCCAAGCTCTAAATCGTTTGGTGAAGACTTGATTGCTTCGGCTAAAATACTGGAGCCGACAGTAAGGTTGGTGATGGGGTCTAGCAGTTCAGCTGCTGAGCTCACTCGATGCCCATGCCAATGCAAATTGATTTGCATAAGGCCAATATCGAGCTGATATTTTTCAGTCTCTTGCAGTGCCTGGTTTAACAGTTGCTCTGCTTCTGTCTTAGATTTGGCGTAGGTTGCATTTGAACCATTGCGAATTGCGTATGGCCATGGACTGGTCATGTTGAGACCACGATGTGAGGCCGACTCAGCCAAGGCAACGGCGTAGAGCATGACTGGATCAATACCAACGCTTTGTGCTGCTTTTTCCCACTGATAGCCCGGAAACGCATAGACTGAAGTGCTTGCGGACATGGCTATCACTAGGGCAATGGTTTTTGCTTTAATCGTTTTCATTTTTGTCCTCTAATTGATTTCCGAGAAGCGCCTGAATGGCTTTCGGGCTTATTCTTTTTAAAGGCACTGCGCTAAAGTTGGCGATACCTCTCGTGTAAACTTGTGCCGCTTTTGACCAGTCGCCCACGGCAACAGGCGCTTGCATATCAAATCCTTTTTGCTGGTTCTGATGGTCTGCCATACCCTGTAATAGCCTTGGGTATTCACCCACTTCGTCCCGCAGCAAGTAAGCCTGGTAGCGTGTTAAAAACTCTTTTTGCTTAAAGGGGTATTCCCTGTCATCAACCTTGCAGAGTTCAACCCATCCCCCCATGTCTGAAATCACGCGGTGAATAAGCGCATCGTCAAACATCACGGATGTCCAAGCGCCAACCTGACGAACAGCCTTGTCAACTTTGTTCCAAGCAACCATGGCTCTTGAACCCGAGTTGCCATCGATATGCTTGATGACGTCAGCGGGCTTTGGAAAAAATTGCCCAGTATCCGGTGATTGAATATGCCGAGTCAGACCGATTCGCACTTCTTCAATGCTATAAGCACGAAGGGCTTCAAATGCGATGGATAGCAATTGTGGTGATACGCTTTTGCCATACATGGCCCAAGCTGCTCCCCAAACTTCAGCAAACTCGCGTTTATCAACCTCCTGCACTTGAACGAACCTCCCGAATACCTGGTCCGGCCCAGCTTTCAGCAATGCGGCGATTGCTTTCTTCAATATTCAATTGGTGATTGCTGCCCTTTAGGCTCGTCGATGATTGCTGTACTTCATCAATGCGAACGTACTCGTCTTCCCATTGCCGGTTTAAAAGCCAGTTATGTGGCATAGGGGTCTTAGTCCGATCTTGATACTGTAATCGGTTGTCTCGTTGCTCTTTCCAGCGTGTTAGCACTTCCAAGGCGAGTTCATGGTCTTCATTGAGGCCCATGCGTAGCCATTCTTCTTTGGCTTTCGCTTTTTTTTCTTTGCGTATTTGTACATCCCAGAAGTCTTCAAACTGTATGTGGTCAACAGTTTTAACTGTTGGTTTATTGCTTCTCTCAGAGTCATCCGACCGTTGAGAGTCCCTTACCGGGTTGCCATCAGGCATAAACAATGATGAAAATTCTTCTGGTAGCCGAGCTTGAAAAGCGGCAAGAGATTTCAAAAGCGATGCCATACCAATGAAGTCGGCAGGTACATCTTTAAGCAACCGAAAGGCTGCCTTACCTTGGTTTGGGTTTTCGATTGGGTTGTGCTTCAGAAAGCTTCGAATCAAAGTCCAACCAGATGCCTCGCAACGAATCAGGAACTGATCTTGTTCTAACTCACTTAACGTCTTGGCAACCTGTTGCTCATCCCAGTTCAAGTCAGAAGCAACGTAACCAATCGGCAGTCGAAAGCAGCCAAGCAAATTACAATGTGGGCATGTAAGCAAATACAGTCCTAGCAACTTCGCTGAGTCACTCCAGGACAAAACATTTTGCTTTAGCCAAAAGCGGGTATAGACCTTGCCATAATCACGCATGGAGGAACTCGCTTTTGTGTTTACGTAAAATGCTGACCATTATTTGCCCTTAATCCTACTGGTTACTGGCTTTCAGCTCGCTTGGGCATTCGGGATAGATGTCCGGTCTTAACTGGGATCGGGTTACCTGTCCTTGCGTAGCTTGTTCGATGGGTAAAACGAATTCAGCGGGAACACGCCCTGATTTATTCAACCAAAACCAGACGTTTTGCTGTTTTGAGTTGATGGCTCGTGCTAATGCTGATTGCCCGCCGACCAAGTCAATGGCACGGCGGAGATGTTTTTGTGTTGTGTTGAACACTTCCATACCGTCTCCTGTTACAATAATAACTGTTACAAGATTGAATGTTACAGTTTAAACTGTAGTTAAGTCAACAGTTAAAATTGTTGAAAGGCTACAGTTTTATTTGTAGAATACGGGCTTATGAAAACTTTATCCGAACGACTAAACCATGCCTTGCAGCTTACTGGGGTGACTCAGTCTGAGTTGGCTCGCCGCATTGGTATCAAACAGCAGTCGATCAGCCAGATTTGCTCTGGTAAATCGGCTAGGTCTCGTTACACCATGCAGATCGCGGAAGCGCTTCGCGTGAATGCTCATTGGCTCGCCACAGGTGATGGCGAGATTGGCTTGGGGGTCGGTAATGTAGAAGTCGGGCCTGACATTAAGGGAAGAATTCCTCTCATTAACTGGGTTCAGGCCGGTGATTGGACTGAAATAGCGGAGGGATTTGCCCATGAAGATGCTGAGGAGTGGCGTGAAGTCACTGGGAAAGCACATGAGGGTTGTTTCGCACTTCGCGTAAAAGGCGACAGTATGGAAAATCCAAGCGGAAAAAAATCCATACCTGAGGGAGCAGTGATCGTTGTTGATCCTGAGTTACCTTACTCTTCAGGTTCATTGGTTGTTGCGCGTTTGGATGATTCGAAAGAAGCAACCTTTAAGCAGTTGGTCATTGATGGTGAACAGAAGTATCTAAAACCTTTGAACCCGCAATACCCGGCAATACCGATCAACGGCAACTGCACCATCATCGGTGTAGTACGACAAGCTATCATCGATTTCTGGTAGCGAAGGAATTTGTGGTTTAGCCACAGTTGTTCATGAGCTGAAGAAGCAACGATTGCAAACAGCTACAACTGAGCATTGGCGCACGCTGAGAGTAAATGGTAACCGATTAGATAACCATTGATTGTTTATAAAGTCAAGATCAGCGAAAATAGCGGCCAATTACGATTAACACGACGGATTTGACAAGCGAAGAACTGAAAAGAGAGTACTTCCAAAAGTGTGTACAAATCCGTGTACAAACTAAAAGAATTTATACATGGCAAACCAAGATTTTCTCAATGAAATCAATAAGCGAAGGACCTTTGCTATCATCTCGCACCCCGACGCGGGTAAGACCACCATGACCGAAAAGCTGTTGCTGTTCGGAAATTTGATCCAGCTAGCCGGTTCGGTGAAGGGCAAAAAAGGTCCCCACGCCACCTCGGACTGGATGACCATGGAGCAGGAACGTGGGATCTCGGTGACCTCTTCGGTGATGCAGTTCCCCTATAAAGAGCGCATGGTTAACCTGCTGGATACCCCCGGACACGAAGACTTCTCGGAAGATACCTATCGCACCCTGACAGCGGTGGATTCAGCGTTGATGGTGATCGATGGCGCGAAAGGTGTCGAGGATCGCACCATTAAGCTGATGAACGTGTGCCGCATGCGCGATACCCCCATTCTAAGTTTCGTTAACAAGATGGACCGCGATATTCGCGACCCCATTGAATTGCTGGACGAAATTGAGGAGGTGCTGAAAATTGCTGGCGCGCCGATCAACTGGCCGATTGGCATGGGTAAAGAGTTCAAAGGGGTGTACAACCTCTATACAGATACCATCCATGTCTATAAAACTGGCCAGGGCCACACCATCCCTGAAGACATTCAAATTCAAGGGCTGGACAGCGATGGCGCGAAAGCCTTACTCGGTGTGTACTACGAGGATTTTCTTGATGAGATCGAGCTGGTGCGCGGTGCAAGCCATGAGTTCGATGTAGATGAGTTCTTAGCGGGACGTTTAACGCCGGTGTATTTCGGTACCGCCTTGGGCAACTTTGGGGTGCGCGAATTACTCGATGGTTTCGTGGAAATGGCACCTGCGCCTATTGGTCGCGCCACCGAGAGCCGCGAAGTCGACCCGCAAGAAGAAGCTTTTTCTGGCTTTGTCTTTAAAATTCAGGCCAACATGGATCCTAAGCATCGTGACCGTATTGCCTTTATGCGGGTGTGTTCAGGACGCTATGAGAAAGGCATGAAAATGAAGCACGTTCGCACCGGCAAAGATGTGCGCATCGCTGACGCGGTGACCTTTAAGGCCGGCGAGCGCATCTTGGTGGAAGAGGCGTTTTCGGGCGACATCATCGGTTTGCACAACCACGGCACGATTCAAATCGGCGATACCTTTACCGCCGGCGAGGACCTGAAATATACCGGTATTCCTAATTTTGCCCCTGAGCTTTTCCGCCGTATTCGCCTGAAAGATCCCTTAAAAATGAAGGCATTACAAAAAGGTCTTCAACAACTTTCTGAGGAGGGTTCTACCCAGGTATTCTTCCCGCTGAATAACAACGACATCGTCGTTGGCGCGGTGGGTGTGCTGCAGTTTGAAGTGGTGGCCTATCGTTTGAAAGACGAGTACAAGGTTGAAGCGGTGTACGAAAACGTCAACGTGTATACCGCGCGTTGGGTGGAGTGTGACGACGCCAAGAAATTTGAAGAGTTTAAGCGCAAGGCGGGTGACAACTTAGCCATTGATGGTAGTGGTCACTTGACGTACCTGGCGCCCACGCGTGTCAACTTGTCGTTGGCGGAAGAGCGCTACCCCGAGGTGCGATTCTTCTCTACACGCGAACACTAAAAAGGCGCCTAGGCGCCTTTTTCAATCAGGTCGAGGATGTCTTCATCGATATCCTCGGGCTTGGTCATCGGCGCATAGCGCTGTACAACATTGCCATGCTGGTCTACCAGAAACTTGGTGAAGTTCCACTTAATGCTTTCCGAGCCAAATACCCCGGGTGCGGCGTGCTTTAGGTGCTCAAACAAGGGGTGGGCGAGGGTGCCACTGACATCGACCTTGGCAAACATGGGGAAGCTTACGCCGTAGTTCAATTGGCAAAAGCCGGCAATTTCTTCGTTATTGCCTGGGTCTTGGCCGCCAAACTGATTGCACGGGAAACCGAGCACTTCAAATTGTTGGTTGCCGTATTTTTTATACAATTTTTCAAGGCCATCGAATTGTGGGGTAAAGCCGCATTTGCTGGCGGTATTGACGATTAACAGTACCTTGCCGCGATAGTCCGCGAGAGACACCTCAGAGCCGTCAATGCGGGTTGCTGTAAAATCATATACGCTTTTCATGCTTACCTCTTAAGACAAACTTTGCCAGTACACTAATCCCAGTAGCACCGGGCATACGAAGCGGATGTAGTTTGGCCAAATGCGCCAAAACAGGCTGTTGGCGACCTCCGGGTTACCTTGTGCAAGTTCTTCCAGCACGCTGTTGCGGTGCCAAATCCAGCCGGCGTAAATACAGAACAAGATGCCTATCAATGGCTGGCTAATTTGTGTGGTAAAAGCAATCACTAGGCCAAATAGGTTTTCAAAATTAAACAAAATCACGATCACCAGCGCGGCTACAATCAATGCCAATAGGTAGGACGCGCGGTGGCGACTGGCGTGGAAGTTGCTGTTTTCCGACACGTAGGCCACCGGTACTTCCAGCATAGATATAGATGAGGTGAGGGCGGCGATACTCAGTAGGGCGAAGAAAAACAGCGACAGTGGAATTTCCGCTGAGCCCAGACTGGCAAATAGTTGTGGCAGCACACTGAACACCAAGGTGTCACCTGATAGCAGAGAGCCGTCGGCAGCGTAAATGCTAACGCCGTTGTGCTGTGCGACGTACATGGCTGGAATAATCAGTAGGCCTGCCAGTACCGCTATTGAGGTATCAAGCACCGCGACATAGGCGCCAAGCTTTATCATGTTTTCTTTGCGGCTAACGTAAGAGCCATAAATCATCATGGTGCCAACGCCAAGCGAGAGCGAGAAGAACGCTTGACCGAGGGCACTGATGACTAGATCGGGATCAAACACGCGGCTGAAGTCTGGGGTGAGATAAATGCGTAAACCTTCCATTGCGCCATCGAGCGTTAATACGTAGGCGATGAGCCCCACAATAATCACGATCATCATCGGCATCAGACGGCTCGACCAGGCCTCGATACCGTCTTTCACGCCGCGATTGATGACCCATACGGTCAATATCAAGAAGCTTAAGCCAGCCAACAAGTTGCGCTCCAAACTGAAGCTTGTCAGCCAGATCGCGACCTCGTCCATGCCGACTAAGCGAGCTACTGGATCGAGGAAGGAGGTAAGCATCCAGCCCGCGACGATGGAGTAAAAACTCAAGATTAAGCTGACCACCACTAAGGCGTATATAGAAATAACGATACTGGCTTTGCGACTTACTGCGTTGGTGGAAATCTTATTGAGGCTGCCCATGATGTGGGTGCGACCGTGGCGACCGATCAACAGTTCGGCCATGAGTACAGGGTAGGCGAGAACAAAGGTAAGAAAGAGGTACACGAGGACAAAGGCGCCGCCGCCGTTTTCTGCGGTTTGGGTGGGAAAGCCCCAAATATTGCCTAGCCCCACCGCGCTACCGGCGGCGGCCATTAAAAATCCAAAACGTGAGCTAAATTCGCTGCGTGTATCCATGGTGTCTTCTTATTGTGGGCAAAGTGTAAACTCTGCCCTGAAACCCTTAGGAGTACAAGATGCAATCCACGTCACTATCGATTTAGTACATCGTCTTTCACGCTGAGTGCGATAGTGGCGGCTTGTTGAATTTTGTCGCCGGGAACGCCCAGTTCGGTCAATGTAGCACCCAAGTGTCCCATAATGGCGTCGAAGTGCTCCTCATTCATGCCTTGTTCCACTTGACGGAGGTGCGCCACCCGCATGCTGCGCCCGGTGTATTCGGGGTGGCCACCAAAGGCGAAGGTCAAAAAGTGCTTCAACATGGCTTTTTGGCGGTCCATGACTAGTCCGTCAAAAAAGTAGCTGACGCTGGGGTCGTTCAATACTTTGCCATAAAAAACATCAACCGCGGCATCTACGGCGGGTTCGCCACCCAATTCGCTGTAAAGACTCATGTTGCCTCTCCTTGATATATATCACTAGTTTCTTCGGCGGCTTTGCGAATGACTTGAAGGCTTATTGTGGGCAACTACACTGTAATTTAGTTACCCCTAATCGAGGCATAGGATATGAGTGAAGAGTTGAAAGCCAAATTGGCAGAGCTTTCCAGTGAGTTGGATCGCACCGACAACCCAGAATTGGCGGAGCGATTGAAGCCATTAATTGCATCGATTGAACAACAATTAGCCGCAGAAGGTGATAGCACGCCGTCTGATGAGGGTAGTGTGGTGACCTTGGTAGATGAGCTTGTGACAGAATTTGAAGTCGATCATCCTACACTTTCTAGGATTATTGCCGATATCTCGATCAAATTAAGTAGCATGGGCATCTGATCGTGACCGACGCACTCACTATATATGACCCCGATGGCGGTTTTGACGCCTCTTTACTTGGGGACACTTTTGATACAACGACATGCACCGATGTGGCTGCCATTGATGGCGACGCGACGCTGGTACTGTGGTGCGGGTGCCAAGATGTCGCTGCATTAAAAGCCTTTGTGGACGACCATAGCGCCGACAAGGTGGCCACTGTGGTGCACGCTGACGGTCTAGACACGGAAGCCTGTAGCGACTTGTTCGACGCTGGCATCTACGATGTGCTGGATTCGTCGCAATCTAGCATGTTGCCGGCGCGTCTTAAGAAAGCGGCCGGCGTGTTGAAAACCAAAGCTGATTTGTTAGTGCGGGCCACTCGTGCCAACGAAATGGCCTTTAGCGCCATGGCCAACACGGCCGACCTAGGCGCCTGTTTACAATTCTTTATGAAGAGCGTGGAGTGCGAGGACTTTCCGTCCTTGGGCAAGTTGTTCTTCGAAACCATGAATCACTTCCACATCGACTGTGTGCTGCAAATTCGCAGCGATTTTGGGATGGTTAACCTGGCCCCAAAAGGCGCCCCCGGCGAATTTGAAGTGCTTTTACTGAGTCACCTTAAAGATCGCGGTCGCTTCTTCGATCACAAGCAGCGCACTATTGTTAACTATGAGAGTATTTCGCTGCTCATTAAAAACATGCCAGTGGACGACCCTGTGAAGTATGGCCAGATTAAGGACAACATCCTTACGGTGGTCGAAGCGGTCGACATGAAAACCCGCGAATTGGATAACTTCCAGGCGCTGGCCAACGAAAAAGAATTGATGAAGCGCATTGTGCAGCGCGTTCAAACCATGGTGAAAGGCGTCGATGAATCGTTCAATAAAGTGATTAAAGACATCGCTGGTGTTGTTGAAACCATGGTGCAAAGCACCGAAGAAATTATTCCCCAATTGATGATGTCGGAAGAGCAGGAGAGCTCGATCGAAGCCATTATGCAGCGCGGCATTACCGACACTCAGCGGGTGTTCAGCGATGGCCTTAAAGTGGATGAGGGCTTCCGTGACTTCCTAGAAGAACTTGGCCGCGTCACCGCGCAAACGAGCATCAGCCACGCCGAGATGGCCTCGTTGCTTGAAAAACTGCGCGATTGAGCGCTAGGAAGAACACGATAGCGCTAGGCCCTTGTCCTCTTGCTTTGGTGCTTCTAACCACTTTGCATTAGACGGCATAGTAAACGGCTGTTGTAGCGCGTCAAAGAAACTCCCCAAAAGCGATGTATCGCCCTGTTCGGCGGCGCTGATGACGTGTTGTGCTAAGTGATTTCGCAATACAACGATGGGGTTCTTGTTGCGCTGTGCCTCACGCGCATCTTCGCCAGATAGGCGCTTGTTGCGGTAGGCGTTGATCCACTCTGTGGGGTCTTGGGTCTTAAACAGCGCGGCAAAGTGTTGTTCATCCTCGGCTAGGGCACGCAGGGCACCGTGGTAGTCGCAGGCTTCTTTTTCTAATAGCGCTAGCAATTGTGCGATCAACCTTTCTGTATCTTCATCAATTTGCTCAGGTAGACCCAGGCGAGCCGCCATCGCTTTCAAATAGGCGTCCACAAGTGTGGGTTCGTATTGTTCAAGGCTACTTCGAAGGTCGGCACCGTCGATCAAGCTGCTCAAGGCCATTGCCAACGCGTTGAGATTCCACAGGCCAATAGATGGCTGGCGATCAAAGGCGTAGCGTCCTTGGTGGTCGGAGTGGTTGCAAACAAAGTTGGCGACGTAATCATCGAGAAAGCCATACGGGCCGTAGTCTAGCGTAATGCCCAAAATCGACATGTTGTCGGTATTCATAACGCCATGAGTGAAGCCGACGGTTTGCCACTGTGCCATGAGACGTGCGGTGCGTTTGACAACCTCGGAAAACCACTCGGTGTATCCATTGACCCCAGGAAAGTGTTTGGCGATAACATAGTCGGCCAACTCTTTAACTTTTTCGGGTTGGCGGCCGTAGTGGAAGTGTTCAAAGTGGCCAAAGCGGACGTGGGATTCCGCAGTGCGAATAATCATCGCGGCGGTCTCGTAAGATTCACGCCACACCGGTTCGCTGCTGCCCACCAAGGTGAGCGAACGCGAGGTAGGCACACCCAGTTGGTGCATGTATTCACCGCACAAGTACTCGCGAATACTCGAGCGCAGCACGGCACGGCCATCGCCGAAGCGCGAGTAGGGGGTTTTGCCGGCGCCTTTGAGGTGGAGATCGTATCCGTTGAGCTCGCCGAGCAAAATGCCGCGGCCGTCGCCGAGTTGGCCGGCCCATTGTCCAAACTGATGCCCGGAGTACACCTGGGATAGTGGCTGCATACCGCCTAAGGGGGCGCCGCCGCTAGCGCAGGCCAGCATTTCGGCACTGTGAAGCTGCTCGTGGCTTATGCCTAGTTCTGCGGCGAGCGACACGTTGGCGTGGATTAGGTAGGCGTCGCGAATCGGCGTGGGTGCAAGCAGAGTATAAAAATCATCGCTCAACGAGGTGTAACTGTTGTCAAAGGCGAGAGGTGGCATGGCAGTGCTCAATTGGCTGTGGTCTTATTTGTACGCATTATGGCACAGGCTGGCTGTCAAATCGTGGCTAAACCGTTATACTAAAACGCAATTATTTGCTGGGATCGGGAGCAACCAGACATGGATTTACCGTTGCGAATGCGTCGTTTGAGACGTTCCGCTGGCCTTCGCGCGATGGTGCGTGAAAACCATATTTCGATCGATGACCTTATTTTGCCGTTGTTTGTGGAAGAGGGCATCGATAGCCCCATCCCTGTTGCATCCATGCCCGGTGTATATCGTTATCCTGAATCAGAGCTGGCTGCGCAGGTGAAGCACGCCTGGCAATGCGGTATTCGCGCCATTATTTTGTTTGGTGTGTCACACCACAAAGACGACGTCGGTAGCGACACGTGGTCGGATGAAGGCCTGATGGTGCGTATGATTCGTATCGCCAAGCAAACCGCTCCCGATATGGTGGTGATTAGCGATAACTGCTTCTGTGAATATACCGACCACGGCCACTGCGGCGTGGTGTGTGAGGATGGTCACGTTGACAATGACGCCACCTTGGATAATCTTCAGTTACAGGTGTTGGCGGCAGCGCGTGCCGGTGTCGATATGATTGCCCCTTCTGGGATGATGGACGGCATGATCGCTGCCATCCGCGAAGCTCTGGATAGTCACGGCTTTTCGCACATTCCGGTGATGTCTTACTCGTCGAAGTTTTCCTCGGCCTTTTACGGCCCGTTCCGCGATGCGGTGGATTCGAATTTCAAGGGCGATCGCAACGCCTACCAAATGGACCCAGCCAACGGCCGCGAGGCGCTTGCCGAATCAATGCAAGACGTCTACGAAGGTGCGGACATCCTGATGGTGAAGCCGGCCTTGGCTTACTTGGACGTGGTGGCTAATATTCGCGCTAACACCGATCGCCCACTGGCGGTTTACCACGTCAGTGGTGAGTACGCCATGGTGAAGGCCGCGGCCGCGGCTGGCGTCATCGACGAGCGCGCTGTAGTGAT
This sequence comes from uncultured Pseudomonadales bacterium, assembly GCA_964598145.1. Classification (GTDB taxonomy): domain Bacteria; phylum Pseudomonadota; class Gammaproteobacteria; order Pseudomonadales; family JAHEIH01; genus JAHEIH01. Next base: position 303,686 of record CAZRAM010000001.1, read on the forward strand.
GGAAACGATTCTTTCTTTCAAGCGCGCAGGTGCCGATTTGATCATTACCTACTACGCTCATGATATTGTGAATTGGTTGGAAGAGGGCGCCTAGCGCATGCAAATTAAAGATCTCAGTGGATACAGCCAGCAGGACCTCGATCGCCTGCTGATGGCTATTCCTTTTTACAAGGAGATCAAGCAGGCCGATCGCCTGCAATTGGATTTGCTGCTGCAAAACAGTCGTATTGTAGAACTGGAGCCCGGAGAGGTCATCGTGAAACGCGGTGATGTGGGTATGTGGTTGTACTTTGTGCTCAAGGGCACCCTGTCGGTATACCTCAATGAGCCCCACGGTGAGCCGATTAATCAGATCATATCGGGTGAAACTTTTGGCGACTTAGCCATACTCGCCGGCGGCGAGCGCCGTGCCACAGTGACGGCGGCGAGAACAGGTCGTGGTGCAACTGTGCTGGGCCTGGATTTTAACGCCTTTGGCGAGTTGCAAGACTTCTCGCAAATCCGTTTGGAAACCAAACTACAGTTTTACCGCTTGATGGTGTTTGGTATTCGCTGGAAGTTAGAGCAAAAGCGTCTTGCGAGTCCTTCGCATGCCAACGTACAAAAGATGATGGCAACGCCTGTGTCTGCGGGTCCGCGCGGCACCCTTGAGGAGTTGCAGGGTCTGCACCAGCAGGCGACTGTGCTGGCGGATATCCTGATCGATTGGAACAGCGAGTCGCAGTTCTCTTAAGCTTCACAATATGACTATTTTGGTCGTCGCCAAGGCGGCTGTGCGTGCTACAATCCGGTCTTTATGTACCTCATGTCCACGGAGTCATACATGACCACCATTCGCCAAGACGATCTGATCGACAGCGTTGCTGATGCGCTGCAGTTTATCTCTTACTACCACCCCACCGATTTTATCCAAGCCGTTAACAAGGCCTACGAGCACGAGAAGAACCCCGCCGCTAAAGATGCGATGGCGCAGATTCTCATTAACTCGCGTATGTCGGCGATGGGGCACCGCCCGATTTGCCAAGACACCGGCATTGTGACGGTCTTCGTGAAGATCGGTATGAACGTGCAGTGGGATGCCACCATGAGCGTGGATGACATGATTAACGAAGGTGTGCGTCGCGCTTACTTGCACCCCGATAACGTGTTGCGCGCCTCAATCTTGGCTGATCCCGCCGGTGCGCGTAAGAACACCAAAGACAACACGCCCGCGGTCATTCACTACCAAATGGTGCCTGGCGACAAGGTTGAAGTGGATATCGCGGCCAAGGGCGGCGGTTCTGAAAACAAGACCAAAATGGTTATGCTCAACCCCTCTGACAGCATTGTTGATTGGGTCGTGAAAACTGTCCCCACCATGGGTGCGGGCTGGTGTCCGCCGGGTATGCTCGGTATCGGTATCGGCGGTACTGCTGAAAAAGCTGCCGTGTTGGCCAAAGAAGCCCTGATGGAGCCCATCGATATTCACGAACTGCGTGAGCGTGGCCCCTCAAACCGTGCCGAAGAGCTGCGTTTGGAAATCATGGATGCGGTCAATAGCTTGGGTATCGGTGCGCAGGGTCTGGGCGGTTTGACCACCGTATTGGACGTAAAAATTAAGGATTACCCCACCCACGCGGCGTCGCTGCCGGTGGCTATGATTCCTAACTGTGCGGCGACGCGCCACACTCACTTTGTGTTAGATGGCTCCGGCCCTGCGCTGCAGACGCCGCCTTCTATCGACGAGTGGCCTGATATTACTTGGGAAGTGAGCGACAGCGTGAAGCGCGTCGATCTGAACACCATTACCAAAGAAGACGTTAAATCCTGGCAGCCAGGCGACACCCTGCTATTGAACGGTAAGATGCTGACCGGCCGCGATGCGGCGCACAAGAAAATCGTCGATATGCTGAATAAAGGCGAGCAGCTGCCGGTGGATTTGGCGGGTCGTTTCATTTACTACGTGGGTCCGGTCGACCCCGTGCGCGACGAAGTGGTTGGCCCTGCTGGCCCAACCACGGCAACCCGTATGGACAAGTTCACTCGCCAGGTATTGGCGGAAACAGGCCTGATGGGCATGATCGGCAAAGCCGAGCGAGGCCCTGTCGCCATCGAAGCGATCAAAGAATTTGAGTCGTCCTACCTGATGGCAGTAGGCGGTGCGGCTTATTTGGTGGCGCAGGCCATCAAACACGCCGAAGTGGTGGCCTTCCCTGAGTTGGGGATGGAAGCGATCTACGAATTCGACGTGGTAGATATGCCGGTGACAGTGGCGGTCGACAGCAAGGGCGAGTCGGTGCACACCACCGGCCCACAGATCTGGCGCGCTAAGATCGAAGAGCAGAAGTTAGAGCTGATCTAAGGCCTGTAAAGGTAAGCTTTGAAGAAAGGGGTATTGCCAGCAATGCCCCTTTTTCGTTGAGGAATCGTTGTGGTTGAACAAGTCATAGGTATTGTTTTCCCGGTGTTTGCCATCGTGTTGGTAGGCTATGTCTACGGCCGCTGGCATCGACCAGACCTCGGCGCGGTCAACCGCATCAATATCGATGTCTTTGTGCCGGCGCTGATTTTTGCGGTGCTAGCGGGCAAGCCGATAGATCTGGCGGATTACCAATGGCTGTTACTCGGTGGCGCCTTCGTGGTGCTCATGTCTGGGGTCTTGGTCTGGCCTTTGGTACGTCTGATGGGCTGGCAGAGCAAGACCTTTATTCCCCCGGTGATGTTTACCAATTCCGGCAATATGGGGTTGCCTTTGGTGCTGTTTGCTTTTGGCGAACAAGCGCTACCGGCGGCAGTATTGCTGTTCATCGTTGAAAATACACTGCACTTCACAGTGGGCATGAAAATGATGGATCGGTCTGCGTCGATGCTGCAAATATTCCGCATGCCGATGTTGTTGGCGACCATCGCAGGTATTGCGGTGTCGGTCTTGGGTTTGACGGTACCCCCCGCGATTTATCGCCCCATCGACATGATTGGGCAGATTGCCATTCCCTTTATGTTGTTCGCCCTCGGCGTGCGTCTGGTCAGTGTCGAGTTGCGCGATTGGAAGATAGGCATGGTGTCCGCCATTGTGACGCCTGCAACGGGGTTATTGTTGGCTGCCATCTATATGATGTGGATTGATTTGCCAGCCCAGCAGGTGTCGCTACTTATCTTGTTTGGCGCCTTGCCGCCGGCGGTGCTGAATTTTATGGTGGCGGAAAAGTACCAGCAAGAACCCTCAACCGTGGCGTCTATTGTGATGCTGGGTAATCTTGGCAGCGTAGTGGTGATTCCCACCGTGCTGTATTTTATTCTGCCACATTGATGCCTGCGCCACGTGTCACTAGCGATGTGCCGCGAACTCTTGTAGATTGTCGCCATGAAAACTAACACCACTCTTTATTGGCACGATTACGAGACCTGGGGCGCTACCCCGTCACGCGATCGGCCATCGCAATTCGCCGGTGTCCGTACCGATGAAGACTTCAATATCATTGGCAAACCGCTGTGTATTTATTGCCGTCCATGCCCCGACGTGCTGCCGCACCCCGAGGCTTGCTTGATTACCGGTATCACCCCGCAAAAAGCGTTGGCGGAAGGTTACAGCGAAGCGGAATTTATCGCCAAAATTCACGCGGAAATGAGCCAGCCCGGTACCTGCGGCGTGGGTTACAACAGCCTAAGATTCGACGACGAAGTGACGCGCTATACTCTGTGGCGCAATTTCTACGACCCCTACGAGCGGGAGTGGAAGAACGGCAATAGCCGCTGGGACATTATCGATATGGTGCGTTTGACTTACGCGCTGCGCCCCGAGGGCATTGAGTGGCCCACACGCAAGGATGACCCAAGCCTGCCCAGCTTTAAGCTGGAAGAGTTGTCCAAGGCTAACGGCATTGTGCACGAAGCGGCGCACGATGCGATGTCGGATGTCTACGCCACCATCGGCTTGGCGAAGTTAATTAAAACCAAACAGCCCAAGCTTTATGACTACGTGTTCCAAATGCGCGACAAACACAAGGTGGCGGAGTTGCTGAATTGGCGCGAACAGAAGCCGGTTATCTATGTCTCATCCATGGTGCCTGCCTCGCAGGGCTGTTTGACTCTGTTAATGCCGATTGCTCAGCACCCTACACAGAAAAACTCGGTGCTGTGTGTCGATCTGCTGCAAGCGCCCGACGATGTGTTGTCGATGGGCGCTGCTGAGTTGCGCGAATTGATGTACACCCGAACCGAAGATTTGCCTGAGGGGCAGGGGCGCATCCCGATTGTGCAAATTAAAACCAATCAGTGCCCGGTCATCGCCACCACGCAGTTGCTCGACGAAGCGAGCCAGCAGCGTTTGGGAATAGATATGAACCGCGCGCGACAACACTGGAAACAACTACACAGTGCGGTGGGGCTGGAGCAAAAGCTACGCGATATCTTCGCCGAGGAGCGCACTTTTGATTGCAAGGATCCCGAGCAAGCGCTGTATGGCGAGTTTGTGCCGGCCCACGATAAACCGACCATGCAGCAAGTGCGCAAAGCCTCAGGGCAAGACTTAGCGGAAACGACCTACACCTTTTACGACAAGCGTTTGCAGGAAATGCTGTTTCGCTATCGCGCACGCAATTTTCCAGAGAGCCTCAACGAACAAGATCGGTTACAATGGGCGGACTTTTGTTTTCAGCGTCTAAGCGAGGGTTTATACCCTGGCGATCTGACGCTGGAAGCCTTCCACCAAGTGATTGAAGAAAAGTGGCCCAATGCGAACGATGGCCAGCGCAGGATCTTGCAGGCGCTAGCTAACTATGGCGACGAATTACTCTGCTGATGGCCGAGGAAAACGAGCACGATAGCAGCCCTTGGTTCGTATATATGATCCGCTGCCGCAGCGGTAAATTGTATACCGGGGTGACCACAGATTTAGCGCGCCGTTGGCGCGAGCATAACGGTGGTGCACAAGGGGCTAAATACACCCGAGCTGATCCGCCTGAAGCCATGGTTTACCATGAGCCACAGGCCGATCGATCAAGCGCGTGTAAACGCGAAGCCGCAATTAAAAAACTCCCGCGAGCTGCCAAATTGGCGCTTATTGCGGGCACCAGTAAGGAATGATGAATGGCGCGTAAGTCGTCTACTGAGGCCCCGGCCGAAGAAAGAGAAAAGAAGGTTAATATCCGCAAGATTGGCGCCCTTAAGCCGGTATGGGGGTTTCTGAAACCCTACCGTTTGCGCGTGGTTGGTGCGATGTTGGCGCTGGCCTTTACCGCCGGTGTCACGCTGTCGATTGGTCAGGGTATTCGCCTGTTGATCGATGGGGGATTTGCCTCGGATTCCAGTGCTCAATTGGCGGAGTCGGTCGAATTCTTCATGACGCTGGTGGTGCTGTTGGCCTTCGGTACCTTTGCCCGTTACTACCTGGTGTCATGGATTGGCGAGCGCGTTACCGCGGATATGCGCAAAGCGGTATTCAGCCATATTATTTCTTTGCACCCAGGATTCTTCGAGTCGACCTCTAGCGGTGAAATTCAGTCGCGTATCACCACCGATACCACGCTGATCCAAACCGTGGTCGGGTCGTCGGTCTCTGTCGCGCTGCGCAACCTGCTGATGTTCATTGGCGGTATGATTTGGCTTTTCATCACCAATGCCAAATTCACCTTGATCCTATTGGGTACGATTCCGCTGGTCATCGTGCCGATCATTTTCTTTGGCCGCCGCGTGCGTAACCTGTCGCGCAGTAGCCAAGATAAGATTGCCGACGTGGGTAGCTACGTCAACGAGTCGATCTCAAATATCAAAACAGTGCACGCCTTTAACCATCAGAGCGCGGATCGCACACGTTTTGGTGAGCACGTCGAGGCGGCCTTTGATGTGGCTGTCACCCGTATCGCCCAGCGCGCATGGTTGACCGTGGCAGTGATTATTCTGGTGTTCGGCGGTATTTCCGTGATGCTGTGGTGGGGCGGTCAAGATGTCCAAGCTGGCGTAATTAGCGGCGGTGATCTGGCAGCGTTTGTGTTCTACGCCATCATGGTGGCGGGATCTATGGGCTCTATCACCGAAGTTTTGGGTGATCTTCAGCGCGCGGCGGGTGCGACCGAACGCTTGATTGAATTGCTGCACATGGACAACCTTATTGTGGCGCCTGCACAACCCGCTCAATTACCGGCCGATACCCAGGCCGACATAGAAATGCGCAACGTGTCGTTCAGCTACCCAACGCGCCCCGATCATTTGGCGGTTGATAATGTCAGCCTGCGCGTTGGCAAAGGCAAGACCCTCGCCTTGGTGGGGGCCTCGGGTGCCGGCAAGTCGACCATTATCGATTTGTTGCTGCGTTTCTACGATGTGCAGCAGGGTGAAATCCTGTTCGATGGCGTTAACATCAGTTCGGTCGATCCGATTGAGTTGCGTCAGCATATTGGCCTGGTACCACAGCAGCCTACGCTGTTTAGCGGCACCGTGATCGACAATATTCGCTACGGCAGCCCCGACGCTAGCTTCGAGGATGTATTGGCAGCCTCTAAGGCGGCCTATGCACACGACTTTATCGAGCGTTTACCCAATGGCTACGACAGCCAAGTGGGCGAAGCGGGTGTGCGACTGTCTGGCGGCCAGCGCCAACGCTTGGCGATTGCTCGCGCCATCCTTAAAAATCCCGATTTGCTGTTGCTCGACGAGGCCACCAGCGCCCTTGATGCAGACAGCGAATACATGGTGCAAAAGGCCCTCGACAGCCTCACCAAAGAGCGCACCACTATCGTGATCGCCCACCGATTGGCTACGGTTGTTAACGCCGATGAAATCGCGGTGTTGGATCAAGGCAAGGTGGTGGCCACAGGGCAGCACGACGCGTTACTCAAGAGCAGCGATTTGTATCGTCGCTGGGCTGATTTGCAGTTTAAAATATCTGGCGCCGCGCTGAGCGGCGAAGCTGTTTAACCGTTTTCTACGAGGTAGGCGATGAACTTCATCGGACAACACATTTTATCGGTTCAACAATTTGAGCGCGCCGACATCGATCGCATCTTTTCGGTGGCGGACATGATGGAGCCCTATGCGCGCCGTCAGCGCGTCACCAAAGTGCTCGACGGAGCTATTTTGGGCAACATGTTCTTTGAGCCCAGTACCCGTACCCGCGTCAGTTTCGGCTGTGCCTTTAACCTGCTGGGCGGGGAAGTGCGCGAAACCACCGGTATTCAGAACTCGGCCTTGGCCAAGGGCGAGTCGCTGTACGATACCGCCCGCGTGTTGAGCGGTTACTCGGATATCATCGTGATGCGCCACCCCGAGGCTTTCTCGGTGGCGGAATTCGCCAGCGCCAGCCGCGTGCCTGTCATCAACGGCGGCGACGGTGCCAACGAGCACCCCAGCCAAGCACTGCTTGACCTGTACACCATCCGCAAGGAAGTGTCTGGGCAGGGCAAGACCATCGACAACCTGCGTATTGCGATGATCGGCGACCTGAAAAATGGCCGTACCGTGCACTCGCTGTGCAAGCTGATGCGCCTGTACAAAAACTTACACTTCACCATGGTGGCGCCCGCCGAATTGCAAATGCAGGATGAGGTGGTCGACATGCTGCGTGAAGCGGGCCACACCGTGGTGATAACCGACAAACTGGAAGAGAGTATTTCCAAGGTCGATATCGCCTATTCAACGCGCATCCAGGAAGAGCGTTTCGCCAGTAAAGAAGAGGCCGACCGCTACCGTGGTCGCTTCCGCTTGAACCAGTCAATCTACACCGAGTTTTGTGAGCCCAACACGGTGATTATGCACCCCTTGCCGCGCGATTCGCGCATGGAAGCTAACGAGCTAGATAACGACCTCAACGAAAACCCCAATTTGGCGATTTTCCGTCAAGCAGATAATGGCATCAACGTGCGCATGGCGCTGTTTGCTATGATTTTGGATGTGGTGGACCAGGTCGACAGCCACTCGCGCCCCGTGAACTGGTATACCAATCGCTAATGGCTTTCGATCACGCCGACGTCAAACTGCTATCCCGTGTGGTAAACCACGCGGGATTTTTGCGTTTAGAGACGCGCGTGGTCGAACACGCCCTGTTTGAGGGTGGTGTGAGCGGTGAGGTGAGGCGTGAGCTGTTGCTGCGCGGGGAAGCGGTTGGCGTATTGCCGTACGACCCTGTGCGCGACGAGGTGTTGTTGATCGAGCAGTTCCGCATTGGCGTGACCCGCGAACAGCACTCGCCATGGATGCTGGAGATTGTCGCCGGCATCGTGGAAGAGGGCGAAAGCTATCAAGATGTGGCCGAACGCGAAGCGGTGGAAGAGTGTGGTTGTGCAGTAAGCCAATTGACCCCCATTATTGGCTACTATTCCAGCCCCGGTTTTACCGACGAATTTTTAATGCTTTACTGCGGCCGCATTGATACGGCCAACGCCGGCGGTGTGTTTGGTCTAGAGCACGAGCACGAGGATATTCGTGCCGCCGTGTATAGCGCCGAGGCGTGTTTTGCCAAGTTGGCAGCGGGCGAGATTATCAATGCCTCTACTGTCATTTCTCTGCAGTGGTTGCAACTACATCGCACGCGCTTGCGTCGCGAATGGGCGGGTATCGATGGCTGAGGACAATAACAAACCATCGCTCGGCAAGGGCGAGGATTCCTCGCGCGGGCTCGCTAAGTCGGGTGCAATTTTTGGCAGCATGACGATGGCTTCGCGGGTGTTGGGTGTGGTGCGCGACATGGTGGTGGCGCGCTATTTTGGTGCCGATGCCGCGGCGGATGCCTTCTTCATCGCCTTCAAAATTCCCAATTTCATGCGCCGCTTATTCGGCGAGGGCGCCTTTAGCCAGGCCTTTGTGCCAGTGCTATCTGAATACCGCCAGACCCGCAGTTTGGACGAGGTCAAAGCATTACTCGATCGAGTGGCAGGGGTGCTAGGTGGTATCTTGGCAATGGTGACGCTGCTGGCGACCTTGGGTGCGCCGGTGGTGGCGACCATTTTTGCGCCAGGCTATGTGGTCGACGCGGAAAAGCAAAAGCTCGTCACCGATATGGTGCGCATCACCTTCCCGTATTTGATGTTTATCTCGCTGACTGGCTTTGCCGGTGGCATTCTCAACGCCTATGGCAAGTTTGCGGTGCCGGCTTTTACGCCGGTGCTGCTAAATATTTTCTTGATTAGCGGCGCGGTGCTCAGCGGCTATTTCCCTGTGCCGATCTACGCACTGGCCTGGGCGGTATTTGTCGCCGGCGCCATGCAGATGGTCTTCCAGATGCCGTTTTTGAAACGCATGAACCTGCTGCCGCGGCCACGTTGGGATACCCAGCACGAAGGTGTTAAGCGTATATTGGCGCTAATTGTGCCGGCGTTGTTCGGGGTGTCGGTGTCGCAGATCAACTTGTTGCTGGATACCGTTCTGGCGTCTTTCCTGCCCACCGGCAGTGTGTCGTGGCTGTATTATTCCGACCGCCTGTGGGAGCTACCGCTAGGGGTGTTTGGAGTGGCCTTGGCGACGGTGATCTTGCCCAGTTTGTCGCGCAAACACGCCGATCTTTCCAAAGAAGCGTTTTCTGCCACCATGGATTGGGCGATGCGGGTGGTTTTCCTGATTGCCATACCCGCGGCTACGGCGCTAATTGTGTTGGCCGAGCCCATCTTGATTAGTTTGTATCACTACGGCGCCATGACCGAGCTCGATATCACCATGTCGGCCTTGAGTTTGCGTGCCTATTCGCTGGCCTTGCTGGCCTTCATGCTGATCAAAGTGCTGGCGCCGGGGTATTACTCGCGGCAGGACACCAAGACGCCGGTGCGTATCGGTATTAAAGCCATGGTGGCGAATATGGTGTTGAACCTGCTGTTTGTCATTCCGCTGCACATGTACTTCAAGATCGGCCACGTAGGCTTGGCGTTAGCGACCATGGTGTCGTCTTACATGAATGCCTATTTGCTGTATCGCGGCTTACGCCGCGACGGTGTCTTCATGCCCCAATCGGGCTGGCTAAAGTTGGTGTTGCAAATTGCCCTCGCTACCCTGGCGATGGGGGCGGCGCTGTGGTGGTTTAGCCCCGAAAAAGCGCAGTGGTTTGCCGACGATTGGCACACACGAGCCATGATGTTAGTACCGCTTTGTCTGGGTGGTATGTTGGTTTATGGCCTGGTGTTAGCCGCCAGCGGTGTCAAATTCCGCGACTTCGTCACAAAGCATTGATCAATTAACGCTTTTTGCCCTGTTTAGGGTGCGTTCTACGCCTCATTCCCATATAATCGTGGCCATTTTTAACGAAGCCTGTGGCCCTATGGAACTCATCCGCGATTTGCACAATATTCGCCCCGAACATCGCCCCTGTGTGGCGACTATCGGCGCGTTTGATGGCGTGCACCGCGGCCACCAGTTGGTGATCAAGGAGTTAGTGGCCAAGGCCCGTTCGGCGGGCTTGCCTGCTACGGTTATTTTGTTCGAGCCGCTGCCGCGCGAATACTTTTGCCCCAACGATGCGCCGCCGCGACTAACAAATTTTGCCGAGCGCTTTCGTTTGCTGACGCAACTGGGGGTCGACAGGGTATTGCGTATTCATTTTGTGGACGCCATCCGCCAAATGAGCGCGCAAGAATTTATCCGCGACGTGTTTGTCGACAAGCTCGGCGTAAAACATCTGATTGTGGGTGACGATTTCGCCTTTGGTAAGGGCAGGGAAGGGAACTTCGAGACCCTGACTGAGATGGGACGTGAATACGGCTACCGTGTGCAAGATACCGCCACCCTTGAGCACGACGATGAGCGCGTCAGCAGCACCCGCATCCGCGAGGCGCTGGTCGATGGCGACTTTGGCTGTGTGGAGCACCTGCTTGGCCGCCCCTACAGCATGTCGGGTCGGGTAGTGCAGGGTCAGCAATTGGGTCGCACCATCGGTGCGCCGACCGCGAACATTCAACTGCGCCGTCTGCGTTCGCCACTGGCGGGTGTGTACGCAGTGGAAATCGACGGCATTGACGGCCAGCGTTTCCGTGGCGTCGCTAATGTGGGTACGCGCCCAACCATCGGCGACTTGAGCAAAGCCATTCTGGAAGTGCACGTGTTTGACTTCGATGGCGACCTTTACGGTAAGCACCTGCAGGTGCTGTTTAGACATAAATTGCGCGATGAGAAAAAGTTCTCTTCGCTAGACGAATTAAAAGACAACATTGCCCGCGATTTTGACGCGGGGCGAGCCTACTTTGAGTGATCTAGGACACTATGACTGACTACAAATCGACGCTAAACCTGCCCGACACGACTTTCCCCATGAAAGCGAGCCTGGCGCAACGCGAACCCGAGATGTTGAAAGCTTGGCAGCAGAGCGATATTTACGGCCAGATCCGTAAGGCGCGCGCTGGCCGCGAACAGTTCATCTTGCACGACGGCCCTCCGTACGCCAACGGCAACATTCACATTGGCCACGCGGTCAATAAGATCCTCAAGGATATTATCGTTAAATCGCGCACCATGAGCGGCTTCGACGCGCCCTACGTGCCCGGTTGGGACTGCCACGGCCTGCCGATTGAACACAATGTTGAAAAGAAAATTGGCAAGGCGGGCGTTAAGGTTGACCACAAAACCTTCCGCCAGAAGTGCCGTGAATACGCCCGCAAGCAGGTCGACGGCCAAATGGTCGACTTCGTGCGCATGGGTGTCTTTGGTGAGTGGGATAATCCCTACCTGACCATGAATTACGTGTTCGAGGCCGACATCATTCGCGCGCTCGGTAAAATCGTTGCCAACGGCCACTTGGATCGCGGTTTCAAACCCGTGTACTGGTCGGTGGTGGGCGCCTCGGCGCTGGCCGAAGCCGAAGTCGAATACCAAGACAAAACCTCATACTCGATCTATGTGAAGTACCCCGTTATCGATCAGGCGAAAGTTGCCGAGATGATGGGTGCCATCGGTGAGGGCGAACTCAAGGTTGTTATCTGGACCACCACACCCTGGACGCTGCCTTCTAGCCAAGCGGTTAGCTTGAACGCCGACTTGGAATACGTGTTGCTGCAAGGGCAGGGCGAACGCCTGCTGGTAGCAGCTGAATTGGCCGAAGCCGTGCAAAAAGCCGGCGATTTTGAAGCCGAGATCGTAGGCCGTTGCTCTGGTAGTCAACTGGAAGGCGAGATGCTTCAGCACCCCTTCTACGACAAAGCCTTGCCCGTGCTATTGGGTGACCACGTGACCACCGATGCCGGTACCGGTTGTGTTCACACCGCCCCTGACCACGGCGTAGAAGACTTTAACGTGGGCATGAAATATGGCCTCAGCACCTTGAACTATGTCGATGAAAACGGCACCTATCGCGACGTAGTAGAGTTGTTTGCCGGTGAGCACGTGTACAAGGTCGACGATAAGATTGTCGCGCTGTTAGAAGAGCGCGGCGTGCTGTTAGCGCAGAGTAAGTTTGTGCACAGCTATCCGCACTGCTGGCGCACCAAAACGCCCTTGATCTACCGCGCGACACCGCAGTGGTTCGTATCGATGCACAAAAACGGTCTGTTGGATGATGTGAAAGCATCGGTCAAAGATGTGCGTTGGGTTCCAGGTTGGGGCCAAGCGCGTATCGAATCGATGCTGGAATCTACCCCCGACTGGTGTATTTCACGCCAGCGCACGTGGGGTGCACCAATCACTTTGTTTGTGCACAAAGATACCCAAGAATTGCACCCCAACACTGCCGAGCTGATCGAGCAAGTGGCGCAGTTGGTAGAAAAAGACGGTATGGATGCGTGGTTTGATCTGGATCCGCGCGAATTGTTGGGCGATGAAGCTGACAGCTACAGCAAGGTTACCGACACGCTCGACGTGTGGTTTGACTCAGGCGTGACCCACGAAGCGGTATTGCAGCGTCGTGACTACCTGCGTTACCCCGCCGACCTGTATCTAGAGGGCTCAGACCAGCACCGCGGTTGGTTCCAGTCGTCATTGAAAACAGCCATCGCCATCAACGGCAATGCGCCCTACAAAGCGGTGTTGACCCACGGTTTCACCGTGGATGGCGACGGCCGCAAGATGTCTAAATCGATTGGTAACACCATTTCACCTCAAACCGTGATGAACAACCTTGGTGCCGACGTGTTGCGCCTGTGGGTGGCGGCGACCGATTTCTCGGGTGAGATGAGTGTCTCGGATGAGATTCTTAATCGCTCTGCCGACTCGTACCGCCGTATTCGCAATACCGCGCGCTTCCTGCTGTCGAACCTGAATGGTTTTAACCCCGCGACGGATGCCGTGGCGTTTGAAGACATGGTGGCGCTGGACCAGTGGGCCGTGGATCGCGCCGCGCAGTTGCAGGCCGAGATCATCGATTGCTACGACAACTACAACTTCCACATGATCTACCAGAAGCTGCACAAGTTCTGCGTGGTTGATATGGGTGGCTTCTACCTCGATATCATCAAAGATCGCCAGTACACCGCTAAATCTGACGGTCACGCGCGTCGCTCGTGCCAGAGCGCCATGCACATCATCATCGAGGCCTTTACCCGCTGGATCGCCCCCATCTTGAGCTTCACCGCTGACGAACTTTGGAAGGCCATGCCGGGTGAGCGTGAAGCGAGTGTGTTTATTGCCGAGTGGACTACCATCCCAAGCTTGGCGGATGCGAACCAGCGTGCGTTCTGGCAGCGTATTGCCGAAGCGAAGCACGCCTTTAACAAGGTGCTGGAAGGCAAGAAAAAGGACGGCATCAATAAGTCCTTGCAAGCGGAAGTCACGCTTTACGCCGCCGACGGTTTATACCAAGACTTGGCCTCACTGGGCGATGAATTGCGCTTTGTATTGATCGCTTCTAAGGCACAGGTGCTGCCATTGGCCGAAGGCGCTGATGCGGATGCCACAGAATTGGATGGTTTGAAAGTGTCCCTTGTGAAGACCGATGCAGAACGTTGCGAGCGCTGCTGGCACCACCGTGAAGACGTGGGAAGCCATGCCGGTCACGAGAGCATCTGCCAACGCTGCGTTGACAACATTGAAGGCGCGGGCGAAGAGCGGAAGTTCGCGTAATGCGTTTTCTTTGCTATTTGCTGGTCTTGGTCGTCATATCGCTCGATCTGTGGACCAAAAACATGGCCGAGGCGTACTTAATGTACAACCAACCGGAAGCAATTTTGCCGGTGTTGGATTTTACCCTGCGCTACAACCCCGGCGCGGCGTTTAGTTTTCTAGCCGACCACGATGGCTGGCAACGCTACTTCTTGAGCGGTTTGGCAGCCGTGGTTAGTGTCATTTTGGCGGTGTGGATTTATCGCCTGAAGCCACAGGAAAAGCTGCTTGGCGTGGGTTTGGCCTTGGTATTGGGCGGCGCGCTGGGCAATTTGTACGACCGCGTTGTGCTGGGTCACGTGGTGGACTTTATCTCCTTCCACTGGAACGACTGGTACTTCCCAGCCTTTAATATCGCCGATTCCGCTATCAGCGCTGGGGCGGTCGCGTTAATTATTGATTCGTTTTACGGTACGGAAAAGGCGTCATCATGAGTAATACTATTTCGAAGACCAGCAAAGTCACCCTGCAGTTTGAGATTCGCCTCGACAACGGCGACGTGGTGGATTCGACCTTTGAAAAAGCCCCCGCGACTTTTGTGATGGGCGACGGTTCACTCTTCACTGGTTTTGAACGTGTTTTGATCGGTATGGCTGCCGGCGAGCGTGCCACTTACCAGATCGCCCCAGAAGATGCCTTCGGACAGCCCAACCCCAACAACGTGCAGACCTTCAAGCGCTCACAGTTCGACAAGGACATGGAGATCGTGCCCGGTATGATGTTTTCCTTTGCCGATGCGCAAAATACCGAGTTGCCCGGCGTGGTGAAAGAAGTGACCGAGACCTTTGTGGATGTCGATTTCAACCACCCCTTGTCTGGTAAAACTCTAGATTTCGAAGTGCTGATTCACGCGGTGGAGGAAGCCTAATGCAAGTTCAACTCGCCAATCCACGCGGCTTTTGCGCCGGTGTAGACCGCGCCATCGATATTGTTAACCGCGCGCTCGATATCTTCGGTGCGCCGGTTTACGTGCGCCACGAGGTGGTTCACAACAAATTCGTAGTAGGGCAGTTGCGCGATCGCGGCGCGGTATTTGTCGATGAGCTGCACGAAGTGCCCGACGATGTCATTGTGATCTTCAGCGCCCACGGTGTTTCAAAAGCTGTGCGCGACGAAGCTGATCGCCGAGGTTTGAAGGTATTTGATGCTACGTGCCCCCTGGTGACCAAGGTTCACCTCGAAGTGGTGAAGTACTCACAAGAGGGCAGGGAAACCATCTTAATCGGCCACCAAGGCCACCCCGAAGTCGAGGGCACTATGGGGCAGTACGACGACAGCAATGGCGGCGTGATTTACTTGGTGGAAGACGAAGAGCAGGTGGGTACGCTCAACGTAAAAGACCCCAACAACTTGGCCTACGTCACCCAGACCACGCTCTCGATGGACGATACCGCCAAGGTGATTCAAGCCCTGCGCAGCCGCTTCCCCAATATTGTTGGGCCACGCAAAGACGACATCTGCTATGCCACCCAAAACCGCCAAGACGCCGTGAAGACCCTGTCACAGCAGTGCGATTTGGTGTTGGTGGTTGGTTCTCCCAATAGCTCAAACTCCAATCGCTTGCGCGAACTAGCTGAACGCAATGGCTGCGATGCGTACTTGATCGACGGCCCCGCCGATATTGACCCCAAGTGGCTCGAAGGAAAAAACAATATCGGCGTAACCGCTGGTGCTAGCGCCCCAGAGGTGCTGGTGCGCCAGGTGATCGAAGGCCTGCAAGCCATGGGCGCAGCTGCCCCCGTGGAGCTTGATGGCGCACAAGAAAATATTACCTTCTCCCTCCCCAAAGAGCTCCGCCTCGTCCCCGTCGACTAATTCAATTTCGAGATATGTGACCTAGGTCGCATATCTCAAATTATTCTTAAGTATCCTAGATAAAGCTCGGGCAAAACTTGTCAAAGCTACTATAGTTAAGGCTATGGAAATGTATCTGTAGCAAGGATAGTTAAGTGGTAACACGCCCCGCCCAACATAAGGGTTTTACCCTCATCGAACTGATGGTCACGATTGCCATCGCCGCCATTCTGTTGACGATTGGTGTGCCCTCGCTGACGAGTTTTTTTGATCGGCAGCAACTCATCGCAGCGGCAGAAGAAACCTACTCTAATATGCAATTGGCGAAAATCGAGGCGCTTTCAAGATCTACTGATATCTATATCAATGTAGAAGATGGGATTAATACTTGGTCTTATGGTTTTTCGACCTCTCCAGATTGTGATTCAGATGAAGAGACCAAATCAGATTCAGATGCTTGTTATGTTTTGATTGGCACTGAGCGTGATCTTATGCGATGGGATAATGAAGATTACGACGGCATAAGACTCACAACTTATTTAGATGGTAATGCTACCGAAGGAACTACAAAGTTTGATTTCACTCGCGGCATGCATGAAAAAACAACGTCGTCATCACCTACAACTAAAAGAGAGTTTCTTTTTGAATACGAGGGGATGAAGCTTTCTGTGATCATCAGTAAATTAGGCCGGATATTAATTTGTTCACCTGACAGCTCAGTTGGGGGGTATCAAACATGTCCAGAGTAAGCCTCAATAAAACACAGGGTTTTACCTTGATAGAATTGTTAATTTCTATCTCGCTTGGGATTGTTGCTGTATCAGCGATCATGTTTTTCTATGTATCTACCATTACCAGCAGTTACAGCACGCTAAAAGCCAGCCGTCTCAACCAAGAAATGACCACTCTAATGTCATTAATTACTAATGATATTAGACGGGCTGGTTATGGTGGTTTAGAGGGTACAGATGCTTCAGAAAATCCATTTAGTGATTCAATTACTAAACTCACCGTTTTTAATGTTTCAACGACTACAACAGAGATTTCGCCAAGTACTAATTTAACTGGAAATTGCATCGTTTACTCTTATGATCTTGATGGTCTTGGAGATTTTGATGCTAATGAGCAATTTGGATATAGATTTGTAAATAATGTTATTCAAGTGCGAGAGGGCGTTAACAAAATCACAACTTCTCAGCATTGTAATACAGATTCCGATATTAAGTGGGTTGATATTACTGATGCTGATGATATTACTATCGATTCATTTTCGATTTCATTAGTCGGTTCTGTTTGTGTAAATACTAATGAACCAGATAAGCAAGATAATGATTCTTCAGGGGATGTTGATGACTATCAGGAATATGACTGCTATCTCAAAGTTCCCGGCAGTAGCGATTATCCGATAGCTGTAGATGATGAAATATTAACTTCTGAAGTTTTTCAGGTGAATATTTCAATTGAAGCATCATTAACTGATGATTCTAGTATCAAATATCAATCAGATAGCGTTATAGCTGTAAGGAATCCTTATGTGAGGAAAAGAACATGAGGAGATATGTTAAACAATCCGGCGCTGCAACGTTGATTTTCTCTATCATTGTTTTGATTTTAGTGACGTTCGTTTCACTTTATTCTGCTAAGTCAATTATTGTTGAAACTAAAATTTTCAATAATGACTTAAGGTCAAAACAGGCTTTTGAAGCCGCGGAAGCGGGTGTAAATGAGGCATTTTCGCAGTTGAAAAACAGGAAAAGAGTTGGGGATGTATTAGGGCTATTCGGACATCTTAAGACCCCTAACTCATTTGCTAATGACCATACATTCACTTACAAAGAAAATCCTTCTGTATCCACTTCAAGGGTTATAGGATCAGCATACGTAGAAGTAAAATCATCCGGTGATGGGCTTTTAATTATCTCAACAGGATACAGTGATGACAAAACATCAGAAAGAACTATCACTGTCTTTGCTGATAACGCTGATGCTATTGCTAATGTTCCAGATAATCCACTTACCGCAAAGGGCATTGTGTCTTTAACAGGTAGTGTCGATATTTATAATCAAGAAGGTGCTAGTACTATTTGGTCAGGTGGGGCAGTAAATGCAACAGGTAATGGAAAAACTTATATTGCATCGCCAGCAGATTCGGATTACCCCAAATGCATGGATAATCCCTTTGATTGTGAGGTTGTAATTTCTTCTGATGATGGTATTGGTGTAGATGTTATCGCAAATGATACTTCGCTAGGAAATTTAAGTGATGACGAACTGTTCCAAAACTTTTTCGGGCTTACTAAAAATAAATATCGAGCGAGCGGGGCAGTCGATAAAATAATTAACAATACAACAACAATTGGTACTGGTGATGAGTTTGATCCCCAAGAGTGGGGAAAAAGTACGATTTGGGTTGATGTGCCAACTGATGAGACGTTTAGTATTCCTGCAGGAACTGTTTTTGGTTGCACTAGTGCAACAGCAACAGGTGCGGCTACATACATAGACACGAGTAATCACTGTGAAGCGAATGGTGGCGTGCTAGAGCCAGTGATATTAATTGTCGATGGCAACGTTAAATTTGCCGGTAATGCGCATATATATGGATTAATGTTTGTATCGGGTGATGTTATTTCAGCAGGAACTCCAGATATAACTGGAGGGCTAATTGCTACTAGTTCTGTTGGTGAAAACGGTTCAGTTGCAATTAGGTACAATTCTGACGTCATAGGCGGCCTATCTGAAAATCCTCAATATTTTGTTGCCCCTGGTGGTTGGAAAGACTTTTAGTCTTAGGAGAAATATCGTGAAACCTACTAAAAATCTTGGTTTTGGTTTAATCGAAATCCTAATATCTATTTTTATTGTTGCTTTTGGGGTACTCGCTGTAGGTAAACTTCAAACCGAGCTTATTTCCTCTAGTGCTGAAAATAAAGCAAGCGCGGAGGCGTTAGTAATTGCTCAGGGTCATATGGAAGACCTACGTAATTATTTCGCAGAGGTGGATTCAACAAACTCTCGGTTAGACGACGATACTTTCCTTACTAACTATTTAGTTGATCTGAACGAAACACCCCCAAATAATGGCGATCCCATCATTGGTGTAAACGCAATATTTACTTTAAGCCACTCAATCAATGTTGATGATAATGTTGGTGAAATTAATGTCTCTGTTTCTTGGATTGATAGCACTGGAGATTCATCTGCTGTAAATATAACAAGCTCTATTATTTTTTCTGACGCCGCTTCTTTTGCGACAAGTAGTTTCGAAAGAGAGTTTGATACTATTGAAGCACCCACTGGCCGTGCCAAAGTTGGTGAAGGGGAGATTACAAGTAAAAATTTAGGTACTGATGACATGTGGGGTGCAGCTAATAAAGATGGCACTCAAGTATATCGAGACAATGGAGATGACGATAAAAACTTGTTACTTGCTGTCGGAGATGATGTTGTCTTAACACTAGAAGAGGCATGTGTTACACCCAATGAAAAAGATACAGTAGACCCAGATACTGATGATTGTGTTGATTTCGTAAAGATTTCAGGCAAGGTGTATATTGAGCCAGGATATGAAGTTTCTGCTCAAGGAGTGACTCACTCTATCAACTCAAGTACAAACCCAATTTATGCAAATGATATTTTTGTTTTGGCATCTGATGCAGCCTACTGTTCAAGATATACGACTTTAGAAAATGGAAATGTCCAACCCATCCTCTCTGCATCTCAAGATGGATATTCTGCGGTTTTAGTTTCAGGACTTCAGGTTCAAAAGTTTGATCCAGATGGTGATAGTGATGCCAGTAAGGATTATTATTTTTTTGAATACACTTGTTATTTAGGTGGCGGATGGAATGGTAATATTGGTCTTCTCTCAACTATTTTTTCAGATGGCGAAACTCCTGTTGAAGCTTGTGTAGGCGACCCAAGTTCTAATTCAATTATCTCCGGTGATACTGTTGAGTCTTCTCGAAGACGAGCATATAGAGGTATGGTCTGGAAATTTACTGGTTCAAGTATTGAACCCATTAGAACGGATTCTACCGATAATGGCTCTCCAATTATTTATTACTCTTGGGGAATAGCCGATGCAACGTTGATTGATGGAGATACTGGCTATCAACACGATTTCCTCTTAGTTGATGATCCTGATGATTGTTCAGACGTTGCGATAATGAGTGAGGCTGTATTTACCAACAATATTGATGATTTTTATTGTCTTAATGAAATAGCTAAAAATGCAACTGGGCTTATTTATCACGAAGATGTCATTGATACTTATGTTACTGAAACCGGATTCGATTTTATTGCTTACTCCACCAGCAGGACAAATCTTGATGAAAGAGATCTTGATAGAGACAGAGATGGTTATTATGAAAATGAGGGCTCGGTTGGTTATTATGATTATTGCCCATATGATCCAACGAACCCGCCATATTTTTTTCATGCAGGTTTAGGTGAAATCACCATTTCATTAATATCGGTTGAAGATTATTCTACTTTCTTAGATGAACACCTTATTATTAAAACTTCCCAAGGAGACAATTGCTCACTTGGTAACGGATTTGCACGTAATATTGACCTAACCTCATATACAGCATCATACGACTGTACGTTGTATGACTCTGGAAAAACACAAGGAGCTAAACTCGTGGAAGCTGGAGTTTCAGGAGTTGTTGGTTTGCTAAATTTAGATGGTGACGAAACCGTCACCTTAAATTGCGATAAGGAATATTTTGCTTTTAATGATAGCGTGGGATGGTCAGCATCAGCTGAAACATCATTTGAATGTACTGCAAACGTTAATGTAATCGGTAACGAAAATTCGGTCCCTGACGCAGTGGATGATACTTTTACTGTAACTCGTGGAGAGACTATTCAGATTTCCATTGAACAGCTCTTAGGGAACGATAATGCTGGTGATGGTGCAACCACATTTGTTTCAATAAACGATGCTGGATCTGGCAGGCTAACTGAAATTGATGATAATACTTTTTCCTATACCTACGGTGATAATTTTGCTGGAAGTTCTTTAACTGATACGTATTCTTATACTATCCGAGACGCTGATGGTGATTTAGATACAGCATTAATTATTATTACAGTTACCAAGAATTGAGTATTTTATGAGACTAAATTTTAAGCAGCTAGGTATTACACTTATTGAGTTAATGGTAGTTGTAGCTATTATTGGCATACTCGCTGGTATTGCTTATCCCTCATACCAAGACTCTGTACGCAAAAGTCGTCGTGCTGAAGCTCATACGGATTTATTTGGCTTGCAGTTAGCTATGGAAAAGGCGAGGGGAAATTGTGCAACCTATGCAACGTCAATTGGTTCAGGCGGCTGCTCAGCCAAACAAGTGTCTTATACCGCAAATTCTAGTTATTACACATTATCAATATCTGGTGCTTCTTCTAGTGATTATACATTGACTGCTACAGCTACAGGCGCCCAGGCAAGTGATTCCGATTGCGCAACTATCACCTTAACCAGAGATGGTACCCAGAGCGGTACAACAGCTAACTGCTGGTAATCAACACACCACATTATCCCCATCGACGGCATTCACAATGCCGTCGCCATCTTCATCCTTCGCATCTCTCGCTCGGCCCATACGACTAATAATCAACCTCGTGGCATAAACCACATCCGCATGGCCTGGGCAGTAGGTAATATGTCCAAATTCTTTCACGGTACCGTTGGGGCGGTGGCGTATGTAGTGTCTACCCACGCTCATATTGAAAAGTACCTGCGCTTCACCATCGTCTAACTTGGCGAATTCCACAGTCTCGCCGGGGTCGGCTTTGCGGTTTAGGTTTTTATCTTTAAACACCATGATCGCTTTATGCGCTCGGCGGTTACAGCTGAAGAGGTCGTCGCTGAAGCAAGTGGTAATCTCGGCGTTTTGTGCGATGGCGTAGGCTCTGGCGAAGCGCAGGGTCTGGGCGATGCGTTCGGTATCGGCATCGCTGCGGGCGCGTTTGAACATGTTTTGGAAACTGGGTACACCAATATTGAGAATAATGGCGAGTATGGTAACGGTGATGATCATTTCGATCAGTGTAAAGCCTTTGGCAGTATGCAGGCGCATCGTCGCACATCCTTGTGGTTGATCCGTTGGATCAAGCGTAGGGTGTTAACTTGGTTAGGTCTGCTGTTCTGAAGGGGTGTTTTATTCGATGCCGAGCTTTTCGAGGCGGTAACGCAGGGATCTAAAGGTTAGGCCGAGCTTTTTGGCGGCGGCGGTACGGTTCCAGCGGCAGGCTTCTAGGGTGTCGGTAATCAGCTGCTTTTCGACGTCGGCCAAGTAGCCCTCTAGGTCGATATAAGCTTCGCCGTCATCGTTGTATTGCTGCTGTGGCTGGGGAAAGGTATTGGCTGTTTCAGCGGGAGCGCTTGTCGTTGGCGCCATTGATGCGCGCTGCAGCTGGCTATAGGCGTTGTTATCGAGCTGCAAATCCTCTGCGGTGATGGCAATACCGTCGCACATCGCCACTGCACGTTCAAGGATGTTTTCAAGTTCGCGGATATTACCGGGGAAGTCGTAGCCGTTAAGCGCGCTTTGGGCGTCATCGTTAATGCGCATCTCGCCTTGGCCCATTTTCTTCAAAATGTGTTGGCACAACAGGGGAATGTCCGCCTTGCGTTGGCGTAGTGCGGGGACTTTGATTTCAATGACATTGAGGCGGAAAAACAGGTCGGCGCGAAATTGTCCATCGGCGACTAGTTTGGTGAGGTCTTTGTGGGTGGCGCTCAACAGGCGAACATCCACCTCAACTTCGCTGTGGCTACCCACGGGGCGCACCTTTTTCTCTTGGATGGCGCGCAGCAATTTCACTTGCATGTTAAGCGGTAGATCGGCAATTTCGTCGAGGAAGAGGGTACCACCGTTAGCCACTTCGAAAAGGCCGGGTTTATCGCTATTGGCGCCGGTAAAGGCACCTTTCTTGTGGCCGAAGAACTCGCTTTCCATCAGTTCGCTGGGAATAGCGCCGCAGTTGATCGGCACAAACGGGCCATCCTTGCGCGCGCCCATCTGGTGCACGAGACGGGCTACTAACTCTTTGCCGCTGCCTGACTCGCCGTTGATAAACACCGGGGCTTGATTGCGTGCCACTTTACCAATGGTTTCGCGCAGCGTTTGCATGTTAGCCGCTTCGCCGAGCAATTGTTGGCTGCTGTCTTGGTCTGGAATCACCGCCGTTTTAAGGGCGCTCTCCACCAGTTTTTTTAGGCGGGGCATTTCCACAGGTTTATTGAGAAAATCAAACGCGCCGAGTTTGAGGGCGTCTATGGCTGTTTCAACATCACCGTGGGCGGTGATCATGGCAATGGGCAGGCCAGGGCAGTTTTGTTGGCCGTATTTGATCACGTCGATACCGTCTCCGTCGGGCAGGCGCATATCGGTCAAGCATAGATCGTAGCGGTTTTTGGCCAGCTTGTTGATGGCGGCGCGCACGCAATTGGCGGTGTCCACAGACAAGCCCATGCGGGACATAGTCATGCCCAGCAGTTCCAGCAGGTCGGGTTCGTCGTCGATGATCAATACGTGTTGTGACATGCCCCGATTATAGCGTCAATTTTGCGTTATATCCCAATGCTTTATATAGCGCGTTTCAAAACGTTAATACTGGTATACTGCGCGCAATTATTTAAGGCCACCTGTTATGTCTACTCAGTTTTCTTCGCTGTCGCTGCCCGTGGAACAGCTCGCCGTTATCGCCACCCTCGGTTTTGATGTGATGACCCCTATCCAGCAGCAAAGCCTTCCCGCTAGCCTACAAGGTAAGGATGTCTTAGCTCAGGCGCCCACCGGTAGCGGTAAAACGGTGGCCTTTAGCCTACCTCTAATCAAAAACCTGAAGCCACGCTCGTTTGCCGTGCAAGCCTTGGTGCTTTGCCCGACGCGCGAGCTGGCGGGGCAGGTGGCTGATGAAATTCGTCGCTTGGCAAAGTATCCGGGCAACATCAAAGTGCTCACCCTGTGCGGCGGTATGCCGATTGGCCCACAGATCGGTTCATTAGCGCACGGTGCCCATGTCATCGTCGGCACACCTGGCCGAATTTCAGACCACCTGCGCAAAAAGACCTTGGACCTTGCTAAGGTCAATACGCTGGTCCTCGATGAAGCCGATCGCATGCTCGACATGGGATTTAAAGACGACATTCTCGCCATTGTCGCGCAAACCCCTAAGCAGCGTCAGTCGCTGCTGTTCTCGGCCACCTATCCGAGTGACATTAAAGCGATGTCGGCGGAGGTGTTAAACGCGCCTGTTCAGGTCAAGGTCAGCGCCGATGACGAAGCCCACACCGATATCGAGCAGCGCGTGTATCAAAAGGCTAGTCACGATGATTTACAGGCACTGCTTGGGGTGTTGAGCCACTACCAGCCCGAAGCGGCGGGCATCATTTTCTGTAATACCCGCGAGCAGTGCAACGACCTTGGCGCCGACCTCAAGGCCCACGGCGTCAACGCCGGGGTGCTGCACGGCGACATGGAACAACGCCAACGCGACCAGATTTTAATTCGCTTTGCCAACGGTTCACTGCGCTTTTTGATCGCTACCGATGTCGCCGCGCGCGGTTTGGATATTCCCCAAGTCGAATTGGTGATTAACGATGGTCTGCCTCGCGACCTGGATGTGTTTACCCACCGCAGTGGGCGTACCGGCCGGGCAGGGCGCAAGGGGCTGGTGGTGTCGGTTATCGCGCCCAAGGAAGCGCACAAATTAGAACGTATCAACGAGCAGTTTGGATTACAGTTGAGCCCGGAGCCTGCCCCGGCGGTGGATATTTATCGTTTGTCGGAGCTCAAACCTGCTATGCGCACCTTGGAAATCGACCGTGGTCGTAAGCACAAAATGCGCCCTGGCGATATCGTTGGCGCGTTGACGGCCACCAAAGAAATCGCTGGTAGCGATATTGGCCAGATCAACCTACAGGATATGGCAAGCTACGTTGCCTTGCCCAAGCGCTTGGCAGACAAGGGTGTGGAGATATTGCGCTCTCGCCCCATCAAAGGGCGCGGCGTCAGGGCGCGTAAGATCTAGTGCTTACCAAACAGGATGCTGAAGCTCTTGCGACGGCGTCCGCCGTGGCGATAGTCGAGCGCCGCCTGATTGGATAGACACAACTCACGGCAGATATAGAGCCCAAGTCCAGTGCCTTTGTGCTCGGTGGTGAAAAAGGGTTCAAACAGGTGCGGCACTTGGTCATCGGGCACCGGGTCGCCGTAATCCACTACCGCTAGGGCATAGCGTTGCAGTCTCTCCACGAGCTGCAAATGCAGCAGTACGCCGTGTCCATCTTCCTGCCTCACCGTATAGCGCAAAGCGTTGTTGCACAGGTTATCGAGTACCTGCTGCAACTGGCTTGGATCAAAGCTTATTAGCGCCTCTGGCGCATCGATCTGACATTTAAGCGCACCGTCGTGGAGTTGATTAAATTGTTCACAAAAGGTCTGCAGCCACTCAGCTATGGCAATGCTTTGTGCGGGAACGACTTGTCGGCGCGATAGACTCTGGATGTTCTCGATAATCTTGTTCATGCGCCTGCTCTGGTGGGCGATGATCTCTAGTAATCGCTTGTCTTCGTCACCCTCAGCGGTTTCATCGAGTAGTTCAGCAGCGTGCTTAATGGCCGCCAAAGGGTTGCGAATTTCGTGGGCAATGCTGGCGGTCAGGCGACCTAGCGAGGCGAGTTTTAATTGTTGGGCTTGTTGGCTGGCTTTGCGCGCATTTTCCAAGAAAAGCATGGTGTACTGCGCGTCGTCGCTGGCGACATTTTTAAATTGCAGTTGCAGTTCTTGGTGGTCGTGTTGGGTCGTGACAGTTGGCAGCGGCAGTTCAGGATTGGATTTCCATTGCAGGTATTGCTGCTGGAACAGCTGCGGTAGCCGCTTGGGTTGGCCTTTACTTTCATCGATATTGAGGGCTCGCTCAGCGCCCTTGTTAAGGGCGCGAATTTCATCGCCCTCTAACAAAATCACCCCAGTATTGAGCTGCTGCAGAATCAGTTGGTTGAGCTTTTCGGCAGCGGCTTTTTCGCGGCTACTTTTCGCGACCTGTTGTTCGGCAAGGCGTAGGTTACGCGCGAAGCGATCGACCACCACCGCGGTGAGCATCAAAAACGCGCTAAATAGGCCGCTGCTGTAAAGATTGATACGTCCTTCACTAGGGTAGCTCTGCGACACTAAGCCATCGGTCAGCAATCCCAAAACAAACAGCGACGCCACCACCAAGGCCAAGGGGTTGCCCAGCACCATGGTGGCCGAAGCGACCGTGATCACGCACAACAAGCTTAGCGCTGTTACACCAGTCACCGCACTGGTATGCAGGGCGATGACTAGAAAGATGGTGTCAAATAGGAAGCCGGCAAACAGCACTTGCCGCAGCCATTCGTCGGCGACCCGCTGCCAATAGCGAATGGCGATAAGGGCGAGCACTACGTAAGTGCTAGAAGCTTGGGTAAAGAGGCTTGGGGCACGCTGGCCTAGCATACCCTCGCTGCCTTCTAGCCAGAAGATCAATGCGAGGGAAACAGCGACAAGGAGGCGATAAACACAGTAGATGTTTAGCAGGGTGGTGGTTGTGGCTCTAGTCTTGTTGATCACTATCGTGTTTCTGCTCGAATTCCTTTTGATGGGCGCTGCAGCAGAACCATTGCGCCCCCGAGCTAATTGCCTTGTCCTTGGGGATGTAAGTGCCGCACTCGCTACACTTAATCATAGTGCCACTTTGCTTTTCTTGCCTGTCGTAAGCGCTCACGCGGGCTTTGTAGGCTTGGTAAAACTTGTAGACTAACCATATGGCTAGGCCGAAGACGATAACGCGAATAAGGCCCATGGCTTAGGCCTCGTCGTAGATGGTGGGAATAGGTTGGCGCTTGTGCTGGGTGCGGGTATAGATTTCCACCAAGCGTTGTTCCACCTCGGCAGTCACGGGTCTGCCCTCAAGGAAATCATCGATCTCGTCGTAGCTTAATCCCAGTACGTGCTCGTCAGCTTTTTGCGGGGCATCGCATTCCAGATCAGCAGTGGGGGTTTTGTCGACCAATTGCGATGGCGCGCCCAAGTAAGCCGCCAATTGGCGCACTTGGCGTTTGCTCAAGCCGAATATTGGGGCCAAATCGCAGGCGCCGTCGCCCCATTTGGTGTAGAAACCGGTGATGTTTTCCGCCGAGTGGTCTGTGCCCAATACCAAACCGCCAGTCAAGCCAGCCACTTCGTATTGAATCGCCATGCGGGTGCGGGCTTTGACGTTACCCTTAACAAAATCGATCGACGCGGTGGTGTTGTCTAACATGTCGGCAGCTTGCATAGCGCCTAACACTTCCTCGTGGATGCCGTCGGCGCCCAACTTCACGTTGACCGCCATGGCCACGCTGGGTTGGATGAAATCGACCGACATTTGGGCCTCGTGTTCGTCGTGCTGCACGCCGTAGGGCAGGCGCACGGCAATAAACTGGTAGCCACCGCCGTGTTGCTGGTTAAGTTGATCCACAGCGGCCTGCGCCAGTTTGCCGCACAGGCATGAATCGATGCCGCCGCTGATGCCCAGCACCAGGGTCTTGCTGTGGGCCGCGACCAATGTATTAGCGATAAAGTCGCGGCGACGTTGAAATTCTACTGCGAGGTCAATGTGTGGCAAAACGCGCATTTCTGCGACGATGTCTTTGCGATTCATGATCCTAAGGTCTCCTTAGCCGCCGTAAAGTTCACTGGTGTCAAATTTAGGGGGATTGGGAGGATCGATAAAGCCAAAGCTAATTTGGTTAACGAATGAACGGTTACCGTCGACATCAAACTCGCTAATGAAGTCGCCCGAGGCATCGATGGCGGGGTAGTCGGGGAAGTTGAGTTTCAAAACTTCCAACGACGAGTTCGCCTGATCTTCCAGTCCCATCAACTTATACGCTTGAATCATCACCGCTAGACCATCAGCTACAGCAGGCGTTTTGGGGAAGTTTTCCACCACGTACTGACCGCGGCGCAAGGCTGAAACAAAGGCGCGACGCTTAAAGTAGTAGTTGGCAACGTGAATTTCGTGGCGGGCCAACAGATTGCGCAGGTAGACCATGCGAGCGCGAGCATCGGCGGCAAAGTTGCTGTTGGGGAAGCGTGACAACATTTCCGAGAAGGCGCCAAACGACTGCAGCGCAGGGCCGGGGTCGCGGCTGGCAACATCGCCAGGGATGAAGCGATCGAAGATCGACGCGCCGTCGGTGAAGGCCGCTAGACCTTTAATGTAGTAAGCGTAATCAACGTTTTCATTGCGTGGGTGCAGGCGAATGAAGCGATCCGCTGCCGCCATAGCCTCCGCATAGTTACTGCTGCGGTAGTGGGCGTAGATCAGCTCCAGCTGCGCTTGTTCAGCGTATTTACCGAAGGGAAAGCGCGATTCCAATAATTGCAGCTTTTGCACGGCCATGGGGTAGTTTTCACCGCGCATGTGCGATTGGGCTTGCTCGTAGATACCGCGCTCAGTGCCGCGGATGGCATCTTCTTCTTCCACGGTAGAACAGGCGGTCAGTGCAATGCTAGAGGCGATGGCGAGACCGCTGATGAAACGTTTGATGTTCAAAGTGTCTTCCTTAAAAGGGCTGAAATTAAAGGTGCCCAAAAATAAAACCCGTATTTAACCACATAGCGATGAAAACCAAAACGCTAACCATGGTAAACTTGGCAAAGTTTTCAACGACGGGGTGCTCCCGTCTGGCAAGGATCCCTCATGAGCCAACAGATCGACATCCAAGCCGTTGTTCCGCCCGACATGGACGAGCAGCGATTTGACCAAATTGCCGCGCAATTGTTCCCCGATTATTCGCGTTCACGGCTGCAAAGCTGGATCAAGACGGGTGAGTTAACCGTGGATGGCAAAACCTGCCGTGCCAAAGATAAATTATTCAGCGGTGTCACGCTGATTCTGCAAGCCACGCTTGAAGAAGAAATCAGCCTGCGTCCGCAGGATATTCCGCTCGATATCGTCTACGAAGATGACGACCTGATTGTGCTTAATAAGCCCACTAATATGGTGGTTCACCCCGCAGCCGGCAACCCCGACGGCACGCTGTTGAATGCCTTGCTGCACCATGCGCCTGCGCTGGCACAGTTGCCTCGCTGTGGCATTGTGCACCGCCTAGATAAAGACACTACTGGCATCATGGTGGTGGCTAAAACGTTACCAGCGCACGCCAGTTTGGTGGATCAACTGCAGTCGCGCTCGGTGTCACGCGATTATGAAGCGGTTACTGTCGGCGTGATGACCGGCGGTGGCACCGTCGACAAGCCGATGGGACGCCACCCCAAAGATCGCAAGAAAATGGCCGTGTTGGAATTTGGCGGCAAGCGCGCCATTACCCACTACCGCGTTGCGCACCGCTTTAAACATCACACCCACGTTTACGTGAGTTTGGAAACGGGCCGCACCCACCAAATCCGCGTGCACATGGCGCACATTAAATACCCCTTGGTGGGTGACGCCACTTACGCCGGCCGCCCGCGTATCCCTCGCCAGGCGGAACAGGTGCTGGTGGATTTTCTGCAACAATTCCCTCGCCAAGCGCTGCACGCCAGGCGTTTAAAGTTAATTCATCCGCGCACCGGTAAGGAGATGTCGTGGAGCGTGCCCACGCCCGACGATTTCCTCGAGTTGCTTGATATGCTGCAGCAGTTTGATGACTAAGCCCTGCTGGTATACCCCGAAATGGTCAACGCCAACTGGGGTTCACGCGCTGATTACCACCCGGGGTGACGTCACTAAAGCCCCCATGTCGGGCTTTAATATTGCGATGCATGTCGGAGATGATCCTGCCTGTGTGGCAGCTAACCGTCAGCAATTGCTCGACAACATGCCCGGTGCCGAGCGCATTGCGTGGTTAGAGCAGGTGCATGGCACCGAGGTGGTCGACATAGCCACTTATGATTGGCATGCCGCACCGCCGGCAGCAGATGCCTCGTTTACCCGTGTGCCTGGTCAAGGGTGTGCGGTGATGACTGCCGATTGTCTGCCGGTGTTGTTTTGCGATAAGCAGGGCAGCCAAGTGGCGGCAGCGCACGCTGGTTGGCGGGGCCTGCAAGCGGGCGTATTGGAAAATACGGTCGCCGCCTTCGATGCCCCTAGTGGCGACATTCAAGCCTTTTTAGGCCCAGCCATTAGCCAGTTGTACTTCGAAGTGGGTGGGGAAGTGCGCGAAGCTTTTCTCGATGTCGCGGCGAACGAATTACACCATGCCATCGATGCGGCCTTTTTGCCTAGTGAAGAGACCGAAGGTAAGTATTTTGGCAACCTGTTTGCCCTTGCCCGGGTGCGCCTTAAAGCCTGTGGTGTTGAAGATATCCAAGGGGGCGGGCTTTGTACGTACTTCCACGCGCCCAAGTTTTATTCCCATCGCCGTGACCCGCGCAGCGGCCGTTTCGCCAGTTTGATCTACATCACAGCACACTAAATTCGATCAAAAAATATCCGCTTTTTTCCTGTGGGTAACTTGAAGTCCTACAATCTGACCTAATATCAGTAGCAACTTAATTACTTTTTCGCAGGAAACAATATGCGTTTAGATCGTCTAACGAATCAACTTCAAGTCGCCTTGTCCGATGCTCAGTCATTGGCCGTGGGGCACGACCACAACTTTATTGAGCCCGAGCACCTGTTGTTAGCCATGATCGACCAGCAGGGCAGCAGTGCCATTCCTATTTTGGCGCAATCGGGTGCCAACGTTCGCAATTTGCGCACCGCGCTGAAAGATAAACTCAATGGCATGGCCAAGGTGGCCAACCACAGCGGTGATGTACACACCTCCAACGACCTAGTGCGCACCTTAAATCTTGCCGACAAACACGCCCAGCAGAGCGGGGATAAGTTCATTTCCACCGAGGCGGTGCTAATGGCCATGTTGTCGCAGCAGGGTGGTGTGGCGAAGATGCTGCACGAGGTTGGGCTGGATGAGGAGAGCCTGGCTAAGGTGATCAAGTCGATGCGCGATGGTAAGTCGGTAGACGACCCTGAGGCCGAAGGCGCCCGCCAGGCACTGGAAAAATACACTATTGATCTGACCGAACGCGCAGAAAAGGGCGCTTTAGATCCTGTAATTGGTCGCGACGATGAAATTCGCCGCACAGTACAAGTGCTGCAGCGCCGCACCAAAAATAATCCCGTGTTGATCGGTGAGCCCGGCGTGGGTAAAACAGCGATTGTCGAAGGTCTCGCGCAGCGCATCGTCAACGGCGAAGTCCCCGAGGGTCTCAAAAATAAGCGCTTGTTGTCGCTTGATCTGGGAGCGCTGTTGGCTGGGGCTAAATTCCGGGGCGAATTTGAGGAGCGCCTGAAGGCGGTGTTAAACGAGCTTGCAAAAGAAGAGGGCAGAGTCATTCTCTTCATCGACGAGCTGCACACCATGATGGGCGCCGGTAAAGCCGAGGGTTCGATGGATGCGGGTAACATGCTCAAACCAGCGTTGGCGCGTGGAGAGCTGCACTGTGTCGGTGCAACCACCCTCGACGAGTACCGTAAATACGTGGAAAAAGACGCCGCGATGGAGCGCCGTTTCCAGAAAGTTTTAGTGGGTGAACCCAGCGAGGAGGATACTATCGCTATTTTGCGTGGCCTCAAGGAACGCTACGAAGTTCATCACGGGGTTGATATCACCGACTCGGCCATTATTGCTGCGACTAAGTTATCGCAGCGCTATATCACCGATCGTCAGTTGCCCGACAAAGCCATTGATCTTATTGACGAGGCCGCTAGCCGTATCCGCATGGAGATCGACTCTAAGCCCGAGGAAATGGACAAGCTAGAGCGCCGTTTGATCCAGCTTAAGATACAGCGTGAAGCCATGAAAAAAGATGACGATGAGTCGTCGCGTAAACGCCTGCAAAAGTTGGATGAAGATATCACCGAGGTTGAGCGCCAATACGCTGGCCTTGATGAAATCTGGCGCGCTGAAAAGTCAGCCTTAACTGGTGCGCAAGAAATTAAGAGTAAGCTCGAGCAAGCGCGAATAGAGCTCGATAATGCGCGTCGTGCCGGCAATCTTGAGAAAATGTCTGAGCTGCAATACGGATTAATTCCCGAGCTGGAGAAAACTCTGCAGATGGCGGGCGACCTTGAAATGAAGGATATGCAATTGCTGCGCAACAACGTCAGCGAAGAAGAAATTGCAGAGGTTGTATCTAAATGGACCGGAATCCCCGTGTCGAAGATGCTCGAGGGTGAGCGCGAGAAGTTGATCCAAATGGAAGCGGAGTTGCGCAAGCGCGTAGTAGGGCAAGACGAAGCGTTAACCGCGGTCGCCAATGCGGTGCGCCGTTCGCGTGCGGGGCTGTCAGACCCCAATCGCCCCAATGGCTCATTTTTGTTCCTTGGCCCCACAGGCGTTGGTAAGACCGAGCTTTGCAAAACCTTGGCGGAGTTTTTGTTCGACAGCAGCGAGGCCATGGTGCGCATCGATATGTCCGAGTTCATGGAGAAACATTCGATAGCCCGCTTGATTGGTGCGCCTCCTGGCTATGTCGGTTACGACGAGGGGGGCTACCTCACCGAAGCGGTGCGCCGTCGCCCTTATTCCGTGTTGTTGCTGGATGAAGTCGAGAAGGCCCACCCCGATGTCTTCAATATTCTGCTACAAGTGTTGGACGACGGTCGTTTGACCGACGGGCAGGGCCGCACTGTAGACTTTAGAAACACGGTGATCGTGATGACCTCTAACCTCGGTTCGGATGTGATTCAAGAACTCGCCGGTGAACATAATTACGAGCACATGCGCGATGCTGTTATGGGGGTTGTGGCTAAGCATTTCCGCCCTGAGTTTATTAACCGTATCGACGAAAGTGTGGTATTCCATCCCCTGCAAAAGGACCAGATAAAAGGTATAGCCAGCCTGCAGTTGGATATTCTGCAAGGCCGCTTAGCGGACCGCGAACTGCGCTTGGAATTTGCTGACGACGCCTTGGACTACCTCGTTGAAGAGGGCTACGACCCCGTTTATGGGGCAAGACCACTGCGCCGCGCCATTCAACAATTGATCGAAAATCCGCTGGCGGAAGAAATTATTGCTGGTAAATACATGCCTGGCAGCGTCATTGAGGTGTCTCGAGAGGGCGATGCCCTGGCCTTTAGGGCGGGGGCGGTACACTAGCCTAGTCCTATAGTATTAGTTTACCGATAGGGCCACATACTCTATTATTTGAATACAAAATTATCACAATTATTCAATATGATATCGAGTATGCGCGCCCTCATCGTAGACGATCACCACCTCATTCTTGCTGGCCTTTCTGAGTTAGTTGAAGGAGCCTTCGAAAACTCCATTGTCGATGGTACCGACTCCGGTAAACACGCTATTGATCTTCTAGAAGCTAATCAATACGACGTACTGATTGCCGACCTATTTATCCCTGGTGAGCCAACCTTTCATTTCATTCGCGAAGTTTGCCAACGTTGGCCGGAGTTGCCCACCATCGTTTTGTCGGGTTCAGATAGCGATACCTATGTGACTAAGTGTCTAGACGCGGGCGCTCACGGCTTTGTTTCTAAATCCTCTTCACAGGGGGAGTTGGTCGCTGCCATTGAAAAGGTCATGGCTGGTGGCGTCGCCATGCCGCAGAACTATCGCAGTCAGCAGCGCCATCGCACTGCCGCTGAAGGCGAGGATGTTGATGCGTTGTTGGCATCTCTATCCGACCGCCAACTTGATGTGGTGCGCGGTATTTTGCAGGGAAAATCGAATAAGGAAATTGCCTTTGATCTCGGCTTGTCCGAAAACACCGTAAAAGTGCATGTCAGCGCCATTATTAAGGCGCTGGGTGTAGAAAATAGAACCAAAATCAGCGTCTTAGCCCAAAAAGCTAATCTGATTTAATAGGAATAGAATGAATAAAAAAATCCTTGTTGGTGCCGTTTCCACGGCCTTTTGTGTTACGGCAAATAGCGTACTTGCTGCCGATGACTTCTATGAAGACATCCCGTTGGTAACAAGCGTTTCCAATTTTCCCCAAAAAATCAGCGAAGCCCCTGCGGCGGTGACCATCGTCACCCGCGATATGATCGCGGCGGCGGGCGTGGTCGACATACACGATATCTTTCACTTGGTGCCGGGCTTTGATAGCTACCGTCAAAGTGGCTCCTTCGGTGCGGTGAGCTATGGTACTTATCCCAACGCCTACCCCAATAACCTAGAAATCAAACTCGATGGCTTGTCTATATACGAAGTGTTTCTCAATACCACTAATTGGAATAGCCTAGGGATAGACGTTGAGGATATCGAGTTTATCGAGGTGGTGCGTGGCGCAAACGCCTCCGTCGATGGTGCAAACTCCTTCACTGGCTCCATTAATATTGTTACCACCGCGCCCCTAGAACAAACCCATGATACGGTTAGAGCCCGTATTGGCAGCCACGGCGAAAGGGATGTGACCCTGCAATTGGGCTCCTACGGTGCCGGTGCGGCCTATCAGTTCAGCTTGAAAAAGCGTCAACATGACGGTTTTGCTGCCTTCGAAGGGGAGCCTGTTGCCGATGCGCTGGACACTCAGTCCGTGCGCTTTAGAAGCAGTTTTACGCCAACGGCGCTCGATACCATCGATGTTCAAGCAGGCTATGCTGATACCGATTTGGGCATGACCGGCGGTGGTAAAGATGATACCGCCGACGAAACCGACCCCTATACCATGGTGTCTTCGTATCTGGCGGCTACCTGGAAGCGAGAGAAGGGTGATAGCCAATACCAAGTGCGTGCTTATCGGACCAGTAACTCGGTAGAATACTACCAAAATCTTGGTCCATTCACCCAGGTCGTCGGCCTTCCCCCACAGGTGTTTTATCCAGATTTTCCCTACGCTGATTTTGATGTGGAACTGGACACCCGCGATCAGTCGTCGAAACGTTTAGATCTCGAGTTCCGTCACAACCTTCGCCTCTCTCCTGACGCTCGAATTGGGTGGGGTGTTGGCCACCGTAAGGACAGTGCGCAAAGTCAATTTTTCTTTACCACAGACGCCGTAATTAAAGAATCGACCAGCCGGGCTTTTGCCAACGGTGAAGTCAAATTTGGTGCGGTGACTACTAACCTAGGAGCTTCGTGGGAAGAAACAACCCAAGACGAATCTGCGCTCAGTTTGCGCGCTTCGGTCAACTTCAAAGTATCGGACAGCACGACGCTACGCATTGCTAGAAACAATGTAGATCGCGGACCGTCTCTCATGGCGGCAAACGAATACCGTACCATCAGTTACGACGGCTATGTATTCGACCTCGATCGACTCTCGCATCCAGGTCTAGGCAATGAGACTAATCGGGTCACTGAAATTGGGGCTTACAGTGTTTTTTTTGACGGTGCCATGACCTTCGACGCCAAACTGTATCGTGAAAAGGGCCGCGATTTGATCGAGGTATACACCGTGCGTCGCACACCGTTGGATTTTGATCAACGCATTGGCTACCGCGCCAATACGACCTTTGTCGACGTTGATGGTGTCGAGTTGGCGTTAAATTATAACGGCGACAAATGGCGTTTGTGGGCTAATGCTACCTACCGCGATATTAGTGGCGAAGCACTACGCGACACCGATTATATCGACGGACAAGAAGTGACGGCGGTAGTCACCGATATGTATAACGCCGCACCGGGGCTCATGGGGTCGTTGTTATTTGAGCGAGACATGGGAAATAGCACCAAGTTGTCGTTCAACTATCGTTATATAGATGATGTTGAGTACCGTATCGGCGGCAACCTTGCCTCGGCCTCTCGTTTGGATGCGGCGCTTAGAAAGCAATGGCAAATGGGCGACAAAACTCTCCATATGGCACTGTTAGTGCACAACGTTTTTGATAATAGTGTGCTGGATTACCAAACCTTTAACGCCTTTGATCGCCGCGTGTATCTGCGTGCGGAATTAGACTTCTAGCGGGGACCTATGACGCTAAAAGTAGAGCAGCTTACAAGACCTTTCAATAGCGCCAAACAGGCGCTATGGTTCTTGTCGTGCCTGTTTTTTAGCGCAGCGCTTCACGCCCAATCAAGCATCATTATTTTTTCACCACCTGGCGATAAACTAGCCGCAAGAACGGCCGGCGATGTTCGTGCACAATTGGCTGAGCGTAATGTGTCATCCAGCTTCGCAAACGGTATTGATGATCTAAATGCGTTGTTAAATGGCGAATCACGTGTGCTAGCGATTGGCAACCGGGCTTGCGATGAGGTGGTCTTTCAAGGGGTTAAGGTCGAGGTGCTGTGTGGCTTAATTAATCACCACTTTCAGCCCGGCGATATTGGCTTAACCAACGTTGATTACTTGCCACTGGAGGTCCCCGCAACACAGTATTTTAAACTGGCAAAATTAATTGTGCCCGAGGCAGAGACCGTTGGCGTGTTGCTTGGCCCTGAATCCCATCACCGCGAACGTTTTTACAGCGCCTTGGCGCGAGCAGCCGGAATGGATACAGAATTTTCGCTGTTGACGCTTAGCTCGAATCCGGTGACCTCGTTGGATCCTGCCATGCGCAAAAGCCAGGTCTTTATGGTACTTCCGGATGCCGCAGACTTTAATCGCGCGGTGGCACCATGGGTGTTGCAACTGAGTTTGCGCTATCGCATGCCGCTGCTAGGTTATTCGTTTAACTACGCTAATGCCGGAGCGATAGCTTCGCTGTTCCAATCGAGGGAAGATTTAGCGGCTAACTTGGTCAATCGATTATTCGACCCAAATTCCAGTATGCAATTCAGTATTCGACTTAATTATTCCGTGGCGCAAAACCTCGGCATCGAATTGTTATCTGAGCAAGAATATCTCGATTTACTGAGTGGTGAGCAGCCATGATGCTGCCTCAGTTGCGTCGCATCCGCTGGATGATGGTTTTGATTGCCATTACCCCAGTGACGTTGGTATCGCTGTTTTTCTCAATTTACATGTATCAACAGCGCAGCAGCGATGGTGAGGCCAATCTCATTAGTCGCGGCAGTGACAGTGTCAAATATATGGCTTCCAACGCCGAGTTGGCGGTTTTCTCGGGTAACGAAGAAGCCCTAGCTCAGCTAGCCACCCAGGTGTTGCAACTCCCTGATGTTCGCCATGTTGCCTACTTCAATAGCCGCCGGGATATCCTGTTAGATAAGGGCACCGCAGCCCCTCTTAGTATCAGCGATCTTTTTCAATGCAACGCCAGTGGCGTATTTTACCGAGAAAATCTTTGGTTTTTCTGCGAAGAAATCGTTGCTGAACTTCCCGTCATCGATGATTTTGGGGAAGAGCAGCAAAACCTCTCTAGCCGGATTGGTTGGGTCTCACTGGCTCTGGATACAGAAAGTCTTAATATTTATCGTGGCGAGGTTTTAACCGCCTCCATTCTCGCTGGCGCCTTGTTGACCCTGCTCGGCGCGTTACTGGCGGCACAGTTTTCCTTTAGCTTGGCCAGGCCCATTCACGCACTTGCACAGCGTGTTAAGCAGGTCGACAGCTCCCAGCCCAAGCCAAATCTTGGACGCATGCCAGTAGAAGAGTTAGAGGTTCTCAGCGAAGCGATTGAAAACATGCTGCAGGATTCGGTGAAAAGCCAAGAGTTACTTCGCAGCCAGGTGGATCAGGCAACAGAGGAGTTGCGCAAGGTAAACGAAGACCTACAACAGCGTAACGTGTTGTTATTAGGTACCCAACAGAAGTTAGAAATGGCCGCTAAATCCAAGGACATGTTCCTGGCGCGAGTAAGCCATGAGCTTCGCACCCCGCTAACAACGGTAATGGGTTACGCCGGTTTACTCAAAGATATGGCCCACAGCAATCAAGAGCGCGAATACATCAGCAATATTTCGGTGGCGACTAAATCGCTGGTGTATATCATTGATGACATCCTCACTCTGTCCAAGGTCAATGAGGGTAAGTTGGTGATTGACCAACGCATGCACGATTTAGAAGAGTTCATTGCAGCGTTGATTAGCCAGCATGCTTTCCGAGCCAGCGATAAAGGTATTGAATTGTTGGTCAATATCGACCGAGAAGTGCCCAAAAAACTATTTGTTGACGATCAACGTTTACGCCAAGTACTGAGTAATTTCATTAGCAATTCGATTAAGTTTACCGAGCGCGGCGAAATCAGTATTAACGTGCGCTTGAGCACAGATCCCAATGAATTGTGTTTCTCGGTGCGAGATAGTGGCATGGGTATTTCGCCAGCGACTATCCAAAAGCTTTTTCATCCGTTTACGCAGGCAGACGAGAGTATTTCTCGTCGCTTCGGCGGCTCGGGTTTGGGCTTGGCGATTTCAAAACAGCTTGCCCAGCTCATGAATGGCCGCATTGAATTGAAGAGTGAGGTAAACGAGGGAACTGAGGCTTTCTTGTACATAGCCCTGGATGAAGATTCGATGGCCAACATCGACCGCAGCCAGCCCTTGAATGCATCGATCCTTGCTTTTGATGAGTCGGCGACGGTGCGAGGGTCATGGCGCCGCTTACTGGCACAAAAAGTGTCCGATGTGCTGCTGCCGGCAACGTGGGAGAAGGCGCATGGTTTGTTGGACGATCAAGCGGTTGATGTTGTGTTGTTCGGTGTCTCCGGGCAATCCATTAACATCGATAGTGTGCGACAAAAGATTGCTCAGATCCGTGCCGTACACGAAGGCGTTATCGCTATTTGTTACCCAGTCGGTCAACTGAAGGATACCGCGATAGAAAAACTTGAAGGCGAGTTTTCAGGCGTGCAGTTTATTCAAAAACCCCTCATGCCGGCTGTGCTATATGCATTGTTTAGCAAACTTGATTCAATAATAGAAGAGGTTGCCATTTCGCACGAAGTGCTGGATGGACTGCAAATCTTGTTGGTTGAAGACCAAGATATTATTCGCCGTTTTATTTCCCTGTTATTGCAAAATTATGGTGCCAACGTCACTTCTTTCGCACATGCCGAAGAAGCGTTATCGCACTATGAAGATACAGCGTGGGATATTGTGTTATCCGATTTACACATGCCGGACATGAACGGTGAAGATTTCTTTACCCACCTATCTAAACGCTATCAAGGCGGTCTTGCGCCTTTCTATATCATCACCGCGGACAATGCCGCCAAAGAACATCGTCGGTTAGAAGCTCTCGGTATTACTGGCGTCATTTCTAAACCCATTATCGAGCAAGATTTCATTTCGATCTTGTCGCGGCATCAGACCAAGAGTATTGCAGGGCAGGTGGGTCAACGCGGCTTACTGCAAGGCCTGGTAGACCATGCCGAAGTTGCTAATGAGTTGAGGGTCTTATCAGATGCTGTGGCCTCCTGCTTGGCGGCCAATGATTGGCAGGGTGTGCGTGAGACTATCCATAAAATCAAGGGCTTGGCAGGTGTAAGCCAAATGTCCGAGTTGGTGCCGCTCGCCAATGCGTTGTCAGAAAAAGCCCATCGACAGGATGTGGTAGGTATCGCGCAGCACCTTGATCGGCTGTTTGATTACACCTCGGAAAACCTCAACCATGGTTAATCTAAAGTATTAATGCCATCGGGTTAACTCCCATGCATTAGTGCTAAAGAATTATTTAAATGTCAGCCTGTTTTGACGATAATTTGCTTGCGGTTGGGCAGGATGCCCTTTAAGGACGAACGCCAGGATGGTGTGTAACGCGCCCCCCCCAAGGGACTGGGGGGATATTCTTTTCAAGCTTTTCCAGCTTCTTTTCTAATATTTCTCACTAATGCGATTTTAGACACCTCCGTGGCGTCGAATGACACATTCAATCCGCCTATCATAAAACTACAATCAATCCTTCTATAAATCTAAGGAACAGACAACCATGTTATACAGCGATCAATCTTTGTCGTTGCAGATGCACGACAATGGCATTGCCGAATTGTGTTTTGATCTGGCGAACGAGTCCGTCAATAAATTTGACAGTGCCACCGTCACTTCGCTCGGTAAAGCCATCGACGTTTTAATGGAAACGCCTGACATTAAAGGTTTGTTAGTCACCAGTGCCAAGCCCGTGTTCGTTGTCGGCGCCGATATTACCGAATTTATCCCCATGTTCACGCAACAGGGTGATGCGGTGAGTAGCGCGATCGCGATCAACTCGGCGAATTTCCGCCGCATGGAAGATCTTCCTTTTCCCACCTGTGCCGTGATCAATGGCTATGCCCTGGGTGGAGGATTTGAGGTGTGTTTAGCCTGTGACTTCCGTGTCATGAGCTCGGCGGCCAAGGTTGGTTTGCCCGAGATCAAGCTCGGTCTGTTACCTGGCTGGGGCGGTACTGTTCGCCTACCTCGAGTTATTGGTATCGATGAGTCGCTGATGTGGATTGCGGCTGCTGGCGAGCAACGTCCTGACGAAGCCCTGCGGGTCGGTGCTGTGGATGCAGTCGCGTCACCAGAAGAACTTCGCAATGTCGCCCTAGCTACGCTGCAAAACGCTATTGCTGGCGATTTAGATTACTGCGCACGACGCGTTGCTAAACACGCACCTTTGCCTATTAATAAAGTTGAAGCCACTATGGCCTTTATGACCGCTAAGGCGCTGGTTGCGCAGCAGGCAGGCCCCAATATGGTAGCGCCCGTTGCTGCCGTGTCGGCGATTGAGAAAGCGGCACACATGGATTATGAAGGCGCTATTGCCGTTGAGGCCGCAGCCTTTGCCAAGTTGGTTAAGACCCCGCAGGCGCGTGCGCTGGTGGGTCTATTCCTATCCGATCAGCTACTCGGCAAGAAATCTAAAAAATGGTCAAAAGCGGCGTCTGGCGACCTCAATAACGCCGCCGTTCTTGGCGCCGGTATTATGGGGGGCGGCATTGGCTACCAATCGGCCCTTAAGGGGACGCCTATCCGCATGAAGGACATCGCGCAAGCGGGTCTTGATTTGGGTATGTCTGAAGCCGCTAAACTGCTCAGTAAGCGCGTGGCTAAGGGGCGCATGAAACCCGATGACATGGCGAAAGTACTTAACGCTATTCAGCCGACGTTGAACTACGATGGTTTTGACCAAGTCGACGTGTGTGTTGAGGCGGTGGTCGAAAATCCCAAGGTTAAACACGCTGTCTTGGCCGAGGCCGAAGGCCAGTTGCGCGAAGATGCCGTGCTGGCTTCCAATACTTCGACTATCTCAATTAGCTATTTGGCCAGTGCATTGAAACGCCCAGAAAACTTTGCCGGTATGCACTTTTTTAACCCAGTGCACGCGATGCCATTGGTGGAAGTGATTCGCGGCGAGAAAACCTCGGATGCGACCGTGGCAAAATTGGTGGCTTACGCCAGTAAGATGGGTAAAAAACCTGTCGTGGTAAAAGACTGCCCCGGATTCTTGGTTAACCGAGTGCTATTTCCCTATTTTGGTGGCTTCTCCGGCCTAGTTCGCGACGGTGCTGACTTCCAGGCCATCGACAAAGTGATGGAAAAGTGGGGTTGGCCGATGGGACCAGCCTATTTGATGGATGTAGTCGGCATGGATACGGGTGTTCACGCGGCGAATGTAATGGCCAATGGTTTCCCCGACCGCATGAAGAACGACTACAAAACCGCTACCGAGGTGATGTTTGAGAATAACCGCCTTGGCCAGAAGAATGGCATCGGCTTCTACGAGTACAGCAAAGATAAGCGTGGTCGCCCGCAGAAAAATGTTAACGACGTGGTGTATGAGTTGATTGCGCCCCATGTAGCTGAGCGCCGTGAATTTGTGGAAAGCGAGATCATTGCCCGCATGATGGTGCCGATGGCGATCGAGCTAGCGCGCTGCCTAGAAGAGGGTATTGTGGAAACGGCCGCCGAGGCAGACATCGCCTTGATCTACGGATTGGGCTTCCCTCCCTTCCGAGGAGGCGTGTTCCAGTGGATCGACACCATGGGTGTTGCCAAATTTGTTGAAATGGCGGATCAGTTTGCCGATCTTGGCTCTGCCTTCCAGGTCACCGACGGTATGCGTGAAATGGCTGCCGCTAACAAGTCTTACTACGGAATTTAAGGAGAGCCACGTGAGTTTACAACCTAGAGATGCGGTTATCGTTGATTATGCTCGCTCGGCCATGGGACGCTCGAAAGAGGGCTGCTTCCGCCATGTCCGTAGCGATGAGATTTCTGTTGGAGTCATCAAGGGCCTGCTGGCGCGCAATGATGCGCTGAATCCCGCTGAGATCGACGACATTATTTGGGGTTGCGTACTGCAACGCGAAGAGCAGGGTTTTAATATCGCCCGTAGCATTGCTCTGCGCGCCGATTTGCCTTTTACCATTCCTGCGCAAACCGTTAACCGTCTGTGCGGATCGTCGATGTCGGCGCTGCACACGGCGTCTGCCAATATCATGGCCGGCATAGGCGATGTCTACCTCGTGGGCGGTTCTGAACACCTTGGCCACCTACCCATGATGGAATCTGTGAATCCCAATCCCAAGCTAGGCCTTAACGTGGCCAAGGCGGCGGGCATGATGGGCATGACCGCGGAGTACTTGGGGACCATGCACATGATTGGTCGCGACATGCAGGATGAATTCTCCTATCGCTCGCACCAGTTAGCGCACGCCGCACGTGAAAACGGTCACTTTGCGCGCGAGATCATCCCTATCGAAGGCCACGACAGCCAAGGGGCATTGGCGCTGATTAAGCACGACGAGACCATCCGTCCAGAAACCACCTTGGAAGGATTGGCTTCTTTGAAGCCTGTGTTCAACCCCAAAGGGGGTACCGTCACGGCGGGAAGTTCATCGCAGTTGTCAGATGGTGCGTCTGCCATGTTGGTGATGTCTGCCGAGCGCGCCCAATCACTTGGTTTGACGCCAATTGCTAAGATCCGAGCCATGACTGTGGCAGGTGTAGATCCCTCCATCATGGGTTATGGTCCTGTGCCATCCACCAAGCGTGCTCTTAAGCAATTGGGGCTCAGCATGGACGATATCGACGTGGTTGAGCTGAACGAAGCGTTTGCTGCGCAGGCGTTGCCCGTACTGAAAGACCTTGGCTTACTCGACAAAATTGATGACAAGGTCAACTTGCACGGCGGTGCTATCGCGCTTGGCCACCCCTTCGGCTGCTCAGGTACGCGTATCACTGGATCGTTGTTAAATGTTATGGAGCGCCAGGGTGCAACGCTGGGTGTGTCCACGATGTGTATCGGTTTAGGGCAGGGGATTACCACTGTTGTAGAGCGCGTCTAGCATCTGATTGTCAGCAAAAAAGCCCGGATAATCCGGGCTTTTTTGTGGGAGCTTATTCGCAGAATAAGCGAATTGTTCCCTTGCTCTTCGAGCACAAAATCGCCAGGAGCGATTTTGAATAACGAAGTTACCCCGAAGGGGTGAGCCCCAGGGATGGGGCGAATAAGGTCCCACAAAGGCCATCCCTGGCCGCGTCCCTCTCGTCCATCCCTGGACTCCGGGACATAAGGCCATCCCTGGCCAAAAAAAATACCGGCGCGAGGCCGGTATTAATATTTCATGAAGACTAAGGTGGTGCGTTTTCACGCATGACTAAAACGTAGTCAATAAATCTTAGAACTGCCAACTTGTTGCAATAATTTTGCTTAGTCTTCAACCACCACTTGGTCGAGGGGGCTTAAGCGATAGCCAAAACCGTGTACGGTTTGCAGCACCAAGCCTGACTCATCGTTGAACTGACACTTCTTGCGAAGGCGAGCCACGGTTGCATCCACGGTGCGAGTTTCGACATCGGTTGAAATTTTCCAAACGTAGCGCAAAAGAGTAGGGCGCGTCACCAATTTGCCGGCGTTTTGGAAAAGGAAATTTACCAAATTAAATTCCAACACCGACAGCGGAATGGGAGCACCCTTGAAGGTAATGGTTTGCTGTTGGGGGAAGAGTTCGTATTCACCCAGCTGGATGCTTTCGGGCGGCATCTCAAGGTTAGCTCGGCGTTTGTGTGCTTCAATTCGGGCCAATAATTCTGCTGTGCGCACAGGCTTAACGATATAATCGTCTGCCCCTTGGCTCAATGCGCGCACAATGGTTTCTTCTTCGCCGCGAATACTTGCCACAAGAATAGGCACAGACCAGCCGATAGAATTTCGTACCATTTTGATGATTTTATCTGCGTTGCCGTCGGGCAACACCCAATCAAGTAACATGATAGAAAAATTTAGCGAAGGAAGATCGGCAATCAGATCGTTTACTTTGGTGTAGTGCAGGACATTAATTTTCGCTTTGCTAAGCTCTTCGATAATGACTTCTGCTTGAACTTCGTTGTCTTCGAGATAAACCAGATCCATTGTTGATGCTCGTTACAATTATTTTGAAATTAAGTTGAGGGAGATTATAGCAGCATATTGTATTTGTGTGAGTTTTTTTGATCTATACTAGAAAAACTCTATAAGGACACCTATGCCAGATAACGTGACGCCGCCATCCAATAGCCAGAAGGGCTTGCAGGTCGCCAGACAGGCTTCTCTGTTGTTCTTTCCGTTATTAGGTCTTCTGACCCTCTTTATGCTGTGGTTTTATCACGACGCTCGCAGCTCCAATTTGGCGTATTTAGAAAGCCAAAACCAAGATATATTGTCGTCACTTCGTCAGCATGTTGAGCTAAGTCTCAACCACTCTCAAAATGACTTGTATTTGGCGTTAAAAACTGTCGAAAACAATATTCAGGGTGAGATCAATTTAACTGAGATCAATCAGGCATTTTATCGCATAGTCTCCTCACGCGAATCCTACATTAAACAGCTCCGTTTCATCGGAATTGATGGCCAAGAAATAATCCGCGTCGATAATGTCGACGGTAAGGTGGTCAATATCGCTGGCGATTTCTTACAAAACAAAGCCTCCCGTTATTATGTGCAGGAAGGACTTAAATTAAGGCAAGGACAGGTGTATCAGTCGCCGCTCGATTTAAACGTCGAATTTGGTGCCGTTGAATTTCCATATCGCCCTATGATTCGCTTCGTGGCCCCGGTCTACGATTCGCGCGCTATTATGCGCGGCCTAGTAGTACTCAATTTCAACGCTGGTGCCATGCTACAAGAGCTCGATGC
The DNA here is from genome assembly GCA_964598145.1 of uncultured Pseudomonadales bacterium. Classification (GTDB taxonomy): domain Bacteria; phylum Pseudomonadota; class Gammaproteobacteria; order Pseudomonadales; family JAHEIH01; genus JAHEIH01. The sequence continues at coordinate 348,397 of CAZRAM010000001.1, forward strand.
CATTGGTAGTAGCTCTAGCGCGGAGATATGGGTGCTTAACACTGACGGTTACTGGGTGTATGACCGCGCCCAAGATCGCGAATGGGGCTTTATGTTTGGCGATAGCGGTTTGTCGGCTGCCTCGTCGCACCCGGCCATCTGGACGTTGATTCATGAGGAGCTAGCCACTGAATACCAGTTTGCTGTGCTACGAGACCAGATTGGTTTACTTAGTTTGCAAGCTTGGCAGAGAACCCCTCGGGTTCTGGCTCGCGGCCACGATGAATTTGCGATGCCATGGTTTGCTGTTGCCTATTATTCGCCCGAAGCTATCCGCGCCCTCAATGAAGAATTGCAACAGCGATATGTTGGCTTACTCGTCATTTCTGGTATACCCATAATGAGTCTTAGTATTGGCTTTGCGGTGTTATTCCGTCGCCGTGACGAGCTCACCCAAAGTCTTAGCAAAATGCGCGAAATGCGTGCGGCAGACAAAAAATTCCGCATGGCATTGGACGCGTCGCCAACCCCGATGATCATGGTTGACCAAGAACAAAATATCGTGCTCGCTAACCGCGAAGCGTTGAAGCTATTTGAGTTTTCTTCCGCTGAGGAAATGAATATTCCTCTGACCTCGTTGATTCCCAACCAATTTAAAAAACGTCATATTCAATTGGTTGAAGAGTTCCAGTCAGCGCCTGAAGAGCGCCGTATGGCAGCTATTCGAGAAGTTCAGGCGGTGACTAAATCTGGTAAAAAGATTGCCGTTGAAATTGGTTTGAATCCTGTAAGCACCAGTGAAGGTATTGTTACACTTGCCTCGATTGCCAACATTACTCAACGCAAGCAACTTGAGTCGCAGTTAGCCAAGAGTAACCGCACCATGATGCTGGCGATCAATACTGCAAGGGTTGGCGTGTGGACCTGGACAGTAGGTGAAGAGTCGATGATGTGGGACGACCGCATGTATAAAATTTATGACTACGGCCAAAGACCGCTCAAACCCATCACCTACCAAGAGTGGCGCGATAGGATTCACCCCGAAGATGTCGCCCGGGTAGACCGTGTATTTGAACGTGCGCTTCGTAGTAATGATTCGCAGCAGTACGAATTTAGAATTTACACCAAAGACGGCCAAATCTGTTGGGTTAAAGGTGGTGTTGTACGTGAACTTTACGCCAATCAAACGCGTTTAGTCGGTATTAATATCGACGTCACCGAAGAGCGCATGTCGCACCAGAGCATTGCGACGATCAACCGCGAATTGGAGCGTCGAGTCTCACAGCGAACACAGGAATTACAGCAAGCCAACCGTGAGTTAGAGGCGTTTTCCTATGCTGTTTCTCACGACTTGCGCACGCCACTGCGCGGTATCGATGGCTTTAGTAACCTATTGATGAAGTCTCTCGAAGACAAATTAGAGGGCCAAGATAAGGAATATCTCTACCGTATACGCAGTGCCGCTCAGCGCATGGGTGAGCTTATTGACGACATGCTGACACTTTCACGTATCACCCGCGCCGATGTAGTTAGGAAGCGCGTGGATTTGGCAGCGTTGGGTAAAAACATTATCGATCACTGGCGAGAAATCGATCCTGAACGGCAGGTGGAATTTATTATTCCCAAACATTTATACGCCAATGCAGACAGTGCTTTGATGCGTATTGTCCTCAATAACCTGTTAAGCAACGCATGGAAGTTTACCTCCAAGACAGAGCATCCGAAGATCGAGCTAGGCAATATTAGCCAGCCCGAGGGTGAAGTGTTTTTTGTCAAAGACAATGGTGCAGGTTTTGACATGGAGTACGTCAGCAAATTGTTTGGCGCGTTTCAACGCTTACATACCAACAGTGAATTCCCTGGTAACGGTATTGGTTTAGCCACCGTTCAACGGGTGATAGAAAAACACGGCGGCAGAGTGTGGGCTGAAGGTTTCGTTGATCGAGGCGCCACCATTTATTTCACGTTGCCACATTAGGAGAACTCATGAACAAGATCATTTTGCTCGTGGAGGACAATCCCGACGATCAGTTGCTAACCAAAGCAGCACTTGAGATGAACAATATACTCAATGAAGTCGTGATTGCCGAAAACGGCGTTGAGGCCCTAGACTTTTTAAATGGTCGTGGCAAATGGGAAGGGCGCAATACAGATGATTTACCTGCTTTGGTGTTGCTGGATCTAAACATGCCCAAAATGGGTGGTTTCGATGTATTAAAACATATACGCGCCGATCCACGCACTGAATTGCTGCCTGTGGTGATCCTCACCACCTCTAAGGAAGATCGCGACCTCGTAGACTCCTATAAAAATGGTGCCAATTCTTACGTTAAAAAGCCTGTCGACTTTGATGAGTTCACCAATGCTGCGAAACAACTAGGAATGTATTGGTTAATGGTCAATGAATCACCCCTAGTAACGCGCAAATAACAATGCCAATCGACAGCAGGGATTTACGCGTTTTAATTGGGTGCGACAGTGTCGATACCACCCTGGCCATCGTTAAATATTTATCCGATGGTGATCAGTCGGTGCACTACATGCGTGTTGATAGTGCGAGTGCGATTAAGCTGGCGCTTAGGGATGGCTGGGACGTTTTTATATGCGATCTGCATATGGAAAAATTAGCCAGCCACGATGTGTTCCTGACCCTACATGAATTGGCTATCAATGTTCCTCTTGTACTGCTTTGTCGCCAAGGGGAACGGGATAACATCGCTATGAAAGCATTGGCTATAAGCGCGGCTGAAGTGATTGAAATCACGCATCTTGCGACGCTTTACCAATGTGTACAAGAGGTTGTTGCCAACGCGCAGGAATCTACATCCACTAACGACAGCCAATTGGGTTGGCAAGACCTCCCCGGCGTATTATTACTGTTGAATACACAGTGGCAGATCCTTGACAGCAATCGAAATGCAAAAAAAATATTGGCCAATGCGCAGCCATTGTTCTTTGACATTTGGCAAGAAAGTAGCCGCCTAAGCCTAGAACAACACTGCCGTAGCTTTTCGCTCGGCAACGGTGACGACGACATCATCGGTTCCCTTGCTGAGCCCCTGCAATTACAGGCTAATAGCGCTTACTATGTTGTTAATTTGCAACGCATAAAGCGAGTTGATGATGTGCAGTATTGTGCCATGTTACAAGACATCAGCCGCGATATGGAAATTTACCAACAGCGGCTTCATGAGCAGCAAAACCTCAAAGATCAATACGGCGATACTCTTGCTAGACTTAGCGAATCTCAAAAGCGCGATACCGATACACTGCTTGCTAAAACACAATTTCTGAGCCAGATTGGGCATGAAATTCGCACACCAATGAATGCTATCTCCGGGTTTGCAGAAGCACTCAGTCGACGTGCCCTTGACCCTGACTCCAAAGTGCTCGCAAACCGTATTTCACGCGCCTCCAGCATGTTGTTGTCGGTGGTGAACGACCTGTTAGATTTTTCAAAAATCGAAGCCAACCAACTGCATATTCAGCGTGAGCCGTTCTTTTTGAATGATGTTCTGGACGACCTTGCCTTCATCATGAGTGGCAGCGCTAAAGCCAAGCATCTAGAACTATCGATTGTGGCCCCTGAGCAGCAATTCACCTACCTAGAAGGCGATGATCTGCGCCTAAAACAGGTCTTGATTAATCTTGCGGCCAACGCCATCAAGTTTACAAAAACGGGTTCAGTGACCCTGAGTGTTGAACAAACCAAGCGTGAAGCTGGACAGATCAATTACAAATTCAGTGTCAAAGATAGCGGCATCGGCATGAGCCCTGAACAAATCTCCAAAATTATGGAGCCTTTTGTGCAAGCCAATGTGGATATTTCGCGTCGCTATGGTGGCACAGGGTTAGGTTTGTCGATATGCCGTAGTTTGGTAGAAAAAATGGGCGGCGTGCTCAAAATCAACAGCCGTCTAGAAAAAGGTAGCACGTTCTACTTTACATTAAGTTTCCCATTACTCCCTTACCCCAAGCATAAGTTACAAAAAATTGCTGGCGTAAAAGTCCTGATCGCCGATGACAATCCCATTGCATTGCAAGGAATAGAGGCAACGGTATTAGCGATGAATTGGCAACCTGCACCGTTTGCTTCTGGTGGTGAGCTCCTGGAGGCATTAGAACGGCGCACCGAATGGCAGGGCCCGCATTGCTTAGTATTATTGGACTGGAAGATGCCGGATATGGATGGCTTTCAGGTGGCGGAGCGGATCCATGATATGTTACCTCCGGAAAAGCGCCCGATCATTTTTATGGTGACAAGCCGAGAGAGTGAACAATTATCGAACAATCATGAATCTCAGTACGTCGATCGAATTCTCGATAAGCCCCTTTCGCCGGGCGCACTCTATGACGCCATGCTATCAGTTATGAACGATCGCGGGGCGGTGTTGAATACCAATGAAAGTGGGCTTCGCCTAAAGGATTACAATATTTTTGTGGTGGAAGACTCCGACCTCAACGTCGAGTTGGTCAAAACCATTTTGTCTGAAGAAGGTGCGAATGTAGATGTCGCGATGAATGGCAAAGATGCGCTGGCCGCGTTACGCAAGCCAGAACACAATGTCGATATTGTACTGCTCGACCTACAATTGCCTGACATGGACGGCTTCGACATCGCGACCGCTATTCGCGAAACATACAGCAGTGAAACGTTGCCCATTATCTCGATGACGGCCCGCGACAGCGCTGAAGATAGACTTCGTGCCCGCCAAGTAGGTATGGATGACTGGATCGGTAAACCCCTAAATCGCGAACGTTTGGTGTTATTGATTCAACAATATTGCCAGCACCACGCCAGGCTGCAGCCTGTGCAGGAAGAAGATGAGAAGCAAGATGCCACCGCGCGTTTTATTCGCTTGCGCTGGGAGCGACTGCCACTGATCAATTCCAAATCGTCTAATGTCGTGACCCACGAGCGCGAGGTGTATCACCGACTCTTGCAAAAATTTATCCACAACTATCTCAAACCACTGCAGGCCCTGGAAATGGGGGAGTTGGACGAGGATCAGGTCGTCAAACTAGCGCATAAGTTGCGCGGCGGCAGCCTGAGCTTAGGATTGGAGAGGCTTTCCGAGCTTTGCTTAGTGTTTGAAGAGTTCGCATCGAAACATAATAGTTTTCGCCCCAGCAATGAAGAGTTGGCTTATGTTTTGCGGCTAAGCATGGAGACAGTAAAGCCTATGCTAAACGATGCCACTCTATCGATAGGGCCCTCAAAGAATAATTCGGATGTAGACCCAACAAGCCTGCAAGCGTGTTTGTCAGAGGGCATTACATTACTGGAAACCTACAACCTTAAACAGGTAGAACCCTTCCTTGATAACTTAAAAGACTTGGGTATGGGGCAGTTACTGGACGACATAAATCATCAATTGGATGATTTCGATTTTAATGGCGCTATCCGCCTAGTTAGGCACCAAGCTAAGATGTCAGGTGTTGCTTTGAATCGAGGCCAGTAGCGTGGATAAGCTGTTGCTAAAATATGCTCATCTCATTTTGTTTAGTGCCTGCTTGGTATTGGCAGGATTTGAAATCCCACGGTTTTTAGATGCTGCCAATGACCTTTTGCCCTTGCTATTTAGCATGTGCTACTTGGCGGCAGGTTTTGCCTATGTGTCCAGTAAAAATATTAGTCACTGGCCGCTAAGTATCGCACTTGCGATCAAATTTTCAGATATCGCATTACAAGTCGCGCCCTCGCATGACATGGAAATATCCTTGTATGGTGCTGGTTTGATTGCCCTCTTGCATGCTTGTAGCTTTATCCCGCGTGCCATATTGCCGAGTTTTATGGCACTTTTTACCGTAGTTGTCGCGCTGTTAGCATTTCACCAGTTTGCTGGTTTGTTGGAAGCCTTGTTGCTGGTATTCATCGGTATTTTGGCAAGTTTGGTGCGAGTGTTTTATGAGTACCATCGCATCGATGAAGGAAGGTTTATAAAGCTAAAAGGTATTGACCAGTGGGCGCAACAACAACTGAGGTTGATGGCAGCGGCGACTAACGTGCAGTTGATCGATATGAACTTCGAGCAGGACAGGGTTGATATGTCTCCGGGTATTCGCCTTTTTGCTGGTGAGCAAGCCAGTGACCCTGAGACTTGCTTGCAATGGTGGCGAAGTATTTTAAGTAGCGACTATAGCCGACAGTTTGAAACGGCCATGCAGACCGCGCATATCAATAATGAGCCATTGAGCTTGCCATTGGCGATCAACTTAACTGGGCAGTTACAGTATTACCGTTTGACAGTATTAGCGACACGCAACAAAGCCTCTAATGGTTACCAAAGGATTATTCTGATCCTGCAGGATCAGCAAGCTGAAGTCGAGGCGGGTCAACAAAACTTGCGCAGTGAAGCCATTTTAAAAGCCGTTCGAGAAGTATGCGAATTGCGTTTCATGTGGGGCCTAATTGATCGAGAAAAGGGGGGCTGGACAACTCTGCATGGCCCTTGCAAAGAGATCTTTGAAGCGTCTTTAGACGACTGGGTTGGTCAGACCGCGTTGGTGGGCGACGGTTGGGAAAATATGTCTGACAGTGAAGCGAGTAAGCTGCGGTTTGCACTAGTGACCGGTCAACCTCTGATGTTCGAGCGGCGCTATTTCACGCCGGACAGCAAGCAACTTCGCAATATTGCTTGTTGCCTCTGGCAGAATATTGACGACCCCGACGTCATGGAGTGTGTCCTGATAGAAAACTCGTCATTGAGTCTTCGTGACAAGCGCATTAAACAACTCAGCGATAGCTTAAACATTGCCGAAACCGCCACGACGGACTTTCTGACGTCAGTGAACCACGAATTGATGACGCCAATGAATAGTCTGGCCAGCTATATCCAAGTGGCCTTTGCCAGCTGTGAAGACCGCGCCGTACGCGGGCATTTAACGTCAGCTATGAATTCAGTTAGACGACTTAAAACCATGCTGAATGACACGGTGTCGATGGGTGAAATCCACCTTGTTCACATGCGACCCGACAATAAACCTTTCAGTTTAGGGGAGATGATTTACAGCCTAAAAGAGAGTGTGGAAACGCGCTTAGAAGGTCGGCAAGTGGTGTTTAGTTTACTCATAGACAAACGTCTTCCTGATAGTGTCCAAGGCGACCAAACTAGGATCAAACAAGTGCTTTTGCGGGTGCTTACCTATGCCTCAACCTTTTCCAGACGAGGTAAAGTTACATTATCTATCAAGCAGCAGTCGGTAGATTTTAAACGCGGCCTAATTAACGTTTTGTTTGTGATTAAAGACAGCAGTCGGGGTATCGCGAGCGAGAGCCTCAACCGTATAAGCCGCGATGAACGCCAAGATTTAAAAGCTATGGATGATGGCTTCAAGCACGATCAAGCCATGACGCTGCTGTTGTCTCGCCGCCACACACAATACCTAAAAGGTGATTTCAACGTTGAAAGCATCTCTGGTTTAGGCAATACCTTTAATATCAGTTTCCCATTAGAGGCAGTGCGTTCTCTAAACGTAAAATCAGCCCAAGATGTTTTCGATGCCATCAGGACCGATAGCCCTGACGCCCCGAGCTTTTCCGAACAGCAGGATCGACTGCATGGAATGCAAATTCTTATCGTCGATGATAATCCACTCAACAACGAGTCTTTGAAGTTGTTGCTAGAATTGGAGGGTGCTGTTGTAACGGATATGCTGTCGCCGCTCAAAGCGTTGAACATCCTTGAGCAAGAAAACATTCCCTTTAAGGGTATAATCCTTGACGTGCAGATGTCAGAAATGAATGGCTTTGAGCTGGCGGAAGCTATTCGAGCATTACCCAATTGGCATGACACCCCGATTGTTTTTATCTCTGCCAATTACGATCGCTCGCTAGCTGACAAATGCCGTGTTGCGGGTGGGAATTTGTTGCTTTCAAAACCGTTTAATCGTGAGCAGTTAATTGAGCCTTTGAGGGGATTGATCGACGGGGAAGACGTTCCGTTGGTATCACAGGTTGAGATGGTGCCCGATGTGTTGAGCGGTATGGAAAAAATTACCCTCGATGTCGATCTTGCGCTTGAAAACTTGGGCGGTAACACTACCATTTTCGAAAACATGCTGAACCGTTTTCTTGCTCGTATCGATGGTGATGCAGAGGAATTCAGACAATTGATGCTAGCAGACGACCCCAAAGCCGCGTCGGCACAGGCACATTTTATTGCGGGCGGTGCTGCGATAATTGGCGCTACATCGCTTTCACAGTGGCTGAAAGACTTTGAACAACGTGTGTTGGTTGAGCAGAAACTGGTTGAAATCGATAGCGATCTAGAAAAGTTTGACAGCATGTGCCGGGAAACGATTAACGCAGTACAGCTGTTTTTGGAATCTAACTAGCGCCATTGCCATTGGTGCAGGGTCGTGGCGTCGTCCGTTGCGCGAACATAGTACATATCAACATCCCAGTCACCGACCACTAATCTTCTGAGCTCCCCTTGGTCGTGATCCGCCGGGCGATGTGTGTGTCCGTGCACGAGGGTAGTTACATGGTGTTCAAGACAGGCTGCCGCCACAGCGTCTGCGTTGACGTCCATAATATCCTGTGCTTTTTCGCGCGATGCCATTTTACTTTTGGCACGAAGTTGTGCCGCGATGGCCAGGCGGGCGTCGAGCGGCTGGCTAAGAAAATTAGCCCGCCAGGCGGGGTCGCGCACCATACGGCGAAAGGCTTGGTATTCAGTGTCATCGGTACACAAGCTATCGCCGTGCATCAACAGGGTGGGCTGGCCGCCAAAGTCTACCACGGTAGTCTCATCGAGCAGGGTCATGCCGGCTTTGCGGCAGAAAACCTCGCCGACAAGAAAGTCGCGGTTGCCGTGGCAAAAATACGTTTTACCACCATGCTTAGCGCGCGCTTGCAAAGCGGCAGCGACGCTCTCGATGGTCGCGTCGCTGTAGTCATCGCCGACCCAGGCTTCAAAGAAATCCCCCAGAATGTACAGCTGTTCTGCCTCAACAGCCACACCTTGCAAGTAGCGAAGAAAGCCCTCGGTAATATCGGGGCGCTCCTCGCACAAATGCAAATCGGCAATAACGTGGCTAATAGTCACTAGCCTGCTACCACCTCGGCCTTGGTGATCACGATATTTTCAGAGGGCACATCTTGGTGGCCAGCGCGGTATGTTGTACTGACACCCTTGATGGCGTTTACAACGTCCATGCCGTCAACAACGCGACCAAACACGGCGTAACCCCAACCCTGGGCGTTCTTGCCAGAGTGATTTAGAAAGCTATTATTTGAAACGTTGATAAAGAATTGCGCGGTGGCAGAGTGGGGGTCCATGGTGCGAGCCATCGCCAACGTACCGATATCGTTAGAAAGACCATTGTCCGCTTCGTTTTCAATGGGGGCGCGAGTGGTTTTCTGCTGCATGTCCTCGGTCATGCCGCCGCCTTGGATCATGAAACCATCGATAACGCGGTGAAAAATGGTGCCATCGTAGAAACCTTCTTCGACGTATTGCTGAAAGTTAGCGGCGCTTTTGGGTGCCTTGTCAAAATCGAGTTCAATGCTGATGTCGCCGTGGCTGGTGTGAAGAATAATCATGGGCTGTTTTTGTCCTAGCAAAGGTTTATCTATAAAGCGTGAGGCAGGTATAATAGGCGTTTTTTGTTCTTTGAGAAACCGTTTCTACACAGACCCCACACTAGAGAAGACAGCATGAGCGACGCGACCGCGCCCAATAACTTTTTGTACAACATCATTGCCGACGACTTGGCCGCCGGCGTACATCAGAATGTTGTGACGCGCTTTCCCCCCGAGCCCAACGGCTACTTGCACATCGGACACGCTAAATCGATCGTGCTGAACTTTTCCCTTGCAGAGGCTTTTAACGGTCAATGTAACCTGCGTTTTGACGACACCAATCCCGAGAAAGAATCGCAAGAGTATGTTGATTCAATCAAGCGCGATGTTAACTGGTTGGGTTATGACTGGGCCGGTGAGGTACGTTTCACCTCTGACTACTTCGACCAATTGCACGCGTGGGCGGTGACCTTGATCGAAAAGGGCTTGGCCTACGTGTGTGACCTTACCCCAGAACAAGCACGTGAATATCGCGGCACGCTGACTAGCCCCGGCACCAACTCGCCCTATCGCGAGCGCAGCGTCGAAGAAAACCTTGAGTTGTTTGAGCGCATGCGTAGTGGGGAATTCGATGAAGGCAGTTGTGCGCTGCGTGCCAAAATAGACATGGCGTCACCCAACATGAACTTGCGCGACCCCATCTTGTATCGCATTAAAAAGGTTGTGCATCACCACACCGGTGATAAGTGGTGCATCTACCCATCATACGACTTTGCCCACGGCCAGTCGGATGCTATTGAAGGGATTACCCATTCGATTTGTACCCTCGAATTTGCCGATCACCGTCCCTTGTACGAGTGGTTCTTGGCGCAGCTACCGGTACCTGCGAAGCCACGCCAATACGAATTTGGCCGCCTTAATCTCAACTACACCGTGACCAGCAAGCGCAAGCTAAAGGCCCTTGTCGATGGCAACTTTGTCGACGGCTGGGATGATCCTCGTATGCCCACTATCAGCGGCATGCGTCGTCGTGGTGTGACCCCGGCCGCGCTGCGTAAGTTCTGTGAAATGATTGGTGTCACCAAGTCTGACGGTGTGGTGGATGTAGCGATGCTAGAGCACGCCATACGCGATGACCTCGACAAAAACGCCCCGCGTGCCATGTGCGTGCTGCGCCCCTTAAAAGTCACCCTGACTAACTTGGCCGAGGATCATGAAGAATTGATCAGCGCGCCAGGCCACCCTCATCGCGATGACCTTGGTGAGCGCTTGTTCCCCTTTACCCAAACCGTCTACATCGACGCTGATGACTTCCGCGTGGAAGCCAACAAGAAGTACAAGCGCTTGGTACTTGGTAAGCGTGTGCGCTTGCGCAACGCCTATGTCATTGAAGCTGACGACTACGTCGCAGACGAACAGGGCAATGTGGTCGAGGTAAAAGCACGTATTATTGAAAATACCATCGGTCTTGACCCCGAGGACGGCGTGAAACCTAAAGGTGTTATCCAGTGGGTATCAGCGACCAAGCACGCTACGTTCAAAGTCCGTTTGTACGATCGCTTGTTTAACTGCGAATCGCCCGATGCCGATGACGATTACACCGTACACCTCAACCCCGACAGCTTGCTCGAGCTCGATGGATGCGTTGGCGAAATCGGTTTGGCCGAGGCGGAGGTTGAGCGCGCTTTCCAATTTGAGCGCGAGGGTTATTTCTGTCGCGACAACCGTGCCGAGGAACTGGTGTTTAACCGCACCATTGGCCTACGCGATGTCTGGGAAAACAAGGCCTAAACCATGACTGCCAGTTTAACGCTCTACAACACGGCCACCCGCCAAAAAGAAACCTTTCAGCCCGAGGACCCTGAGCACGTCAAAATGTACGTGTGTGGCCCCACGGTTTACAACTACATCCACATCGGCAACGCCCGTCCTGCAGTCGTATTCGACGTGGTGTTTCGCCTCTTGCAAGCCCTTTATCCGAAGGTGAGCTACGCGCGTAACATTACCGATGTGGACGACAAAATCATCAATGCTGCGCAAGAATTAGGCTTGAGTATCGACGCGATCACCGGGCGTTTTAGCGACGAGTATCTCGCCGATATGGTCTCGCTCGGCAACCTAGAACCCAGTATGACACCGCGTGCTACCGAGCACATTCAAGACATGATCAACATGGTTGAGCGCCTGCTGCAAAAAGGCCACGCCTATGAGTCGCAAGGGCACGTGTTATTCGACGTCAAATCGATGCCCGACTACGGACGTCTGTCGAACCGCGACATGGATGAGATGCTCGCCGGTGCGCGCGTGGATGTGGCCGATTACAAACGCTACGCCGGTGACTTTGTGCTGTGGAAGCCCGCTGCAAGCGGCGAGGTTGGTTGGTCGAGCCCATGGGGTCATGGTCGCCCCGGTTGGCACCTCGAGTGCTCGGCGATGATTGAGCGCCACCTAGGCGACACCATTGATATTCACGGTGGTGGGCGCGATTTGATTTTCCCCCACCACGAAAACGAAGTGGCCCAGAGCTGCTGTGCCCACGACGGTAAAACCTTTGTGCGCTATTGGATGCACAATGGTTATATCAACATCGACGGCGAAAAAATGGCCAAGTCGGCGGGTAACTTCCGCACCGTGCGCGAATTGCTGGATCACTTCCCTGGAGAAGTCTTGCGTTTCACGCTGTTGAACGCCCACTACCGCTCGGAGTTAGATTTCTCGCTGGAGACTTTGAGTCAGGCGAAAGGCAGCCTCGATACCCTATACGGCTTCCTGCGCGAAGCGACCGCCATCGATACCGTTGAGGTAGATATTAGTGACAGCGCGTTCATGCAAGCACTGCTCGACGACGTAAACACGCCGCTTGCGATCAGTGAGTTATACCAATGGGCCAAACAACTGGGCCGCGATTCTCAGGCGGACAAAGTCCAGGCAAAATCGCAACTGTTAGCGGCGGGTAAATTGCTGGGATTGCTTCAAGGCGACGCTGATGCCTGGTTCCAGGGTGGCAGCGACGACAGTGCCGAGATCGACGCCTTGGTGGAAGAGCGCAATGCCGCCAAGCGCGACAAGAATTTTGCCCGCGCCGACGAGATTCGCGCGCAGCTGCTGGCTCGCGGTATCGTCCTAGAAGACAGCCGTGAAGGGACCAAGTGGCGCCGTCAATAGCCAGCCAAACGCAATTTTTTCAAACGCACCTTATGGGTGCGTTTTTTTTGATTTAAAACAGGCTTTGCCAAGGCAAACGCCGCCGCCTTGGACTAGGCTAAAAGCAGTCTCAACAAATTTTCTACGTGGCCGATGCAATAGAGACCACAAGGAGATCTAGTCGTGCAAGCTGCCTATCTTAAAAACGATGTATCGCGCCACCGAATGGACGAAAGGGTGTTTACCTTTATCGTCGTGGCCAATATATCCGCCGCCCTCTACGACGCCCAGGCCGAGGCCAAGAAACTGTCGTTAACCGCCAAAAATGCTCGCGTCTTGGCCATTAGGGCAGGGGAGTTGGCCTCTGGCTTTAAGGTCATTACGAACTTTATCGACGAATTTGCCCACAAAACGATTGGTTTTGCTGAGCAGGTTCACCGCGTATCCCTGAAAATATCCACCATTGCCCGGCAGACCTCCAATATCCGGGACTTGATCGCGCGCACCGATTACAGCTTGGCTCGGCTCGACAACGACATTGCGCGGCAACACATTTTGCAGGTGCGAGAACAGCAAATGGCGCAACTCAAAAACTACGACATCCAGTTTCGCAAGGCCTGTGGCCAACTAGAGAGCCTGCTGTTGGAAATTACCGATCAAATGCGTGCTGCTACCTTTATTGCATCAACTTCAAAGGTGGAGGCCGTGCAGGCCGGTAGTTATCGCGAAAACCTTAATAGCGTAGCCTTGGGTATCTCGAAGGCGTCGCAAACTATCAACAGCGCCGCCAAGCACTGCTTGGAATGCCTGCACGCCTTCTAGGAGCAAACCGTGAGATCGATAAGCATTTTTAAAGACGACGACCACGAATGGATTATGATGGGTCGCGATCCCGAAAAGCCCGATCAAATCATTGATACCAATCAGTACATGATCACAACGCCCAAGCAAGCCATTATCCTCGACCCGGGTGGCATCGAACTGTATGCGCCAATGCTGGCGGCAGTATTGCGCCATGTGCCGTTGGAAAATATTCGCTACCTATTTGCCTCTCACCAAGACCCCGATATTATTTCGTCGCTAGGTTTGTGGGATAAGACCCTACAGAATGCGACGCTGTATGCGCCTTGGCTTTGGGAAAGCTTCATCCGCCACTTTGGCATGGACAACATTACCTACCACTCACTCAAAGATGAGGGGGGCAGCCTCGATTTGGGGGGGTGTACCCTGCAATTTGTGCCCGCTCACTACCTTCATTCGTCGGGTAACTTCCACGTTTACGACGCGCGCGCCAAGATCCTAATGAGCGGCGATGTCGATGCGGCGCTAGAGCCAATAAGCGCGCCGGTATTTGTGGAAGATTTTGCCAAACACGTCGACTATATGCGCGGCTTTCACCAGCGCTGGATGCCGAGTAATCGCGCCAAAATGAACTGGATCGCTCGCGTCAAAGAGCTCGATATTGAAATTATGGCGCCACAACACGGACGCCTTTTCCGTGGCGAGGCGGTGCAAGAGTTTCTGGAGTGGTTTGCGGCGCTAGATGTTGGTATCGCCGTGTAACGGCTAGCATTCTTAGCGCGGCGCGTTACAATCGTACTTTTATAATCCATTAGAGTCGATATTGAGCACCGTCCAATACTTTCAACGGCCTGCCTGCTCCGCGGGCCGCGTTATTTCTAGAGCTGCACTTTGCCTCGCCTTGGCTTGGCTATTCGCTTGCAGTGACCCCCACAATGATCAATCTTCTGCAGCAAGCCCCACTGCCGCAGAAATCATCTTCGATATTACGCCCGCCGATGCCAGCATTTACATGCCTGGGCTACAGCAACCTCTCGACAAGGTTAGCCGGTTAGGCAAGGGCCGCTTCTTGGTGGAATTTAGCGCCCCAGGCTATGAAAACGAACGCCTCTGGCTAGATATCGATAGCTTTCAGCAGCAGCGCATACAATTGGCGTTAACCCCTAAAAGTGAGCCTGTTAAGCTCGATGTTTGGCCGCCCGGAAGCGACATGACCTGGCACAGTGAAGGCGGGCAAAGCGGTGTCGTGGCAGCACAGGGGGAGCCTCGATTAGCGCTGGGACATTATCGTTTAATTTTTAGCAAGCCAGGCTACGCTGACCACGTTGAGGATATTGTCGTTCGCGAAGACGGGGAATACGTCCTGAATATTCGCCTTCAGCCTCTGCCAAAGCCGGCGGGCGAGGTATTTAGCGACCGGCTTGCCAATCGTATCCAAGGCCCTGCGATGGTGGTGCTGCCGGCGGGAAGTTATGTGCAAGGCGATACAGAGGGTGATGGCGACTGGCGCGAGCTACCAACGCGGCGCGTGACGCTTAAATCTTTCGCCATTGGGCAAACCGAAGTGACCCGCGGCCAGTACCACGAATTTGCCAGCGCCACCGGTTTGCCGATGCCCGCCGGGCAGGAGGGTGACGATAATCTTCCGGTCAGTGGGGTTAGCTATGACGACGCTGTCGCTTACGCCAAATGGCTGTCAGCACAAAGCGGAGAAATTTACCGCCTGCCCAGTGAATCAGAGTGGGAATACGCAGCGCGGGCGGGTAGCCAAGCCAATTACAGCATGGGTAACGAGATTAACTGCTCCATGGCGCGCTACGACGGTTTGCTGAGCTGCGGTGTGGCAGAGGCCGCCCCTGTGGCTAGTTATGCCGCCAATACCTTTGGGCTTTACGATATGCATGGCAACGTCTGGGAGTGGACGGCGGATTGCGCTAGCGAAGACTACAGCGAGGCGCCAGCTGACGGCAGCGCTTACCAGAGCGAGCCCTGTCACCGCACTATGGTGCGCGGCGGCTCCTACATTCTCAATGCGCATAAAGTGCGCGTTTCTTACCGCAATTGGCGCTACCGAGAATACCGCCATAGTGACACCGGTTTTCGTTTGGTCCGAGAGCTATAGCAATAAAAAAGGCGCCATCGTGGCGCCTTGTAAAACAGTGCTATCTATTTGACCCCGTGCATGTGTTTTTTCAGCAGTGGCGAAATAACGACTAGCGCTAAACCTACACCCACACCTACGTAGGTGAGTTTTTCAAATAGGGTCGTGTACGCCGCCAGTGCCTGTGAAATGTCAGTAACAGCCCCAGAAACCGTTTCGATCGATGCCAACTTAGCAATCTGCGCCGCCATCATTTCTGAGTAGGCCGTGGCCAAGAACCACGAGCCCATCATTACGCCCACCACCGAGGGAACGGCCAGTTTGGTCACCGCAGAAAGTCCTACAGGCGACAAGCAAAGTTCACCGGTGGTGTGCAGGAAGTAGGCCAGTACCAGCCAAATGGCAGCTACCTTACCCAGTTCGTCCGGGTGCTGAGCGCCGTACACTAGCGCGGCAAAACCGAGACCCGCCTGAATAATCCCCAAACCAAATTTCACCGGCGTCGAAGGCTCCCAGCCGCGTTTAGCCAGATACATCCACAACCATGCAAAGAAGGGGGCAGTGGTGAAAATAAAGAAGGCATTCATGGCGCCAAACTGCGCCGCAGTGAGCTCAAAGCCCAGTAAGTTGCGGTCCAGTACTCGGTCGGCATACAGGGTCATCGAGGCCGCCGATTGTTCAAACAGTGCCCAAAAGACCACTGTGGACATGGTTAAAATGATCAAAACCCCCATGCGACCACGCTCTACGGCGTTACACTGAGTAGCTAAGAACCACACCAAGCCCACCAAAACGATCACCGACAGGGTGTTCAGGGTCGCGCTAACTACCGCGTGGTATTGCACCATTTGCCAGACCGCCAGCAACGAAAGAATCGAAAGTGCATAGATGGTGTGCTCTTTGTTGAGACCAATGGGGCTTATTTCTTTAAGAACCGCAGGGTTACTGGGCTCAGCGTGGCCTTCTAGGTAGCGCTGGCCGTAGAGAAAGACGATCAGACCCAGCAGCATGCCGATACCGGCGGCACCAAAGCCGTAGCTCCAGCCGTAGGTTTCGCCCAAGTAGCCGCAGAGTAGGGTGGCAATAAAGGAACCGAGGTTAATACCCATATAAAAGATGGTGAAGCCAGAGTCGCGGCGCGGATCGCCCTCGGCGTACAGTTTGCCGACAATGGTCGAGATATTCGGTTTCAAAAAGCCTACGCCAATCACAATTAAGGCGAGCGAGAAGTAAAACACCTGTAGCGCTGAGCTGTCGCGGATGATCTTGTCGCCTTCTAAATAGGCTTGATGCCCCTCTACCGCCATGCCGATGTGTCCCATCACCAGCAGTATGCCGCCAAATACCACCGCCTTGCGCATGCCGAGATAGCGGTCGGCCAGCAAACCACCGATAACCGGCATGGCATAGACCAGCGCGGCGTAGCTACCAAGAACATCCAGCCCCATCGCGTCGGTGAACAGGTGATACTTGGTGAGATAAAGGAGTAGCAAATACTTCATGCCATAAAAAGAAAAACGCTCCCACATCTCGGTAGCGAAGCAGACATACAGTCCTTTAGGATGGCCCCAAAATTCTCCACTGGCGACCGGGTTAGTAGTGCTGACTGACGACATGTAACGATTCCTATTATTAGTAGATAATTCAGCGATAGTAGCATGTTCGAAAAGGGGCATATCGTATGCGAAGAATTTATGACAACAATTCACCCACAAAAATTCATTGCATTTTGTATCCCTTGGGTTGCTGTGGTTTGGCAAGTGAGCGACTATTTACCCGCTACGCAATATTATCGCTTAATGAATTAGAAAATATTTATCAACAGTTTTTTTGTTAGTTTTTCTAGTGTGTATAAGTTACCTATGAGACATAAAGCACCACATTATAAGCATTGCATAAATAATTGATAATAAATGAAAACATATGTTTAAGTGTGTTTTTTGGCCAATACCCTGCGAGCCCAATAACCATGCGGCTTAGCGCGATTTTCAAAAGTTTGCTCACAAAGTTATCCACAGTTTGTGTGGGCAACTGCTAGTGTCTGTAAGTGTCCGTAATAACAGTGTTTTCTGTTTTCGATCCATGGTAAATTGTGTGCCGATTTAGGAGTCTACAATGCAAAAACAATTTTTCACCATGCTGCAGTTGCAGCACGCCATGAACACCAAGGTTCACCCCGAGTGGATCGCTCAACACTTCGAATGGTACCGCGCGCTGTGGATCGAGTGCGGCGAGTTGATGGATCACCAGGGGTACAAGTGGTGGAAAAAGCAAACCCCCGAGACCGAACAGGTAAAATTGGAAATTGTGGACATCTGGCACTTCGGACTTTCGATGGTCATCACCCGTTTCAATGGTGACCTACAGGCCGCCGCCGAAGCCATGGAAGCCGAATTAGAAGCTACCGTGCGCTGCAATGACGGCGTATTACTCGCCACTGAAGCCTTGGCTTGCCACACCCTGCGCAGCAAGGATTTCTCCGTCGGTAAATTTTGGGATCTATTGCTGGCAGCAGGCATGAGTGCCGACGAGTTGTTTACAGCCTACGTTGGCAAAAACGTCCTCAACTTCTTCCGCCAAGATCACGGCTACAAAGACGGTAGCTATATCAAACAGTGGCACGGCCGCGAGGACAACGAACACTTGGTGGAAATCGTAGCAGAGCTCGACCCCTCGGCCGACGATTTCAGTGACCAGCTGTACGCTGGCCTTGCTGCACGCTACGCCACGCTCGGCTAAGCCAATGTCTGACGGTTTCTCGCAGGATTTTTTATCCACCAGCGCCTTGGCTAAGGCGCTAAAGCTGCCTGTGAAAAATATGTTTGCCATGCTCGCTGAGCACGGCTGGATTGCGCGCCGACAGGATAAATGGGTACTGACCGCCAAGGGCGAATACGAGGGCGGCCAATACCGTCGCAGTGAAAAATACGGCGAATACATTGTTTGGCCCAAGGATGTTTTCCAGCATCATGTACTGCAGGGAGCATCTAAGCACCTCCACCTTAACGCCTCCGATATCGGTGAGGAGTGGGGTATTCCTGGGCGCCTAGTCAATCGTATGCTAGCGGAAATTGGCTGGATTCAGCACACCGTTAAAGGCTGGGAGCTTACCTCGCAGGGCAAGGCACAGCACGGTCTGCAATTGGAAAATGAAGATAGCGGTGCGCTGTATTGTGTATGGCCCACCAGTATTCGAGAACAGGGCGCCCTAAACCGCCTTGCTAGCCATTTACTGGTGCAGGCCAGTGATGATCTCTTCAACAATACCCGCAGCATCGATGGCCACGACTGTGACAGCGTGGAGCACAAACGGCTGTGCGACTGGTTGTATCTGGTAGGTATTCAATACGCCTACCTGCGCGATCTGGGAGACAGCGATCTCAGCGCTGATTTTTATCTGCCCCAGCAGCGCGTTTATATCGAGTACTGGGGCGACACCAAGCCACACGATATCGTGCAGCGCATGGCCAAACAACGCTGGTTCGAAGAGCACGACGCCACGGTGATTGAGCTATCCGCGCATCACCTTGAAGACCTCGACCACAGTCTGGCCAAGTTGCTGCTAGAAAACGGCGTAAAGGCCTACTAGCGACGAACCAGTACCGCCCCGCACTCGGCGTGGTGGGTATAGGGAAACTGATCAAACAAGGCCATGCTTTCAACGTGGTGAGTTTCCGCCAAGGCGGCAATATCGCGCGCTAAGGTGTGCGGATTGCATGACACGTAAATGATCTTATCGAAGCGGCGGGCGAGCGCGGTGGTACCCTCGTCGAGGCCAGCGCGCGGTGGGTCGACAAACAAAGTGTGCAATTGATAGTCATCCAATGCCACACCCTCTAAGCGGCGGAATTCACGCTCGCCATTCCACGCTTCAGTAAATTCCTCGCTCGACATGCGCAGAATTTGTAGATTGTCGACACCGTTCAATTCAGCGTTGTACAGCGCCGAACGCACCGATGTCTTACTGATCTCGGTCGCCAACACGCGGCGGTAGTGTTGTGCCATGGGTAGGGTAAAGTTGCCGTTGCCGCAGTACAGCTCTAACAAATCGCCCTCGGCACCCTCGCTCTGCTGGCAGGCCCAGGTCACCATGTGTTCGCAAACCCCGTGGTTGGGCTGGGTAAAGCTATTTTCTATGTGCTGGTAGCGGTAGTCGCGCCCCGCGATGTGGAGCGTTTCGGTGACGTAGTCCTTGCTCAGCACTAATTTCTGCTTGCGGGCGCGCCCGATAATATCAATCTTCAGCGCATCTGCGAGTGAATTGGCAGCCTCAACCCAGGCCTCATCCAACTGGCGATGATAGATCAAACTGACCACACACTCGCCGCTACTAGCGCTCAAAAACTCCACCTGGAATAGCTTGCGGCGCAGAACATCGTGCGGGCGAATGGCCTCTAACAACGCCGGCATGAGCCGATTGATGGTTTCATTGGCCACTGGAAAGGCGTCCACCCGATGCGGCGTCTTGCGATCGTCGGGGCGGAACATGGCGTAGAACAGATCGTTGTCGCAGTGCCAAATCCGAAACTCTGCGCGCATACGGTAGTGCAACGGCGCCGAGGGATAGACGGCCATATCAGCGTGGTAATGATCGCAAAAGAGCGCCTGCATCTCTACACGCTTGGCTTCTAACTGTTCACTGTAGCGCTGGGGATCGATTTGACTGAGGGGCATGGGGTGTCCTAAAGGCGGTGAGTGGGGCGTGTGGCCCACAATTGTTCGGCAAGGTGGTAGGCGCCATCAACGCTGTCGGCGCGTTGGCACAGCAGCAGTGCAATGGCCGCGGTACCTAGCACCGCTTTGTGACCGTAGTCGTCGCTACTTTCGCCTCGCCACAGGGCACGTAAGGCCTCGCTGCTGGGCTTATCGACATCGGCTTGGCGCTCACCTTGCAACCTTGGCCATTGCAGCTCGCTATTCACCCCGTGGCGATGTAAGCGCAGCGTTGTGGTGGCATCGGGTTTACGTTCGATTTCTCCAGATTCGCCCTTGAAAACCGCTGTATTGGGCGCCGCGAGAATCTCCGCCGCCGACTGGTGGATGCTGGCATACGCGGGATGAAATACGCTCTGCATCGAGTATTCTGCCTGCAAGGGGTTGATCAAGCGCGTCAGTGTGTGCACGGGTGAGCGCAGCCCCAGCGTATTGCGCAGTTCAATAATGCGTTGCAGGGGCGCGCAGAAATTCTCCAGCGGTAAGTAGGCAAAGCCCTGTGCGGTAAGCGCCGTTTCTAGACTGCTCCACGAATCCGCGCAACACAGGCCAAGGTCGCGCACCACTTGTTCGGTGTAGAGGCGATTGGCGGTATGACCGGCGCTACCGTGCATCAGCACGCTAATGTCCTGTTGCTGTAGCAGCAGGGCAGAGAGCACAAACCACGGGTGCTGAGCGCGCTTGCCGGCATAACTGGGCCAATCCAGCACAACCTTGGGCATGCTGGCCGGCACCTGCATGGCGTCGCGAACCGCCGCCACGAAGCCTGCAATTTCTTGCGGACTTTCTTCTTTAACACGCAGCAGCATTAAAAAGGCACCCAACTGTACTTCTTCCACTTCGCCGCGCAGAATCATGGCCATGGCGGCCTTGGCTTCCGCAAAGCTCAGCGAGCGTGAACCGTTTTTGCCCTTGCCCAAGATGCGCACTATCGGTGCAAAGGGGTGTTCGCCGGATTTGGGTGTTAAGTCGATCAAATCATTCATAGGCAATTACTGGGTTTGGGGAGGCCGGCAATTTTACTGGTGAGCTTAGCCGCTGAACCGTTAAATAAACGCATCAGGTACATACTGTTGCCGCAGTCTGGGCCAAGGTGGCGTTTTACGTAGTTCACCAGCGGGCGCATATTGGGCGACATCTCGAATTCTTCGTAAAATTGGCGCGCCAAACGCACCACTTGCCAGTGCGCCTCGCTCATGTCGATACCCTCCGCACGGGCAATGTCTCGCGCGATCTGCTCGGTCCACATACTGGGGTCGAGCAGAAATCCTTCGTGGTCGTATATATCGGCCATCGTTAGCCCCAGTGAATTTGTTTGTCGTGGCGGCACACCAGTTCCACCAATTGCGGGTACTCAATAGCGCTAAAATGGGATGCGATACCGCGCGCCGCGGTGTCCTCGGCCATGATCAGTACCTCAGCCAGGCAATCGAATTCACTGGCGTAGCAGGCGTCTTCACACAACAGCAGGGTATCCCCCTGTTGCACGCTCGCCAGCGCGCGATTAAAACTTTGACTGCCGGGAAGGCTACTAACCATATGCAGGCAAGTCATAGCGCAAATACTCCTCGGGCTTTAGCGATCAGCGCGTTGATCTCGGGGCGATCGAGCAGCGTGATGCCATCGATTAAGCTATCTTCCGCAATGCCTCGAGCCGCGAGTGATTCGCGTTCACAGTAGCACTGTTCAATGCCGTACATCGGCAGGGCGGCAAAGTGTTTCGCCAAGTTTTTTTGTACGCTGGGGGCTTGCTGGTGCAGCAATTGCCACACCCCATCGTCGACGAACAGTAACGCACATTCTTGGTCCATTACCGCAAAACCCAGCGCGATATCGAGCGACTCTGAGGCAGCTTGGCCACTGTAGGGCGGGTGACGTTGAATAATGAGCTGCATTAGGCGTGCCTCCCGAAGGAAACGGTGCGGTCACTCTTGAGGCTGCCTTCAACTAACTCGCCTAAGCCGCCCAGACGGAACCCCTCGCCTAGGTTGTGGGCGGGGCGCTGAAAGCGGGCGGCCTCTTCGGCGCTGCAAACGCCGCGGCGTAGCGCGGCGGCAATACAGACCACAAGGTCGAGACCGTTATCGTGGGCCAGCATTTGCCATTCGCGGTGTGCGTCAAACTCATCGCGCGGCGGGGCGGCACTGGCGGCGCCGGTATGTACCGCGTCGGCATAGAAAAAGACCCGTTCAATGTGGTGTCCTGCAGCCAACCAGGCGCGCGCAAATTGCAACGCGGCATAGGGGGCGCGGCTGCTAATAGGGGCACTGTAAATAACGAGAGTGGCGTTCATGCCGGCATTATAAAAGATCGAGACGAAAAAAAACCCGCCGTAGCGGGTTTTTTCACATAAAGCATGATTATTCGTCGTTCATTACACCCAACAGGGCCAACAAATTGACGAACAGGTTGTAGATGTTTAAGTACAAACCAACGGTGGCGCGAATGTAGTTGGTTTCTCCGCCGTGGATGATGCGGCTAGTATCAAACAGGATCAAACCTGACATGATCAGTACGATGGCCGCTGAACTTACCAGTGACAACATCGGGATGGCCAAGAAGATGTTGGCCAAGCTGGCAATTAATACCACGATCAAACCAGTCATCAAGAATCCACCCATGAACGAGAAGTCCTTGCGGGTGGTCAGGGCGTAAGCCGACAAGCTAAGGAAGATAATCGCCGTACCGCCTAGGGCTTGCATGACGATCTGAGGGCCATTAGCCATTGCCAGGTAAGCATTCAGCATGGGGCCCAACGAGGCGCCCAACAGACCGGTGAACACGAAAATAGCGGGTAGGCCTTTGCTGCTGTCAGCGGTGGCGTTTACCACAAACAACATACCGAAAGCGGCTAGGGTCATGAAAAGAGCCACACCTTGGCTCAAGCCCACGGCCATAGAAACACCGGCGGCGATAGCGCTGGTGAACAAGGTCATACTCAACAACCAGTAGGTGTTTCGCAAAACTTTGTTAATCTCAACACCAGAGCGAGCAGATGTGGTTGAATAACTGCTGGTGAGCGGATTGTGTTGCATAACGAACTCCATTTATTAAGAATCACTACGATAATATAGGCATATACGGCAAAATCAAGGTCAGCGGATGCGATTCTTTCTCATTTACGTATAAAAATTATGAATAAAGAAGAACTGGAAAAATTACTCGACCGCGGGCCCGATAAAGACCCCAACAAAGCCACCGATTTACGCGGCAAGGCCTTGCTGCGGGCGCGTGACGATAAAACACCGCGTACCATGACACCCTACGAGTGGCTGGACTACTACGAAACCCACGGCATTCCCCACGAACACCAGCAGCGAGTACCTCAAAGAAGCCTTTGGCAGCGTTTCAAAGGACTTTTTGGTAAGAATTAAACCACCAGCTGACTGGCCATCAATAACACGCCGGCTACGGAGAAGCTCAGCTTACGTCGCATTTCAGCGTATTCATGGGGCATGTGCGGCAGGGTCAAGCGGCTATCAATGCCATAACAGGCCAAGTAGAGCAGGGCGCTCGCCAGTAAGTAGGTCTCGGCGGGCAGCAACAACAAAAGCCACACGACCAAACTAGGCAGCACCGAATAGGTCAGCAGGGTCTTGCGCTGGCCATGGCTGTATTGCTCGCTCGTCAACGCGATACCCCAGTTGAGCCCACCGACAAAGGTAATAATCACCGCGGTGTAAAACACCAACAGCTGCTGAGCTAGCGCGTGCCAACGACCTTCGTCGTCGAGCATCAACAGCGCGGCCAGCAAGGCCACGAAGGGCAGCAGTCCGCCAAATCCCAGTTTCTTAATATGGGGCATCAATTCATTCATGAGAACTCCTAAAGGCGGTTACTGCCGGTGGCACAAGCGAGTATTCGACTGAGATGGCAAAAGGGCAGCTCGGTTTCTTGCTGCCAGGCGTTAAATTGCTGCTGAATCTTATTGAGATCGCGCTTACTGCTGGGGTTATCTGGTATATCCAGGCCTGCCTCTTGTAGGCCACGGACCACATCACCTGTGAGTACAAAGCTATCCTTGCCCGCACTGCGCAAAAACCACTGCCCAGTATTGCCGCCCAGGCGGGCCCCGTGCTTTTTCAAATAGGCCAACAAGCCTACGATGTCGTCGGCTGGCCAGTCCGCCAAAAAGGCGCCAAAGCTGCCGTGCTGCCGTGCCACATCTAAAACAAAAACGGTGTTGTCGTACACGGCTTTGATCTTTTGACTGTGCCGCACCACGCGTTTGTCGTTCATGTAGGCATCCCACTGATCGGGCGACAGCATAGCTAAGATGTTGGGCTTAAAGCCGTGAAAGGCCTCTTCGAATTGGGGCCATTTATTGCTGATAACCTTCCAGTTAAAGCCAGCGTTGTTGATGACCCGGCACATCTTACTTAGGTAGCGGTCATCGCTCTGAGCGAGCAACTCTTCGCGGCTGGCGAAGTGGGGTAGTAGGTCATCGAGGCGACCCTTGCGCTGTATAGCGCGTTGTTGGATGGGGGCAAAGCTCATGCGTGTCTCACGGCGTCTGTCACAATGTATTTGTCATGCATTGTACGTTGCCAACGCGATGCGGGACTAGTCGTGTAAACCTTGTAGGGCTTGCAATAGCTCGTCGGGTTGCAGGGGTTTACTCACCACCAGGGGCAGGGCACGGTGCTCGCTACCCTTGTGAGCGGTATGGTCACCACTAAAGCCGATTATAGGGCACTCAAGACCTGCGTGGCGCAATGCACTGGCAAGTTCTGTACCGTTGAGGCCAGGCATATGAAGATCACAAATAACGAGATCAACAAAAGCGGCGTTGTTTCGACAAAAACGCAGTGCTTGCTCAGCATTATCAAAGGTCGACACCTCGGCACCGAGACTCTCTAGCAGGCTGGCCGTTACCATCAGGCAGATGTCCTCGTCATCAACAACAAGGACATGCTTTTGGTTTAAATGCGCGCGTAGGGGGTCGTTCATACCACAGATTTATCTGAGTTAAGATTTATGCGCGGCAGGGGGTCCAAATATTTTTCAAGTACACTAATACACAGCAAAATTTCCAAAGGCTTAGCCAAATAGTCGTCCATGCCGGCTTTTTGAGCCTGTGAAAAATCTGACTCGTAGGCGTTACCGCTAAGCCCGATTATCGGCTTTTCAAACCCAAGTTCACGCAATATGCGTGTGACTTGTAGACCATCCAAATCAGGCATTTGAATGTCGCATAGCAGGGCGTCGATATCCGCCATGTGGTTGTGACAGTATTCAATGGCTTGGTGGGGACTGTTAAAGGTAGTGACACGAGCACCGTATTGCTGCAAAAGAATGCGCGACACCTCATTGTTAGTATCTACATCGTCGAGCACCACAATATGGCGTTGCCGCAAGGCCTGTTCGGCCAATTTCCGATTGATAACATCGTCACTCGGCTCTGCTGACTCAGAAAGCATTAGATTAAGGTTAAAAACAAATGTCGATCCTTCACCTTCAACAGAGATAAGCGAAAGCGTCCCGCCCATTTGCTCGGCAAGTTTATGAGAGATGGCCAAGCCCAAACCAGACCCGCCATGGCGACGCGTATTACTGTCGTCGACTTGTTTAAAACGCTCAAACACAGTTTGTTGAAGCGAAGCAGGGATGCCAATGCCGGAATCTTGCACGGTAAATGACAAACGGGTGGTGTTATCAGCCTGAGATTGCGCGTTTACCGCAAAAACGATACGACCACTGTCAGTAAATTTCAGCGCATTACTTATTAAGTTGAGTAACACTTGCTTGATGCGTTTGGCATCACCCACTACAAAGTGCGGCAGATCGTCTACAAGCTCAATAATGGGGGTTATGGGTCGGTCTTTACAGCCAAGCGTCAGGGCGTTGGCGGTCATATCGAGTATGGATCGTAAATCAAAAGGCTGACACACAATGTGAAGCGAATCATCGTCTAACTTACTGATATCTAGCACATCGTTAATAAGTGATAACAAATGTTGGGCGCTGTCTTGTGAAATATCTAAATAACGTTTTGTCTGTGTGTTACAAGGTCCGGCCAAGATGATCTGGTTGACCCCCATAATCGCGTTGAGTGGTGTGCGTAACTCATGGGACATGTTGGCAATAAAGCGCTGTGTGGCATGCATTGCGGATTCAACGTTGCGCTTTTCCTGCTCTAATTGCTCTGTGCGAAGCGTAACCTGAAAGGCCAGGTCTTGGGCGCGGTGTGTCGTTAAGCGAACAATATATGCTAATAAGACGCTTAGAATGATCCCAAAACTAACGGTGGGTAGGATACTTTGACGTGGCACCAGGTTTTCAAAATCGGGTGTCGGTTGATAGAAAATTTGGAAGTCACGCCAAGTATGCTGCAAACGAAGATCATCGGTGAGTACACAGGGGACTTCACCTTCACCCGCGGTGAAAGCGTAAACACAGCGGTTGTTAGCATCAATAAAAGCCATGTTGATATGTTTAGGAGCGTGATATCTAGCAGTGTGCGCGTCAAGTGCGTTTACCATATTGGGGAGATATATACTCGAGTAAGCAACTAGACCATCAATATGGTCAAGCTTGAGGTACGTAAGCAGCGCTAAATTTGTCTGTAAATTGTTGCTGTTTTCAACCAATTGCAGCGAAGGCGTAAAGGCGAAGTCGGCAGATTCCATGGCTTGAAGAATCGTTGGGTAGGTAATCGGGTCTGAACTACTATCGAAGCCCAGCGCGTCAGTATTATCGATTGATTTTGAATAAATAACTAACCAATGTTCACTTGGATCTACTTCGCTTGTACGAGTTAAGGCCTTTAATTTGAAATCAGGGTAATGCGTTTTCAATGTGGCAATTGTGGCCAGCAGATCCTCAGGGAGCACACGCTTGGTTATCCCAAAAGAGTACAAGCCCGGAAATTCTGTTTCTATATCACGTTTACTTATGTAGGTATCAAGCACATTAATAATTTGCGATAAATTATGCTCGGGCTCAACGGTGTGAGAAGCCAGCATGGCGTTGATTGAATTTAAGAAGCGATCCGATGGCGCTACCAGGTCAATAAACTCATAATGACGTTCAGCTGCAATTTCATCAAAAAAACTTGGACGCAGCGTTTCATTCAAACTTATCGTCCGCCAAGCAAAAAGCGCGGTGAGAAGAAATCCAAGCAGCAGGGTCATTACACACCAGCGGCATTTTATAGCAGTCAAAAAATGGGATAGGGCCTTAGGCATTGGCGTCATCACTTTTAATTTTTTGTAATCGTAGCTTGAATCCCGAATTTTGCAACAAATGTGTGACATATGTTCGAAATTAATCTAACAGTCTATAAAAGGAAATACTCAATAATTTAACATAATATACATTATGCGCAATTATGTATGTGAGTAAGGAAAAGATAGGGATTTTGAAAAAGCCGTCTTTTTTGAAATTTAGGGATAATCCCCCACACAACATCTCAGATTTCAAAAAATGGCCCTTTTTTGAAAAACGCTATTGCCGGCGCTGCCGAAGCCACCATTTTTCGATTTCTACACTGAATAATACTGAACTTGCTACCGCCGTAGATTGCAGCCAATCCAATGGGCTGATCGGCGCCGTTCCAAACAAAGCTTGCATGCTGTTGCTATACGTCAGCATTAATTGCAGCGCTACCAAAACAGCAATCGCCCACCAGACATAGACGTTGCCGAACAATCCCGCTTTGGTAAACGCCGGTGCCAACAATCGTCGTGAATTAAAAAGATAAAAAATTTCGAACATCACTAAGGTATTCACCGCGGCGCTGCGCGCAATCGC
Source organism: uncultured Pseudomonadales bacterium (assembly GCA_964598145.1). GTDB lineage: Bacteria > Pseudomonadota > Gammaproteobacteria > Pseudomonadales > JAHEIH01 > JAHEIH01. Next base: position 376,413 of record CAZRAM010000001.1, read on the forward strand.
TACGTCGCCGTGCTGCGCCATATTCCAAGAATAAATGGCAAAGGTACCCAGCATCATTAACACGCCGACAAAAATCACTCGCCACAATAAAAAGCTATCTAACAAGCTTGCCTCGGCGGCCCGCGGTGGTCGTTGCATGACATATGGTTCTGGCGGCTCAAACGCTAATGCTAGCGCCAGTGTGACCGCTGTAACCATGTTGACCCAAAGGATTAATACCGGCGTTAGCGGCAAATGTTCCAAACCAAGAATAATCGCCGCCATAATAACCAGCGCTTCACCCACGCTAGTCGGTAAGATAAATACGAAGGATTTTCGAATATTGTCGTAAATCGTTCTACCTTCGCTCACGGCGCGCGAAATGGTGGCAAAATTGTCGTCTACCAACACCATATCAGCGGCATCTTTCGCCGCCTCGGTACCTACCTTGCCCATGGCCGTACCAACATCCGCACGTCTCAGTGCCGGTGCATCGTTGACGCCGTCGCCCGTCATGGCGACCACATGCCCAAGCGATTGCAATGCCTCAACTAGGCGTAATTTGTGTTGTGGATCGACCCGTGCAAACACATCCACGCGCTCTACAAAGGTGATTAAATCAGATTCAGAAAGCTGGCTAAGCTCCTGACCTGTCATCACTTTTTCAGTATTTTTCAGGCCTAACTGGCGACCAATAGCCAGCGCTGTAGTAGCGTGATCACCGGTGATCATCTTGACGTTGATACCGGCGTTACGACAGTCGTGGATGGCATGGATAGCTTCCTCGCGAGGAGGATCGATGAAACCGATTAATCCGAGCAAGGTAAAGCCGCCTTCCACATCGGCAAAGGTCAACGAATTCATCGTTATCTTGCCAGTTTTTTGTGCAATGGCCAGCACGCGCAATCCTTCACTGGCCATTCTTTCAACCTTGTCCAACCAGGCTTGCGTAGATGACGACTGACAGCGAGCCAAGACGGCTTCAGGGGCGCCCTTTAAAAAAATAACCCCTTCACCGCGGTGGTCATGGTGAAGCGTGGCCATAAATTTGTGGGCTGTATCAAACGGTATCAGGTCTTGCCGTGGCCATTGTTTGACCAGCAACTGACTGTCGTGGCCAATTTTGTGAGCGGCGACCAACATGGCACCTTCCATCGGATCGCCCTGCACTTGCCACATTCCATTGGCGCAGATTAATGCTGCATCATTACACAGGGCGCCCGCTAACAGCAGACGCTCGACCTCAGTAGCTTGCGCGGGCGTCAACGCGCCTTGTGGGCTCTCTATCTGCCCGTGGGGGTCGTAGCCCACGCCGCTAATATTGTAGTTGTTGTCGTTGCATAGTATACGGGTAAGGGTCATTTCATTACGGGTCAAGGTGCCGGTTTTATCGGTACAGATAACGGTCACTTCCCCGAGGGTTTCCACCGCGGGTAGACGCCGAACGATGGCGTTTCGCGCCGCCATTCTTTGCACGCCCACCGCTAGGGTAATGGTAATGATCGCCGGTAAACTCTCGGGAATCGCCGCCACAGCAAGGCTCACCGCCGCCAAAAACATCGCCGCAAGGCTGTATTGCCAGAAAAAGATACCAATCAACGACGTTAGCAGCGCGACCACCAGCGTGATGACGGTTAACCGCCCTGCAAAGGCATCCATTTGTTGGATGAGTGGTGTCGAAAGCGGCGCCACACTGGCTACCAAGCGGCTGATGGCACCTATTTCGGTATCTAGCCCGGTTGCAACAACCACCCCGCTCCCCTGCCCCTGTGTCACGGTGGTTCCCGAATACGCCATGCAGCGGCGGTCGGCGAGGACGCTGTCTTCTACCACCGGCTCGATTTGCTTGTCGATGGGGCTAGACTCCCCGGTCAGCGCTGACTCTTGGATTTTGAGGCTTTTACAACTGATCAAGCGCAGGTCCGCGGGGACTTTATCTCCGGCTTGTAGTAGTACTATGTCCCCCGGTACCAGTTGTGTGGCGTCGATGCTTTGCTGTTGGCCGCGAAATACCATCGCCTGGGGTGATAGCATGGCCTTGATTGACGCGAGTGCATCGACGGCTTTTCCCTCCTGGATAAAGCCGATCAACGCGTTTAACAACACAACCCCCACAATCACGCTGGCGTCGGTCCATTCCCCTAACACCGCGGCAATACCTGCTGAGCCGAGTAGCATATAAATTAAGACATTATTGAATTGCCGCAAAAAACGCCTGATAGGACCTTCTAGTTTAGGCGGGGGAAGCAGATTTAAACCGTATTGCTGCTGGCGGCGGGTAATTTCAGGCGCGGCAAGGCCAACACGGGCATCGCTTTGAAGATCCTCTACTACCTGCTGAGGCGTTTGGCTGTAACTAGGCTTGATCAATGACGCTTTCCTCGTTTGTACATTAAGGATAGTTCAGGTCGAAATTTCATCCGCATCAAAGTTCGAATCTATCGAATTTTTTTCCTCTGCGCGTGTCTCGGGCTTGCGGCGATTGGCAGTGCCGCTAATCCCGCTATTTTTTAGGGGTTTTGCTTGGCAAATACCCACGCTTGAGGCTATGTTATGGCTTTGTTATCCGAGAGTGTTACATGGCCAATATCAACGATGTCGCCCGCCTCGCTGACGTATCTATCGCGTCGGTGTCGCGCTTTTTTAGTAAGCCGGAATTGCTTTCCAAGAAGGCGCACGCGCGAATATCCGCGGCGGTGGATGAACTGAATTACCACCCTAATGCCCTCGCCCGCAATCTACTGCGCTCGCGCTCAGGCAATGTTATGGTGTTGGTCAACGACATTACCAACCCCTTTATCTCGCAGGTGATTACCGAGGCCGACAAGGCCGCGCAAGCCCGCGGTTACTCGGTGTTGTTGGGTATTACCCACCACTGCGCCGACACCGAAGAAAAATATATCGATCAAATTCGCTCCAAGGTTGCCGATGGCTTTTTGCAATTGAGCGCCACCGAGCGTCCTATGCAACTGGCGCGGGAAAAGAACATCCCCTACGTCAATCTACTGGAGTGCCCCCGCGATCAGGACTTGCCCAGCGTGCAGATCGACAATGTCGCTGCCGCCTTCGACATGACCTCCATGTTGATCGCTCAAGGCCATCGCGATATCGCCTGTTTGAAGGGAGAATTCAGTGACGACTACCCTAGCCCAGTAACCACCGATCGCGTTGAGGGTTTTTGCCAGGCGTTGGCCGCGCACAACATTACCGTCAACCCGCAGTGGATGCTGCAGGGAGACTACAGCCCAGCCTCTGGGGTGGCGGCGGCACAGCGTCTTTTGGCCATGGTGCATCGCCCCAGTGCGGTGTTTTGCGCCAATGATTACATGGCGTTTGGTTTGATCCGCGGCTTGAAAGATGCCGGCTTAAACGTGCCTGCTGATATAGCCGTCACCGGCTTTGACGACGTTGATATCGCGCAGTACAACAATCCACCGCTGACGACGGTCTCCCAACCCATCAAACAGTTGGGTTGGACCGCGATGGATATGTTGATTGATATCATCGAGGGTGAAGACATAGAACAACCGAGGCGGCGTTTAGCGCATAAATTGGTCTCGCGACAGAGCACTGCAAAATAATTGAAACCGATTGCATTAAGGGCTTTTAATTGCGACTGAAAAGCTTTACATTGCTCCAATAATGCAAAAACAATAACCAATCACATCGAGAGGGAAGCAAATGTCTGATAAATACACCTATGACGCCATTGTGGTGGGGTCAGGTATCAGCGGTGGCTGGGCAGCGAAAGAACTGACCGAAAAAGGCCTCAAAGTTTTGATGCTGGAGCGTGGTAAGAACATCGAGCACGTCAAGGACTACATCAACGCGCACAAAGGGCCCTGGGAATACCCCCATCACGGCCGTCCTACTCGCGAAATGAAAGAGAACGAGCCTGTGTTGCGCCGTGACTACCCTCTTAACGAGCGCACCTGGGGAACCTGGGCAAGCCACCAGGAATCACCCTATGTTGAAAAAGAGCGCTTTGATTGGTACCGCGCCTACAACGTCGGCGGTCGTTCCTTGCTGTGGGGCCGTCAGAGCTACCGTTTGAACCGTGAAGATTTTATGGCTAATGCCAAAGAAGGTATCGGTACTGACTGGCCCATTCGCTATGAAGACTTGGCGGATTGGTACAGCTACGTGGAAAAGTTTGCCGGTATCTGTGGCTCTCGCGAAGGTTTGGATGTCATTCCCGATAGCGAGTTCCTGCCGCCCATGCCGCTCAACGTGGTGGAAAAAGATATCGCCGCCCGAATCAAGAAAGAATACGGCGGCACGCGCCACCTGATTATTGGCCGTACCGCGCATTTGACCGAGTCGCGCCCTGAACAGAATCGCGTGCAATGCCAATACCGTGCGCGCTGCTGGTTGGGCTGCCCCTACGGTGGTTACTTCAGCACCCAATCTGCCACCCTGCCCGCTGCGATGGCGACCGGCAACCTGACACTGCGCCCCTTCTCTATCGTGAAAGAACTGATTTACGACAAAGACAGCAAGCGCGTGACCGGTGTGGAAGTATTAGATGCCGAAACAAACCAAACCTACGTCTTCAAGAGCAAGATTGTGTTCCTGAATGCCTCGGCCTTGAACTCTACCTGGGTGTTGATGAACTCCGCTAACGATATTTGGGAAGGCGGCTTAGGCAGCAGTTCGGGCGAACTTGGCCACAACCTGATGGACCACCACTTCCGCGTTGGCGCGGCGGGTGAGATCGAAGGTTACGAGGATAAATACACCTACGGTCGTCGCCCAACCGGCTTCTACGTGCCCCGCTTCGTGAACTGGGGTGATGACAAGCGTGACTACCTGCGCGGCTTTGGCTATCAAGGCAGTGCGAATCGCCAAGGTGTCTACCGTGACAACGCAGAGATGGGCATTGGCGCTGAATTAAAAGACGCCATTACTGAGCCCGGCCCATGGCGCATTTCAGCCACCGCGTTTGGCGAGGTATTACCCGACCACCGCAACCGCATCTATCTGAACCGCGAGGTGAAGGATAAGTGGGGGCTGCCGGTACTGGAATTCGACGCCAAAATTCGCGACAACGAATACAAAATGCGCAAAGACATGGCCAATGAAATGGCGGAAATGTTCGAGCGCTCGGGCGTCAAAAATGTCACCACCTACGACAACGACTACGCCCTCGGCATGGGTATCCACGAAATGGGTACGGCCCGCATGGGTCGCGATCCCAAGTCATCGGTACTCAACGCGCACAACCAAGTGTGGGATGCCCCCAACGTCTTCGTGACCGACGGTGCAGCCATGACCTCTGCCTCGTGCGTGAACCCCTCATTGACCTACATGGCGTTGACCGCGCGCGCGGCCGACTTTGCCGTTGAAGAATTGAAGCGAGGTAACATCTAATGAACCGTCGTGAACTACTAAAAATGATCGCCGCGGCGACCGGTGCTAGCCTGATTGGTGCCGACGCTATGGCCTATGTGGAAATGCCGGCAGCTACGCCGCTGGAAGAAACGGGCTTTAGCAAAGACGATTACGCCCTCTGGGAAGCGGTATGCGATGCCATTATTCCCCGTACCGACACGCCTGGGGCCGTCGACGCGGGCACGCCAGCCTTTACCCTACGCTTTGTCACCGACTGCTACGACGCCAACCAATTGGCCCTATTTAAGGCCGGCTTGGTGGACCTCGAAAAACGCAGCCAACAGCAGTTTGGTCAATCGTTAGCGGCGCTGACCGCACAGCAACGCCACGATTTTCTGTCGACGGTAAACAATGAAGCCAACGCTTTCAACAGCGGTGAACCCGCTGGCCAAGGCGCTTGGGCCGTGGTGGCCACGAAGGGTCTTCCTCACTACTTTACGCTGATGAAACAAGTCACACTGTTTGGTTTCTTCACGTCTGAACTAGGCGCGACCAAAGTATTGCGTTACGTGTCTGTCCCCGGCCGTTACGACGGTGAATTCGCCTACAAAAAAGGAGACCGCGCATGGGCGCCCGAGTATTAATTCCTGTCGCGGCTGCGCTGTTAAGCGCCGCTGCTGCAGCCCACCACGAAGCGACCTTCGAGCATATTCCGCTCGAAGAACGTATAAAAATGGCGGAAAAAACCGAGAGCTGGGCTTACGAGCCACCCATCGTGAGTATTGCTAAAAACGGTGTGCCATCTGATGCCATTGAACTAATGGCTGGCGATATGAGCGAATGGGAGTCTACCAAGGGTGGTGAGTCGCCCTGGGCGTTCAAGCGCGGCGTCGTAACGGTAGCCCCAGGTAAGGGAGATATTCGCACCAAGCGGTCGTTCTGCGATATGCAATTGCACTTCGAGTGGAAAACACCCACCGATGTTAAAGGTATGGAGGGTCAGCAGCGCAACAATTCTGGGATCTTTATCCAAGAGCGCTATGAGCTGCAAGTACTGGACTCGTACAACAATGTGACCTATGGCAACGGCCAAGCGGGTGCGCTGTACAAGCAAGTACCACCGCTCGTTAACGCCATGCGCCCTACCGGTGAATGGCAGAGTTATGACATTTTGTACACCGCGCCGCGCTTCAATGGCACCGAGCGTGTATCACCTGGTTACGTGACCTTGATGCACAACGGCGTGGTACTGCATAACCACCAGGAAATAGCCGGCACCACTGAGTGGATTGGTCCACCACAGATCGATCAGCACGGCTGTGCGCCGTTAAAACTACAAGATCATGGTAACAAGGTAAGTTTCCGCAACATGTGGGTTCGCGAGCTGTAAGCTCACGTCCCTTCTCTTCAGTCGCGATAGTGAATGCTATCGCGGCTCACTTCCGCATAGGGTCGCATCGATCCATCTAGCATCAAGGTTTGCACGGTGTAGTCGTCGTGGCGTTCGCCCATTTCCATACCGGGACTACCAATAGGCATACCTGGCACGCTCAAACCTAGGGCATTGGCGGGCGGATTTTCTAGAAAACGGCTCACAGCCGCCGCGGGGACGTGGCCTTCGAAAACGTACTTGCCGATCACCGCAGAGTGGCATGACTGAGCGGCTGGGGCAATTCCCAGATCACTCTTAACCTTGGCAAGTGCATCGGTATTGCGCCCCTCTAGGGAAAAGCCCGCGCCTTGCATATGTTCAATCCAAGCGTTACAGCAGCCACAGGTAGGACTCTTATACACCTTGCCCGACCAAGTTTGCGCCAGCGGCAGCGAGGGAATAAATAACAATAAAAAAAGTAGTCGTATCATGGCAACCTCCACTCTGATATACGCATCGTGCGCTAGAACGGTTGGCGCTGTGTATTGCGGCTAATGAATTTGGTCAGGGCGCGTTCGATGCTCGCTTCGGCTTGTAAACCGAGCTTTTCCATCAAACCGTGTTTTTCTTTGTAAGCCACGCTGTAGACATCGCGATTTTGCATTGCTTTGTAGATCACGCTATCGCTAGTGGAAATCTCGTCGACGAGGTGTTTTTCGAGCGCTTGTTTGCCAAACCATACCTCGCCAGTGGCGACGCTATCGATGTCGAGTTGCGGGCGTTGCTCAATAACGAACTGTTTAAAGAGATCGTGGGTCTCGTCGATTTCCTGCTTGAATTTCTTGCGCGCGCCGTCGGTGTTTTCGCCGAACATGGTCAGCGTACGCTTGTATTCACCGGCGGTAATCATCTCGAAGTCGATGTCATTTTTACGCAGCAACTTATTAAAGTTAGGCAACTGAGCGATCACGCCGATTGAGCCGAGAAGCGCAAAAGGCGCGGCGTACAACTTATCGGCGACACAGGCCATCATGTAACCGCCCGAGGCAGCAACCTTGTCGACGCAAATGGTGAGCGGAATGTTATTTTCTTTAATGCGGTGCAGCTGCGACGCGGCTAGGCCATAGCTGTGAACCATGCCGCCGCTGCTTTCTAACTTGAGGATGATGTCATCGCCCTCCTCTGCCACCGACAGTACGGCGTCTATTTCCTTGCGGAGGTTTTCAACAGCGCTCGCTTTTATGTCGCCATCGAATTCTAAGACATAGCTTCGAGGCAGTTCTTTTTGCTCACTTTTCTGCTTTTTCTCCGCTTTTTCGCGCTTTTTCTCTTCTTTTTTGCGGGCTTTGTACTCGTCTTCATCAAGCACCACGCTCTGCAGTTCATCCTGCAACTGCTCGAATTCGTCGTTCAACGAATCAATTTCAATGTGACCCTTGTGGCCTTTACCGCGGCGCTGTCCGGCTGCTGCAGCGATGGCGATAACCAGTACGATAGCAATAACAAAAGTGAGAGTTTTGGCGAGAAACATGCCGTATTCGGCGAACCATTCGAGCACGAGAAATCCTTATGCGTATTAAAAAGCTTATCGTGCCGACTTGATGCCGCTAATGCAAGCGTCTAGCACGGCCACAGTTAAACACTATGGCGTTTATAGGGGTTCTGTGGAAGAACCGACAAATTTGACAAGTTTGGCTCTAACACGATCATAGCGAGCCCTGGAGTTGCTTAAACTGCCCCTGGATCATCGCCTTTTCCTGAAGTATTACCTTGTTCTCGTCAGTCAGAAATGCAATCTTGTCCTGGCAGGCTTTTAGTTCGGCTTTGGTGGTCTCCAATACTTGAGCTGACACAGCCAATTCCTTGCTCACATCTGCTTTTTGGGTGGTGATCACTGCCATGTTTTCCGCCATTTGTTCATTTTTATGCTGGGAATCCCGATACTTCGTCACGGCGTCTTCAAGCTCGCGCTTCAGACCCTGGATATCTTCTATCTTTCCGTTTAGCTCCCTGTTTAGCGTTGCATTGGCTTGTTCAAGTTTACCGGCGTTGCTTTGTAACTGTGCATTAGCATCAAATAACTCAGACGCTTTGGACTCGGCTTGGGTGAGCCGGTGTTGCAGATCACGAATCTGATCTTTTAATCCCTGAATAACAGTGCGAAACTGTTCGCGCTCCTGCTGACGGTCTTCCGCTGTGCGCTGCTGATAGTGTTCAAAGTGCTCTCGAATATCCTTGTTTTCCTGCTTGAGTTCAGCAACGCTTCCCTTCAGTTCAGTAGTCCTCGCAATCGCTTCGTCTCGTTGGGACTCGGCTTTAACCAGGCTGATACGCGCACCTTCCAGAAACTTTTTTTCCTCACCTTTTTCTTTGTTTTGCCGCTCAATCTGGCTTTCAAGATCTTGTTGTCGAGCAGTAAGCTGCGCGATTGTGTTTTTGGAATCGGTCAACTCTTTACGAAGCTCGTTATTGAAACCTTCAAATTCCTGACGGGCCTGCTCGATACGATGGTCGGCCATTTGTTGTACCCGCTCATACAGCGACTTTACCACTTCGATTAAGTCGTTCGGTAGCCCGCCGATATCAGCCGCCTCTCCGTTATCTGATCGCCAACGTTTGAGCAGTGGTGCGATGGTGCTTTTGCTGCCGGTTCCGAGGTGTTCACGCACCCGGTCTACAGTAGGTTCTTGGCGCTGACTTTTGATCGCTTCAGCGGCTTTGGCAACGTCGTGGTAAGTGACACCGGCACGGGCCATGTGGATTCCTCTCAGATTATTTAATAACGTATTATGTAACACGTAAAATAACATTATATTGATGTTTTTCAAATACGATTGAATTTCAAATATTAACTAACGATAATGACCATTATCGTTGGTTATGATAATCAGGCATAATTTTTTCACTTGTAACGCCGGTACATAGCCGCCTTTTGAGCGACCGCGATAGGAATTAGATTCATGCACAGCAAACCACCCAAATTGACCACTGACTTATCATTACGTAATGAGCGATCATATCAGATTGCCCATCGGGAATCCGAAGCGCTGCGTCACTATCTCCTGGCAGCCACCTCTGACAACACGCGCAAAGCGTATCGCTCGGCCATTCGCCAATTCGAAAAATGGGGTGGCCGACTGCCTACCGACAGGGATACTGTCGTGCGCTATCTACTGATCAAAGCTGAATCTCTCAACCCTCGGACACTGGATCTCCACCTGACGGCCATCGGCCAATGGCACTACTACCAGGGAGTCGCTGATCCAGTAAAAGATCCTCTCGTGCGCAAAACGATGGAAGGCATCCGCCGCACTCACGGCCAACCCAAACGCAAAGCCAAGGCGCTGCGCCTGGAGCACATCGCACAGATGGTAAAGCATCTCCAGCAACTACCAGATAGCAAGAAGAAGTATCGGGATATCGCACTGGTGCTAACGGGCTTCTTCGGGGCGTTTCGTCGCAGCGAGTTGCTCGCAATACAAGTCACGGACCTGGTGTGGGAGCCTGAGGGCTTGATCATTCGGCTGCCCCGTTCCAAGACCGATCAGCAAGCTACTGGCTTAGTGCGAGCCCTGCCTTTTGCAGGGAATCCAACCTGTTGTCCAGCCAGAGCAATAAAGCAATGGATGGATACCGCTGATATAGCGATTGGTCCGCTGTTTCGGCCGGTCAATCGCTGGGATCAGGTTCAAGCCAGGCAATTGAATCCTGGGGCAATCAATGATGTGCTCAAAACCCTTGGTAAAGCCTGTCAGTTCGATTTTGTCCCCGAACTGAGCAGTCACAGTTTTCGTCGCGGCCTCTCTACCTCGGCGGCTCGGGAACGCGTGGACTATGAACTGATTAAAAAGCAAGGAGGTTGGAAAAGTGATGCTACCGTTTGGGAGTACATTGAGGAAGGACAGCAGTTCAACAATAACGCGTCAGTCATTCTGATGGAAAAAATGAGTTTGCTGCTGAACGCTGAATCTCCAAAAAAGGGAAAGTAAACAGGATCGAAATCATCTCGGTGCGAACATGATAATGCCCATCCCTACCAGAGTGACGGCCACGCCAACAAAATCCCATAGGTGCGGGCGAATCCCATCCACACCCCATAGCCACAGCATGGCTGTCGAAACATAGACGCCGCCATAGGCGGCATAAACCCGGCCCGCGGTGGTTGGATGAAGAGACAGTTGTAGTTGAACAAATATGTTTGTAACCGTAACAAATAAGTCTGTAACTAAAACGGTGGAATGCAGGCTGTAGCGTGATTTAAGGCGAAAATCGTTCATTCAGTTACAAATATAATTTTCGGTAAGGCATATCTGACGACGGTAGAATCGGGGCTCCAGCACTGTCCAGTTACAGACTTATTTGTTTGCCCACAACAGTAACCAGGCAAACAACGCCAGGCTGAACGCAGCCGGCAGCAGAACCCATGCGGATGCCGATTTCTTCAGCCAGAGGTATGGCAGGTAGCAGCCGACTATTTCCGCAATAGCTGTGATGATAAACAAACCGAGCGTGTAGAGGATGGACATACGAAGTTCTCTTGTTAGTGCTGATCCGTTTGGCTGGGCACGGGTTGATCCCGGCAAGCTTCTTCGGGCAGTTCGATTTCAATTGTGGTGTGAGCCAGCGGGTATTGTTCGAGCGCCATAGCAATGGATTGTTTGATGGCACAGTATTCGTCAGGGCCAAAAACTCCCTCGTGATCCGCTACGATATGGGCCGTCAATACATGCTGTTCACCATCCAGGGACCAGAGGTGCTGGTGATGAATTCCGCTGATGCCATTAATGCCAATTAGTGTTCGCCGGATCTCTTCGTGAAGCGCCTTATCTGGAACAGCCTGAAAGAAAAGCTTGCAGGTTACCCAAAGATTCCGACACACATTAAACAGAATAAAGAGAGTAAACCCCACCGATAACAATGGGTCGAGAATAGGCCAGTCGGCAAACTGCAAAACGATTGAAATAATCAGCACTGCCACCCACCCCAGCACATCTTCCAATAAATGCCAGTTCAATACCTTTTCGTTCAGCGTATTTCCCTTGCTAAGGCGATAAGCAGCAATACCGTTGACGGTGACGCCCAGAATCGCCAGCGCTAACATGCCCTCGGTGACGGGCATCACTGGATTGGCCAGTCGGGGAATTGCTTCGCCTAATACCCACAGCGATCCGGCAATCAATACCAGGCCGTTGATCAGGGCGCCGAACAGGGACAACCGCCGGTAGCCATAGGTGAATTCGGTGTCGGCGGATTTACGTCCCAGCCGGTTCAGGAACCAGGCGCTGCCAATGGACAGACTGTCGCCCAGATCGTGCACCGCATCGGCCATGATAGCCGTGCTGTTGGTGAGCCAGCCGCCGATGAATTCGATGATGGTAAAGCCCACGTTAAGAAAGAACGCCATTGCTATGCGGCTTGCACTTTCATCTTTGTGGTGTGAATGATCGTGTTGATGCATGAGCAACCCTTACACAATAAATGTACCTGCCCTGACCGTAACGATAAGGGCAGGCACAACGTTTATGCCATGTCGCTTAACTTGCCTTTTGAAAACCAGGCAAACAGCACCGGCAATACAAACAGCGTCAAGAACGTAGCGGTTACCAACCCGCCCACGATCACACTCGCCAGAGGCTTTTGGATTTCTGCGCCGACACCATTCGACAGCAGCATGGGGATCAGGCCCAGTGCCGAGGTAATAGCAGTCATCAACACGGGCCTTAGCCTTGAAACCGCTCCATCAAACACCGCATCCGATACTTTAAGGCCGTCCGCAATCCGTTGATTGATGCTTTCCACCATGACAACGCCATTCAGTACAGCGACCCCGAACAGGGTGATGAAGCCCACTGAGCTGGGTACCGACAGATACTGGCCGGAAATCCAGAGTGAAAACACGCCACCAATCACCGCCAGCGGGACATTCACCAGAATCAGCATGGCCTGGCCAACCGAGGCAAAGGCAAAATAAAGCAACAAGGCAATTAATCCCAGCGAAACCGGCACCACCAGTGCTAAACGCTTTTGCGCTCTCTGCTGGTTTTCAAACTGGCCACCGATATCGACGGAATAGCCGGTGGGCAGGTCCACTTGCTCCACAATCGCCTGACGAATATCGGCAACCACGCTGCCCATGTCCCGTCCCTGAACATTGGCCTGAATTACAACCCGACGCTGCACGTCATCACGACGTACCTGCGGTGGTCCAGATGCGATACTGACTTCCGCCACATCCCCTAGGCGTACCCAGGCACCTGACGGGGCCTGTAAGCGCAGATCGGCAATGGTTTCACGGTCTTCGCGAAACCGCTCGGCGAGCCGCACGTAGATGTCGTAACGCTCGTTGCCATTGATGATCTGGCCGGCACTGGCACCTCCCAGCCCTTCGCGTACCAGCTCCATCACGTCGCCCACGGCCAGACCGTAACGGGACAAAGCTCTGCGGTTCGGCTTCACCACCAGTTGAGATTCACCGGCGATCTGCTCCATGGCCACATCGCGCGCCCCTTCGATTTCTTTCACTGCGGCCTCAATGGCCTGGCCCTTTTCGGCCAGCACGGCAAGATCGGGACCAAACAACTTGATGGCCAGCTGCGCTTTGACGCCCGAGAGCAACTCGTCCACACGGGTTGCGATGGGTTGCGAGAAGTTGAGCAGTAAGCCTGGGTGTTGCTCCAGTTTCTGTTCCATCAATGACTGGAGTTCATAACGGTTGTCTGCACTGGTCCATTCCGGCACCGGTTTAAGGCCAATATAGATCTCGATGTTATTCACCGGCTCAGGATCGCCGCCGATTTCAGCCCGGCCAATACGTGACAGTGCATAGGTTACCTCTGGGAACTCCATCAACTTGGCCTCCAGTTTGGGGGCCACTTCCAGCGCGGTATCCAGACTGGAAGAAGGCGCCAGGGTGACGCGCAGATTAATGGTACCCTCCTCCAGTTCAGGCACGAATTCGGTACCCAAGCGGGGCAGAACCAACGCGGCCGCTACCACCATAATGGCAGCGACACCCACCACCACTTTGCTGTGTCCCATCGCCCAGGCTAAACCTTTACGATAGAGCAGATCGAGCGGCTTCAATACAAAGCTCTCGCGTTGGCGAACCCCCCTGCGAAAGAGATAGGTTGCTAGTGCAGGCACGATGATCAGGGCCACCAACACCGCCGAGAGCATGGCGAGCATGATACTGATGGCCATGGGTTGAAACAGTTTGGCTTCGACACCTTCAAAGCTGAACAGTGGCATGAAGACAACCAGAATAATGGCCGTGGCAAAAAAGATGGGGCGAGCGACTTCCTTACCGGCTTCCTGCAGGCGCAAGGCAATACCATGACGGTCGTGGGCCGCATCAACAGGGTCCACGTCATCGGAATCCACCCGCGATTGTCTCTGGGTATCATGTTCAGCATCCGGGTGCGTCAGATGTTTAAACATGTTCTCCACCATTACTACGGAGCCATCCACCAACATGCCAATGGCGACCGCAATCCCCCCCAGCGACATCAGATTGGCCGACAATCCGAACCAAGCCATCACCATTAAAGCGATTCCAATAGATATCGGGATGGACATCAACACCAGAAAGGTGGCGCGCAGGTTCATCAGGAATAGCGCAAGGATCACGACGATGAAAATAAACGCCAGCAGCAGGGCATTGACCACGGTCTGTACGGCCTGGGTGATCAAATCCGCCTGATCGTAAAATGCCTCGAAGCGAACACCTTCCGGTAATGCCTGGTTAATACGCTCAATGCGTGCATTGACTCCATCAATGGTGGCCTTGGTGTTGGCCCCCATGCGCTTGAGCACGATGCCGGACACCACCTCGCCGAGATTCTCCACCTTGTCGTCGGCGTTCTTGCGCGTCATGGTCACCGCTCCCTGACGGATCTCACTGCCCAGGGCCACTTGCGCCACGTCGGACACGGTGATCGTAGTACCGTCCACGGTTTTCAGTGGCACCTGACGGATCTGTTCCAAGCCCTTCTCACCATGATCCAGCCAACCCGTACCCCGGATCACCAGTTGCTCCTGGCCCCGGTTCATATACCAACCGCCGACGTTGGTGTTGTTGCGCTCCAGTGCCATCATGACGTCGTCCTGGGTCAGCTCGTAGGCCAACAGTCGGGACGGGTTTAAGTTAACCTGGTACTGACGCACCTCACCGCCAAAGGAGAGCACATCGGTCACGCCCTCGGCCGGGATCAATAGCAGCTTCACCACCCAGTCGTTCAAGCTACGCAAAGCCATGGCGTCGAAACCGGCATCGGGTTCTGCCACCAGCAGATACTGATAGACCTGACCCAGGCCGGAAGTATTCGGGCCCATTTCCGGTGTGCCGACGCCATCGGGGATCAGCTCCTTGGCAGCCTGAAGCCGTTCAAATACCAGTTGCCGGGCAAAATAAATATCGGTGCCTTCTTTAAAGACTACGGTAACGCCGGACAGGCCGGTTTTGGAAATTGAGCGCACCTCTTCCACATCCGGTAAGGCGTACATCACGGCTTCGATGGGATAGGTAATAAGCTGTTCCACCTCTTCGGCAGCCAGCCCCGGTGCTTCGGTATTGACCGACACCTGCACGTTGGTGACATCCGGAAAAGCATCCAGATTCAGTTTGGGAATAATAAAAACGGCACTGACCGTTAGTGTGATCAGGGCTATCACCACCAGCAATCGGTTGATGACCGCCCAATCGATAATTCGGTTAAACATGGGGTCTCCTACTGCTTAGTGGTTATGGGGGTCAAAGCCGCCCTTGGCGATCTGAGAGGCAACAAAGAAAGCGCCCTGAGTGACGATGCGAGCCCCCGGACCGACACCGCTAATTTCACGTAGCGGCCCGAGCGCTCGACCCAGCTCCACCTCCACTGGCTGGAATTCGCCAGGATGGTCTTCCACGAACACCGTCCAATCTCCGTCTGCGCCGCGCATCAGTGCGGTTTCGGGTACCGCTAGCACGGGCCTTTTAGTCTGGAATCGGAAATACACCTCGGCGAACTGGCCAGGGTGCAGGCGGTGTTCCGGGTTATTGACCAACAGGCGCACGGTACGGGTACGGGAGATGGGATCAATGGTGTGCGCCTCCTGAGTGACCTTGGCGTTTACACGGACATCCCCAGCCACCACTTCCGCCCGCGTTCCCGCGCCCAGCGTCAGGGAGAGATCGGCGGGCAGGTGGGCCTCCACCCAGAGTTGCTTTTCATCGGCCAACGCAATCAAGGGCGCGCCCGCCTCGATGCGCTGCCCCTGCTCGAAATCATCTCTAAGCACCGCGCCGTCAATCTCGGCATGCAGGGTATACTCCCCTAATGCAACAGATTGCTGAGAAGCGACCAACGCTTGCAAGTCCGAGGCGGAAAGGCCGTAGGCCAGCAGCGTCGCCCGTGCCGCTTCTAGGTTGGTTTTGGCCGTGATGTAACGCTGCTCACCCACGGTTTTGCGCCCAAGTTCCTGTACTCTCTGCCATTCAGGCCAAGCCGTGCGGTAATTGGCTTGTGCTTGCGCCACGGTTTCACTGAACAGAGTAACCAGCGGCTGACTCTGTTCGACGTGATCGCCCAGGGCGACATGGCGGCGCAGCACCACGGAGGGCACCCGGGGCGATACCCGGTAACTGGTGTAGCCGTTGGAAAGGATCTCCCCCGGTGCGTAAAGCTGATAATCGACCTTTCTGGGAGTCAGTGGGTTTACCTGAATATCGGCCAGGGTCATTTGCGCCGGGTTCAGTGAGGCAGAAGTAGCTTCTTCGTGACCTCCATGCCCACCATGATTATCGTGGTCACCGCCCTCGCTATGCTCTTCATGCCCGTGTTCTGAGCCGGAGTTGTGCTCGTCGTGGGCACTGTGTTCATCATGATTTTCGTCGCCATGATCATCGTGGCCGTGCTCGCTGTCAGGCTTATGCGCATCATGCTCTTTATGGTTTTCCTCACGATGATCGTCATGATTATCCTGTTCGCTATGGGGTGCCGCCGTTGTCGCTTTTTCCTGCCCATGCTCAGACTCAGATTCTTTGGCGTGGCTGGCGGTTGCGGTCGCAAGACCAGCCACCAAAATGGCTACCAGTGTTTTATTCATGTTTATCATTCCTGTTTAATTCGTTGACGCTGTCGATGACTTTGTTGCGTTGTTCAGGTGGCCCGATTGCTGAAGTGCTTCGGTGAGCGCAAGCCGTGTCTGCTTTTCCAGCTCAATGCCTGCCAGCAGGCTTTCGGTGCGTTGATTCAAGGCCAGCAGATAATTAGTGGTGGACAGATCACCCGTGCGCCATTGCCGTTTCAGCAGTTCGGCGCTGTTCTCGACCCGACCCTGAACAACCTCTTGCCAGCGGCGATATTGCTGTTCAAAGCGCTGCCAGGTGGCCTGTGCAGCCTGCCAGTCAAAGCGCTGCTTGCGGTAGATAGCCTGAAAACGAGCCTCGGCCTCCAGCGCTATGCGTTCAGCGGCGCGAGTTTCTGCGCTGAAGTTGTTGCGGACATTCAACGGGATGGAGAAGGTCAGCCCTACAACGCCTTCTCCACCATCACGCCCGGCATTGACGCCAAAGGTGGGCTCCGCCTTGGCGGTACGCCGTGTCACTTCAGCTTCCTCCTTCAGCGACTGCCAGCGGGCGTGGGCGCTGGCTACGGCCGGGTATTGCCGTAGCTCCTGATCCGAGGTCAAGTCTGGCTGGGAGGGCCAGAAATCATCAGGAATGCCGCCTCGCGTGGGCGTCCATGCGGGCAGCAGCTCGCGAACCCTGATTTCGGCTTTCTGTATCGCGGCTTCGGCCTCGGCAACCTGAGCCAGCTGCTGTGACAGGGACAGAAAGGTGAGTTCGGCATCGATGCTGCCCAGATCACCTGCCTGTTGGCGCTTATCCACCTGTTCGAGCAAGGCGTTAAGTTGCTGCTGTTGCGCTTGGGCAATGGCGGCGGCGCGGTTGGCGGCATGCCACTCCACCAGTGCGGCAAGCGCATCGGCGGTTTTGTCCAACACTTGTTGCTGGTACAGCGCTTCGGCGGTGCTTCGCATAAAGCCCGCCTGCTGCCGTCTTGCGCCCCGTCTGTCCCACCAGTCGATGGTCTGCTGAACGCCGACCCGGTAGTTGTCTTCCTCTCCATTACGCTCCAAATCGGTGGACAGCTCCGGGTTGTAAAGCGGCTGCTCCAGCGCATCGGCGCTGGCGTTGGAGCCCAGCAATTGCTCGCGGGCGGCAAGCACCTCGGGGTGTTGTTGTATCTGGGAGGCGAGCCAGGCGCTCCAACTCGATGTCTCTGCGTAAGCAAACATGGGCAGAAAAAGCACGCACGCGCCCAGCAAGGCCCGTCTGGGCCAGTCAAATCGTCTCATATTGATGCTCCTGAAATTCAGCGTGCGACGGTTTGGTCGTGCACCGGATTTTGCCGTTGTTGGGGTTCATCCCGGTGAAAGGCGACCTTTATTACGGTATCACCAGGCAAGGCGGGGAGCTTTGCAGAAAAACGCACGCCGCCCTTGCGTGATGCGCGTCTGGTGAGAAGGCGCGGTGAGTAATCAGTGGTTGTTTCCGCAATCAATTCGTTATCAGCAGACCAGGCTGCGATGTCTACATGGCCTCGGGGAAGGCCGTAGCGCAGGTGAGCATCCATCCGTCCGAAGACGGTCAGCTCCGCGGCGGTATGGTTCACGGTCACCTGGCGGAAATGCCAGCGTTGGTTGTCGGTATTGACGACTTCAATTTCAGGCAAGCTGTTTTCGGCCTGAGCGGAATTGACAAGCGCTCGGCTCAGCGCGAGCCCAATAGCGATCTGTTTCATGATGTTTCACCCTAAAATAAATACCAATTGTTCGCTGTAACCCAAGGCTACAGAGGCTGATGACGTGCTGTTGAGGCGCGATCAGGCGATTGGAGGGCGAAACAGAGAGGGGGGAATACCAGAGGTGAGGTTGGCCTGATAGTCGGCTTGTCCGTTTTCTGAGAATAAATCGGCTAAGTGTGAAGTGGCTCCGATCAGAACGACAGAGCCGTGGCCATGACAATGGCAGCAATGGTGGCAGTCATATACAGACTGTCCGGGCTGATCGGGTGTCTGCTTGGCGAGCAGATTGTCGTTGTGGGTATCAGTGGCAGTGGATTGATGCGAATGGTCGAATTCCAGGTGCTCCGTCCCGGATTGATGAAGCTGGTGAACGTCCGCCATGGCAGCCACAGATTGCAGGGCAATCAGTAGAGCCAGTAGACAAGTTAAATGATGGCGGATGTTCATGTGAAATGTGGAGCCCTTATGTTGTCAGGTTCAAAACACTAGCTGCCATAGACTATCATATTATAGAAAAGTTCACCAAAACCGTTTCCGGTCAGGATTTCAGCTGCAAAATACGTCGTGCACCGTTTAGGACAACGACGCCAATAATGAGACCAATCACCAGATCCGGATAGCGGGAACCGGTCCAGGCGACCAGGCCACCAGCCAGGATAACCCCCAGATTGGCAATCACGTCGTTGGCGGAGAATATCCAGCTGGCTTTCATATGCGCTCCACGATTCCTGCTTTTGGCGATCAGCACAAGGCACAACACATTGGCCGCCAAAGCAGCCAGGCCCATACTCATCATCAGGACGGACGCTGGCTCGCTGCCAAACATAAACCGCCGCACAACTTCACTCAAAGCGCCAAACGCCAACATCAGTTGCAACCAGCCAGAAAAATGTGCCGAGCGCAGTTTCAACCGAGTGCTGCGCCCAACGGCATAGAGCGCCACGCCATAAACGGCGGCATCAGCGAACATGTCCAGGGAATCGGCGATCAAGCCAGTGGATTGCGCCCACCAGCCGATGGTGATTTCAATGACAAACATGATGCCGTTGATGGCGAGTAGCCATTTCAGAATACCCGATTCTTTTTGTGCCTCCTGTTGTGCATCTTCATGTGCTTGGGCGATGGCATCACTGTCTACGGGTGATGTGATTTCAAGCGTAGCGCCCAAACCAACAGAGTGCATCCGTTCCTCAATCACATCGGCATTATCCCCATGAAAGATACGCACTATGCGATTGGGGGTATCAAATTCCAGCGTTACTTTGGGTTCCACACTATCCAATGCCATGCGGATCACGCCTTCCTCCGAAGGGCAGTCCATCCTGGAGACATGATACTCGCTAACATAGCCGCCTTGGACGACGCTTGTGCCATCGGAAATCTGTGGTGTGTTGTCTCGTGCATCGCTGTTACAGCTAGCACAGCATTGCTCAGTCATATTAAAACGCTCTTGTTTTTTCCTGGTTATGCAGTTTAAATTCTATAGTCACTATAGAATCAAGAGTGAAATTGGTGGTTATGAAAATAGGAGAATTGGCGAGCGTTACCGGCTGCTCAATACAGACGATCCGTTATTATGAAAAAGAAAATCTGCTGCCCTCAACCCAACGCACCGAGGGAAATTTTCGCTTGTATGACAAAGCGGCCGTCGACCTGTTGCTGTTCATTAAACACTGCCGCAGTCTGGATCTCAGCTTGAAGGAAATCCGTCAACTATTGGCGCTCAAACGCTCGCCTGGCGCGCAATGTGATAAGGTGAATCGGATGATGGACGCCCATATTCAACAAGTGGAAGACCGCATTGCCGAGCTGACGCAATTGCGTAGGCAACTCAAAGCGTTGCGCCGCAGTTGCTCAAGCGACCGCACGGTGGAGCAGTGCGGCATACTGCAAAATCTGACCACCTAGTCAGAATCCGAAGCGGTAACATTGGTTTTCTGATCATTGGAAGTCACACGTCTACCCTGGATATCCCATTCCACCTTGTTCGGCGATTTTTCACTGAGGTCGGGCTCATGGCGCAGTTTCTGGCCAGTTCCAGGGAAACTGCTCGAGGCTATGTCCGTGTAGACAGGCGAGGCAAGGCATTGACGTAGATCGCTCGTTTCGAATATTATGGACGAATCGAACGATATTTGGTGAGGTACCAGACCATGGACACACTTTCTGCCAATGAAGCCAAAACCCAGTTTGGTGACCTGCTGCTAAAAGCGCAACGTGCGCCAATCCAGATCAATAAAAACGGAAAACCGGTTGCTGTGGTTATCTCAATGGATGAGTACGAGAGCATTAAAGCGCTCAAGCTGAGATTGTTGCAGTCGAGGGCCACTCAGACCAAAGCTGATATCAAAGCAGGTAACACCGTTGATGGTGAAGCATTTTTTAATGATTTGGAATCAGGTCACCACGACTAGACGATAAAATTTCTGGGGGAAGAAAAATGTCTGCTGTCGAGCTGAATGCAGAACAACTTCAGATGGTAAAGATCATCCATGACCACGCCCTCCGGTTTCCTCTTACCGAAGCCGGGGATGAGCAATTATTGCAAACCTGCTACGACTACATGGATGTGTTCAAACGGGTGATGGATAGCACCTCTCACATCCAAATGGATTACATCTGTCAGCAATACGATGGCTTTTATCGTTTTGCCAAACTCATGGAAATGCTGGCACAGGGGATCGCCGATGGCATTGTCGATGTTCCCAAGGATCATTAGTCCCGCCAATACGCCATGTCAAATTACCGCTTAACCCCGGATGCTCAATCCGATCTTATCGACATTCGTCGTTTTACCCTAGACCGATGGGGAGAAGCGCAGTCGAAGAAATACCTGTTCGAACTCCGACAAACCCTTCACCTGCTGGCTGAAACCCCGTCCCTGGGAAAGCCCAGGCCGGATGTAGGGGAGGACGTGTTGAGCTTCCCCCACATCAGTCATGTCATTTATTACGTGGTTCATGCGCAGCAGTTGGTGGTGTTTGGTGTCCTGCACAAGCGGATGGTGCCAGTGAATCACCTGGATGGGCGCGAGGTGATTTAAATGTGGCTGACGATCGGGCCGCATTGAATCGGCACTCGCTATGGAAAATATCGAACGTATTCAGCTGTTATCCAGCACGGAAGTCGAAGAGTTATATGCTCGCCCAGAATTCAATACCCATGAACAAAGCCTGTATTTTTGATTAAGTCCGACAGAACGCGCCGCGCTTGAGCAGTTTCGCAATACCCAGACCCGTATCCACTTCATCCTGCAATTGGGTTATTTCAAGGCCAAGCAGCAGTTTTTTAACTATTCGCTCGATGAGGTCAGTGCCGATGTTGAATATATCGTTGCAACCTATTACAACGGTGCAGATGCGGCACAGTTCACCGGAAACCTCTCTCGTGAATATTCGCGTAAGCAACGCCAGGCGATACTGTCACTTTTCGACTACCGAAGCTGGTCGCCTCAATTTAGAGCTGAAATAGAATCCCACATCGGTCTGTTATTACGCTATTACCCCAAAGGGCACAGTGCTTTCCGGCAGTTGCTCGCGTTTTTCGATCACCAGAATTTAATCATTCCGTCCTATCGAACGTTCCAGGACATGTTCAGCCGCGCCTTTGCCGCCGAGGAACAGCGGTTAAATAACGCCATCTCTTCCATACCGTCATCAATCAGTGGCCAGCTTATGACGCTGGTGCGGCGAGATGATGGTATCACGGCGCTCAACATCATTCGCGCGGATCAAAAAGACTTTCAGTATACGGCGGTCAAATCGGAAGTGGACAAAGCCCTGCGGATTGAGGAGTTGTACGAGTTTGCGAACGGTTTTATTCCGTCTCTGGGGTTGTCAAAGAATGCCGTTCGCTACTATGCCGATGTTGCCGAACAGTATGCCGCATCCCGCTTACGTCGGCTGAGCAAACCGCAAAAATGGCTCTATGCTTTGTGCTTTGTTTACCACCGCTACCAACAGATTATGGATAATCTGATCGTTAGTTTTTGCTATCACACCCGCGCCATTATGGACGCCGGCAAGACCTACGCCTCAATGGCTCATATGGAGCACAGCTCCAAGGTGGTGACCGACTTTCCCAAGCTGGCCAAGTTTTTGAAGTGGTTCCCAAATCGAAACCCCAACATGAGTCAGGATGAACTGAATGAAGCAGCCTACAGCATGTTGCCCAAAGAGCAGTTTTCAGCCATGGCAGAGTTTCTGGAAGGCAAATCTTTCGATAAGAAAGCCGCCTTGTGGGAGTACTATGGAAAATCTTCTCGCATATTTGCACTGTATCTTCGCCCGATATTTACAACAGTCAAGCTGGAGTACTACAAGGAAAACAGCTACATCGGCGAATTGATCAATCTACTGAAAGCGCATTATGCCAGCGGGAAAAGTCCATCGGATTTAAAAATTTGTGATGACCTGGGGTTTACCATCCCCAAAAACATGAATCAATATTTGAAGCGGGAACCGAATGACACGCACATCGATCCGTACCTGTTCGAGTTCTTTGTTTACCAGAAAATTTATCATGAGATTGACCGTGGCCGTCTCTATTGCAATGACAGTGTCTCTTACTGTGATATCGATACCGATCTGGTGGACGACGCACTGGTAGACGATGTTGAGAAGATCGCGGCGGAGTTTGGTTATCCCAAGATACCCATCTACTGTGATCAGCGACTTGAGGAGGCGCTTCAGGAGCTGAACAACGCCTGGGAGCGAACGACTCACAATATCCGTGAGAATAATAATCATGGATTCAGTGTTCGAGAAACCAAGACCGGACAACAACACTGGAGTTTGCTCTATGACAGTGTTGAAAAGCTGGATGATGCGTTCTTTAAAAACCTGCCCAAGGTGGACATTGCCAGTATTGTCATGTTCATCGGCGATCGGATTGGAATGTGGAGCGCATTTACCCACATGAAAGATCGCTACACCAAGCGGAAAAAACCGCTGCCTCTGGCGATCAACGCCTGCTTGTTATCAGAGGCGTTTGGGTTCGGTACATTGAAAATGGCTGATATGTCTGACCTGGAAATCAGCCAGTTACGTGCAATGCGGGAGGATTTCGTGCGGGTGGATACGCTATGCGCCGCCAATGAAATTGTCAGTAACCACATTCATTCGCTTCCCATATTTAATCAGTGGAATTTGATGGATGAGAAAGTACTAGCGGATGCGGATGGACAAAAATTTGCGACCACAGACAGTACAATTCAATCCCGTTACTCCAGGAAGCACCTTGGCAAAGGCCGTGGTATCTCACTCTACACGCTGCTCGCCAACTATGTGGCAGTTAATGCGAAAAATATCGGCCTGAACGAGTACGAAGGACATTCGCTGTACGATATGATCTACAACAACAAAACCGATATTGATATCCACATGGTGACCGGTGATAACCATTCATTGAACAAGCTGAATTTTGTCACGCTGGATTCCATCGACGTGGATTATGTCCCCAGCATCAAAAATGTGCGAGACGCTGCTGACGATATCTATACCGCTGAACCGTTAGACTATGACACCGGAATCCTCAAACCCAAGGGCGTGATCAATGTTGATCGTATCCGCTCACAACGTCGAGGTGTCATGCGGGTATTACTTTCACTCATCATGCAGGAGAACACCCAGAGCAATATCATCCGTAAGCTCAACTCACATGCCCGTTATGCCAGGCTCAAAGCCGCGCTGTTTGAATATAATACCATCTTCAAGAGTATCCATGTTCTCAATCTGATTGACGATATGGAGCTCAGGAAAGCAATCCGAAGCGCCCGTAATCGCACAGAGGCCTACCATCAGCTTCAGAGCAATATCCGGAAGACTTATAACGGCATCTTTCAAGGCAAAAGAATCGTCGAAAACCGGGTCAGTGCCCATGCTGCCAGGTTAATCGCCAACTGTATCGTGGCCTACAACAGCATGATCTTGAATGCCGTGTACCAAAGGATGCTGGCCAACGGCGCGCCTCAAGCGGTCATCGATGAATTTATCCGGATTTCACCGATTGCCTGGACACATACGTTATTTACAGGTCGGTATAACTTCAAGAAAAGCAGCGGGAAAATTGATGTAGACGCGATGGCAAGGATATTGGAGGATCATGTGAAACAGCATTTTTGGCGTGACGATGGGCCTCAGAATTGATGATAAATTGGTCGTTTATGCAAACTTGTCAAATTTGTCGGTTCTTCCACAGGACCCCTTATAGGTGGCTCGTGCAATTTGCTCCTGTAGGGCGATCATTGGCCAGGCCAATGTTTCGATATCGCTAGCATCGGCGTGAATACTACAGGGTTCTAATTGTTCAAACAGGGAATGGCACGCGTCGGCAATATCCGGTTGGTTAACCATGGTCATCGCGTATTGCAGGCCTTGCATTCGCGCGAGTAATAACTCGATAACGCCGTAGCTATCGGTTTCGTGGGCAATATCAAGTTGCAGGATGATATCGCTAACTTCTTTAAAGGCATGAGCCAATACAATGCTGACACTGTCGCTGTAGTAACGCTGCGGCATCAACTCGCTGTCGCTCACATCAGTCCAGTGGGACTTGGCGGCAGCATCTAATGATTGGTCGGCCATCACCTTAAAGCGCTCGGGTAGAAACAGTAGCCCTTCGGCGAGACGAAGTAAGGTCTCCCTTTCAGGTGCGTTGTTTAACAGCGTATCGATATCTTGTTGGCATTGTTGGGTTATGTCGCCCGTGTGGGGTAGCTCACACATGCTCACTGCTGCATTGATTTCGGCCATGTGCTGAAGTAACGCTAATCGTCCTTCATCAGTGATGGGTTGATCCTCAAGTAAAATAGCGAGGTGCAGACTCATTTGTTCCACGGCCATTTCGATACTTTTAACGAGGGCTTGGTAGACATCGCTACCGGGTTCACGCATGCGTTTAATACCCAGCGATATATCGCGGTCGCTGAATGGCAATGTCGGCAGGCGGTATAATTTTGCAAGCTTGACCGAGCGTTCTCGGGTCGAGTGCGACAGTGCTATCAGAGCAAGAAATTCACGTTTGATAGCGAGCGATAGCGGTTTTTTGAGAGCGTTTTCTGGGTCTTTGTACAACGTCATTAAATGTTGCTCAACCAAAAGCAGCCATTGCTTGCGTTGCTTGGTCAGTCTTAAATCTCCGTCTTGCATGGCTTCGATGATGCAGTTCAACAACCAAAACAGCTCGGCGATGGGGGCGTTGCCACAGACTTTTTGAAGGTGAGTAGAGGCCTTGGCCAACAGGTTAAGGGCAGCGGCGGGCTGCTTATCTATGGCGAGTCGGGCTTTTTTGAAGAGGGGAATAATCTTGCTGAGCGGACTCTTAATATCGCTCGCCGGCAGATTTTTAAGGGCTTTAAGCGGCGATACGCTGGGGTCTATCGTAATGCCGAGCAGTTGGCTTTCAATAAGGGCCTTGTCGCCACTGTACTGGCGCAAATGATTGATGGCATCAAGCAAGATGGGGCCATTGCGCTGCCCTTGTTCGATGACCCAGTGGCAGTACCGTGGCACCAGAAAGAGCGGGTACGCGGTGGCGCTAATGACATCGTCGCTCCATTCAGCGCCGCTCTGATGAAGTTGTGTGGCGGCATCGTGGAGAGCCTGTAACAACAGCGCAGCGTCGGACAAGCCGGCCATAGACAGCGCACCAATACAACGCGAAAGCGCCTGCTGCAGCGAGCTTAAATGAGCTTCGTCGCGGGCAACGTGGAGGTATTCGAGCCATTGTTGAGCCTGAGCCAAATCCTGCTCTATTTCTGAAACAACTGTGCGCAGCGAGGTTGTATTTATCATCTTCGGCGAATCTGTCTTTTTTCTTAGTGCCTTTAGTATAGACCTTGTCGTACGCCTTCAACAGAAATTGCTAATATTTACGCAAAAGTACTTGTGATGCGGGCTTTGTTTGGTAGGATAAGCTACTTTTTTTTGGTACGACATAATTAAAAAACAAGGTATTACCTATGAATCAGTCACTTAGCCAAGCGTTTCTTAAGAACTTTCTCGGCAACGCCCCGGTTTGGTATAAACAAGCCATTATCGCTTTCTTAGTTATCAACCCTATCATCACTTTCACCGTGGGGCCCGTCATCGCAGGCTGGTTGTTGATTGCAGAATTCATTTTTACCTTGGCAATGGCGCTCAAGTGTTATCCCTTGCAGCCTGGTGGCCTGCTTGCTATTCAAGCTATTGCCATTGGTCTCGCCTCCCCCGAAACGGTTTACGCCGAGATCGACCACAACTTAGAAGTATTATTGCTGCTAATTTTCATGGTGGCGGGCATCTACTTCATGCAGAACATGTTGTTGTTCGTGTTTACCAAAATCCTCATCAACGTTCGTTCCAAAATCATGCTGTCGTTGATGTTTAGTATTTCCGCCGCCATTCTTTCAGCCTTCCTCGACGCTCTGACCGTCACCGCGGTATTGATTTCAGTATCGGTGGGCTTCTACACCGTTTACCACAAAGTGGCATCGGGCAAACAGGTAAGCCACGACGACCATGATCACAGTGACGATGGCTCAGTTATTGAATACCACCGCAGCGATCTTGAGCAGTTCCGTGCATTCCTGCGCAGTCTGATGATGCATGGCGCTGTCGGTACCGCACTCGGCGGTGTGTGCACCACCGTGGGTGAACCACAAAACCTGCTGATTGCTGGCGTGGCGGGCTGGGACTTCGTCACCTTCTTCCATAAGATGGCCCCAGTGACTATGCCTGTACTGGGCATGGGTCTGTTGACTGTTATCGTGTTAGAAAAAATGAGCTGGTTTGGCTACGGTGCCAAGATTCCTGAGCCTGTATACAACGTGTTGTATGAATTTGACGCCGCTCGCACGGCCAAACGTACCAATGCAGATCGCGCGCAGTTGATCGTCCAAGGCATCGTGGCAGTGTTATTAGTGGCTGGCTTGGCTACTCACGTCGCGGCGGTTGGTTTGATTGGTCTGACAATCATTATTTTGCAGACGGCATTTAACGGCATCATCGAAGAGCACCAAATAGGCCATGCCTTTGAAGAAGCTCTGCCCTTCACGGCTCTCTTGGTGGTGTTCTTTGCGGTGGTGGGCGTTATCCATGAGCAGCACTTGTTTACGCCCATTATCGACTGGGTACTGACCATGGAACGCAGTATTCAACCAGCGATCTTCTTCTTGGCTAACGGCGTGCTGTCGATGATCAGCGACAACGTATTCGTGGCAACGGTTTACATCAACGAGGTTAAGTTAGCCTTGGATGCGGGCACCATCGATCGCGAGCACTTTGACCACCTGACGGTAGCAATTAACACGGGTACTAACCTGCCTTCGGTAGCTACACCTAATGGTCAAGCGGCCTTCCTGTTCCTGCTGACTTCAGCGCTTGCCCCCCTGATTCGCCTGTCATACGGCACTATGGTGTGGATGGCGCTGCCCTACACTATTGTCATGGGTGGTGTGGGCATGGCAGCGGTTGCCATGTTCTTATAAACCGAGCAGGTAAACAAAAGGCGAGCCGTTGCTCGCCTTTTTTGTGTCCGTCGATAACTACTCTCTATTTCCGGAATAAACAGTTGCCCGCCGAGGCTTTATCGATGGCGTCGAGGCGCGCTTCGTGCAGGGCAAGCTCTTGCTCGGTTGGCGTAATAATGAGACCGGGACGACGATTGGCAAAAGCTTGTGCCTGCTTGGCGTAATCTTCTGCATCATTATTGTTTGAGCTCGAGCTATCCGAGCTGCCACCAAATAGATTGGTTTGACCACCTGTCATTAGCAAGTAGACGTCGGCAAGAATTTCCGAGTCTAACAGTGCACCGTGCAGTGTGCGTGCTGAGTTGTCGACCGCGTAGCGCTTACACAGTGCATCCAAGGTGACACGTTGGCCAGGGTGTTTTTGACGCGCCATCGCCAAGGTGTCAACGACACCGCAATACTCTTCCACCCGACGGTATTTACTGCCGTTAAGTTTCAACTCGTGGTTGATAAAGCCAATATCGAAAGGGGCGTTGTGAATCACTAGCTCGGCACCATCGATAAAGGCCATAAATTCATCGACAATACTGGCGAATACCGGCTTATCTGCCAGAAATTCGCTACTGATGCCGTGCACTTCTTGCGCGCCGCTATCGATCTCCCGCTCCGGATTGATGTACTGGTGGTAGTGGTTGCCAGTAAGACGCCGGTTGACCAGTTCCACGCAGCCGATTTCGATAATGCGGTGGCCCAGTGATGTTTCTAAGCCGGTGGTTTCAGTATCGAGTACGATTTGTCTCATGCCAGTTCCTCAATCCCTTTATTAGCCAGTTCATCGGCGATTTCATTCTCGCGGTGTCCCGAATGGCCTTTAACCCAGTGCCAGCGCACGTCATGTTCTTGAATCAGGGCATCCAGTTGCTGCCACAAATCCACGTTTTTCACCGGCTGTTTACTAGCGGTTTTCCATCCGCGCGCCTTCCAATTACCAATCCACTCGGTAATGCCTTGCCGAACGTACTGTGAGTCGGTGGTGAGGTCTATCACGCAGCGTTCTTTCACCGCACGCAGCGCTTCGATAGCGGCGGTGAGTTCCATGCGGTTGTTGGTGGTGTTCTTTTCGCCGCCGTAGAGTGATTTCTCGCGGCCGTTATAGCGCAGTAATGCGCCCCAGCCACCTGGGCCGGGATTGCCTTTGCAGGCACCATCGGTAAAGATTTCGATGTTTTTCAAGACTCTCTCCGCGCAATATCTCGTGCGCTACCTACTTCTGTGCTGCCCTGCAGACTTTTGGAAAATTCTCGCCAGCCAGCGCGATTAAGGGTCGCGGGGCGTTTTTCTTTGCGGGCAGTGACTACAATGACGCCGCCCAAGGTTGGAAGGTATTGTCCCATTATCCGAGCGTAATGGCCATCGCTAGCGTGCCAACGACGGCTAGGAAAATTAAAGCCGCAATAGGACACCCGCTCTACCTCGAAGCCAATCAAATGGAGCCAATCTTTGATTTGCGAGCGCGTCAGCAAACGGCGCAGGCTGTGCCGCCCATGAAAACCGAACATCGCCTGTTTAAGCGCCAGCGGGCTGAAACGATTGAAGTTACACAGCGTTAAACGACCGTAGGGGGCTACTACGCGCGACGCCTCCCGCAAAATTTGGTGTGGGTGGCGGTGGAAATCGAGCACGTGGTGCAACACCAGCGACTGCAGCGCATCCGACTCAATCGGTAATTGGTCCGCCGTAGCCACCAGTTCGCGTTCATCGGCGTTACCGGTGGGGTCGAGTCGGTAGGTTTGATTGATGCGCCCCTGGTGAAGCATGGGTAATTGCTGGCAGGTGCTCAACTGCATGCCCCACTCGCCCCAACTCGACGCGAGATGGGTTTGAATGGTGTCGATTTCTGACAGCAAAATATCGCTCCCGAGCGATTGGCGCCACCAGTAGTCGACCGCATCGGGATGGCGCATGATGTCGTCGTTGTTATGTGCAATAATCACGCGAAATTCCTTTACAATTCATCACAACATAGCACAGCCTAGCGCTGCCATTACAGGGGCAATTCATGAATATTTACTCGCTTCCGGCCTTCACCGATAACTATATTTGGGCGCTGGTGGAAGGTACCCAATGCTGGGTGGTCGATCCCGGTCAAGCAGCCCCTGTTGAACGCTTCCTTGCCACCCATCAATTACACCTCGAAGGTGTGTTGATTACCCACCACCACGGCGACCATACCGGTGGCATTGCCGAGTTAGCTCATCATCGTAAGCTGCGCGTAATCGGCCCTGATAATCCAGCGATCACAGGCATTACCGAAACGGTGTGTGAGGGTGATAGCATTACCTTGCTGGGTGTTACCTTGCACTGCTTAGCCGTACCTGGCCATACCCTTGATCATGTGGCCTACCATGGTGAAACGGGCAGTCGTCATGTCGTTTTTTGCGGTGACACGCTGTTTGCCGGCGGCTGTGGTCGTCTGTTTGAAGGCACCCCTTCGCAAATGTGGCACTCCTTAAACAAACTCGCCAACCTTCCCGATCGCACCGAAGTTTATGCGGCCCACGAGTACACCACCGCTAACCTCGCCTTTGCAGCGGCAGTTGACCCCGATAATACCCAGCTGCAAGCACGCATTGAAGACGTCGCCGCCTGCCGCGCCCACGGTATTGCAACACTGCCTTCGACTATTGGCTTGGAGAAGGCTACCAATCCCTTCCTGCGAGCTGCTCAGCCTGCGCTGCAGCATGCCGCGGCGGTGGCAAGCGGTGAAGCCCACAGCTGTCATGACGCGGTTTTTGCCGCCCTGCGAGCCTACAAAGACCGCTTTTAATTGGCGGTCGATACATTGGGTAGACTCGGGTAAAATGCTCCTTTTTTACATTTGCGGAGTTTGTCTTGTTGAATATCGTGTCTCGCCCAGTCATTGCACTGTGTTGTTGTTTGAGCTTGGCTGGTTGTGCCGCAACGCCGACTCTGAACGACTGGCAAACACGTTGGAGCGCCTGGCTTAACGGCGACGATAATGAAATTATCGCGCTAGATAATGCCTCCGCCGAGGCCGAGCCGGTGGTCATTGCCGATGCCGATGAAGATCGTGACTGTGGTGACGATTGCGCTTCGCGGGTAGATCTCATCGACGAACATCTGAGTGAAGCAGCTTCTGAGCTCGACCCACCTCAAGAACAAGTAGCGCTCGAGCCAATCGACCTTCCCCCCAGTGATTTATGGCAGCATATTCGCGATCAGTTTGGCGATATCGCCGCAGTTGATCATCCCCGTGTAGAAGCAGAACTGCGCTGGTATAAAAACCACCCAGATTACATTCTGCGCGTCACCAAGCGCGCGGCCCCCTACCTCCATTTCATCGTGCAAACTCTCGAGAGCGAGGGTTTACCGATGGAGTTGGCGCTATTACCCGTGGTCGAGAGCGCCTATGACCCCTTTGCCTACTCGCACGGCCGAGCAGCCGGCTTGTGGCAATTTATTCCCGGTACCGCCAGACTGTTTAAGCTGCACGATGATTGGTGGTATGACGGTCGCCGCGATGTGGTCGCCTCAACCCGTGCGGCAGCCCAATTTCTTAAGCGTTTGAACCAAACCTTTGACGGCGACTGGCTACACGCCCTCGCCTCTTACAACACCGGTCCCGGTCGCGTAGCTCGGGCGGTAAAAAAGAATAAACGCGACGGCAAAGACACGGCGTTTTGGGCATTGAAACTTCCCCGTGAAACCTCCACTTATGTACCGCGGCTTATTGCGATCTCAAAAATTGTCGCCGATCCCGAGCGCTATGGGGTAAGCCTGACACCGGTCCCCAACGAACCAGTGTTTGAATTGGTCAACCTCGACAGCCAAATCGATCTCGCTAAAATCGCCAGTTTGGCGGGTATTTCGATGGATGAGGTGTATCGCTTCAACCCCGGCTTTAACCACTGGGCCACCTCGCCCAAAGGGCCAGATTACATTGTATTACCGCTTGAGGTCAGCCAAACCTTTCGCGACAACCTAGCACAGCTGCCCAAAGATCAATGGTTGAGCTGGACCCGCTATGTGGTCAAACGCGGCGATGTCCTCGGCACCATCGCGCAACGCCACGATACCGACGTCGCCACCCTGAAAAAGGTCAATAAGCTGCGCAACAACAACATTCGCATTGGCGACGTGCTGTTAATTCCAACGGCCAGTTCATCTGACGCCGCCTATGGCCTAAGTGAGGGCAACCGCTTAGAAAAGAAGCAACAGCGATTAGAACAGCGTGCCGAATTGGCCGATGAATACACGGTA
The DNA here is from genome assembly GCA_964598145.1 of uncultured Pseudomonadales bacterium. Classification (GTDB taxonomy): domain Bacteria; phylum Pseudomonadota; class Gammaproteobacteria; order Pseudomonadales; family JAHEIH01; genus JAHEIH01. Next base: position 408,610 of record CAZRAM010000001.1, read on the forward strand.
CAAGCCGGTGATTCATTTTGGACGATCGCTCGTCGCTACAACGTCAAGGTTGCGCAGCTCGCCAAATGGAACGGTATGGGCAGCCGTGACCCGCTGCGGGTTGGCAAAGTACTGAAAATTTATCGCCCCGTCAGCGATACCAGCCCGCTGCCACCCAACAGCCTCAAGACGGTCATGAAAAAGGTCAATTACAAAGTTCGGCGCGGCGACTCATTGGCACGCATTGCCGGAAAATTTAACATTAAAATTAACGACATCGTTGACTGGAACAAGCTAAACCCCAAAAAGTATCTTCAACCTGGGCAAGCACTAACGCTTTTCGTTAACGTGCAGAGTGCTCCCTAGCGACTTGGCGCTGGCAAATACCCAGCGCTCGGCTATATTTAGAGGGTCAATTTACAGGGCCCTTTATGAACGATAAAAAAGATTATGGATTTCAGTTTGTTAAACAGCTCGCACAGGATCTGGACAAGGGCAATCTGAAACTCCCTACCTTTCCGGAGGTCGCACTGCGTGTGCGCCGCGTCATCAACGACCCAAATTCCGATATCGAAAAAGTCCTTAATGTTGTTAAAACTGACCCGGTATTGACCGCGCGCTTATTAAAAATGGCCAACTCAGCATTGATGCGACGCGGCGTCGATGGGCCGGTTGATCTACGAACCGCGATTGGTCGTTTAGGTTTTGATATGGTGCGCAATGCCGCGATGGCCGTCGCCATGCAGCAAATTATGACGGCCCGCGCCATGGGCCCCCTCGCTAAGCAATTAAGCCCCCTCTGGCAGCACTCCATTCAAGTGGCTGTGTTGAGTTATATCATCGCCAAGCAAACCAAAGTGGTACTTTCAGATCACGCGATGCTGGCGGGTTTGATGCACGATATCGGCAAGTATTACATCTACATGCGCGCCGATGAACATCAAGAACTACTGGGTAAGGAAGAAGATCTCAATCAAATTATCAACGTCTGGCACGCCGATATTGGCGCCGCCATCATGGAGGCGTGGGGATTTGAAAAGGCCTATATCGATGTCGCCCAAGAGCACAACAACTACGACCGCCGCCACGAGGGTGATGCAGACATCGTTGACGTGGTCATGCTAGCTAATTTACACGCCAACATCGGCAAGCCCAGTCATCCCAAAGAGTGGGCCAAAATACCCGCGCTAGCGAAATTAAATCTCTCGGCGGAAAGCAGTATCAATTTGATTAAAGAGTGCCGCGCCGAGATTAAAGAAATTATCGCCAGCCTACAGTAGCTCCTGCCAATGGCCGAGGGCGGTAAAGTATAGCCCTGCGGCCCCAACCCGCTCCCCCAACGACATCATTAATTGCCGATAGTGCTCTAGCTGTGGCGCGTATTGCGCCATCTCCTTGGCAACGAATGCCTCTAAGCTCTCGCCATGGGTAGGCGAAGCGGTCTTGAAATCAATGATGGTCGCGACCCCCGCCTGGTCCCAGACGACGCGGTCGATAATGCTCACGCGTCCGTCCTCAGCAATAATTCGCCACTCGCTGCGAGCCTTATGGGCATTAAAAATCCAATGCTGGGCAGTGTCGTTAGCCACTGTCGCGAGTTGGCCGGCGGCCGCGTGGATCACCGCGTCCTCCATAACACGGGGTATAGACAAATCCTGGCTTATAGCCAACAAGCGCGGCGCTAATGCCTGAGCATCATTCCAGAGACCTATAGACTGAGCATCAGCCAGCTCCAGCGCGCGGTGTACCAAATTACCCACAGCTTGTGCCTCGCTATCTGCACTTGGCTCAGGCACATTACGCGCCCCCTGCCCGGGCTCCCATGTCACCCCTAGCGGCGCAGGCATTGCTGATAGGACGGCACGGCGATTACGTGGATCAATCATCTGCCGGAGCGCCAGGCGGTCCTTTTTATCGACTAGAGCCTGCTGAGTGCTGGGCTGAACTCTGTGCGCCTGTTGCTGAAAGGTCGGCCAGATACGCTTTAGCAGTGAGTTATCGCTGGGGGCTTTAAATTCATCTTTGGCGGTTAATTCTAGGCGCGCCAAAAGGTGTAAACGCTTGATGGCACGCGTCACGCCAACGTATAGCAGACGTGTCGATTCAAGTTGTTCACGGCGTTTTTTCTCGCTGCTGAGCAGCTTGTACAGGCCCTCGTTTTCTTTGTCACGGTACAATGGCGCCATAAAAAAGCCCTCGCCCGCCTCGTTAAACTCCATGTGTTGCCACTGCACCAGCGCCTTGTCCTGCGCTCGCGTTTTACGATCTAGACCCGGTATGATGACATGATCGAATTCCAGTCCCTTCGACTTGTGGATAGTCATGACCGCCACCGCCCCGGATTGACCGGTATCGGCGCTGGCATAGAGTTTTTTGAGTGCGGTCTCTATCTGCTGCTGTGACGGGGCTTGCGCGCCCTGACGACGGCTTTGTAATTGTTCAAGACAATCCAGGAAGCGCTCGATATCACTCACTACCGACGCGCCCTCGGCCGCAGCCAGTGCGTCGCCTTGCAGGCTGCACCACGTGCGGTATAGCTGTTGCCGTGGGCTGAAACGTTGTCGCTGTTGGTAGGCACGGCGCAAGACACTGGCAGCACTTGCTAGGCGATCTCTACCAGTGCTCGAAAGATCTAACGCGATGTCGCCACCGCTGATAATCAGTTCGCCAAGGTTGTCCGCCGCCTCACAAAGCAACAACATATCGCCCAGAGTTAGCCCGATAAGCGGCGAGCGCAACAAGGCCGCCCAGGCATTGCGGTCGCCGGGGTTGTTCAAGGCGAGGTAGAGGTTCAGTAAATCGCGAACAGCACTGCGGCTACTGAGCGGATCAATATCCTGCGCCAACCAAGGAATATTGGCTTCGCGCAAGGCGGGTAAAATTTGCTTTAAGTGACGTCGGCCGCGCACCAAAATTGCCACGCTTTCACTGGGGTGATCGGCTTGAATGTTTCGGATCAGCTCAACAACCTGAGCGGCTTCAGCGCTACCGTCTTCATCATCGAGAATGGCGTGGCACTGGCAAGCAGCGCCGTCTAATAAATCTTTTTGGGGGATGGCTTCTGCGAAGGCGACCGCGCCCGCACTGGCATCATGCCTTGCTGGAAAGGCCTGTTTAAAGCAGTCGTTAACCCAATCAATAACCCCCGCTTGGGAGCGGAAATTGACGGTTAACTGCAGCGGTTCCAGCGCGACTTGACCAATGCCATACTCGCACGCGTTGAGAAAAATTCCCACGTTGGCTTCGCGGAAACCGTAGCAAGACTGCATGCCATCACCCACGATAAATAAGGTCCTACCGTCGTTGGGCTGCCAGCCAGCGGTCAGCTTTTCAAGCAGCTTGAGTTGTGGTGGCGAGGTATCTTGAAACTCATCCACGAGTATGTGGCGAATTTGGTAGTCCAGCTTTAAAGCAATATCCGTCGGTGCGTCATCATCCCCAAGTGCGTCGTTAGCGGCGCGGTTAATTTCTATGTAATCCACCTCGCCACGCTGGGAAAACACAGTCCACAGGTGGGCAACGCTACGCGGTAAAATCGCCATGAGGGCTGAGATGATCTCGCTCTGCTGCGCATCTATAGATGGCGCTACGAGTTCGCGCAGACGAAGCAGTGTTTCTTCGACACCCGGTATATCACCCAGTGTCTCGAGCAGGCTCATAAAGTCCGCCTTGCGCTGGGCGTAAATCTCACCTTCTGCTTTGTCTGGGGCGTCTTTTGGGGTGGGAAAACCGTTCGTCTTGGTGACGCTTTTACGCAGCGTATTGGTCGTAGTGAGCAGTTGATCGACAATGATTTGCCAGTCGCTAAGCGCCTCGCTGCACACCTCTGGAAGCGCCGTAATGCCCCGCAGCTTGGTCAGCGAATGGCTCTCGGCTACCCTGTGCGCAGCAAAATCCAACAGCAGGCACAGCTCTGAACCAAACGGCGCCAATAGTGTTGCCGCCGCTTTGATACGCTCGCAGTTTAGGCTATCAATGTTGGCCTCCAGTGTTGCCACGAAGGCGTCGTGGCCGCCGTGGTGCTGCGCCTTTTGCATCCACGTAAGCCACTGATCTCGTTTGCCAAGCAGCTGGCAAAAAAGCTGCTCAAAGGTCTCGAGGCGATTGTCGAGCAGCGCCAGTACGGTGGCGAGCTGGTCGGCCGTGGGCGAGTCGTCCTGCAATTCCTCCAGCAACTGGCGGGTGGCCTCTTGATAGAGCTCTTCAGGTTCATCCGCTACACCGATATCGGCGCCAAATCGCGCTTCCAGTGGCAGCTGTTGGGTGATGTTGGCACAGAAGCCGTCGATGGTTTTTAAACGCAGTCGGTTGGGGTTGTGAAGTAATTGCCAGCCACGCTCACGGTCGCGCCTAAGCACACCCTCAGCGAGCGCACGAGTTTTGGCCTCGTGGGGCGCTAGCGAAGTAGTGATGGGTTGCATAGCCTTGTGCATCGCTGACAATAAGCGCTCCGTCATTTCTTCCGCGGCTTTGCGAGTAAAGGTAATCGCCAACACTTCTTCTGGGTTATCGACGGTGGACAACAGCGCTAGTAGGCGCTGGGTCAGCAACTCGGTCTTGCCGGAACCCGCCGGTGCCACCACGCTAAAGCTACGCGTGACATCGATGGCGGTTTCTCTGGCGAGCCAGTCGGCAACCTGGGTCATCGGCGCTCTCCTATTCTGCATACATCTTGCAGGTGACAGTATTGGCAACTGGCGTCAGAGGTGGGCAATACCTGCGCATCCCCCGCCATAAATTCGCTGGCAAGCGCTTCTAAACGGTCGTGCCAACGCGCTTTTTGATCGTGCCAGACCTGTTCTTGAGGAATGCCCTCCTCGCCCTTAACGGCATCGATCCCCGCCATCTGCATGTCGTTGCAAGAGATGCCCTTAAAACCTATTTCACCGTGTTTAACAGCCGCCTTGGCCAGCGCTTGTACCCTGCCGTCGTCAATCAGTAAGGCATACAACAGAAGTTGCGGGTCGCTAGGTCGCTCGTCTTGCCAACGGCTAATACTCGCCGAGCCGGTCTTGTAGTCAATCACCATCAAACGATTGGCCGACAAGGCGTCGATACGGTCGATTCTCAGCGTTAAGGGCAGCCCGGCAAACTCGGTTTCGCAGGGCAACTCCGTGGCCTGCACCGTAAACGGTGGGCGCTGCTGCTCCAAATCTAACCACTCCAGTAACAGTTCGCGGATGCGCTGCGCCTCTAACTGTTTGTAGCGCGGCTGCATGATATCGGGCCGCTTGCGCGCCATGCTGTCGAGCGCGGCATCAATCGCCTGCTGCAGCTTATCCTGAGCATGCTGATCTAGCTGTGACTGCAACAACCCTGTGGGCAGCAATACTTCCAGCGCGTCGTGTACCGCGGTACCCCTAACATGGGCAGGCATGGCACTGCTCACCGGGTCAATTCTCCGCAGCCCTAGGCGATGGGTGGCGAAAGCCTTGAAGGGACAGGCCGCCTGATCTCCTAATAGCGACGCTCCGCCAGTAATGATGCTTGCATCGTTAACCGGTGGCGCCCATTCATCCTCAAACCACTCGAGCTCAATGGCACTTACACTAGGAGCGTTGTACTGACGTTCTTCGGCGGTTAAGCCCTCGAGAAGTGGTGATGGACGCAAGGCAATATCGCCCTCGAAGCGCGCATAACTAAAGCGAATTTGCGGCGAACTGGCACGAAATGAGGCCAATAGTCGCTGCGCGAAGCGCAACTCACGACCTGCGTCGCAGTGTGGCATGTCGAGCGCCCGTTGCCGCTCCAGCGACAATAGCGGATTGGGTTTAGCGCGAGCAGGCATATTGCCATCACTCATCGAGACCACCCACAGCCGATCGAAGTTCAGGCTCGCAGCTTCCAAACTACCGAGTACCTGAATGCCTGCATCCTCCACTTCCGCCTGAAACAGGCTGTGGTTTAGTTCATCGCGTAACAAAGCGATAAAACCGCGCACATCAAGGCTGTATTCAGCGGGCAGCTGCTTGATTTGGACCAGCATATCCTGCCACAGCACCAACTGCTGGTACTCCACCGAATCTGTTTCGCGTTGCCCGGGCCACCCTAGGCTCGCCAAGGCGGTTTCACAGAAATCACACCATTGGCCCACCGAATAGGTTTGCCGCTGCAAGTGTAATCGACGCGCTTGCTCGGCCAACGCTTGCCAGCGCGCGGCAAGTTCAGGGCAGATAGATTGTGCTTTTTCACGCAGATAGGCCTGTCCGTTCTGCGGCCGGCCTCTTTTTAAAACTTCTTGGTAAAAACGACTGCGAAGGAAGGCTTCGCTGTCGGCGGCAACGATAAAGGGGGTATGGCAAAGCGCGTAAAGCGTGTCCATATCCATGTTTTCCAGCCAAAGCTGCAACAGCTCGGGAATAATGGCCAGCAGCGGTGCGTCTGCCGCACGTTGCCCCGCCGAAATATTGGCGCGAACGACATGTCTTTCAGCCGCGACACTATTTGCCTGAGGGTCCATGCGTTGCAACAGCAAGCGCTCTACTAAATCACGCCGCTGACTGAGAGAGGGATCAACAATGGCAAAGCGTTTATCGGGGTAGCGCTCAATAAAACGCACCGCCGCATCAATGGCCGCGCGCAATTCACTCTCGCTGTTGTCAAAGCTGTACAGCGCCTGCTGCTGAACCCTGGGGGTAAACATCACCGTTTGGACACGCCAATGCTCCAACAGCGCTTGATACATGGCCGGCATGGCTTCGAAACCGATGATGTAGCAAGGCTTCTCAGGTGAGCGTTGTAGCAAGGTGTCGATCGCTAGGGCTTCGGCCTTGGCGCTATCGATCACCGACAGTTGTTCACAGCGGGCAATGTAGTGGTCGCGCCACTGGCGGAGGTGAGGATTTAAATCGGCGTCGTCAAGATGGTACTGAATGGCCAGTTGATACGCGCTGCGGGCGGTCTGTGCTGCACTGTCGGTTTTAAGCAGCGCCGTTGTCTCATCTTGAGCGGATTCGACCGCCTCGCGCCATAGCCAGCGTTCCATGTTGGCAGGCATGATCCGGCGCGGCGCTAAATCACCACGCAATACCGCGCGTTGATACTGTTCCGCGAGACAATCCGCCAGCGATACAACCTCAGGGATCAGCAACGCACAGCCCTGCTGAGCGGCGCGATATTGGTAGGCTTGGTTTATTTTAGCGGCCAGGCGGCGATTGGCCGCCAAGACGAGGCTATTCGCGGGGTCGTGTAATTGACCGTCGAGACAAGATAGATCAAAAAGAGGCGCTAAATTTGCCAAGACAGTTCCTTTGTTCATTACATTTGAGCGGCTTTCAGGTAGGATACACGATTTTTGACCAGCAGTGATTAGCAAAAATGAGTACAAATACAGACAATATTAATATTGCATCCAACACCCCGCTGATTACCCCAGCGGCCCTAAAACAAGCGGTACCCGTCAGCGAGCAAGCTTTGCAAACCGTCAGCCAAGGACGCGACACCATTCGCGCGATTCTCGATCGCAAAGACCCTCGCGTGTTTGTGGTCATTGGCCCCTGCTCGATTCACGACACCGAAGCCGCACTAGACTATGCCAAGCGACTCAAGGCATTAGCCGAGGAATTGGACGACACGCTGTACATCGTGATGCGCGCATACTTTGAGAAACCCCGCACCACCGTCGGCTGGAAAGGCCTGATCAACGACCCCTATTTAAACGATTCATTTAAGATCGAGGAAGGTTTACAAATCGCCCGTAAACTGTTGATAGATTTATCAGAAATCGGTTTGCCTTTGGCCACTGAAGCGCTCGATCCAATTTCGCCACAGTACCTGCAGGACCTCATCACTTGGTCGGCGATCGGTGCGCGCACCACGGAATCGCAAACCCACCGCGAAATGTCTTCGGGTCTATCCGGCCCTGTCGGCTTTAAAAACGGTACCGATGGCGGGCTCGAAGTAGCCATCAACGCGCTGGGCTCGGTCGCACACCCGCACCGCTTTTTGGGAATCAACAGCGATGGCGCAGTCTCAGTAGTAGAAACCAAAGGCAATGCCTACGCCCATGTGGTACTGCGCGGCGGCAGCAACGGCCCCAACTTCGACTCAGTTCACGTAGCCTTGGCCGAACAAGAGCTTGAAGCGGCCGGTTTGGCGAAGAATATTATGATCGACACCAGCCACGCTAACAGTAACAAGGACCACAAGCAGCAGCCTCTTGTACTGGATAACATTGCCCACCAAATCGCCGATGGCAACCAAAGCATTGTTGGCGTGATGATTGAGTCCAATATCGGCGCCGGCAACCAAAAAGTCCCCGCCGATTTGAGTGAACTGCAATACGGCGTATCTATTACCGATAAGTGTATCGACTGGGAGACCACCGAACAGTCGCTGCGCAAGATGCGCGATACCATCAAAGCGGCGATCGCAACACGCTAGCAGAAACGAAAAAGGCGCCAAAACGGCGCCTTTTTCATAGCTATCAGTTGCCTATTACATATAAGCGTCAGATTTGTCGGTGTGATCGGTCACATCGCGCACACCAGCAAGGCCAGGCACCTTTTCTAGCAGGGTCTTTTCTACGCCCTCTTTAAGTGTCACGTCAACCATGCTGCACCCTTGGCAGCCGCCACCAAACTTAAGAATGGCAACCTTGTCGTCGGTAATCTTCTCTAAACTTACCTCGCCGCCGTGCGCCGCGAGCGATGGATTTACTTCGTTATAGAGAATGTAATTGATGTGATCTTCCAAGGGACTGTCGGCACTCACTTGGGGCATCTTAGCGTTGGGCGCCTTGATGGTTAGCTGGCCACCCATGCGGTCCTTGGCATAGTCAACAATGGCGTCTTTCAGAAAAGGCAGCGAGCGCTTTTCGTAAAACGCTTTAAATGCTTCAAATTCAACGGTGTCGTCTTCTTCGTTGATATCGCCTTCGCGGCAATATGCAATGCAGGTCTCGGCGCGAGAAGTACCGGGGTTGGTAATGAACATACGCACACCCAATACGTCGTCGCCCTGCTTCGCCAGCAATTCAGCCAAGTAACCCTGAGCTGATTCTGTAATTGTTACCATAGTCTTTCACTCCTTTCGATGGCGCTATTGTAGTGCTATTTACGTGCGGACTCTATCAATCGCCACCACAAATACAGCAAATTTCCTATTTTTAATCACTAAACCACACGCTTTAAAGGGGCATTACGGGTATGGCTTGCACATGTAATGGATACAATGCGTGTTTGATATTGGTCTACACTTCTTTGGACCACCATGAACCGCTCAAACGGCGCTCGACTTTGTATACAAAAGCCCTGAAAGCCCCGCCATTATTGATCTATCGAAATTTTTTGATATACTTTTACGAAACAACAACCTGGACAAGATCATGCAAAATCAACGCCTTCAAGACGCCCTAAAGCAACGCATCCTTCTCTTAGATGGTGCTATGGGAACCATGATCCAAGGGTATAAGCTTGAAGAAGCCGACTATCGTGGCGAGCGTTTTGCTGATTACGCCATTGATGTGAAAGGCAACAATGACTTGTTGAGTCTTACTCAACCGCAGATCATCAAAGAAATCCACCTCGCCTACCTCGAGGCGGGCGCCGACATCATCGAAACCAACACGTTTAATTCCACCCAAGTTTCGCAAGCAGACTATCAATTACAGGCCTTGGCGCACGAGTTAAATCTTGCGTCGGCGCGGATTGCGCGCGAAGCTGCCGATGAAATGTCTACCCCGGAAAAACCGCGCTTTGTCGCGGGTGTGCTTGGCCCAACCTCGCGCACGGCCACCATCTCGCCCGACGTCAACGACCCCGGTTTTCGAAACATCACCTTTGATGCACTCGTCGCCGATTATTTGGTCTCGATCGACGGACTGGTAAAGGGCGGAGTTGATATCCTGCTGCTGGAAACGATCTTTGATACGCTGAACGCCAAGGCGGCGGTATTTGCCGTACAGCAGTATTTTGATGACCACGGTATCGAACTGCCGATCATGATTTCCGGTACGATTACCGACGCGTCTGGCCGCACACTGTCCGGCCAAACAGCGGAAGCCTTTTGGTACTCGCTGGCGCACGCTAAGCCCATTAGTATCGGTCTCAACTGCGCCCTCGGGGCGGAAGAGCTGCGCCCCTATGTCGAGGTACTAAGCAAAATCGCCAACACCCACGTGAGCGCACACCCCAACGCGGGACTGCCCAATGAGTTTGGCGAATACGACCAGAGCCCGGAGGAGATGGCCGGTATTATTCGCGAGTTCGCCGACAGTGGCTTCATCAACATTGTCGGCGGCTGCTGCGGTACGACACCTGAATTTATCCGCCAAATCGCCGCAGCGGTGGCTCCCCTGCCCCCACGTCAAATCCCCGAGCGTCCCGTGCAATGTGAATTGAGCGGTCTGGAGCCATTTGTGATCGGCGCCGACAGCCTGTTTGTTAACGTCGGGGAACGCACTAACATTACCGGCTCAGCCAAATTTGCACGCCTTATCCGCGAGGAGGACTACGATACCGCGCTAGATATCGCACGTGATCAAGTGGAGAACGGTGCACAAATCATCGACATCAACATGGACGAAGGCATGCTGGATTCGAAGGCAGCGATGGTGCGCTTTTTGAATCTGATTGCAGCCGAGCCGGATATTTGCCGCGTCCCCATTATGGTCGACTCGTCAAAATGGGACATCATAGAAGCCGGTTTGAAATGCATTCAAGGCAAGGCCATTGTGAACTCGATCAGCCTCAAGGAAGGCGAAGCGGAATTCATTGAAAAAGCCACCCTGTGCAAACGCTACGGCGCAGCCGTGGTGGTTATGGCGTTCGACGAGAGCGGTCAAGCGGATACCTTAGAGCGCAAGAAGGACATCTGCGAGCGCTCCTACCGGGTGTTGGTCGACAAGGTGGGCTTCCCGCCGCAGGACATTATTTTTGACCCCAATATCTTTGCCATCGCCACCGGTATCGAAGAGCACAACAACTACGCGGTGGATTTTATCGAGGCCACCCGCTGGATCACGCAAAACCTTCCACACGCCATGGTGTCGGGCGGCGTGAGCAACGTTTCGTTCTCATTCCGCGGTAACAACATCGTGCGTGAAGCGATCCACGCGGTATTCCTATACCACGCTATTCGCGCCGGGTTGACCATGGCCATTGTTAACGCCGGTCAGTTGGCCATTTACGAGGATATCCCAAGGGAACTGCGCGATGCGGTGGAGGATATCGTGCTTAATCGCCGCGAAGATGCCACCGAGCGCATGCTGGATATGGCGCAAAAATACAGTGGCGACAGCGCCAAGGTGCGCGAAGAAGACCTTAGCTGGCGCGAACTGCCTGTGAATAAGCGCCTTGAACACGCCTTGGTCAAAGGGATTAACGCCTATATCGACAGCGACGTGGAAGAGGCCCGCGCGGCCGCAACGCGCCCCATTGAGGTCATCGAAGGTCCATTGATGGACGGTATGAACGTGGTCGGCGATTTGTTTGGTGAGGGCAAAATGTTCCTGCCGCAAGTGGTTAAGTCAGCGCGCGTGATGAAACAAGCAGTAGCCTACCTACTGCCCTACATAGAAGCGGAGTCAGAAGGTGGCGCGCGGCAGAGCAACGGCAAAATATTGATGGCTACCGTCAAAGGCGATGTGCACGACATTGGCAAAAACATCGTCGGCGTGGTACTGCAGTGCAATAACTTTGAAGTCATCGATATGGGCGTGATGGTACCGTGCGAAGACATCCTCAAAAAGGCGCGCGAAGAAAACGTCGATTTGATTGGCCTAAGTGGCCTTATTACCCCCTCGTTAGATGAAATGGTACATGTGGCCCGCGAGATGCAGCGTCTCAACTTTCAGATCCCGTTGATGATTGGTGGTGCGACCACCTCTAAGGCTCACACCGCGGTGAAGATCGAACCGCAGTACCAAAACGATATTGCCGTTTACGTGGCAGACGCGTCTCGTTCGGTCACAGTGGCGCAAAACTTACTCGGCGGCGATGCCAAACAAACCTTCATCGACGGCGTACGCAGCGACTATGAAGTTGTGCGCGAGCGCAACGCAGGTCGCCGCGCCAAGAGCGAGGCGCTGAGCTACCAGGCCGCGCTAGCCAATAAATTCGCCCCCGATTGGTCCACTTATCAACCGCCAGTGCCTTCCTTTACCGGGGTTCGAGTATTCGATAATTACGACATCCATAGCCTGATCGATACCATTGACTGGACCCCATTCTTTATTTCATGGGATCTAGCGGGTAAGTATCCCAACATTCTTCAGGACGAAGTGGTTGGCGAAGCGGCAACCAACTTGTTTAACGACGCCCAGGCCATGCTGCGCAAGATCGTCGACGAAAAATGGATCACAGCCCGTGCGGCGGTCGGTTTCTGGCCAGCAAATAGCCGCGATGATGACATCATCGTGTACAGCGATGAGGCGCGACAGCAGAAATTGGCCACCCTGCACCACATCCGCCAGCAAATGCAGCGCCAGGACAGCAAGCCCAATCAATCGTTGGCAGACTTCATCGCACCCGTAGACAGTGGACTGAGTGATTATGTGGGCGGCTTTGTCGTCACCGCCGGCCACGGTGTCGAGGAGCGCGCTAAGGCGTTTGAAGCAGCACACGATGACTACAGCAGCATCATGCTTAAAGCTTTGGCCGATCGACTCGCCGAAGCCTTTGCCGAGCACATGCATCTGCGGGTACGCAAGGAACTATGGGCTTACGACAGCGATGAGAACCTCAGCAATGAAGACTTGATTCGCGAGCGTTACCGCGGCATTCGCCCCGCGCCAGGTTACCCGGCCTGCCCCGATCACACCGAAAAAGCGACCTTGTTCTCGCTGTTAGAAGCCGAGGCGAACACCGATGTGTCATTAACCAGCGCTTTTGCCATGAACCCAGCCTCAAGTGTGAGTGGCTGGTACTTCTCACACCCCGAGGCGCGCTATTTCGCCACAGGTAAGATTGGTCGAGATCAAGTAGCCAGCTTGGCTAGTAGAAAGGGACTTGCTCACGACGAGATGGAACGTTGGCTTAGTCCCGTGTTAAACTATGACCCTTTAAAGACAAGTGCCTAAACTGGCATAGCGACGTAGGGTATTATTCATGAGCGAGCAACAAGAACAGCCACCAAAACAAGCACCCAGTGTGGGTGCGGTAGTCTTTGCCGTGCTAGCCAGCGCCTTTGGGGTGAACAGCTCGAAAAACCGCGAGAAGGATTTTAACGCTAAATCAGCGACGCCCTTTATTATTGCCGGCATCATCTTCACCATCGTCTTCATGCTGAGTGTCTATGGTGTTGTGCAGTTAGTACTTCCTGAATAGCGGCTTTTACAAGACCAAAAAAAACGGGCCGCGGCCCGTTTTTTTATGTGGATTTGTTAGGCAGGCATCCCGCTCAACCAAAACACAACTGTGCTAACTACCAGCGCGATGATTGCAGTAGCAGCGATAGCGTCGGCAGCGCCGTCGTTGTAGTTGTTGTTGTCAGACATGGTAACTCCCATTAGAACTGATGATATTTCCGCCATGCGGGCCTAAATTCAGGGCGTGATTATACAGTTTTCCCCCTAAAGATGAAGTGCGATTCCACACACTTATATTCTTAAATGAAATAAGAATATTGCTTTATATTCTTCGATGATATTAAAAAGGTTGGTTATGATAGCGCCATTCTAACCTGCTAGGATTTTTTGCATGTATCGCTATAACGAGCATGATCACCAGACATTGATCGAACGCGTTGCCCAGTTCCGCGACCAAACTCAGCGCTATCTCGACGGCAAGCTTGCCGATCATGAGTTCTTACCCCTGCGTCTGCAAAATGGCCTGTATATTCAGCGCCAGGCGCCCATGCTGCGTATTAACATTCCCTACGGCATGCTCAATACTAAGCAACTGCGTCGTTTGGCTGTGATAAGTCGCCGTTACGACAAGGGTTACGGCCACATTTCCACGCGTCAAAACATTCAATTGAACTGGCCCACGTTGGAAAGTGTGCCCGACATCTTGGCTGAATTGGCCGAGGTGGAAATGCACGCGATTCAATCCAGCGGTAGCTGTATTCGCAATATTACGTCGGACCAGTTCGCTGGCGTCGCCCAAGATGAAGTGGCTGACCCCCGCCCCTACTGCGAATTGATTCGTCAGTGGTCGACCTTCCACCCTGAGTTCGCGTTCTTACCACGCAAATTTAAAATCGCTGTAAACGGCTCGCACGCCGATCGCGCGGCGGTGCAATTTCACGATATCGGAATTGAATTAATCGAAAGCGATGGCGCACTGGCTTGCCGTATCTTCGTGGGTGGCGGCTTGGGTCGCACCCCAATGGTCGGTGAAGTGATCCACGAAGCGCTGCCACCGCAGCATCTACTGACATATTTAGAAGCCATTTTGCGTGTTTATAACCAACACGGACGCCGCGACAACAAGTACAAGGCGCGCATCAAGATATTGGTCAAAGCGATGGGCATCGAAGCCTTCCGCGCGCAGGTCGAACACGAGTGGCTGCACTTCTTAAAAGATGGCCCCTCTACGCTCACCGACAAGGACATCGCCTGGGCGGCGTCTTTCTTTACCGAGCCCGACTACCAGACGGCGGCAATAGCCGATGTAGAACAAACGCTGGTTGAACAACGTGTTCAACATCTGGCGTTTGATCGCTGGATGGAGCGCAACGTGCAGCAGCACAAGCAAGCTAATTATGCGGTTGTGAACCTTTCTCTCAAGCCCGCCGGCGTAGCGCCTGGCGACGTCACTGCCGATCAAATGGAAGCGATTGCCGATATGGCCGATCGTTACAGCTTTGGTGAGATCCGCACCACCCACCAACAAAACATGGTGTTGGCGGATGTACACCGCAGCGATTTATTCGCGCTGTGGGGCGAGCTAAAAGCCAAAGGCCTGGCGACTCCCAACATCGGTTACCTGACTGACATGATCTGCTGCCCCGGTGGCGATTACTGCTCGCTGGCGAATGCCAAATCGATTCCTGTGGCGGAGGCGATTCAGCAGCGCTTCGACGACCTAGACTACTTGTACGACCTAGGCACGATCGACCTCAATATTTCTGGCTGTATGAATGCCTGTGGCCACCACCACATCGGCCATATTGGCATCTTGGGTGTTGATAAAAAAGGTGAAGAGTTCTTCCAAGTGTGCCTTGGCGGCGACTCCGGCAGTGATGGCCGTATCGCCAAGATCCTTGGACCTTCATTTAAGGCGGAAGAAATCCCGGAAGTGATCGCCCAACTTCTGCAGTGCTATGTTGGCCTGCGCTACGACGACGAATTGTTTATCGACACGGTCAAGCGTGTCGGCATTGATCCCTTTAAGGAGACGGTATATGGCAAAAAAGCTGCTTAGTAATGGCGCGGTTGTCTACGACAACTGGCACGTCCTCGACGACAGCGTCGAGATCGATAAGGCTAGCGATATCCCCGCCGGCAAGGTGATCGTCTCGTTAAACCACTGGCGTAACCATCACGCCGCCCTGTTGTCGCGTGGCGCTGAAAAGTTAGGGTTGTTGTTGCAACCCGACCAATCGCCTCGTTTGGTGGCAGGAGAACTGCCTCAGGTATCTGTGGTGGCCATTAATTTTCCTGTCTTCACCGATGGACGCGGTTACAGCTACGCACGCGAGTTGCGTGAGCAACTGGGATTTGAGGGTGAAATTCGCGCTGTTGGCGATGTGTTAATCGACCAGTTATACGCCATGCGCCGCTGTGGTTTTGACGCCTTCGTACTGCGTAAGGAAGAAGATATCGAGGACGCTAATAGCTATTTATCGACCTTTACCTTCCCCTATCAAGGCGCAGTGGATGACCCTCGCCCGCTGTGGCACCGATAGTCGTATTTGCCTATCGTTAGGCTGGTATCTCTGCTATAAATAAACGCATGGATGCTAGCCTCACTACCTCATTTTTTCTTATCTTTAGCGGTGCAGCTGTTCTTGCGACATTTGCCCTCTATACCCGTCAGCCGCTGTTGATCGCCTATATTGTTTTGGGCGCCTTGGTCGGTCCGTACGGGCTCGCCTATATCAATGATCTGAGCTTATTATCTGATATTTCCCATATCGGCATTATCTTTCTGCTATTCCTGCTCGGACTAGACATGCAGCCCCAGGCGCTAGTGGCCATGCTGCGCAAGGCAACCACCGTTGCGCTGTTTAGCTCATTTTCTTTTGCTTTAATAGGCTACGCCATCAGCCGCGCCTTTGGTTTTCCCAATACCGAATCGTGGATTGTGGGCTTGGCCATGATGTTCAGCTCCACCATTATCGGCATTAAATTACTACCGACGACGGTGTTGCACCACAAGCACACCGGTGAGTTGATGATTGGTCTGTTGCTATTGCAGGATGTGATCGCCATTTTCGTGCTGCTGTTTTTGTTCAGCGGCAGTTCTGGGGAGTTCGATTTACCTGGACTAGGCCTTACCTTGCTCGCACTACCCGTGATTATTTTGTTGGCCTTTGGCTTTGTCCGCTATGTATTGCTGGCCTTATTACAGCGCTTTGACCGCTTTCACGAGTACATTTTTTTGATAGCTATTGGCTGGTGTTTGGGGGTGGCCGAAGCAGCCCATGCGGCCGGTTTATCGGCCGAAATAGGTGCATTTATCGCCGGCATTAGCTTGGCGAGCAGTCCCATTTCGCAGTACATCGCCATTAGCCTAAAGCCTTTGCGAGACTTCTTCTTAATCTTGTTTTTCTTCTCGCTGGGCGCGCGTTTCGATCTGACGGTATTAGGCAGCATTATCATCCCCGCTATCGCGCTGTCTGTGGTGATTCTGGGCGCCAAACCCGTCATATTCCGCTTCTTACTGCGCAAGCTCAGCGAAAACAACCGCCTCGCCTGGGATGTTGGCTTCCGCCTAGGGCAAATTAGCGAATTCTCGCTGCTAATTGCCTACGTCGCCTTTGCCAATGCCCTGATCGGCAAAGAGGCCTCACACCTGATCCAGGCAACGGCGATTATTACCTTCTTGGTATCGTCTTACATCGTAGTGTTCAACTACCCCAATCCGATTGCCGTCAGCGACCGCCTGCGCCGCGACTAAACTAATCGATATTCAATATTTGGGTTTGGTGTCGCGTAGCATCGTAGGGAAAACCATCTACACTTAGCACGTGGGGGCTATTTTCTTGCCCTAGCGTCCACCGGTCGGGGTAGCCATCACCATCACTATCGAGCCGCGCTGTCGCGTCGTTTGGAAAGGCGTCTTCACTATCAGCGTACATATCGCCGTCGCTATCCGGACCGTCTAATGTCACGTTGCTCAGCAAAAATGAAACACCGCCTAGGTTATCGTAGGTTTGACGATCGACGTCAAAGAACAAGACGAAGCCGGCGTTTTTTACTTGGAGTCGCTCACCTTTGGGGGCAAAAACATGGGCCAATTCAGGGGTAGCACGCGGTGCAAATATCGTCGGGGCAGGCATATTCAAAATGGCATCGCCGGGTATCCAAACAATGGGCTTACCGTTGTAAAAACGTCGATTAAGTGGGCTTAGGGTCACATCGGTCGCGTAGACAATGGTGGACCACTGCCAACCTTGTAAGCAGTCAATTCCAAAGCGATCACAACCCTCGTTCTCTCCTGCCCAGGCGTGGCGTGCGGTAAATTTACCCCCTTGGGCGGGTGTAATGGGGTCAACCTGATAAATGCCAGGCTCAAGCCATACCCTTATCGGGTTGGCAAAACCATTGTTACGCGCATCAATATCGATTATTTGCTTAAACGCCTGAGGGGATGCGTCGGACAATTGCGGCGCCTTCGAAGGCGAGCTACACCCGAAAAGGCTTAATGTGATTAAGGCAAAAAGGACACGCATAAGTTTTCTTAGGGGCTAGGTAAATAAAATGTTTCGCCGTGACTCATGATGTAGGCGTTTTCGTCCTCATCAAGCTCGGCTAAAGCCGCTAATTGGTAGAACACATTGCGGTGCAGCAAGGCCTTCATACCATTGCGGATAGGCAGACAAGGTAACTGCTGACCATGGTAGGGAATGGTTTCAAAGGCCAAGGGTTTGGCCAAATGGATGCGCTCGTTGGTATTGGTGGTAAAGAACAATTCGGCCTGCTCCCCCTCACCTACTTTCACAACGCTTAAAATCACAATCGGCGCGCACTCCACCGTAATGGCGAGCTTTTCAGCGGGCGTGACGATATAGTGGGTATCGCCCTCTTTACGCAGTAACTTGGCGAACAATTGCACCAGCGCGTCACGCTCAAACTTTGTTCCCTCGTGGTACCAGTGGCCTTCGCGATCGATGCGAATATCGATTGTCCCTTCGTGGCTAGGCTGCCAATCCATGACCGGAGGGTAATCCTTGTATTGCTGAGAAATCGCGGTCAATTGTTGTTCTAAATCTTGCAGGCTCATCACGTTTCCTTGGCTAAATTATGAGGCTATTGTATAGCATTTAAACAATTAAAAGGCAGGGGTAAGAAGTTGTCATAAAAAGGCGAATTCAGCGTTGACGTACTCGGTCTCGGACGGTATTATGCGCGCACTTTCTCGTTGAGGAAGCACTTTTACTGCAGTTGGTAGTATTTCGGGGTATAGCGCAGTCTGGTAGCGCGCCTGCTTTGGGAGCAGGATGTCGGGAGTTCGAATCTCTCTACCCCGACCACTCTATCGATCTCCAGGATTTCTGAGCGCCCATAGCTCAGCTGGATAGAGCAACGGCCTTCTAAGCCGTCGGTCACAGGTTCGAATCCTGTTGGGCGTGCCAATTTTGCAGAGTAATGGTGGGCGTAGCTCAGTTGGTAGAGCCCCGGATTGTGATTCCGGTCGTCGTGGGTTCGAATCCCATCGTCCACCCCATTCTTCTAGTACTCCCCAGTTAATTTTTCCAAATGCATCACTAATCCGGTCTTTTTATTGCCCCGGATGGACTCGTCACGTCCTGTGACTCGCCCATTCTCATTATCCACAATGCTGTTTTCTTAGATTAGCCAATGCACGCTTGCCCATTTGGCTACGCCCCCTTAAGGTTGGTTTCACCTTTCTAGGAGAACCTTGATATGTTGCATCGCACCAATCGCCATCGTTTTATTACAGGCTTATTGTCTTCCCTGTTAATCGCCGTTGTCGCACCCTCTTCGCTCGCTGCAGAGCCGGAACCAATTATCGACGTGCACGTGCACGCGATGCAGATTCGTCCCGGTGTAGGCCCCATGTGCCCCTGGTTCTTGACCGACATGCCGGGAGGCGATCCTCACCTGGAACCACCGGCTTTTTTAAACACCGATTGCGACAACCCGCTAAAGGCGGCCACATCTACCGAGGATTACCAAGCGCAAGCGCTGGCAGAGGCCGAAAGACTTAACGTCACTATGGTGGTAGGTGGCGATGATGACGTTCTGCGTAGTTTCAAAAAAGCCAATCCAAAGCGAGTGATACCCTCGTTGTCGTTTAGCAGTGCGGAGGATATCTCACTGCAAGATTTTCGAAACAAGCTCGAAAGCGGCTTCTACAAAGTGGTTGGCGAGGTTGCTCCGCAGTATCGTGGCATGTCACCCTCTGATATGTCGTTAGATCCCTATTTTGGTGTTGCTGAAGAGCTCAAGATTCCGGTCGCGATCCACATGGGCACGGGCGGCAATGGCATGGCCAATATTACCCAGCCAAACTACAGAGCCTCGGTTGGCCACCCGTTTGAATTGGAAGCATTACTTGCACGCCATCCGAAACTTAAAATTTGGGTCATGCACGCTGGCTACCCGATGGCGGACGCCATGATTGCGCTAATGGGGGCGCACGCCTACGTCTATGTGGATGTGGCAGGAATGATTTGGAGCTATCCTCTGGCCGAGGTCAATCGCTACATTGAGCGATTAGCTACCGCGGGGTTTGCCAAGCGTATTTTATACGGCACGGACCTACTGCTGTGGCCTGGCCTGATGGAAACATCCATCAATGTGATTAAAGACGCCGACTATCTTAGCGAACAACAAAAGCGTGATATCTTATTTAACAATGCCGTGCGCTTCTTCAATCTAGACACCAATGACTTCAAGTAAAACAATGACTTGAGGCGGCTTTTAAATGTATCTTAGAGATCCGCTAGGTGCCCGACTTTGACATAGATTAGGGCGCCTTCCTGCTTGGTAAACGGTTGGTGCTCGCTCATGTGTGGCGAGCGCAACCACGACCCGGCTGGGTAAGCACCGTGTTCGTCATAAAACACACCTTCCAATACTAAAATTTCCTCTCCCCCCCAGTGCGTATGGCGCTGGAATTGCGTATTCGGCGCCCATTTAACCAGTGCCACATGTTCAGTACCGAATTCGTGCAACGGCATCACAGACAGCCCATCCACTAAACCCGGCAACCACGCTTGCTTATGCGTATTGATGCATAACTGTGCAGAATCGTCAGACACAAACTGATGCAATTTAACAAAAATTACCGCGCCTTCATCGCCAATGACGGGAGTGTGAGACGTTCCAATGGGATTTCGTAGATACGTTCCTGCCGGATAGGCGCCATTTTCATCCGCGAACACGCCTTCTAACACCAGAATTTCTTCACCTCCTCCATGGCTATGGGGGGAAAACTGACTATTTGGTGCATAGCGCACGAGTGAGGTGGCACGCGCTATTTCATCGCCGCGACGATCGAGCATCATCCGCTCCACGCCAGGCATGGGTGACGCTACCCATCGGTAGTCCGCAGGTCTCACAACCTCGCGCTGTTGAAAATCATCACGAATTTTGGGCATTAAAACTCCGTAAACAAATTAAAGAAATATACGATATGAGGATTAAACCGATACTAAATTAATTAGTCCCATGTCATTTTAAAGTTATTAACAGCCTTGTCGATATAACATATAACACCAAGGAGGCGGCATCGATGCAATGCTCACAATGCCAAAAAGATATTCAGGGTAAGCCCTACTGGAAAAAGTTTTGTCGCGAATGCGCGATTGAAACCGCAGCCCATGCTCACCGACACGAATGGCTCATACTCACCAACAATGCCTGGGCGAATGTTCAGCGCCGTCTAGCCCCTCTCGACAGTGTGGCGTAAGCCACACTTACTCTTCCATGCCTGCCCTGTGCTGATCTATACTCACAGCAAATGACTCAGGGAGCATGGTTATGCAATCAAATGTAGGTGGTTCAGACAAAGTTGCACGTTTAGTGTTTGGTGGGCTGATTGTCGCCGTCGGTGTTTACTACCAGTCGTGGTGGGGAGCACTTGGCCTTGTGCCGCTGTTAACCGCAGGCATAAGTTACTGCCCCGCCTACAGCTTAATGGGCTTTTCCAGCCACAAAAATCCTAGCGATCAGTAGGAAATACCAGCTCCACTCTCGTCCCACGGTTTTCACCGGGGGACGACACCTTCAGCCGCCCGCCCATCTTTTCGGCAACGAAACTCACCAACGATAGACCTACGCCGTTACTTTTTTCACCGGCATGGATGGTTCTAAACAATTTGGTCATCTCGTCGAGATCGTGTTCGCTAAATACGCCGATACCGTTATCCTCGACATAAAATGCGCTCTCATCACTGCCTGAAACGCAGCCCAAGTGGATCTTACCTCGCTGGGTCGGCTGAAGATTCTTACAGGCATTGTCGATTAACTCATTGAACATGAGACTCACCTCGTCGACATCGCCAACTAATGTCATGTCATGGTCGATACGAAACTCGATATCCTCAGAGTAGCGCTTGCGATAAACATCCCCAATTTCACCCAGCAGCTTCGAAAGATTGATGTCGACGACTTCTCGCGTATTTGTTTGCAAACGGCTGAGTTGGGTAAGGCGCTCCACCATGCCATTTAGCCGCCCGGAAGCCGCTTCAATGCGTTCTAGATAGAGGTGCTCTTGCGGCGCGAGTTTCTTGTCGCTATCCGTGGCGAGCATTTTAACAAACCCAGAAATCGCTCGAATCGGCGCCCGTAGGTCGTGGCTGATGGCGTAAATATACTGTCGAAAATTTTCATTCAGACGATCGTTAAGTAGGCGCTGCTGTTGTTTATCTTTTTCAAGCATTCGAATTTCGTTGGCTTGAATCAACGCCTCATCGACTTGCTGACTAATGGTTTTTCTCATCATTAGGATGGGCCATACCGACACCATGCTGACAAAAGCACCTATCAGACCAACCCTCAACGCACTACCAACAGCTTGGTATATCTCCCAGCCGATCGCCGCTTGAGTAAGGCCCACACCGAGTAAAATCAACGGCATTGTTTTAACAGGAAGCGTAAAGCCACACATAACCACGGTAATACTTAGTACCACTAAGCTACGATATTCGTTGTGACTTATGGTGCCAGTAATATAGCCACTGCCGAGCAAAGCGAAGTAAAAAATGGCAAACACTGGGACAAATGCCAGTTTATTTCGTAGTAGCAATAACAGAGTTGCCGCGCTGGCAATGGCAAGGCGCACATAAAACAGGGTATCAATCGCTGGCAGAGCCGTGATGACTGAGCCCCACAAGGCACAAACCGCCGCCAACAATACGATGCTGCGTTGCCTTTCAAATATTTGTTGAGTGTTACCTATCAAAGTGGGCTTCCTAGGCTTCATTGCTAACAGTGGCGCATATCGGTAGAATGCGCGGTTTTTCTATACGGTAAGACACTGTAATGATAGAACACATCAAACGCGAATGGTTTTTTAATGTTCGCGGCGATTTACTCGCGGGCACTGTCGTCGCCCTCGCCCTCATCCCTGAAGCCATCGCGTTTTCGATCATTGCCGGTGTCGACCCTAAAGTAGGCCTCTACGCCTCCTTCTGTATTGCGGTGGTTATTGCCTTCGCAGGCGGTCGCCCGGGTATGATTTCGGCAGCTACTGGCGCCATGGCCCTGCTGATGGTCACCCTAGTTAAGGATTATGGCCTACAGTATTTGTTGGCGGCTACGCTTCTCACCGGTGTGCTGCAAATTTTTGCCGGCTATATTAGGCTAGGCAGTTTGATGCGTTTCGTCTCGCGCTCCGTCATGACGGGCTTCGTCAACGCCCTGGCTATTCTTATCTTCATGGCCCAGTTACCTGAACTGACAAACGTCACCTGGCACGTTTACGCCATGACCGCTGCCGGCCTAGGCATCATCTATTTGTTCCCCTATGTCCCAGTGGTGGGCAAATCACTGCCCTCGCCATTGGTGTGCATTTTGACCATGACCGCCATCGCGATTGGCTTTGATATCGATATCCGCACCGTATCCGACATGGGCGAACTGCCAGACACGCTGCCCATTTTCCTGTGGCCCGACGTACCGTTGAATCTTGAAACCCTGCAAATTATTGCGCCCTACTCGATTGGTTTGGCTTTGGTGGGTCTGCTTGAGACCATGATGACAGCATCAATTGTCGACGACCTAACCGACACCAGTAGCAACCGCGATCGCGAGTGCCGCGGCCAAGGTATCGCCAACATCGCCGCCGGTTTACTTGGGGGTATGGCGGGTTGCGCCATGATTGGCCAATCGGTGATCAACGTGAAATCAGGCGGACGCGGTCGCTTATCGACGCTATTTGCCGGGGTGTTGCTGCTCATTATGGTGGTCTTCCTCGACGAGTGGATTGGACGAATCCCTATGGCGGCGCTGGTTGCCGTGATGATCATGGTATCTATCGGTACCTTCTCTTGGGCGTCTATTCGCAATTTGAAAGACCATCCTATCTCATCGAACATCGTGATGCTAAGCACCGTGAGCGTGGTGGTCATGACCCACAACCTTGCCATGGGTGTCTTTGTCGGCGTACTTCTGGCGGCGCTGTTCTTTGCCAACAAAATTGGACGCTTTATGGCGGTTAACAGCCGTAGCGAAGATGCAGGCCAGCACCGAATTTATACAGTTGTGGGACAGGTATTCTTCGCCTCATCTGAGCAGTTCCTCGCCGCTTTTGATTTCAAAGAAGTCATCGAAAAGGTCACCATTGATGTCACCCAAGCCCATTTCTGGGACCTGACCTCAGTCGCGGCCCTTGACAAGGTCATCATTCGCTTCCGTCGCGAGGGATGTGAGGTTAATGTGGTCGGTATGAACGAAGCCTCTACAACCGTTGTCGATAAATTCGGCGTTCACAATAATCCAGAAGAAGTCGCCAAACTTCTCGGTGGACACTAAGGAATCTTCCATGCAAAAAGTTATTGCCTGTATCGACGGTTCTAGCATCAGCGAAGCGGTATGCGATGCCGCGGCCTGGGCTGCCAACATACTCGAAACCCCATTAATGCTGCTGCACACGGTCGAAAAACCCGAACTGAGTGAAAGCGACTTATCGGGCACCATCGGTGTCGATGCCCACGACGCGCTACTGACGGAATTGGCGGAACTCGATGCCAAGCGTAACAAGTTAGCGGTAGAACACGGCAAAGCCATATTAGCGGCGGCCAAACAGCGCGCGGCAGATGACGGTGCCAAATTCGTCGAAACCCTGCAGCGCCATGGTGATGTGCTGGACGCGCTGCAAGAGAAAAGTGATGACATTCGACTGATAGTGATGGGACGCAGTGGTAATAGCGGTAGTATTTCAAACCACCTCGGCTCGCATGCCGAGCGCGCAGCTAGGGTCAGAAGTGAACCCATCCTTTTAACCGTGGGCGAATTTGCCGCGCCACGCAACTTTATGTTGGCCTACGATGGGCGTGATACGAGTGTTAAAGCGCTAAAACGCATTGCGGAAAGCCCATTATTGCAGGGACTACCCTGCCATATTGTCATGGTCGGCGACGATAACGTTACGAACCATGCTCGACTGGCCGATGCAACCCAATTTATGCAGGAGTTTGGCTTTGAGGTAACCGCTGATCTCATTCCAGGCAATATCTTCAACGTACTCAAGGCCTACAAGAAGAGTAACGATATCGAACTACTCGTTATGGGCGCCTATGGCCACTCTGCGGTGCGCGAGTTTTTTGTCGGCAGCAATACAACACGAATGATCTCATCCAGCGAAACGCCGCTGCTTATCATCAAGTAATACATGGCGACCGAGGTCGCCATTTTTTTTTGCCGGCTAGCCACAAATAAAAGCCATGGTTTATAGTGTGTTAAAGCCTAAGGACTCGCTATGCCAAATCCATCTGATACGCCAAATATTCGCCGTTTCGCTGTTACCGGTGCAAGCTGTGCCGGTTGCGTCCGCAAAATTGAAAATGGCCTTGCCAAGCTCGAAGGGATCGACAGTGCAAGTCTCAATTTTGCCGATCGCAGCCTGTGCGTCGCTGGGGATCTAAGCGGCGAAGCGATTATTGCTGCCGTGGAGAGCATCGGATACGGCGCCACGGAACAAACCCACAGCTCCCTGCAAGAGCTAGAAGCTGAAAAGGATCGCGCTGCCCTGCGGGAAAGACGCACCTTGCAGCTGCGCTCTGCTGCAGCCCTGCTACCCGGTATCGCGATGATGGGTTGGGGCCTAGGCGGTGGTGGTATGATGGTCTCTACGCCCGAGCAGCAACTTGGCTGGGGCATGGTAGGTCTCGTGGCCGCTCTGGCAATGGCTTATTCGGGTCGCGCCATCTTTGCCACCGGGTGGCGCAGTGCGCGACACATGGCTCCTAGCATGGACACCCTCGTCGCGCTTGGCACTGGCGCGGCGTGGCTTTATTCCCTAGCGGTGGTGTTGTTTTACGCGTCCCTGCCAGCAAGCGCTAGACATGTCTACTTCGAAGCCAGCACCATGATTCTAGGTTTTGTTAATCTGGGGCGTTTGTTAGAACACAATGCTAGACACAAAACCGGCGCCGCCATTCGCGCCCTGCTCGACCGACAAGTGACACAAGCCTGGCTCATCGGTGAAGACGGAGACAAGCTATGCCCAGTAGACGCCATCGGCGTAGGCAAGCGCATCCGCGTTAAACCGGGTGAAACCCTCCCACTCGATGGCGAAATCGACGCTGGCCACGGGGTCATAGATGAAGCGATGCTGAGTGGCGAGCCCATTCCGGTAGAAAAACAGCCGGGCGATAAAGTCTTTGCCGGATGTGTTAATGGTGCCAGTGCTTTTAGCATGGTCGTGACGGCACGCAGCAATGACTCCACCCTGTCCAATATCATTCGCTCGGTGCAACAGGCTCAGGGTGCCAAGCCCCCTATTGGCCAGTTGGCGGATCAAATTTCTGCTGTCTTTGTACCGGCGATCATCGCAATCGCCGCGCTTGCCGCGAGTTCGTGGTGGTGGTTTGGGCCGGCGCCACAGGGTGCTTATGCTTTAGTAGTTGGGGTCTCTGTTCTCATCATAGCTTGCCCTTGTGCGCTGGGATTAGCTACCCCCATGTCGGTCATGGTTGGGGTTGGCCGCGCCGCGCAACTGGGTATTTTAATTCGCAACGGCGACGCCCTGCAGGGCGCGGCGAGCATCGATACACTGGTCATCGACAAAACCGGCACCCTCACCATGGGCAAACCGGTGGTCAGCCACGAAGAACTGGCGAGCCATGTCGACAAACACCAGCTCTACACGCTCACACGGTCGCTAGAATCGCACTCTGAGCATGCGTTGGCGGCAGCGTTAGAAGCCTACTGCAAAGAGCGCGGCGCGGTTACCAACAGTGTTGAGAGCATCGACATTGCCCGAGGTTTGGGCTTGCGCGGTAGCGTTGCCCATGTGGATGTTGCCATCGGCAGCGAGCGCTACATGGCGGCGCTAGGGATTAGCGTGCCTGCCCACGCCAAGGACGACGGTTTCAGTGTGGTCTACGTGGCTATCGATGACCAGTATGCGGCGCGCTTTTTCTTTACCGACCCGCTGCGCGAAGATTCGGTGCATGCCATTGCCCAGCTACAGGCTCGCGGTATTGAATGCGTTATTGTGAGTGGGGATAGCGAGACCAGTGTCGCTCAAACAGCCAACATGTTGGGCATTAACCAATACCATGCGCGCTCACTGCCGGAGGACAAACAGGCCTACGTGGCTTCGCTACAACAAATGGGCAAACGCGTTGCAATGGCCGGTGATGGCATAAACGACGCTCCCGCCTTGGCCTTAGCGGATGTGAGTTTTGCCATGGGCTCGGGAACGGATGTGGCTGTCTCAAGCGCCGATGTAGCGCTGATGCGTAACAGTATCAGTGGCGTCGCAGATGCCGTGGCGGTGAGTCATGCAACGCTGCGCAACATTAAGCAGAATCTTTTCTGGGCATTCGCCTACAACGTGGTGAGTATTCCCATCGCCGCTGGCGCGCTCTACCCGATCACCGGCGAGCTGCTGAATCCCATGATTGCTGGTGCGGCCATGGCGCTGTCATCGGTGACTGTGGCCAGTAATGCTAACCGCTTACGTTGGGCGGTACTTAAGACCTAAGCCAGACGTCTTCGATCCAATCCCACAGGGTATCCCACTGCTGCTTGTCGAAGTCGCCATCGCGACGCGACCAGAATTGGATTTCACCGTCCTCGTGGTTGATGCAATAAAAGCCCTCAGCCACTTCACACACAACCATGTACTCACGGGGCATACCCTCTTCCCAAGCTTGAGCCGTGACATCTGCCAAATAGGTATGCGACTGCCGGTCAGCCACGGTGACTGGCTCTAAGCCACCGTAGACGGTATCAGAGGCCTCTAGCAGGTAAGTGCGCAACGAAGGGTGGATGGGCAGCAACAAGCTTTCCTCGACCTCCAGCAGGTCGTCTTCCTCGGGAAGATCGAGCGGGACGGGAACGTCTTCACACAGCTCTTGCAGTTGTTCGATGATATCTTCCATGGCTCCTCCTACTGACGCAGCTGGCGCCAATCAGGCAACGTAACAGGATGTGAACTGCGCAGCGGGCTAATATCGATACCGCCGCGTCGCAAGTAGCGCGCATACACGGTCAGTGCCGTCAGCTCAAAACGCTGCCACAGGTGGCTATAAATGGTTTCCACGCACAGTTCGTGGAAGTCCTGTTGATTGCGGAAAGAGACGATGTAACGCAGAAGTGAGGCTTCGTCAATCGCACGCCCGCTGTATTCGATAAACACGGTGGCCCAATCGGGTTGTCCTGTCACTGGGCACAGCGAGCGCAATAAGTGTGAGTAGACCTGCCTGCGCTCCACAAAGCCTTCGCCCGCCTCGAGTAAAGCCAATTCGGTCTGGTAGCTATCGATGGCGATATCTTGCTGGTCTAAGCAATCCCCTGGCAGGTTGGCGAGTGCGAAATCCTGCGCCGTATCGACGTCGAGCAGTTGCAGTTCAACGTCTGCACCAATACAGGCGGATATGTCTCGCTTCATAGTGGCTTCAACCTCTGCCGCACTGGCAAAGGTCGATTGGTTAAAACCATTGAAATAGAGCTTTAACGACTTCGACTCCACGATATTAGGCGAATGGCAGGGAACCACTAACTTCGCCACACGCACCTGAGGCAAGCCCTTAGGCGACAGCCACGAGATCTCGTAGGCATTCCACACGTCCATACCCACGAATTGATTGGCGTCGATAGCGAGACTCTGGCGCCCCTCTGCACGGGGAATGGGTGCCAGTAACGAGGCATCGTAGTCAAAACGATACTCAGTGTCTTTACCCAGCGGAATATGGTGCATTGTTAACTCCTAGGTGCGAATCCGGCGACCGGTTTCCAGCAGATAGTATGCAAAACCGCCAATCACTAAAATGAAAAAGACAATCATGCCAAAGGCCAGGCGATAATCGATGTCGGAGACGCCAATAATGCCGTAGCGGAATGTGTTCACCATGTACAACATAGGGTTAACCTTGGAGACGCCAGCCCAGAAGTCAGGTAATAGCGACACCGAATAAAACACGCCGCCCAAGTAGATCAACGGGGTAAGCACAAAGGTCGGAATGATGTTGATATCGTCAAAACTATTGGCGAAAACGGCGTTGATAAAGCCCGCCAGCGAAAACATCATCGACGTGAGGACAACCGTCAACACGGTAATGCCAATATGTTGGATATTGAGGTCGGCAAAGAAGGTCGACATCAGCGTCACAATGACGCCAACGCAAAGACCACGTGCCATACCACCACAGACATAACCTGCGAGAATCACAAAACTGGGGGTTGGAGACACCAACAATTCCTCGAGACTATTATTGAATTTAGCTCCGAAGAATGAAGACACTACGTTGGAATACGAATTATTGATAACCGACATCATGATCAGGCCGGGAACCACGAACTCCATATAGGTAAAGCCTCCCATATCACCAATGCGCGAACCGATGATGGCACCGAATATCACGAAATAAAGGGTCATGGTGATCGCGGGTGGTACCAGGGTTTGTACCCAAATACGCATAAAGCGGCGAATTTCTTTGCGAACAAGTGTGACGAAGGCCACCATCATTTCTGAATAATTCATGCCGCGCCCTCCTCGCTACCATTGAGCAATTCTACAAACAATTCCTCAAGACGGTTGGCGCGCGTACGCATAGAGGCAATTTCAACGCCGCTGTCAGCCAACAAGGCGAAAATCTTATTCAGCGACTGCCCCTTATCGACTTCGATCTCTAAACTGTGATCGTCAACGCGCGTCACGCGATGTCCCTCTACGCTGATATCGGCAGGCAGAACATTGATGCTATCCATCACAAACACCTCTTTTTTGAGGCGGCGCAACAGGCTCTTCATGTCGGTATTTTCAACGATCTCACCATGATTAATGATGGCGATGTTCTTACACAGCTGCTCGGCTTCTTCCAAGTAGTGGGTCGTCAAAATAATGGTCGTGCCCTGTTGGTTGATTTGTTGGATAAATTTCCACATTGAGCGGCGCAGTTCGATGTCGACACCGGCGGTAGGCTCATCGAGGATTAACAAACGAGGCTTGTGAATCAGCGCACGAGCAATCATCAAGCGACGTTTCATGCCACCAGACAACGTGCGGCTTGGCATGTTGCGCTTTTCCCAAAGTCCCAATTCCTTCAAATAAACTTCGGCATTTTTGATCGCCTCAGCACGTGGCATACCGTAGTAACCCGCCTGGTTAACCAAAATATCGAACGGCTTTTCGAAGATATTGAAATTGAACTCCTGCGGCACAATCCCCACTTCGCGCTTCGCTTTGGGAAAGTCTTGATCGATATCGATACCAAATACCGACACGCTTCCACTGGTCTTGTTGACCAGCGAAGAGATAATGCCAATGGTGGTCGATTTACCCGCACCGTTCGGGCCGAGCAATGCAAAGAAGTCGCCGGCTTTCACCTCAAGATCGATACCTTTGAGTGCTTCAAAGCCGTTACTGTATTTTTTGGTCAATCCGCGAATACTAATGGCAGCGGGTTCAGACATAAGCGTCCCCAAGTGTTATTATGCAGCTTGCAATGTGCGTTTACGTAAAGCGCCAAATTATACACAAAGTCAGCGCCACAGGCGCACTGAATGAGAGTTAAATCAATGGATTATCAGGGCTATCACCGCCAACTTCTGCAACAACTGTTAGAAAAGGTCAACACCAGCGCTCCTTTCAACAGCGATAGCTTCAGCGAACAGGATCACGCCTTTATCACGCGCCTAACCGATCTTTGCGCGCAGACGCTTATCGATGAAGCATTTTACAGTGAAGGTCAGGCGCTGCTATGCCAGATCGTGGCGAGCTACCCCCATCTTACTCCGGCGGTGTCGCGCGATTTGTTTTGGTATTTTAGCGGCGACTGTATGCACTACCTGAGCGATGAAGAAATCGATATGTATTCGCAGTTAGACGAATTGCGCTATGAAGCCGAAAGCCGCGGTGCAAGCTTTAACATGGCAGAAGCAAAACAGAGTTTGAAAAAATTACATTGAGGAAGAAAAGTGGCGTCCCCTAGGGGGTTCGAACCCCTGTTCTCGCCGTGAAAGGGCGATGTCCTAGGCCACTAGACGAAGGGGACATAGATTGGAGCGGGATATCGGGTTCGAACCGACGACCTATACCTTGGCAAGGTATCGCTCTACCAACTGAGCTAATCCCGCACACGAAAACCCAAAAGGGTTAAAAAAAGTGGCGTCCCCTAGGGGGTTCGAACCCCTGTTCTCGCCGTGAAAGGGCGATGTCCTAGGCCACTAGACGAAGGGGACGCAGTCCCTTGATAAGCGCGTGTGCACTGCTTCAATCAAGATGGCGCGCATTTTAGGGAGCACCCGCCGGTGAGTCAAGCGCTAGCCCAAAAAAAATTGCACTTTTATTAAAAACTTTTTTGTTACCTGCCGACTATACTGTGGTTATTCATTGGTTTAGCTGAGATACATGTGTCGACCACTACCGCCGTTATTATTCTCGCTTGTATTATGTTGATGGTTATTACCGCCTCTATTTTGCAAGCAGCTGACAAAAAGCGCCGCGAACGCCAGCGCCAAAGTGCCCTATTGCGCCAACGCGCCACCTTGCTACAGGATCTGCTGGTGGATGACAGTAACAAAGTACTGTCGCCAAGACTGAGACTCATGGTGTTGCATAAATTACGCAATCTATACGGCAACCTTGTCAGGCTTAATCCGAGCGACGCCGTGCTGGCCGAACGCCTGGAACAGACCATCGTGATGATGAGTGCTATTCAAGAGCAACTCGGCTCCCCCTTTGAACCGCAGTTACCTGAGACGCCCGCAGGCTTGAGCGATGCCAAAAACGCCATCCGCACGCTGGGCAAATTACTCAACAACATGATCGATGCCCACACCATTAACCCCAAGGACTCCGGCCCGCTTAAAATGGATCTGCAGCACGCCATGCTGGAACTGCAGATTAAAAGTCATGAACTGGCCGCCAAAGAGGCCATGCAGGAAAAACGCTACAGTGTGGTGGTACACAACTGCACAACCTGCTTAAATTTACTGCAGCGCTCTAAGCGCCCCGATCGCTTGGTAAAAATGGAAGAGTTTCAGGTGCTAGCCACCGAAGCGCAGCAAAACATTCAGGACATCACCGATGCCAAGGCCCGCGAGAAAGCCCGTCAAGAACGGGACTGGCAGGAGTTATCTGAAGAAGATGGCATCTTCAAGAAAAAACACGCCTACGACGACTAGACTCGAGTTATTCCCCGTAAAACAGGCCAATACTGCGATAAATTCGAAGCTTCGCACTTAAATTTCAGTGGGTTAGCTCTCGGCAAAGTGGTAAAATGGCCGACTTCAAAAATTACCGAAAGGTTGCAACTCCGGTCATGAATAAGGCAAAACACCTTTTCTCCTACGACAGATACTGGGCTGAATGCTTTGGCCCCGCGCCCTTCCTACCTACCACCAGGGAAGAAATGGACGCCCTCGGCTGGGACAGTTGCGACATTATCATCGTCACCGGCGACGCCTACGTCGACCATCCCAGTTTTGGTATGGCGGTCATTGGCCGCACCTTGGAGGCGCAGGGTTACCGCGTCGGCATCATCGACCAACCCACTTGGCAAGATGCCAGCGACTTTAAACGCCTCGGCAAACCCAATCTGTACTTTGGTGTCGCCGCCGGCAATATGGACTCGATGATTAACCGTTACACCGCCGACAAAAAATTGCGGCACGACGATGCCTATACGCCGAATAACGAGGGCGGAAAGCGCCCTGACCGCGCCACCCTCGTCTACGCCCAGCGCTGTCGTGAAGCCTATAAGGATGTGCCTATTATTCTCGGTGGTATCGAAGCTTCGCTGCGCCGCTTGGGGCACTATGACTACTGGAGTGAAAAAGTCCGTCGTTCCGTGTTGATCGACGCCAAAGCGGACCTGTTGATTTACGGCAACGCCGAGCGGGCCATTGTCGATATTACCCACCGTATCGCCCGAGGCGAAGCGGTAGAAGATATTCGCGATGTACGCGGCACCGCCTTCATCCTGAATAAACTGCCCAACGACGTGGCCTACATTGATTCTCGCGACGTCGATAAAGTCGGCCGCGTCGATCCCATCGCCAACCCCTATGAAGCGATGGACAGCAACCCCAGCATCGCGGTTGAAGGCGATGGCGACACCAGCGTGGTGAACGTCTTTGACCTCGACAAAGCTGCCGCCGCCAAGGCGGTCAAACATGCCACCATCGTGTTGCCCTCTTTCGAGGAAGTCGTCGAGGATAAGGTTAAATACGCCCACGCCTCGCGGGTCTTTCACTTGGAAACCAACCCAGGCAACGCACGCAGCCTCGTTCAAAAACACGGCCAGCGCTATGTGTGGCAAAACCCACCGCCGCTGCCACTGGAGACCGACGAACTAGACTCGGTTTTCGAACTGCCCTACCAGCGAATACCACACCCCAAATACGGCGACGCACGCATTCCCGCCTACGAAATGATTCGTTTTTCGGTGAACATCATGCGCGGCTGCTTTGGTGGCTGCTCGTTCTGCTCGATTACCGAGCACGAGGGGCGCATTATTCAGAGCCGTTCGGAAGATTCCATCCTGCGCGAGATCGAGAATATTCGCGACAAAACCCCCGGTTTTACTGGCACAATCTCCGATCTTGGCGGACCCACCGCCAATATGTGGCGACTCGCTTGTAAGAGCAAGGAGATCGAAGAGAGCTGCCGTCGTCCGGCCTGCATTTATCCTACTATCTGCAAAAACCTCAATACCGATCAAACACCGCTGGTTAACTTGTACCGCAAAGCTCGCGACATTGGTGGTGTTAAGCGCATCTTGATTGCTTCAGGCCTACGCTACGACCTGGCAGTAGAAACCCCCGAATACGTTGAAGAACTGGTGAAACACCACGTCGGCGGATATCTAAAAATTGCGCCCGAGCACACCGAGGAAGGCCCCCTCAGCAAGATGATGAAACCCGGTATGGGCACCTACGATCGCTTCAAAGCCATGTTCGAGAAATTCTCCAAAGAAGCGGGTAAAGAGCAGTACCTCATCCCCTACTTCATCGCTGCCCACCCCGGCACCAGCGACGAGGACATGATGAATTTAGCACTGTGGCTGAAACGCAATGGCTTCCGCGCTGACCAAGTGCAAACCTTCTACCCCTCGCCCATGGCTAACGCTACAGCGATGTATTACACCGAAAAGAACCCGCTGGGGAGCGTCAGCCGCAGCAGTGAAGACGTATTCACCGCCAAGGGCCTCAAGGCGCGTCGATTACACAAAGCCTTCCTGCGCTACCACGACCCCGAGAATTGGCCGATGCTGCGTGAGGCGTTGAAACGATTGGGTAGAACGGATTTGATTGGCAATGGCAAAAAACACCTGATTCCACGCGAGCAACCGCGTGGTGCGTTTGCCAAACAGGGCGGCATGCCGTTTGCCACTCAGCATAACGGCCTACCCAAAACCCCTCGCCACATGCCTAAAAAGCGTGGCGGCAAGCCTAAGATCCGCGGGCGCTAGTCCTCGCGGTGCTGGATGTGCCAACATTTGTGGATGTTGGCGTGTCTGGCGAAATCCTTGTCGATGGTCTGGGGCGTGACATCGGCCACCGCATACTTCTGCTGCAAACCTTCATCTAACTGGAAACGGCGGTAGTTGTTGGAAAATATCAGCGTGCCACCAGGCGCTAGGCGCGCCATACAACGCTCAACCAACATCACATGGTCGCGCTGCACGTCAAACACGGCCTCCATACGCTTAGAATTTGAGAAGGTGGGAGGATCCAGCAAGATCAGATCAAACTGCTGATCGACATCCCCCTGCAACCACTCCACCACGTTGGCGCGCTCGGTGCGGTGCTTCGCCTCACTGAGGCCATTGATGGCTAAGTTTTTCGCCAACCAACGTAGATAGGTGTTCGACATATCCACGCTTAGCGTGTACCAAGCACCCGCCATGGCAGCATGCACGGTGGCGGTACCGGTATAGCAGAACAGGTTCAAAAAACGCTTACCCTTGGCGCGCCTGGCAATATTTAGGCGAACGGGACGGTGGTCGAGAAATAAGCCTGTATCGAGGTAGTCACTCAAATTGACCAACAGGCGTACACCGCCCTCTTGAACCTCGAAATACTGCTGCTGTGAATCAAACTTATTGTACTGCTCAGCGCCCTTCTGACGCTGACGCTGCTTCAAGTAAACCCACTCAGGGGACACCGATAGCACCTCGGGAATCACCGCGATAACCTCATCGACGCGCTGCTGAGCAACCTCTGGGTCGATCTTCTTGGGCGGAGCGTACTCACTGACATGAACGCGCTCGCCGTAAACATCGATGGCCACCGCATACTCAGGCAAGTCAGCGTCGTACAAGCGGTAGCACTGAATGCCCTGCTGCTTAGCCCACTTACCCGTGGTGCGTAGATTTTTGCGCAAGCGATTGGCAAACATTTGCGCGCCATCGCTCAATTCGATATCCGCTTTCGGTGCAGCCTCGAGAGGCGCCCCAGGACGGTTGGCCGCATCTATAACGAAGGCCTCCGGCTCGACCTTAAACAACAGCAACTTAGAGGGGATGTTGCCGTTGCGGAACTGGTATTGCTTGTGGCTGCGCAGCCCCATGCGCTTGCCGAGATCTGGATTGCCAGTAATCATGGCCAGCTGCCAACCGACAAATCCGCGTCGCATGCGCTCACCCAAGTACTGATAGAGGTGCACAAGGGCTTCCTCATCACCCAAGCGCTCACCGTAGGGAGGATTGGTTACCACCAAGCCGGGGGTTACTTCGGTGTGGGTCGGCACGGCAAAGTGCTGCAGTTCTTTGCGCGACACGCGCACAAAGCGGCTCAGACCAGCGCGCGCAATGTTCTCGTCGGCGGCGTTAAGCGCTTTTACACTGGCATCGTAGCCCCGTATTTCGGGCAATCCGGCCTCCAGACCATCGTCGCGACGTTGCTCGGCCTCTTCCACTAAACGGCGCCACATCGACGGTACGTGGCCTAACCAGCCATCAAAACCGAAATAATCTCGCTCTAGCCCCGGCGCCATATCCGCCGCCATCATAGCCCCTTCAATCAACAAGGTGGCAGAGCCGCACATCGGATCCAGCAGCGCGCCGCCCTGCTTGGCGATCGCTGGCCAGCCGGCACGGATTAAAATGGCCGCCGCAAGGTTTTCTTTCAGCGGTGCTAGACCGCCGTCCAAGCGGTAGCCACGGCGGTGCAAGCTCTCGCCGGACAAATCGAGATAGAGGGTGAACTGGCCTTTATTTAAGTGGGCATTCAATTGTACGTCGGGGCGCTGCTTTGCTACCGAGGGGCGCTCGCCGTGAGCGTCCTTAAAGAAGTCGACCACCGCATCCTTTACCTTGAGGGCACCAAAGTGGGTATTGCGCACAAACGGCGCTTGGCCGGTGAAATCGACCGCAAAGGTACGTTGCGCATCCAGGTGCTGATCCCATTCCACAGCGCGGCACAAGCGATACATATCCTCGACATTGCGCACTTGGTCGGATACTAGCGGCAGCAAAATCTTGTTGGCTAGGCGGCTCCACAAGCAAGCGCGATAAGCGACTTCCATGCCGCCACCGAAATGGACGCCACCCACGGTGGCTTTGCACTGCTCTGCCCCCAGTGCTGTCAGCTCTTCGATGATGAGCTCTTCGAAACCCTTGGGGCAAATAGCAAAAAATTGCTGCGACATTCTCGCTCCTCTGCTTAGATCGTTTCCAACCTAACCATTGAATTTATATTCCAAAACCTGATTAAAACGCTATTGTAGTGTGACGTAAGTATCAGATTTTTCAGAAATTGCTGTTTTTAATAGCCTAAAGAAATAAACCACTGCGTTTTTATACCGCATTTATAGTTCACTTTTTAGCCAAGTCTTGCTGAACTTAACCTTACCCCAGCTGGGGTTCAGCGGGTAGTTTTCTACCCCTGACATCAATCAAGCTAGAGGTAAGTCTATGAAAAAACAAAAAAGAGACATCAGTGTTCGCAGCTTCAACCGAGGCTACCGCGCCGGTATCACTGGCAAATCAAAAACCACCTGTCCCCACGCTGGCGGCGACGCCAGAAATCAATGGATTAGTGGTTGGCGTGAAGGACGCAGCGACCACTGGGATGGCGTCGGTGTCTCAGGTTTAATCAACCACTAGGCAAGACTTACAAGTCCCGTCAAAAACGGGCAACCGACCTAGCGCAATCCGGCCTAGGTCGATCAGTTTCTGAGCGCTTTCGCGCACTCTGCCACCAAGGCAGGTCCACGATAGATAAAACCAGTATAAATTTGCACCAACTCAGCGCCAGCCTGTTGTTTTTCGGCCGCGGCGTCACCCGAATCGATACCGCCCACACCGATAATCGGCATACGGCCATCCAGTGCCACAGCTAAACGGGCCACCACTTTAGTAGATTTTTCGCGCACCGGCGCGCCACTCAAGCCGCCCATTTCATCACCGTGCGGCAAATCCGCTACAGCGCGCTTGTCGATGGTGGTGTTGGTCGCAATCACACCATCAATGCCGTTATCTAATAGGGCCTGAGCCACGGTATCGACGTCTTCTTCGATCATATCTGGGGCGATTTTCACCACCACAGGGACATACACCGAATGCAGATCCGCTAAAACCTGCTGCTCGGCTTTTAAGGCGGCTAACAAATTGTTCAGCGGCTCACCGAACTGTAAATCGCGCAATCCAGGTGTATTGGGCGAAGACAGGTTTACGGTGATGTAACTGGCATGAGGATAGGCTTTACGCATGCAGATAAGGTAGTCATCGACCGCGCGCTCGACCGGCGTATCAAAGTTTTTGCCGATATTAATGCCCAGAATGCCGCGGTAATTAGCCTCTTTCACCCGTTCGATTAGGTAATCAATGCCCTTATTGTTAAAGCCCATGCGATTGATAATGGCATTGGCCTTGGGCAATCGGAACAAGCGCGGTTGCGGATTACCGGGCTGTGGACGGGGCGTGACGGTGCCAATTTCAATAAAACCAAAGCCCAGCGCCGCCATAGCATCAATGTGATCACCATTCTTGTCCAAGCCCGCCGCAAGCCCTACCGGATTGGGGAAGGTTAAGCCCATGACGTGGCGGGGGTCATCGGCTACATCGTGGCTGATCAAGCCAATCAGGCCTAGGCGCTCTAAGCTATCGAGCGATTTCAACGACACGTTATGGGAGGTTTCGGTCGGCAATGTAAACAACAAACTTCTTAACAGTGAATACATGAAAAACTCACAAGTTGATCAATTTTAAAAGGTTTTCATCCGGCGCTTCCGGTTCGGCCCGCTGCTGCTCTAGATCGACAAAGTTAAACAACTCGGTATCGGCCAATTGCGACGGCGCCACATTTTTGATGGCGCCAAAGATACTTTCAGTGCGGCCGGGGTGGGTGCGATCCCATTCGCGCAACATGCCTTTGATGGCTTGACGCTGTAAATTTTCCTGCGAGCCACAAAGATTACAGGGAATGATCGGGAAATTTTTCGCTTTGGCAAACTTCTCGATATCGGTTTCTTTGCAGTAGGCCAAGGGACGAATCAGCACGTTGCGCTTATCATCGCTCAGCAATTTGGGCGGCATCGCCTTTAATTTACCGCCGTAAAACATGTTGAGAAACATGGTCTCGATAATGTCGTCGCGATGGTGGCCAAGGGCAATTTTAGTCGCGCCAATCTGTTGGGCAAACCCATACAGCGAGCCGCGGCGCAGGCGCGAGCATAGGCCGCAAGTGGTTTTCCCTTCGGGTACCACTTCTTTCACAATGCTGTAGGTGTCACGCTCCAAGATATGGTACGGAATGCCCAGACCGCTTAAGTATTCGGGCAGTACATGCTCGGGGAAACCGGGTTGTTTTTGATCAAGGTTAACCGCTACCAGTTCAAAATTGACCGGTGCGCTCTGCTGAAGATTCATCAGAATTTCCAGCATGGTGTAGGAGTCTTTACCACCGGAAAGGCACACCATCACTCGGTCGCCCTCTTCAATCATGTTGTAATCTTCGATGGCACTCCCCACCAAACGGCGAAGACGCTTTTGCAGCTTGTTGAAGGCTGTCTTGCCTACGACAGTCGCATTAGCTTCAGTGGCAACAGTGTCTGCACCGCTATCGGCGGCATCGACAAACAAGGGTGTATCACTCATGACAATTCAAAAGGTGGTTCAAAGGGCGCGTATTTTAAGGGAATTAACCTGTAGATGCACCCATAAAGACTGCCGCACTGCAAAATCTTTAACCACCTTCCCCAATGTCGTGCTGGCTAATATGACTCACATAACCCATCAGTGGATGGTATTTCGCCATGGCTAGCGCTAGAATGCTGGCCTTCCGTGGTGATCACCACATTAACGAACAGCAAAGGAACGTTACAATGAAGCAACCAGCACGCGTTACCGTTACCGGTGCAGCAGGCCAGATCGGCTATGCCCTCCTCTTCAGAATCGCCTCAGGCGCTATGCTTGGCGACGACCAACCCGTCATTCTGCAACTGCTGGATATCACCCCAGCCATGGACGCTTTGCAAGGCGTTAAGATGGAACTCGACGATTGCGCCTTCCCACTGCTGGCAGACGTGATTTGCACCGACGACCCCAACGTGGCTTTCAAAGACAGCGATTACGCGCTGTTGGTAGGTGCCCGTCCTCGCGGTCCAGGTATGGAGCGTAAAGACCTGCTGGAAGCCAACGCAGCGATCTTCTCTGTGCAAGGCAAGGCGATCAACGACAACGCTAGCAAAGACATCAAAGTCTTGGTTGTGGGTAACCCCGCTAACACCAACGCACTGATTACTCAGCGAAACGCGCCCGATATCGACCCACGCAACTTCACTGCTATGACGCGCTTGGATCACAACCGCGCCATGACTCAGTTGGCACAGAAAACCGGCAAAACCGTTAACGACGTGACCAACATGACCATTTGGGGCAACCACTCGGCAACTCAATACCCCGATCTGTACAACGCTAAAGTTTCTGGCCAAACCGCTACTGACTTGGTTGATCAAGCCTGGTACGAAAACGACTTCATCCCCACTGTTCAACAGCGCGGCGCCGCCATCATTAAAGCACGTGGTGCCTCATCAGCGGCCTCTGCGGCCAACGCAGCGATTGACCACATGCGCAGCTGGGCACTGGGTACAGAAGGCGATGATTGGGTATCTATGGGCGTTTACTCAGACGGTAGCTACGGCATCGCCGAAGGCTTGATCTACTCGTTCCCCTGCCGCTGCTGCAACGGCGAGTGGGTAATTGTTCAAGATTTGCCTATCAATGAATTCAGCCGCGACAAGATGTCAGCGACTGAGCAAGAACTGGCTGAAGAACGCGACGCCGTTCAACACCTGCTGCCCTAAGGCATCCCACTGGGGGCTCTCGCCCCCAGTATCTTATTGGTCGTGGCGATACCCCATATACCACGCCACATCATCGACAAAGATCCCGTCCACACCCCAGTCAGTAAGCATATCTACATCGATCGCACAATCGACAGTGTAAACGTACACCGCTAAGCCGTGTGCATGCGCCTGTTCGACGGTTTCCCGATCCAGGCAATTCACATCCATATTGATGGCTACCGCACCTAGTCGGCTGGCATAGCCACATATTTGCAGGGGGATATCAGCGAATAATGGGGCAATGTGAGCGCGTTTATTGCGCTGTTTTAGTTCCGCCAGAATGCGGTGATCAAAACTCGAAAAAAGCACTTGGTCCCAGCATATATGTCCCAGCTCAACGTAGCGCTTCACCAGATTAAGACAACCTTCCAGTGCGTCGGAGTCCTTGATTTCTACGTTGATGGCTTTGTTGGCGGGAATAAAGTGCAAGGCATCGGAAAGCGTTGGCACTTCCATCACTTCGCGCAGCTTTGCCATCGGTACATTTTTTACAAAGCCAGTTGCCCCAAGGTACGCCTGAGCGCGACGGTCGTGGATGAGCGCCAGCTCGCCGTCGACCAACCAGACGTCCACCTCGACCGCCCAGGCGCCATTATCGAAGGCCCACTGAATGGCTTGCAGCGAGTTCTCTTGGTGAGGGCCACGGCAACCTCGGTGGCCAATGGCGCGCATTTTTTCCCGCGTGAGTGACCACATTTATCAGGATAATCCACATTACATTTGTCGAATAAGCCACTGATTGAAAAGCAAATTAATATTTGGCATTGCAAAAAATCAATAGCTACTACAAAGTATACGCATGTCTTGTTCCCAACACCTAATAAAAAACCTATCTGCCGCTCTTTTGGCATTTTTTTCGCTGCTTTTAGCAGGTCTATCTTGCGCGGATAATCGGCGCGTTTTGCATGCGGATTCGCCGCCCGCCCTACTCGCTATTGGTAAGCTTGCAATCCCTTCGACGCGCTTTGCGGATGGAGAAAAACACCACTACATTGAGCATTGCTCGGCCTCTATCCTCGAGGATCGCTACAAGCAACGCCGTTGGCTGTTAAGCGCATGGCATTGCTTGGAGCACTATAGTGACTTGGGAAAACGCATTGTATTTCGAGTGGCCGATAAGCACGGCCAATGGCACCAAAGGGACGCCTATATCATCACCCACGGCGGCTCTATGGCCAGCGATTGGGCACTACTCACTA
This sequence comes from uncultured Pseudomonadales bacterium, assembly GCA_964598145.1. Taxonomy (GTDB): domain Bacteria; phylum Pseudomonadota; class Gammaproteobacteria; order Pseudomonadales; family JAHEIH01; genus JAHEIH01. Next base: position 449,828 of record CAZRAM010000001.1, read on the forward strand.
CTGAGACATCTCTACCTGAGCACGTTACTACGCTCGACACAGCGCCCTACCGTGCGGGTGCGGTCATGGTGGCAGGATTTAGTAGCGACAAGGGCTTGGGCCAAGGTGGCGAGGTGTTGACCTATCAAGAGAATTGCCTTTCTAGCGCAACACCTCTCGACGAGGATCAAGTCAGTGTCGATTGTTGGGCCTTTAGAGGCGCCTCAGGCGGCGCGGTATTGCAGCAGGGGAAACTGGTGGGCGTTATCTCGCAAGGTGATAACGCCGGCTCAGCGAGTTTTGTTGACCACGCCGTCTACGCCGACCGCGTGGCCAGGGCCATGCCCTAGAAATTAAGACTCTGAGGAACGCGAGGATAAGGGATCACATCGCGGATGTTTTCCATCCCACTGATGTAGTTGAGGATGCGCTCAAAGCCCATACCAAAGCCAGCGTGGGGCACCGTGCCATATCGACGCAGGTCGCGGTACCACCACAACTCCTCGCGCATGTGGGCGTCGATGCGGCTGTCTAGCACATCCAAACGCTCTTCGCGTTGACTACCACCAATGATCTCGCCAATGCCAGGCGCCAACACGTCCATCGCCGCCACCGTTTTCTCATCGTCGTTGAGACGCATGTAGAAGGCCTTGATGTCCTTGGGGTAGTTTTTCACAACGACTGGCCCCTTGACGTACTCCTCGGCGATGAAGCGTTCGTGCTCAGACTGAAGATCAATACCCCACTTCACAGGGTATTCGAACGCCTTGCCACACTTGAGCAAAATATCGATCGCATCGGTGTAATCCATGTGCACAAAGGGCGTATTCATCACATTTTCAATACGCGCAATGGCACCGTCGTCTACGCGCTGGTTAAAGAAGGCCATGTCATCCGCGCAGTCCTTCATTACCGCGCGCAAAATATGCTGGATAAAGTCCTGCGCCAGTTCAGCATTGGCCTGTAAATCGGCGAACGCCACCTCGGGCTCAACCATCCAAAACTCGGCTAAGTGGCGCGAGGTGTGTGAATTTTCCGCACGGAACGTGGGTCCGAAGGTGTAGACCTTCGACATCGCCAAACAATACGCCTCTAGGTTGAGCTGACCAGACACCGTAAGGAAACTTTCAGCGCCGAAGAAGTCCTGCTTAAAATCCACACCGCCCTTAGCGTCGCGGGGCAAATTGGCCAAATCAAGGGTCGAAACGCGGAACATTTCGCCGGCGCCCTCACAGTCGCTGGAGGTGATTAAGGGCGTGTTGATCCAACAAAAACCGTTGCTGTAAAAGTAGTTGTGAATCGCATTGGCGACGGTGTTACGCAGCCGCGTCACTGCGCCAATGGCATTGGTTCGCGGGCGTAAATGAGCCACTGTACGCAAGTGTTCAAAGGTGTGGCGCTTTTTCGCAATGGGATAGGTCTCAGGATCGTCCACCCATCCGTGTACCACCACGTCACGGCTTTGAATCTCAAGCGCTTGACCCTGCCCCTCTGACGCTACCACCGTTCCGCGCACTTCAATGGCGCAACCCGCTGATAACTTGGTAATTTCAGATTCGTAATTGGGGGCATCGTCAGGCACCACAATTTGCACGCCCGCCAGACTAGAGCCGTCATTTAGCTCGATAAAGGAAATACCGGCCTTAGAGGTGCGACGAGTTCGTACCCAGCCCTGCAACAGTACTTCACTGCCCACAGAGACGTTTTCTTTGATGACATCAACAACACGAGTGGCTGTCACGGAGTTCTCCTTATTCCTCGGGATAGAGGGTGATTGATGCTGAATTAACGCAGTAGCGAATACCTGTGGGGGCCGGCCCATCGGGGAAGACGTGTCCAAGATGGCAATCACAGCGCGCACAGCGGATTTCGGTGCGAATCATACCGTGCGACGTATCGCGAAGCTCGGTGATTTTTTTGGGATCGAGAGACTGGTAAAAACTTGGCCAGCCGCAGCCAGAATCGTACTTGCCAGCGCTGTTAAACAACGGCTCATCGCAACACTTGCAGCGGTATTCCCCGCATCGCTTCTCGTCCCAATAAATACCGCTGAACGCACGCTCGGTACCCTGCTGGCGGCAAATGTAAAACTCCTCGTCGCTGAGTTGCTGGCGCCACTCGTCCTCAGATTTTAAGACTTTGCTATCACCCATCGCTATTACCCTTTGAAAACGCTACAATCTGACCGAAACGGTGGCCACGGATAAGTGAAAGTTTACCTGAGGCACCAACATCTACAACAGCGTTTAGCACGGTGGCGTAAAAGCACCGTCAGGACAGGTATGAACCTCTACAAAAAATCGAACAAATTGGACAAGGTGTGCTACGACATTCGCGGCCCCGTATTGGACGAAGCAACTCGCATGGAAGAAGACGGCATGCGCGTTTTGAAACTGAATATCGGCAACCCAGCGCCGTTTGGTTTTGACGCGCCTGAGGAGCTCATCCAAGACGTCATTTACAACCTGCCCAATTCGCAGGGTTACATTGAATCCAAAGGTCTCTTTTCTGCGCGCAAGGCAATTATGCAAGAGTGCCAGAAAACCGGTATCCGCAACGTTGAAATTGGTGACATCTACATTGGCAACGGTGTCAGTGAACTCATCGTGATGGCCATGCAGGCGCTGCTCAACAACGGCGACGAAGTGTTGGTGCCCTCCCCTGACTATCCGCTGTGGACCGCCGCCGTAACACTTTCAAGTGGCTCTGCCGTGCACTATGTGTGCGACGAGCAGGACGATTGGGCGCCCGATATCGACGACATCAAGTCGAAGATCACCACCCACACCAAGGCCATTGTGGTTATCAACCCTAACAACCCCACTGGAGCGGTGTATCCACGCGAAACCCTGCAGGCGATCGTCGATCTCGCCCGCGAGCACAACCTGATTATCTTGGCGGACGAAATTTACGACAAGATTCTCTACGATGGCGTGAAGCACATTCCGTTGGGCTCGTTGTCTGAAGACGTACTTACGCTCACCATGAACGGCTTATCTAAATCCTACCGTGCGGCGGGCTTCCGCTCTGGCTGGATGATTGTCAGCGGCCCTAAATACCGCGCCAAGGACTTTATTCAAGGCTTAGATATGTTGAGCTCGATGCGCCTGTGCGCCAACGTGCCAACCATGTGGGCGATTCAAACGGCGCTCGGTGGCTACCAAAGCATTAACGACTTGGTACTGCCCACTGGCCGTATGGGAGCACAGCGTGACCTCGCCCATGAAATGCTCAACGCTATTCCAGGGGTGAGCTGTGTAAAACCCAAGGGAGCTATCTATATGTTCCCTAAATTGGACGCCAAGCGATTCAACATTAGCAATGACGAACAATTTGTCCTAGATTTCCTAAGGCAAGAAAAAGTGTTGTTAGTGCACGGCACCGGGTTCAATTTAAAAACCCCAGATCACTTCCGCTTGGTATTCCTACCCCGCGTAGACGATCTAGAACGCGCTATTTCTTCGCTTGAACGATTCTTGAGTACCTATAAACAAGCATAAGGAATACTGCCCATGAGACTTCTCGGCAATATCATTTGGTTTTTGTTAGGAGGAGTCATCATGGGACTCCTATGGTGGTTTTATGGGCTTATCGCCTACATCAGCATAATCGGCATTCCCTGGGGCAAGGCCTGTTTTGTGTTCGGCAAATTCATGTTTTGGCCATTTGGTCGCGAAGCTATCGACCGCAAAGAGTTAACCGGCGAGGACGATATTGGCACCGGCGCCCTGGGTTTAATTGGCAATATTATTTGGCTGTTCCTTGCCGGAATTTGGCTGGCACTTTGCCATCTGACCTCGGCACTGTTGCTCCTCATTACCATTATTGGTATCCCCTTCGCCATCCAGCACGTCAAACTGGCGATTATGGCCCTCATGCCGATTGGCAAAACCGTGGTAACAAAAGAAGAAGCGGAGGCTATTCGACTGAAACGCGCCGAAGCCCTCGTCAATTCAATGAAGAAATAGGAGATTCACATGCTGGGATACGTCACCATCGGTGTTAGCGACATGGATAAGGCCAAGGCGTTTTATACACCCATCGCCGAAGCCCTCGGCGGCACCGCCCTGTTCGGTTTTCCGCGTATTCAATTCTTTGGCAAGAGCATGGCGGAAGCCACCTTCGCGGTGTGCACGCCCTTCGATGGCCAACCCAACCACCCAGGCAACGGCACCATGTTAGCCCTGCGCTGCGAGAGCCGTGATCAGGTCGATGCGTTACACCAACTAGCGCTAGATCACGGCGCGACTTGCGATGGCCCGCCAGGGGAACGCATGCCGACGTTTTACGGTGCCTACGTGCGCGACCCCGACGGCAACAAGCTCTGTTTTCACATCTTGGGTTAGATAATACCCACTATTAAATAGGCCACGCTGGCCAGCAATGCGCCGAACAAGGCATACGGTAATTGCGTCCAGACGTGGTCTAACACATCACACCCCGCCGCCAAGGCAGAAACCACCGTGGTATCCGATATCGGCGAGCAGTGATCACCAAACACCCCACCACCAAGAGCAGCAGCCACCAAGATCTCAATAGGTAATCCGGTAGCCAGAGCCAGAGGCACGGCGATGGGTATCATGATGGCAAAGGTGCCCCACGACGTACCGGTAGTAAAGGCCACCACCGAACCCGACAAAAATACCAATGGCGCAATCGCCCACAGAGGCAAATGCTCACCCGCAACAGAGGCAATATACAAGCCGGTACCCAAGGCTTTTAGCGAACTTCCCAAGGCAATAGACAGCATCAGAATCATCACCATTGGCAGTAATTCACCAATGCCTTTAAAAGACAGATCCATCAACTCAGTGTGTCGGTATTGCTTGTCTGCACGCAACAAGGCGTAGGCAACACCTGTACCGGCCAGCACTGCAAATAGAATTGATAAGCCACCGTCGCCACTGCGCATGTCGCCATCACCGGTCAAATATAATCCGACCAGCATGGTTATGATTAAAGCCGCGAAAGGCAATAGCATGTAGCGGCTGCGTCCCTCGGCATTTTGTTCTTCGCGGATTTCTGGTCTGGTAACAGCCGTCTGTTCAAATTTAGCTAAGGCGCTGTGTACCCTGCCCGTCCAGACCGTGTAAAACGCCAGCGCCAAGGCAATCCAGGCATAGAAGTTATAAGCAATGGTGCCCAGCAAAACATCGCCAGGGTTTGCCACGCCTTGGTTTTGAATCAAGGCGTACACAAACACACCCCAAGCGTTCATCATCAACAAAATACACACTGGGGCTGCTGTCGCGTCGACGATGTAGGCCAAGCGCGCGCGACTCATACCAAAGCGATCGAACAAGCCACGTGCGACAATACCGGCGGTTAAAATGCTCAGATTACTTTCAATGAATAACGCCAGCCCTACTACGTAACTCAGTAAACCTGCCCGGCGCGGGCTGTTGGTTAGCCCCATAGCGATAAGACGCTGCACGGTGGCGGCAACACCGCCGGAGTAGCGGATCAAGGCCAGAAAAGCCCCAATCAGCAAGCTAAACGCTAACACTTTGACGTTGCCTTCAGACTGAAACACCGCCAAGCTGCGCTCCACCAACGCGGCAGGTGCCGCCAACACGTTTTGGCTTTGGCCGATCAAAAGCAGGCCCTCGGCGCAGAGCATCGCCGCCAACAGCGCCGAGATGACTTCGCGGGTGTAGAGCACAACGGCAATGGCGACGATCGCGGGTAATACTACCCATGCTCCCAGAATGTCACCCATGTTCTTCCTCCCATCGGCGTCCTAGCGGGTATAGAATTTGTTCGCGATAATCGCAAACAACCCGCATGGGCCCTGCCCAATCCAAGTCCAACTGACTGTCGCCACTGTCTATCACAAAGGGTTTCCCGGCAAGGCTCGCTAGCTTTTGCCGTGACGCCACAATACATACCCTATCTCGCCCCACTAATCGCAGAATACGCGGACTAATTTGTTGGTTACCACGCCCAATAATATGCCCCTGACCACCAATAGCGGTCAAATAGATCATCGCCGGGGAAGACGACTCTCTTAGCAGCTTGTACAGCTCAGCTTCAGTGATGTCTGCGCGTAACAGCGAACGCCCTTGTAGCACGTCCACACCCAACAAGGTCCCTTTGATACCGAGTTGCTGACAAATGGTCAACGTGGTGGAGCCAGGACCAAGCACCGTTAACGCGTCGTCGTCGAGTTGTTCAATGACAGTATCGGCAATCGCTAACAGCACCTCTTCCTCACCGGCCTGACCGGGTGACTTTACCCCTTGCAGCAACTCATCCACCGCGGGTACCAGCATTTCGCCGTAGTAGCGCGTTTTAACCAAGCCAGCGCGAAAGGCATCTTCGTCAATATCGCGCACTTCGCAATGTTGCGCAGCAACAGCTACGCCGCCTGCAAGGGTTGCGATGGCCAGCGCAGCGGCTTGAGGGCTGATGGCGTAAACCCCCGAGTGCATTTTCACCCCAGCTGGCAGGCCAATCACTGGGATATGGCTGCCCACCGCATGGTAAATATTGCGCGCCGTACCATCGCCACCGGCAAACAACAAAACATCGATGCCGTGTTCGACCAGCACTTTTGCCAACCGCTCGGTATCCACCGCGGTACTAGGCTGGGTGTTCGCTGCGCCGATCAAGATCGGATCAAAACCCACTTGTCGGCACACGTTCTCACCCATGTCACCAGCCACGGTTAACCATTGGATCGAGGGACTATCTTTGGGAATAGCCTGCAGGGCCTGTAACACACGCTGCTGCGATTGGGGATTGGCGCCGCGATCGAGCGCTTGCTGAACCACATCGGCACCGTCACTGCCTTTAAGACCGGCCGGGCCGCCAATACCCGACCAAGGATTGATGATGAGCCCAACCCTTAGTGTCAAAATGTAAACCCTAGGGCTAGCGCCTGAGAACGCACATTGGCATCGCCACTGAGTCCGAGCAGCTGGTAATGGGAACACTCGCGCCGCTCAGGGTAGTTTTTACGCTGTTGATCAAATTGTTGAGCACATTCACGGGTGCTATTGCCGTCTATGGATTTAAAACGAAAACTGTCGCCCTCAATGTTGTAGACCTGCTGAATGGCGTGATGAATTTGTTGCCGACTGGGCACGCCGCTGACGTCGATTGTCTCTCGAGCCTCAAACAGTTTGGGGGAAAATGGCGTATGTATTCCTAGGTGGTTACACAGAGCCTCATAAATCATTCGCGTGCCAGCCACCTTGCCATCGTAGCTATAGCCTGCAATGTGCGGAGTGGCGATATCGACATCGCGGGCCAGCGCCCAGTTAATGGCCGGCTCGTTTTCCCACACGTCTATCGCCATGCGTACGTCCGTTCTTTGCTGACGTAGCGCTGCAATCTCACTATCAGCGATAACACCACCGCGGCCAGCACTAATCAGGCACGCACGCGGGCGTAAATGCTGCCAGTGGGACGCCGTAATCATATGGAAGCTAGGAAAGTTAGTACCACGAGTAAGCGGCGCATGAATGCACAACACATCGCAATCAAACACCCGCTCAAGGCTGTAAAGCGGGTGGTGAATGGTATTCTTCTGCAAGGGGTCATAGGCCTCGACCTGCATACCCAACACGCGTAACTTACCAGCCACTGCTTTGCCAACATTACCAAACCCCACCACACCGGCCTTTTTGCCCATGAGGGCGGACAAACCCTCATGGTGAAAGTGGCACAGCGCGGATAACACATATTCAGCGACTGAATTAGCATTACTACCCGGCGCATTCGACCACTCGATACCGCGGCGATTGAGATAATCCACGTTGAGGTGGTCAATACCTATGGTAGCCGTGCCAACGAATTGCACCTTGCTGTTAGCGAGTAAGGCCTCATCGACACGGGTGACGGAACGCACCAGCAGAACATCCGCGTCGCGCAATTGTTCGGCCGACATATTGCGTCCAGGCACCCGCGTAATGCTACCGAGCGATGCAAACATCTCGATGGCGGGAATGTTTTCATCCGCCACAATATTTAAAGGCTGACGAGTCACGACCGGTATATTTCCTCAAGACAAAAATCCGCCGCACTGAGCGTCGCGGGGGTATGGTAAAAATTAACCAGCGCTTGACGCATCAGCGCGGCGCGTTCAGGTAACCCCTGCTCGGCCAAGCCCCCTACCCGCTGCAACACAGCTTCAGCAAATGCTTTACTGTCGCCGCATTCGCCACTGAGGTTGTCCAAACTCAAACGAAAAGGTTTACCGCACGCCTTCGTTAAGATCCACTCCAGTGCTTGTGGCGCTACCTCCACCTTTTCAAAGGCCGCCTGCTGGCTGGCGTCGCGGCCATCAGGCGCATACCAGTAGCCGTAGTCTTCCAATTGTCGGCGCTCAGCACCGGCAATTAACCAGTGTGAGATTTCGTGCAGCGCGCTAGAGAAATAATCGTGGGCAAATACAATGCGCGCCTTTTGTTGGCCTTGCGCCGGGCTGTAAAGCGGCTCGTTGCCTCCGGCGACAAGCTCGGTATGAAAAGACGCGGCAAAGTTCTGGTTAAATATCTCGACCAGATGCTGACTGTCAAAGGTGGGACAAAATGATTCGGCTAACATTTTTTGATGAGATATTTGAAACACTCACTGTCGGCATCCTGCTGCAACAACTCGTGGCCTAAAAACATACAAAACTTGGGAATATCGCGCTGGGTTGAAGGATCGGTGGCGATCACATAGAGGGTTTCGCCACTGGCCATATCGCGCACTTTATTGTGCAGCATCATCACCGGCTCAGGGCAAAGCAGACCGGTGGCGTCCAATTGGTGATCTGCGCTATCAAACATGATGTCATTCCGTCACTAAAACGGCAATTGTCCCACAAAATCAGTCGCCGAACACCTACTGAGATTGGGTCTGAATCTGCCGCCAATCGTCGCGGCTTATGAAGGTGGTGGTCTCCGATTCAGGATCGAAAACCAGCACAATATTGCCCCGCTGCCACTGGCTTTTTAACTGCTGAGTTTTTTGCGCCAAACTCAACTCTAACTCACCGTAGTCAGTGCCCTCGCGATTGACGAACTCTTCTAAAACTCCCTGCAGAGCCTCTGCAGAGAGTTCATTGATGGGAATGGCAATCACTCGGGTTTAACAAACTTCAAGGTCATGCGATCGCTCTCGCCGATAGCGAGATATTTTTCACGATCTTTATCCTTTAAGCGCAGCGTGGGTGGCAATGTCCAGACGCCGTCTTTGTAATCCTTAGTGTCCAGTGGGTTGTTCAGCACATCACCGCTTTCCACTAATTCAAAGCCTGAGTTTTCTGCCAAGTTAATCACGTAGGCTTCAGTGACATAGCCGCTGTCCTTCATGAACTGAAGGCTTGATCCCTCCGGCGCACGGTGCTCAACAACACCCAAAATTCCACCGGGCTTGAGCGCTTCAAAGAAGCTGTCAAACATCATCTGATCGATGCCGATTTTGGTCCAGTTGTGGACGTTGCGGAAGGTCAATACATTGTCGGCGGTGCCGGGCTCGGTAATTTTATCGAAGGTAGGTGGCTGCAGCGCGGTGACCTCAACCTTGCCATACACCTCAGGATTTGCGGCGAGCTTCTTATTGTAGGCGTCCAGTGAGCGCTTAAAGTAACCCTCTTTCTCCTGTGGAGGAAAATGGGCAGCGACAAAGTGGCCTTCCGCCATCAAGTAAGGCGCTAAAATTTCGGTATACCAACCACCGCCCGGCCAAATCTCTACCACTTTATTGGTGGGTTTAACTTCGAAAAATGTCAGCGTCTCATAGGGCTTGCGATACACATCACGAGCGCTGTTTTTATCGCTGCGATGGGCGCCATCGATAGCCGATTGCAAGGCGTCAGCGTGCACCAAACTGCTCATCAAAACACCGACGGCGGCGACGCTAATTAACTTTTTCAACAACATACATATCTCCTTAAAATCCATATGGAAGATCACAGCGTTAGGTTTATACTGATCCACAAACAAAAAGGAACATAGCACATGTTAAAGCATATTGTGTTCACCTTTATAGGTGATGATAAGCCCGGTTTAGTCAAACGCCTAGCAGATGTCATATCCGAACATGATGGCAACTGGCTAGAGAGTAATTTGTCGCAACTGGCTGGCAAGTTTACCGGTATTGTTTTGATCGCTGTGGAAGATACCAAGCGAGAGCGTTTGTGCGCGTCACTGCAATCGCTAAAGGCTGAAGGGTTGCAGGTAGTCACTGAAAACACCGGCGAAGACAGCGGCGCGGACTTGATGGAGATCGAACTGCATATCCTTGGTCCTGACCGCCCCGGCATTGTGAAATCGATTAGCCAGGCACTGCAGCAAAACAATTTCAACGTTGTGCAGTTGGAAAGCCGTATCACCAGCGCGGCGATGAGTGGAGACCCGATGTTTGAAGCCGATGTGATTGTGCAAGTAGCCGATCAGGTGGATATCGACGCCCTACTGGTCGATATCAATGATATCAGTTTGAATTTAGGAATAGATATCGACCTAGCCTAACGGCGCAACAACTTCATTACCGTGGCCAAGACGGCGGCCACGGCGACGATGAACAGCAAGCCCATGGCGCTTAATTTAAAGAACTGCCACATCTCATTGGGATCTACCCCAAACATATCGATCGCCGACCACACAAATGTCGCCGTCGCGGCAATGGCTAATATGATGGTCCGTAAATATCGCTTATAAATTCGTTTAATGCGTTGCATTAGATCGTCTCTGCCTTGGCTGGATGCACATAATACCAGATTGCCAGCGCACCGATAGCCGCTGCGCCGCCCGCCAGATAATAGGTCAACATACCCCACTCATCCCACAACAGGCCACTGCCATAGGCGCCAAGCGCGGCACCCGCCCCAAACCCTGTGGCGTTGAGCAGGCTCTGGGCTTGGCCCTGACTGCGTTTGGGAAAGTGCTGCCTGACAAAGTCAACACTGGCGGCGTGAAAAACCGCAAAAGTAAAAGCATGAAGTGTCTGCAACACCAGCAAAATCAATAAGTGCTCTGCCAACAACCCCGTCCCCAACCAGCGCAGAGTGGCCACGCTCAGCGAAACGAACATCAGCAAGCGAACACTAAAGCGTCGAAGCAATCGATGGGTTTGGGTAAACATGGCAACTTCGGCCATTACCGCAAACGCCCAAAGCAATCCAATTTCAGTGCGGGTGTAACCGTTGTTTTCTAGATAGATCGAAAAGAAGGTGTAGTAAGGCGCGTGACTAATTTGCAGCAAAAACGCTGCCGCCAAAAAAGCGATGGTGGTGGGTTTGCACAGGGTATCGACAAAGGCTCGGCTGCTGTGAGGCGCATCGTCGTGTCGCTCGGCGTCCGGCTCTTGCAAGGTCCATGGGATGATAGCCGCCACCAACAGTCCAGCAATTAACACCTGCGGTAACACCGCAATGCTGAACATATCGAACAACCACCCCGCGGCAAGCACGGCAGCTACAAAGCCCAATGAACCCCAGAGGCGAATAGCACCGTATTTAGCGTGTTGGTCGGCCAAAAATCGCAGCGTTAACACATCAAACTGCGACATTACCGCATTAAGAAAAAAGGTGTAGCCCATAACCACCAACAACATGGAAGCCATGCTGTCACTGGCGTAGATAGCGCTGAATATCGCTAGCGAGCTAATTAGCCCAAGTTTGACGATCGCCATACGGCGCTGGGTTTTGTCGGCCAGCCAACCCCAAAGATTGGGGGCAATAATACGTGTAATGGAAATCATCGCCACCAATAAACCAATTTGCGGTGTGGCGAAGCCTTTATCGGCAAAGTACAAGGCGCAGAACGGCATCCATACGCCGGCGACAAAGAAATAGCTGAAATAAAATGACGATAGTCGCCAGTATGGCATAGCGTCCCCGGCTTAAAGAGCGCCGGGGATAATGGGGGTCTCGCAGGTAACGTCGGCGTTTTGGCCGCGGTGACGCAACATGTGATCCAACAGGGTGATGGCCATCATTGCTTCGGCAATCGGGGTGGCGCGTACACCTACGCAAGGATCGTGACGACCCTTGGTGACCACTTCAATGGATTCACCGCGGGTATTGATGCTTTGACCGGGTAAACGGATGCTCGAGGTGGGTTTCAAGGCGATGTGGGCGACGATGTCTTGGCCAGTAGAAATGCCACCCAAAATGCCACCAGCATGGTTGCTGGCAAAGCCTTCCGGCGTCAGCTCGTCGCGGTGTTCGGTGCCCTTCTGGGCTACCGCGTCAAAACCGTCGCCGATCTCCACGCCTTTCACCGCGTTGATGCTCATCAACGAGTGGGCGATCTCAGCATCCAGACGATCAAACACGGGCTCGCCCAGACCTGGTGGCAAACCTTCTGCCACGATGGTAATTTTGGCACCCACCGAATTGCCCTCTTTGTTGAGGGCAATCATGTACTCTTCCAACTGGGGCACGACCTCGGCATTGGGTGCAAAGAAGGGGTTGTTATCGACTTCGTTCCAATCCTTAAACTCCACCTTAACCGGGCCAAGCTGCGACATATAGCCGCGCACTTTCACGCCGTAACGATCTTCTAGGTACTTTTTGGCAAAGGCCCCGGCAGCAACACGCATAGCTGTTTCGCGCGCTGATGAGCGGCCACCGCCACGGTAATCGCGGAAGCCATACTTTTGTGTGTAGGTGTAGTCAGCGTGAGCGGGACGGAAGGTCTCGGCAATATTGGCGTAGTCCTTGGAACGTTGATCCTTGTTGCGAATCACCAAACCGATAGAGGTACCGGTCGTTTTGCCCTCAAACATACCCGACAAGATTTCTACTTCATCGTCTTCACGGCGCTGGGTGGTAAAACGCGACGTGCCAGGTTTGCGGCGATCCAACTCGCGCTGGATGTATTCAACGTCGATCTCTAATCCGGGTGGGCAACCATCAATCACACACCCTAAGGCGGGGCCGTGGCTCTCTCCAAACGTGCTTACCGTAAATAGTTTACCAATACTATTGCCTGACATAACTTCTCATCACTACCAAAAAAAAAGGGATTATACGTACTACCTGCAGCAGTGGCTACGCCGCACTGCCAAAGTGCTCGGCCAATTCCGCGGCGGTCAGCACAAACACACCGTGACCGCCACGTTCAAATTCTAACCAGCGGAACGGTACGTTAGGGTAAGCCGCCTCCAGCGCCGGCCAAGAGTTACCCACTTCGACCACCAAAAAACCTTCAGGGGTTAAAAACTCCCCGGCACGCGCAAGAATGGTGTGCACCAAAGCCAGACCGTCTTCACCTGCGGCCAAGCCCAGGGCGGGTTCGTGCAAGTATTCACCGGGCAAGGTCGCCATATCATAGGCATCCACATAGGGTGGATTTGACACAATCATGTCGTAGCGCTGATGTTCGCTCACATGGCAGAAAAGGTCTGACCTGACAACGTTAACACGATCTTCCAGACCATAAATGGCGACGTTTTCATCGGCAATGGCGAGTGCTTCGGGAGAAATATCAACCAGATCGACCTGTTCGGCGTCTAAATGCAGCGCACAGGCAATGCCGATACAGCCCGAGCCCGTGCACATATCCAGCACCAGCGGATTGGGCGGCAGCTCACCAACGCCTTCAAAATGGTTAAGAATGAGTTCCGCAAAGGGTGATCGCGGTACCAGGGTATCGCGGCTCACCACAAAATTAATACCTGCGAACTCCGCTTCCCCGAGCAAATAGGCGGTGGGAACCTTATCCACGCAGCGGGCGTGTAAGCGTTCTGCCAACAGGGCCTTTTCTGAACGAATCAAACGTGCGTCTAGGATATCGTCGCCCGACTCGACGGGGAGTTGCAGTGTCCGCAGCACCAAGCGGCGCGCCTCCTGCCAAGGGTCGTTGGTTCCATGCCCCAAGAACACATCGTGCGAATAAAATTGACTAACACTGTAACGCAGCCAATCCCTTATCGTATTTAGTTCGTATAACTCGCTGTGGTCCATTCTGATAAGCCCTTGGAAAAAAACTAAGTTTATCACTTAAAGGGCTTCTGCTACCATTCGCACACAATTCAAAATAGAGAGATGCTCATGCGAGATTCTTTTGCCAAAATCATCGAAGAAATCGGTGAAGATCTGCAGCGCCCCGGCCTGTTGGATACCCCCGACCGCGCTGCCAAAGCGTTTAAATTCTTAAACCGCGGTTACGACCTGTCGTTGGAAGAAGTGGTTAACAACGCCCTCTTCCCCTCGGACTCGAGCGAGATGGTGGTTGTTAAAGATATCGAATTGTATTCGCTGTGTGAGCACCACTTGCTGCCCTTCATCGGCAAAGCACACGTAGCCTACATTCCCAACGGCAAGGTACTTGGCTTGTCAAAAGTGGCGCGCATCGTCGATATGTTTGCACGCCGCCTGCAGATTCAAGAAAATCTCACGACTCAAATCGCCGACACCATTATGGATGTTACCGGTGCATTAGGCTGCGGCGTGGTGATTGAAGCCAAACACATGTGCATGATGATGCGCGGTGTGGAAAAGCAAAACTCGTCAATGAAAACCTCAGCGATGAAAGGTACCTTCCAAACAGATATCAGTACCCGCGCCGAGTTCATGTCGCTGATACGCGACTAAATGTTGTGTTACTCAAAGGCTGCTTCGGCAGCCCTTATTCGTTTTTAAGTGTCGCTAAAACGACGACTCTATCAACAGTGGCTTCTCCCAAAGGAGCTAACATACCTACAGATGCCAATTTTAAGCCTTGCAGCCCCAGCAAGCTCAATTTTTCGCCCAGCGCGGAGGCGAGCGATTCGCCGGTCTCTTCATTAACGGCTTGGTCAGCACTGCCGTAGGCGTGACCCACCAACCATATATCTACGTCTTGCTGTTGCTCAAGACGAATTTGGCGAGCCAAGTCGCGCATTTCGTCGCTGCGCATGGCCTCAACATCAAATACCGTGGCGACAATCTGTGCTCGAGGCGCCTCAACTTGCATAGGTGATAACAAATCAAATTGGTCGATGTGGGCGTAAACTTTACGGTTACCGCGCTGTATGACATACAGCGTCACCACTTGTTGTTGGCCACCCTCTTCCACCAACCAGACATTAAGCCGCTGTCCACGGTCTGGGCCATACAACTCGCGCACACCAAAATAACCATTGGCCCACTGAGCACTGCTGCCGCAGTCGAGTGCCTCACAGCTAAACAATTGCTTCACAACGACAGGTTTGAAGGCATTTGAATAGTATTCAAAGACCTCTTGGGTGCTCGCTTCGTAACCTATTTCATGGGTGTCGCGACGACCATCAACCGATACTTTCAGCGTTTTTTCTGGCTGCCATACACCGTCTTGCTTTTCCATCCCGCCCACCGCCAGGGTGAAACGGGTATCCGTCAAGCGTGAGCTTTCAAACATACTGGCACCGGGGTACATGGGCGCCGCGTGAAGCGATAGAGATAGAAGGCTGAGAAGAACAAACAAGCCGCTGCGCATGGTAACTTTCCTTAAGATTTACAAGTAAGTATTGACCAAATCGGCGCATCCCGCCGCAAATACCTCGGCGTGAAGCTCTAAAAAGTTGGCTGGCCGCAAAAACGGCATGTCGTGGCCGTAGCGCGCGCTGCCTTGTACAAGCAGTGCCGCAAGCGAGGACACCAGCGGTTGATGGGACACGAGCGCGATATCGCCCTCGCTACTTTCAAGATGCTCAACCACATCCGCGGGTATTGCCTCCGGCACCAACCAATCGACTTGAATCAATGTTGCCTGAGGATAATACGATGCGAGAATACGAGCGGTTTGCTCGGCGCGCAGCAGTGAGCTGTGATAGATCACTGTTGGCTCAAAAGGAAATTGGCGGCTCGCGCGGTGCGCCTCATCTTCACCACTTTCGGTGAGTGGGCGAAGCGCATCGCTGGGGGCAACCATAGCGGCACTTCCGTGCCGCATGATAACGAGCCGCATAGGGTTTAGGCGCTCATCTGCAACAGCAGCTTGTTGAGACGATTGACGTAGGCCGCAGGATCATTCAAGTTGCCACCTTCGGCCAATTGGGCCTGATCGAACAGAATGGCGGTCAAATCGTGGAAGCGATCCTCATCGCTCTCTTGGTCCAGACGCTCCACCAAGGGGTGTTGAGGATTGATCTCAAATACCGGTTTGGTATCGGGGACTTCCTGCCCTGCTTGCTCCAGCAAGCGACGCATCTGCAAGCCGAGATCGAATTCACCCACCGCCAAACAGGCAGGCGAATCGGTCAAACGCGTGGTTACGCGCACGTCGGCAACGCGCTCGCCCAAGCTGTTTTTGACGCGTTCGATCAGATCCTTGCTCTGCTCAGACAGTTTTTCCTGCTCTTGCTTATCTTCTTCGGTTTCCAGTTCGCCGAGGTCTAGTTTACCTTTACTGACATCTTGGAAGGCCTTGCCGTCGAATTCATTCAGCTGCGAGATCATCCACTCGTCGATGCGATTGGTTAGCAACAACACTTCAACGCCTTTCTTCTTGAATACTTCTAAGTGCGGGCTATTGATGGCGGTGTTGTAGTTTTCCGCCGTAATGTAGTAAATCTTGCTCTGACCTTCGGTCATGCGGCCAACGTAGTCGGCCAAGGATTGGTTCTGCACCTGACCTTCCGACTTGGTGGTGGCAAAGCGGAACAAGGCGGCAATTTTTTCGCGGTTGGCGAAATCTTCACCGGGGCCTTCTTTCAATACTTCACCGAAGGCATCCCAAATACCTTGATAGGCTTCGGCATCGCTCTTGGCCAATTTGCTCAGCATGTCCAAGGCACGCTTGGTTAAAGCCGATTTCATCGACTCGACAACGCTGTCTTTCTGCAGGATTTCACGTGATACGTTGAGTGACAGGTCGTTAGAGTCAACCACACCCTTGATAAAGCGCAGGTACATGGGCAGGAACTGCTCGGCTTCGTCCATGATGAAGGTACGCTGCACGTACAGCTTCAAACCACGCTGACCATCGCGGTTCCACAAATCAAACGGCGCGCGCTTGGGCACGTAAAGCAAACTAGTGTATTCCAACTTACCTTCGACCTTGTTGTGGCTCCAGGTCGCAGCATCGTCGTAGTCGTGACTAACGTGCTTATAGAAGGCCTGGTACTCTTCATCGCTCACGTCTGTGCGAGGGCGAGTCCACAGTGCTTTCGCTTCGTTAACGGCCTCTAAGACGGTCTCTGCAGGCTTGTCTTCACCCTCTTCGGCTGAAGGATCAGGCAGCGCAGCCATTTTCACCGGCAGCGAAATATGATCGGAGTACTTCTTAATGATGTTACGCAGACGGTAGTTGTCGGCAAATTCCAGCGCTTCATCTTTCAGGTGCAGGGTAATCGACGTACCACGCGCTTCACGCTCGATGTCTTCCACGCTAAATTCTGCTTCACCGCTCGACTGCCAACGTACCGCTTCGTTCTTAGCGGCGCCGGCACGGCGTGTTTCTACGGTTACGCTGTCGGCGACGATAAAGGCAGAGTAAAAACCTACCCCGAATTGGCCAATCAGTTGTGAATCTTTTTTCTCGTCGCCACTGAGCTCTTTCAGGAACTGCGCAGTGCCAGACTTGGCGATAGTACCGAGGTTGGCAATAACCTCGTCGCGGCTCATGCCGATACCGTTATCGCTAATGGTGATGGTCTTGGCGTCTTTGTCGAATTCAACGGTGATCGCAAGATCGGGATCGTTCTCGAACAACTCAGCGTTTTTCAGCGCCTCGAAACGCAGCTTATCGGCGGCGTCAGACGCGTTTGAGATCAGCTCGCGCAGGAAGATTTCTTTGTTGCTATACAGCGAGTGAATCATCAGGTGCAGAAGCTGTTTGGCTTCTGTTTGGAAACCCATGGTTTGTTTGGCGGCGGTCATTTGTCCTTATTCCTCCTGTTGATGTTGCCAATGCTTCATCAATGGGGGCGCGGCTTGAGCTTTCAAGGTGTCAGAACAATTTTTTGTGACTTCCCCCGGCGGGACCTTATTCGCCCTTCCTGTGGGACCTTATTCGCCCCATCCATGGGGCTCACCCCGTTGGGGTAACTTCGTTATTCAAAATCGTTCCAGACGATTTTGTGTTCGTAGAACAAGGGAATCCATACAACATTGAGCTAATGCCAGTATATATTACGCAGACACGCCGTGAACCCATCCCTGGGGGCTTGCTCTCGACATCCTGTCTCGAGACAGTCTGCTTAAATATACACATGGCATTTCGAAACAATGTGCTAGGCCATAGATGCAATCAGGTTAGCAAATAGTTTCAAGATGCCGCTCACATACACAGGCCGAAAATCGGCAGCATGGATGCTGCCGTTTAGCCTCCATGGATGGGTTCACGGCGGTTCGGCGGTGTATGTAGTGGCATCATTAAAGATTAGGTGTTAGTAGTTCCCTTGTTCTTCGAACAAGGTCCCACAGGAGGGGCGAACAAGGTCCCACAGGAAGGGCGAATAAGGTCCCACAGGATGGGGGTATGACGTCACACGTCCCTCTCGGGCTTTACCGCCATGGATGGCGGGTATGACGTCACACGTCCCTCTCGGGCGTCCTGCCCTCCGGGACATAAGGCCATCCTTGGCCAAAAAAAAGGCAGCCGAGGCTGCCTTTTCATGGTGCGGTGGGGATGAATTACTTCATTTCCCAACCAGTGATCTCTGCCAGCGCTGAGCCGATTTCGGCCAAGCTTCGAACAGTTTTCACACCTGCATCTTCCAGTGCAGCAAATTTCTCATCAGCGGTACCTTTACCACCAGAAATAATTGCACCAGCGTGGCCCATACGCTTGCCTTTAGGTGCAGTCACACCGGCAATGTAAGACACAACAGGCTTGGTCACGTTAGCTTTGATGTAAGCCGCCGCTTCTTCTTCTGCAGTACCACCAATCTCACCGATCATAACGATCGCTTCAGTGGCGGGATCTTTCTGGAACATTTCCAGAATGTCGATGAAGTTAGAACCGGGGATTGGATCGCCACCGATACCTACACAGGTAGACTGACCGAAGCCAGCGTCAGTGGTTTGCTTAACCGCTTCGTAAGTCAGGGTGCCTGAACGAGACACGATGCCTACTTTACCGGGCAAGTGAATGTGACCGGGCATAATGCCGATTTTGCACTCACCGGGAGTGATCACGCCGGGGCAGTTAGGGCCGATTAGGCGAACGCCCAACTCGTCACACTTCACTTTCGCTTGCAGCATATCCAGAGTAGGAATGCCTTCGGTGATACATACCACCAGCTTGATGCCAGCGTAGGCCGCTTCCAGGATAGAATCCTTACAGAAAGGCGCAGGTACGTAGATCACAGAGGCGTCAGCACCAGTGGCTTCAACTGCTTCAGCGACAGTGTTGAAAACAGGCAAACCGAGGTGGGTTTGGCCACCTTTACCGGGAGTCACACCACCAACCATTTGTGTACCGTAAGCGATAGATTGCTCAGAGTGCATAGTACCCTGAGAGCCAGTGAAACCCTGGCAGATCACTTTGGTGTTTTTGTCGATCAAAATACTCATTACTGTGTGTCCCCTACTTATGCGTTAGCTGCTTTAACAGCTTGCTGAGCCGCATCGGTCAAGCTGGTTGCTGCGATGATGTCGAGGCCTGATTCAGCCAGAACCTTGGCACCCAAGTCAGCGTTGTTACCTTCCAAACGCACAACAACAGGTACGTTTACGCCTACTTCTTTCACAGCGCCGATGATGCCTTCTGCGATCAGGTCACAGCGAACAATACCGCCGAAGATGTTAACCAGAACGGCTTTTACATTGCTGTCAGACAGAATGATCTTGAACGCTTCAGTGACACGCTCTTTAGTTGCACCGCCGCCCACGTCGAGGAAGTTAGCGGGGAAACCACCGTGCAGAGCAACGATGTCCATGGTGCCCATGGCCAGACCAGCGCCGTTCACCATGCAGCCGATAGTGCCATCCAGCGCTACGTAGTTCAGTTCCCACTGTGCGGCGTGAGCTTCGCGAGCGTCTTCTTGGCTGGGGTCATTCATTTCGCGCAATTGCGCTTGACGGTACAGTGCGTTGCCGTCGACGCCAATTTTAGCGTCCAAGCAGTGCAGATTGCCTTCGTCGGTGATCACCAGAGGGTTGATCTCGATCAGCGCCAAATCTTTGTCTTCAAACATTTGCGCCAAGCCCATGAAGATTTTCACGAACTGGTTTACTTGAGGACCTTTCAGACCCAGTTTGAATGCCAACTCACGACCTTGGAAAGGCATGGGGCCAGTTAAGGGGTCGATAGTCGCTTTGAGAATTTTCTCGGGAGTTTCTTCAGCAACCTTCTCAATCTCAACACCACCTTCGGTAGAGGCCATGAATACAACACGGCGAGTTGAGCGGTCTACAACGGCACCCAGGTACAGCTCTTCAGCGATGTCGGTGCAAGATTCAACCAGAATTTTGCTAACGGGCTGGCCGTTTTCATCAGTTTGGTAGGTTACCAGGTTTTTGCCCAACCACTGCTGTGCAAACGCGCGGATTTCATCTTTGCTGTCTACCAGCTTGACACCGCCCGCTTTACCGCGGCCACCAGCGTGAACTTGTGCTTTTACTACCCACTTGTCACCGCCGATACGATCGGCAGCTTGTGCGGCTTCTTCGGGGGTGTCGCAAGCGAAACCGACCGAAACGGGCAAGCCGTATTCAGCAAACAGTTGTTTGCCCTGATACTCATGAAGGTTCATAGTTTCCTACCATTATGTTCGCCATTTTGTGGCGATTATCATTAAACGGCCCCACTATCGCGGGGCCCCCAATCGATTGTTTTATATTCTTATCGAATCGAAAAATCTACTAACTAACGTTTTTTGCGATTAGCCATGTGGATAGCGTGACCATTAACAGCCAGGGCCGCTTCGTGGACAGCTTCAGACAGTGTTGGGTGACCGAATACGGTCAAACCGATGTCTTCGGCGCTTGAGCCAAATTCCATGGCGATCACTACCTGTTGGCAAAGATCCGCCGCACTGGGGCCAATGATGTGGCAACCCAAGATACGGTCAGTGTCGGCGTGAGCGATCATCTTCACCATACCGGCTGAATCGTTAGCAGCCAGTGCACGGCCCGTGGCGGCAAAGGGGAACACGCCCACTTTGTAGTTTTCGCCAGCGGCTTTCAGCTGCTCTTCGGTTTTGCCAACCCAGGCAATTTCTGGGTGGGTGTAAATAACACCGGGGATGCAGTCGTAGTTCATTTGAGCTTTCTTGCCCGCGATACGCTCGGCAACCATCACGCCCTCTTCCGACGCTTTGTGTGCCAGCATAGGACCGCGAACCACGTCGCCTACTGCGTAAACGCCAGGCGCTTCAGTAGCACAGAAATCATTCACGTAGATGAAACCGCGCTCATCCATGGTGACGCCGCAATCTGCTGCCAGGATATTTTTAGTGTTGGGACGACGGCCCACACACACGATCAACTTGTCGAAGGTCTCGCGCTGCTCGCCTTTGGCATCTTGGTAGATCACAGTAACAGTACCGGCTTTCTCGTCGATCTCGGTGCCAGTTACGCGCGCGCTCAAGCGAATATCCAAACCTTGCTTGGTGAAGATTTTCTTCGCTTCTTTAGCCACTTGCTGGTCAACAGCGCCTAGGAATGAATCCATCGCTTCGATAACCACAACTTCCGAACCCAAACGGTTCCATACCGAACCCAACTCCAAGCCGATAACGCCCGCACCAATCACGCCCAAGCGCTTGGGTACTTCGGTGAATTCCAACGCACCGGTCGAATCAACCACAATGCCTTCAGTCAAAGGTGCAGGTGGAATTTCAACAGGCACAGAACCGGCAGCGATGATCACGTTGTCGGCGTCGACGACCGATACAGAACCATCCTGGGCAGTCACTTCGACCTGACGGCCAGCCAACAACTTACCAGCACCTTGCAGCAGCGTGACACCATTGTGCTTGAACAGACCTGCGATACCGCCAGTTAATTGACCCACGATTTGGCGCTTACGTGCCATCATCTGCTCTACGTCGAATTTAATACCTTCGATGTTAATACCGTGCACTGCGTAGTCATGGGCGGCATCGTGGTATTTGTGTGTGCTATCCAGCAGGGCTTTTGAAGGGATACAACCCACGTTCAAGCAAGTACCGCCGAGGGTTGCCTTGCCATCGTCGCTGACCCACTTTTCAACACAGGCCGTTTTCAGACCCAATTGGGCCGCACGAATAGCTGCAACGTAACCGCCAGGGCCTGCACCAATCACTACAACATCAAATTTTTGTGACATTTTTTCTTCCAATCTCAATATTTTCTAACGAAGAAACCCGCCGTAGCGGGTTCTATGTAATTACACGTCCAACAGGATACGCGCTGGATCTTCTAGCAATTCTTTGATGGTAACCAAGAATTGCACTGAGTCTTTACCGTCGATCAAACGGTGATCGTATGAAAGCGCCAAGTACATCATTGGCAAAATTTCTACCTTGCCATTCACCGCCATGGGGCGTTCTTGAATCTTGTGCATGCCCAGAATAGCTGACTGGGGTGGATTCAAGATGGGGGTAGACATGAGCGAACCGAATACGCCACCGTTGGTGATGGTGAAAGTACCACCCTGCATTTCTTCGATGGTCAATTTGCCATCGCGGCCTTTCAAACCGTATTCACGGACTTTATTTTCGATGTCGGCCAGACCCATGTTGTCGGTATCGCGCAAAATGGGTACCACCAGACCTTTCTCGGTAGATACTGCGATACCGATGTCTTGGTAGCCGTGGTAAACGATGTCGTTGCCGTCGATTGAGGCATTAACCGCGGGGAAACGCTTCAACGCTTCGGTAGCGGCTTTAACAAAGAAGCCCATAAAGCCCAAACGTGTGCCGTTGTGGGTCTTTTCAAACAGATCTTTGTACTGGTTACGCAGATCCATCACCGGCTTCATGTTCACTTCGTTGAACGTTGTCAGCATCGCAGTACTTTGCTTGGCGTCCAACAGACGCTCGGCAATACGTGCGCGCATACGGGTCATTTGTACGCGCTTTTCAACGCGCTCACCCGCTGGGATAGCAGGTGCAGCTGGCGCAGCTGGAGCGGCTTTAGGCGCTGCTGCAGGCGCGTTGCTAACGGCGGCTACGACGTCTTCTTTGGTGATGACGCCGCCTTTACCGCTGGCCGCGATTTTGCTCGCATCCAAACCTTTCTCTTCGATCATCTGACGTGCAGCTGGGCTAGCTTTAACCTCGCCTGAAGCAGCCGCGGCTGGCGCTGAGGCTTCTTCTGCCGCAGCTGGTGCTGCGGTGCTACCGGCTGCGCCAGCTTCAAAGTACGCAATCAGTTCTTCGCTCAGAACGGTATCGCCCTCGCCTTTGATGATTTCGCTAATTACACCGTCTTCGGGAGCGACGATTTCGAGAACCACTTTATCGGTTTCGATATCGACAATCAGTTCGTCGCGCGATACTGATTCACCAACTTTTTTGTACCAAGTAGCAACGGTGCCGTCGGCTACAGACTCGGGGAACTGAGGAGCTTTAATTTCAATCGCCATGTCGTTGAGTTTCCTTGTTGCGATGTAACTTATGCTAAGCCAAGCGCGCTGTTAACAACGTGCTCTTGTTCTTTAACGTGCAATGCCATGTAACCTGCTGCGGGCGACGCTGATGCGGCGCGACCTGCGTACTCGAGGTACAAATTCGGGTCGTGCTTGTGAATTACATTGCGCATGTGGTGTTGGCTAGAGTACCAAGCACCTTGGTTTTGTGGCTCTTCCTGCGACCAAACAATCTCTTTGAGATTAGTGTATGGCGCCAGTACGCGCGCCATATCCTCTTCTGGGAAGGGATACAGCTGTTCGAGGCGGATAATTGCCACGTGTTCCATGTTGTTTTCACGGCGTGCCGCGCGCAACTCATAATAGAGTTTGCCGCTACAGATAACCATACGGGTGACCTTGGCAGGATCGTGGTTATCGGTTTCACCCAACACACACTCGAAACGACCATTGGCCAATTCATCCAGGGTTGAGGTCACTTCTTTGTGACGCAGCAAACTCTTCGGTGACATCACCACCAGAGGCTTGCGAATCATACGCAAAGCTTGGCGACGCAGCATGTGGAAGACCTGTGCAGGCGTTGAAGGCACCACTACTTGAATGTTGTGCTCAGCACACAATTGCAGGAAGCGCTCAAGACGTGCCGATGAGTGCTCAGGGCCCTGACCTTCGTAGCCGTGTGGCAACAACATGGTCAAACCGCAAACACGTGACCACTTGTGCTCACCACTGGTAATGAACTGGTCGATAACCACTTGCGCACCGTTGGCAAAGTCACCGAACTGCGCTTCCCAAATCACAAGTGCACTTGGGGTCGTTGTCGCGTAACCGTATTCAAAGGCCAACACCGCCTCTTCCGACAGGAAAGAATCGTGAATGGTGAAGCTGGGTTGATCCTCAGACAGGTTCTGCAGTGGCACATAAGTGCTAGCGTCTTTTTGGCTGTGCAGCGCAGCGTGACGGTGCGAGAACGTACCGCGGCCAACGTCTTGACCCGTCAAGCGAATCGGCTGACCAACATCCAACAACGAAGCGTACGCCAACAATTCAGCGAAGCCCCAGTTAATAGGCTCGCCACCCGCCGCCATCAGGGCGCGGTCTTGATACACTTTCTGTACCTGACGCTGCACCGAGAAGCCCTCGGGAATCTGCAATAATTTGTTACCCAGTTCCTGCAACTTGGGCACAGGAAGGGTTGTATCGACTTCTGAAGACCAGTACTCGTGACCCAGGTAAGGTGTCCAGTCAACAAACAGCTCAGTGTTAGGCTCCAACACCAGACTCTTGGCAACGTGCTTACCGGTATCGAGCGCATCGCGGTATTCGTTAACCAAATCTTGGTCATCCGCTTTGCTCAAAATGTTTTGCGCGATCAGTTTTTCAGCGTACAGGTCGCGGGTCGTTTTTTGTACCTTAATTTTCTGGTACATCAACGGCTGAGTACCTGATGGCTCATCAGCTTCGTTGTGGCCGCGACGACGGTAGCAGATTAAATCGATCACCACGTCTTTCTTGAAGGTTTGACGGAAGTCGACCGCTAAGTTGGTCACAAACAATACCGCTTCTGGATCGTCGCCGTTCACGTGGAAGATTGGCGCCTGAACCATTTTGGCAATATCTGTACAGTACTCAGTAGAGCGCGCGTCTTCTTGTTTGCTGGTGGTAAAGCCAACTTGGTTGTTAATCACGATGTGAACAGTACCGCCGGTGCCGTAGGCACGGGTCTGTGACATCTGGAAGGTTTCCATGACCACGCCTTGACCGGCGAACGCCGCGTCACCGTGGATACACACTGGCACAACCAAACCGCCGTCTTTGTCTTTACGACGGTCTTGACGAGCGCGCACAGAACCTTCAACCACAGGTGAAACAATTTCCAAGTGCGAGGGGTTAAACGCCATCGCCAAGTGCATTTCACCGCCTTCGGTCATCACGTTAGACGAGAAACCTTGGTGGTATTTAACATCAGCGGAGCCCTTGTATTCGACCTTGCCTTCGAACTCATCAAACAAAATCGAGGGGTTCTTACCAAGGATATTAACCAACACGTTCAAACGACCACGGTGCGCCATACCAATGACAACTTCCTTGGTACCGTATGAACCGGCGCGCTGGATGAGCGCATCCATCATCGGGATCAAGCTCTCGCCACCTTCCAAACCAAAGCGCTTGGTGCCGGGGTATTTAGAGCCCAGATACTTTTCCAAGCCCTCAGCCGCGGTCAGACGCTCGAGCAGGTGCAATTTAGCTTCTTTTGAATACTCAGGCGCGGAACGGACACTGTCCATGCGCTGTTGCAACCAGGTGCGTTCTTCGGTCGACACCATGTGCATGAACTCAGCACCGACAGACTGACAGTAGGTCTTCTCCAGTGCTTCGTAAATTTCTTTGAGGGTCGCCTCTTCCTTGCCAATGTAGAAAACACCCGTCTGGAACAGTGTGTCGTAATCAGCCTGGGTTAACTGGTGGAAGCCCAGTTCCAAATCCGCGGGTACCGGACGCTTCCAAAGACCAAGTGGATCGAGGTTAGCTTTTTGGTGGCCGCGCTGACGGTAGGCACTGATCAACTGCAACACGCGTACTTGCTTGCGCTCGTACTCCGTGGCGTGATGAGAATCCAAAGACGCAGCAACAGGACGCAAACGCTGTTTGGCGAGCAGTTCAAATTGTTGGCGGATGGTTGAGTGAGGTATGTCTTGTACAGGAAGAGCATCTTGTACAACGGGGAGTTGTTCGAAGTAGTTGCGCCACTCTTCAGGGACAGAATTAGCGTCAACGAGGAATTGTTCGTATAAATCTTCGACGTAAGCGGCGTTACCACCTGAGATGTGCGAGCTTTTAAAGAAAAGCTCCATCATGCCCTCTTGCATTTGGGTTCCTCAGACCATTTCGGTCAATACTAAAATCACGTCAACGGGATCGCCGCCAACATCATCTCAACTTCACAATTTGAAGTTGATATTAGTAAATGGGTCGCCCGAGAGCGACCCAAGTTAGATGCGGGATTCTAAAGCAATTTTTAACTGCTGTTAAGCGATTAGGTCGCCCTTCCCAACAACATGTTTCTAATGTGACCAATTGCCTTGGTAGGGTTCAAACCCTTGGGGCAAACTGAAACACAGTTTTGGATGCCGTGACAGCGGAAAACACTGAAGGGATCATCCAAGTCAGCCAATCGCTGCTCGGTAGCTTCGTCACGGCTGTCCGCCAAGAAGCGGTAGGCCTGCAACAAACCTGAAGGACCGATAAAGCGATCGGGGTTCCACCAGAACGAAGGACAAGCGGTTGAACAGCACGCGCACAAGATACACTCGTACAGGCCATCCAACTTAGCGCGATCTTCGGGTGATTGCAGACGCTCGATAGCGGGTGCTGGCGTATCGTTCAGCAAGAAAGGCTTAACCTTTTCGTACTGCTTGTAGAACTGACCCATGTCGACCACCAAGTCGCGAATCACAGGCAGACCAGGCAATGGGCGCAATACCAATTTGTTGTTTTTAACCACTTCAGACAGCGGCGTGATACAAGCCAAGCCATTTTTACCGTTCATGTTGACACCGTCTGAACCGCACACGCCTTCACGGCATGAACGACGGTAAGACATGGTGGTGTCAGTGGTTTTAACCAGTTCCAGCAAATCCAATACCATCATGTCGCGACCACCAGTGTCTACCTGGATGTCTTGCATGTAAGGCGCTTTGTCAGTCGCTGGGTTGTAGCGATAAATACTTACGTTCAACATCTATCTCACATCCTCTTAGTAGGTGCGTACTTTGGGCTGGAAGGCGTCCATGGTTTTGGGCGCAAAGTTTACTGCGCGCTTGCCAACTGACTTGTCGACAGGCGAGTAAATTGAGTGACACAACCAGTTTTCGTCATCGCGCTCGGTAAAGTCTTCACGCGCGTGCGCACCGCGGCTTTCGTCGCGAGCTTCAGCGGTAATCGCGGTTGCTTCGGCGACTTCGAACAGGTTAGCCAATTCAAGCGCTTCAATACGTGCAGTATTGAAAGCATCGCTCTTATCTTCCAACTTCACGTTGTATATACGATCGCGCAATTGCGCCAGTTGCTCCACACCCTTCTTCATGTATTCGCCATTGCGGAATACACCGAAGTAGTTTTGCATAATGGTTTGCAATTCTTTGCGCAGCGCAGCGACAGACTCACCGTCATTGCTAGCGTTAACTTTATTCAAGCGCGCCATAGCCGCTTCGATATCGCTCTGCGAAGCCTCATCTAACTCGATGCCTTCACGCAGCGCTTTTTCGATATACAGACCTGCCGCACGGCCGAAAACGACCAAGTCGAGCAGTGAGTTACCGCCCAGGCGGTTAGCGCCGTGTACCGATACACACGCCACTTCGCCACAGGCATATAAACCGTCAATAACAACGTCGTTGCCAGCTGCATCAATGGTCAAAGCCTGACCGTTAACATTGGTAGGCACACCGCCCATCATGTAGTGACAGGTGGGAACTACAGGGATCGGCGCCTTGACCGGATCGACGTGTGCGAAAGTACGAGACAATTCGCAAATGCCAGGCAAGCGGCTTTCCAGCACTTCCTCACCCAGGTGATCCAGTTTCAGCATCACGTGGTCGCCCTCTGGGCCACAGCCGCGGCCAGCCAGGATTTCCAGCGTCATCGCACGAGCTACAACGTCACGGCCCGCCAAGTCTTTAGCGTTTGGCGCGTAACGCTCCATGAAGCGCTCACCATCTTTATTGATCAGGTAGCCACCTTCTCCACGGCAACCTTCGGTTACCAGGGTGCCCGCACCGTGAATGCCGGTCGGGTGGAACTGCCACATTTCGATATCTTGCACAGGGAAGCCAGCGCGCAAAGCCATACCCACACCGTCACCAGTGTTGATGTGCGCGTTAGTCGTAGAGGCGTAAATACGGCCTGCACCACCAGTCGCAAGAACGGTCGCTTTTGACTTAATAAAGACGGTTTCACCGTTTTCGATGCACAGCGCAATGATACCTACCACAGCGCCTTTGGCATTTTTCACCAAATCTACCGCGTACCACTCGTTAAGGAATACGGTGCCGTTTTTCAGGTTTGCTTGGTACAAGGTGTGCAACAGGGCGTGACCGGTACGGTCAGCAGCCGCACAAGTACGCGCCGCTTGACCACCTTCACCGAAGTTTTTCGACTGACCGCCGAAAGGACGCTGATAAATGCGGCCTTCTTCGGTGCGCGAGAAAGGCAGACCCATGTGCTCAAGCTCAAAAATAGCCTCAGGGCCAACGCTACACATATACTCGATCGCGTCTTGGTCACCGATGTAGTCAGACCCCTTAACGGTGTCGTACATGTGCCAGCGCCAATCGTCATTGGGATCCGCAGATGCGATCGCACAAGTAATACCGCCCTGGGCAGATACTGTGTGCGAACGGGTTGGGAATACTTTAGTCACAACCGCTGTCTTGAAACCAGACTGTGCCATCTGCAGCGATGCGCGCATACCTGCACCGCCACCACCGACAACGATCGCGTCAAATGTCATTGTTCTGATGTTTGCCATAATTAGACGCCCCAGAGAATTTCAATAGTCCAAACAAAATACACGAAGATCAGTACGGCGCAGGCCGCTTGGAAGATCCAACGCAGTGTATCGCCATTGGCGCCAGCCATGCGGGTAGTCAGGTAGTCAGTCGACACACCCCAGATACCGATCCACGCGTGCGCTGCGATAGAGATGATCGCCAACAGACTGAAGATACGCATTGCGCGGGTATTAAAGTAGGATGACCAAACGTCAAAACTCAGATCTGGTGTAGTGACTAGGAAGCCACCAATACACAAAAAGTAAGCCAACAGGATGACGGCGCTAACACGCTGCATCAACCAGTCCGCAGTGCCACTGCGGCCATAGCTAGTAATTGAAGTTACCATATCCACAGACCTCCCAAAACGATCAACACTGCCGACACGGCAAACACGATTTTGGCTGCAATTTGACCACCTTCAAGGGTTTCACCGAAACCCGCATCCATCACCAAGTGCTTAACACCGGCAACTGAGTGGTAAATCAAAGCAGACAACACACCCCAAACGATAAGCTTGGCCCAGAAAGAGGTCATGCACTCTTTCAACTCGTTAAAGCTGGCTTCACTAGCGAGGGATTGATCTAACATGTAAATAAGAATGCCAATACCTACGACAAGGGCAACACCAGAAACACGGTGTGAAATTGACGCAATGGCGGGAAGGGGGAAATGAAACGCGTTCAAATCTAAGTTTACGGGTCTTTTATCAGTCACGGCTATACACACTTATATCAGTGTCCAATACATGGACGTTACGGGACGTGAACATACGAATGCAAAATGGTTTACACACTTTACAAAACGGCCGAATTATATGGGCTGGGACACAAAAACACAAAGCAAAAACCCATTTAGTCACATTAAAATGTGTACTTTAGTAACATCTAATTTTCAGCAAAAGCCCACTAATACTAGGGATATCCGCAAAAGGTAGCACTTTGAAAATGCGACTGTGGCAAATATTGGTAACACGACTAGTCAGCCACCCTGTATTTTGGTTTATACTTGCCGTCCTTTTTATGCGTATAAGGACCTAACATGTCTTTGTACCAATCCAAAGTAACCCGGCAATGCACCGGCGTTATGCAACGAGGTAATAGGAGCTTTTATGACTGACCGCAGTGCAACCCTCACTGTGAATGGCAACAACATCGAACTGCCCATTCACTCAGGTAACCTTGGCCCAGACGTAGTAGACGTCGCCAAGCTCACTTCACAGGGCTGCTTCACTTACGACCCCGGTTTCGTTTCAACCGCGGCGTGTGAATCAAAGCTGACCTATATCGATGGCGACCAAGGTATTTTGTTGCACGGCGGCTACCCTATCGACCAATTGGCTGAGCAATCTACCCACATGGAAGTTTGCTACTTATTATTGAACGGCGAATTGCCCAACGCAGAGCAACTGGCCGCATTCGAAGCTGAAATTAACGCTGAAATGGCTGTTGATGATCAATTCGCCAATGTCTACAGCGCCTTCCCTCGCGACGCTCACCCGATGGCTATTTTGACCTCGGCATTTGGCGTTCTGGCAGCCCGCTACCACAGCGACATCGACAACAACGATCCTGAGAGCCGTCGCAAAGTGGCCATGCAAGTGATCGCCAAGACCCCTACCCTGGCCGCTATGGGCTACCGATTTAGCAAGGGCTTGGACTTCATCGCTCCGCGCGCTGATCTGAATTACGCAGAGAACTTCTTGAACATGACCTTTGGTGACGGCAGCCTCGACGCCAAAGTTAACCCCACCTTGGCGAAAGCCATGGACCGCATTTTCATCCTGCACGCTGACCACGAGCAAAACGCATCAACTTCTACCGTGCGTTTATCTGGCTCAACCGGCACCAACCCCTTCGCTGCTATCGCCGCTGGCGTTACCGCGCTGTGGGGCCCTTCACACGGTGGCGCCAACGAAGCAGTACTGGAGATGCTGAATGAAATTGGCGATGTAAGCAATATCGACACCTTCATCGACCGCGCGAAAGACCGCGACGACCCATTCCGCCTGATGGGCTTTGGCCACCGCGTCTACAAAAACTTCGACCCACGCGCCCGCGTGATGAAGATTTCAGCGGACGAAGTTCTGAAAGAATTGGGCAAAGAAGGCGAGCCTCTGCTGGCGGTAGCCAAGCGCTTGGAGCGTATCGCCATCGAAGACAGCTATTTTGCTGATCGCAAGCTGTACCCCAACGTCGACTTTTACTCAGGTCTGATTCTGCAAGCTATCGGCATTCCCACCGCGATGTTCACCGTTATCTTCGCACTGGGCCGGTGCCCCGGTTGGATTGCCCACTGGTGTGAAATGATGGCTGGCCCGCTGAAAATCGGTCGCCCTCGCCAGCTTTACACTGGCCCCGTGCAGCGCGACTACGTCAGCATCGACAAGCGCTAAGCATCGCTTAGTCATGGAAAAGGCCAGCATTGCTGGCCTTTTTTGTATCTACTCGCCCCCCCCCTGTGGGACCTTGAACGGCTAACCTGTGGGACCTTGTTCGAAGAACAAGGGAACGGCTAACCTGTGGGACCTTGTTCGAAGAACAAGGGAACGGCTAACCTGTGGGACCTTGTTCGAAGAACAAGGGAATGGTTTTCCAATGTGAACTATGTCGTAGACCTAGTGAACGCAGTTAAAGTCATTCCCTTTCTCTACGAGAAAGGTCCCACGTGAGGGGCGCGAGAAAGGTCCCACGTGAGGGGCGCGAGAAAGGTCCCACGTGAGGGGCGAGAAAGCCCCACAGCTAACGCTCGGCGCAATCAACTGCGATAGTAGTTCTGCGCCACAAACGGCATCTTGCACACCGTCACCGGTACCTGCTTGTTGCGCACCTGCGCCAACAATTCGCTACCGAGCTCAGCACACTCACTCGCCACATAGGCCATCGCCACAGGCGCTCCCAAACTCGGCCCAAAACCGCCCGAGGTCACTACACCTACCTTATTTCCTGACGCATCAAAGAGCTCAGCACCCTCTCTCACTGGCGCCTTGCTGTTAATTTGCAACCCCACGCGTCGACGCGTCACACCAGCCTCACGCTGGGAAAAAATGGCTTCGGCGCCCAAAAAACCACCAGGGCGATCGCCATCATCGCGACGGGCTTTACTAATACTCCACCACAAGCCGGCCTCAACTGGTGATGTAGTGGCATCGAGGTCATGGCCATACAGACACAGACCCGCCTCCAAACGCAGCGAATCCCGCGCCCCTAAGCCAATAGCCTCAACCCGCTCATCGGCCAGTAGAGCCCGCGCAATCGCCTCGGTACTCTCAGCGGGGATGGAAATCTCAAAACCATCTTCGCCGGTATAACCCGAGCGGGTGACATAGCACATCACCCCGGCAACGGCGATATGGGCGCCACTCATAAAGGTAAGTCCACGGCAATCAGGGGCAATAGTTGCCAACACGTCGGCCGCCTGCGGCCCCTGTAACGCCAACAAACCCCTGCCCTGCATAAAGTTGAGGCTCACACCCTCGGGTAAATGGGCTTCAATATGCGGGATATCGGTATCTACACAGGCCGCGTTAATCACCACAAAAAAGCACTCATGCCCCCAACGAGTGATGATTAAATCGTCGAGAATGCCGCCCACCGCATTGCAAAGCAGGCCATAGCTTTGCTTGTTGTCGGGCAAATTGACGAGATCAACCGGGATAATCGCTTCAAGCGCCTGCTCGACACCAGGCCCCTCGATGACCAACTGCCCCATGTGCGAAACATCAAACAACCCCGCCGCCTGGCGTGTGTGCAGGTGCTCTTTCAACACACCTAGCGGGTACTGCACCGGCATATCATAACCAGCAAAGGGCACCATACGAGCCCCGAGCTCTTGGTGTAATCCATGCAACGGGGTACGCAATAAATCAGCCAAGGTTTTTCTCCTCAATGGGTTCAAAATGTTCTTCTTCGAAAGTCTGTCCCGCCTCAGGGTCACGATAGATGGCGTGATCTAAATCGCCATTCAATTTCGCCACCGCGGTGGATACCGCGGCATCGCCGGTGACATTGACGGTGGTTCGCACCATATCCAGCAAGCGGTCGACGCCTAACAACATACCAATGGCCTCCGCCGGCAGGTTGACCTGGGTTAGCACCATTGTCAGCGTGACCATACCCGCCGAGGGCACCGCCGCCGTACCAATAGATGCCATGGTAGCCATCAAGATAATGGTAATGAACTGACTGAACTGCAGATCAACCCCGGCCATGTTAGCGATAAAAATCGTGGCAACGCCCTGCATAATCGCCGTGCCATCCATATTGATGGTCGCCCCGAGTGGCAAAGTGAAAGATGCCGTACTGCGCCCTACCCCAAGGCGCTTGCGCGCCACCTCCATGGTCACCGGTAGCGTTGCCGCACTAGAAGACGTACTAAAAGCAAACAGCATCGCTGGGCGCATTTTGGTCAGGAAAATCAATGGATTCAATCCAAATACGGTAAGCAGGGCCGGATACGTGACGACCATATGCAGAATCAGCAAGGCCAGCATCAATACAAAATACGTCGCCAGCTTGGTAATCGCCTCTAGCCCCAGGTCGTAAACCACCAAGGTCATAATGGCGAACACCCCGTAGGGCGCCAAATTCATAATGATGGTGACCAACTTCAAGATGACATCGTTGAGATCGTTAAAAAAGGCCGCCACACGACGCCCACTGTCACCACTGGCGCTCATCGCCAAGCCAAGCAAAATGGCAAATACAATGATTTGCAGCATGTTGCCGCTAGCCATGGCCTGTATAGGGTTGGACGCCACCAAACCACCCAACACCGCCGTTATCGGCTGCGGTTCAGCGCCCGCATAACTGCTGCCTGCACTTTCTAAACCGGCACCTGGGCTGACCCAATAAGCAATGGTGAGACTCATTGAAATCGCAATCGCCGTGGTGGTGATATACAGCCCAAAGGCTTTGCCGCCGATGGCACCAAGCTGCTTCGGGTCACTCAACGAAGCCGTGCCACAAATAAGCGACACCAACACCAGTGGAACGACCATCATTTTTAACGCATTAACGAACAGCGATTTAATAATCGTGAGGGTATTTATGAGGAATTCTAGCCCAGCTTGTTCGCCGACCAGGGACAAAACCCAACCGACGACAATGCCACCTATAAGGCCAATGAAAATTTTTGTGCTTAGGCTGTGCTTGTGGGCTTCAGACAAAATAAACTCCTATTCGGTTGTGCTAGGATAGCTGTGTGATCCTAGGTAAAATAGCGGTTTTAAACAAGGTCTAAACAACCCAATAATAACAGCGAGGAAAACATGAGTGACACACCCTCTGGAAAACCAGGCCACCTTGGTTTAACGCGTCTAATCAAAGCCTATCAGAATTCCATGAAGGGCTTTGCGGCGGGTTACAAATACGAGGAAGCCATCCGCATGGAGACGTGGACTCTGTTGTTCGGCACAATTTTCTTACTGCTCATTGACATGGCGGTCACCGAGCGTTTAGCAATGTGGTTTTGCCTGATGTTATTGCTGACTGTGGAAGTATTAAACTCCGCCATTGAAGCAACCGTCGACCGCATTGGATTTGAATACCATGAACTCAGCGGCCGCGCCAAAGATCTTGGTTCAACGGCAGTATTTCTCGCAATGGTCATTACCGGCGTGGTTTGGGGCGTGCTACTGGGGCGCCATTACATCTTTTAGCACCCCTGCCTAGCGTTATTTGGCGCGGTGCTTCAGTACTGTGCCCATCAGCTTATAGGTAAGCAGTGATGCGGCAAAATCGTAGGCATGGAAACCTTCGATGGGCGCAAACTCCACAACGTCGAAACCGATGATCTCTCGTTGTTTACACAGCGATTCAAACAACCCCAGCGTTTGATACCAACCCAGACCGCCAGGCACCGGTGTACCGGTCGAAGGAAACACCGAAGGATCCATACCGTCGATATCCAGGGTAAAGAACACCTTCTTGGGGAAGCCTTCGGGGAGGACTAATTCGCTGATATTTTGCGGCACCAACACATCGGCATCATAGTGATAAACACCGAACTCTTTACGCGTGTTGGATTCTTCTTCACAGAAGGCGCGGATGCCCAATTGCAACAGGGGAATTCCCATATCAACGGCGCGCTTCATCACCGAGGCATGGCTTAATTTATCGCCTTCGTAGGCGTCGCGAAGGTCGGCGTGGGCATCGACTTGAACGATACCGAAATCGTCGAATCCCGCGCGGCGCAAACCTTTCATCACCCCGTAGGTCACCGTGTGTTCGCCGCCCAAAATGATAGGCATGGCGCCCGACTGGCAAATTTTGTAGGTGGCATCGGCAATGGCTTCGATCACATCTTCCGCCGCCTGACTACAGTCGACCGGCTCGCAGGTATGAATGCCACACTCGCCAGGCTTGCCCTGCCCGTCCCACAGCTCCAGCTGCCAGCTAGCTTGCAGGATGGCGCTTGGGCCTAGCGCCGTACCGCCACCGTAGGACACGGTTTTTTCGTAGGGCACTGGCAAGACGTGAAAAAAGGCCTCTGCGGGTTCCGCCTGAGGAATTTCTGACCCCATAAAATGGGGGTAATCTGTTTCAAATTCGCAATCGCTCATCGTTTTCTCTCAAGATAAACGGTGTTTAAAATCTTCGTAGCCAAACTCGCGCACCACTTCTAGCTCATCGGACTCGGAGTCCCACAACACGAGCGCCGGCAAGCGCGTGCCGTTGAAGGTTGAGGTCTTCACCATGGTGTAGTGGCTCATATCGCCAAACATCAGGCGCTGACCTATCTGCAGTGGCTCGGCAAAACTGTAGTCGCCCATCACATCACCAGCCAAGCAGGTTAAGCCGCCAAGACGGTAGGTGTGGGCCAATTCGTTGGGCATACCTGAACCGATGATGTCGGCGCGGTAAGGCATCTCCAAGGTGTCGGGCATATGGCAGGTGGCACTGGTATCAAGGATGGCCTGCGGCAACGCATTCCAACCAATGTCGAGCACTTCGCTCACCAACACACCGCTACCGATGGCCACCGCTTCGCCAGGCTCAAGGTAGACCTGCACATCGTACTTAGCAGAAAAGGCTTTAATGGCCTCGATCAGCGCATCGACTTGGTAGTCTGGGCGAGAAATGTGGTGGCCGCCGCCAAAGTTGACCCACTTCATGCCGTGCAGCAAGTCACCAAAACGCTCTTCCACCGCTTTCAGCGTTCGCTCTAGCGGCAAGAAATCCTGCTCACAAAGGGTGTGAAAATGCAGACCGCTGATACCTTGCAAAGCGTCCTCATCCAACTGCGAACGAGGAATCCCCAAACGAGAACCCGGCGCGCAGGGGTCGTAGATCGGCACTTCACCCTCGGAGTGCTCAGGGTTAATACGAAGACCAAACTCCATGCCTGGGCGCTCCGCCAAGGCGGCCTGAATAAGCGGCTGGAAACGTTGCCACTGACCGCAGCTGTTAAACACTACGTGGTCAGCAAAGGTTAGAATTTCACGCAGATCAGACTCGGCAAAGGCGGCTGAAAAAACGTGCACTTCGCCGGGGTAGTGTTCGTGACCCAAGCGGGCCTCGTGCAAACCACTGGAACAGGTGCCGTGTAGATACTGGCTGGTCAGATCGCCTAACCGCCACATGGAAAAGGCTTTCAGCGCGGCCAATACTTTGGCCCCACTGGCATCCGCCACATGCTTAAGGATCTTCAGGTTGCGCTCAATCGCGGCCTTGTCCACCACAAAGGCGGGTGAAGGCACGCGACTAAGATCGAGCTTAGTAAAGTCGGTGAACTGCATCGACTAGATGTCCTGCCCCATGGTGACATCCAACTGGAAGCTAGGATCCAATTCGATAACCTGCCAAGGCAGACCGTACTTGTTCATATCTTCCAAGAACGCATCGGGGTCGAGCTGCTCGACGTTCCAAACGCCGGGCTCGCGCCACTTACCTTCCACAACCATCTTGCTGCCAATCATGGCGGGCACGCCTGTGGTGTAAGAAATGGCCTGTGATTTCACTTCCGCGTAACACGCTTCGTGGTCGCAGATTTGGTAGAGGTAAACCAAGCGCTCACTGCCGTCTTTCACACCGCGCACGATACAACCAATACAGGTCTTACCTTTGGTGCGGGGACCCAAGGTTGAGGGGTCAGGCAGCAATTTCGCCAAGAATTGAATAGGCACGATTTCAGTACCGTTGAATTCCACCGGCTCAATACCAGTCATACCGACATTGCCCAGCACCTCCAAGTGCTTCAGGTAGCTGTCACCAAAACTCATCCAGAATTGCGCGCGCTTCAACGAGGGGTAGTGTTTGGTCAACGACTCCAGCTCTTCGTGGTACATACGGTAGATGTTGTAGGTACCCACACCATCGGGGCACTCGAAGGTCGCTTTCTTCGACATGGCAGGCGTAGTCACAAAATCGCCGCCTTCCCAGTGACGACACTCTGCGGTCACCTCACGGATGTTGATTTCGGGGTTGAAGTTGGTGGCAAAGGGATAACCGTGATCACCGCCATTGACATCGATAATGTCCAGCTCGTGGATTTCATCGAAGTAGTGCTTCGCCAAGTACGCAGTAAACAAGTTGGTGGCACCGGGATCAAAACCGCTACCCAAAATCGCCGTCAAACCGGCTTCTTTAAAACGATCCTGGTACGCCCACTGCCACTTGTATTCAAATTTAGCGGTATCCAAAGGCTCGTAGTTAGCGGTATCCAAGTAGTGTACGCCAGCTTCTAAACAGGCATCCATGATGGTCAAATCTTGGTATGGCAGGGCCACGTTGATCACCAGATCGGGCTTCTCGGCCTTCAAAAACGCCGCCAGTGCAGGGACGTCATCGGCATCGATGGCAGCGGTACGGATCGGGCGATCCAGCTGCGCAGCAATGGCATCACACTTAGACACAGTACGGCTCGCCAATACGATTTCACTAAAAACGTCGGGCAATTGGGCGCATTTGTGGGTTACTACTGCACCGACACCGCCAGCACCAATAATCACAACTTTAGACATGATTCGCTCCTTTTGGGCACGGCCAAGCCGCGCTAAATGTGTTCGAAATAAGTGTAGCCGTACATGCTATCGTAGAATGCACGGAGAATTTTTTGTCGTTGCGCGACGTTGATCTTACCACTGCGTACCGCGGCTTCGGCCACTTGGCGGAACTGTTCGCGCATTTGCTTGGGCTCGTATTCCACGTAGCTCAACACGTCGGCAATACTGTCGCCGTGGAACTCGCGCACGAAGTCAAAGCTACCGTCTTCGTTGACCGACACGTTAACCACGTTGGTATCGCCGAACAGGTTGTGCAGATCGCCCAAGGTCTCTTGGTAAGCACCGACCAGGAACACGCCGAGGAAGTAATCTTCGCCATCGCGCACGGGGTGCAACTGCAGTGTATGGCTGTTACCGTCCGGGGTCGAAAAGCTATCGATTTTACCGTCGCAATCACAAGTTAAATCCGCGATGGTCGCTTTGCGGCTAGGCTCTTCGGTTAAGCGGTGCACGGGCATGATCGGGAACAGCTGGTCAATCGCCCAAATATCAGGCAGCGACTGAAACAGGCTGAAATTGCCGTAGTAGATATCCGACAATTGATCGGGCAAGTTCTCCAACTCAGGCGGCACACGGCGCAGACTGGGAATCAGGTAATTGACCTTTTGCAGCACCGACTCGTGCAGGCTTTCGGCGAGCGCGCGTTCACGCAGCGAAGCCTGACCGTGGTAGAAAAGCTCGCGCACCTCGTCCCGGTAGAACAGCGCGTCGTTGAAACACTCTTGGTAGCGCTCGGGGTCAAAGTTTTGATCCACCTCGAACAGGTTGCGCAACATCTCGCAGCTGTCTTCGGGCAGGTCTTCTTCGCGCACCGCGGGCGGTATCGAGTGGCGAACATCCAGAACGTTGAACAGCAGCATCGACGAGTAAGCCACGGTAGCACGGCCTGATTCGGACACGATCACTGGGTGGGAAATTTCCAATGGATCCAAGGTCTCGATAATGCTTTCACAAATATTGGCGCAGTACTCATCGATGTTGTAGTTCATCGAGTGGGTGGTACTGGCACGAGCACCTTCGTAGTCCACGGCCAAACCGCCGCCGAGGTCTAGGTATCCCATCGGGGCACCCTCTTGCACCAGGCCTGCATAAAAACGACACGCTTCTAACACACCGAAACGCACGTTGCGAATATTGGGGATTTGCGAACCGAGGTGGCAATGCAGCAACTGCAGGCAGTCGAGCATATCCTCGTTGCGCAACATGCTTACCACTTCGAGCAAATCGGTGGTTGAAATACCAAAAATTGAACGGTCGCCGCTGTCACTGCTCCAGTGGCCATCGACCTCAACACTGCTGCGAATGCGTACGCCAATCAGAGGCTTGATATCGAGTTGCTGGGAAACAGAGATAATGGTCTTGAGTTCAGACAAGCTTTCCAACACGAAAAAGCATTGGATACCCATTTGCCTGGCGTACAGACCCAGCTCGATGAACTCGGCGTCTTTATAGCCGTTACACACCACCAAACTTTGATGATCTTTCAGGTGGGATAACGCGATAATCAGTTCGGCTTTTGAGCCTGCCTCAAAACCGTGGTGAAAACGCTGACCGTAGTCGGCG
Organism: uncultured Pseudomonadales bacterium; assembly: GCA_964598145.1. Taxonomy (GTDB): domain Bacteria; phylum Pseudomonadota; class Gammaproteobacteria; order Pseudomonadales; family JAHEIH01; genus JAHEIH01. Next base: position 489,343 of record CAZRAM010000001.1, read on the forward strand.
ATCTCTTCGATCACGTGACACTGCTGATTCACTTTAATCGGGAACACGCCACGGTAAACGTTTTTATAGTCTACCGCCTCAATGGCGCGAGCAAAGGCCGTATTGAGCGTTTCAATACGGTCGTCAAGCAAGTTGCGAACACGCAATACAGCTGGCATTTCAAGACCGCGGGCGCGCATCCCATCGATGATATCCATCAAGGATACAGAAACGGTCTTTTCGCCGAATTTTACGGTAACTTGAACTTCACCGCTGGGGGAGACAGAAAAATAATTACTTCCCCAGTTATTAATGCCGTACAGCTGGGCACTTTTTTCGACGTCCCAGCCGACAGAATCTGAAGAAACATTCGGTGCAATGGGTGAATTCACGGCATTCAACCTCGTATCGGCGGAACGTTGGCCCCGCGTGAAACAAAGTCGCGATTATAAGTGTTTCATTTCGCAAGACCTAGATTTATTGCAAAAAACAGTCAGGTTTTTTAAGCTTCCGTCCCTCTAGACAGCGCCCACAAGGCATAAATGGCCGTTTTTGTAAAAAAACAGCAACAAATTCAACACCCTGTCACCCAAAGGTTGATTCTCATGCAGCAACAAGCGGACACAAAATACGCTTCTCTTCGAAAAAATGTCGGCGACCTCGGTCGAATTTTAGGCGATGTCATCAAACACGCCGATGGCGAAGATTTCTTAAATACCATTGAAGAAATTCGCTTGTTATCCAAAGATTCCCGCAGTGGCTCAGATGAAGCCTTTACGAAGCTGCAAGACCTCATTTCAAATTTGCAGGAAGATCAACTGGTCCCTGTGGCGCGCGCCTTTAGCCAATTTTTGAATTTGGCCAACATCGCCGACCAGCACTTCTCTATCAGCCGCGAAATGGACCATGAGTTTTCAGCTCTGCTGACACTTGAAAATGCCATGCAAGAGATGCTGCAAAAGGGTTCTGAGCCCGCCGCCCTGGCCAAGGCTATCGACGAATTGTCGATTGAACTGGTGCTGACGGCTCACCCGACCGAAATCACCCGTCGCTCGCACATTCACAAATACGCCGAAATAGACCAGTGCCTGAATGCCCTAGAACTCAACGGCCGCACCGAACGTGAAATCGCCGACATCCACACCCGCCTGCGCAATCTGATTACCCAATTGTGGTACAGCCATGATTTTCGCGAAGCGCGCCCAACCCCTGTCGACGAGGCCGTGTGGGGCTTTGCGGTTATTGAAAACTCGCTGTGGACCGCCATTCCTGAATTTATCCGCCGCCTCGACAAGGTAAAACGCGACGCCACAGGCGAAGGCGTGGCGCTTGATGCACGCCCAGTGAAGTTTACATCTTGGATGGGTGGCGACCGCGACGGCAACCCCAACGTGACCGCGAAAGTCACCCAGCGCGTACTACTGCTAAGCCGTTGGAAAGCGGCAGACCTCTACCACCGTGAGGTCAACGCGCTGGTGGAAGAAATGTCGATGACCGTGGCCAATGATGAACTCCGCGCCATGACCGATGACGCACGGGAGCCCTACCGCGCCCTTATGCGCAGCCTGCGTTCTCGCCTCGTTTCTACCCTGACCTACCTCAAAGCGACGCTGGATGGCGAGGAAGCCCACAAGCCAGCCGACCTGATCGAGCACGAAGCGGACCTGTGGGATCCGGTATACGCCTGTTATCGCTCGCTGTGCGAATGCGGTATGGAAATCATTGCCGAGCAACAATTGCAGCGCCTGCTACGCCTGATAAAGTGCTTTGGCGTCAACCTCGTACAGCACGATCTGCGCCAAGAATCGGGGCGCCACGAAGAAGTTTTCGTGGAATTGACCCAAGCCCTAGGTGTCGGTAATTACGGCGAGTGGGACGAGGAACAACGCCAGGCTTTCCTATTGCAGGAATTGGCCAGCAAACGCCTCCTCTTCCCACACCACTGGCAGCCTTCAGCCGACGTGCAAGAAGTGCTAGATACCTGCTACGTGGCGGCAGCGCAAAACGAACAGGCCCTCGCCGGATATATTATTTCTATGGCGCGCCAACCGTCAGATATTTTGGCGGTTCAGCTGCTGCTAAAAGAGTGCGGCTGCGCATACGGCCTACCTGTCGCCCCGCTGTTTGAAACGCTCGACGACTTGCAACGTGCACCTCAAGTGATACAACGCCTGTTCGATGTGCCGGGCTATAAAGAACTCATCAAACACCGCTTGTTGATTATGATTGGCTACTCAGACTCAGCCAAGGACGCGGGCATGATGGCCGCCTCGTGGGCACAGTACTGCGCCCAGGAAGCGCTGGTGAAGGTGTGTGACGACAACGACGTACACTTAACCCTATTCCACGGCCGCGGCGGTACCATTGGTCGCGGTGGTGCACCGGCACACGACGCATTACTGTCCCAGCCACCCGGCTCACTTAAGGGTGGCCTTCGCGTCACCGAACAAGGTGAGATGATTCGTGTGAAACTGGGCGACAGCTCTATAGCCATGAAAACCCTGGCGCTCTACAGCGCAGCGATTTTGCGCGCCAACCTGTACAGCCCACCGAAGCCCGAGCTGGCTTGGCGCGACGTGATGAATCAATTGGCCAGCGACTCGTGTGATGCCTACCGCGCTGTGGTGCGCGAACACCCCGATTTTGTGCCCTACTTCCGCCAAGCTACACCCGAAGTAGAACTGGGTAACCTGCCTCTCGGTTCACGCCCCGCACGCCGTAAAGTCGGCGGCGGCATTGAGTCATTGCGCGCGATCCCATGGATTTTCGCCTGGTCACAAAACCGCTTGGTACTGCCTGCATGGCTAGGTGCTGGCGCCGCACTACAAAAACAAGTAGATGCCGGCAATATCGGAATGTTGCGCGAAATGGCTGCAAAGTGGCCCTTTTTCGCTACACGTTTGTCGATGTTAGAGATGGTTTTTGCTAAAGCCGACCTGCGTCTTTCTAGCTACTACGACAAGAAATTGGTGGAAGAGAAACTCAAGCCGATCGGCGAATCTCTGCGCAATCAAGTTCGCAGCGACATAGGTACCGTACTGCAGATCGTCGACCGCCAGTCGCTGCTAGAAGATCAGCCCTGGGGCCGCGAATCGATTGAACTGCGCAACATTTACACCGATCCATTGAACTTGCTACAAGCCGAGTTATTGAAGCGCTCGCGCCACTTTACCAATCGCGATATTGAACACGCGATAATGGTGACGATTGCTGGTGTCGCGGCGGGTATGCGTAATACGGGTTAATGTTTTAACCCGATTTCGCTTTACTGGAACCTTGCTCGAAGAGCAAGGGAAGCTATTCGCTTGTTGTTCCAACAAGCTCCCACAGTGAGGGTGCAAGGGAGCTATTCGCTTGTTGTTCCAACAAGCTCCCAGAGTGAGGGGGCAAGGGAAGCTATTCGCTTGTTGTTCCAACAAGCTCCCACAGTGAAGGTGCAAGGGAGCTATTCGCTTGTTGTTCCAACAAGCTCCCACAGTTAGGGAGTAAGGGGATAAAAAAGGGCTTGGCTAAGCAATATTGAACAAGCGCTGAAAATTGACGGTGGTCTGCTCCGCCAGTTCCTCAACCGACACGCCGCGCAACTGCGCCATAAACTCGGCCACATCTCGCACAAACTTAGGCTCATTGGGTTTACCGCGGTATGGCACGGGGGCCAGATAGGGCGAATCGGTTTCAATCAACAATCGGTCGAAGGGAACCTTAGAGGCCACATCACGCACTTGCTCGGCATTCTTAAAGGTGACGATGCCCGAAATTGAGATATAGAATCCAAGGTCAATCGCCTGCTTGGCCATCTCCCAGTCTTCCGTAAAACAGTGCATTACCCCAGCCACCTCGGGATCGCTGTGCTTACGCAGCAGGTCTATGGTATCGGCCTTGGCCTCGCGGGTATGCACAATGATGGGCTTGCGGCACTGCTTGGCAGCCTCAATGTGGGCGACAAAGCTTTCTTGCTGTAGCGCAATATTATCTTTGGTGTAGTAGTAATCCAGGCCTGTCTCACCCAGCGCCACCACCTTGGCGTCCAATTGCGCCATGGCAAGCAGTTCGTCCACCGCCGCGGGTGACTCGGCCACATCCAAAGGATGAATACCCACCGAGGCGTAAATACCCTCGTACTGGCGGGCAATATCCACCACCGTCGGCACATTACCGCGATCGATAGCGATACACAGCATCTGAGATACGCCAGCAGCGCGGGCAGCGGCAATGGCTTTAGACAAATCGCCCTCGTAGGCGTCAAGCTTTAGTCTGTCGAGGTGACAGTGAGAATCAACAATCATGGAAAATTATTACATGGTGTGGGTTGAACGGTCAGACTCTAGTGAACCCGCGAGATAGGTGAGAATTTTCTGGTTAGCCGTTTCGTCTTGGCCATTGAACTGCACACCGATACCGGTGGCGCGACTACCCTGGGCGCGTTTGGGGGTTATCCAAACCACCTTGCCGGCGACGGGAATTTTTTCAGGCTCATCCATCAGGCTCAGCAACATAAACACCTCATCCCCAAGGGAATAGGTCTTATTGGTAGGAATAAACAAACCGCCGTGCTCCACAAAGGGCATGTAGGCCGCATACAGTACCGCCTTGTCCTTTATCGTCAGGGAGAGAATGCCATTGCGCGGCGAAGGTTTACTCATACTGGATCGATCTCCGGGCTGTACATCGTTGCTTTGCTTAGCAATATAGTTCGGATTTGGATATATCACCACTACCTCATGGCCAATCGTATCAAGATATCTTCTAACAACAGAGTGTGATTTGGATTGGCGGAAGATGCCAACAAACGCCTTGCCTTATCACACTGGTCGAGCAACTCAAAGTAGGCATCGATGCCCCATCCCTTATCGAGCAGACTCTGCGCGAGCGCATCGACGGTTTTGGGGCCCGACAAAGGGGCGTCCATGCGCTGACTAATGGCCTGGCGCAAACCGGCGTGCAATACCGGGATAACTTCCTCCCCCAGATCCACCTTAGCTAGCGCCTTCGCCGTTTGACTAACGCCTGTAGTACCGCTGGCACAGCCATGCAACCTCTGAAAGACGTCGCTGAGCCCCACACCACTCTCGGCCTGCAGCAGCGACAGGGCCTTCAGAGGGCTGCCGCGGGCAATATGCAAGGCAGTATCCACATCGTCACTGCTGCGAGCGTAACCCTGCAACCAATCGCTTGCCTGCTGTGCACTAGGTGTCGCCACGCGCTGCACATAGCAACGCGACACGACCGTGGGCAGCAGGCGATCAACGCCGTTAGCGAGCATCACGAAATAGGTATTGCGGGTGGGTTCTTCCAAAGATTTCAATAGGGCGTTGGCCGAACTGACGTTCAACTGGTCGGCGCGGTCGACAATGACCACCTTATTACCGCCCTGCTGTGCACTGCCAGCGAGCTTCTCGATCACCGCTCGCACTTGATCAACCTTGATAAAGCGCGACTTTTCTTCCGTGGTAAGCACCGTTAAATCGGGATGGGTATCACTGGCCAACAACAAGCAAGACTTGCACTGACCACAGGCAAAGGCCTCATTACCACTACACAGCAAACGCTCGGCCAGCGCACGTGCCAACAGAGACTTGCCGATATCGGCTTGACCGCTAAGCAGAGTAGCGTGGTGCAAATTGCCCGCCGCCAATTGCCCCTGCAACTGCTGGTAGACCGGCATCAACCAAGGGTAGCTCAGACTCACGCCAAGCCCTCACAAAACTGATCCAGTACCGCCGCTAAATCACGCTGTACATCCGTTAGCGCACGGCTGGCATCCACTACGCGGTAACGCGCTGGCTGGGCACTAGCGCGCTCAAGATAAACCGCCCTCACCCGCTCAAAAAACTCGCCTTGCTCGCGCTCAAAGCGGTCTAACTCGCCGCGAGCAGAGGCGCGCGCCATACCAATTTCCGTCGGCACATCGAGGTATATGGTCAGGTCGGGCCGAAACTCACCCTGCACGAATTCTTCCAGGGCTTGAATACGCTGCATCGACACCCCGCGGCCGCCGCCCTGGTATGCATACGTTGCATCGGTAAAACGGTCGCACAACACACTACTGCCACTCGCTATAGCGGGCTTGATGACGCTCTCGATATGCTGCGCACGCGCGGCAAACATCAGTAGTAACTCAGCGTCACTCGCCACCGATTCTTCACGAGGCTGCAACAATACCTCTCGAATCTCTTCCGCCAACGGGGTACCGCCGGGCTCACGAGTGGCCACCCAGGGTAGTCCTCGCTCGGTAAAGTATTGCTGGATAAAGGCCATATTGGTGGACTTTCCTGCCCCTTCGCCGCCCTCTAAGGTAATAAAAAGCCCCTTGCTAGCGCTCATTGACACTCCCCTGTGCTGGCCGCGAGCGATAGTCGCTGCGTCGATTAATTTGATAGCGTCGAACCGCCGCTTGGTGCTCTTCGAGCGAGGTGGAAAAATAACTACTGCCATCACCTTTGGCGACAAAATACAGATACGGCGTGTCTGGCGCAAGGGCTACCGCCAGCAATGCGTCTCGACTTGGCAGCGCGATCGGCGTGGGCGGCAAGCCGTTGATACGGTAAGTGTTGTAGGGGCTGTCTGAGGCAAGATCACGGCGGCGTAAATCGCCATCGAAGGCCTCACCCAAGCCATAGATAACAGTGGGGTCAGTTTGTAGACGCATGCCCCGGCGCAAACGGTTGAGAAAGACACTGGCAATGGTACCGCGCTCTGCCGCCAAAGCTGTTTCTTTTTCCACAATAGACGCCAGAATCAGCATGTCGTAAGGCTGCGCCAATGGCAGGTCGTCACGACGCTGCTGCCATGCCTCATCCAGCCATCCACGCAAACGCTGGTGCGCCTGGCGCAGAATATCGCTCTGCTTATTTCCCAAACTAAAATGATAGGTTTCCGGCGCAAACCACCCCTCCCCGTGCTGCTCGGGCGAGAGGTTCAACGACAATAAAAATGCTTGCCAAGCCTGCCCTTCAAGGTCGTTCTGCAAACCGTCCACAGTAGCCAAGTATGTTTTTGCCTGGCTGATAGTCCAGCCTTCTAACAAGGTGGCTTGACGCGCGATCACATTGCCGGCCGCGAACATCTCAAGAATGGCTGTGAGCGACATTATCGGCGACAAGCGGTACTCGCCGGCCTTGATATCCAAAGGTTGCTCGCGCCAACGCAGTAGCGCCCGCTGGGCACGTAATTGATGCTTATTGACACCCGGCTGTAGCTGGCCCATCACGCCATGCAGCGACGAACCGCGCTCAACATGCCAAACACCCGCCTGCCCAAGCGGCTCGTCGATCGTCCCAGCCAGCCACTGGTAAGAGACACTCATTACTGCCGCCAACGCTATGAGCACGAGCAAGGCTAGCCGCTTCACCACTGCCCTCGCATATGTGGCACCAAGCCTTGGCTCAATTCGTCGAGGATCTGCTCGGGGGATTCCTCATAGACACGATCTGGCGTGGCACGAACCGGCATAATACCCTGTACGCTGTTAATCAACACCAACGCCGTTGCCTCTGCCAGACTGGCACGGCTGATATTGGCCACGGTCAGCGTGCCAGCATCAATCATGCACTGACGCGCCACACCAGCAATGCCAATATGGGCGATTTCGGGCGTTAGCCAACGGCCGTGTAACTTAACCGCCACATTGGCACTGGTGGCTTCGATCAACTGACCATCGTCACCGTACATCAAGCCCTCATCGGCGCTAAATTGCGAGACTTCGGTGCGCGCCACCACCTGATCCAAGCGATTGCAGTGCTTGATGGAGCCCAACCAGCCGCGATCCGCGAGGCGATGCTGACAGTGAATAACGTTAAGTCCCGCCAGGCGCTTGTCGAGACTTGGTGGTTGATAGGGATAAATAAAGGCAAGCACACGCAGCGGCGTATTCGGGTCATATCCGTAGCCGCGACCCGATACCCCACGCGTAATGAGAATCTTGACAACGTGGGGCTCTGAGTGGGACTGCAAAAGCTGGCGAACAGCTTGCAGACGTTGCTCAATCAAGGCTTGCGGGTAGTGCCCCAAAAGTTGGGACGCGTCGCGCGACAAGCGCGCTAGATGCTGCTCAAGCAATGGCATGTCACCCGCCACCGCAGCGATGGTCTCAAACAAACCATCACCGTAGTGCAAGCCGCGATCCAGCAATAACTGGTCGCGACTCAGGTCCTCGTGACCGAGGATGACAGGCTGGCTCAGCATGAGTGGCCGCTATACCTTGGCAAACACCAGGGTACCGTTGGTGCCACCAAAGCCAAACGAGTTTGAAACCACCACATTGACATCCATCTGGCGCGCCGTGTGAGGCACGTAGTCCAAATCACAGCCTTCATCGGGGTTGTCGAGGTTAATGGTGGGTGGCGCCACTTGATCGCGAATGGCCAGCACAGAAAACACCGCCTCGATAGCGCCAGCTGCACCCAAAAGGTGACCGGTCATCGACTTGGTTGAGCTCACCGCTACTCTGCTAGCTGCTGCACCCATCACTGACTTCACAGCCATGGTTTCGGCCAAGTCACCGGCGTTGGTAGAGGTACCATGTGCGTTGATATAGCTGACTTTATCGGCGCTCAATTGGGCATCGTTAAGCGCATTTTGCATCGAGCGCGCCGCACCACTGCCGTCCGCTGGGGGCGAAGTAATGTGGTAGGCATCATCACTCATACCAAAGCCAACCACCTCGGCCAGAATGTTGGCGCCACGGGCCTTAGCGAACTCGTACTCTTCCAGCATCAATGCGGCGGCACCATCACTTAAAACGAAACCGTCGCGATCGCGATCCCAAGGACGACTCGCCGCTTGCGGGTCATCGTTGCGCGTTGACAGCGCACGCGCCGCAGCAAAGCCACCCAGGCCCACCGGCGTGGTGGCCATTTCAGCGCCACCAGCCAGCATGGCATCGGCTTCGCCGTAGGCGATCATACGCGCGGCGGAACCAATGTTGTGGGTACCGGTGGTGCACGCGGTTACAATGGCAATATTAGGGCCTTGCATACCGTATTTTATCGCCAAGTTGCCAGCGATCATGTTGATAATTGAGCCGGGCACAAAGAAAGGAGAAATTCGGCGTGGACCGCTTTTCTGAATGATGTCGCTGCACGATTCAATCGAAGCCAAGCCGCCAATACCAGAACCGATGGCGCACCCCACGCGAGTAGCATTTTCCTCGGTAATCTGCAGACCGGAATCTTCAAATGCTTGAATACCCGCGGCAATGCCGTATTGAATGAAGATGTCGAGTTTACGAGCATCTTTGGGGGCCATGTATTGGCTAACATCGAAGTCTTTTACAGCGCCACCAAAGGTCGTGGTAAACGCCGATACATCGAAGCTTTCCAGCGGCGCAATACCGCTCTTGCTGGCCAAAATGCCATCCCAAGTGTCTTTAACAGTATTTCCCAGTGGTGAAACTGTTCCCAAGCCAGTGACAACGACGCGTCTACCTTGCACGAGTATCTCCCTAAACAGAATTTCTAGACATAAAAAAAGCCGTACTACGCATGCATAGTAACGGCTTCGCTCGAATCAGCAATAATTACTGGTCGAGGTTCGCTTTGACGTAATCAATAGCGAGCTGGACAGTAGTGATAGCTTCAGCTTCTTCATCGGGGATTTCAGTTTCGAATTCCTCTTCCAAAGCCATTACCAGCTCCACGGTATCCAGAGAATCTGCGCCCAAATCTTCAACGAAAGAGGCTGAATTTTGCACTTCATCTTCTTTAACGCCAAGTTGTTCAGCAACAATCTTTTTGACGCGTTCTTCAATGCTACTCATGGTACGTATGTACTCCTGTCTGTTTAATTTTTACCACTGTTGCCCGGCATTTTTTTACACCGTTGTGTGCTACAGGGATGGCTATTTTACCCTGTTTTGGCAAAGATGGAACTATTTACTAAAAAAAATGCAAAAAGCCCTTGGCTTCAAGGGCTTAGAGCCTACATGTACATGCCACCATTTACGTGCAAGGTGTCACCGGTGATGTAACCAGCTGCATCGCTGGCCAAAAACGCCACCGCTGCCGCGATCTCTTCGGGCTGGCCAAGACGCGCCGCGGGAATCTGTGTTTGCAGCGCTTCACGTTGAGCTTCTGGCAATTCCTTGGTCATATCGGTATCAATAAAACCAGGGGCCACTGCGTTAACGGTAATGCCGCGAGCACCAATTTCACGCGCCAGCGAACGGGTGAACCCCTCAACACCCGCCTTGGTGGCCGAGTAGTTGGTCTGACCCGCGTTACCCATCGAGCCAACCACCGAAGAGATGTTGATAATACGACCCCAGCGAGCCTTGGTCATGCCGCGCAGACACGCTTTGCTGACGCGGAACACCGCCGTCAGATTGGTGCTGATCACGTCGTTCCACTCGTCGTCCTTCATGCGCATCATCAGGTTGTCGCGTGTGATACCCGCGTTGTTAACCAAGATAGTGGGTGCGCCGAATTCGGCCGAAATGTCTTTTACGGCAGCGTCTACGGCATCTGCATCATTAACGTTCAGCGCCATACCTTTACCAGCCACACCTTTTTCTGCAAAACGCGCACTGATGGCCGCTGCACCACTATCACTGGTAGCGGTACCAATCACGGTGGCACCTTGTGCACCCAACAAATCTGCAATGGCAGCACCAATACCGCGGCTGGCGCCAGTCACTAGGGCAACTTTTCCTTCGAATGACATACTTATGACTCCTCTTTATTAAGCCGACAGCGCTTCTACGGCGCCGCTCAGGCTGGCTTCAGCATCAGTACTGTAGCAATTCAATGATTTTTCAATACGCTTGTTGAGGCCGCTCAACACCTTGCCAGCGCCGCACTCAACCGTGTCGGAAACACCCTGCGCCGCCATGTACTGCACACACTGTGTCCAAGGTACGGGGCTAAAAATCTGATCGACCACCAGCGACTTAATGACCGCAGGATCGCTCTCGGGCGCGACGGTCACGTTGTGTACCACCGGAATCTGTGGCGCAGAAAAGGTCATTTGCTCAACAACCTTGGCCAACTCCACACCGGCGGGACGCATCAAATCAGTATGGAAAGGTGCACTCACAGGCAAGGGCAAGGCGCGTTTGGCGCCAGCTTCTTTACACGCGGCAATAGCGCGATCTACCGCCGCCGCATGACCCGCAATCACGACCTGACCGGGGGAGTTGTAGTTAACGCCGTTGACGCACTCACCCTGTGACGCACTGGCACAAGCCGCATCGACTTGATCGTCTTCAAGACCGATGATGGCCGCCATAGCGCCCACACCGACCGGCACCGCGGTTTGCATAAACTGACCGCGCTTGCGAACCAAATCCACTGCATCGGCAAATTCGATAACACCGGCGCAGACTAGCGCAGAAAACTCACCCAGACTGTGTCCGGCCATCAAAGAGGGGGTCGCGCCGCCCTTCTCGCTCCACAGACGCCACAGCGCCACGCTGGCGGTCAACAACAGAGGCTGCGTCACCTCGGTCATATTTAATTCTTCTTGCGGGCCGTTTTGTGACAGCGCCCACAGGTCATAGCCAAGCACAGCAGACGCTTCCGCGTAGGTGTCGCGCACGGTGGCCACATCGGCAAATTCGGCCAACATGCCCACTTTCTGTGAACCCTGACCAGGAAAAACAAACGCTAAAGACATAGATTACCTCGTTGCAAGCGTGAACATTTGAGCACGCAAGAAATAAAAATGGGGACCGCAGCCCCCATTTTCAGAAATACTCTAAGAGTAATTACTCGTCGTTACCAGTGTTAACAACTTTCTTACCACGGTAGAAGCCATCAGCACTCACGTGGTGGCGACGGTGAGTTTCACCGCTGGTTTGATCAACTGACAACGCGCCTGTTGACAGGCCGTCGTGTGAACGACGCATGCCGCGACGTGAACGGGTTTTACGGTTTTGCTGTACAGCCATGACTAGCTCCTAACTAAATTGGCGTATCACTACGCTTTCAAAATTCAATCTTTACGTTTCAACTGTTCTAGAACCGCAAATGGGTTCTCGCGTTTCGGCGCCTCATCGGCCTCCGCAACGGCTGATTGCTGTTGCTGGTATTCTCCACCCTGGCACACATCGGTGTCATGGTAGGGAGAAAATGGCAAGCTTAATAGCAGCTCGTCCTCAACCAACACATGCAAATCAAAGGGCTCAGCTGAAGCAACCAGTGGTTCCAGATAAGATGGTAAAGCCTTAGCTCCATCGTCATCCCAAACCACGCCTAAATTAAAATGCGAACTCAATTCAACCGCCACCGCTTGCATACAGCGCTGACATGTCATATCGACCGTTCCGGTAACATCGCCTTCAATCACATAAAGGCCCTGCTCGTCGCGACCGAACTTCAGTTCGACACCAATTTCAGCCTCTTCACTCAATACCGCTTGCGCCACACGAGGCAGCGTTTTAAGCGAGATTCGAGCATCCACCTGCGCGCCGTGAGTGGCTAATTTGCGTAGGTCGGCTCGATTTGGAAGAGCACCTGTTGACATAGGCGCGCAATCATAGGGACACTCGCACCGAATGTCAAAGATATTTGCTGTAAAACCCTATATTTAGTGCCGTTTGCTAGTCACTGGACACAAACCGCACAGCAAAGAGGTATCCCTAGTGTCCATTATTCTCGCTTCATCGTCGCCCTACCGCCGCCAATTGCTTGAAAAACTGCAATTATCCTGCGAGATATGCCCACCCCACATCGACGAGAGCGCCTACCCAAATGAACGCCCGCAAGACCTTGCGCGACGCCTTTCCGAGGCCAAAGCGATGGCGGTGGCCATGCAGCGCAGTGGCGTCATCATCGCCAGCGACCAAGTCGCCAGTGTCGACAACCACGTACTGGGCAAACCCGGCACGGCGCAAAAGGCGATTGAACAACTGACCCTTTGCGCGGGCAAAACAGTCACCTTTTATACCGGCCTATGCGTCTACAACACAAACAGCAACCACTTACAGTGCGACGTCATTCCTTTCGAGGTCACCTTCAGACCCCTCAGCCATGGCGAAATCGCTCGCTACATCGAACTGGAGCAACCACTAGACTGCGCGGGCAGTTTTAAATCTGAAGGCTTAGGCATCAGCCTTTTTGAATCGATGCGGGGCGACGATCCAAACGCACTGGTCGGCCTGCCGCTGATCGCGCTGTGCACGATGCTACGCAACGAGGGCATCAATCCTCTGGCTTAAACGACCCGCATCAAATCGGCAAAGTTATCGATAATGGCCACGGGCTCAGAGGTGGCCAAGCGCGACACGGGATGCGCACCGTAGCTAACCCCTACTCGGCGCATGCCGGCATTTTTGGCCATCTCTAAGTCAAAGGCGGTATCCCCCACCATCACCGCCTCATCGGGGTGGTAGCCTAGTTGCTCAAGGATTTGTTCGAGCATCAACGGATGGGGCTTTGAGGCGGTCTCGTCGGCGCAGCGTGTGGCATGAAAATAATCCTGCCAATCCAATTGCGCCAACACTCGATTTAAACCGCGGCGACTTTTACCCGTTGCCACCGCCAAGTGATGACCGTCATTGAGTAACTGCTGCAGGGTCTCGGTCACGCCCTCAAAAAAAGGACACGGTGCCACATCGGCGGCCACAAAGTGCTTCGAGTAGGCATCCCGCATGGCAGCCTGCAGCGTTGCGTCGACGCCAGGGTAAAGATGATCGACAGCCTCTTTAAGCCCAAGACCGATAATTTCCTGGTACTGCTGATCGCTCAGCAGCGGCAGCGAAAGCTCATGCGCAGCCAACTTTAAGCTACTGACAATACGCGCCACCGAATTAACCAACGTGCCATCCCAATCAAAGATGTACAGCACTACAGACTCTCCATTGCCTCAAGCAACTTAGGTTCCAGCGGAGCCTGCACCGATACACGCCCCTTCTTCCAAGGGAAGGATAGCGATTCGGCGTGTAAGAACAATCGAGCTATACCGCGCCCTTTGAACAACTGATTCATCTCGTCGGTACCGTACTTGTCGTCACCAATCAGAGGGTGTCCTGCATATTGGGCGTGCACACGAATTTGGTGGGTGCGACCGGTAATGGGTTTGGCCTCTATTAATGTGCAATCACCAAAACGACGCAGCACAGCAAATTCCGTCAGCGATTCTTTGCCGTCGACAGACACTCGCACCACCCGTTCCCCCGAGCGCAATTCGTTTTTCTTGAGCGGCGCATTCACCATCTTCTTACGATTGGGCCATCGACCTTCCACAAGCGCCCAATAGCGCTTGTCCATTTCACCCTCGCGCAGCATGCGATGAAATTCGCGCAGTGCCGAACGTTTTTTAGCCACCACAATACACCCCGAGGTATCCCGATCGAGGCGATGCACGAGCTCCATTTGATTATTATCGGGAAAGATCTGCCGCAGCGCCTCGATGAGCCCAAAACTCAAACCACTGCCGCCGTGGACAGCCAAACCAGAGGGCTTGTTGATCACCATAAATTCTGCACAGTCGTAAATAATGCTATCGCGCAATGTGTCCAACAAACGATTGCCGATCGGCGCAGGCGCATCTTGAGCCGGCACATCGAACGGAGGAATGCGCACCACATCGCCAAGGGCGAGTTTATTTTCTGGTTTGCAGCGGCCTTTATTAATGCGCACTTCGCCCTTGCGAATCATTTTATAAACGACTGATTTAGGCGGCCGCCCGAGCTCCGCCAATAAGAAATTATCCAACCGCTGCCCGGCGCGATCCTCGCCAATCTCGACAAAACGTACGCTAGACTTGTTAGGTGGTTGATTCATTTGCAAATGATGCCCAGTTTTGATTGATGACCCAGCCCGTAGCTGCTATATTGCGCGGGTTGGAAAGAGTTGATCGCCGGCCGTAAGTGAGAGCGAGGCGACGAGGCGACCTCACCAACCGCAGACACCGCCATTGAGAAACAATCGCCAAGTGCGTAAAAGTGCATAGTGTACTGCGAGCAACGACATTGTGTCAGCCCGATAATGAGATCGAGCTGAATAATATTAACCGCGCGGCACTGGTGCCGAGGTTAGAGAATTACTACTGACAATCATGTCGGCTTTGCTGCACGGAGAGCTGCAAGCGAGCACTGACGGAAGAAGCACACCATAGATAAGGGTTTCACGGCCCCCGCCGCTTGTTATCGCGGCCAGCCCCTTACACCAGGGCATCGTGGTACGGACTGAAGCAGACAAGCTTATAGCGCCCAGCGCCGATGAATCGCGCGTGCCATATAGCACTTGCGAGGTATTGCGTTAACGCTCTACCCTTCACACCACGTCTCGCGCCTATTGTGAGACTACAATGAAGAGAATGTTGATCAACGCAACTCAACCTGAAGAGTTGCGTGTCGCTATGGTTGACGGCCAATGGCTGTACGACCTAGATATCGAAAACCGAACCCGGATTCAAAAAAAATCCAACATCTACAAGGGCAAAATTACCCGCGTAGAACCCAGCCTTGAGGCCGCCTTCGTCGATTTTGGCGCCGAGCGTCACGGCTTCCTCCCCTTCAAAGAAATTGCCCGCGAATACATGGCCGATAAGTCGAGTGGCGACAGCGTCAAAGACTTAGTCAAAGAAGGCACCGAAGTCATCGTCCAAGTTGACAAAGAAGAACGCGGTAACAAGGGCGCTGCCCTCACGACCTTCATCAGCCTGCCTGGCCGCTACATGGTGTTGATGCCCAACAATCCTCGCGCCGGGGGTATTTCTCGCCGCATTGAAGGCGACGATCGCAGCCAATTACGCGATGCCATGCGCGACCTACAAGTGCCAGATGGCATGGGCATCATCGTTCGCACCGCCGGCATCGGCCGCAGCAGCGAAGAGCTGCAATGGGACTTGGACTACCTGAGCCAATTGTGGCGCGCCATCAGCGAAGCCAACGCTAAGAAGCCCGCTCCCTTCTTGATCTACCAAGAAGGTAACGTGATCATTCGCGCCGTACGCGACTACTTGAAGCGCGACATCGACCAGGTATTGATCGACAGCCCGCAAGCCTATGAAGAAGCGGTGACGTTTGTTGAACAAGTCATGCCCCACTACCGCAATAAGATTAAGCTGTACGAAGACAAGACTCCGCTGTTTAATCGCTTCCAGATCGAAACTCAAATCGAAACCGCCTTCCAGCGCGAAGTAAAACTGCCTTCAGGCGGCTCAATCGTGATCGATCCTACCGAAGCAATGGTATCTATCGATATCAACTCGGCACGCGCTACCCGCGGCAAAGATATCGAAGAAACAGCTTTCAACACCAATATCGAAGCGGCTGAAGAAATCGCTCGCCAGTTGCGTTTGCGCGACATGGGCGGCCTGGTCGTCATCGACTTTATTGATATGTCGAGCAGCAAGCACCAGCGCGATGTGGAAAACAAAGTCCGCGAAGCCCTAGAAATGGATCGAGCACGCGTTCAAGTGGGCCGTATTTCTCGCTTTGGCCTGCTGGAAATGTCTCGTCAACGCCTGCGTCCGTCACTGGGTGAAACCAGCGGTCACACCTGCCCACGCTGTTCTGGTCAAGGCACCATCCGCGATGTTAAGTCACTGGCATTGGCAATGCTGCGCCTGATAGAAGAAGAAGCCAGCAAAGATCGCAGTGCAGAAGTACGCGTGTTGGCCCCCGTCGATGTAGCCACGTTCCTGCTGAATGAGAAACGTGCAGCTCTGGCCGATGTTGAGGCCCGTCAGAATACTCGCATTTTGATCATCCCTAACGTCAACATGGAAACGCCTCACTACAGCATCGAGCGTTTACGTGACGACCACGAACTGGTCAGCGAACGCCAAGAAAGCTTCCGCATCGAGACCATCAAACCCGAAGATGTGGTTGATTCTTTGACCCTAGAAGACGAAGCCATCGACGCACCTGTGGCTGCCGTGGCAGCGGTACTGCCCAAGGCACCGGCCCCTGCACGTCAGATCGAAGAAAAACCCGTCGCTGCAGAAACCAAGCCTGCTGAGGCGAAAAAAGGCCTGTTATCGCGCATCTTTGGCGCCCTTTTCGGCAGTGCTGAAGAGGAAGTGGTCGAAGAGAAGAAGAAAGACAAAGGTCGCAACAAACAACGCGACGGTCGCAAGCGCAATAACAACCGTCGCCGCGACCGCGACGACAACGCCAAGCAAGAGCGCAAGCAAGATAAACCCAAAGCGGAAGAAAAACGCAACGAACAAAGCGATGAGGACGGTGATAATAAGCCACGCCGCAATCGCCGTCGCCGCAACCGTCGTGGCCGCAGCAACGAAAACGAAAACAGCGTTGATAACAACGTCGTTGAAAACACCGTTGCCACCGACGAGGATGTATCGGCGGACGACAGCGATAATGCTGACAAACCTGCCCGCCGTCCACGTAACAAAGCGCCTCGCAAGATGGAAGAGCGTTCACGTGGTGGTTCGCGCAGCGCTAAACAACGTGAAAGCGAGCAAGAGCAAGCCACGACGGAAGATGCTGTCGTGGAAGACACTGCTGTTGAAGCCACTCCAGTCGAAGCCCCCGTTGAAAGCGTTGCACCCGCTAAACAGCCCGAGCAATTGGAACTGGTGGCCAGTGAAGACAACGCCGAGGAAGAAAAACCCAAACGTCGTCGTCGTTCACGCCGTCGCAGTAAAGCGGATGATGCAAACGATGCAGTAGAAGCTACTGATACTGCAAAGGCTGAAGAAGCACCTGCTGCTGAAGAAGCTCCCGTGGCTGAAGAAGTTCCCGTGGCTGAAGAAGCACCTGAGGCTAAAGAAGCACCGGTAGTTGAAGAAGCACCGGTAGTTGAAGAAGCACCAGTAGTTGAAGAAGCACCAGTAGTTGAAGAAGCACCAGTAGTTGAAGAAGCACCTGTCGCTGAAGAAGCCCCCGTGGTTGAAGAAGCGCCTGCGGTTGAAGAAGTAGCTGAAGTTGAAGCAGCACCTGTGGCAAAAGCGGCACCTGCCGTGGAAAAAGTGGCCGTTGTTCGCAACACGCAACGCGCTGCCAACGACCCACGTGACAAGCCTGCGCCAGTGACCGAATTAACTATCAACACTGAAATCGTCGACCTGGCGGCGCGAACTACCAAACCTCTGGAAATTCCTGCCCCATCTCGCCCGCAGCCTCCACGTGCATCGAATGATCCTCGCGGACCTCGCGAAACAAACGAAGCGCCCGAAGCGGCCATCGCGGAATAAAAAAAGGGGGCTCAGCCCCCTTTTCTTTTCTTAATCACTGGCTTTACAGCACCTTTGAAAATCGCAGAGCCTTCTCGCCGCAGCGATAACTGTCAAACACCATACAAATAGGCCTTAACAACAGCTTTCCAGCTTCGGTCACCCTTAGCGACTGGTGGGTTAATTCCACCAGGCCATCAGCCACAAAATCTGCCAGCGCCGCCAACTCTCTTGCAAAATAATTCCCAAACGCAATATTGAAGCGACGACT
Source organism: uncultured Pseudomonadales bacterium (assembly GCA_964598145.1). GTDB lineage: Bacteria > Pseudomonadota > Gammaproteobacteria > Pseudomonadales > JAHEIH01 > JAHEIH01. The sequence goes on from CAZRAM010000001.1 coordinate 507,674, forward strand.
AAAATCGTCGAATTGAATCGTTCTTTCACAACTTAGATCACTAATCAACGCCGCACGAATCTGATCATCACTGCTCAAGCGGTGGCCACGGGCAGTTGCCGAGTCATTAGCGGCGATGGCAGAGTAATAATCCTCAAGCGTCTTGTGGTTTTGTGCGTATACATCACCCACCTTGGAAATGGATGTCATACCTAAACCCAGCATGTCGAGTTCAATACCCGTGGTGTAGCCCTGGAAATTGCGATGCAACTGACCTTGCCGCAAAGCCATGGCGAGGGGATCGTGCGGCTTGGCGAAGTGATCCAAACCTATACTGACGTACCCGGCAGACTCAAACATCGCCTTGCTCAAATCAAAGAGATCGAGTTTTTCATCCACACTAGGCAAGGTATCTTCTCTAATGGCACGCTGTGAACGAATCAAATGTGGCATGTGCGCGTAGTTAAACAGGGAGATACGATCCGGTGACAACGCGATGACCTGTTTGAGTGTTTTCTCGAAGGTTCTTACCCGCTGTTCCGGCAGGCCGTAGATCAAGTCAAAATTGATTGATTTAAAGCCCGCGTTGCGACCCGCTTCTAGTGCACTGGCTGTCATTTCATAGGGCTGAATACGGTTGATTGCTCGCTGCACGTCGATGTCGAAATCTTGCACTCCCATACTCAAGCGATTGAAGCCCACGAATCGCAGGTGGTCGATCATCTCGGCATCCACCCGCCTTGGATCGATCTCAATCGAGTATTCACCTTGGCTGTCTGAGGCAAACGAGAAATGCCTGTGCAGTGACCCCATGAGAGTGGAGATTTGGTCAGCATTTAAAAAGGTCGGCGTCCCTCCCCCCCAATGCAGTTGACGTACCTGACGATCAGCGCCCACCAGCGCGCCATAGTGCGCGATTTCACGACTTAGGTAACGCAGATATTCATCCGCGCGATGGGTATTTTTGGTAACGATTTTACTGCAGCCACAATAGAAGCAGAGGCTTTCACAGAACGGCACATGGACATACAGCGACAGCGGCTGTGTCGAGCCAGCCTTAACCTGCAGAGCCTCATCTAAAGCCCGCGATGGGAACTCATCTTTGAAATCGGCTGCGGTGGGATACGAGGTATATCTCGGCCCCGCCACGTCATACTTGGCAATAAGTCGTCGATCAAAATGCGCCTGTGTAGTCATAAAATCCTCCATGATTTGGAGAGATTTTAGACTGACAGCAGAAATCAGCCATGACATGTATCAAGCTGTATAAGATTAATACCGATACTGCGAAGCATGTTCAAAAAAACAGCATCAATTGCTGCTGTTTTAAACAAATTGATCAATCCCTATGCAACCCCCAGAAAAGACAATCTTTTTTGTGGTTTTTAACCACTAAAAGCTTGCACCGCCTAAGCAGGTCTGTATAATTCGCTGCGTTCCGGTGGGCTGGCTGAGTGGTCGAAAGCGGCGGTCTTGAAAACCGTTGAACCGAGAG
>CAZRAM010000002.1:0-161185 GCA_964598145.1 uncultured Pseudomonadales bacterium
TACAAATGACTGTGACTCTGATCGCGCCTATCGCGATGGACGAAGGTCTGCGTTTCGCAATCCGCGAAGGCGGCCGTACCGTAGGTGCGGGCGTTGTAGCGAAGATCATCGAGTAATCGATATCTAACCTACTGGCCGAGGTGCTCTGGGAGTATCTCGGCTTGTTTGTATATGGCGCGACACGTTCGCGCCTGCTCTAGGCCAGTAGTTCAATTGGTAGAGCACCGGTCTCCAAAACCGGGTGTTGGGGGTTCGAGTCCCTCCTGGCCTGCCAAATTTTTAAAATGCGAGCATTGCTCGCTTTGTTAGTTTAGGGTCGCGCAGACATGAACGCGAAAGCGGAATCAACATCATCAGCGTTTAACGGCATTAAGTGGGTCGTAGTGATAGCCATTTTGGCAGCTGCGATTGTAGGTAACGGTTACTACGCCGAGTTGCCGCTGATTTATCGCGTGTTGGGTATTGTTGCGGCTGCTGCCGTTGCCCTGTTGGTCGCGGCAACCACTGAGCAGGGTGCTGCTCTGATGGGTCTGATCAAGGAATCTCGTACCGAGATTCGCAAAGTGATTTGGCCGACTCACCAAGAGACCATGCAAACAACATTGATCGTTGTTGCGGCGGTGCTGATTATGGCGCTGTTGTTGTGGGCCCTTGATTCACTGCTAGGCTGGATTGCCTCTCTGATTATTGGTTAAACACCTATGGCTATGCGTTGGTACGTTGTACAAGCCTACTCAGGCTTTGAAAAGAAAGTCCAAGGCGCGTTGATTGAGCGCGTTGAATTGGCTGGCCTTGGCGAAAAGTTCGGTCGCATTTTGGTGCCCGTTGAAGAAGTCGTCGAAATCCGTGCCGGTCAAAAGCGCAAGAGTGAGCGCAAGTTCTTCCCCGGCTATGTGCTGGTGGAAATGGAATTGGATGATGATACTTGGCACTTGGTGAAAGAAACGCCCCGCGTGTTGGGTTTCATTGGTGGCAAGGCAGATCAGCCTTCACCGATTACTGAAGCAGAGGCGCAAGCCATTCTGCAGCGTGTTGAAGAAAGTGGCGATAAGCCTCGTCCCAAGACCATGTTCGAGCCCGGTGAAATGGTTCGTGTTATCGATGGTCCCTTCAACGACTTTAACGGCGTGGTAGAGGAAGTGAACTACGAGAAGAGCCGCCTGCAAGTAGCAGTGTTGATCTTCGGTCGTTCAACTCCCGTCGAATTGGAATTTGGTCAGGTCGAAAAAGCCTGATTGTAATAGGCCGTGCGTAAGCGCGGTTTTTGCGCTGGCGAAAGCTGGCATAACGGGCAGCCTAAGACGGGTAGAGATACCCCGAGGCGTTAACCCACAAAGGAGTCTACAATGGCAAAGAAAATCGATGCTTATATCAAGCTTCAAGTAAAAGCCGGCCAGGCTAACCCTAGCCCACCGGTTGGTCCCGCCCTTGGTCAAAAGGGTGTGAACATCATGGAATTCTGTAAAGCGTTTAACGCACAGACTCAAAGCCTTGAGCCTGGCATGCCTGTACCTGTGGTTATCACTGTGTACAGCGATAAAAGCTTTACCTTCATTACCAAAACCCCTCCTGCATCATTCTTGCTGTTCAAAGCAGCGGGTCTGAAAGGTGGCTCTAGCCGTCCTAATACTCAGAAAGTTGGCAAGGTAACCCGCGCTCAACTGGAAGAAATTGCGACTATTAAAATGGCCGACCTGAACGCAGCTGATATGGATGCGGCAGTACGTATTATCGCTGGTAGCGCTCGCGCCGCTGGTCTGGAAGTAGAGGGTGTTGAGTAATGGCTAAGTTGTCAAAGCGCGCTCGCGCGATTCGCGAGAAAATCGTTCCCGGCAAACTGTACAGCATCGACGAAGCGTTGAACGTGCTGAACGAAGTGTCTGCTGTGAAATTCAAAGAGTCTCTGGACGTGTCTGTTAACCTGGGTGTTGACGCGCGTAAATCAGACCAGCAAGTACGTGGTGCCACTACTCTGCCTCACGGCACAGGTAAAGACGTTCGCGTTGCTGTGTTCACTCAAGGTGCAAACGCTGACGCTGCTAAAGAAGCTGGCGCAGACATCGTGGGTATGGACGAACTGGCTGAGCAAGTTAAAGCGGGTCAGATGGACTTCGACGTGGTTATCGCTTCACCCGATGCGATGCGCGTTGTTGGTACTCTGGGCCAGATCCTGGGTCCCCGTGGCTTGATGCCCAACCCCAAGACTGGCACCGTGACTCCAGACGTTGTGACTGCAGTGAAAAATGCCAAAGCTGGTCAGGTACGCTACCGCACTGACAAGAACGGCATCATCCACGGTTCTATCGGCAAGATTGACTTCAATCTGACCGCTGTAAAAGAGAACCTGGAAGCGCTGTTGGGCGACCTGAAAAAAGCCAAGCCCTCATCGGCTAAAGGTACCTACATCAAGAAGGTTACCCTGTCGACCACTATGGGTCCCGGCGTTCAGATCGACCAGTCTACTCTGGATATCTAATACGCCTTACGGCAAACAAACTTTGGGGCTTCCGCATGCGCAGCGCAGCGGGGGCCGTCAAAGACCGCAGGTGTACTTCGGTACTTAATCGCTTCGGCGGAAACCTGCGCAGACGGTGTAAGACTTTGTCCCACCGAATTGAGAGCCACCTTGGTGGCATAAATCGTCTGCGGTGCAGCTGCGCGCACAACAGACAAACTCAGGAGAAATACTGTGGCAATTGGACTTGAAGGTAAAAAAGCTATCGTAGCTGAAGTCCAGCAAGTTGCTAGCAGCGCTCTCTCAGCAGTTGTCGCCGATTCACGCGGCGTAACTGTAAACGATATGACTGCACTGCGCAGAGAAGCCCGTGAAGCAGGTGTATACCTGCGTGTTGTTCGCAACACTCTGGCTAAGCGCGCAGTTGAAGGTACCGCCTTTGAGTGTCTGTCAGACACTTTCGTTGGTCCTTCTATTATTGCTTTCTCGCAAGAGCACCCTGGTGCAGGCGCGCGCATTCTGAATGCGTTCGCTAAAACCAACCCTGCGATGGAAGTTAAAGCAGCAGCGTTTGAAGGCGAATTGTGCAACGTTGCACTGTTGGCAAGCCTGCCAACTTACGACGAAGCGATCGCCAAGCTGATGAGCGTAATGAAAGAAGCATCTGCTGGAAAACTGGTACGCACCATTGCGGCTATCCGCGACCAGAAAGAGCAAGCTGCCTAATTTATTGGCAGCCTAGAAAGAGTTCACAGTCGTGGCATAGGCCGCGCAAATATAGGAATGAATACAATGTCTTTGTCTCAAGAAGATATCATCAATGCAATCGAAGCAATGTCAGTTAAAGATGTAGTTGAACTGATCTCTGCTATGGAAGAAAAATTCGGCGTTTCTGCTGCTGCAGCTGTTGCTGTTGCTGCAGGTGGCGACGCTGGCGGCGCTGCTGCTGAAGAGAAGACCGAGTTTGACGTAGTTCTGACCGACGCTGGTGAGAAGAAAGTTAACGTGATCAAGGCTGTTCGCGGCATCACTGGTCTGGGTCTGAAAGAAGCTAAAGCAATCGTTGACGGCGCTCCTGCTACCGTTAAAGAAGCAATGTCTAAAGACGACGCTGAGAAAGCTAAAGCTGAGCTGGAAGAAGCTGGCGCTAAAGTCGAACTCAAATAATTTGAGTGTTGACACTCCTAATAACGGATTAGTTATTGGGTCGAGGCTGGTGTGTTTTGCACACCGGCCTTTTGCCGCTTAAAGAATCAAACAAATTTTTTAGGCGTTTTACACGGAAGTACTGATTTCATTGCGCACCTTTGGCGCAATAACCATTCGAGAGCGACCAGCCTCGGGTGGCGACAACATATTTCGGGAATGAAAGCCGGGGAGTACTGATGGTCTACTCGTACACAGAGAAAAAACGTATCCGCAAGGATTTTAGCAAGCTGCCAACGGTGATGGATGTTCCATACCTGCTGGCGATACAGCTGGATTCGTACCGTAAATTTACCCAGGACGATGTGCCTGTTGATCAGCGTGGCGACTATGGTTTACACGCCGCCTTCAAATCAATCTTCCCGATTGCGAGCTACTCCGGCAACGCTGCCTTGGAATACGTTAGCTACACAATGGGCAAACCCGTATTCGACGTGAAAGAGTGTCAATTGCGCGGCGTCACTTACGCTGCCCCTCTGCGCGTTAAAGTGCGTCTGATTATCTACGATAAAGATTCAGCCGCTAAAAACATCAAAGACATCAAAGAGCAAGAAGTCTACATGGGTGAAATTCCGCTCATGACCGACAACGGCACCTTTGTGATTAACGGTACCGAGCGCGTAATCGTGTCTCAGTTGCACCGTTCACCCGGCGTGTTCTTCGATCACGACAAGGGCAAGACCCACAGCTCGGGCAAGTTGCTGTATTCAGCGCGCATCATCCCCTATCGCGGTTCTTGGTTGGACTTCGAGTTCGACCCTAAAGATATGGTCTACGTTCGTATCGACCGTCGCCGCAAGCTGCCTGCGTCAGTATTGCTGCGCGCACTGGGTTACAACACCGAAGAAATTTTGGAAATGTTCTTCGATAATTCAACCTTCCACGTCACCGAAGGTGGCTACGAGCTGGAATTGGTGCCAAGCCGTCTGCGTGGTGACGCAGCGTTTGCTGATATTCTCGATAACGACGGTAACGTTATCGTTGAAAAGGGCCGTCGTATTACCGCGCGCCACATTCGTCAAATCGAAAAAGCTGGCGTCACCAAACTGCCCGTATCTAACGAGTATTTGATTGGCCGTGCTATCGCTCGCGACGTGGTCGACGAGTTCACTGGTGAAGTGCTGTTTGAAGCGAACACCGAAATTACCGAAGAAGTACTAGCGAAACTGGCTGAAAATAACGTCAACCAGATCGATACCCTGTACACCAACGAACTGGATTGTGGTCCTTTCGTATCGGACACCTTGCGTATCGATGCGACCCGCAACGAGTTGGACGCGTTGGTAGAAATCTACCGCATGATGCGCCCAGGCGAGCCACCAACCAAAGAGTCTGCAGAAAACCTGTTCCAGAACTTGTTCTTCTCTAGCGAGCGCTACGATCTGTCAGTGGTTGGCCGCATGAAGTTCAACCGTCGTCTGGGGCGTGAAGAAGCGACTGGTGAAGGCACACTGAGCCGCGAAGACATCGTCGCTGTCATGAAGACCTTGATCGACATCCGCAACGGTTCAGGTGTTGTTGACGATATCGACCACTTGGGTAACCGCCGTATCCGCTCTGTCGGTGAAATGGCTGAAAACCAATTCCGTGTCGGTCTGGTTCGCGTAGAGCGCGCGGTTAAAGAGCGTCTTTCTATGGCTGAGTCTGAAGGCCTGATGCCTCAGGATTTGATCAACGCTAAGCCGGTAGCGGCGGCGGTGAAAGAATTCTTTGGTTCTTCACAGTTGTCTCAGTTCATGGACCAAAACAACCCACTGTCGGAAGTGACCCACAAGCGTCGTGTATCGGCCTTGGGCCCCGGCGGTTTGACCCGTGAGCGCGCTGGTTTCGAAGTGCGCGACGTACACCCCACCCACTACGGTCGTGTATGTCCTATTGAGACCCCTGAAGGTCCAAATATTGGTCTGATTAACTCACTGGCGGTATTTGCTCGCACCAACGAGTACGGTTTCTTGGAAAGCCCCTACCGCAAAGTGGTTAACCGCAAAGTGACCGACGAAATTGAATACCTGTCAGCGATCAACGAATCTGAATACGTGATTGCACAGGCGTCTGCGGCGGTTAACGACAACAACGAACTGACCGACGAATTGGTATCAGTACGTCACCAAAACGAGTTCACCCTGAAAGCGCCCGACGACGTTCAATTCATGGACGTATCGCCTCGCCAGGTTGTATCGATTGCGGCGGCATTGATTCCCTTCCTCGAGCACGATGACGCAAACCGCGCATTGATGGGTTCGAACATGCAGCGTCAAGCTGTACCCACCCTGAAAGCCGATAAGCCTCTGGTAGGTACCGGTATCGAGCGCTTTGTGGCGCGCGACTCAGGCGTGTGTGTGGTCGCTAAGCGTGGCGGTGTGATCGATTCTGTTGACGCTAGCCGCATCGTTGTTCGCGTAAACGATACCGAAGTAGAGCAGGGCCAAGCGCCCGTTGATATCTACAACCTGGTGAAATACACCCGTTCTAACCAGAACACCTGTATCAACCAGCGTCCTATTGTTAAAGCGGGCGACAAGATCGAGCGTGGCGACATCATGGCTGACGGTCCTTCGATCGACATGGGTGAGCTGGCGCTGGGTCAAAACATGCGCATCGCCTTCATGCCTTGGAACGGTTACAACTTTGAAGACTCGATTCTGGTATCAGAGCGTGTTGTGCGTGAAGATCGCTTCACCACTATCCACATTCAGGAACTGACCTGTGTGGCGCGTGACACCAAACTCGGTAGCGAAGAAATCACCGCTGATATTCCCAACGTGGGCGAAAGCGCACTGGGTAAATTGGACGAGGCTGGTATCGTATACATCGGTGCAGAAGTTGGCCCCGGCGACATTCTGGTAGGTAAGGTAACACCTAAGGGTGAAACCCAGTTGACCCCAGAAGAAAAACTGCTGCGCGCCATCTTCGGTGAAAAAGCGTCTGACGTAAAAGACACCTCATTGCGTGTTCCTTCGTCTACTCGCGGCACCGTTATCGATGTACAAGTATTTACCCGTGACGGTTTGGAAAAAGACTCGCGTGCACAGTCGATTGAAAAGTCGCAGTTGGACGAGTACCGCAAAGACCTGAACGAAGAGTACCGCATCGTTGAAGAAGCGATGTTTGCTCTGCTGCGCAAAGATTTGGTCGGCAAGAAAGTGGCTACTGGCCCTGCCGGCGTGAAGAAAGGCGCTGAACTGACTGACGACATGCTCGACAACCTGAGCATGGAAGATCTGTTCAAACTGCGTATGTCTGACGATGCCCTGAACGGCATGTTGGAAGCCGCAGAAACACAAATGAAAGAGCACCGCGACGACCTAGACGCGCGCTTCAACGACAAGAAAGGCAAGCTGCAAAGCGGCGACGATCTGGCACCTGGCGTGTTGAAGATTGTTAAAGTCTACTTGGCGATCAAGCGTCGTATTCAGCCCGGTGACAAAATGGCAGGTCGCCACGGTAACAAAGGTGTTATCTCGGTCATCATGCCTGTTGAAGATATGCCCTTCGATAAGAACGGTGAGCCGGTAGATATCGTGCTTAACCCACTGGGTGTACCTTCGCGTATGAACGTTGGTCAGATTCTGGAAACTCACCTCGGTATGGCAGCTAAAGGCCTCGGCGTGAAGATCAACCAGATGCTGGTCGAGCAGCGTGCCGCTGCCGAAGTGCGCAAGTTCTTGGAAACTGTCTACAACGCCGGTGCGGGTCGTCAAGAAGACCTAGATCAGTTGAGCGACAGCGAGATCCTCGAGCTGGCGTCTAACTTGACCGGTGGTGTGCCTATGGCTACCCCCGTATTCGACGGCGCACAAGAAGCAGAAATCAAAGAACTGTTGAAACTGGCAGACATCCCCGAAAGCGGTCAAATGACCCTATGGGACGGCCGTACCGGTGACCAGTTCCAGCGTGACGTAACCGTCGGTTACATGTACATGTTGAAACTGAACCACTTGGTCGACGACAAGATGCACGCCCGTTCGACCGGTTCTTACAGCTTGGTTACTCAGCAGCCTCTGGGCGGTAAAGCTCAGTTCGGTGGTCAGCGCTTCGGTGAGATGGAAGTGTGGGCACTGGAAGCTTACGGTGCTGCGTACACCTTGCAAGAAATGTTGACTGTGAAGTCGGATGACGTTGCTGGTCGTACCCGTATGTACAAGAACATTGTCGACGGTGATCACCGCATGGAGCCTGGCATGCCAGAATCCTTCAACGTATTGGTGAAGGAAATTCGCTCTCTCGGTATCGATATCGATCTGGAAAACGACTAGTAGCAATTTAACGGTGGTGGAGCCGCAAGGGTGGCTCCTAACCTTATACCCGCGGAGGTAAGGCCTTGAAAGACCTATTGAATTTGATTAAGTCCCAGGGACAATCTGACGAGTTCGACACAATTCGTATTGGCTTGGCATCACCCGAGATGATCCGCTCGTGGTCATTTGGCGAGGTGAAAAAGCCTGAAACTATTAACTATCGTACGTTTAAGCCCGAGCGCGACGGTCTGTTCTGTGCCAAGATCTTTGGCCCTGTAAAAGACTACGAGTGCTTGTGTGGTAAGTACAAGCGTCTCAAGCACCGTGGTGTGATCTGTGAGAAGTGTGGCGTAGAAGTGGCGCTGGCTAAAGTGCGTCGTGAGCGCATGGGCCACATCGAGTTGGCTTCACCCGTTGCCCACATTTGGTTCTTAAAATCACTGCCCAGCCGTATGGGTCTGTTGCTGGATATGACCCTGCGTGATATCGAGCGCATCCTTTACTTCGAATCATACGTGGTGGTTGATCCAGGTATGACGACACTGGAGCACGGTCAACTGCTGAACGACGAGCAGTACTTCGATGCGCTGCAAGAATTCGGTGACGAGTTCGACGCCAAAATGGGTGCTGAAGCAATTCAAGCCCTGATGGCTGCGATGAACTTGGAGCAAGAGATCGCTCGCCTGCGCGAAGAGATCCCCGAGACCAATTCTGAAACCAAGATCAAAAAGCTGTCTAAGCGCTTGAAGCTGATGGAGGCCTTCTTGGCTTCTGGCAACAAACCCGAGTGGATGGTGATGAACGCGCTGCCAGTGTTGCCGCCCGATCTGCGTCCACTGGTACCTCTGGACGGTGGCCGCTTCGCGACCTCTGACCTGAACGATCTGTACCGTCGCGTGATCAACCGCAACAACCGTCTGAAGCGTCTGTTGGATCTGAACGCGCCTGACATCATCGTGCGCAACGAAAAGCGTATGCTGCAAGAAGCGGTAGACGCACTGCTGGATAACGGCCGTCGCGGTCGCGCCATCACTGGCTCTAACAAGCGTCAGCTGAAGTCACTGGCCGACATGATTAAAGGTAAGCAAGGTCGCTTCCGTCAAAACTTGTTGGGTAAGCGTGTTGACTACTCTGGTCGTTCGGTGATCGTAGTAGGTCCTTCACTGCGTCTGCACCAGTGCGGTCTGCCCAAGAAGATGGCGTTGGAACTGTTCAAGCCCTTCATTTTCGCCAAGCTGGAAGCGCGTGGTCTGGCGACCACCATCAAAGCCGCTAAGAAAATGGTTGAGCGCGAGCCCGCTGAAGTTTGGGATATCCTGGCTGAAGTTATCCGCGAACACCCCGTACTGTTGAACCGTGCACCTACCTTGCACCGTTTGGGTATTCAAGCATTTGAACCGGTACTGATTGAAGGTAAAGCGATTCAACTGCACCCCTTGGTGTGTGCGGCGTACAACGCTGACTTCGACGGTGACCAAATGGCGGTACACGTACCTCTGACACTGGAAGCCCAGTTGGAAGCACGCGCCTTGATGATGTCGACCAACAACGTACTGTCGCCCGCTAACGGCGAGCCCATCATCGTACCTTCGCAGGACGTGGTATTGGGTCTGTACTGGATGACTCGCGATCGCATCAATGCGCGCGGTGAAGGCATGATTTTCGCTGATGAAACCGAAGTACAACGCGCTTACGCGTCTGGCAATGCCGACCTGCAAGCTCGCGTTAAGGTACGCATCACCGAAACCCTGATTAATGAAGCGGGTGAGCGTGAAACCTCTCGTCGCGTGGTAGACACCACTGTTGGTCGTGTTCTGTTGTGGAACATCGTGCCCGCGGGTCTGCCCTTCGAAATCGTTAACCAGCCCATGGTTAAGAAAGCGATTTCGCGTGCACTGAACGAGGCTTACCGTTCAGTGGGTCTGAAAGACACCGTTATTTTTGCTGACCGTTTGATGTACACCGGTTTTGAATACTCGACTAAGTCGGGTTCTTCGATTGGTGTTAACGACTTCGAAATTCCAGATGCTAAAGCCAAAATCATTGGCGAGGCCGAGCAAGAAGTTAAAGAAATCGAACAGCAGTTTGCGTCGGGTCTGGTTACCCAAGGCGAAAAATACAACAAAGTTATCGACATCTGGTCACGTGCCAACGACCTGGTATCTAAGTCGATGATGGAAGGCCTGTCGAAAGAAACTGTGATCAATCGCGATGGCGAAGAAGAGCAGCAAGATTCTTTCAACTCGGTTTACATCTACGCCGACTCAGGTGCTCGTGGTTCACCAGCTCAGATTCGTCAGTTGGCCGGTATGCGTGGTCTGATGGCGAAGCCCGATGGTTCGATCATTGAAACCCCCATTACGGCAAACTTCCGTGAAGGTCTGAACGTACTGCAGTACTTCATCTCGACCCACGGTGCTCGTAAAGGTTTGGCGGATACCGCATTGAAGACCGCGAACTCAGGTTACCTGACTCGCCGTCTGGTGGACGTGGCACAAGACATGGTTGTCACCGAGATCGACTGTGGCACCGACCAAGGTCTGTTGATGACTCCCGTTATCGATGGTGGTGACATCATCGAAACTCTGGGTGATCGCGTACTGGGTCGTATCGTTGCTCGCGACGTATTGAAGCCCGGCAGCGACGAAATCGCTGTAACCGCTGGCACTTTGCTGGACGAGAAACGCATTACTGCACTGGAAGAGATGGGTATCGACGAGATCGAAGTTCGTTCGCCCATTACCTGTCAGACTGCTTACGGTTTGTGTGCTGTGTGTTACGGTCGTGACCTGGCTCGCGGTCACCGCGTTAACGTCGGTGAGGCAGTGGGTGTTATGGCGGCTCAGTCGATCGGTGAGCCCGGTACTCAGCTGACCATGCGTACCTTCCACATCGGTGGTGCGGCATCGCGTGCTACCGCGGTAGACAACATCCAAGTGAAGCAGGAAGGTTCTGTACGCCTGCACAATATCAAGCTGGTAGAACAAGCCTCTGGCAACTTGGTAGCGGTTTCACGTTCGGGTGAATTGTCGATCGCTGACCTGAATGGTCGTGAGCGCGAGCGCTATAAACTGCCCTATGGTGCGGTGATTAAAGTCGCTGACGGCGCTAAAGTAGCCGCTGGCGATATCGTTGCCAACTGGGATCCACACACTCACCCCATCATCACTGAGGTAGAGGGTAAGGTGAAGTTCTCGGGTATGGAAGAAGGTATTTCTATCAATACCACCACCGACGAACTGACCGGTTTGAGCGCGATCAACATTATCGATCCCGCTGAGCGTCCCGCGGCTGGTAAGGACATGCGTCCTGCTATCACCCTTGTTGACGACAAAGGCGAAGAATTGTGCATCGCTGGTACCAACGTACCTGCGCACTACTTCTTGCCCCCCAATGCAATCGTTAGCTTGAGCGACGGTGCATCGGTAGCGGCCGGTGACGTACTAGCACGTATTCCTCAGGAAGGTTCGAAAACTCGCGATATTACCGGTGGTCTGCCCCGCGTGGCTGACTTGTTCGAAGCACGTAAACCGAAAGAGCCTGCTATCTTGGCAGAAATCACCGGTACTGTGAGCTTCGGTAAAGAAACCAAAGGCAAGCGTCGCTTGATCATCACGCCTAACGATGGCAAGCCATTGGCGGATGGCAGCGATTACTACGAGTTGTTGATTCCCAAGTGGCGCAACCTGAACGTGTTCGAAGGTGAACAGGTTGAGAAGGGTGAAGTTGTATCAGAAGGTCCTCTGAACCCACACGACATCTTGCGCTTGAAAGGCGTGGAAGAGTTGGCGAAATACATCACTAACGAAATCCAAGACGTATACCGTCTGCAAGGTGTGAAGATCAACGATAAACACATCGAAGTTATCGTACGTCAGATGCTGCGCAAGGTCGACATCATGGACGCTGGCGATTCAACCCTCATCAAAGGTGAGCAAGTTGAGTACACCCGCGTGTGGGAAGAAAACGAGAAACTGCGTGCCGAAGGCAAAATGCCTGCGCGTTTCGAGCGCGTACTGTTGGGTATCACCAAAGCGTCGCTGGCTACCGAGAGCTTCATCTCTGCCGCGTCGTTCCAGGAGACTACTCGCGTACTGACCGAAGCGGCGGTAACTGGCAAGCGCGACAACCTGCGCGGTCTGAAAGAGAACGTCGTAGTGGGTCGTTTGATCCCTGCCGGTACTGGTCTGGCATACCACAGCGAACGCAAGCGCAAGCGCGATGCCAAGCTGGACAACGTCAGCGACAGCGTATCGATCGAAGATATCGAAGCAGCATTGACCGAGGCGCTGCGCGCCGACGCCAGCGAGTAAACCGCTGCTTTAGCTCTGAACAAAACCCCGCGCTCCGCGGGGTTTTTTTTTGGCCAGGGACGGCCTTATGCCGCGGAAGGCAGGACGCCTGAGAGCGGCGTTGGCGGGGACGTTGCCAGGGACGGCCTTATGCCGCACCTGTGGGACCTTTCTCGAAGAGAAAGGGAACCGTTTTTAATATAAATTGAGCAGTTCCCTTGTTCTTCGAACAAGGTCCCACAGTATTCGAACAAGGTCCCACAGTTTTTGAACTAGGCAATTGGTATTAATAGAAATTGATGAATTCCCTTGTTCTTCGAACAAGGTCCCACAGTATTCGAACAAGGTCCCACAGTATTCGAACAAGGCCCCACAGTATCCTAACAAGGTCCAACAGCTTATTTGCAGGCATAAAAAAACCCGCTCTAGGCGGGTTTTTAGAAAAATCTAGCGATTAGTCTTCGTTGGTTTTCAACGACACATCATAGACGCCAGCTTGGCGAGCAGCATCCGCTACCTCAGCGTAAACTTCGGTCAACGCTTCGTTGTGGGCGCTAATAGCCACAGCCGCTTTGGGGTTTTCCGCATGCAAGCGCTCGATGTTTGAGCGTACCGCACGGATATCAATACGACGTTGGTTCAACCAAATTTCGTTGTTAGCTGTAACCTGAATAAGGATGTTTTCGCTATCAGATGGATTGTTTTTAGAATCTTCTGGGCGATTAATTTCGATACCGGCTTCCTTCAAGAACGACGCGGTTACAATAAAGAAGATCAACATGATGAACACAACGTCCAGCATGGGGGTCAAATCGATTTCTGATTCGTCTGCCTGTTCCTGTTGGCTGCCGCGGAGATGGCGCATAAAACACTTTCCTCTTATAGACGGGATCGCCGTCTGGGTTTGTTGTCTAATAACGGTTGTGGAGATTAACACATACCTATGCAAACTTAAACGCAAAATTGTACTAATCTTACTCACGAGAATGAGTATTCTAGCGCATGGAGGCGTTGTTGGCAGTGTTAAAAAACATCATTGTTTGCTCGGATGGAACCTGGAATAGTCCAGAGCAAAAACCCTCCGATTGTGCCAGTAATGTTCTCAAATTAAGCCGCTGTGTTATCAGTCAAGCGGCGTCTCCTTCCCAGCAAATCTTTTACGACTGGGGATTGGGTTCCTACCACGACTCGGTACGAGCGGGTATTACCGGCCACGGCCTAGATAAGAACGTACTCGACGCCTATCGCTACATCGTCCACAACTACGATGATGACAGCCAGCTATTCTTATTTGGCTTTAGTCGTGGTGCCTATACTGTGCGCGCCCTGTGTGGGTTGATAAACAATGTCGGTATCCTCAAAAGCCAACATGGCGAACGTATTGCCGAGGCTTGGCAGATCTATAAATCGTGCCATCGACGCGACCATCCGAAGGGTGACCGTGCGCTACATTTTACCCAGCAGTATGCCCATGCCACTAAGCGGATAAGGTTTGTTGGGGTGTGGGATACCGTGGGTGCGCTAGGCATTCCATTCTCGCTGTTGGGTTGGTTGAGCGACGATGACGAATTTTACGACACCCGCCTATCGAGCAACATAGACATCGCTCGTCAGGCCTTGGCAATCGATGAGCGGCGGGAAGATTTTGCGCCAGCCCTGTGGCAGCCGCGCGCGGGAGTCGATCTAAAACAGGTGTGGTTTGCCGGGGTGCACAGCGATGTGGGAGGCGGTTATCCGCGCGATGATCTCGGGCTGCTAAGTTCTGATGCGCCACTGCGTTGGTTGCTGAGAGAAGCAGAAAAAGCGGGCTTGCAAATAGCGATCGACGAACCTGTTGAAAAGTCAGGCTTGCCAAAATTACATCGCTCACGGCGCCATGTATTTCGCATTAAACGTCCTTTGATCAGAGACCTAGCGCTACACATCAAAGGTACCTCAATCCATCGCAGCGTTTTGGAAAGATGGCAACAGCAACCGAGTTATCGGCCTGCGCAGTTGCAGGCACTGCTGGAAGAGGCAGGTCTTGAAGACCTGCCGTGGTGTGATTAATTCAGCTGTTGCAGCATGTCTCTACCCCACCGCTTGATCATGTGTTTTTCATAATCAAACTCACGGTTGGCGTGGGGGCCGCGGCTCAAATAGTTGAAGTCGCGAATTTTCTCAGACGCTTCATAGCGAACTGTGCCGCTGGCATCGAGCACCTTGGCGTCGAAAGTCATCCAGGGGCTATATAAATCGGTCATCAAGCGCACTTCCCACAATTCGCCGCTGCCAAAACGGGTGTCGCCGGCGAGATCGATGTTGTTGACTACAATTTGCAGGGTGTTGTCCTCGGGTAATTTAGCGGCAACGTCTCCAAAGAATTCACCCACCCGGCGCAGTACGCGTTCGGTGTAGCGTTTTTGCGATTCGCGACCGCTGTCGATATCGGTGTACTTGTCGACATTCTCAAACGAGATATCAATTTGGCCTGCCTGTACTGTGGGTATGAGCAGTGCGGCAAGGCAAAGGGGGAGTAGTGGTTTCATACTGTCTCTCTCCTTATCAGTTGCTGGTTTAACTGTTTTAACATGGGTGCCTCGAGCCCGGCAAGGTCCGCTTCGCGCAGCAAGGTACCGTATACATAGTCGCGCTCACTGCGGCGTTGGGCGCGAAAATCCTGCAGCATCGACGAGGTATTCATCGCCGTTGCTGTACAGACCTTGCGTACCTGCTCGAATAAATCGAGGCTAGCATCACCGTGCCCTGCGGCCCTCAACACAGTGGCAATTTCTTCCACCAGGGCACACAACTCATTATAGACGTCGCTGCGCTGCAGGAGTTCCCCGTTGCGGCAATCGTGGATGACCGTCAGGCCATTAATCGCCCCATTGATGGCCAGTTTACGCCACAGAGCTGGCAGAATGTCGGCGCTGATATTGACCTTCAGGCGATGCTCGCTGAGTGCTTTAGGCAGGGAGAGAGGTGGGCCATAAAGTTGCCCAATATCGGTGTGGCCCACACCGGCGTGTATGATTTCTCCGGTACCGGTGCGTGTCACACCTTCAGTGCAAAGCGCGGCAAAAATGCTCGCGGCAGGGTACTGCGCGGCGATGGCGGCGTGTTGGCCGATGCCGTTTTGTAGGCAGATGATGGCAGCGTCGGGTCGCAGCGCAGGGGCGATGGCGGCGAGCGCGGTCAAGCTATCCTGAGCTTTGGTGCACAGCAATAGATATTCGATACTGCTGTTGGCCAGCTTGTCAGGACCAACGGTGTCGATAGGGTAGGCGGCGCCATCGCAGCGGATGCCAGCATGGCGTAAGTTGTTGGCGCGTTCTGCGTCGCGCGCGATTAAGCACGGATTACTGCCCGCTTTAAATAGCGACACCGCAAACAAACTGCCCAGCGCGCCGGCGCCGAGTATGTGTATCCTCGCCAAAACAGCCTCATGTCTTGTATTAACCTCGCTGCAGAGTACCGCACTTTCGGGTCTACTTATATAGTTGGAGGCAAACCACAAAATGGAGAGTTGTCGTGTTTAAAAAATTGACCTTGGCCGCAGCCTGTATCGGCCTCATGGCGTGTCAGCAAGCCCCCCAAAAGGAGGCGTTAAGCGATATTGCAAGTAATCCACTGCTGCAACCATATGCCGGACCATACAACGGTGTACCGGCCTTTAATGCCATGAATGTGGCGGATTTGGCGCCGGCGCTGCGCTACGGTATGCAGCAAACCTTGGATGAAATCGATGCTATTTTGGCGAATCCGGCCCCCGCTAACTTCGACAACACGATTTTGGCGATGGAAAAAACTGGTAAAGCGCTGGACCGGGTCTACCCCTATTACGGCATTTGGTTGTCCAATATGTCGACCCCCGAAGTCCGTAAAATCGCCGGGGAATTGGCGCCTGAGCTGTCGGCGTTTTCTTCTAAAATTACCGCTAATAAAGGCTTGTTCGATCGCGTTGCCGCGGTCTACGCCCAGCGCGACAGTCTCAATGCCGAGCAGCGTCGCTTGGTGGAGTTGACCTATCAAAACTTTATCAGTGCCGGCGCCCAATTGGATGAGGCGCAAAAAGCGCGCTATGCGGCGATTAACCAACGCTTGGCGGAAGTGCGCACTCAATTTGCCAACAACGTGTTAGCCGATGAAGAGGGCTATGTGACCTTCTTTGATGAAAACCAGTTATCTGGCTTGCCCGACAGCTACATTAAATCCGCCGCCGCGGCTGCCACCGCACGAGGCCAAGAAGGGCGCTACGCGGTCACCAATACGCGCTCTTCGATGGATCCCTTCCTGCGTTATTCGGATGAGCGAGAGCTGCGCAAGGTTGTGTGGAATAACTATTACAACCGCGGCGACAACGGCGATGACAAAGATAACAACGCCCTCATCGTTGAAACCCTAAAGCTGCGCCACGAGCGTTCGCAGTTGTTGGGCTATAACAATTTTGCCGAGTGGCAGTTGGCCGATCGCATGGCCAAAACGCCCGAGCGCGCCATGGATCTTATGATGAAGGTGTGGCCGGCAGCGATTGCTCGAGTCGATGAGGAAGTGGCGGATATGCAGGCGCTGGCCGATTCGCGCGGTGACGGCATTACCATCGCGCCCTGGGATTATCGCTACTACGCCGAAAAAGTGCGTCTTGCTAAATACGACCTCGATTCCAACGAAGTGAAGAATTACTTACAGCTCGACAAGCTGCGCGAGGCGATGTTCTACGTTGCAGGTCGCTTGTTTAACTTCAACTTCACCCCGGTAGAAGAGGGCAGCGTGCCCGTTTTCCACCCCGATGTGAAGGTGTGGCAAGTGACCGATAAGAGCAGCGGTGAATTGGTTGGCCTGTGGTATCTCGACACCTTCGCGCGCCAGGGTAAACGCTCGGGGGCGTGGGCCACCAGCTACCGCAGTTTCAACCAGATCGAACCCAACCAGACGGTACTGTCGTCAAACAATTCCAACTTCATCAAAGGTGGTGACGGCGAGCCGGTGTTGGTGTCTTGGGATGACGCTGAAACCTTCTTCCACGAGTTTGGCCACGCGCTGCACTCGCTGTCTTCCAAGGTCACCTACCCCACGCTCAACGGCGGTGTGCGCGACTACACCGAGTTCCAGTCACAGTTGTTAGAGCGCTGGTTGTTGACCGACGAAGTAATCAATAACTACCTCACCCACGTCGACACGGGCGAGCCTATTCCTGCAGAGTTGGTGGCCAAGATTAAAAATGCGGCGACCTTTAACGAAGGTTTCAAAACCACCGAATACCTCGCCTCGGCCATTATTGATATGAAGTTACACACTATGGACCCGGAAGGGCTTGACCCCGATGCCTTCGAGCGCGACACACTTAAGGCGATCGGTATGCCCGAAGAGTTGGTGATGCGCCACCGCACGCCGCACTTCAGCCATATCTTTTCTGGTGAGTCCTATGCAGCGGGATACTACGGCTACATTTGGGCGGAAGTGTTGACCTCAGATGCGGCCGAGGCATTTGCTGAAGCGCCCGGAGGCTTCTACGACGATGAAGTGGCCAAACGCTTGGTGGATTACCTGTTCAGCGTGCGCAACGCGTTGGATCCCGCTGACGCATATCGTAAGTTCCGTGGCCGCGATGCCAAGGTCGAAGCGCTGATGCGCGATCGAGGATTCTTGTAATCCTCGCCCCTCCCTATGGGAGCTAGGTCGCCTTCCTGTGGGACCTTGTTCGCCTCGCTGTGGGAGGTTATTCGCCCCATCCATGGGGCTCACCCCTTCGGGGTAGCTTCGCTATTCAAAATCGCTCCAGACGATTTTGTGGTCGAAGACCTAGCGAACGCGTTTAACAGTTCCCTTGTTCTACGAACAAGGTCCCACGGGGTGGGTGACCTAGCCCCCACAGCGATCACCCTACTTTTTGGTGGCTTTGTCCAGCAGTCCCATCGCCACCGCCGAAATGACGAAGGTGATGTGAATAATCACGTACCACAGCAATTTGGTCTCGTCGATGTTCTCGGCATTCATGAACACCTTTAACAAGTGGATCGAGGAGATCGCCACGATCGAGGCGGCCACTTTGTTTTTCAGCGAGTTAGTATCCAGCGTGCCCAGCCAGGAGAGCTTTTCAGTGTCGTCGTTCATGTCTAAACGACTGACAAAGTTTTCATAGGACGAAAACATCACCATCACAATCAACCCTGATACCAGCGCGATGTCGATGAGCGATAGTACCACTAGGATCATCTCCGCTTCCTTCATGGCAAACACCTGCGGTAACAAGTGGAAAACCTCTTGGAAGAATTTCAGGCCGAGCGCCACTAGCGTTAAGCTCAAGCCCAGGTAGATAGGGGCAAGCAACCAGCGCGAGGCATACATGGCGCGTTCAATCATTTTTTCAATCACGGGATGTCCTCAGAAGTTAATTAATCAAATAATGGGTTTGTTTAGAGCGAACTCAAGCCAGGTGAGTGAAAAAAAACATCGTCTCTTCTTCAACTCACCATATTGAGAGTGACTACTTACTTTTCCTGTAATACAGTAAGCAGCGACTGCGCGGGGTGGGGCAGGCGGCGTTCGCTAAAGCGCTTCACCTGACTGCGGCAGGAGAAGCCAGTCGCCATGATGCGTTGCTCGGCATCTTTTTCGATCGCGCTGCGCCAAGAAATATCGTAAATGTTGCGCGAAGTCTCTTGGTTTTTGGCCTCGTGACCGTAGGTGCCCGCCATGCCGCAACAGCCCACATTTTGGGCGGTCATGCGTTGGCCAAGCGCAGCGAAGACCTTCTGCCATTGTGCAGTCGAGGTTGGCGCGTTGGTTTTTTCGGTGCAGTGGCCAAGCAAAATATGTTCGCTCGATTGGAAGCGATCTTTGACTGCCTCGAGTTTATCGAGGTGTTGTACTAAGAATTCTTGCATCAGCATCACGGTTGGTGCAGTAAATCCGTGCTCCTGACCGGCTTTTACGTATTCGTCGCGGTAAGTCATGGTCAACGCCGGGTCGACACCGACCAGCGCGATGCCGTGGTGTTGTATGTTGTACAACATAGCGGCATTTTTCTGGGCGGTTTTGCCAAAGCCTTTCAAGAAACCATAAAAATGCTGCGGTTTGCCGTTGGGCTTGTAGGGGGCCAGCATGGCATTAAAGCCCAGTTCGCGAAGCAAGCGCAGCATGTCTAGCACGACTTCGGCATCGAAGTGGCTGGTGAAGGCATCCTGCACAACCGCGACGGTATTGGCGCGCTCGGCGCTGTTCAGCATGCCGATGTTGAGCGCAGTCGCCATCTTAAAACCTTCGCGTGACGCCGTGCGTTGCAGATCGCGCTCACTCAGCATGGGGCTGTCGACCATCTGCACGGTCTTGGCCATGAGGGCTTTTACTAAGCCATTGCCCATGGCGGCGTTGTAGATTGGCTTGGTGTGCTTAATCAGCGGTAGGGCAAATTCCAACGAGGCAATCACGTAGTCCTTGGCTGGGCGCAGGTAGCGGCTGTAGTAAATCTCTAAAAACTTAGAGCGGAAGGTGGGCACGTCGACATTGATCGGGCACTGACCGGTACACGATTTACAGCCCAAACAGCCGGCCATCGATTCGAATACTTCGTGGCTGAAGTCCTTGCGACCCGATTTCAACGCTAGGGTATTCATGGCGCGATCGTAGAGGGTAAATATACCGGGCCAGTAGCGTGCACGCTCGCGTGTTTTTTCTAAGTCCACCCCTTGCTGGCTCAGTTGTTTCAGCCATTCACGCACCAGCGAGGCGCGGCCTTTGGGGGAGTGGATACGTTGGCGAGTGCCCTTCCACGAGGGGCACATCGCGTCGTCGGGGTTCCAGTTAAAGCAGGCGCCATTGCCGTTGCAGTAAACGGCGTCGCTGTACTCTTGCCACGCGCTAGTGGCGATGAGTCGGTCGTTGTCGCCGCGGGTCGGAACTTCGTCAATTTTATACAACTGGTGGGCGTCGCTGGGCGTGCAAATTTTACCGGGGTTGAGCTGGTTGTGTGGGTCAAATAGGGCTTTCACTTTTTGCAGCACGGGGTACAGATCGCCGAAGAATTCGGGCGCGTATTCACTGCGCACACCCTTGCCGTGCTCGCCCCATAGCAGACCGTGGTATTTCTGGGTCAATGCCACCACCTTATCGGTGATCTCTCGCACGCGGGCGATTTCGGCGTCGTTTTTCATGTCTAGCGCGGGGCGCACGTGCAACACGCCGGCGTCGACGTGGCCGAACATGCCGTAGCGCAAGTTGCCAGCGTCCAGCAGGGCGCGGAATTCCGCGATGAAGTCAGCCAGATTTTCTGGCGGCACACAGGTGTCTTCCACAAACGGAACTGGGCGCGCTTCGCTTTGCATGTTGCCCAGTAAGCCAACCGCTTTTTTGCGGATGGTCCAAATTTTTCCTACCTCGGCGTTGCTCATGGCAATGGTGTAGTTGAGGCGAGTGGGGTTGGGAAGGTCGGCGATTTTGGCCTCAAAACCACGCAGTTTTTCCGCCAGTTCGGCTTCGCTGTTGGCCGTGTACTCCACTAAATTGACGCCGGCGATGGGCTGTTCGCTTTCTGGGAAGTACTGTGCCACGGTGTGCCAACTATTGTCGCCGCGCGCCAATTCCAATACCCGCGAATCGATGGTTTCGATCGATGTCGGTGCCGCTGCCATCAGGGCTTGGGCGTCGCGCAGCGAGGCATCGAAATCGGTGTAGCTAACATTGACTAGCGCACTGTGGCTGGGGATGTCTAACAGATTGAGCTTGGCCTCGACGATGAAGCCGAGGGTGCCCTCGCTACCGCACAGAATGCTGTTGAGGTCGAAGTCGCCGTTGGCTGTGAAAATATGGGCTAAATCGTAACCGGTAAGGCAGCGGTTTAACTTGGGGAAGGTCTGCTCGATCTGTTTGCCGTGTGCGTCCTGGATGTCGGCCAGCAGGCGGTGAGCGCCCGCTACGAGTGAATCCTTGGCAGACTGGCTGCGCAGTTCATCGCGATTGATGGGCGATGAGGTAAACAACTCGCCGCCGAGAAAAACGGTCGACAGTTCCAGTACGTGATCACGGGTTTTGCCGTAGGCGCAAGAACCTTGCCCGGAGGCGTCAGTGTTGATCATGCCGCCGACGGTGGCGCGGTTGCTGGTCGACAGTTCGGGCGCAAAAAACAAACCGTGCTTGGCGATGGCCGCGCCGAGCTGGTCTTTGACCACGCCCGCTTCGACCCGAGCCCACTTTTCTTCGACATTGATCTCGAGGATGCGGTTCATGTATTTCGATAGGTCGACCATGATGCCGTCGCACAGTGACTGGCCGTTGGTGCCGGTACCGCCGCCGCGTGGGCTCAATACGATGTCGTGAAAACGCTCCGCTGCTGCCAGGCGGCAAAGGCTCACCACGTCGTCACGGTCGCGTGGGTAAACTACCGCTTGGGGGAGAATTTGATAGATGGAATTATCGGTCGAAAGCGCTAATCGGTTGCCGTCGTCGCGGGCGATATCGCCACGGAAACCCGACGCCGCTAGGGCATCTAAGTAGTCGAGGTAGAGGGCGTCGATAGGGGACAGAGAATTCAGTGCAGGAATCATGGCGCTCGAGTCGTGGTCCAAAAAGGGCTATTTTACTCTGCTTTAACAGTTAGGCCAAAATTAATCCTTCGAATGATGCTTATCCATGGCTTCGAAACGCTGTGATAGAATGCGCGCACTATCTTGGAGAGAACACTATGGCGCTGGCACTTTTTGATTTGGATAACACGTTGATCGCCGGCGACAGCGACCACGGCTGGGGTGAATTTTTGTGCCGCAAAGGCTATGTGGACGCCCAAGCCTACAACGATCGCAACAACTACTATTTAAACCAATACGAAGAGGGGCTGCTCGACCCTTACGAGTATTTGGAATTTGCCCTGCAGCCGCTCGCCCAAAATGACGCTGAAACCCTAGCGCGTTGGCACGCCGAATTCATGCGGGAAACCATTGTGCCGATGATGTTGCCGATGGCGATGGATTTGTTAGATGCGCATCGCAACCGCGGTGACTGGGTAGTGGTGATTACCTCGACCAACCGTTTTGTGGTGGAACCTATTGTGGCCGCGCTAGGCGGCGCCGAAGAGATTCTGGCGACCGAGCCCGAGGTGATTGACGGTCGATACACCGGCAAGATTGTGGGCGAGCCCTGCTTCCGCGACGGCAAGGTTCGCCGCATGAGCGAGTGGCTGCAAGATAAGCCCTTTACCCTGCAGGACGCCTACTTTTACTCCGATTCGATCAATGATCTGCCGCTGTTGTTAGAGGTTTCCAACCCGGTGGTGGTCGACCCGGACGCCGCCTTGCGTGCCGAAGCGCAACAGCGCGGCTGGCCAATTTTGTCGCTGCGTTAACGATGGACGCCTATCTCGCCTCACAGATCATGGCGGGGCTGGCGCTCATTACCGACGCCATTTCCTTTCAGTGCAAGCGGCGTGAATACATCTTGGCGTGTTTGGTGGTGTCATCGGCCCTGATGACCGCACACTTCTATCTACTCGATATCTACACCGCCGCGGCTATCGGTGTGCTGTCGATCGCCCGTTTTAGCCTCTCTATTTTCTATGTGAAGCAGTGGCTCATGTGGTTGTTCCTGGCGGCGACCTTGGCCGTGGCGGTGGTGACCTACAACGGCGTATTGACTGTCTTGTCAGCCAGCGCCACCTCGTTGTTTACCATTGGGGCGTTTCAAAACAATGACCACCGTCTGCGGTTGTTGTCGATTGCCGCGGTAAGCCTTTGGATTGTGCACAATGCCTTAGCAAAGAGCGTTATGGGTGTGGTATTGGAGGCTTCTTTCCTCGCCAGTTGTATGATGGGCTATTATCGTTTCTATATTCGACCCAGATACGCGGATAAACAATGAAACAATCGACGTGGTTTTTAATAGGTGATGTGATCGGCAATATCGTCGCTGGCGTTATGGCGGGCGGGGTGGCTTGGTGGCTGACCGATAAGGGTGACAATATGTGGCTGGCCATGCTGTGGGGCATGATCGTGCCGATGCTGATGTCGATGCCTATCGCGTTGCTACTTGGGCGCTACTTTGGCGCGTTGGAGTTGATGCTTACCATGATGGTCAGCGCGATGCTGGCCGGTATGGTGGTGGCAATGCGCGCTGCCATGAGTGATATGTTGGTGGTGGATGCAGTGATATACGGCACTCTGTTGGCGCTCGTAGTGGTGCGCTGGGTGTTTAGTCTCAACGACCGTTTGATCGCGCCCTATCTGCGAGGAGATCGCCATGAATAATGATCTGCAGGCAAATCAACGCAAGTGGGATCGCCTGGCGGCGCGTTTTGACGTGATGGCCGGTGAGGGTGGAGAAAAGCGCTGGCGACGCGCCAAAACGCACTTGTTTTCTGCCATGGGCGAGGGCGATATCCTGTTTATGGCGCTTGGTACTGGGCAAGATATTGCCGCGTTCCCTACGGGTAAAACCCTGCACGCCATCGATGTCAGCCCCAAGATGCTAGCCTTGGCGGAAGCGCGTGTCGCGAGCTACAGCGGTACCATCCACGCCCGCCAAATGGATATACACCAGCCCAGCTTCGAGCCGGCGAGCTTCGATCAGGTGTTTACCTCGTGTACGTTTTGTTCGGTGCCCAACCCTGTTGAGGGGTTAAAGCAGGTGTACAACCTGCTTCGCCCAGGTGGTGAGTTGCTGATGTTCGAGCACACGGGCAGCCGCTACTTTCCTTTCACTCTCATGCTGCGCACCATGACCTTTTTGACCAATAAAGTGGGGCCCGACATGGACCGCGATACGGTCGCCAATGTGCGCGCAGCGGGCTTTGAGGTCACCGCGGTGGAAAACGTCTATTTGGACGTGGTGAAAATCATCCGCGCGGTACGCCCCAATGGTGAGTTTTAGGCGTTTTTTTGCTTGACGCAAAACTGACAGCTCTGTAGAATTCGCGATCCCTTAAATAGGGTGATTGCGGCAGTTTCAATGATTCTGCTTAATGTTGACGGGTAGTTATTTGCCAATAGCTGCTCAAGTTTTAAGAAATTTTGGAGTTTATAGATGGCAACGATCAATCAGTTGGTCCGTAAGCCAAGAAAACGTAAAGTGGCTAAGAGCGACGTACCTGCACTGCAGTCATGTCCTCAGCGTCGCGGCGTTTGCACTCGTGTTTACACTACTACTCCCAAGAAGCCTAACTCAGCGTTGCGTAAAGTTTGTCGTGTACGTTTGACTAACGGTTTCGAAGTATCGTCATACATTGGCGGTGAGGGTCACAACCTGCAAGAGCACAGCGTTGTATTGATCCGTGGTGGTCGTGTAAAAGACTTGCCAGGTGTTCGCTACCACACAGTTCGTGGTTCACTGGATACCTCAGGTGTTGCGAAGCGCAGACAGGGCCGTTCTAAGTACGGTGCTAAGCGTCCTAAGTAATTAGGGCCGTTTTCTTGATATAGAAACTGGAGTAAGGCTGGGCTTTGATAGTCCCAGATTATCCTGAAGGTAAAAGGTAAAGTTATGCCTAGAAGAAGAGTTGTCGCCAAGCGCGAAGTATTGCCAGATCCCAAGTTTGGCAATGTGACCTTGGCTAAATTTATGAACCACGTAATGATCAGCGGTAAGAAATCAGTCGCTGAGACTATCGTGTACGGTGCTCTGGACATCGTTGCTCAAAAATCTGACAAAGATCCTTTGGAAGTTTTTGATGAAGCGTTGGAAGCGATCGCACCTCTGGTCGAAGTAAAATCACGCCGCGTTGGTGGTGCGACTTACCAAGTACCTGTTGAAGTTCGTCCTGCTCGTCGCACTGCTCTGTCAATGCGCTGGTTGGTTGAATACTCTCGCAAGCGTGGCGAGAAATCTATGCGTCAGCGTCTAGCTGGCGAGATTCTCGACGCAGCAGCGGGCAAAGGCGCAGCGGTTAAGAAACGTGAAGACGTTCACCGCATGGCCGAAGCGAACAAGGCGTTCTCGCACTACCGCTTCTAATAAGCTTTTTCGTAAAGCTAGAAAGGCGCTCATTGAGCGCCTTTTTTTTGATTCAAAAGTTCTGAATTGACGTTTTCATTGACCAGTCATGTGGGACCTTGTTCGAAGAACAAGGGAACCTATCCATTAATAATTTGAAGCATTCCCTTGTTCTTCGAACAAGGTCCCACAGAAGAAGAACAAGGTCCCACAGAAGAAGAACAAGGTCCCACAGAAGAAGAACAAGGTCCCACAGAGGAAAAACAAGCTCTCAATAAGTTGCAGTTAAGTGATCTGTCTAGAGATAAAACCACGCCAACAGCGGCACCCAAAACAGACCAATAAGAATAGAAATCGAAATGGCCGAGGCGAGTAACTTAGTGTCGAGCCCGGAAATCAAACCGTAGGATAACGAGGTCATACCCATCGGGGCAGCGGCCACCATCACCATGCCGGCCATAATGGCGGGATCTTCCACGTCGAGCAGGGGCATTACCAGTAGCATGGCGACGAGTCCGCCAAACATACGTAAACCAATGATCAACGAAGCGGGTTTGACGTGGTGAGCCTTGGGGGTAAACAGCACACCCATGCCGAGCAATAGTAGCGGCCCCGTCAGGCTGCCAAAGCTGAGCATCGCACCTGCATAAGGCTCCGGTAGGCGCCACTCGAGCAGCGAGCAAGCAATGGCAAGGCTGACAATGTGCAGCAGTGGCGATTTGAAGATGCGAACGATGACCTGCTTGGTTGGTAGGGCGTTGTCGCCGTAGTGGAAAGCGACGAAGTAGCAGGCGGTAAACACCACGAGCGCGTTGCCAAGATCGAAAAGGATGGCGTAGGCCATCGCTTCGCTGCCAAAAAATAACAACACAAAGGGAATCGCGAAGGCGGCATTCATCGACATGCTGCCCAGAATCAGTGTGCCCTTATCGCGTTGGCTCATCGGCTTGGTGCGCGTGTATAGCCAGGCCACGGCTGTCACAATGGCAATCACCACCACTGCCGCGATGGGTAGGTAGATAATCTCGCGGCTGAGGTGAGTGTGGGTGATCGAGTGAAAGGCCAGCGCGGGTAGTGTGTAGAAAAAAGAGATTCGCACCAGCAGGCTGCCCTTTTCTGGGCTAAGCCAATTGAGGCGTTGCGCAATAAGGCCGGCACCAAAATAGCCCAGAATGGGGAGGAGTTTGCTGATGAAAAAGTCCATGTCGCCCTGCGCACAAAAACGACAGTATAGGGTGATGCCGGCCTAATCCCTAGCGCATTATGGTGGATGTGACTAACGCTTGGCTTTGCTGCGAATTTTATATTGGGTGGCGCAGTAGCCGCGACTTATCCCTGCCGGGCGCAACTTGAGATGCTTGGTTTGGCGGCCGCTCACGCGTTTTCGCCACATGCGAAATGAGCTGGGCTTCATCTCTGCTCGCATCAATTTTATGGTGTCGCTCTCGCTCAAATTAAACTGCGTTTGAATGGCTTCGAAAGGGGTGCGATCCTCCCAGGCCATTTCAACAATGCGTGAGCGCTCTTCTTCGCTAAGTGTTTGCATGCGTTTACCTCAGCACACTTTTACGTGCAATAAACCTCGCCGGCTCCACTAACTAAATTCTTTTAAGTCGCGTATAATTCGCGCCATTAAAAATCTTGAGGAAGTAAGCTGTGGCTCGTAAAACCCCGATTGAAAAATATCGCAATATTGGTATTTGTGCCCACGTTGACGCGGGTAAAACTACCACCACCGAACGCGTGCTCTACTACACCGGACTGTCGCACAAAATCGGCGAAGTGCACGATGGCGCCGCGACCATGGACTGGATGGAGCAAGAGCAAGAACGCGGTATTACCATTACCTCGGCAGCAACCACCTGCTTCTGGGCGGGTATGCAGCAACAGTTCGATCAGCACCGCATCAATATCATCGATACTCCCGGGCACGTTGATTTCACCATTGAGGTGGAGCGTTCTTTGCGTGTGCTCGATGGCACTGTCGTTGTATTGTGCGGCTCGTCGGGCGTTCAGCCGCAAACGGAAACCGTGTGGCGCCAAGCCAACAAATACGAAGTTCCCCGCATTGTGTTCGTTAACAAAATGGACCGTACCGGCGCGGATTACCTGAAGGTGATCGACCAGCTGCGCACCCGTTTGAAGGCCAATGCCGTGCCGATTCAAATGACGATCGGCAGCGAAGAAGAGTTCAAGGGTGTGGTTGACCTGATCAAGATGAAGGCCATCATCTGGAACCAGGAAGACATGGGTATGACCTTCACCTACGAGGATGTGCCTGCTGACATGCTCGAGCAGTGCGAAGAGATGCGTGAGTTCATGGTTGAAGCGGCCGCTGAAGCCAACGAAGAGCTGATGGAAAAATACCTCGACGAAGGCGAGCTGTCTGAAGAAGACATCAAAGCGGGTCTGCGTATTCGCACCCTGGCCAACGAAATCGTCTTAGTGCTCGGTGGTTCAGCCTTTAAAAACAAAGGCGTGCAAGCGGTGTTGGATGCGGTGATTGAATACCTCCCATCACCCACCGAGGTGAAGGCGATCGAAGGTCACTTGGATGATAAAAACGAGACGCTAGCGCAGCGTCATGCCGATGATAGCGAGCCCTTCGCAGCGTTGGCGTTTAAGATCGCGACAGACCCCTTCGTAGGCACGCTGACCTTTATGCGCGTCTACTCGGGTACTTTGCAAACTGGCGATGTGGTGTGGAATGCGGTAAAAGGCAAGCGCGAGCGCGTCGGCCGTATGGTGCAGATGCACGCCAACTCACGCGAGGAAATTAAAGAGGTCTTAGCGGGTGATATTGCGGCCATTATTGGCATGAAAGACGTCACCACGGGCGACACCCTGTGCGATCAAAACAAGGTGATTACCCTTGAGCGTATGGATTTCCCCGAGCCGGTGATTTCGGTAGCGGTTGAGCCTCGTAGCCAGGCGGACCAGGATAAAATGGGTATCGCGCTGGGCAAATTGGCTCAGGAAGATCCCTCTTTCCGCGTCGCGACCGATCCAGAAACAGGGCAGACCATTATTTCTGGTATGGGTGAATTGCACCTCGACATCATTGTCGACCGCATGCGCCGCGAATTCTCGGTTGATGCCAACATCGGTAAGCCACAAGTGTCCTACCGTGAAGCGATTCGCAACACCGTCGAAATCGAAGGCAAGTTTGTGCGTCAGTCGGGCGGTCGTGGTCAATACGGCCACGTGGTCATCGAGTTCTCGCCGCTGCCTGAAGGTGGCGAGATTCAAGAAGGCTTGGACTTCCAGAGCGAGATCGTGGGTGGTGTGGTGCCTAAGGAATACATTCCCGCGATTCAGAAAGGCGTGGATGAGCAGATGCGCAACGGTGTCTTGGCGGGTTACCCGCTGCTGGGTCTGAAGGCGGTTTTGAAGGACGGTTCTTACCACGACGTGGATTCAAACGAAATGGCCTTTAAGATCGCCGCGTCGATGGCGACTAAGAAGCTCCACGAGCTGGGCGGCGCCGTGCTGCTTGAGCCGATAATGAAAGTGGAAGTGGCTACCCCTGAAGAAAACATGGGCGACGTGGTGGGTGATTTGAACCGTCGCCGCGGCATGATCAACGGCATGGAAGACAGCTTGTCGGGCAAAATTGTGTTTGCTGAAGTGCCGCTGTCGGAAATGTTTGGTTACGCCACCGACCTGCGTAGCCAAACCCAGGGCCGCGCGACCTACTCGATGGAATTCCTGAAATACGAGGAAGCTCCTACCAACGTGGCCAACGCGATTATCAATCGCCACTAGGTCTCAAAAGGCGATCACCCCGGCGGGGTGGTTGCTCTCTCCTTGCTGCGGCAATGCGCGCGCATTAAATCGAGCGCAGTCGATATTCCTTAAAATAGCGATTTTTTCGAGAAATTTTTGCGCAAAAGCGCACAAGAAATTTTCATTTGCGCAATAAATGCGAATTTTGCGGGAAGAATAAATCGAAATCCTAGCCGACAATATTCTTATTCAACAAGATTGGGCTCGCTATGAATACTCCCGTGGATAACCTCGCCATTTTGCGCCGTCGTGTGCGTCAACATTTGTATGCCGATGAGGCCGTGCTGGTGCGTCGCCTAGCTGAGCAGGCCGCGTTGGAGCCACGCGTGCGTCGCGCCATTTGCCGCCGTGCAGCGGAGCTGATAGGTGCAGTACGCAAGCATGGCGCTGCTTCGATGATGGAGGCCTTTCTCGCCGAATACGGCTTGTCGACTAAGGAAGGTGTGGCCCTGATGTGTTTGGCTGAAGCGTTGTTACGCGTGCCTGACACGGCGACTATCGATGCGCTTATCGAGGATAAAATTGCCTCCGGGCAGTGGCAGGAACACCTCGGGCATGCGGATTCGGCGTTGATTAATAGTGCCACTTGGGCATTGTTGATCACTGGCAAATTGTTGTCTCCCAGCGATCAGCGTCAGTTGGGCGGTACGCTGCGCGGTATGGTTAAGCGACTGGGTGAGCCCATGGTGCGCACGGCGGTGGCGCAGGTTATGCGTGAAATGGGGCGCCAGTTTGTACTGGGTACGAATATGCAAAAAGCCCTCGACCGCGCGGCCAAGATGCAGGCCAAGGGATATACCTATTCCTACGACATGCTGGGCGAGGCCGCGCGTACCGCCGGTGATGCCGCCCGCTATATGACGGCCTACCAAAACGCTATCGAAGCACTAACGCCACACTGTCTGGGCGATGTGCGAGACAATCCAGGCATTTCAGTAAAGTTATCGGCGCTGTTTCCGCGTTACGAATTTGCCCAGCGTGAGCGGGTGATGGAAGAGCTGGTGCCGCGTGTTAGCGCATTGGCGAAGATGGCTGCCAATGCCAACATGGGGTTTAACATCGACGCCGAAGAGGCTGACCGCTTGGATATTTCATTGGATGTCATTGAGCGTGTTGTCAGCGAAGGGCAGTGGGGTGATTGGCAGGGCTTTGGAGTGGTGGTGCAGGCCTACGGCAAGCGCGCCAGTTTCGTCATTGATTGGCTTTATCATTTGGCGGAGCAGCAGCAGTGCCAAGTGATGGTGCGGCTTGTGAAGGGCGCCTATTGGGACAGCGAAATCAAGCGCGCACAGGTGATTGGTGCGCCCGACTACCCGGTGTTTACCCGTAAAGCCAATAGCGATATCTCCTACTTGGCGTGCGCACGCCAGTTGCTATCGATGACCGACCGCATCTATCCCCAGTTCGCCACTCACAACGCCCACACCGTCGCCGCGGTGATGGCAATGGTGGAAGAAGGCGCTCGCTATGAATTTCAGCGCCTGCACGGTATGGGTGAGTCGCTTTACCGCCCCTTGGTATCTACCGGTCAAGTGCGTTGCCGAATCTATGCCCCGGTCGGGGCGCACAGCGACTTGCTGGCGTATCTGGTGCGCCGCTTGTTAGAAAATGGCGCTAATAGTTCCTTTGTGCACCAATTGGTGGACAACTCCTTAACCCCTGAAATGATTGCCGCCGATCCCTTTGTGGGGGTGGATGAGGGCGGTCGCAGTCTATCCAGCCTGCAGATACCGGCACCGGTGGATATTTTTGGTACCGAGCGGCGCAATGCCAAAGGCTGGGACCTCACCGATCCACTATTGATAGATGAATTGTTCAAGGCCCGGCTAGCCTTTGTGGGGCAGCAGTGGCAGGTTCGCCCGCTTATCGATGGTGAGCCACTGGGTGGCCGTCAGTACCGTGTGCACAATCCCGCCAATGCTAAGGATGTGGTCGGCGATGTCACTGACGCATCCGCCAACGATGTCGATAAGGCCTTGAGTATGGCGTCGATCGGGCAGGCCCAGTGGCAGGCGCTACCGTTAGCCGAACGCGTGGCCATCTTCCGTCGCTATGCCAGATTGTTGGAGGAGAACGCGCTGGAGTTGATGGTGTTGGCTTGCCGCGAGGCGGGTAAAACGCTGGCGGATGCGGTGGCCGAAATTCGCGAAGCGGTGGATTTTGCCCGCTACTACGCCGGCCATATTCAAGATGACCCCGGTCGTGGCACGCTGTGCTGCATTTCGCCGTGGAATTTCCCGCTGGCGATATTTGCCGGTCAATGTCTCGGGGCGCTAGCGGCGGGTAATGCGGTGGTGGCCAAGCCCGCCGAGCAAACACCCATTATGGCTTTCCGCGCGGTACAGTTGCTACATGAGGCGGGCGTGCCGCTGGCAGCGATGCAACTATTGCCTGGGCGCGGCAGCGAGATCGGCCATGTGCTGACATCAGATCCTCGCGTCAACGGGGTATGCTTTACCGGTTCTACCGTCACCGCCCAGCGCATTAACCGCAATATGGCGAATTTCCTCGCCCCAGAGGCGGTATTGATCGCCGAAACAGGCGGTCTCAACGCCATGGTGGTGGATTCAACGGCCCTGCCTGAACAGGTGGTTCGCGATGTGCTTGTATCAGCCTTCCAAAGCGCAGGGCAGCGCTGCTCTGCCTTGCGCGTGCTGTACCTGCAAAAAGATATCGCTGACAAAGTGTTGGAGATGTTGTTTGGGGCGATGGATGAGTTGCTAATTGGTAACCCGTGGTGTTTAGACACGGATGTCGGGCCGGTGATAGATAGCTTCGCCAAGCGCCGTATCGAAGACCATATCGCCCGGTACGCGCAACAGGGTAGGGTGTTGAAGCAGTTGTCTGTGCCCGCGCACGGCACCTTTGTCGGTCCCGCCGTATTGGCGGTTGACGGTATTGGTGAGTTGAGTGAGGAGGTGTTTGGCCCCGTGCTCCACGTCGCAACTTTTGAGTCACGCGATTTAGCGCAAGTGGTGAGTGATATTAATAGCAGTGGCTTTGGTTTAACCTTTGGTTTGCACACGCGCTTGGATCACCGGGTGCGCGATGTTAGTCAGCGGGTGATGGTTGGCAATACCTATATCAATCGCAACCAAATAGGTGCCATTGTTGGTTCGCAGCCCTTTGGTGGCGAAGGCCTATCAGGCACCGGTCCCAAAGCTGGCGGCCCTCTTTACGTCGAACGTATGCGTCACAATCAACCCTTGATCGAGCAAGAGTTTGGCGGCGAAGTGATTGGTACTGTGCAGTTGCAAGAGGCTATCGATACCTTGATTCGCGCACGCCAAGCGGCCCATGAAAGCGCCGAATTGAGCGCCCAGGCAATACCGTTGCCGGGCCCCACCGGTGAGTTGAACCTTTACAGCCGGCACCCACGAGGTTTGGTGATTTGTTTGGGGCCGAGTGCCGCGGCGGCAACGCTACAAGTAGAAACCGCGCTAGCGGCAGGTAACAGCGTAGTGTGCGTGGTGGAGGCGTTTAATGCACACTTAATGGCTTTGGCGGAAAGTAATGCCATGGTGCAGATATTGGTGGGTCAACTGCAGCCGAGCGCCTTGCAGCAAGCGATGGGTTTCCACGCCGTCGCGTGGCAGGGTTCGCACGTGATGGCGCGCGATTACCGTGTGGCGCTGGCCGAGCGAGGCGGCGCGCTTATCCCCTTGATTACAGAGGCGGGGCAGTTGAGTCGCTATCAATTAGAGCGGCACCTGTGTATCGATACGACAGCGGCGGGCGGCAACGCCAGTTTGATCGCGCTGTCGGAGTAAGTTACAAGGAGGATGCCCACCAAATCCAGACTTCTCGACACCAGGGCTGCTGGGTGAGATCGGCGACGATGCGTTTTTCGAATTCGCGCTGGTTGATCTCGCGGGCCGCGAGTGCCGCTACCACATTGCCCGATACCCTGAGCTCAACATCAACGTACTCGGGGTGGTAGAACAGCATGAGGTCGACGTCTGGGTCTTCAATAGTGGTCTCGTCACCTAGTTCGCGGCGCAGGGCTTGCCATACCTGTTGGTGGATATCGGCGCGGTTGGGCATGATCGGGCAAACCATGTCGTGGTAGGGGCGGTCGTCGAAAGTGTCGATGTGGAAGATGACGTGGTCAATGTCCTCGAAAGCTCCTTGCAGTGCGCACACCGCCGTGTCACCAATGAAGTGGGCTTCAGCGGCACTGACGTAGGGCTTCACTTGAATATGCATTTCTAGCAGGGCTTGATTGCTGGTGGTGCGAGTCTTAAAGCCGTGCACGCTGAGCACGCCATCGACCGTCATAACGATGTCGCGATACTCCGCGACACGCTCGGGGGGTAGCGCGGTATCCACCAATTCGCTGACGCTCTTGGCGACCAAGTCCCAACCAATTTTGCCGACCATCAACGCGACAATTACTGCGGCTACGGCATCCAGCCACCACAGGCCGAACATGGCACCCGCCACGGCGACCAGCACCACTATGGATGATAGTGCGTCGGTACGGCTGTGCCAGGCATTGGCGATCAGTAAGTCGGAGTTGAGTTGTTCACCGATCTTCAAACTGTAGCGGAAGATCCACTCCTTGCTGATGATAGAGAGGCCGGCAACAATGAGTGCGGGCCAGGTGGGGATCGGCTGCGGCCCCTCGGTGAAAACGTTCATGCCAATTTCGTAGACCATGCCGAGGCCTACTACAATAAGCAAGGTGCCGAGAGCCACTGTGCCAACGGTTTCATAGCGGCCGTGGCCCCAGGGGTGGTCTTTGTCGGGGCCGCGATGCGATAGGCGCAAAACCACGATGACCATGAAATCGGTAGCGAGGTCGGATAGCGAATGCACGCCGTCGGCGATCAGTGCCGCAGAGTTGGCGATGCTGCCCACCGCGATTTTGGAAACACCGAGCAGTAAGTCGATGACAGACCCAATGAGGGTGACTTTTTCAGCCGCGCGGCGGCGTTGGTCGAGCTTTTCTTGCATGGAACTCCCCTGTTTGAGGCGCTACTTTACCGCAGAAGTGCTTTGATGACACCTATCTGTCGTGGCGAGAAATGACTTGAGCGTGGCGCAGGTGACTGATTACTATGGGCCCAATTATAAAGAGAGGTTTCTATGCAGCAAGCACAGTTTCACCACATGAAGGATGGTACCCAAGAAGATTGGAATATCATCGCAAACGAGTTTAAAAGCTACGCCAAAGATCTGCCGGCGCGTATTGTGCAGCACTTAGATCTGCTGAAGGGTGACTGCGGCGGGTTCCCGGTCGATCGCTATACCCACTGCCTACAAACGGCTACCTTGGCCCACAAGGCGGGCAAGGATGACGAATATGTGGTGTGTGCGCTTTTGCACGATATCGGCGACACCCTCGGCTCATACAATCACGCGGATATTGCTGCCGCCATCATGGAGCCCTTTGTGAGTGAGGCCAACCACTGGATGGTAAAGCACCACGCGATCTTTCAAGGCTACTACTTCTTCCACTATTTGGGGATGGACCGCGACATGCACAAGCAGTTTGAGTCGAGCCCTTACTACGCTCAAACGCGTGAATTTGTCGAAAAATATGATTCGCCGGCGTTTGATGCGGAAGGGGAAACCTATCCTATCGAGTTCTTCATGCCGATGATCGAGAAGGTCTTCGCTGCTCCCCGTAAATCACTTTACGCTGAGGCGCTCGCCTAGATATCTTTAAGTAGCGACCCTGTCCTTGGGGTCGCTATTCCACCCGTTTGACGCGTATCCGAGTATTCGTATCCCGCTGAGAAAAGAAAAAACTACTCAGTGCGCCGCGTTGGATATAGGCGGGGCCGTTGGCCGGGTTGTAAATGAAGCGCTTGTTGTCGGTTTGGCGCCACACCTGGCCATTGCTCAACCGAAACACCCGTTTGCCGTGTACCAATGCAGATTCGCTCACCTCAACCTCCATACGGTCGGGGATTTGTTTGGCGATTTCTTTTTCTTCAAAACCGAATAGTTCGCTGAAACGCACTTTGGAGGCTTGGGTTGTTGGTGTTTCGGGCTCGGGGGTGGTCGCGACATCGCTGCTCGGTAGGACAATAGCGTCGTAGCAGGCCAGACGTTGCTCGGCGCTAGCAATGTCTCGGCATGCGGCGAGATCACTATTGATTGGGGCGGCCACGCTGCTTGCGGAGATGAGCAGGCAGGTTAAAAGGGGTTTCGAACGCAACATACCAATTCCTTTAAAAAAAAACGGCCCTAGTGGGCCGTTTAGTATTACTCGTCTAAGAAGCTGCGCAGATGTTCAGAGCGCGAGGGGTGACGCAGTTTGCGCAAGGCCTTGGCCTCGATCTGACGAATGCGTTCACGGGTCACGTCGAATTGCTTGCCCACTTCTTCCAGTGTGTGGTCGGTGTTCATACCGATACCAAAGCGCATGCGCAGCACCTTCGCTTCGCGAGCGGTGAGGCCAGAAAGGACACTGCTAGTGGCTTCTTGAAGACCTTCGCTAGTCGCCGAATCAACGGGTGATTCGATGGTGCTGTCTTCGATGAAGTCGCCCAGGTGCGAATCTTCGTCATCACCGATGGGGGTTTCCATCGAGATGGGCTCCTTGGCGATTTTCAGCACCTTGCGGATCTTGTCTTCTGGCATGTCCATGCGCTCGCCCAATTCTTCAGGGGTGGGTTCGCGACCCATCTCCTGCAACATTTGGCGCGAGATGCGGTTCAGCTTGTTGATCGTTTCGATCATGTGAACCGGAATACGGATGGTGCGAGCCTGGTCGGCAATCGAACGGGTAATGGCTTGGCGAATCCACCATGTCGCGTAAGTCGAGAACTTGTAGCCACGACGGTATTCAAACTTATCTACCGCCTTCATCAGACCGATGTTGCCCTCTTGGATCAAATCCAAGAACTGCAGGCCGCGGTTGGTGTATTTCTTGGCGATAGAAATTACGAGACGCAAGTTGGCTTCTACCATGTCTTTTTTGGCGCGACGCGTGTGCACTTCGCCCATCGACATGCGACGGTTAATTTCTTTAATGTCGGCAATGCTGAGATCGCTGATCTCTTCAATGGCGGCCAGTTTGCGTTGGGCGCGCAGAATCTCATTGCGGTTTTGTTCCAGCTTGGCCGAGTAGGCTTTGCCAGCGGCAATCTGCTGGTCAACCCAATCCAGATTGGTCTCGCTACCGACGAAGCTCTTGATGAAATCTTTGCGTGGCATGCCAGAGTACTTGATAACCAAATCAGACACGATGCCTTCTTGTTCGCGCACGCGTGCCAATGTGTCGCGCACCTTAGAACTGAGCGGGTCGAACATGCGCGGGGTCAGTTTCAGGTACTTAAATGTTTCACCCAGTTCTTCCAGCGCTTTGGTGGCCTGTTTGCTGCTGCGGCCATGTTTGGCGATCGCTTCAACGGCTTTTTTGTTGAGCTTGGCGATCAGTTCAAAGCGGCGCGCGGCCTCTTCTGGGTCGGGGCCGTTATCGGGTGTTTCATCGGCATCGTCATCACTGTCGTCACCATCTTCGTCCTCATCATCGTCGTCAGCTTCCTCGGCTTTGGCCTTGGTTTTAGCGGCGATTTCCAATTCCTCTTTGGCTGGCGCTTCAGTGTCGAAGGGGTCCAAGAAACCTGAGATGATGTCGTCTAAGCGGCGTTCTTCCTCGGCCACTTTGGCGTATTCTTCAAGTACGTGATCGACCGAACCGGGAAAACAGGCCAGTGCCGCCATCAACTCGCGGATACCTTCTTCGATGCGCTTGGCGATGGCAATTTCACCTTCGCGCGTCAGCAGTTCAACGGTGCCCATTTCTCGCATATACATGCGCACGGGATCCGTTGTGCGTCCGGCTTCTTGCTCAACGGCTGCCAGTGCAGCGGCGGCTTCTGCGGCAGCGATGTCGTCAGATGAATCGCCGCCACCTTCCATCAACAGCTCGTCGGCGTCGGGGGCAGTTTCAAATACTTGAATGCCCATGTCGTTGATCATCTGGATGATGTCTTCGACCTGATCGGGCTCAGAAATGTCTTGCGGCAGGTGGTCATTCACCTCGGAATAAGTCAGGTATCCCTGCTCTTTACCTTTGGCGATGAGGTCTTTAAGTCTAGATTGCTGGACGAAAGATTCAGACATAGCGTCTACTGTACCTTCTTGGATTGGGCCGATGAACAAATAGCCGATTATTATAGCGTATTTTTTGAGCTATGAGCTATCCGTGCTAGGTTTTTTTACGCTGTTTCGCCTGTAAAGATAGCAGTAATTCGCGTTTTTGCTCGGGGCTCATCTCGCTGAAGGGGGTGTCGAGAAGTGCCTGGCGTTGCGATTGCCGTTGGCGATGGCTCTGTTGGTGGTTTAAATGCTCGATAATATCGAGAAATTCCTGTTCGAAGCCCTCGTCAGGGATGAGCGGATCGAGCGCAGCGTAAGCGGCAAGGCGCGCACTGTTCATGGCGCCATTGACGCCGCCGGCGACGTGGCCAAACAGTGTGGCGGTATCCATTTGTTGTTGCTGCTTAATAAAATCTACCAGTTCGACGAGTAGTTGTGTGTCTTCGTCTGGGCTGTGTTTTAGTGCGTCGAGTTTTAGCGCTTGATGCGCGATGAGAGGGTGGTGAATGAGTAGGCAGATCGCCTTTTGCGCCGGAGACTGGTTGAGTCTGACCTTGAAGTGACCGGCGGCACTGGGTTCGCGTGGTCTGCTTGGCGTTTCTTGCTTGGGCGCACTGCGCTTGGCCGCCGGCTGTTGCACGCTTTGTTCGCGCTGCCATTGCGCCACGTCGTGTTGGCTGGTGGCGGCGTCGGTAAGCGCCTGTAAGCGGTCTTGGCTAACACCTGTGCGGCGGGCAAGCTCTCCCACTAGCAGAGTTTTGAAGATGCCCTCTGGCACGTGGCCGATCAACGCCGTCGCGACCTGACTAAAACGGGCGCGGCCATCCATCGTTTGAGTGTCGATGCCTTCGGCGGCCAGGCTGAACAAAAATTCTTCTAGTGGCTGCGCTTTGTGCACCAGTTCGGCGAAATATTCAGCACCGTGTGATCGCACCAATGTATCGGGATCCTCGCCATCCGGAAGGAACAGGAAGCGAATTTGTCGACCGTCTTTGATGGTCGGCAAGGCATTATCGAAGGCGCGCCGCGCCGCCTTGCGGCCGGCTTCGTCGCCGTCGAAACAGAATACCACCTCGGCGGTGTGGCGGAAGGCGAGCTCTAAGTGCTCAGCGCTGCTGGCGGTTCCCAGCGTGGCAACCGCATAGCGAATGCCGTTTTGCGCCAGCGACACCACGTCCATATAGCCTTCTACAATTAGCAGTCGTGGCAGTTCGCGCATGGCCTGGCGCGCTTCGTATAAACCGTAAAGCTCTTTGCCTTTATGGAAAATGGGGGTTTCGGGAGAGTTCAGGTATTTGGGCTTTTCATCGCCAAAGACTCGTCCACCAAAGCCGATGCAGCGGCCGCGATTGTCGCGTATGGGAAACATCAGTCGATTGCGGAAGCGATCGTAGATACGGCCCTTGTCGTTCTCGACGATGAGGCCCGAATCCATCATCATGGCTTTGTCGCTTTGGTCTTTGAATAGGTGGTTGAGCACCTTGTCCCAGGCGTCAGGGGCGAAGCCAATGCCGTATTCTTGAGCGATTTCAGGGCTGATGCCGCGCTGGCGAACATAGGCGTTGGCGACCTGCGAGTTTTGCATCAGCGTCAGTTGCTCGCGGTAGAAGCGCGCGGCACCCTCCATGATGTCGTAGAGGTCGCGCTTGCGCTTTTGCGCCTTTTCTTGCTGCGGATTGAGCTGTTCGCGCGGCACTTCAAGGCCGTAGTAGTGGGCGAGGTTTTCAATCGCCTGCGGGAAGTCGAGTCGCTCGTAGTCCATGATAAAGCTGAGCACGTTGCCGCCAGCACCGCAGCCAAAGCAGTAGTAAAACTGCTTGTCGGGGTTAACCGAAAACGAAGGTGACTTTTCGTCGTGAAAGGGACACAGCGCCTGGTAGTTGCGACCGGCTTTCTTGAGTTTTACGCGCGCGTCGATAATGTCGACGATGTCTGCACGTTCGACGAGGTCATCAATGAAATTTCTGGGGATTTGCCCGGCCAAAGGCGACCTCCGCTAAAGGGGTTTAGCTGAGTCGGTCTTTTACCAGTTTGCTGACGACGGCCATATCGGCACGACCCTGCATGGGGCCCTTCAGCATTCCAACAACCTTGCCCATGTCGCGCATCGTTTCAGCACCGGTCTCAGCAATTGCAGCGTCGATCATAGCACTGATTTCCGCCTCTGTCAGAGGAGTGGGCAGGAAGGTTTGGATCACGTCGATTTCGGCCAATTCAATTGCAGCAAGTTCTTCGCGACCGGCATCTTGATACTGGCGCACTGAGTCGCGGCGTTGCTTGACCATTTTGTCGAGAATAGAAATCACGCGATCGTCATCGAGCTCAATGCGCTCGTCGACTTCGACGCGTTTAAATTCGGCTTGAATGAGGCGAATGGTTGCCAGGCGCTCTTTTTCTTTCGCGCGCATAGCATCCTTCATGGCTGCTTTGATATTGTTTAAGATCTCAGATGCCATGACGAATTTCCTCTAAATAAGACGTGTTGTTCGAGAGAGTTTACTAGTGGCCACCACCGTGCGCAGTGGCCCGACCGAAGTCGAAGACTAGTACAGACGCTGGAACTTGCGGCTCTCGCGAGATACCTTCTTAGCGTGACGCTTTACAGCAGCAGCTGCAGCGCGCTTACGAGTAGTAGTAGGCTTTTCGTAGAATTCACGCTTGCGAACTTCAGCCAAAATACCCGCTTTTTCGCAAGAACGCTTGAAGCGACGCAGTGCGATATCGAAGGGCTCGTTTTCTTTTACCTTAACGTAAGGCATTAAAATCACCTGTCCATTATTTCTAGTCAAAATCACAAGCAGCAACCGGAAAAAGACACGGCACTGCACATAGGGGCGCGAATTCTATACCGGCTTGTAGGATTTTGCAATGCTAAATATTTCGCTTTTATAGCCATTGCGTCGCGATAGCATTATTATGCTGCAGCACAAATAAATGAGGGCTTGGCATGTTAGTTCTGGGGATCGAAACCTCCTGTGATGAAACGGGTATCGCGCTGTACGATACCGACCGCGGTTTGTTGGCAGATGCGTTGCACAGCCAGATTGCCGTGCATCGCGAATACGGTGGTGTCGTGCCAGAATTGGCCTCGCGCGATCACATTCGCAAGACCCTGCCTTTGGTCGAAGAAGTCCTGCAGCGCGCCGCGGTCGACAAGTCGCAATTAGATGCCGTTGCCTATACCTCGGGCCCCGGTTTGGTTGGCGCCTTGATGGTGGGCGCCGCGATTGGTCGGGCCATGGCCTACGCGCTAAAGATTCCCGCGCTGGGTGTTCACCACATGGAAGGCCACTTGCTCGCGCCCATGTTGGAAGACAACCCACCGGCCTTTCCTTTTATTGCCCTGTTGGTGTCGGGCGGGCATACACAACTGGTGGATGTCGAAGGGATCGGTCGCTACACGCTGTTGGGCGAATCGGTCGACGACGCAGCTGGGGAGGCCTTTGAT
The DNA here is from genome assembly GCA_964598145.1 of uncultured Pseudomonadales bacterium. Taxonomy (GTDB): domain Bacteria; phylum Pseudomonadota; class Gammaproteobacteria; order Pseudomonadales; family JAHEIH01; genus JAHEIH01. Next base: position 40,378 of record CAZRAM010000002.1, read on the forward strand.
AAGGCGGCAAAAATGCTCGGCCTACCCTATCCAGGTGGTCCTCACATAGCTAAATTGGCCGAGGGGGGTAATCCCGAACGGTTTAGTTTTCCTCGCCCTATGGTGCGCCAAGGGGGCCTAAACTTTAGTTTCAGTGGTTTGAAAACGGCGGTGTTGAATGCGGTGAATAGCTGCAAAGATGGCGACGGTGTGGTGGCGCCTAACGATGCCGCCGATATTGCTGCTAGTTTTCAGGCTGCCGTCGTCGATACGCTGATGTTGAAGTGTCGCCGCGCGCTCAACGAAACTGGCCGCAAACAGTTGATCATTGCCGGTGGTGTCAGCGCTAATAAAGCCTTGCGTGCAAGTCTTGAGACCATGGTGGCGAAATTACACAGCAAACTGTACTACGCACGCCCGGCGTTCTGTACCGATAATGGCGCCATGATTGCCTTTGCTGGTGCGCAGCGTTTGGCTGCAGGACAGTGTGACGATCTCACCATTGCTGCCAAGGCGCGCTGGCCGATGGATAAATTGCCACCAATTACGGAGCAGGGTTAATGGACATTGTTTACATCAAAGATCTGCGCATCGATACCACCATCGGTATTTATGACTGGGAGCGCGAGATTAAACAGACGCTGGTATTGAACGTGGAAATGGGGCACGACAATCGCCCTGCCGGCAACAGCGATGATATTGCCAAAACCCTCGACTACTACACCATTTCACGGCGCTTGATCGAATTCGTAGAACAGTCTGAAATGCTCTTGATCGAGCGTGTCGCCGAGGAGTGCGCGGCGATTATCATGAATGAATTTGGTGTGCGCTGGTTGCGCTTGCAGGTCGGTAAGCCCGGTGCGGTGCCAGAGGCTGCCGATGTCGGTGTGGTCATTGAGCGAGGTGAGCGTGTCTGAGCGTCGTATTTATCTGGGTATCGGCAGTAGCGAAAACCGCTACGACAATATTCGTGCCGGGGTGGATGACCTGCGCATGGCCTTTCCCAATCTTCTCGTATCGAGCGTCTATGAAACCGAGGCAATTGGCTTCAAAGGTGATCCGTTTTTCAATTTGGTAGTAGGTTTTGATAGTGCCATCGGTCTGCGCGAACTGTTTGTGATGGGGCGCGCCATTGAAGAGGCTCACGGCCGTCGTCGCCATTCGCCCAAATGTTCGGGACGGATGCTGGATATCGATATTCTTACCTATGGAGATGTGGTGGGCGAAGAGGCAAATATCACCCTGCCGCGTCCAGAGATTGTGGCCAATGCGTATGTACTGTGTCCACTGGCGGAAATCGCTGGAGATGAAATCCACCCGGCCCTCGGTTTGAGCTATGGTCAGTTGTGGTCGGACTTCGCCGGTGGTCAGGGTATTCAAAAAGTAGACTTCGCCTGGTAAGAGGAGGACGGTATGGCACTTTCTTTTATTGATAAATGTATTGTTGGTTTTGATAAGTCACTGCGTACCTTGGTGCCAGGTGCTACTCAGGGTGAGCGCGCTTCGCCGGCGGAGAGTCTGGCGGAAACTGAGCACGATGAGGCCACCCGCAAGCACATCGCTGGCTTGATGCGCATCAATCATACCGGTGAGGTATGTGCCCAGGCGCTATATCAAGGCCAGGCGCTGACCGCTAAGCTGCCTGAGGTCCGTGAAGAAATGGAGCAGGCCGCGGCTGAAGAGCGCGACCACTTGATGTGGTGTGAGCAGCGTCTTAAAAACTTGGGCGCCCATACCAGTGTGTTGAACCCCTTGTTTTATGCCGCCTCGTTTGCGATGGGGGCTGCCGCTGGGAAGTTGGGTGATCGTTGGAGCCTGGGTTTTGTCGCCGCTACCGAACAGCAGGTGTGTCAGCATTTGGAATCTCACTTGGCGCAGATTCCCGAAGACGACGCCAAAACACGCGCCATTTTAGAGCAGATGAAAGTGGATGAAGAGCGCCACGGCCACGCCGCCATCGAGGCGGGGGGAACGCCTTTTCCTGCGCCGGTGCGTCGCGCCATGACCGCTATGTCGAAAGTGATGACCGGTACTACTTATCACCTCTAAGCTTACGTTGGGCTGGCCCTGCTAATCAGGGCTGCCCGATCGATGCTGTCGGGCAGCGCCCCGTACACCCACCCCTCGGCCTGCTGGCTTAAGCGCGCATTGCAGAAAGCTTCGGCAACCCACTCCGGCGCGTAGCGATAGAGCGCCGCCGCTTGGCTACACAGGGCCATTTGACCGACCCAGTAGCGCGCGTGTTGTGGCGCAATACCCTGTTGTATTTGTTCGGCAAGTCGTGCAACCGAGCGTTCCAGGTGGCTGTTGTGGTGTGTGTTGCCCATATCCTCAAGCAGGGCTTGGCCACTTTCTGGGTGGGTGTGCAGGGCGCGTAATACATCTAGGCACTGTACGTTGCCGCTTCCTTCCCAGATGGCATTGATCGGCGCTTCGCGATACAGGCGCGGCATAATGTGATCTTCCATGGCACCACTGCCTCCGATGCACTCCATTGCCTCGTAGGCGTGGTTGGGGGTGCGTTTACAGATCCAGTATTTGCCCACCGCGGTGGCGAGGCGTAACAGCGTGCTGTCACCCCGGTCGAAGGCGTTGGCAAGGTGGAGGGTAAACGCCAGCGCAGCTTCACTTTCGAGGGCTAGATCGGCGAGCACTCCGGTCATGACGGGTTGTTGATGTAAGGTGGCGCCGAAGGCATGGCGCTGCTGACAGTGGTGGATAGCCTGCGCGGTCGCTTGCCGCATGCCGGCCGCTGAGCCAATCATGCAGTCGAAGCGGGTGGCGGCGACCATGTCGATAATGGTCGCTACGCCGCGGCCTTCATCGCCCAATCGCCATCCCATGGCGCCGCGCAATTCGGTCTCGCTGGAGGCGTTAGAGACGTTGCCCATCTTATTTTTAAGGCGTTGAATCTGCAGCGGGTTTTTCGTGCCGTCGGGCCGCCAGCGCGGCACCACGAAACAGGTGGGGCCGGCGTCGGTCTGCGCCAAAACCAAAAATAGGTCGCACATCGGCGCCGAGACAAAGTATTTGTGCCCACTCAGTAGATAGCGCTCGCCGAGCTCGTCGCGGCCATCGTAGTGGGCGAGTGTCGTATTGCTGCGCACATCCGAGCCGCCCTGTTTTTCGGTCATCGCCATACCCACCGTTAAGCTCTCTTTTTGTGAGTCGGGGATGTTGCTAGGGTCGTAGCGGTTGTGAAGGATTTTCTCGCCGAAGTGTCGGTACAGCGTGTCGTCGTGTCGCAGCGCGGGGATGGCTGCTGCGGTCATGGTGATGGGGCAGCCGTGACCGGCTTCTACCTGGGCCATTAGATAGTACTTTGCGGCGCGCAGCAGGTGCGCGTTTGGTCCGCCGCGCCAGTGTTGGCTGTGCAGCCCCTCGCGGCAGGCGGTACTCATCAGTTCGTGGTAGGCGGGGTGGAAGCGTACCTCGTCGATGCGCTCACCGCGGCGATCGTGGCTATTAAACTCGGGTTTGTGGCGGTTGGCGTCGTGGCCAAGTTGCTGGGCGTGTTCACTGCCGCACCAATCGCCAAAACTAGCCATGTCATTTGGCATGGGGGCGCCACTGCGCGCGAGTATGTCCACGAGTGCACTGTCGCCGCTAGCCATGGCGTAGTTGCTCAGTGCGAGTGGCTGGTTTTCCACCCGGTGGGTTTCGGCCCAAAAAGGATTGCTTGGTTGAAATGGCTTGCTCATGGTTGCCCCTCGCTGTTTGCTACAGCATAAGCGGGAGGCAACGAGCGGCAAGCGCAGGAATGGCCAGCACGAGGTGCTGGCAGAATATGACTGCTACAGTTTAACGGTGAGGTTGTCGATCAAGCGAGTAGTACCCAACTTCGCGGCGGCCAAAATAACCAGTTCACGACTGTCGCCAGTGGGTTCCATCAGGGTGATCGCGTCTCTTACTGCCACGTAGTCGATAACAAAGCCGGCCTCTTCCAAAAAGCGTTCGGCTTCGGCGGTGAGGGCAGGGAAGTCGCGGTCACCGTTGGCAATGGCCGTTTGAATGGCGGCAATGGCGCGATAAATAGCTGGCGCTGTGGCGCGTTCGGATTCGCTCAAGTAGCCGTTGCGTGAGCTTAGTGCCAACTTGTCTTTCGCCCGCGCGGTCTCCTCGCCGATGATGTGGATAGGGATGCAAAAATCGCGCACCATCTTGCGGATTACCGCCAACTGTTGAAAATCTTTTTGGCCGAAGATCGCCACATCGGGTTGTACGATGTTAAACAGTTTGTTGACCACGGTGGTAACGCCATCAAAGTGACCGGGGCGAGCGGCGCCGCAAAGGGTATTGGTAATGATGGGTACGCTCAGCTTGGCGTGTGGCTCCATACCTTCGGGATAGATCTCTTCCACACCGGGCGTGAACAGTAAGTTGGCGCCGGCTTCAATCAGTTTCTCTTGGTCGTCGGCCAGTGTGCGGGGGTAGTTGTCGAGGTCTTCATTGGCCCCAAATTGTAGCGGGTTGACGAAGATACTCACCACGACTACGTCGGCTTCAAGCTTGGCACGGTGCACCAATTTAATGTGGCCAGCGTGAAGATTGCCCATGGTGGGAACGAAGGCGATGGTCTTGCCTTGGCGGCGAGAGTTGTTTAACTCGGCGCGCAATTCGGAGATGTTGTTGATGGTTTTCATGGCGTGTACTCGTGGCTCAAAACACGGCCGCGGAGTATGCCTGAGCCGCGCGACTCAGGCAACAATTTAGGCGAATTCGTGCTCGCTTGAGGGGAAGGTTTTCGCGCGCACCGCTTCGCGATAGGCACTGAAAGCGCCTAGCAGGCTGTCGCTCTCGGCCATGAAGTTTTTGACAAAGCGGGCGGGGTTGGGGTTGAGCCCGAGAAGGTCGTGCATGACCAGTACTTGGCCACTGGTATCGGCGCCGGCGCCAATGCCAATGGTGGGGATGCTGATGCTCTCGCTGATCAGTTTGGCTAGCGCGCTGGGGATGCATTCCAGTACCAGCAAGCAGGCGCCAGCGGCTTCCACCGCTTTGGCGTCAGCCAGAATGGCTTCGGCTTGCTCGGGAAGGCGGCCTTGAACTTTAAAGCCGCCCAGTTGATTCACCGACTGAGGGGTGAGCCCAAGGTGGGCGCATACGGGTACGCCGCGTTCAACTAATTTTGCAATGGTGGGGCACAGCCACTGACCACCTTCTAATTTCACACAGTGGGCGCCGGCCTGCATTAAGGCGGCGGCATTGTCCATTGCTTGCGCTTCGCTGTGGTAACTCATGAAGGGCATGTCGGTCACAATAAAGGGCTTACTAGCGCCTTTGGCGACCGCCGCTGTGTGGTAGGCCATGTCGGCGACGCTGACGGGCAGGGTCGAGTCGTGTCCCTGCAGCACCATACCGAGTGAGTCGCCCACCAAGATGACTTCGATATCGGCGTCGCTGGCGAGTCGACCAAAGGTGGCATCGTAGGCGGTAACAACGGTGATTTTCTCGCCGCTATCGCGCATGGATTGTAACTGGTGAATCGAGACAGGGCGTGACATAACGGAGCCTATAACAGAGTGGGGTTGTAAAAGTGGCGACCGCTGCGGGTGTTCATGATCTGTGCCACTAGCATATTGTAGTCGTCATCACTGCTGGCAAAGTCGATGTCTTTGGAGTTGACGATCAGCAGGGGTGACTCATCGTAATACAAGAAGAATTCACTAAAGGTTTGGTTGAGCTGCTCTAAGTAGTCGCGCTCGATGCCCATTTCAGAGGCGACGCCCCGGCTCTCGATACGTTGTACTAGCGTGTCGGTTGGCGCCTGCAGGTACACCACCAAGTCGGGTTTGGGGGCGTCGATGAGCAACTTTTCATACACCTGTTCGTACAGCTTGTATTCCTCTTCGTCGAGATTGACCTTGGCGAAAAGTTTGTCTTTTTGCATCAGAAAATCGAACACGCGTGAACTGGCGAATAGGTCGTCCTGACGCATGTCTTGAATTTGCTGACTGCGTTGAAACAAAAAGAACAGTTGTGTAGCCAGAGCCGCCTGGCGGCGGTTTTGGTAGAAGCGTTCGAGGAAGGGGTTGTCGTTGACATTTTCTAGTACCACTTCGCTGCCGAGCGTTTCGGCGAGTCGCCTTGCCAGTGTGGTCTTGCCGACCCCGATGGGGCCTTCAATAGCGATCAATTTTGGCATTTGGCTGGGCACTGTGGCTTATCCTCGCAATTGTTGCCAGAGTTCGTTCGATGTTTGCAGTACGCGAAGGCCGTTGTCTTCGGCGATTGCTAAGCAGTCTACCACGCGGCGACCATCGGGAAAGCATAATGTCGCATCGATATCGAGTAAGGGGCGCAGTACAAAGTCGCGCAGGTGGGCGCGCGGGTGGGGCAGTAATAAGCGCTCGCTGTCCATGCTTAGGGTGTCGAACAGTAACATGTCTAGGTCGAGCGTACGTGGCCCCCAGCGGATATCGCGCACGCGGCCGTGTAATTGTTCGATGCCTTGGATGGCATCGAGCAAGGCAATGGGCGAAAGTTCGGTGTTAAGGCGTGCCGCGGCATTGACGTAGTCGGGCTGTTCGCCAGGGCCCACGGCGATGCTACGGTAAGTGTTGGAAACACCGGTTAGCTCGCACTGCGTCAGCTGGCTGAGTTCATGCAGCGCACGCTGAATATGGGTGGCTGGCTGCTCTAAATTGCTGCCTAAGCCGATATATGCAACGGCCATTAGTGCTGCGTCCGGCGGCGACGACGGCGAGGAGGTCGGCGTCGCTCGTCATTCTGCTCATCGTGCTGCATGTGTTGCGCGGGGCTCGGCAGCGGGTTGTCGCGCTGATAGTCGGTCCACCATGCCCCCAGGTCACCAGTGTTCTCTCCGGCTGTTTCGCGCAGTAACAAAAAGTCGTAGGCAGCGCGGAAGCGGGGGTGGGCGGCGGTGCGCTCGGGGCGCTTGCCCTGAATGGCGGGCAGCCGATACTGCAGGTCCCAAATCTCGCGCACGGTAATGGTAAAGCGTTTGGGGATACTGATCTGACCTAGCTGGCCGCCGATAACTTGTTGGCAGGCTTGTTGGTAGGCATCCTGTGGCTTCATTTTGTTACCGAGCTTGGCAATCGCTTCCTGCAGGGGTGGCCACAGCATGGCGGCAATAATGAAGGCTGGAGTTACCGATTTGCCCGCGGCGATACGGGCGTCAGTATTGCGCAGCGCCTGCACGATCATAGCGTGGTAGTGTTCGCTATTTTGGCTGTGGGTCAGTGCCCATTCCGTTTGGGCGAACAGGTGCTTGTAGAGGCCTAAACGGCGTAATTGATAAAAGGTGCGCTCGCCATAGCCTGATTGGAAGAGCTTGAGCATTTCGTCAAATAGCCGCGCTGAGGATACGCTATCGATCAGATTCGCGAGTGGCTCAATCGGGGCCTCTGTGGCAGCTTCGATGTCGAATTCGAGTTTGGCGGCAAAGCGTGCAGCGCGCAGCATACGCACGGGGTCTTCGCGGTAGCGGGTCTCTGGGTCGCCAATAAGGCGCAGTACACCGTTGTGCAAATCGTCTAAGCCGCCGGTGTAGTCGTGAATCGTGCGGTCTTCTGGGTTGTAGTAGAGCGCGTTGACGGTAAAGTCACGGCGGATCGCGTCTTCTTCTACGGTGCCGAATACATTGTCGCGCAGTAACATGCCCGACTCGCTCTGGCGAGACTGTTGCTTGTTGAGGTTGTCGTCTTGATCGTGGCTGCCGCGGAAGGTGGTCACTTCGATGATTTCGCGGCCCTGACGCACGTGTACAATGCGGAAGCGGCGGCCAACGATGCGCGAACCTTTAAACAGCACGTGTACCTGTTCTGGTTTGGCGTCGGTGGCAACGTCGAAATCCTTAGGTCGACCGCCCAGTTGTAGGTCGCGTACGCCGCCACCTACGAGATAGGCCTGGTAGCCTGAGGCTTGCAGTTTTTTGATCACAGCTTGTGCGCCACGGCTTATAAAGCGGCGCGAAATATCGTGATCGTCGCGAGCAATAATCTGTTTGTTGATTTTGGCTTTGGTCAAGGCATTCAGTTTCTTTTTGAGCCATTGTTTCATTGGCTAGGGTTGCTCCGTGGCGCGTGGCCCTGTGTTATTTATTTCGATGCACAATTTTAGAGCAATTGCCGACAAGTATCTATCGCCAATAAATGTAACGGATGAAGGGAACTTAGAAAATTTTGCAGGGTCTAGATAAACGAAAGGGAAGCTTTGCTTCCCCACCCAGGTCTCGGTTTATTGTTATTAGTTGTTTTATTGTTATTAGTTGACGTTCTACTCTTTATTATTTTTCTTACTAAGCGTTGTTATTGTTATTACGCATTATTATTTTTATTGACCGTATAAAAGCAGATGGCGTGCCAACTTTTTTAAGCTGTTGTTTTTAATAGATAAATTATTTTTCAGGCTCAAAATTCCCCGATTTTTTAGTTGCGAGTGTTACTAATTATCACGGGTTCGTTACCGCTGCGGGAACACTTTTTGGAAAGGGGGTGTGGCCGGTAACGTTTCTTGTGGTAACAGTACCGGCCAGTAGATGCGGCTAGGCGCTTTTTGAGGTTTTGTTAGATTTGCGGCGGGGGATACCGAGGCGCTGGCGTCGCTCCCATAGGCATTTGCGGCTCACTCCCAGTTTTTTAGCCAGCTCTGTCTCGTTCATACGGTCTTGGTGCTCAAGCACGAAGCGTTGAAAATAATCCTCTAGCGACAAATCCTCGTTGGGGTCTTCTGCCGATAGGCTGCCGCTGCGTTGGGCGGCTGCAGAGTAGGGATTGCTAGCGTCTTCATCGTCATCGTCGTCATCTAAGTCGTCGCGCAAGCGATTGAGATTGACCAGCTCAAGGTCGATGTTGAAAACATCATTGTCGATTTCGTCTTCTTCGCTGAGGATGACAGCGCGTTGGATGGCATTCTCCATCTCGCGTACGTTGCCAGGCCAGGCGTAGGTAGTGATGGCTTGAATGGCGCGCGGTGAAAAGTATTTACCGGGTCTGTCCATGCCTTGGCTGATGTTTTCCAGCAGCGTCTCGGCAATTTCGAGTATATCGCGGCCCCGTTCGCGCAGCGGTGGCACATTGATCTGCATAACGTTGATGCGGTAGTACAGGTCTTCGCGGAACTTGCCTGCGGCGATGAGCTTTTTCAAGTCGCGGTGGGTCGCTGTCAGCAAGCGCACGTTCACTTTGCGCGAATGCACCGAGCCGATGGCGCGAATTTCACCCTCTTGGATGAAGCGCAACAGGCGAGCTTGAGCCTCCAGAGGGAGTTCGCCGATTTCATCGAGGAATAGGGTGCTGCCGTCGGCGGCTTCGATCAGACCGATGCGCGAGGTCTGCGCGCCAGTAAAGGCGCCTTTTTCGTAGCCAAACAACTCCGACTCAATCAGCGATTCGGGGATCGCGGCACAGTTAACGGAGATCATGTTTTTGTCGCGCCGCTGGCTGGCGCCGTGAATGGCCTGTGCGACGCGTTCTTTACCGGTGCCCGTTTCACCGTGGATCAATACGGAGGCGTTGGTGGGGGCAACCTTGCTGAGGTATTCGTACACCGTGAGCATTCCCGGGCAGCTGCCGATCATGCCAAAGTGGGAGTCGTTGGCAACCACCTTGCGTACGTCGTTGGACGGTTTGGCATTGTCGTTAATGATGCGTTTGACCGCGCGCATCATCTCCTCGTGATCGAAGGGCTTGGCGATGTAGTCCACCGCGCCTTTTTGCATCGAATCTACCGCTGAACGAAGGCTGGCATAGCTGGTCATGATCAACACGGGGGTAGTCTTGGCCAGTTTAATCAAATCGGTGCCGGGAGCGCCGGGTAGCCGCAAGTCGCTAATAATTAGGTCGAAGCTGTCCAGTTCGTACTCGCAGGCCTCGCGGACGCTGCCCGCTTCGGTAATGGCGTAGTCGTGCCGTTCTAGAAGTCGGCGCAGGGCGGTTCTAATGACGCTTTCGTCTTCGACAATAAGGATGTTCTGCATGCTTAAAATCTCACCTGTGGCGAGCGGTAACTAATTTGTGTAACCAAGTAACATACTGAAAACGTATGCAGATTGCCAGTCTTATTCTAAGGCTGGCCTTTGGGAAGCGTGATGACAAAGCGCGTGCCGCGCCCATCCGCAGAGACAGGGCTTTGCACAGCGATGTTACCGCTGTGCTGTTCTACGATGGCATAAACCAGCGATAGGCCGAGGCCCGTGCCACTGCCCGTGTCCTTGGTGGTGAAGAAGGGTTCAAAGATTTTTGCCTGCTGATCGGCCGGAATGCCACAGCCTTCATCGATGACATCGATTTGGATGCTATCTTTGATCGCGCGTCCGTTGATGAGAATTTGTTGGCCTTGTTGCGAGGCGTCGCGGGCGTTGGCGAGCAGATTGATCAAGAGTTGGATCAAGCGTTGTTCATCGATGGCGGCCACGGCCCCAGCTTCAATATCGAGCACGAAATCGACTTGGTTTTTTTCTTTGTCGAGGGCCAGTAGTTTGGTGGCTTCCTGACAGCAGTAATCCAGCGAGGCGGTGGCCTTGTCGTCGACCCCGCCGGCGTAGGTCTCGCCGTGGGCAAAATTCATCAGGCTGCGCACAATGGTATTGACGCGATCGGTTTGGATCAAAATCTCTTTGGCGGTTTGGTCGGCACTGCCCTCTTTGATGTCGTAGTCGAGATTTTGAGCCAGGCAGGCAATGCCGGTTATGGGGTTGCCGATTTCGTGAGCAACGCCGGCAGCAAGGCGGCCAATCGAGGCGAGTCGCTCGCTGTGAATCAGTTCTTTTTCTAGTGTCTGGGTTTCGCTGATGTCCTCAATAAGCAGGAACTGCTCTTGCAAATTGGCGGTACTGTGCCGCTCCACGGCGGCTTTGTGTAGGTTTACCCAGCGGCCGTCAGAACTGTCGCCAATCAAGCGCTTGTAAGAGTGGCGCTGGGTGGCGGCGGCGAACTCGCCCAATAGCGGCCCCCACGGGCTAGGTAGTGAGGCTAGCGGTTGTTTTAGGGCTTGCTGCTGGTTGATGCCGGTAATCTCGGCGATGGTGCGGTTCCAGCTGGTGATTTTGCCGGTAGCGTCGTAGGTGAGGGCACCTATGGGTAGTTCTAACAGCATGGACTGATAGTTGGCACGCATGGTGCGAAGTTCGCCCGCGACACCTTGTAGTTGCGATTGAACGGCCTCTAGCTGACTTTCTAGGAAGACGATGTCGCCTTCAATATCTTCGTTGTACGGCAGGGCGTTGCGCAGGGTTTGTTGGGCGATGACTGGCCCCAATAACTGGGTGAGGTTGACCTCGAGTGCGTTGATGAGTTTGGAAACCTGCTCATCGTTTAAATTCCCCCAGCGCGCACCAATCTGTTGTAAGGCGCGGCGAACCTCATTGCGGGCAGGGGTTTCGCCAAGCGTTGGGGCAAGCCGTTGGGCGATATCGTTGGCGCTGTGAGTGTCGATGCGGCGTTGGTCGGTCTGATTTTGATTGTTCAGGACACAGGCGAGCGCGACGCGGCGTTCTTCGGGCCGCATATCGCTGAGCCAAGAGATCAACAATAGCCCGATGACGTTGGCCATGAGGCTCGTGGCGGCACTCAATGCCCAAATATTGGATGACATATCGAGGCGGAGCGTAAACCACTGCTGCTGATCATCGAGACCGGTAACAACGCCTTCGGGAAAGAAGACAAACATGAGCCATACCGCAAAACCGGCAAACAACCCGCTGAGAAAGCCTTCGCGGGTGGCGCCTCGCCAATACAGCAGGGCGATACAACCCGGAATAAACTGCAGGCTAGCGGTAAAGCTCATCAGCGCAAAACCTTGTAATTTGTCCGGGTCGCGCAACACCAGGAACAATAAGAAACCCATGCTAGCGATAGCCACGATGGTGGCGCGGCGAATTAAGTTGAGCTTTTGGTAAATGTTTTGCGAAGGGTTGAGTGGTGAAATGCGCAGCACCACGTGGTTAACCAGCATGGTCGACAGGGCAAGGTTGAGCACCACTACGATGCCAGCCGCCGCTGCGATACCGCCGATAAAGGTGAGGCCGTTGAGCCAAGGTACACCGGCCAATATGGCCATGCTGATAGCGGCGAAGCCACTGCCGTCGCTGCCCAGCGCCATGCTGGCCCACAGTGTTGGCAGTACCGGTAGCGACATGACTAACAATAGTAGTGGCAAAGCCCAGCGGGCGTTGTCGAAGCGCCGTCCGCTAGCGGATGCGCCAGCGAACACCATGTGAAACAGGTGGGGCATGCCGATAATGCTGGCAAAGAAAATGATGATCAGTATTTGGTAGGAAGGCGTCACGCTCGGTTCGTAAAACTGTTGAGTAACAGCTGGGTTGTTGAGCAACCATTGTTCAAGGTTTGCTGGGCTGCCAAAGATGCCCCAGATCGCAAAGCCGCCCAGCGCCAGCAAGGCAATCACCTTTACTATGGTGCTCATGGCAATCAGGGCAATCAGGTTTTGGTGGCGCTGGCTGCTGGCATTGTGGCGTGTGCTCAGCTGCAACGCGCTGGCGGCACAGAAAATGGTAAAGATAGTGATTAGCCAGTAGGGGCGCTCTGCATTGCCTGCGGCCATGATTTGATTGGACGCTTCAGCCAGTGTCTCTAGTTGTAGCGCGTAGAACGGCAATATTGAAACGATCAATAAAAGGGTGGTGGTAGTGCCCGCGGTAGGACTGCGAAAGCGAAAGCTCATTAAGTCCGCCAGCGATGTTAGCTGATAGCGTTTGCAAAGCTGCAGTAGCGGCAATAACAGCAGTGGCGCACTGAGAAATACCGCGCTGATCCCAATGTAGTAAGAAAAGGCGGATATGCCGTAGTTCTGCACCAGGCCTGTCATGGTGAAAAAGGTCCAGGCGCTGCCAATGATGCCGAGCGAAATGTGGTAGGCGAGCGGCTTCTTAGTGAGGTGGCGCCAGCCCTTGTTTAGGTCGATAAGCGCTGACACGGCAAACCAGCCGGCAAAGAACAGCAGCGCCAGGATGAGGAGTATGCCGGCACTAAGCACGCGTTTGTGTCCGTCGTTTGGTGAGGCGACGATTCCACGCCAACAACATAATAATAAACAGCCACACCACGAACAGTCGGTACCACTCAGCGCCACCACTCATCACCCAGTCGCGCAGCGATGGGGCCATAAGAAGCAGGGCAAAAATGATTAAAATGGTACTTCGGTGTATGTGCACGGTGACCTCGCAATTGGCAGGCCAGTGTACACCAGCCGCTACGCGAGCGCGATATCGCGGTGGCCGGCGATGGCCATTGGCTGCCAATGCGCTACAGCGAAGCGCAAGATGGCTTCTACAGACGCCGCGTCCGAGGGAGGGGTAGCTTGACCTAACCAGGCTAGGCAGCGGCGCAAGTTATGGGCGGCGTTAGCGGGGTTGATGGGATTGGCGTGGTTTTGCTTGCTCAACTTGTTGCCATGGGCGTCGAGAATCACCGGGATGTGGCTGAAAGCGGGCGGTTGCCAGCCGAGGCGTTGGTAGAGGTAGAGTTGGCGGGGCGTGCTGTCGAGCAGGTCGATGCCGCGCACAACATGGGTGATGCCTTGCGCATGATCGTCGACGACCACCGCGAGTTGGTAGGCGTAGAGGCCGTCTTTGCGTTTTAAGATGGTGTCTCCGACATCTAACATCGACCACTGCTGTGGGCCTTGTAGGCCATCACGCCAGTGTTGGACGCTGTCGTCGGCGCGCAGTCGCCACGCAGCGAGGCTTTCGGGGGCGCTGCGCTGTTCACGACAGGTGCCAGGGTATACCAGGTGACCTTGTAATTCGGCGCGGGTGCAGGTGCAGTAAAATAGCGCGTCTTCCTGTATTAAACGGGCGAGGGCTTGGTCGTAAGCGGCGCTGCGTTGGCTTTGGTACATGACCTCGCCGTCCCATCGTAGTCCGTGATCGATTAGGGCCTGTAGGATGGCGTCGCTGGCGCCGGCTTTTTCACGAGGGGGGTCGATATCCTCGATACGAACCATCCATTCGCCCTGTTGGGCTTTGGCGTCGAGATAACTGGCGGTGGCGGCAAGCAGTGACCCGAGGTGGAGAGGGCCAGAGGGAGAGGGGGCAAAACGCCCCCGGTACAGCGTGTTGGGCACTAGCCTTTCAACTGCTTCTCTTTGATTTCGTCGAGGGTTTTGCAGTCGATACACAGATCGGCAGTCGGGCGCGCCTCGAGGCGTTTGATGCCGATTTCTACGCCGCAAGTTTCGCAGTAGCCGTAGTCATCGTGCTCGATCAACTCGATGGTCTTTTCAATTTTCTTGATCAGTTTGCGCTCGCGATCGCGGGTACGCAGTTCCAAGCTGAACTCTTCTTCTTGGCTGGCGCGGTCGGCCGGATCGGGAAAGTTAGACGCTTCGTCTTTCATGTGGCTTACAGTGCGATCTACTTCTTCCATCAATTCGCTTTTCCAGGCGTAGAGGATGTTTTTAAAGTGCTCGCGCTGCTTTTCATTCATGTACTCTTCGCCGTCGGCGGGTACGTAGGGTTCGAAATGTTTAAAAGCGGTATTGGTATCTGGCATACATTTGCCCTTACTGTCGTCCTGTTATGTGTCTTAAACCCAAAGCATAGGCCATAAAAGGAAAAAACTAACAGAATGTTTACATTCGCGCTACATCTAATTGCGCATCGGCGAAAGCAGTTTGTTATGCTTGCGGCGTTTAGTCTTGCAAGCATGGGAATAGGTCGGATTATGTGGGCAGATCGAGTGGATAAAATAGCGCCGTTTCGCGTCATGGCGGTGATGGAGCGCGCCAAGGCTCTGCAGGCCGAGGGGCGGCATATTCTGCATATGGAAGTGGGGGAGCCTGACTTTGCAACTATTCAGCCGATTATCGATGCGGGTATTGCGTCTTTGCAGCAGCAACAGACCGGGTATACCCAGGCGCTGGGAATACCAGAGCTGCGTAAGGCCATCGCCAACTACTATAAAAGTGATTACGGTCTCGAGATATCCCCGGCTCGCATTGTCGTGACGCCGGGCGCTTCCGGTGCCTTGCTATTGATGTCGGCGCTGCTGGTCAACCAGGGGCAAAGCTTGATGATGGCGGATCCCAGCTATCCCTGTAATCAACAATTCCTGCGCATCGTCGAGGGTGCGGCGCAGTTTGTGCCTGTGGGTCCCGAGCAGCGCTACCAATTAAACGGTGAATTGATTGATCGGCATTGGCAGGACCATACCGTGGGGGTGCTGGTGGCTTCGCCGGCCAATCCCACGGGCGAAGTGTTGTCGAAGCAGCAGTTGCAGGATATCGCGGCGGCAGTTCGCGCACGCGGGGGTGTGTTGATAGCCGATGAAATATATCAAGGCCTCGTTTACGGCGAGCGCTGCCACAGCGCCCTCGAGGTTGACGCCGAGGCCTTTGTGATCAATAGCTTTTCTAAGTACTTTGGCATGACTGGTTGGCGTATCGGCTGGATGGTCGCGCCAGAGTGGGCGCTACCGGGCTTAGAAAAGTTGGCACAAAATCTCTTTATTTCATCCCCTGTCACCGCCCAACACGCGGCCTTGGCAGCGTTTTCCCCGGAGAGTCGCGCGCTGTTGGACCAGCGCAGGGATGAATTTGCTGCGCGGCGCAACGTCTTGTTGGCAGGATTGAAAGAACTCGGCTTTGGTATTGCCCACGAGCCGATGGGGGCCTATTACATTTACGCCGATATCCAGCCCTTTATAAATAGTGGGCGCTGGCGCGACAGTGAGGATTTTTGTTTCGATATTCTCGAACGGTTTGGGGTGGCGTTGACGCCGGGGACGGATTTTAGCCCTAGCGAAGGCGGCCACCACGTAAGGTTTGCCTATACCCTCTCCGAGGCGGGCTTGCGGGATGCGCTGCAACGTTTAGCGAGCGCTATTGCCGAGTGATGCGTTTTCCCAATGACTACCAAGAGGGTGTGCTACTCAAGCGCTACAAGCGCTTTCTAGCTGATGTCCAACTACCATGCGGTGACATTGTGACGGTGCACTGCCCTAACACCGGTGCCATGACTGGCTGTGCCGAGCCCGGCAGCCGTGTGTGGCTGCAACCAGCCGCTAACCCAAAGGCTAAGTATGCCTGGGGATGGCGTTTTGTGGAGACCGGCCAAGGGCTTGCTAATATCTACTCCGCTGGAGCCAACGCGTTATTTGCCGAAGCCTTTAGTTCAGGGCGGCTAGATGCCTTTAAAGGCTATACAAGCATGCGTCGTGAAGTGCCTTACGCTGGCGGTGCCTCGCGAGCGGACGCCCTGTTGAGTGGTCATCCCTCGGCGCGGGATTGTTTGGTAGAGGTAAAAAGTGTGACCCTCTGTGGCGATAATGGCCTGGGGTATTTCCCCGATACCCGCAGTGAGCGTGGCGTCAAACATATTGGGCACTTGCTGCAAGCAATCGAATGCGAAGGCGTCGATGCGGCACTGGTGTTCGTGATACAGCATACTGGTATTGATCGCGTGTTGCCGGCGGCACATATCCACCCCGAGTACGCCGCGGCGCTTGAGGCCTCTGTTGCAAAAGGTTTACATGTGCATGTTTTAAAGGCGGAACTCGACGCTGGAATTTATCGTATCAAATAAGTCACGGATAATTACACCAACCCTTGGCGTGAAATGACTCACTAAAAAATTGAATCTTGCGCTAACGGCAATTAGATTCTACGCTTCTTTGGGTCTATCGACGCCAATAACATAGGGAATACAACATGCGTATACAAGAAACAACTTTTAAGCGCAGTAAGCCTGTCCTAACGAGAGATTATCTTCTCTTGTTGCAAAAAGTCGCTCAACAATTTGGAGCCGACTCTCGACAGCTTACCGAAAAGACCTTAGAAACCCTCGATCGTAACGATCGCGTGGTCCCCGTAGATTTTATGAACATGATCATGCGTGCCATTGAACTCACCGGTGAGCGTAACCTGGGCTTGTACTTCGGTCGCCAGTGGGACGTTGCTACCATGGGTGTGTTTGGCCAAGCGGCTTGCAACAGCGAGAACGTAGGCGATGCATTAAAACAGATCGTAAAGTACTTCGGGTTTTCCGGCTTGTCGATGCGGGTTGATATGCACCGCTCTGGCGCTGACTACCTGGTCAATTTAGAACTTCTCTACGGTGAAGAAATGCCTGCCGATGTAGGTCGCTTTGTGACCGAAGCTGTTCTGTCATCCACCATGATGATTACCAGCATTCTGACCAAGGGTGGCAAGCTCTTTAAAGCCATCGGTCTGCCTTTTGCCGATGATGGCTACGGCAAGATCTACCAAGATTTCTTCGGTTGCCCGGTGTATTTCGACAAGTCTTGTACCGAGATGCTGCTCGATCACAACGTCTACGAGACTCAGTTGGCTAACAGCAACAACAAAACCCTTAGCCACTTCAATAAGGATTACACTGATCACCTGTTGATCGATGTGGTTCGCAAGATGCGTTCGCTGCCTGGTTGTATTCGCCAGTTGCTGCAAAATACCCACGGCCAATTTCCTACCTTGGAAGATATGGCTAATTGTTTACACCTGTCGCCCCGCACCCTGTGCCGACGACTAAGTGAACACAATACCTCTTACCAAGCGCTGCTCAATGAAGTGCGTAAAGAACGTGCGGTGGAGTATCTCACGAGCCGTCAGTGGAGTGTGGAGAAGGTCGCCAACCAACTTGGTTTCAGTGACGCTTCCAACTTCCGTCGCGCCTTTAAACAGTGGACGGGAATGACCCCCGGCGCAGTTCGCGATAGCGGTCTTCGCCCTGACAACTAATATATGCGCGCTAGTGCTGAGCAGGTTCTCGGTCTAGATGAGCGCGGTTTAGTTACCGTACCAGGATGTGGCGATGCAGTGCGTCGCCTCCATCCTCTCGCCTTAAAAGATTTCATTGCCCTTCGTGACCGGTGTGCCCAGCACGGTGTCACCTTGGCTATCGCCAGCAGTTTTCGCGGTTTTGACCAGCAGTTAGCTATTTGGAATCAAAAAATGCGCGGCGAGCGCCCGGTCTTCGATGACAACGCTGAAATCATTGATATCAGTCATTTATCGGATGCCGATAAGTTACCCTATATTTTGCGCTGGACCGCACTGCCAGGTTGTTCTCGTCATCACTGGGGAAGCGATCTTGACGTGTACGATTTGGCGGCACTACCCGATGGCTACCAACTGCAACTAGTACCTGAAGAATACGAGATAGGCGGTCCTTTTGAGCGGCTCGGGAAGCTGTTCAATAGCTGGTTTGATGAAGAG
This sequence comes from uncultured Pseudomonadales bacterium, assembly GCA_964598145.1. Classification (GTDB taxonomy): domain Bacteria; phylum Pseudomonadota; class Gammaproteobacteria; order Pseudomonadales; family JAHEIH01; genus JAHEIH01. The sequence goes on from CAZRAM010000002.1 coordinate 58,513, forward strand.
GATGGCTATGGTGGGTTTTATCGACCCTATGGGGTGGATAATGGCGGGGTGGCATATGAGCCATGGCATATTAGCCATATCGTCACAGCAGACGCTCACTATCAGGCGTTGACGCCAGCCATTGTCAAGTCATACCTCGCGAAAACGGATATCGCAGGTCGAGCGGTAATACTGAAAAACTTTGAAGAAATTTGGCGACGTTATGTCGCGTAGAGATAGGGCCGCACAGATGTGCGGCCTTGGTACTGCTTAGAAGTTGGGCTTGTCAGAAGCGGCGTTGTAGCGCTCGACAGAGTCAACGATTTCAGCGCGGGCGGCTTCAACACCTTCCCAGCCGTCAACCTTAACCCATTTGCCTGCTTCAAGATCTTTGTAGTGCTCGAAGAAGTGACCGATTTGCTTCAAGGTCAGTTCGGGCAGATCAGTCACGTCGTTGACGTTGTCGTACAGGGGAGTGATCTTGCTGTGAGGAACAGCGATCAATTTGGCGTCTTCACCGCTTTCGTCGGTCATTTTCAGAACGCCAACGGGGCGACAACGAACGACGCTACCGTGTAACAAGGGCAGGGGCATCACAACCAACACATCGACAGGGTCGCCATCGCCACACAGTGTGTGGGGGATGTAGCCGTAGTTGCAGGGGTAGTGCATGGCAGTACCCAACATGCGGTCAACGAAGATAGCGCCTGAATCTTTGTCCACTTCGTATTTGATAGGATCGCTGTTCATGGGGATTTCGATGATGACGTTTACGTCATCGGGCAGGCTCTTGCCCGCAGATACTTCATTCAAGCTCATTGTGAGGCCCTTACATGGTGTTTCAGAAAGGCGCAACTATAGCACAAGCGCCCTAGATGGCACATATTTTGAGCATATTGTGAGTATTTCAAAAAAATTCTAGCGGCCTGCATCCAAATCGCTAGGGGGGTGCGTCATATAGAAAACAAAAGGAGTAAACCATGTTTTCACGAGTATTTTTAGGGGCTGCGCTGCTCTCGGTCGCGACTTTGGCGAATGCCGACACCGTTACTAAAACGTTGGACGTCAAAGCTTTTCAGGGGCTTGAATTGAGCGGCGCCTCATCGGTGACCTTCGTTAGGGGAGATACCCCAAGTGTCAGCGTTAAAATAGAACGCGATTATTTGCCGCGCGTGCGAGCCGAAGTGAGTCGTCGTGGCCGCTTGGAGCTGGATGTACATGAAAAAGGTTGGTTTGGTGGATCGGCGGTGGGTGACTTCACCGTGACGGCCCCAACCTTGAATTACATTGAAGTATCGGGTTCCGGCTCTATTCGTGGCGACCGCTTAGACACTGACGAAGTGCGTATCGAGGTGAATGGCTCAGGTGATGTGCGCTTTGATGAAATAAACGGCCGCGAGATTCGTATCGAGCTGGCCGGTTCTGGCGACGTGGCTATTGAGGCGTTAACGGCGGTAACCTTGCGCACTGAGATTATGGGCAGTGGCGATGTAAAAGTTGCCGGTGCGGCGGCCAGAGTTGATGTTGAGATTATGGGCAGCGGCGATTTTGATGGCCGCGAGCTCGACACCGAAGTGACCCGGGGCGAGGTGTTGGGGTCTGGCGATATCGTGGTGAAATCGGCGGCCAGCTCCAACTTCGAAGCGATTGGATCCGGCCGCGGCAAGGTGCTTAAGGAGCGTCCTTAAGTGAGTCGATAAAGCGCTGCGACTCGGTGATTGAGCGCTGCATACTGGCGGTGAGCTGTTCCACTTCGCGATCGATGTTAGCTAGCTCGCCGCGCAAACTGCCCACTGCTCGGGCGTTCAAATTGTGTTTTAAGAACAGTACGTTATCGCGCAGTATGGCGAGTACAGGGGCAACCGCGCGCTCCGATTGGCGCATTGCCCCCAGTATTTGGCGATAGCGTTGCTTGGTGTCTGCCAGTTGGCGTTCGCTAGCGCGGCGCAACTTGGCATTTTGATATTGCCCCAATTCTTCTTGCCATTCGGCAAACAGCGCGCTGGCGACCGATTCAACACTGTCGATGTGCTCACTGATGTCGTTAGCCGCGTCTTCGCAGGCCTCGTATTCGTCGTTGAATTTATTGTACATCCGCTCCAGCTCACCGCCGTCAAAGGCGACCACGCTTCGAAACTGTTCCAATGCCGATTGAAATTGCTCCTGGCCGTCACTCTGAGCTTCCTGGGTATCCTCAATGCGGTCGATCAAGATGTCGCGTTTGTGTATGCCTACTTTCTCTAGTGCGCTGTATTTAACGCTTTCGCAGCCGGCGAGTGCGATGGCTAAGCAACATAGTGCGATTCTAAACAGTGACTTCATAGCTCCTCCAAAGGTTGACTGAAGTGTAGCACCTCAGTGGGGGTGTGGCGGGTCAATGCTGGCAAACTATCTTTGCAGTGCTGTGTCGATGGCAGCGATTGGGTATGATGGTGCTTTTAATATCAAGGCTTCAGCATGGAACTTCTGAATAGTTGGGCGGCGGCGTTTAACAACTTTGTGTGGGGCAACAGCATGCTAGTGTTGCTGGTAGGCGGCGGCTTATTTTTTACCCTTTACTCGCGGTTGACGCCATTTCGCTATTTGAAGCACGGCTTTGACCTGCTCACGGGGCGCTATGATGACAGCCATGCGCGTGGTGATATCAGTCATGCGCAAGCGCTATCCACCGCCTTAGCCGGCACTGTGGGTATGGGCAACATCGCGGGTGTCGCACTGGCGATCACCGCCGGTGGCCCGGGGGCGGTATTCTGGATGTGGATTTCTGCGTTAGTGGGTGTGTCGACCAAGTTCTTTACCTGTACCTTGGGGGTGATGTATCGCCGCACCGATCCCGATGGTCATGTGCGTGGTGGCCCCATGTACGTGGTGACCGAGGGGCTCGGTAAACGATGGAAACCGCTGGCAGTATTATTTGCCACGGCGGGCCTGTTCGGCACCATGCCAGCGTTCCAGGCTAACCAACTGACCGCGGTAGTGCGCGAAGAGTTGTTACCCAACTTTGCCTTGGTCAGCTCCCCCGTGGTGAATTGGGGGATGGCAGTGCTGTTGTCCATTGTCGTCGGTGCCATTTTGTACGGCGGCCTGAGCCGTGTCGCGACCGTAGCCTCCAGGCTCGTTCCCAGTATGGCGATTTTGTATTTAGCCATGACCGCCTTTGTACTCGCACAACATCTTCCCGAACTGCCCGGACTATTTGCCTCGATCTTTAACGAGGCCTTTAACCCCCAGGCGGTGGCGGGCGGTTTGGCAGGGGTGATGCTGATCGGTATTTCCCGCGGGGTGTTTTCCAATGAGGCCGGTATCGGTACCGAAGTGATGGCGCACGGGGCTGCCAAAACAGACCAGCCCGTCCGCGAGGGCTTGGTGGGCATGCTTGGCCCTATTATCGACACCATCATTATCTGTACCTGTACCGCGCTGGTAATCCTGGCTTCTGGGGCTTGGCAACACGCCGAGGGGATGCAGGGGGTGGAGCTGACGATGGGGGTTTACCGCAACGAATTGGGTTTAGTTGGACAAATCCTGTTATCCATTCAAGTGCTACTGCTGGCGAGTACCACCATGTTTACCTACGGCTATTACGGCGAGCGCTGTTTTGCCTTCCTATTCGGAGAGGGTGCCGCTAAGCACTACAAGTATTTCTACATTGCGATGATCGCCGTGGGTTGCACCTTTACCCTCGATTTCGTCTTCAACGTGATGATGGGGATGTATGCTCTGATGGCGATTCCGACCATGCTGTCGGCATTGATTTTGGCGCCCAAGGTGATGGCCGCAGCACGAGAGTATTTTGCCGGCCTCGAACGCGGTTAGTACCGCCCCTTTGCGGGACCTTGTTCAGACCCCGTGGGACCTTGTTCGTCCTCTGCGTGGGACCTTGTTCGCAGAACAAGGGAATATGGTTCGCAGAACAAGGGAATATGCCAACTACTTGAATTAATTCATGGCGCTTTAATCACGGAAACACTTCGCCGGACCGCCGTGAATACATCCATGTAGGCTAAACGGCAGCATCCATGCTGCCGATTTCCGTCTTAAGTGTTTGCCGTGATTTTTGAAACATTGTGCTAGGTCTTAAAGTTCCCTTGTTCTGCGAACAAGGTCCCACGGAGTGTTTGAACAAGGTAGATAGGGCGAATAACGTCCCAGGGAGGGTTTGAGCAAGGTGCCATTGAGTGGTGAGCGAGGTTCTACTGAGGCTCGGCACGATGTACCGGCCTCAATAGAGCGAGATGATAAGCAAGAGCTAGAAACTAGCCTTGCTCTCTAGCCACCGCGCGGTAACCGATATCATCGCGGTAGTACACATCTTTCCAGGTCACCGCGTGCGTCAGTTCATAAGCTTTGGCCTGTGCTTCTGCTACGGTATTGCCAAGGGCGGTGGCACAAAGCACACGACCACCGTTGGTAGTGACCTCACCATCGATCAATTTAGTGCCCGCGTGGAAGACTTTGGCATCGGTGAGCTGGGTATCCAGACCGCTGATCACATCGCCTTTGTTGTAGGCGTTGGGGTAGCCGCCGGCAGCGAGTACCACGCCCAGTGCAGCACGGGGATCCCAATCGGCGGTGCATTCATCCAAACGCTTGTCGAGGGCCGCGTTGCAAAGGGCAACCAAGTCAGATTGCAGGCGCATCATGATGGGCTGGGTTTCGGGGTCGCCGAAACGGCAGTTGTATTCGATAACTTTGGGGTTGCCTTCGCCATCGATCATCAGGCCGGCATACAGGAAGCCAGTGTAGCTGTTGCCCTCTGCCGCCATCGCGTTAACAGTGGGGAATATCACACGGTCCATGACTTTTTGGTAGACGCTGTCGGTAACCACGGGGGCGGGTGAGTAGGCACCCATGCCGCCAGTGTTGGGACCTTTGTCGCCGTTGTCGCGGGCTTTGTGGTCTTGGCTGGTGGCCATGGGCAGCACATTGCTACCGTCGACCATAACGATGAAGCTCGCTTCTTCGCCGGTTAAGAACTCTTCCACCACCACGCGGCAGCCAGCATCGCCAAAGGCGTTACCAGACAGCATATCTTCCACCGCGTCGCAGGCTTCTTGTTCGGTCATCGCCACAATCACGCCTTTGCCAGCGGCTAAGCCGTCGGCTTTAACCACGATGGGCGCGCCTTTTTCGCGGATGTAAGCCAGCGCGGGTTCAACCTCGGTGAAGTTTTGGTATTCAGCGGTGGGGATGTTGTTGCGCGCCAAGAAGTCCTTGGTAAACGCTTTTGATCCTTCCAGTTGCGCTGCGCCTTGGCTCGGGCCAAAGGCACGCAGACCCTCGCTTGCAAAACGGTCGACGACACCCTCTACCAAGGGGGCCTCGGGGCCAACGATGGTCAGGGCGATGTTTTCCGCTTTGGCAAAGGCCACCAGACCGTCGAAATCCAATACATCGATATCAACGTTGCTGACCTTGTCTTCCAGGGCGCTGCCCGCATTGCCGGGAGCTACGTAGACGTGTTCAACGCCCGCTGACTGGGTCGCTTTCCAGGCCAGCGCGTGTTCGCGACCGCCTGAACCGATAATCAAAATCTTCATAGTGACTCCTTGTCGCTTAGTGGCGGAAGTGGCGCATGCCGGTGAATACCATAGTCATGCCGTGTTCGTCGGCGGCGGCGATGACTTCGTCGTCGCGCATTGAACCGCCGGGCTGGATGACGGCTTTGATGCCTACCGCAGCGGCGTTGTCGATACCGTCGCGGAAGGGGAAGAAGGCGTCGCTAGCCATGACAGCGCCCGCCACTTCAAGGCCAGCGTGCTCAGCTTTGATCGCGGCAATACGTGCTGAATTGACACGGCTCATCTGACCGGCGCCCACACCGATGGTACGGCCGTCTTTGGCGTAGATGATGGCGTTCGATTTAACCATTTTGGCTACTTTCCAAGCGAACAACAGGTCGTCCATTTGCTCATCGCTGGGAACATTCTTGGTCACGACTTTCAGGTCGGCCTTGCTAACCATACCCGCGTCGCGATCTTGTACCAACAGTCCTCCGGTGACGCGCTTGTAGTCCAAGCCGCTGACTTTGCTGTCCTTCAGACTGCCGCAAGCCAGTACGCGAACGTTTTGCTTGTCAGATAAGACATGTTGGGCGTCGCGCGCAATGCTTGGCGCGATGATCACTTCCACGAATTGACGGTCAACGATGGCTTGCGCGGTGTCGGCGTCCAATTCGCGGTTGAAGGCAATAATGCCGCCAAAAGCCGATTCGCTGTCGGTGGCGAAAGCGAGATCGTAGGCGGTTTTGATGTCGTCAGCCACAGCGACACCACAGGGGTTGGCGTGCTTAACGATGACGCAAGCGGGTTGTTCAAACTGCTTAACGGTTTCCAGTGCGGCGTCGGTATCCGCTACATTGTTGAACGACAATTCTTTGCCTTGCAATTGCTTGGCAGTAGATACGCTCGCTTCGGTAGGCTTGCGCTCAACGTAGAACGCCGCTTTCTGGTGGGGGTTTTCGCCGTAGCGCATGGTTTGCGCCAATTCGTACTGGGCATTAAAGGTATCGGGGAAGGCACGCTTTTCGCCTTCGCAGTTCATTGCACCCAGGTAATTGGCGATCATGCCGTCGTACATGGCGGTGTGCTCAAACGCTTTAACCGCTAGCTGGTAACGGGTTGCCAAACAGGTGGCGCCGTTGTTTTGCATCATTTCGTCCAGCACGCTTTGGTAGTCGCTAGCGTTGACCACAATGTTGACGAACTGGTGGTTTTTGGCGCTTGAACGAACCATGGTGGGGCCGCCGATGTCGATGTTTTCAATCGCGGTGGGCAGGTCGCAGTTAGGCTTAGCGACGGTTTCAGCGAAGGGGTACAGGTTGACGACCACCATGTCGATGGGATTAATGCCGTGCTCTTCCATGACATTGTCATCGGTACCGCGACGGCCGAGGATGCCGCCGTGTACTTTGGGGTGAAGGGTTTTTACACGGCCGTCCATCATCTCAGGGAAACCGGTGTAATCAGATACCTCGGTTGCTTCAATGCCTTCTTCGACCAGCAGCTTAAAGGTGCCGCCTGTCGACAGAATTTCTACGCCGAGACTGCGCAATGCGCGGGCAAAGTCGACGATGCCAGTTTTATCTGAAACGCTGATCAGGGCGCGTCGAACGGGGAGGTAATCGCTTAAATCACTCATAGTTGTGTCGTCTTTCGTTTGGGTGTGAAGTCGGGGTTATAGCAAGTCGTATTGCTTCAGTTTTTTGCGCAGTGTGCCGCGGTTCAAGCCAAGCATTTGCGACGCTTTGGTTTGGTTGTTGCGGGTGTAGCGCATTACGGCTTCCAGTAGTGGTGCCTCTACTTCGTTCATGACCATTTGGTACACGTCTACCGCCTCTTGACCGTCGAGGTGGTGAAAGTAGTTCGCCATAGCTTGAGCTACGCTTTCGCGCAGAGTTTTGCTCTCGTTCAGGCTTGCGGCAGCCTGGGCGCTGGCGATAGAAGAATTGATGTACGAGTCGTCGATGTTCATGCGGCCTCTTTTTGGAAGGATGGGGTGTTGAAATAATGGTGCAGTAACTGAAACTGCTCAGCGGGAGTCTCGACGCGATTAAACGCGGCGCGAGCCTCGCTACTTTGGGGGTCGAACTGCATATACCAGCCGACGTGTTTGCGAGCAATTCTCACACCGAGGTGCTCGCCATAAAAATCGTGGATGGCGCCAACGTGATCGAGAATGATCGCCGCGCGCTCGGCAGCGCTGGGGGCGGCGAGGTGTTCGCCGTGCTGCAAGTAGTGGTTAATCTGCTGGAAAAGCCAGGGTTGGCCTTGGGCGCCGCGGCCGATCAGTAGCCCTGCCGCACCGGTGTGTTGTAGTACTTGCTGCGCTTTGATGGGGTCAGTGATGTCGCCGTTAGCAAATACAGGGATATCAGTGTGCCGAACGACCTGGGCAATGGTGTCGTACTCGGCGCAGCCATTGAAACGGTCGGCACGGGTGCGGCCGTGAATAGCTAGCGCTTGGATACCGGCCTGTTGGGCAATGTCAGCGATGCGCAGAGCATTGCGGTTTTCGCTGTCCCAGCCGGTGCGAATTTTCAGAGTGACCGGTACGTTTACCGCGCCTACCACGGCTTGCAGAATATCTTGCACCAACGCTTCATCGCGTAAAAGCGATGAGCCGGCAGCTTTCTTGCAGACTTTTTTGGCGGGGCAGCCCATGTTGATGTCTATGATGTCGGCGCCGCGGGCGGCATTGGCTGCAGCGGCTTGCGCCATCTGCTCGGGCTCGCTGCCGGCGATTTGCACCGATATCGGGCCCGGTTCATCACCCAGCGTTAGGCGCTGTTGCGACTTTCGGCTGTGCCACAGATCAATGTCTGAGGTGATCATTTCAGACACTGCTAGCCCAGCACCAAAACGACGACACAATTTGCGAAAGGGCAGGTCGGTGATGCCGGCCATAGGGGCCAGAATCAGCGGCGACGGCAATGTGTACTGTCCAATTTGGGTCATCGTAAATTCTGCAAAAAACCATGCAATCACGCCTTTCCCATATGGGGCGCGAAGGACTTGGGGTGTCGATTTAAGAGGCGCGTATTCTAAACCTTCGGGGGGCGGTTTTAAAGGAAATTGGTTTAATTTTGATCAATTATTTTTGTTGACAACACAGTGCTAAGCTAAATCGCTGGATATCTTCGCTGCGCTGATCGATATCGACATAAAACTGGCTTTGGCGCTGGGCGGCGAGTTTATCGGCCTTGCGAACGATGCGATGGGCGGGGATGCGCTCGGATAGCTGCTCGCCACTCTTCAGCCACAGGGTGAGCATAAGGTCTGGGGCGGGTTGTGGGTATTGGCTTTGGTTGATCAGCAGGCCTTGAATACGCAGCACCTCGCTGTTTTCGCTGGAGGGTTGTGCGACGTAGTGGCCAAGTGACAGAGCGGACCAGTCGATAGCCTGGGGCGCGCGCAGGCCAAGCTGTTGATAGGTCCACTGGCGCAGGGGTTCAAGTTTTGGCCAGGCTTGTATGTCGGCGGGGTGGTGGTGAAACCACTGCGCGAGACCGGCAATAGCACTAAGCATTAGCACCACACCGGCAACGAAACGAGGCCACGCAGTGGGTTTGCGATGCTGTAAATCGAGCGCTGGGCGCTCAAAATCGAGTTCTGCCTCATCGAGTTCGGCAACCACCCAATAATCGGCAGCGATAAAGGTGTGTTTGCAAACCCCGCAGCGCACCTTGCCCTTCGCGCGTGCCAGTTGCTTGTGGGCAACATTGAAGGCGGTATCGCACGAGGGGCAGCGGGTGATGCCGTGCATGGTTTAGCGTTTGCGGCCCGTGATGCACACCCATTCGTCGGTCAGGGTGGGGGGGTCGATATCAAACCATTGGCTGTAGCACTCGGCGATTTCGTTGGCTTGCGTATCGAGAATGCCTGATAAGGCCAGTAGACCGCCCGGTTTGCAGAGCGATGCAATGCCTTCGCTAAGTGCCACCAGGGGGCCGGCAAGAATATTAGCGACAACAACATCCACTTGCTCGGCGTCTTGCGGGGCTCCCAAGATGAGGTTGAACTGCTCATCTGCAATACCGTTGCGCTGTGCGTTGTCTCGGCTGGCGGTTAGTGCTTGGGGATCGATATCGTTACCCGAGGCAGATGCGGCGCCGAGTAGTAGCGCGGCAATCGCCAAAATGCCTGAGCCACAGCCGTAATCCCACACGGTTTTGCCGGCGAGATCTTGCTGGTCGAGCCAGCGCATACACATGGCGGTGGTGGGGTGAGTGCCTGTGCCGAACGCCAGTCCTGGGTCGAGCATGAGGTTGACGGCCTCGGGCTGGGGAGGTTCGCACCAACTGGGGCAGATCCATAGTCGCTCGCCAAACTGAATGGGGTGGTAGTCATCCATCCAAGCGCGTACCCAATCCTTGTCTTCCAGAATTTCAAATTTCAGCGGCTCGCTAGGTTGCAGCGCAGCGTTGATATGCTGGGTAGCAGTTGCCACATCGATGTCGGCGTTAAAAAGCCCAACGACAGTGGTGTCTTGCCACAGGGGGGTGGTGCCAATGGGGGGTTCGAACAGCGGCTGATCACCGCTGTCTTCGAGAGTTACTGCAGCGGCGCCAGCGGCGAGGAGAATATCCTCAACCGCGTCGGCCTCGGCGGCACTGCTGCGGACTTTGAGTTGTAGCCAAGCCATTATAGGCCCAGCTTCTTCTCGAGGTAGTGGATGTTGACGCCGCCAATGCGGAAGCCTTCATCGCGTACCAAGTCTTTTTGCAGGGCGATATTGGTGCGAATACCGTCGATCAACAGCTCGTCCAGGGCTTGGCGCATGCGGTTGAGGGCGATTTCACGGTCGTCGCCGTAGGCGATAACCTTGCCAATCATCGAATCGTAGTTGGGCGGTACGGTGTAGCCGCTGTACAGGTGTGAATCGACGCGAATGCCTAGGCCGCCTGGGGCGTGGTAGTGCTTGACCAAGCCGGGGCTGGGCATGAAGGTCTTGGCATCTTCCGCGTTGATGCGGCACTCAAAGGCGTGGCCTTTGATCACGACATCTTCCTGTTTGATTGACAGCGGTTGGCCGCCGGCAATCAGCAGTTGTTCGCGAATGATGTCGACGCCGGTGACCATTTCGGTCACGGGGTGCTCAACTTGTACGCGGGTATTCATCTCGATGAAGTAGAACTCGCCGTTTTCGTACAGGAACTCGAAGGTGCCTGCGCCGCGGTAGCCAATCAATTTACACGCGTTGACGCAGCTCTCTGCTACACGTTGACGAATGTCATCGGGAATGCCTGGGGCGGGTGCTTCTTCCAGTACTTTTTGGTGGCGGCGTTGCAGCGAGCAGTCGCGGTCGCCCAAGTGAATGGCGTTGCCTTGGCCGTCAGCCAGTACTTGAATTTCCACGTGGCGCGGATTTTCCAAGAACTTTTCCAGGTAGACGGTGGCGTCGCCGAAGGCCGCTTTCGCTTCCGATTGGGTGACGTAGATGGCGTTCAGTAGGGCGGCTTCGGTTTTTACTACGCGCATGCCGCGGCCACCGCCGCCAGCCGCCGCCTTAATAATCACGGGGTAGCCGATGCGGCGTGCGATTTCCAATGTGCGGTCGTTGTCTTCCGTCAGAGGGCCGTCAGAGCCGGGTACGGTGGGTACGCCAGCTTTTTTCATGGCTTGAATGGCCGACACTTTATCGCCCATCAGGCGAATGACGTCGGCTTTCGGGCCAATAAATACGAAGCCGCTCTGCTCCACTTGCTCGGCGAAATCGGCGTTTTCCGCCAAGAAGCCATAGCCGGGGTGAATTGCCGTCGCGTCGGTAACTTCGCAGGCAGCGATCAAGGCGGGTACGTTCAAGTAACTTTGCGGTGAAGGGTTGGGACCGATACACACCGATTCGTCAGCCAGTTTCACGTGCATCAAATCGCGGTCGACCACTGAGTGGACGGCCACGGTTTTGATGCCGAGTTCTTTACAGGCGCGCAGAATGCGGAGGGCGATCTCACCGCGGTTCGCGATAAGGACTTTATCCAGCATGGGGCTACCTATTAAATGATGGTGAACAAGGGTTGATCGAATTCCAGTGGCTGGCCGTCTTCCACTAGGATCTTGCCAATGGTGCCAGACTTGTCAGCTTCGATTTGGTTCATCATCTTCATAGCTTCTACGATGCACAATACATCGCCGGCATTGACGCTCTGGCCTTCTTCGACAAACGCTTTAGCGCCTGGAGAGGGTGAGCGGTAGAAGGTGCCTACCATGGGTGAGCGCAGAATGTGGCCTTCGGGCTCGGCAGCGGCAGCAGCAGGTGCAGCGGCGGGTGCTGCTGCGGGGGCAGGTGCGGCGGCGGGTGCAGGCGCGGCGGCATACACAGGGGCGGCTACGGGTGCTGCGGCGACGCGGCCAGAGTTGCGGCTGATGCGAACAGATTCTTCACCTTCGTGAATTTCCAGTTCGTCGATGTTCGATTCCTCGAGCAGTTCGATCAATTTTTTAACTTTGCGAATATCCATGGGGTATAGGCTCCTAGTGCTGTAGTGTTTTTATGGCCGACTGCAGTGCGAGTTCATAGCCTTGTGGGCCTAACCCGCAGATGACGCCGACAGCGATATCTGAAAAATAAGAGTGGTGGCGGAAGGGTTCCCGAGCGTGCACATTAGAAATGTGGACTTCAATAAAGGGGATATCACTGGCCAGTATGGCATCGCGCAGGGCAACGCTGGTGTGGGTAAAGGCCGCGGGATTGATAATGATGAAGTCGACGTTTTCGCGACGCGCCTCGTGTAGGCGGTCGATGAGTTCGTACTCGGCATTGCTTTGTAGGTGCATTAGGTGGTGGCCAGCGGCGCTAGCTTGTTCGAGCAGGCGCTGATTAATTTCGTCCAGCGTGGTGCTGCCGTATTTTTCGGGCTCGCGCTGTCCAAGCATATTTAAGTTTGGGCCATGAATAACCAGAATGCTCGCCATGTGTCCTTCCGTCCTAGTTCACAACGAGTGCATTGTGCATGAAATGCCGCGAAGATGTCTAACTTTTTGTACGTTATCTGCAAGATCGAAGAAATTTAGCGCAAGGCATGGTGGTTTTTAAGCATTTTTTGAAATTAAGCGGCCGCCTTTATATGCTGTTTTGACACGTTGTGCGCCGTTTGTGGGCAAAAACGGCATTAAATACAGGTTTTTGTGAAAGTTGTGAAACTTTGCGGTAAAAATGCTGTAAACGTCGGCAAAAGTGGCGCTTACTTGCCAAATGCCTCTAAAACCATGCCGGCGCTCAAGATTTGCGGTAGTACTTCGACTCGGTTTTGGTGGTAGGCCACGTAGAGGGGCACGCCGTCGCGTTGGTGTTTGTTGAGGTAGGCGGTTATGGTTGGGTCGGGGCGAGTCCAGTCACCTTTTAAATACACCACATCTTCGCTGGCAAAGAGTGCTTCTACCTCGTCGTCCCCCAGCGCGTTGCGCTCGTTGACTAAGCAGGTGATGCACCAGTCGGCGGTGATATTGACGAATACCGAGCGCCCAGCGGCGAGTTCTTGCGCTACCCGAGCTTCGCTGAAGTTAAAGCTGTCGCGACGATCGGTCTGCGTGTTCATGTAGGGGCTGAACAGGGTGGCAATAGCGGTAGCCAAGCTGGCCATCGCTAGGTATTTACGCCAGCTGCCCGCGCGCCAGAGCCATAGCGCGAAGGCGATGGCAATAAGGCCTAGCATGACCATTGCCGCGCCGTCGCTACCTGCTTGATTGCTGACAATCCACAGCAGCCAAACGCAAGTGATGTAGAGCGGGAAGGCGAGGAATTCTTTCAGCGTGACCATCCACTGACCGGGTTGGGGCATTCTGTCTGCCAGCTTGGGGAAGGCGGTTAGGGCCAAAAAAGGCAGCGCTAAGCCGGCACCCAATGCGGCGAAAACGCTGAGAGCTACGGCGTTGGGCTGGGTGAGTGCGAAAGCAAGTGCGGTACCCATAAAAGGTGCTGTGCAGGGGCTTGCCACCACTGTGGCGAGCACGCCTGTGGCGAATGAGGCGCCGAGGCCGTGGCCGCGCGTTAGTGAATCACCGGCGCCAACCGAGATTTGCCATTCGAACAGGCCAGAAAGGTTGAGCGCCAGTGTGAAAAATACATAGGCCAAAATGGCGACAAAAATGGGCGACTGCAGTTGGAATCCCCAACCGACGGCGACGCCTGCCTGGCGCAGGCCGATTAAAATGCCTGCCACCAAAACAAAGCTTAAGATCACGCCGGCGCTGTAGGCGAGGCCGTGGTGTACAGGATGGCTTTCGTGGCGCTGCATCAGGCTTAATGCTTTGAGTGACAGGATGGGGAAGACGCAGGGCATTAAATTGAGGATCATGCCGCCTAGCAGGGCAAAAAACGCGGCCGATAGCCAGCTGACATTGCTGGCGGGGGCGGTGTTGGCACTAGCGCTGGGTGCGGCGGGCATATCGGTGGGTGTGAATTGGCCGCTGCTCGGATCCCATTGCGCGGCAAAGGTCTCTGGGGGGTAGCACAGCCCGGCGTCTGCGCAGCCTTGATAGCTGATTTTAACGACGCTGGGTTGGTCGCTGGGCAGCTGGGCTAGTGCGATGGTCTGGGTGGTGAACTGATAGTAAACCTCGACATCGCCAAAGTATTCATCGGTTTTGGCGAGCCCGGGCTCGATGTCCCAAGCGAGTGGGCGATCGTCGGCGGTCTGCACGGCAAAGCGGTGCTTATATAGGTAGTAGCCGGGTTCTATTAGCCATTCGACGGTGAGGTTGTCGCCACTGCGGCCGAGCTGATATTGGTAGGCCTCTTCCACCGGGAGGAAGTCGACTTGCTGCATTTGTCCAAGCGCGCGCTGCAGGCTGTCTTGGGCGTTGGCCAAGGATGTGAGCATGGCCAATAAAACGAAGGTTATTGCGCGCGTGGTGTGAGTCAGCATGTATAATCCCGGTGTGATAACGTACTTTGCTTATACGCATTTCATCTAATATAGGGTTAGTTTAGCGTGTACCATCTCAGAGTGACAGCGGCAACGTGGTGTTGCGGCGTGAAATGCCGCTTGGCTTGGCTGGCCTTGTTGGGGCTATTGTCGGGCTGCGGTTCCACGCCTATGCCGCCGCCCGCGCCCGCGCCTGCGGAACCTATGCCAGAGGCGGTGGTCGAACAAGCGCCAGTGCGTGATGTACTAAAAGAGCTTTTGTTTGCCGGCTTAACGGCGCTCGACAACGACCACCTCACCGAGCCGCGCGAGGGCTCGGCGGCGGATTATTTCGGTCAAGTACTCGACGTGGCGCCCGATAACGCCATTGCCTTGGACGGAATGCGTCGCTTGGTGGCACGTTACGTATCACTGGCCGAACAGGCTTACGGCAATGGTGCGCGCGCCGCCGCAGAGGGGTATTTGCGCAAAGCAGAGCCCTACGCGATACCTGCTGATGGCTTGGCTCAGTTGCGCCAGCGATGGGCAAATACCCAAGCGGTTAAGGCAAAGCCGGACAATGAGTTTTTACTGGATGTCGCCGCACTCGATGCGCGCGGCGAAGATATCACTTGGCGTTTGACCGAAATTGCCGTGAAAGCGATGCGCGCCGAGTCGCGTATAACCATCGTGTCGCGCAGTGATGCCGAGGGGCGTTGGATTTACCAGCAGATGCGTGAAGTGTTGGCAGAATATCGGTTGCGCGGCAATATCGTGCAGGGGCGGGAGCCCAAAGTCATCTTGATCGATTTGCCAAAAACATAGAACTATTGAGGACGAAACGTTGAAAAAAACATTGTTAGCCACCATCTTAATGTTTAGTAGTCAGGTGTTTGCCGCAGGTGTCATTGAGGATGCTTTCGTGCGTGATTTAATTCCTGGTCGTGCCATGAGCGCTGGATTTTTTGTGTTCAGCAATCAAGGCGACGCGCCGATTGTGCTGGTGGCAGCGGCGAGTGAGGCGGCAGAGAGTGTCGAGATGCACACCCACGTCCACGAAGGCGGCATGATGAAAATGCGCCAGATGGAAAGCCTGACGGTGGCGCCCGGCGAAGAGGTTGTGTTCGAGCCCGGTGGCAATCACTTGATGTTGTTCGACTGCGATAGCGCCGCGTTCAAGGCCGGCGAAGTGGAATTGGTTTTGACTGATGCAGAAGGCAATGAATACCGTACGCGAGCGGAGGTACGCTCGCCACACCATATGCACCACTAAATGGAATAAGCGATGAATTCGATGTGGAAGCGCCTGCAGGAACGCTGGCAAAATATGCTCGATTACAGTGCTGAGTTTTTTGGTAAAACTTGGCTACTGGCCCTAGTGGTTCTCTATTTAATCGCGGCGGCTGTGGTCGGGGTGCTGTGGAGCGACGAGCCTGAGCGATTCGATGTGCAGACGGCGGCCATGCAGCGCGCCGAGGCCAGTGGTGCGCCGCTTGTTACGGGTAGTATTACCACGTCGACCCTTATCCAAACCGCCGAGCTTATGCTCGATAAGCGTGGCGGCTTCCTTAGTAACGACATCTTCCCGCCCGGCGTGTGGCTCGATAATATTCCCAATTGGGAGTACGGCGTGTTGATACAGGTGCGCGATTTGAGTCGCGCCATGCGAGAGAGTTTCAGTCGTTCGCAGTCGCAATCAAAAGAGGATCCAGACTTGGCGCTGGCCGAACCGCGTTTTAATTTCGATAACCAAAGTTGGATTGTGCCCGCGTCTGAGTCGGAGTATCGCGAGGGTATTGACTACTTGAAGCGCTACCTTGCTCGATTGGAGGATGGCGATGAAACCAATGCCCAGTTTTATGCCCGCGCTGATAACCTGCGCTACTGGCTGGGTATCGTGCAAAACCGCCTCGGCAGTTTGTCGCAGCGCTTAACCGCGAGTGTTGGGCAGCGCCGCATCAATACCGATTTGGCGGGCGATGAGGCAGCGGTTCAATCCACTAATGCGCCCGGCGAAATCGACGTGAAAACGCCGTGGTCTGAGTTGGACGACGTATTTTATGAGGCCCGTGGTACCACCTGGGCGCTATTGCAGTTCCTGCGTGCGATTGAAATGGATTTTGCCGATGTGCTGCAGAAGAAAAATGCTCTGATTAGCCTGCGTCAAATCATCCGTGAATTGGAGTCTTGCCAGGAGGGTATCGCCAGTCCATTGATTTTGAACGGTACGGGGTTTGGCCTGTTTGCCAACCATTCGTTGGTGATGGCGTCTTATATTTCGCGCGCCAATGCGGCGATTATCGATTTGCGCGACTTGATGGCAAGGGGCTAGGTATGTGGCGAGTATGGATGTTGGCGGGGATAGCCCTGCTGGTCGGTTGTGCCAGCCAAGCGCCTATCAAAGAAGTTCGCCCGGAATTGAATTATCAAGAGGTGGACATCGGTCGCGGCCGCGCAGTGTTTTTAGATGTGGCTGATGCTGAGCACGCCGATCTATATGAGAAAGGCTTGTTAGATGCTGATTTTGTGCTGGCCATGGAGCTCAAGCGCGAGGTGAGAGCAGCCTTGTTCAATTTTGGCTTTACCACCGCGCACAGCGCAGAAGAGACCGACATGGTGTTGCGCGTAGCGGTCGATGAGTTGTTGTTCGTCGCTGGCGAAGACCCGGTATTCACCCCTGTTTTTATGCGTAATGGTATTAGTTTTGTGCTGCAAAAAGGCTTGGTTACCCACACCTTTAAGTACGCTACCCAGCGCACCCACAAGCTACCCCTGGCACCGTCGGTAGAGAAAAGTCGCGAACTTATCAGCGACATCCTAACCGATACTTTGCAACGAGCGGTGCAAGATAGCGCCTTTATCGCTGAGTTAAGCGCAGAATAATCGATGCATGCCCCGCGCCGCTATTTTCTAAAACTGGTGTTGGTGGCTGTGGTGGCGGGTGTGTTTGTGCTCGCCTATCTCGACGCCCTAGTGTTGGAAAAATTCAGCGGCAGTAAGTGGCAGGTGGCTACCCAGGCCTATGCTCGACCCCTAGAGTTGTTTGAGGGTAAGGGTATGTCGGGCGATCAGCTGCAATTCGAGCTCGATAGCCTGTCCTATGTGCCGGTTCAGCAGCCCCGCACGCCGGGTCAGTACCGCCGCCGTGGCAATCGCTTCGATATCTATGTGCGTGGCTTTGAGTTCTTCGATGGATTCTCGCCCAGTCGACTGATTAGTCTTTCCATTGCCAATTTACAGGTCAGCGACTTGCGCAGCGGTGGCCAGCGTCTGTCCAATCAGCGACTCGATCCACTCATGATCGGCAGTTTCCAGTCGGGCCTTTATGAGGACCGCCACATTATCAGTTTGGACAAGGTGCCGCCGGCGCTGATCCAAATATTACTGGCGACCGAAGATCGCAATTTCATGCACCACCACGGTATTTCATTGCGCGGTATCGCGCGCGCCATGGTCGCTAATATTCGCGCCGGTGGGTTTGCTCAGGGCGGCAGCACCTTGACGCAACAGTTGGTAAAAAACTTCTTCCTTACCCATGAGCGCTCGCTGATCCGCAAGTTGCTAGAAATTCCCATGGCCTTGCTCATGGAGTTGCATTTCAGCAAGGAAGAAATCCTCGAGGCCTATATCAACGAGGTGTTTTTGGGGCAGGATGGCGCCCGTGCCATCCACGGTTTTGAGTTGGCATCGCAGTTTTATTTCGGGGTGCCACTGCAGCAGACCAGTACTGCTCAGCAGGCTTTGTTAGTGGGGATGGTGAAGGGTGCGTCTTTCTATAATCCGCGCCGCCATCCGCAGCGCGCCTTGGAGCGCCGCAACCTGATACTCGACAGTATGGTCAGCAACGGCTTTTTAGCGGCAGATAAAGCTGATCGCGCCAAGTCGGAAGAGTTGCTGTTAGCCGGTGCCCAGTCACCCAGTTCGCAGAAATTCCCGGCCTTTATGGACTATCTTCGCCGTCAATTGCGCTATTCCAATATGCACGCAGCGCTTGAAAGTGGCTCCAATGTGCGGGTGTTTACCACTCTTGATCCCTATGTGCAGCGCCGCGCAGAGTTGTCGATGACCAAGGAGTTGGCGCGTGTAGAGCGCTGGCGCGGTATCGACAATGGTCAGTTGCAAGGCGCCTTGGTTGCTGTGCACCCTGCGACCGGAGCGGTGCTGGCCATGGTGGGGGATAGGCAGGTTAAGTATCAGGGCTTCAATCGCGCCCTCGATGCAAAACGCCCGGTGGGTTCCTTGCTCAAGCCAGCGGCGTATTTGGCTGCGCTGGAGAGTGGGCGCTACCACTTGGCGTCGACGTTGAGTGACGCGCCGGTGAGCGTGCCGCTGGATAGCAAGCGCAATTGGCAGCCACGCAACTACGACAAGCTCAACCACGGTGACATGCCGCTGGTGGAAGCACTGCGTCGCTCTTACAACCAGGCCTTGGTGAGAATGGCGATGGATGTTGGTTTGCCGTCGGTGGTCGACACCGTCAAGCGTCTGGGTGTGCGCGACGATATCGGCAGTAACCCCTCGCTGCTGTTAGGGGCGGTGGCGCTTGCCCCGATCGATATGGCGGCGATGTACAGTAACATTGCTAGCCTCGGACGCGTTCAGAAGTTGCGCGCCATCGATGCCATCAAAGTGGCAGAAGATGAGGCGACCTTCTTTAGTTCAGCGGGCAAGCCCCGCATTGACCCTGCCTCGTTGTCGCTTTTGCAATTTGGCTTGGCGGAGGTGGTGCGCGCTGGAACGGCAGTGCAGCTCAATAATATTTTGCCGCCGCGTCTGATGGCGGCAGGTAAAACAGGCACCAGTGACGACGGTCGCGATAGTTGGTTCGCAGGTTTTACCGGCGATATTGCCGCTGTCGTGTGGATCGGGCGCGACGATAACGCCGAGATAGGGCTGACGGGTAGCGCGGGAGCCATGCAAGTGTGGGGTGATTTTGTCGCGGACGTCAGCTATAAACCCCTGCAAATCAAGCCCCTGCCTGGGGTTGAAACGCTGTGGGTAGATGACCAAGGGCGCTTGAGTGGTGCCGGCTGCCCCGGTGCGGTGCAAATGCCGTTCGCAGCTGCCCGCCCCGAAGTTGATGCTGGCTGTAGTGTGCGCAAGCGCGATCCATGGAAGTGGTTGCGCGATATTTTCTAGCGCAGGTCGGCGTTTAATGCTGCGAGCCGCTCGGGTGTGCCGATGTCGCGCCAGTCTCCGCGGTAGTGTTCGCCGCTGACGCGATTCTCTAGCATGGCCTGATCGAGTAGTGGTCGAAGAGGGCGGAAGCCACTGTGGTAACCCTCAAACATCTCGCGAGCGTAAAGACCGATACCGCTGTAGGTGAGTCCTGCGCTTTGCAGGTCGGGTTTTGCCTTTAGGCGAGTGTCTTGTAGCAGGAAGTCGCCACGGGGGTGTTGGCTGGGGTTGTCGACCATCACTAAGTGGGCTAGGTCGTGGCCTAGATCAAAATCAAACAGCGTCTGCAGCGGGTGGTCGCACCAAACGTCGCCATTGATGACCAAAAATTGCTCCGCGTCGATCAGCGGTAGAGCATGAATAATGCCGCCGGCGGTCTCCAGCGCGTCGCCCTCGTGGGAGTAGCGGATATCCAACTGAAATCGTTCCCCATTACCCAGCGCGGCCGGCAGTTGCTCCCCAAGGTGGGCGCAATTGATCACCACCCGCTCGCATCCGGCGCTAGCCAGGCGGTGTAGCGTGTGGGCAATTAGCGCTTGGCCGGCGACCTCTAGCAGCGGTTTGGGGGTGTGGTCAGTGAGTGGTCGCATACGCTCGCCGCGGCCAGCAGCAAGCACCATGGCTACCTTAAGAGCGGCCACGAGACCATTCCTGTGTGGCGATAACAGGGCTCAATCGTTGCGTGAACCAGTCATAAAATTCACTCAAAATGGGGTAGTCTGCCGCCATCAGTTGGGCGGCCTCAAGGGTGTAGTCAATCACCAGTGGCAGGTCCAGTAGGTAGCCGTGTTTGCCATCGCGCAGCGACAGGCGGGCAAAAATGCCCAGCACTTTGATGTGGCGTTGCAGGCCCATGGCGTGGAAATCGCGCAAGGTTTGCTGGAAGGGTGTTTCAGCTGCGATAGCGCCGCGCTCGAGCAGTGCGCCGTGAAAATCTTCCAGCCATTGTTCGACCCTATTGGCCGGCCAGCGGATGTAGCAGTCTTTCAGAAGCGACACCGCATCGTAAGTCATGGGGCCGTGGACGGCGTCTTGGAAATCGATGGTGGCGAGTTCGTCGTCGTGGCAGAGAATATTGCGTGAGTGAAAGTCGCGGTGCACCAGCGCCTGCGGTTGCGCTGTCGCAAGGTCTTGCAGGCAATCGTAGGTCGCCTCGATGAGGGCGGTCTCTTCAGGGTTCAATGTGACACCGAGCAGTTGCGGGATGAACCACTCGCTGAAAAGCGCCATCTCACGACGCAACATGGCGCCATCGTAGCTCGGTAGGCCCTGACTGTCGGCGCTTTGCATCTGCACGATCATGGCGAGGGCGCGGGCGTAATAGTCGTCCACGTTGTCGTTGTCTAGCAGGTCGAGCAGCAGGTCATCGCCTAAATCGCTTTGCAGTAAAAAGCCCTGCGCGTAATCGACGCCGATAATCTGCGGTACGGCAACCCCTGCTGCGGCGAGCCGTTGCGCGATATCGACGAAGGCGTGATTGTCGATATGTTCCACCGGGGCATCAGTGGCGATGAAGGATTTTTCGCCGATGTGGAGGCGGTAGTAACGGCGAAACCCGGCGTCTCCACCAAGTTCGACGGCCTCGAGATCGTCGCTCGGGCAGTTGAGGGTTTGCGCGCACCATGCATGCAAGGCGTTTTTCATGGCTCGGTTCTCGTCGTGACGGGTTAAAAAAGCGGCGTAAAGATTAGCAATTCGGCGTTGTTGTTGTCGCAGCAGGCCGCGCATTTCGTTACAATGCTGCGCATTATTGTCCGCTTTGCTGCCGCGGTGGGCAAGACCTGTGGCTACAAGTATGGAAGGAATTTAAACGCATGATGACACCTCGCAAGACCCAGCTTCGCTTGGCCTTGCTGTTCTGCTGGGGCTTTGGGGCCGCTGCAGAGGCGCAAATGCTCAATGTGTCGGATGCTCCGGTGGCCCAATGTCAGCAGCCTTCGCTGCAAGATGCCCTCGATTCTACAGAAAACCCCCATGCCCGGCTAAGCTGGATTCCCAATGCGCTGTTGAGCGAAAGCCAGCGCGGCGAGTGCTATAACGGGCTGTGTTCTGGCTTCTACTATAATCCGCCACTGCCTGCGGTGCCGGGATTGCCAAGCGATGCCATTCACGTGTTGGCGGACAGTTCTCGCTTGACCAATGATGGCCGTACCGAGATGCTCGGTAGCGTGCGCATTCGCGACGGTGAACGCCTGCTCGAGGCTGATCGCGCCCTACTCAACAGCGAACGCACCCAGCTTACTCTGGAGGGCAACATCCGCGTGCAGGAACCCGAGGTGCTGTTCCTGGGAGATCGTGCCATCCTTGATACGGTTAAGACCACCGCTGATTTGCAGGGGGTGGAATACGTGGTGTTTAGCAGCGGCATTCACGGTAACACCGATCGACTGCAGCGTTTCGATAGCGGTTTAACCCGCATGACCAATACCCAATTCAGCAGCTGTGAGCCCGGTTCACAGGTTTGGCAGATGTCGGCCGACGAGTTCTCGATCGATCAAGCCAGCGGCTGGGGTGAGGCGCGAGGTGCTACCGTGCGAGTGGCAGATATCCCGGTGATCTATGTGCCATACCTGCGCTTTCCTGTCGATAAGCGCCGTATGTCGGGATTTTTATGGCCGACGATCGGGCTGAGCGATCGCAACGGCTTGGAACTGGCGGTGCCCTACTATTTCAACTTGGCACCCCACTACGATTTGACGCTGACGCCGCGTTACATGAGCGAACGCGGACCGATGCTGGAAGGTCAGTTCCGCTACCTAACGGATATAGGAATCTGGGACGTTAGCGCGGCCTATCTGCCGGGTGATAATGCCTTTGCGCGCAGCAATCCAGAACAAAATGACAACCGTTGGTTTGCACAACTGCGCCACGAAGGCGGTTTTGGCGAAAACTGGAGTAGCGCGATCGACTTTACCCGTGTGAGCGATATCGATTATCTGCGCGACATCAATACCAGTTCTATTCAAGTGAAGCGCAACGCCCACCTGCAACAGCGTGGCGAGATTCGCTACAGCGATGCCAATTGGTTGATCAGCACCCAAATGCGCGGCTATCAAGTGCTGCGTGAAGGTTTGGTGGAGCCTTACCGGATGTTGCCGCGCATCAATATTAGTCACCTGGCGTCGCGCCCCAATCGCATCAATACCCTGTTCACGGCTGATATTGTTGGTTTTGATCACGATGAAAAGGTTCGCGGTGCCAGAATTTATCAAGAGTATGGCTTCAATTTACCGCTGGCCTCGGCGGGTGGGTTTATTACCCCGACGGTGAAATATAAACAACTTAGCCAGCGCTTGCGGGGAACTGAACAGCAAGATTTGTTGTCTGTGGATGCGCCCAGTGTTAGTTTGGATGCCGGCTTGTTTTTTGACCGCCAGTTGACGTGGGGCGATAAACAGCTCAACCAAAGCTTCGAACCTCGCATCTTCTATCTGTATACGCCTTTCCGCGATCAGTCAGAATTTGCCAGTTTCGATGCGACGGCCATGACGTTTAACTATCAGCAGTTGTTTCGCGAACGGCGCTCGACCAGTTACGATCGCTTGGAAGATGCCAAGCAGTTGAGCCTAGGTTTTACCTCGCGCATTAACGATGAGGCGACCGGTCGAGAGCTACTGCGTTTGAGTTTTGGGCAGATATACCATTTTCAGCCGCCGCGAGTATTGGCTAATCAGCAGATTTTTGTCGACACAACCAGTCGCTCAGATTACGCTGCTTCGTTTGATTACATGGTCGGCCCGCACTGGCGCCACAGTGTCAACATGGTGGTGGACTCGGCCGATCAACAAATCAGTAACGCCCAGTGGCGCAGCCATTACAGCGCCGGTGAAACCATTTACAACTTGGGCTATAGCGTGCGCCGCGATGTGCCGCAGCGTATCGATGGCGACGTGTTAAATCGCCGCATCGAGCAGGTAGACCTGTCGGCCATGGCGCCTATCGATGAACGCTGGAAGTTGATGGGGCGTTGGCAGTACGATTTAGTCAATAAGCGTTCAGCGGACAAGATGGTCGGTTTTGAGTACGACAGTTGTTGCTGGAAAACACAGTTATTGCTGCGCGATTACACCGAGCAGCTTTTCGACGGTAGTCTGCGTAAGGACACCGGTGTATTTGTTTACTTCGAACTGAAGGGCCTGGGTGGCTCTGGCGGTTCATTACAGAATGTACTGGGCGAAAATATCTATGGTTTTCGCCCGATAGAACAGGAGCAGAGATTAAGTGGTTGGTAAACAGCGTTTAGGTGCCCGTTGGGCCCGCCGTGTGGTGATCAGCGCCACTATTTTGCTGGCGTCGTTCAGCCAGGCCGAAGTAGCCATTATCGATCGCATCGCCGCTATCGTGGAAGATGATGTGGTGATGGTGAGCGAGTTGCAAGCTCGCGCGGAGATGATTCGTGAGCAAGCGCGCGCCAATGGTAAATCGGTCGGTAGCGATGAGGAGTTGCGGGCCGGTGTGCTCGACAACTTGATTCTTGAAAGCCTACAGATGCAAATGGCACAGCGCGCTGGCTTTTACATCGACGACAACCGTTTGAACCGCGCCATGTCCAACATCGCCCAGCAAAACGGTATGGACCTGAATAGTTTCGTGCAAGTGCTGGAGCAGAGTGGCCAATCCTACGCCATGGTGCGCGAACAAGTGCGCAAAGACATGATCTTGCAAGAAGTACAGCGCGGCAATATCAATCACCGGGTACAGATTACCGATGATGAAATCGATAACTTTTTAGCGTCGCCCGAAGGTAAAGCGCTGACCGAAGTGTTCAACCGTGTCGATCACTTGTTGGTGCCTGTCGCGTCCGACGCTGATGCCGCTGCCGAAGCTAACTTGCGCGGCGTCGCCGAGGCCATTCAGCGCGCAGCCCAAGGCGGCGAGGCGCTGGCTGAATTGGCAGTTAATAACGCCGATGTGGGCGCAAGCCGCAGTGATTTGGGTTGGCGCAATGAAGAGCAGATGCCAGAGATCTTCCGCGCTACCGTCGATGCAATGAGCAAGGGCGACGTTGAAATCGTACGCAGCCCAAGCGGCTTCCACGTGATTCAGTTGACGGATCGTCGCGGCAACGAAGCGACTATCGTGCCGCAGACCAAGCTGAGCCATATTTTGATTAAGCCCACCGAAGTGTTAACCGACGAAGAGGCAAAAGCCAAAGTCGAGAGCCTGTTGCAGCGCGCCAAAGACGGCGAGGACTTTGCCGAATTAGCTAAGGAATATTCGGACGACATTGGTACTGCGCAGCGTGGCGGTGACTTGGGCTGGAGTAACATGGGGACCTTTGTGCCCGAGTTTGAACAGGCCATGATTGCTACCCCTGAGGGCGAATACAGCGAGCCGGTAAAAACCCAGTTTGGTTGGCACGTACTCAAAATTGAAGATCGTCGTGATGAAGACGTGAGCGATATCGTATTGCGCAATCGTGCCCGCGGTATAATCCACGATCGCAAGTATCAAGAAGAATTAGAAATCTGGTTGCAGAAAACACGCGACGAGGCTTATGTCGACATCAAAATCTAACGATGTTGTCCGCTTGGGGCTGACCATTGGTGAGCCCGCGGGCATTGGTCCCGACCTCGTGGTCCGCGCCGTACAGACGGCGCAATCCGATCGACAATTAATCGCCATTGGCGACCCCTCCGTACTACAGGCGCGTGCCGATATGCTAGGTATGCCGTTGCAGTTGACGCCCTTTGATGCCGCCCAGCCCGCACGCAGCAATGCGGCCGCTGAATTGTTTGTCTCTACCGTGAAGGTAGCGGAACCTGTCGTGGCGGGTTGTTTGAATCCCAATAATGGCGGCTATGTGTTGGCTACCCTCGATCGTGCGGTTCAACTCTGCCAGGGTGGCGATATTGATGCGATGGTGACAGCCCCAGTACACAAGGGGGTGATAAACGAGGCGGGGGTGGCGTTTAGTGGTCACACCGAATACCTCGCCGAGGCCACCGGTACCGACAAGGTGGTGATGATGTTGGCTACCGAGGGGTTGCGGGTGGCATTAGCGACAACACACATTCCCTTAGCTGAGGTGGCGAGCGCGATTAACCACGCCGAGTTAACTCAGGTATTGCGCATCGTCGATGCTCAAATGAAACGCGATTTCGCGCTGCCTGCGCCGCGTGTCTTAGTGTGTGGCCTCAACCCCCACGCCGGTGAAGGTGGACATATGGGGCGTGAGGAAATCGATGTCATCAATCCTGTCATCGCCGCCTTGCAGGGCGAGGGCATGAATATTAGTGGGCCCTATCCCGCGGATACGGTATTTACCCCCAAGCACATGGCGCATGCCGACGTGATCGTGGCGATGTACCACGACCAGGGCCTGCCGGTGCTCAAGTACAAGGGTTTTGGCGCGGCGGTAAACATTACCCTGGGGCTGCCCATTATTCGAACGTCGGTCGATCACGGCACGGCGCTTGATCTGGCGGGCAGCGACGGCGTAGATAGTGGCAGTATGGCGGTGGCGCTGGATGTTGCCGCACAGATGGCGCGCGGGCGCCGAGGTGAGATTACCCCATGAGTTTTGATCATCGCACAGCCGAGAAACAGCACACGGCGCGCAAACGCTTTGGGCAGAATTTCCTGATCGATCACAGCATTATCGATAATATTGTCGCGTCAGTGCGGCCCAAGCCGGGTCAGACGGTGGTAGAAATTGGTCCTGGCAAGGGCGCGATTACGGAAGGTTTGGTACGCAGCGGCGCACGCCTGCACGTGGTGGAGCTAGATCGTGACCTGCACCCCATTTTGAACGCTAAGTTTGGCGATAACCCGCTGTTCACTCTGCATGCTTTCGATGCGCTCAAATTTAATTTTGGTGAGCTGGTGGAAGACGATCAGCCGCTGCGAGTGGTGGGTAATCTGCCCTACAACATTTCGACCCCACTGATTTTCCACTTGTTGTCCTTCCATCCGCGCATCGCCGATATGCACTTCATGTTGCAGCGCGAAGTCGTACAGCGGCTGGCCGCGGAGCCGGGTAGTAAAGCCTACGGTCGCTTGAGTGTGATGGCGCAGTATTTTTGTCGTGTGCAATCGCTGTTCGATGTGCCGCCAGGCAGCTTTGACCCGCCGCCAAAGGTGCAATCGGCCATCGTGCGTTTGGTGCCTCACGCCGAACTGCCCCTAGTAGCCAAGGATTACAAGTTGTTCGATCGCGTGGTTGTAGCCGCGTTTTCTCAGCGCCGCAAAACGCTGCGCAACACCCTGCGCGACTGGGTGAGCGAAGCTCAGTTTGAAGCCTTGGGGATCGACCCTAGTGCCCGTGCTGAAACCCTCACCGTGACCCAGTTCGTGACCATGGCAAACCTGCTAAGTGAGGCGGGGGTGACGGTGTGAGCGACCACAAGCATTTTGTCGATGTCGACGTTGTTGCCCACTACCAAGAGGCGCAGTCCGATGAGGAGTTGGGGCGCTTTGTGTTTGTCTACAACGTCACCATCACCAATTGCAGTACCGAGCCCGTGCAATTGCTGTCGCGCCACTGGGTCATTACCGATGGCAATGGCGAAGTGCGTGAGGTGCGCGGAGAAGGCGTCGTCGGATTACAGCCTACCCTGCAAGTGGGCGAGGTCTACCAGTACACATCCGGTGCCGTACTCGCGACCGAGGTGGGCACAATGGAAGGCAGTTACAATATGATTTCTGACTCGGGCGAGGAGTTTGACGCTCCCATTCAGCCGTTTTTATTGGCGCGCAGGAAGGCGCTGCACTAAATGGCGACCTACGCCGTTGGCGATCTGCAGGGCTGCCTGGCGCCCTTGCAATGCTTGTTGCGCGAGGTCGATTTCAATCCCTCGCAGGATAAGCTTTGGCTGGTGGGCGATCTGGTTAATCGCGGCCCGCAGTCATTGGAAACACTGCGCTTTTTGAAATCTCTAGGTGACAGCGCGGTGGTAGTGCTGGGTAACCACGACTTGCATCTGCTGGCCATTTATTTTGGCATTCGCCAGCCCTCGCGCGGCTTGCGCGAGATTATCGACGCGCCCGATGTGGATGATCTCATGCGATGGCTGCGCCAGCAGCCGCTGTTGCATGTCGATCGACAGCTCAATGCGGCGATGAGTCATGCCGGCATTCTTCCCACCTGGTCACTCGCCAAGGCGCAACAACTCGCGCAGGAAGTCGAAGCGGTGCTGCGTGGTCCGCGCTCTGTACTGCCAGCTTTTTTTAGATCGATGTACGGTAACGAGCCAGCGCGTTGGCGCGATGATTTAAGCGGTGACGATAGACTGCGCGCCATCGTAAACGCCTTCACCAGAATGCGTCTTTGCACGGTGAAGGGTAAGCTCGATCTAGAAACCAGCGATAGCGCAGTGTCGAGTAATCCGAAGTACGCCCCCTGGTTTTCCTACCCCAACCCCGGGCTTGAAGGGGTAGAGCTGATTTTTGGCCACTGGGCTGCGCTGCAGGGTAGGGTCGATGTGCCCGGTGTCTACGGCCTAGATACGGGCTGTGTCTGGGGCGGCGCCATGACCATGTTGCGGCTTGAGGATAAGCAGCTGTTCAGTTGTCGTTGTGGTGAGAGTGGGGAGCCGCTATGAAGACCTACCTCGTCGGTGGCGCTGTGCGCGATCAACTGTTGGAATTTCCCTTTCACGAGCGCGACTGGGTAGTGGTTGGCGCCACCCCAGAGCATATGCTGGAAGCGGGTTACCAGCAGGTCGGTAAGGATTTCCCCGTATTTCTACACCCGCTGACCAAAGAGGAATACGCGCTGGCGCGCACCGAGCGCAAGCAGGGTACTGGTTACACCGGCTTTGCCGTGCACGCCGACCCCAGTGTGACACTGGAAGAGGATTTGCTGCGTCGCGATCTCACCATCAATGCCATGGCCTTGGCCGAAGATGGCGCTATTATCGATCCCTATGGTGGCCAGTGTGATCTGGCGGCGCGGCGTTTACGGCACGTGTCTCCCGCCTTTGTGGAAGATCCCTTGCGAGTCTTGCGCGTGGCTCGATTTGCGGCGCGCTATGCCCACCTTGGTTTTACTGTTGCCCCAGAAACGATCGCCCTAATGGCGGATATTGTGGCGGCAGGCGAATTGCAAACCTTGAGCTCTGAGCGCATTTGGCGTGAAACCGAGCGCGGGCTCACATCGGCCTCGCCCGAGGTGTTTTTCGATGTATTGCGCGAGTGCGGAGCACAAACCGTTTTGTTGCCCGAATTGGATGCCCTGTTTGGCGTGCCGCAATCCCCATCATCACACCCAGAGATCGATTGCGGTTTGCACAGCATGATGGTGTTACAGCAAGCCGCCGAATTGAGCCACGATAGCGCGGTGCGCTACGCAGCCTTGGTGCACGATCTTGGTAAGGCTCAAACCCCGGCAGAGGATCTGCCGCGCCACCCCGGGCATGAAGCGCGTACCCTGCCTTTACTGGAGGCGGTGCAGCAACGTCTTAAGGTGCCCAATCGGCACGCCCAATTAGCCCACTTGGTGGCTAAGTGGCACACCACCTTGCACGGCTTGGCGCAGCAAACAGCCGATAATATCTTGGCGATGCTCACCGAATTGGGGGTATTTAGGCAGGGCGGCATGTTGTTGGAATTTACGCTTTGCTGCGAAGCCGACAGTCGCGGACGGTTGGGGTTTGAACACCAAGACTACCCACAAGCGGCGCAAATTATCGAGCTTGCTGAGCGTTGTAGCCAGATCAGTGCAGGCTCGCTGTTGGCGAGTGGTATTGAGGGTAAGGCCATTGGTGAAGCCTTGCGGAATCAGCGTTTGGCGCAAATTGAATCCTTTCTAAAAGGCCTTGCCGCGGGCTAAGTTTTACTCGCACTCGCTGCCTTCGCCTGTTAATATTCGTCTTTTTTTGACCCCCCAGCTATTTGCAACAGGGAGACCGATTTTGGCAAACATCCCAACCATTATTGGATTCGGCGGCGTAAATGCATGCGGCCGCAGTTCTGGCCACCATGCCTATCGTCGTCAGGTGATTGATTCACTGCAGGCGAGTGAAGCGGCAGAAACCTATGCGGCCTTGGCCAGCATGATGGGGTTGGTTGTCCCGGTGGAGGGTGCCTTGACTGACGCCGTCAGTGGTAAGACCTTGAGCTATGCCGATATCGCCGCCAAATATGGTCAGTGGATCAAAAACAACACGCTGATTCGCCAGTTGGAAGACAACTTATTCGATCGCAATGCCATTCCTGTGCACCGCGAAGCCACCGTCGTCGCTGGTGAGCAGCCAGTACAGTTCGTGATTAAAAAGACCCAGTTGATGTCTACCGTGCCCGCCTCGTGGCAAGTAGAAGAACTGCGCGGTGGCAACGTGCGCGTTACCGTGGCTGGCGACACGACTGTTTTGTTGCCCGACCTGCGTCGCTCGCTGGTGCAAGCCGCCGGTCAATTGCCCACCGGCTTTAACCCCGAAGATTTATACAACGCCCGCAGCCATCCTCGTGGTTTGCAGTTGGCGGTGTATGGTGCGTCGGATGCCTTGCACTCACTGGGTATCGACTGGGAAGTGATCCGCAGCAAACTGTCGCCCGATGAAGTCGGCGTCTACGCGGCTAGTGCGATGGGACAGCTCGATTTCAATGGCGCTGGCGGCATGCTGCAATCCAACTTTATGGCCAAGCGCGTCAGTGCCAAGCAGTGCGCCTTGAGCTTGGCGGAAATGCCGGCAGACTTTATCAACGCCTACGTGATTGGCGGCATGGGCAGTGCTGGCGGTATGATCGGTGCCTGCGCAACCTTCTTGTACAACGTTCGCATGGGCGTTCGCGATATCCAAAGCGGCCGTCGTCGCTTGGTGATTGTTGGCAGTGCTGAGGCTCCCATTACTCCCGAGGTGATGGAAGGTTACCGCACCATGGGCGCGTTGGCCGAAGACGAGGCCATCATGGCGCTCGACCCCGGCCGCGATACTCCTGACTTCCGTCGTGCTGCTCGCCCCTTCTCCAATAACTGTGGTTTTACCCTGGCAGAAGGCGCGCAATTCTTAGTGCTGTGCGACGACGCCCTGGCCTTGGAATTGGGTGCCAATATTTTGGGTGCGGTAGCGGATGTATTCGTTAACGCCGACGGTTTCAAAAAATCGATTCCTGGCCCTGGGGTTGGTAACTATGTGACCATGGCTCGCGCCGCGGCAGTGACCCGCGCCATCATTGGTGAGGAAGGTCTTCGCAAGCGCACCTATGTGCACGCGCACGGCACCAGCACCCCGCAAAACCGCGTTACCGAGTCGGAAATTATCAACCAAATCGCCAAGACCTTCGGCATTGAAAAATGGCCTGTGGCGGCGGTGAAATCCTACTTGGGTCACACCCTTGGCCCCGCTGGAGGCGACCAGATTGCCTCGGGATTGGGTGTTTGGAAATACGGTATCATCCCCGGTATCAAAACCGTTGAGACCATTGCTGACGACGTGGCTCAGTCGAATATCAACTTCCTGCTGCAAGATACCGACGTCGGCGCCACCGGCATGGACGCGATGATTATCAACTCCAAGGGCTTCGGTGGTAACAACGCCTCGGCAAGTATCCTAGCGCCCCACGTGGTGAAAGACATGCTGACCCGCAAATACGGTGAGCAAGCGATGGCGGAGTACGCCGAGCGCAACGTGGCTGTTGCTGCGCAAGCCGAGCAAAACGATCGAGACATCATCGAAGGCAAGTTGAAGCCAATCTATCTGTTTGACAATGGTGTGTTGGATGGCGGTGACCTGGAGCTGACCGATACGTCGATCGGTGTTAAGGGCTACCAGCACAAGGTAAGCCTGGAGATTGCTAATCCCTACGAGTAGGGCGGCGTCCCCGCCCATCTCGTCTGCCTTGCGTCCATCCCACAAGGATGGGGATCAAGGTCAGGCAGGAAGAGCCGGCTAGAAGCCGACCGCCTTTTTGAGGCTGTCCAAATCCTGTGGTCCCACCAGTGTTTTAACTAGCTTGCCCTCGGGGTCGAGGATAAACGTCGTCGGCAACACCTCGGGCTTTTTCTGCCCAAGCAAGCTGCTGATATCTTCCACCACCACATCAAACTCGATGTTCAATTTTTCAGCTTGCTCACTGAGCTTATCGCCGCGAATGCCGTCCCAATTAATCGCAATAATAGAGGCCTTATCGGCGTAGGTATGGGCGAATTCGTTGAGCTCGGGAATTTCCTTCAGGCAGGGTTTGCACCATTCGGCCCAGTAGTTGATCAGTAGGTATTTACCGCGGTAGTCGTCGAAGCGTCCGCCGCTGCCGTCGGCGTAGTGAAACTCGGGGGCGGGCGAACACGCCAGTAAAAGCGTACAAATTAGTGTGAGAGCGGCGCGTTTAGCCAGTGTTAAACGGTGCATGGGGTTCCTATGTCTATGTATAATGCCCAAAAAGGAGTTGATATGAGCGAGTTTACCATTTACCACAACCCGCGCTGTAGTAAGTCGCGCCAAACCCTGCAGTTATTGCAAGACAATGGCGTCGAGCCCGAGGTGGTGTTGTACCTAGATAATACGCCCAGTGCCGAGCAATTGGACGCCTTGTTGGCGAAATTGGGTATCGGTGCGCGCGATTTGCTGCGCAAGGGCGAGGATGACTACAAAGCTTTGAACTTGAAAGACCCCAACCACAGCGATGCTGATTTGGTGGCCGCGATGGTGGCGCACCCAAAATTGATCGAGCGTCCCATTGTGGTTCGCGGTGATCGCGCGGTGTTGGGTCGCCCACCTGAGAATGCGCTGGAGCTGCTGTAGTGTCGCTGCCCTATATTCTTGTTCTTTACTACTCTCGCCACGGGTCTACCTATGCCATGGCGGAAGAAATCGCCCGCGGTGTTGAATCCGTGGCGGGGATTGAAGCACGGTTACGCACAGTCCAGCCTATTTCGCCGGACACCGCGCCCGACCCCGATGCGATCCCCGACAGCGGTCCGCTGTATTGCCAGGCGGAAGACTTGGTGGGTTGCGCAGGTTTGGCTCTCGGTTCGCCGACGCGCTTCGGCAACATGGCCGCGCCACTGAAGTACTTCATTGATACGACATCAAATCTCTGGATGACGGGCGCGTTGATCGACAAGCCAGCGGCGGCGTTTACCTCGACGCAAAGTTTGCACGGCGGGCAAGAAGCGACGCTGTTGACCATGATGCTGCCACTGTTGCACCACGGTATGGTGCTGCTGGGCTTACCCTACAGCGAAGCCGCCTTGAGTCGCACCACCTCCGGCGGTACGCCTTATGGTGCTTCGCACCACGCCGGCCGCGATGGTGAGGGTTTGAGCGATGATGAAATTGAATTGTGCCGCGCACTCGGTGTGCGTTTGGCCAAACACGCCCTTAAAAATTAAAAGGCAAAATGATGAATGTTGGTGAGTTGTCGGTTCGTTTGACCTACGCAAGTTATATGGCGCTGTTGGCGCTGTTTACTGTGGTGACCATGGTCGTGCCACCCGAGGGCAAGTCGCCCAATTGGGCGGTCTGGTTGGTGCTGGTGGCGCCAATGTTGATCTTCTTTAACGGCGTTCGTAAGCGCAACAAACGCACGCTTGCTTATCTGTGTTTTGCCATCTTGCTGTATTTCGTGATCGCCGTTAATAACGCCTTTAGTCCGGTAGCGCGGGTATTTGATTACCTCGAAGTGGCGTTAATTGTACTACTGTTTACTTCAGCAACCGTTGCGATTCGTTTTTACAAACCCATCAGTCAGCAGGAGACAAACCATGACTGAAGCGAAACCCGGCCTCATTCGACGCTTTTTTGGCGGGATTGGCCGTGCCATTAGTTGGCTGCGGATGGCCTTTATCAATCTCGCCTTTGTGGTGTTTTTGGTGGTGTTTTTAACCGCTATTTTTAAAAGTGCGCCGGTCATCGACGTGCAAGAGGGCAGTGCCCTTTTAATCGCGCCGCGCGGCGTGATCGTTGAGCAGGAAACCGTGCTCGACCCACTGACCACCCTCATGCAGAACGCCGCTGAAGAAGAGAGCGAGACGCGCCTGTGGGATATCGTGGACGCGATTGACGAGGCCACTGCCGATAGCCGCATCAGTGCGCTCATCTTAAAACTCGATGGCGTGGTGGGTATGGGTCTGGTGAAGGCGGAAGAGGTTGCCCGCGCGGTACAGGCCTTCAAAGCGACCGACCGACCCGTGATCGCCTACGGTGAATACTACAACCAGTCGACCTACCGCTTGGCTAGTGAGGCCGATGAGGTGTACATGCACCCCATGGGCGTGGTGTTCATGAGTGGGTTTGATGTTTTCCGCAACTACTACAAAGAATTGCTCGACACGTTGTTGATCGATTTCCACATTTTCCGCGTCGGCGAGTATAAGTCGGCGCTCGAGCCCTACATGCGCAACGATATGTCGCTCGAGGCCAAGCAGGCCAACCAGCACTGGTTGTCGGGTTTGTGGTCGCGCTATACCGCGACAGTCAGCGAAAAGCGCGGTTTGAAAGCAGATCGCTTGCAGCAAATGATCGACAACGCCGCTAGCGAATTGGCGGAAACCGGCGGTGATACAGCGGCCATGGCAATTCGCGTGGGGCTGGTTGACGAGGTGCTTTCGCGCCCCGAGATGGAAGATATGCTGGTGGAGCGCTTCGGCGAGTCGCTCGACGGTGGTGCCAATTTGATCCACATGGATACCTACCTGCAAGAGCGTCGCATGGCTCAATTACCGAGTGAAGCACCGCGCATTGGCGTGGTGGTAGCCCAGGGCGAAATTGTGGATGGTGACAGCGTACCCGGAGCGGTGGGCGGCGATACACTGGCCTATCAAATTCAACGTGCCGAAACCGACGACAGCGTCAAAGCCTTGGTGCTGCGGGTTGATAGCCCTGGTGGATCGGTCTTCGCGTCGGAGGTGATTCGCGAACAATTGCTGCGTTTCCAATCGACCGGCAAGCCCTTGGTGGTATCGATGTCTTCACTGGCGGCCTCAGGCGGCTATTGGATCTCTGCCGGCGCCGATAAGGTGTTTGCTTCAGAGCAGACCCTGACCGGATCGATAGGTATTTTCGGTGCCATGCCCACTATCCAGCGCGGCTTGGCCCATATTGGTGTAAGTACTGACGGTGTGGGCACTACCCAAATGGCCGGTGCAGGCCGCATTGATTTGCCTATGAACCCTGTGGCGGCGGCCAGTATTCAGCAAAGTATCGAATTTGGTTACCGTCGATTCCTGGAGATCGTGGCCGATGGGCGTGGCATGGATACCGAGCAGGTGGACGCCCTCGCGCGTGGTCGCGTGTGGACCGGGGCTGATGCCCTTGAGAAAGGTTTGGTCGATGCGACCGGCGGTCTCAATGACGCCTTGGCCGCTGCCGCCGAGTTGGCGGAATTGGAGACCTATGAAGCGAAGTGGATTCGCCCCGAAATGTCCTTCCTCGAGTCGCTGGCCCACGTGTTGAATGTGCGCCAAGCTGATCTTTTCGATAGCTTGCTTGGCCGATTGGGGGTGCAGTGGGCCGCCTTGCAAACGCCCTATCTGTTGATCGACCCCCGCCAGCAATTCGCGTTGTGCACGGAATGCGCTACGCCCTAGTTGCCCTTTGTTTCCTCGCCGAAGTGGCGGCCGCCGCGAGCATGTATCGCTATCGCGGC
Organism: uncultured Pseudomonadales bacterium; assembly: GCA_964598145.1. Lineage (GTDB taxonomy): Bacteria > Pseudomonadota > Gammaproteobacteria > Pseudomonadales > JAHEIH01 > JAHEIH01. The sequence goes on from CAZRAM010000002.1 coordinate 93,542, forward strand.
CCCAACGGCGAGGTGATGTTTTCCGATCGCAAGATCGACGATCCCCGCTATACCTTGCTTAGCCACAGTCGCGATGGCAAATACCTCGGTAAACTGTCCACCCCAGCGACCCCAGTGTCGCGCCAACAAATCGAGGCCTTTATCACCGCGGCAGCGCGTCGCTACAGCGTCGATGCCAAGCTGATAAACGCCATTGTCTATGCCGAGTCGGCGTTTAATCCCTATGCGATGTCCAAGGCCGGCGCGGTCGGATTGATGCAGTTGATGCCCGATACCGCCGCGGGCTACAACATCGCCGATTTGATGGACCCCCAGGCCAATGTCGATGCAGGGGTGCGCCATGTGGCGGATCTATTGCGTGAGTTTGAGGGCAATGTGGAGTTGGCCGTGGCGGCCTATAATGCGGGCGCCGGTGCAGTACGGCGCCACGGAGGGGTGCCACCCTACCGCGAGACCCAACGCTATGTAGCCAAGGTGCTCGCGTATTGGCGGGCTAATTAGATACTGCTGAAGCCACCATCGACGGGGATGGCTTGGCCGTTTAGGTAGCTGCTGTTCGGGTCGAGCATGGCGACCATCACGCTGACGATTTCTTCTACCGTACCCATGCGCTTCATCGGATTCCTCGCCGTGAAAGCCTCCAATGTATCTGGCTCGGCGATGTCCATCACCAAGGGGGTGGGCACAAAGAACGGGCAGATCGCATTCACCCTGACACCCATGGCGCCAAACTCGATGGCGGCGGTCTTGGTGAGCCCTACCACGGCGTGCTTTGCCGCACAGTAGGCGCCTATACCTGGCGCGGCGTTGAGACCTGCCATCGAGGCTACGTTCAAGACGATGCCGCCACCGCGCTGCAACATCACCGGGATGGCGTGTTTCATGCCAAACAACACGCTCTTGGTGTTCACCGCAAAGTAGCGGTCCATGTCTTTCTCGGTGGTCTCGATAATGCTGCGAATCGGTCCGCCCACGCCGGCGTTGTTGACGATGGCATCCAGGCGACCGAAGTGCTCCACGCATGAGGTGATGGCTTCTGCAAAGTTCGCTTCGCTACTGACATCAAAGGTTAGGCATTGTGGGTCTCCCGCGAGCATGGCGGCGGTTTCCTGTAGCGCGGCGCCATTGATATCGGTCAGGCACAGGCGATCACCCTTGGCGTCGAGCGCTTGCGCTAGGCCGCGGCCAAAACCACTCCCTGCACCGGTGATGAAAACAACACGAGAAGGTTCGCTCATGGGGGTCTCCTATAGGTTGCTGACGGTCATGCCACCGTCCACCACGATGGTTTCACCGGTGACGTAGCTACTTGCCGACGAGGCTAAAAATAATACTGCACCGGCCATTTCATCGGGTTCGGCATGGCGGTGCATGGGAATTTTGGCCATCGCGGCGTTGTAGATATCTTCATTGGTAAACAGCGCGCCGGCGAATTTTGTTTTGGTGAGGCCGGGGGCGATGGCGTTACAGCGCACGCCGCGGTCGGCACACTCAAGTGCAAAAGCCTTGGTCATGCTGATGACCGCCGCCTTGGTAATCGAGTAAATGCCCTGCATGTTGCCCGGCATCAAGCCGTTCACCGACGCCGTGTTGATAATACTGCCGCCGCCATTGGCAGCCATCAGTTTGGCGCCGCCTTGCGACATTAAAAAGTAGCCGCGGATATTCACGTCCAAGGTTTTGCTTAGGCTTCCTAGGTCGGTATCCAGGATGTGGCCGAAGTAGGGGTTGGTAGCCGCGTTGTTGACCAGGATATCGAGCCGGCCGTGTTTTTCTTGCAGGAAGGTGTGGCAGGCTTCGATTTGGCCGATATCGCCAATGTGGCAGGCGAAGGCCTCCGCGCTATCGCCGGCGGCATTAATCTCGTCGGCTACTCGTTGGCAGTCATCTATTTTGCGCGAGCTTACGATAACGTGGGCACCCTGTTGCGCGAGAAGTTTGGCGATGGCTTCGCCGATGCCGCGGCTGGCACCGGTGACAAGGGCAATTTTGCCCTCGAGATCAAATAGCTGGGTTTTCATTATTTTTCCCTAGTACGAAGATAGGGAATCAGTTTGTGTAAAACTCGCTGAATTTGTCAATGAAGGTCTGTAAATCTGGCGCGCATAGATCGTTGATGCCTGCCGCTGCCGCGCGACCACCGCCGCTGGGGAATTGACGGCATAGGTCAACAGCACCCTGTTTATTATTCAGCGGGGCGCGAACGCTCACGAGGTAGTTGCCGTTATCTTTTACGGTGAGTACTGCATGCGCGCGATCGGGAAACTGGGTGGTGAGATCGTTGCTGTAAACACCGCTCACGCGACGCGCCCAGGCCTCATTGGGTAGCATGAATACAGCGACCGAGTCGCTGGCATGCATTGGCTGTAGAGCGGCCGCCTGCGCCATGTCTTGTTGATAACCGGTCTCGAGTTGCACGAAGTCTTCGCTGTCGCGGATGAAGGCCAGCGCCGAAGGGGCGGCATACAAGCGGCGGTAGAGATCCGCTGGATCAAAATGCAAGTCGTCCAAGCTAGGGCCGTAGCCGTTGTAATTGATGTAGGTGCCGAGTGCTTGCAATTCGTCGATATCGGTGTCGCTCAGTGTTGTGGTCGCCGCCAGGGCGCGGGCAGTTTTGTGTAGATTGTCACCAAAGGCGCCGGCAATGGCCCAGTCGATGTGGGCGCTTTTCAACAGTCCGTTGACCAATACACTGGTGCAGGTATCGGCGTTTTCGTTAATCACGGCACGCAGTTGCGGGTGGTTGGGAATGTCGCCGGGGTAGTGGTGATCAACGTACAGGACCTCAGCACCTGCAGCTAGAATTCGCTGCAGGTCGGTGCTGTTTTTGTCCATCGAGATATCCAGCGCGGTAACACGGTCGCCGGTACCGGCGTCAATCTGAGATAGCAGGTTGATATCGCGCTTCACCCCTGTGACTAAGGTACTGTCACGGGGTTCAGCCTTGCGTAGTTGGATCAGCGCACAGATGCCATCAGCATCGCCGTTAAATACATCGAAACTGTGGCTCATGCGCGTCTCCATTTAGCCCGCTTTAGCGTCGAGGGCTTGGTAGTAATCCGATAGGATCTTAGCGACCTCGGGACGAGAAAACTCGGGTGGTGGTGCAATACCTTGGCCGAGCATTTCGCGAACCTTGGTGCCCGACAATAACACAAAGTCATCTTTGCTGTGGTCGGGGGCGTCTTTCATCATGACCACCTTGTTCAGCTTTTTGCTGTAGGCGGTGTGGTCGGCTTTGAAAATTTCCAGCTGCAGCGCGCCAGCGGGGACTTTTTCGTCGAAAATGGTCTGTGCGTCGAAGCCGCCGTAATAGTCGCCCACACCGGCGTGATCGCGACCGACAATCAAGTGGGTGCAGCCACTGTTCTGGCGGAATACCGCGTGCAGTACTGCTTCGCGGGGGCCTGCGTAGAGCATGTCAAAGCCGTAGCCAGTCACCATGACGGTGTTGGCGGGGAAGTACAGCTCGACCATCTTGCGGATTGAGGCATCGCGCACGTCGGCAGGGATGTCGCCGGGCTTCAATTTACCCAGCAGCATGTGGATCAGGATGCCATCGGCGTCGAGTTGTTCCATCGCCATGCGGCACAGTTCTTCGTGCGCGCGGTGCATAGGGTTGCGGGTTTGGAAGGCGACCACTTTTTCCCAGCCACGCTCGGCGATTTCGGCGCGAATGTCGACCGCGGTGCGGAAGGTGTCAGGGAATTCGCTAGCAAAGTAAGAAAAGTTGAGCACCTGAATAGGACCGGAAACCATACGGCGACCCAGATCTTTAAAGGTCGCAACGCCGGGGTGGTTGGCGTCCAGGGTGCCGAAGATGTTGATCGCCATGATGTCGATTTGCTCTTCGTTTACCTCTTCTACCGCATCCACATCCATTACTGCCAGTACGGGATTGCCGTCAACATTGGGATCGCGCAGCGCGATACGGCTGCCCGCAGTGACGCTGCTGTCGTCGGTCAAGTTGACGATGGGAACGGGCCAAAACAGGCCGTCGCTGGTTTTCATGTCAACAGATACCGACATGGCGTCGGCCAGGTTCATGTAGCCCGTCAGTGGGTTGAAATAACCACCGGCGAGCATCACGGCGTTGGCCGCCGCCGCTGAATTCAGCAGTAGCGAGGGGAGTTGTTCGGCCTCTGCCGCGAGTGCGTTGCGTTGCGCTTCATCGGCGACAAAAAGAGGGTTCAGTTGGTCGGAACCGTAGGGCTTAATCATTGCGTTCTCCGAATTATTGAATAATGCCGCGCAGGCGCAGGGCAGATAAGATCAGGTCGATTTCTTCTTCCAGACTCATTTGGTCGGTGCGAATGTGCACCTCGGGTGAGGTGGGCGCTTCGTAGGGATCATCGATACCGGTAAAGTTTTTGATTTCGCCGGCGCGCGCTTTTTTGTAAAGGCCTTTGGGGTCGCGGCTCTCGGCAGCTTCCAGTGAACAGTCGACGAAAACTTCGATAAAGTCCATGCCGGCCGCTTCGTGTAGGGCGCGCACTGCGTCGCGATCTTCGCGGTAGGGGCTGATAAAGCTACTCAGGGTCACGATGCCCGCGTCGACAAATAGCTTGGCGCACTCGCCGATGCGGCGGATATTTTCGGTACGATCTTCGGCTGAAAAACCGAGGTTTTTATTGATGCCCATGCGTACGTTGTCGCCATCCAAGCGATAAGACAGCACACCCATTTCGTTCAAAATGCCTTCCAGTTCAACCGCAACGGTACTTTTGCCGCTGCCTGACAGGCCGGTGAACCAAAGCGTAGCGCCTTTGTGACCCAATAATTTAGCGCGGTGTTCGCGGGTAATATCGCCTTCGTGCCAGTGTACATTGGTAGCTTTTTGTTCGGCCATGCTTGCATCCTCGGTTGTTGCATTGAATGAAAGCGAGTGTAGCGCTTGTTGTTGAAAGGTAAAACAGGATAATATCGATAGTAATTAAAGGTAAAACCGATAGTTATGCGATATACCCTACGCCAATTACAGATATTCAGCGAAATCGCTCGTCACCAGAACGTCTCTAAGGCTGCTCAGCGGCTACATGTTTCTCAGTCGGCGGCCAGCGAGGCGCTGCATAATTTGGAGCGTGCGTTTGATCTCGCGCTGTTTGAGCGGCGAGGCAATCGTCTCGTATTAAATGCCCACGGCGAGCGTGTATTGCGCGAAGCCGACGCCATTCTCAGTCAGGCGCAGGAATTTGAAGATCGCTTGCTGGGCATTAAACCGGTGCCTGACATCGTCGTCGGCGCCAGTTTCACGATTGGCAACCATCTCGCCACCAAGATCATGGCGCGTTATTTAGAGGCCCAGCCCGAGGCCGATGTGTCGCTGGATATTGCCAGTACACCGGCGATTATTGATAGCTTGCTTGAGGGGCGCATCGATATTGGCATGGTGGAGTGGCCATTGAGTCATCCCGAGGTGCAATTGATCCCTTGGCGAGAGGATGAATTGGTGATTTTTTCCGCAGCAGATCATCCCATGGCGCAGCACGGGGTGTTATCGGAGGGCGATATCTTGGCAGCACGTTGGATTGTGCGCGAGGAAAATTCTGGCCTGCGGCGCGGATTCGATATGGCGATGGCGCGCTACGCCAAAGAATTAAATATTTTTTTGGAGTTGCGCCACAACGAGGCGATTAAAACGGCGGTACTGTCAGGATTGGGGTTGGGCTGCTTGTCGCGCATGGTGGTGGCGCGAGAATTCAGCTATGGCGATCTAGTGCCGTTGACCATTCCCGACGCCGACATGCGCCGGCAATTTTATTTTGCGCTGCGCAAAACCTCGCCACCATCACCCGCCTTGTCTTTGTGGATGCAATTATGTGACGAGGTGGTAACTTAATTGAGGATGGTGTCAAAAGTGGTCATTTTTGTTGGACAATTCTCGACCATTCGCGTAGAATCCTGCACCACTTTAGGTCGCCTCTAAGGCTTTGGTTCGGCAAGCTTTTTTCGTTGCAAGAACCTTAGACCAAATACATTCATTCGATTTGCAAAAGCGAGATGAGGCCCTCTTCATCTCGCTTTTTTACGAGTGAAACCTATTAATCTTCTTTGACTGGAGAGTTATTTTGACCCAGCCCGCAATTCTCGTTCTTGAAGATGGCAGTATTTTTCGTGGAGTCTCTATAGGCTGCGAAGGTGAGTCTGTTGGTGAGGTGGTTTTCAACACCGCCATGACAGGTTACCAAGAAATTCTGACTGACCCCTCGTATTCAAAGCAAATCGTCACTCTGACATATCCCCACATCGGCAATACCGGTATCAACAGCGAAGATGTTGAGTCGGATTCTGTGCGCGTGGCGGGTTTGGTGATTCGCGATCTGCCTCTACTTGCCTCAAGCTTCCGCAACGAACAAAGCCTCGATGCCTACTTGCGCGAAAAGAACATCCTCGGTATCGCCGATATCGATACCCGCCGCCTGACGCGTATTTTGCGCGAGAAAGGTGCTCAGAACGGCTGCATCATGGCAGGCCCCGTGATCAATGAGGCGCGCGCACTAGAATTGGCGCAGGGTTTTGCCGGTCTTAAAGGTATGGATCTGGCGCAGGAAGTGACCACCGCTGAGAGTTACCAATGGCGTCAAGCTAGCTGGGAACTGGGCGTGGGCTACACCGATCGCGCTGATGCCGATCTGCCTTTCCACGTGGTGGCTTACGACTACGGCGTCAAATTGAACATCTTGCGTATGTTGGTCGACCGCGGTTGCCGGGTCACTGTGGTCAACGCCAAGATGCCCGCGGCTGAAGTGTTGGCAATGAACCCCGACGGCGTGTTCTTGTCGAACGGCCCTGGCGACCCAGAGCCCTGCGATTACGCCATCGCCAATATTCAAGAAGTATTGAAGACCGACATCCCCGTGTTCGGTATTTGCTTGGGTCACCAATTACTGGGTCTGGCTAGCGGTGCTAAAACCGTCAAGATGAAGTTTGGTCACCACGGTGCCAACCACCCCGTGCAGAATGTTGAAGACGGCACGGTGATGATCACCAGCCAGAACCACGGTTTCGCTGTAGATGAGGCCAGCATGCCTGACTGCCTGCGAGTGACGCACAAGTCGCTGTTCGACGGTTCGTTGCAGGGTATCCACCGCAACGACAAGCCCGCGTTCAGCTTCCAGGGTCACCCTGAAGCAAGCCCTGGCCCGCACGATGTGGCGCCCCTGTTTGATCACTTCATCGAATTGATGCAAGCAGCGAAGTAAGTAAGCGTAGAGATTGACGTCAGCCTAGCTGACATGACGACTTGGATTGTGATTCATGCCAAAAAGAACCGACATTAAAAGTATTTTGATCCTAGGCGCTGGTCCCATCGTGATCGGCCAAGCCTGTGAGTTCGACTACTCGGGTGCCCAAGCCTGTAAAGCTCTACGCGAAGAAGGTTATCGCGTGATCTTGGTGAACTCCAACCCCGCGACTATTATGACCGATCCGGTCATGGCCGATGCGACCTACATCGAGCCGGTGGTGTGGAGCACCGTAGAAAAAATTATTGAGAAAGAGCGCCCCGATGCGATTCTGCCCACCATGGGTGGCCAAACCGCGCTGAACTGTGCCCTCGACCTCGAGCGCGAAGGTGTGCTGAAAAAGTACAACGTGGAGTTGATCGGCGCGACCGCCGACGCGATCGATAAAGCGGAAGACCGCGAGCGCTTCGATCAGGCCATGAAGGCCATTGGCCTGGAATGTCCCCGTGCCGGTATTGCGCACAGCATGGAAGAAGCCTTTGACGTGCTCGACACGATCGGCTTCCCCTGTATTATTCGCCCCTCGTTTACCATGGGTGGCTCGGGCGGCGGTATCGCCTACAACCGCGAAGAATTCGTAGAGATCTGTACCCGCGGTCTCGACTTGTCTCCCACTAACGAACTGTTGATCGACGAGTCGTTGATTGGTTGGAAAGAGTTCGAAATGGAAGTGGTGCGCGACAAGAAAGACAACTGCATCATCGTGTGTTCGATTGAGAACTTCGACCCCATGGGTGTTCACACCGGTGACTCTATCACCGTGGCGCCCGCGCAGACCCTGACCGACAAAGAATACCAAATCCTGCGTAACGCCTCGCTGGCGGTACTGCGCGAAATCGGTGTTGAAACCGGTGGTTCGAACGTACAGTTTGGTCAGTGCCCTAACACCGGCCGTCTGGTGGTGATTGAGATGAACCCCCGCGTGAGCCGCTCTTCAGCGTTGGCGTCTAAAGCGACCGGTTTCCCGATTGCAAAAGTCGCGGCTAAGCTGGCGATTGGTTACACCCTCGATGAGCTGCAAAACGATATTACCGGCGGTGCGACACCCGCCTCATTTGAGCCGGCCATCGACTACGTAGTCACCAAGATTCCTCGCTTTACTTTCGAGAAATTCCCCGCCGCCGATTCACGCCTGACCACCCAGATGAAATCTGTGGGTGAGGTGATGGCGATCGGCCGTACCTTCCAAGAGTCAGTGCAGAAAGCCCTGCGCGGTCTGGAAGTGGGCCGTACAGGCTTCGATCCGCTGTTGGATCAAAGCGCCGAAGATGCCGAAGAAACGTTGATTGCCGATCTTAAGACGCCTCGCGCTGACCGCATTTGGTACGTGGCAGACGCTTTCCGTATGGGTATGACCCTGGATCAAGTGTTTGAATACACTAAAATCGACCGCTGGTTCTTGGTACAGATCGAAGATATCGTGAAGAGCGAGCAGGCTATCGAGGGTAAGTCGCTGCAACAAATCGAGCGCGACACTCTGTTCCGTTTGAAGCGCAAAGGTTTCTCTGACCAGCGTTTAGCAGACATTCTTGGCACCAGCCAAGACGAGGTGCGTGCGCACCGTCAAAACCTGAATATTCGCCCTGTTTACAAGCGCGTTGATACCTGTGCGGCTGAGTTTGCTACCAGCACGGCGTACATGTATTCAACCTACGAGGAAGAGTGCGAATCGCAACCTTCTCAGCGCGACAAGATCTTAGTGCTCGGTGGTGGACCTAACCGTATTGGTCAAGGTATTGAATTCGACTACTGCTGTGTACACGCAGCACTGGCGATGCGCGAAGACGGTTACGAAACCATCATGGTCAACTGTAACCCAGAGACCGTATCGACGGACTACGACACCTCGGATCGCCTGTACTTCGAGCCTGTGACGCTTGAAGACGTATTGGAAATCGTGGCTGTTGAGCAGCCCAAGGGCGTGATCGTGCAGTTCGGTGGTCAAACACCACTGAAACTGGCGCGCGACCTGGAAAAAGCCGGTGTGCCCATCATTGGTACCACACCCGACGCGATCGACCGCGCGGAAGACCGTGAACGCTTCCAGAAGATGATTCAAAAACTGGATCTATTGCAGCCCCCCAATACTACCGTGCGCTCTATCGACGAAGCGGTCGCGGCGGCAGAGACCATTGGCTACCCCTTGGTTGTGCGTCCATCTTACGTACTGGGTGGTCGCGCCATGGAAATCGTATACAACGAGCGTGAATTGCTGCGCTACATGAATACCGCGGTCTCGGTATCAAACGACTCACCAGTGCTGCTCGACCACTTCTTGAGTGCGGCTATTGAAGTCGACATCGATGCCGTTTCGGATGGCAAAGAAGTTGTGATCGGCGCCATTATGCAGCACATCGAGCAGTGTGGCGTTCACTCTGGTGACTCAGCGTGTTCACTGCCGCCCTACAATTTGGCGAGCAATGTACAAGACGACATGCGTGACATGGTTAAGCGTATGGCGACCGAATTGGGAGTTGTTGGTTTGATGAACGTGCAGTTGGCCTACCAAGGCGGCGAAATTTACGTCATCGAAGTTAACCCCCGTGCATCGCGCACCGTGCCTTTCGTGTCGAAGTGCATCGGTCAGTCGTTGGCGAAGATTGCCGCGCGCTGTCAGGCCGGCACAACCTTGGCTGAGCAAGGCTTCACTAGCGAAATCGTACCGCCTTACTACAGCGTGAAAGAAGCGATCTTCCCCTTCAACAAGTTCCCGGGTGTTGACCCCATTCTCGGCCCCGAGATGAAATCGACCGGTGAAGTCATGGGTGTCGGTGATTCGTTCGCCGAAGCCTTTGCCAAGGCCAACAAGGGATCTGGCGAAGTGGCGCCCAAATCGGGTACCGCCTTCTTGTCCGTACGTGACGCCGATAAAGAAGGCATCGTGCAGATCGCGCGCGAGTTGTTAGATTATGGCTATACCCGCATTTTGGCGACCAGTGGTACCGCGAAATGCTTGGCCGATGCAGGTGTTCCCGTTGAACAGATCAATAAGTTCCAAGAAGGCCGTCCGCACATTATCGACGCCTTGAAGAACAATGAGATCGATTTGATCGTAAATACCACAGAGGGCACCAAAGCGATCGCGGATTCAGCCGCTATTCGTTCAACAGCTCAACAGCACAAGGTGTTCTATACCACCACCTTGGCCGCCGGTTTTGCTGTGTGCGAGGCGTTGAAGTTCGGTGAAGAGCGCACCGTGCGTCGTCTGCAAGATTTACACAACTTAGGAGCTGCCTAATGCCAATTCCGATGACTGTAGAGGGAGAGCGTCTGTTGCGCGAAGAACTCAACCGTCTGAAGACTGTTGATCGTCCCCGTATCATCACGGCTATTGCCGAAGCTCGCGAGCACGGCGATTTGAAGGAAAACGCTGAATACCACGCCGCGCGTGAACAGCAAGGTTTTTGCGAAGGTCGCATCCAAGAGATCGAAGGCAAGTTGTCGGATGCTCGCGTGATCGATGTCACTGCCCTGCCTAAAACTGGCAAAGTGATCTTCGGCGTAACAGTGACCATCATCAATATGGATACCGACGAGAGCAAAACCTACAAGATCGTGGGTGACGACGAAGCTGATATTAAGCAAAACAAAATATCGGTAAGCTCGCCTATCGCTCGCGCCTTAATTGGTAAGGAAGAGGGTGAGGTAGTGATCGTTAAAACACCCGGCGGCGATGTCGAATACGAAATTGATGAAGTTCTTCATCTATAATCAAAAGCGGGCCGAGCCCGCTTTTTTTTGGCCGCAAGGATTCGCTGTGCTACAACACCTAAAATTATTTGTCAGGCTCTCTGCCCAACACGACATCCGCGCCCGAGCAGCGGCGCTTGCGTTTACCAGCCTTTTTGCCATCGTCCCCATGATGACATTGGCCTATACCGTCATGAGTTTAGTGCCCCAGTTGGCAGGTACGGAACGACAGTTGGAAGACTTTATTTTTTCCCATTTTGTGCCCGAGTCAGGGCAAGAAATTCGCGCCTATTTGACGAATTTTAGCGCCCAGGCGCAAAGCCTGACGGTGCCAGGTTTAGTGGCACTATTGGTGACAGGCTACTTACTTATCAAAAATGTCGAGCAGGCCTTTAATCATATATGGCAGCAGGACGCGGCGCGTCGAACTTGGCTGAGTGTTTTGATTTACTGGGGCATCATTTTGTTTGGCCCGATGACTCTAGCAGCACTGAGTATCGCTGCGACATACATACTGTCGTTTAACGTGATATTTGAACCCCTTGGACTGGTTGACCTACGTATCTATGCCCTCAAGTTAGCGCCACTGTTCATTTCGGGCGGTTTGATTGCGCTTGCTTACTGGGCATTGCCCAATACCAAAGTCGGTTTCAAAAATGCCATGATTGGCGGCATTTGCGTGTCGTTGGTGCTGCTAGGTGGCGTAAAATTGTTCGGTATTATTATGGCCTATACTAGTTACCAACTCGTCTACGGCACCTTTGTTTCGATACCACTGTTTTTGTTGTGGCTCTACATAGGTTGGTTTGTTTTGCTGCTTGGCGCCGAGTTGGTCAGTTATCTCGATCAAATGGAGTAATGCGCGACAATGTCTATCGCCCACCTAGAACCTCAGCCACTTTGGCAGCATTTTCAGGCCTTGTGTGACCGCCCACGTCCCTCAAAGCACGAGCAGTTAGTGGTCGATTACTTACGTGATTTTGCTGCGCAGTATGGGCTGACATTTCTGCAGGATGAGATCGGCAATGTGGTGCTGAAAAAGGCGGCTGCCGCGGGCATGGAACACGCTCGAACGATAGCCATGCAATGCCATATCGACATGGTGCCGCAGAAGCGCAATGACGTAGCGCATGACTTTTTTAAAGACCCAATCCGTCCCGTTGTTGATGGCGACATCGTGCGTGCTGAAGGGACCACGTTGGGTGCAGACAATGGGATTGGGGTGGCTGCCATGCTGGCGGTAATGCAGTCGAGCGATATTGCCCACGGGCCGCTGGAGGCGCTGTTTACTGTCGACGAAGAGGCCGGTATGTCGGGGGCTAAGGGGCTCGATAGCCAAATTTTAGACGCCGAAATTCTGTTTAACCTCGATTCTGAAGATGAAGGCGAGCTCTACGTAGGGTGCGCCGGAGGGGTGGATGTGACCATCGACTGCCCGGTGACTACCTTGCCGACATACGGTGACGTGAGCAGCCTAGAACTACATTTGTCGGGTCTGCGGGGTGGCCATTCCGGTATTGATATTCACCTCGGTCGCGGCAACGCCAATATTATGCTGTCGGCGCTGTTGCTGGAGCTGCGCGCGCGCTACGATATTGGCGTCGCGCATTTTCATGGCGGGACACTGCGTAACGCGATTCCCCGCGATGCACGTGCCACCATCGTAGTGCACTCGCGACTGGTTGACACTGTGCAGCGTTATGCCGAAAGCTTTTTAGAAATGCAGAAGGTGGCCTTCGCCGAAACAGAACAGTCGCTGGCACTAGCGGTAAGTCCCTGCCTGTTAGCACCACGCTGCTATGAGCCCAGTCAGTTAGACGATCTCCTTAAGTCTATTTTGGCGACGCCTAATGGGGTGTTGGAGCGCCATCCAGAGCATCGCGATATTATCCAAACATCCAGCAATCTGGCGATTGTGAAGAGTGTCGATGGTGGTATTCAAGTACAGTGTTTAGTGCGTTCGGCGGACAATCCCGCCAAGTATCGTGCAGGCCGCGATATCGCCGCCGTGTACGATGACCTATCACCTGCTGTCGTCGTTGATGGCGCCTATTCTGGTTGGCGTCCGAATATGGACTCACCTGTGCTGGCCACGATGAAAGCGCTGTACGCGCGCGACAATGGCAGCGAGCCCGAGGTCAAAGTTATCCACGCCGGCCTTGAGTGTGGCATTTTGGGCGGCATCTACCCCCATCTCGATATGATCTCATTTGGCCCCACCATACGCTGTGCTCATTCGCCTGATGAGTACGTGGATATTGCCTCGGTGGCGAGATTTTGGGACTACCTTTGCACGGCACTGCACGAAGTGGCTGCCAACGCATGAATGACCTAGGCGCGCCAATAAAAGACCAAGGGCTGCTGTATAGGGTTATATATAGCGCGCTGCTATTGGGTCTACTTGGTGCCCTCGGCAACTTCTTCCCCTTATCGCTGGGGCAATACATAAACCTGCACTTTGGCAACGTCGCCTACCTGGTGGCAGCCAGTCTATTCAGACCATGGGGGACGCTGGGCGTTGCCGGCTTGTCTTTGCTGCCTATGGTGTGGGCAGAATTACCCCCTTGGTTGGTGCTTGTCTATCTGCTCGAATCGCTGTGGGTGAGTGTTTGGCGCACGCGTGGTATGGCGGTACTGTTTTCTAGTGCAGTGTTTTGGGTGGTCATCATTCTACCGCTTTTAGTCGTGCTACAGAGTGGCCAGATGCAGGGGCAGTTTTGGTTGGAAAGCCTGAACTTAATGTTGAATGGGTTGTTAATGGCTTCCATTGCTCAGCTTATCAGCGATGGTCTGCAAATGAGCAATGTGTCGAAAGATATTGTTCAGCATGCGCCGACCCGCGAGAGTATCAAGTTTGTACTGTTGCGCGTATTGAGTGCTTTCGCCGTGTTGTTGTCGCTGGGTTTGGGGCTTACCTTGAATCAAACCTTTGAGCAGCGGCAGAGTGCAGACCAACAACAGCACATGCTGCGCGAGGCAGAAATTCTCGCCAGTATGCTGGAGGAATACGCCAATGTTCACGTCGCCATTGTAAGTAGCGTGGCTGAAGAGATGGCAGGTCTACCCAAGGAGGACGCCCAGCGCTTATTAACCAACGTCAAAAGCAGTCGCCCCGGCTTTATCACCATGTTGGTCGCTGACGAGCGCGGCCAAATTATTCATACCGCACCCGAGAATCTCCTTGATGACTCAGAGGATGCTCCTATGAGCGTCATCGATCGCGATTATTTTACAGAGGCGATTAAACAGCGACGACCTTATATTTCGCAACCTTTCTTTGGGCGTGGCTTTGGGCGCGATGTGATCGTGGCCATTAGTGCGCCGATTGTTAGTAAGCGTGGGGATATTGAGGGCGTTGTTGAGGGGTCGCTGAATTTGAAGCGCATAGGGCTCTTCCATGGCTTTAATCTATCTGCCGAGCACAACAAGGTGGTCATTACCGACGCGCGTAACCGTGTCATCTTTGCCAATAATGGCTTGGGCTTAAACCCCCTTGATGCCTTTAGTTTGAGCAATGTTGGTAAACAGGAGCTCTTTGTCGACAGCCACGGCACGCGTTACAGTGCGGCGGTGACCGGCCTCTCAATGGGCTGGAATATCTTTGTCTTGCATCCCGAAACCTTGGTGTTAGCCAATATTTTGGAGCACTTTTCGTCGTTATTTGTCACCTTGGGGTTTATCACGCTGGTGGCGATTGTGTTGAGTGCGCGTCTCGCGGTGTCGTTAAGTTCGCCGCTGCTGCGCTTAGTGCAGGACATCCGAGGTGAGCCAGGGCAAGAGACGCCAACCCAAATCATCGACGTAGAAGAAATTCACCAGCTCTACGACACCTATTACAACAACAAGCGACGTATTGAATACCAGCAGCAACATCTGGAAGAGCGCGTTTACCGCCGCACCATGGATCTGTTGGAGGCCAATAATGAGCTTAGTCGTCAGTCCTACAGCGACAGCCTGACAGGATTAGATAATCAACGTTCTATGGCAGAGCGTTTTGCGCAATTGCGGTCGCTCGCGCAACGTAATGATGGCCGCTTGATCGTGTTATCCATCGATATCGATTATTTAAAGCGCGTCAACGAGACCTACGGTCACGATAAAGGCGACCGCTGTATTGTGGGGATGGCCGAGGTCTTGCAGAGCTGTTTCCAGCGCGAATACGATATCGTTGCCAGACTAGGAAGTGACCAGTTTGTGGTTATTACGCAGGTATTTGATTGGGATGTGCTACGCCAATACATCGATGTGTGCCGCCTCAAGATAGAATCGACGTCCATACATATCGACAAAGATCGAGAAGTGAGTCTTACCGTATCGATGGGTGGTTTTGTCGCACCAGCGGAGTGGTCGCAATACTATGAGGATTGGTTGCAGTTGGCAGATAAGTTGATGCACCAGGCCAAGAGCCACGGACGCAACAAATTGGCCACGGACGTCCATAGCCTAAACAATCCTATCCCGGTACCCAGTCTGTCGTTGCTAGACCGCGACATGGAACAACACCAAGCAATGTTTATTGAGCCTCTGCACAGTGGCCAGTTGCAGTGGCGCTTTGAAAACCTTCGCTCAAATTTAAGCCGCAGTGGTGGTGCATTGTTGGTGGTCAAGTTCGCCGCCCCCAATGATAGCTATGATCACGGCGGATTAAAGCGTGAGAGCTGTCGAGATTTGCTGCAGGTTTTCCGGCGCGGCTATGACACGGTAGCGATGATCGACGAAAAAGCCTGCATCGTCGTAACGGCAGTAGCAACCCGCGAAGAAGCCGAATCTTTGATTGAACGTGCACTTTATCGGCTGATTAAACAGCAGCCATCACTGGTCGATGATCTGCTTGCCGGGGCCGTTATGGCTGAAGCCACATGGCAGAGCGATTTTAATGAATGGCTGGGCCAGTGTGACGCCAAAATAAACGATGTGGCACCGGATTCCCGGCGCCGTTATCATTTGCTGTGCCTGGCGGGTAAACTCGTTTAGCCGCGTTCCAGCAGCGGCTTCAGGAAACGTCCTGTGTGCGACACTTCGCTCTCGGCCACCTCTTCGGGCGTGCCGCTAGCGATAATCTGCCCCCCGCCACTGCCACCTTCGGGGCCTAAGTCAACGAGCCAGTCGGCGGTCTTAATCACATCTAAGTTGTGTTCGATAACCACCACCGTATTGCCGTGGTCGCGCAGGCGGTGCAAGACGCCCAGTAACTGTTCGATGTCGAAGAAGTGTAAGCCAGTGGTAGGTTCGTCGAGGATGTAAAGCGTGTCACCGGTATCGCGCTTTGATAGTTCGCGCGACAGTTTAACCCGCTGTGCCTCACCGCCCGACAGCGTGGTGGCGGCTTGACCTAGGCGGATGTATGACAAACCAACATCCATAAGGGTTTGCAGTTTCTTGGCGATAGACGGTACGGCTTTAAAGAACTCCAGCGCGTCTTCCACAGTCATGTCGAGCACTTCGTGGATCGACTTGCCTTTGTAGGTAATTTCAAGTGTCTCGCGGTTGTAGCGTTTGCCCTTACACACATCACAAGGCACGTAGATATCCGGCAAGAAGTGCATTTCTACCTTGGTGACACCGTCGCCAGAGCAGGCTTCACAGCGGCCGCCTTTGACGTTGAAGCTAAAGCGGCCGGGTTTATAGCCGCGCGCACGGGCTTCTTGAGTCCCCGAGAAAAGTTCACGAATGGGTGTGAATATGCCGGTGTAGGTGGCGGGGTTTGAACGTGGCGTGCGGCCAATCGGGCTTTGGTCGATATCGATACACTTGTCGAAGTGCTCCAAACCGCTAATTTCGCGATAGGACTGAGCCTCTAGCGTGGTGGCTTTGTTTAGCACGGTGGCTGCCAACGGGTAAAGAGTAGAGTTAATCAGGGTCGACTTGCCCGAGCCAGAAACGCCTGTAATACAGGTCATGACGCCCACGGGAATATGCAGGTCAACGCTTCGCAGGTTGTTGCCATTCGCACCAAGAAGCGATAGGTGTTTACCGTTTTTGGCGCGGTGTCGCGCTTTGGGTACGCGAATGCCTCGCTCACCAGATAGGTATTTGCCGGTGAGTGAGCGTTCACACTTAATGATATCGGCTTCGCTTCCAAAGGCGATCACTTCACCGCCGTGAACTCCAGCCCCCGGGCCGATATCAACAATGAAGTCGGCGCTGCGAATGGCGTCTTCGTCGTGTTCGACCACAATCACGGTATTGCCTAGGTCGCGCAGGTGGGTAAGGGTATTGAGCAGGCGTTCGTTGTCGCGTTGGTGCAACCCGATCGATGGCTCGTCCAAGATGTACATCACGCCGACCAGGCCGGCGCCAATTTGGCTGGCCAGGCGAATGCGTTGCGCTTCACCGCCCGACAGCGTGTCTGCGCTGCGGTCGAGGGTTAAATAATTGAGTCCCACATCGACCAAAAAGCCCAGTCGCGCGCGAATTTCCTGCAGGATTTTGCTGGCGATTTCGCCGCGGCGCCCAGGTAGGTCGAGGGTTTCAAAGTAGCTCAGGGCATCGCCTACTGGCAGCGAGGTGATCGACGGTAGGTTGCGCTCTTCTATGAACACGTGGCGAGCATCTTTGCGTAGACGGGTGCCGTGGCACGCCGGGCACGCTTTGGTGCTCAAGTATTTTGCTAGTTCTTCGCGCACCGACATCGAATCGGTGTCGTGGTAGCGCCTTTCCATGTTGGGAATGATCCCTTCAAAGGGGTGTTGGCGGGTTACCGAAAAGCCACGATCGTTGACGTATTGGAAGTTGATCTCTTCCTTGCCGCTGCCGTGCAGAATGGCTTTGCGATGTTCTTCATTGAGCGCCTCGAAAGGGGTGTCGATGTCAAAGCCGTAGTGATTGGCCAGCGAGCTCAGCATGTGGAAGTAGTAGAGGTTACGACGATCCCAGCCACGAATTGCCCCTTCGCTGAGGCTGCTTTCAGGAAATTGCACCACGCGCGATTCGTCAAAATAGGATTTCACACCCAGACCGTCGCAGGTGTTACAAGCCCCGGCGGGGTTGTTGAACGAAAACATACGGGGTTCGAGCTGGTCGATGCTGTGGCCACACTGGGGACAGGCAAATAGCGATGAGAATACCAATGGCTCGCGCTCGGGCTCGTCCATGAAAGCGATGGTCGCCACGCCGCCGGTCAATTCGATGGCAGTCTCAAAGGATTCGGCGAGACGAATCTGAATATCGTCACGCACTTTGAAGCGGTCGACTACCACATCGATATCGTGCTTTTTGTTCTTGTCTAGCTCGGGTGCCTCATCTAGATCTACCACGATGCCGTCAATGCGTGCCCGCACGAAACCCGCGGCTCGCAGCTTCTCCAGGGTGTGTAAGTGTTCACCTTTGCGCTGGTTAACCACCGGCGCTAACAGCATGAGTTTGGTGCCTTCTTCCAATGCCAGGGTGGTGTCGACCATCTGGCTGATGGTCTGGGCGGCTAGCGGTAGATCGTGGGTTGGGCAGCGCGGTTCGCCAGCGCGAGCGAATAACAGACGCAGGTAGTCATAAACCTCTGTAATGGTACCCACGGTAGATCGAGGGTTGTGCGAGGTCGATTTTTGCTCGATAGAAATCGCCGGGGACAGACCTTCGATATGATCTAAATCGGGTTTTTCCATCATGGATAGGAACTGGCGAGCGTAGGTCGACAAGGATTCTACGTAGCGGCGTTGGCCTTCGGCGTAGAGTGTATCGAATGCCAGTGACGATTTGCCTGATCCCGACAAGCCAGTAATCACCACCAACTTATCGCGTGGGATTTCTAAGTTGACGTTTTTAAGGTTGTGGGTGCGTGCGCCGCGTATCAGGATGGTATCCATGGAGTGCTGTCCGTTTGAAAAGCAAAAGCGAGATTATGACGTAATTGCCGGAGTGATCAAAGCTTTGATACGGATAAACGCCCGGGTGGGATTGCGTCGCATGGCAATAAATTTGGATGCAAGCCCCGCACCGCCTGTGTCACAATCGTCGCCATGACTATCGATACCAATACTATTATTGCTGGCGTCCCCGACGCACTTACCCCCCATGTTCGTCGCGTGACCGCCCCCAATGGCGGCATCATGACCGGGCCTGGGACCAATACCTATCTCATCGGATGGCGCGACGTTGCCGTGATCGACCCCGGCCCCAAAAATGAGCAACACGTCGATGCTATTATCGAGGCGGTGGAAGCGGGTGGCGGGCGCATTCACAGCATCTGGGTGACACATACCCATCGCGATCACTCTCCGGCAGCGGCCATGCTGGTCGAACGCTGCGGGGCGCCGTGTTACGGGGCGGTTTTGCCCGATGATGGCTTTCAAGATTTGAGCTTTGTGCCAGACACCGAGTTACATGACGGCTTAACGGTGTGCACTGATGAGTGGTCATTGACGGCAATTCACACCCCCGGTCACGTGCATAACCATTATTGTTTTCATTTGGAGCAAGACGGCTTGATGTTTGTTGGCGATCACATGATGCAGGGCACCACAGTGGTGATTATCCCACCCCATGGCGTGATGGCGGATTACATTACCTCGCTACAAAAAATGCTCGACTATCCCATGCAGGCCATCGCCCCGGGGCACGGCTATTTGATCGAAGAGCCGCACAAAGTGGTGCAGGAAACGATCAAGCATCGCCTGGCGAGGGAGCGGTTGTTGTGTATGAAAATGACCCACGAGTGGCAATCGCTGGAAGATCTGACGCGAGCCGTCTATAAGGGGTTGGATAAACGCTTGTTTAAATTTGCCAGTATGTCGCTGTTAGCGCATTTGAATAAACTGGCCTCAGAGCATCGCGCTGAAACCGACGGCGCGGACAACTGGCGCCACGTCAGCTAAGGAGAAAATACGTGTCAGACACCTATCGCGCACCGACATTGGGCCAAGCCCTGCTCCCCATCGTGGTTTTGGTAGTCTTGCTGGTAGGTGCTATCACGATCTTCGGTGATAATGCCATCGTTGGGCCAAATCAAATGGCCTTGTTGATGGCGGCCTCGGTGGCGGCCATCATTGCCCGTCGCAACGGGCATGCCTGGGATGAACTGACAGCTTCCATAAATCGTGGTATTCACAACGCCATGACGGCGATTGTCATTTTGCTGTCGGTGGGTTCGTTGATCGGGGTTTGGATTCTGGCCGGCACCGTACCGAGCATGATTTATTACGGCTTAGGTCTGTTGAATCCAGAGTGGTTTTATCTATCGGCGTGCTTAATTTCGGCGCTGGTATCGCTGTGCGTCGGTAGCTCATGGACCACTGCCGGCACCATTGGCGTTGGCTTAATGGGCACGGCAACCACGATGGGGCTTTCACCCGCCATGGCCGCCGGTGCGATTATTTCTGGCGCCTACTTTGGCGACAAGATGTCACCGCTGTCAGACACGACTAACCTCGCACCTGGCATGGCGGGCAGTGAGTTGTTTGAACACATCAGGCACCTGGTGTGGACCACCTTCCCCAGTTTCATTCTAGCCATTGTGTTCTTTGCCTTTGCCGGTTCGCCTTCAGGCAGTGGCGATATGGCCAACCTAGAAAACGTGCGGCAAGTGCTGAGTGATGAGTTCAATACCGCGTGGTATTTATTGTTGCCTCTTCCTATTTTATTGCTAGCTGTGGCGCGCCCACTGCCCGCATTGCCATCGATTTGGATCGGTATTTTTGCCGGTATTATTTTTGCGCTCGTCTTCCAGCAAGACAATATCGCGCGCTTAGCCGGCGCTGAAGCGGGAGATCTCGCGGCGCTATTCACTGGCGTGTGGATGGCCCTTACTGATGGTTTTGTGTCGAATACCGGCTTGGCAGAGGTGGATGACCTGCTCAGTAAAGGTGGCATGTCGAGCATGCTCAATACCGTGTGGTTGATTATGTGTGCAATGACCTTCGGCGGTCTGATGGAGCGCGGCGGCTTTCTTGAAGCCATCGTGTCGCGCATTGTGGTATTTACCCGCGGTGCGCGCTCGATGATCTCGTCGGTGGTGGTCAGCGCCTTTGCCTCTAACTTGATCACCTCAGACCAGTATATTTCCATCGTGGTGCCCGGGCGTATGTTTCGCAACGCCTTTGAAAAGCTCAAGCTTCACCCGGTCAATCTATCTCGCGCGCTTGAAGACGGCGGCACCGTGACGTCTCCCTTGGTGCCTTGGAACAGTTGTGGTGCCTACATGTCAGCCACGCTAGGCGTCGCGACCCTGAGCTATGCGCCGTTTGCTATTTTCTGTTTGGCGAACCCCGTCATCGCCATTCTCTCCGCCATCTTTATGTTTAAAGTGATTCCCGCTGACGAGTCTGCGTCGGCGCAAACCAACAAGGAAGTGTAATCGATGCAGGTACTACGCAGCGTTCTCTACATGCCAGGCTCTAATGCCAGAGCATTGGAAAAAGCCCGTACACTCGCCGCTGACGCGGTCATTTTTGATTTGGAAGATGCGGTGGCCCCAAGTGCAAAAGTGGACGCGCGCAACAACGTGGTCGAAGCCATCAAACAAGGTGGCTATAACAATCGTGTGGTGGTGCGCATTAATGGCTTGGATACTCCTTGGTGGCGCGATGATATCGAGGCGTTGGCGGGGTTGTCGTTTAGCGGCGTATTGTTACCCAAGCCCAATTCGTCCGAGGATGTGTTGACCTGTGTTGAAGCCCTCAACGCCGTTGGCTTGCCCGATATTTTGCCCATCTGGTTAATGGCCGAAACACCGCGCTGCATCGCCGATGCCGAGGCGATTTTTGGTGCCCATCCGCGGGTAAAAGTTATCGTCATGGGGACCTCGGATTTGGCTAAAGATTTACGCTTGCCGCACGACCCGGATCGGCAGGGTTTGCAGTATGCCTTGGGGCGATGCCTAAATGCCGCCCGTCTGCACGGCTTGGATATTATCGATGGCGTGTTCGGTGACTTGCACGACGACGAAGGCTTTGCGCGGCAGTGCGAACAGGGTCGGCAATTGGGCTTCGATGGCAAGTCGTTGATCCACCCCAATCAAATTACCGAAGCCAATGCCTGTTTTGCGCCAACCCCCCAGCAATTAGAGCAGGCTGCGGCGGTGGTGGAAGCATGGCGTGAAGCCGAACAACAGGGTACGGGGATCGTGGTGGTCAATGGGCGCATGATCGAGGCGCTGCATGTCCAGCAGGCATTGCGCGTGTTGGCGATGGCCGATTTTATTCAGCGACGCAACGTTTGAACTGTCCGCTTTGTCAGCACAGCAGTGCCAGCCTATTTTACACCGACGCTAGGCGGGAGTACTGGCGCTGCGATCGCTGCGCGCTGGTCTTTGTGCCGCCGCGGTACTATCTCACCCCAGAACTTGAAAAAGCCGAGTACGACAAACACGAGAATATTGTCGACGATCCCGGCTATCGGCGTTTTCTGGGGCATTTAGCCGATCCTTTGTTAGCGATGATGCCGCCGGCTTGCCAGGTGCTGGAGTTTGGCTGCGGCCCCGGTCCCGCACTGGCTGCCATGCTGCGTGAAGCTGGCCACGATGTTGCGCTCTACGACGCTTTTTATTACCCCGATAGGTCCGTGCTGGAGTCCAATCGCTACGATGTATTGACCGCCACCGAGGTGATCGAGCACTTACACCATCCCGCGCGCGAAATTGCGGCCTGGCTGGACTACCTCAAACCCCACGGTCTGCTGGGTATCATGACAAAAACGGTGATCAACGCCGAACGCTTTGCGAAGTGGCACTATAAAAATGATCAGACGCATATATGTTTTTATTGCCCGGAAACCTTTGATTACATTGCAAGTGAGTATTCACTTAAGTGGCAGGCGCTAGCTGACGATGCGTTTGTATTTAGCCGATAATCCGGCTTGACACCTCCGCGGAGGCAGACCATTATCAAGTAAAAATGGAGTTTGCCTATGCAAAAAATATTTGTGCTCGACACCAACGTATTACTTCACGATCCCATGGCGCTAAACGCCTTCCACGAGCACAAAGTCGTCGTGCCGATGACGGTTTTAGAAGAGTTAGACGACATCAAGGATCGGCGCGATAAGGGCGTTAGTCGCGAAGCGCGCATCGCCATCAATTTGATGGAAAAGGCCTTAGAAAATGCCAGCCCGAAAGAGATTCAAGAGGGCGTGCCGCTCACGTCAACCGCCACCCCTGGGGGTGTGTTTGCAGTATTCCCCGACCAGATCATTCGCGATCACAGCAATATCCCCTTCCTGGATGGCAACCCCAGCCACGCCAATGACAACCGCATCATCAATGTCGCCTTGCAATTGCAAGACGAGCACCCCGATCAGGTCGTCTGCTTAGTGACCAAAGACATCAATATGCGCCTCAAAGCCAAGGGCTCGGGTCTGGCGCATGTTGAAGACTACCGCAAAGACAAGGTGCTGGATGATATCGATCTGTTGTCTAAGGGGTATCAGCAAATCGATGGCAGCTTTTGGACCGATATTGGTGAGGTGACCACCACCAGTGGTGCGGAGGGGGCCATGCACGTGATTTCGGCCGATGCCTTACCAGACGCCCACCCCAATATGTTTATCGTCGATAGCGAGGGTTTTGTCGGCTACATCACCAGCATTGCCGACGGCAAGATTACCCTGCGCGATCGCAGCGTAGACGGTTTGATGCACAAACAGGTGTGGGGACTGAGCCCCCGCAACTTAGAACAGGCCATGGCGCTGGAGTTACTGCAAGACCCAGATGTGGATCTGGTGGTGCTGAACGGCCCCGCCGGTTCGGGTAAAACGCTGTTAGCCTTGGCCTGTGGCCTACAAGCTATTTTGGAGGACAAGCGCTACAGCAAAATGATCGTAGCGCGTTCAACGCCCCCCATCGCCGAGGATATTGGCTTTTTGCCGGGTACCGAAGAAGAGAAAATGGCGCCTTGGTTGGCGGCCTTTGAAGATAACTTGGAAGTCCTGCACAGTGGCGATGACTCGCCACTGAGCAGTATCGAGTACGTAAAAGAGCGCGCCAACATTCAGTTCAAATCGCTCAACTTCATGCGCGGGCGTTCTTTTAACAACACCTTTATTATCATCGATGAGGCGCAGGCACTGACGCAATTCCAGTTGAAGTCCATCATTACCCGCTGTGGTGCCGATTCGAAAATTGTCGTGCTGGGCAACCTAGCTCAAATCGATAACAAGTACATCAACCCGCTCACCAGTGGTCTCACCGCACTGGTAGAGAAGGTCAAAGGTTTTGAACACGCCGGAATTATGCAGATCGCCGGTATCGAGCGCAGCCGCTTGGCGGCCTTTGCCGAAGAAAATCTGTAGTCAGTGGCGCGGCGCTAGTTGAGGCCGCGCGATTTCTTGATCAATTCGTAAGCGTTTTGAATGTCCTGCGACTTTTCGGTCGCCAACTTAATCATGTCTTCAGGCACGCCTTGGGCGATCAACTTGTCGGGGTGGTTTTGGCTCATCAGTTTGCGGTAGGCGCGTTTAACGTCCTTATCGCTGGCATCTTTACTCACCCCTAGTGCCTCGTAGGCGTCGTCGATACTGGCCTTGCTGCTGGCTCCGCCATGGAAGTGCTGCTGGCCATTGGCCATGTGCAGCATTTGTTCGAACTGTTGGTCATTAAAGCCAATGTAGCGGGCGCATTCGCGCAAGATGCGCTCTTCGGCGGCGTGTAAGTCGCCATCGGCGTAGGCCATGCTGATAATGAATTGCAGGAAGGTCTGGCGCAGAATTTGGTATCTACCACAGGTGTGCTTGAAGCGCTCCATGGCTTGGTGAAGATTAAATTCTGGGCTACTGCCCTGCTTAAAGAGGGTGATCGCACGTTGACGGTGCTCGGCGGTGAGCCCCATTTGATTGATCAACGTCTCGGCGTGGGCGATTTCTGCCTCGCTTACCCGGCCGTCGGCCTTGGCGATGTGGCCGAGTAACTGAAAGCTCGTTTCAAAGAAGACCGTTTGTACATTGCCCAAACTACTACCGCTGGGAGCAAAGCCGGCGATGCCGGCTAGGCTGCGGTCAAAATAGCGGCCCACAAAGTAGCCGAGCACAGCCCCAAAGGGGCCTAAAATGAAGAAACCGGCAATCGCGCCTATCAGTCGTCCAAATAACACAAGTTGTCCTCAGGCGCGCATTTGCGGCCTATTTCCCCATGATCGACATTAAGGCGTGTACGGTGCTTTCAACCGCGGTCTTAACGGCCGGTTCGGGGGTGATTTTAAATAGTGGGCTGTGATGCGAAGGCACCGCGGGACCACCCTTGGCAGCGGCTGCAAACGCTTCTCGAGGAGTACCGCCTACCGCCCAGTAAACACTAGGGATTTTGGGGTCAGTTGTAAAGTAAGGAAAGTCTTCTGCCCCCATACCACGGGGAGATTCTTGCATGACTCGCGCATCGCCCATTTTGTCGCGCCATACGTCGGCCAATTGATTGGCGAGTTCTGGGTTGTTAAGCGTGGGCGGAGTAGACGCTTTAAGAATGACCTCGGGTAATTTGTCCTCTGGCATGCCTGCAGACAGCGCCTGTGCTCGGGCGATGCGTTCGACACCGTCGAGCAATTTTTTACGCGTTTCTAAACTGGCGTTGCGCACGGTCAGCTGCAGGACCGCCTTGTCTGAAATAATATTGTTTTTGGTGCCGGCGTGGAACGAGCCTACCGTCACGACACCTGGCTCGTGGGGTGACAATTCTCGCGATACCAAGGTTTGTAGCGCCATCACGATTTGCGCGCCGATGACCACGGGGTCTTTACCCGCATGGGGGCTGGCGCCGTGCGCGCCCACGCCGTGAACGATAATGTCCACCGTATCTGAACCAGCGTAGGGGCTAGTGGGAATGACGTTAACCACCCCATTGGGTAACATTGAGCTCACGTGTAGGGCAAGCGCATAGTCGGGTTTGCCAAAGGTGGCCCAGGGGTCGGCCTCCATCATCGCCTTGGCACCAATGATGCGTTCCTCGGCGGGTTGCACGATCAGCATTAGAGTGCCAGACCAATCATCTTTGTTAGCGGCCATATAACGAGCCGTGCCCACTAGGCCAGTAATGTGAACATCGTGGCCGCAGGCGTGCATTACCGGAACTTCCAATCCAGTAATGGGTGATATTTGGGTGGCTTTGGAAGCGTAAGGGAGGCCGCTATCTTCTTTGACCGGTAGGCCATCCATATCGGCGCGCATCATAACAAGCGGGCCGTCGCCGTTTTTCATCAACGCCACGATACCAGTGGGCGGATGGCCGTCGACCGCTACGCCAACCCCGCGATGTACCTCAAAACCGGCCGCTGCCAGTTCTGTCGCCATGCGGTCCGATGTTTTATTTTCGATGAGAGATAACTCGGGGTTTTTGTGAAAATGAACGAACAAATCCCCCAAATGTTGTTGGTAATCTCGATTAACGGCATCCGCCACGTCGTTGGCCAAGCTGGCATGGCTGATGGCGGCGGCAAGGCATAGGCCTAAGGTGGTCGATAAACGCATGTTGTTCTCCGGCGATGAGTTTTCTATCATTTGAGCCTGAAAGTCGTCGCGACAGGAGTTCTATTTGCGCCGATATCCGTTGCCATCGAAAAGGAAAACCCATGGACGAATTGAATACCCCTAATCACCCTGCCGTTGCGCCGGCCAAGATTAATTACTTCTTGTTGATCGTCAGTTTGTTCGCCGGGGTGACGGCGGTCATCGCCATCATTATCGCCTACGTTTACCGCAGCGATTGCCCAGAGTGGTTGAAAAGTCATTTTGATTTTCAAATTCGCACCTTTTGGATCGGCTTTTTATACCTACTCATCGGTGCGATGACGGCCTTTATCGGCATTGGAGTGATCATCTTGGTGGGGGCGGCGATCTGGTTGATCGTGCGCTGTGTTAAGGGTATTAAGACCCTTGATCAGCGACAGCCGCACCCCGATCCAAAGAGCTGGTGGATGTAGCGTTTACTGAGAAACGCTCCAGCTCCAGGTGTAGTCCTTGCCGCTGCTATTGAGACTGTCGGTGGTGGCGACGAACTCTTCAGGGCTGGTGCGTTTGCCTACCACGACCACTTCTTCGATGATCCAGCTGCGGTCGTACTCAAAGTAGGCGTCGTCGATCTGCTGTTCCATTTTGGCGTTCACTTGTGCATCTAATGCCGCTTGCATTTTATCTTCAAAGTTGACGTTGTTGTCGGCGCTCACGGTTTGAGCCAGTAACAGTGAAGTAGTAAGAATAATTGCGCTTTTCATTTCAGTAGCCTCATGCTCTTGGTTGCTTGTCTATAAGACGAGGCGAAGATTTCATTTAGATGCACAAAGCTTCGAAAATTTATGATTATTTTGATAAGTTATTTCTAATCAATGAGTTAGGTTTATTGTTAGACCTTTGTCTAGTTGCTGGAAATTAAATAATTTTGTTATAAGCTTATGCCAATGCTCTTGTTGATATCAAAATGAACTCTTTGAAGAGGTGAAATATGAAAAAAGTCCTACTTGCTGTGCTCGGCACCCTGACATTGGGTTTAGCTAACGCCTCATTTGCCGGTCCCGACCACATGTGTAAGCCCATCTCCGACGAGGCTCTGCGTGTTATCGATACAGAGAAGTCGGTAGTCGTTCAAACCGCGGATGGCCCGGTGACCATTACCCGCGTAATGACTGAATGTGCCAAGAACAAAGGTTGGTTGCAGCCCTTAGTGCCATCACCAGGTATTACCCCCGTGGCAGAAATGGAAGTGATCGAAGCGATCAGCAACCCCGACATTATTTTGGTGGATATGCGCACCCAAGAGTGGTACATCGAGCGCACCATCCCAGGCGCGATCAACATTCCCTATACCGAAATGGCGATGCGTATGGAAGAGTTTGGTTGCACTAAAAACGATGGCAAGTACAACTGCGACAACGCCAAAGTGGTGCTCGGTTTCTGTAACGGCCCCGTTTGCCCGCAGTCGCCTACTGGCATGAAGGCAATGATCCGCGAAGGCTTCCCCGCTGAAAACATCATGTACTACCGCGGTGGTATGTTGGATTGGGATGCGCTGGGTCTGACAACGGTGCAGGGTGATCTGTAAAATAACTGCTCAACAAAAAACCGCCGAAAGGCGGTTTTTTTTTGCCAATATATTAACAATACGGCGCAGATTTGTTTAATAACGAAAGTACAGTGTAGGAAAAATAATAAACGTACTAAATAAAAATTGTTGACATTGGTGTTTTTTTAATCATATAGTTTAGCCATCAAGTGGCCTGACCAATTTTCAGGGCTTGTCATATAACAATACGAGGAACTCAGAAATGAACAACCAAAAACACTTTCTCGCACTGGCTATTGCAAGTGTTATTGCATCAGGTTCAGTTGTCGCTGAAAACTTGCAACTGGAAGAAGTGACTGTCACTGCACAAAAAAGGACCGAAAGCGCTCAGGATGTACCTGTCGCTGTCTCAGCTTTCACAGCCGACAACCTAGAGGCAATGGGGGTTCAGGACTTTGGTGATTTAGCCAAGGCCTCTCCTTCTTTGACTATCTCTGCCACCGGTGGCAACTCAAATGAAAACCCTGTCAGCCTGCGTGGTATTGGTACCTATGCTTTTTCGGTAGGTATTGAATCATCGGTAGCGCTCATTGTAGATGACGTGCCTGTGCCCCGCTCGGGCGCGTTCTTTAGTTCGCTTAGCGATGTATCTTCAATCGAAGTGTTGCGTGGCCCCCAAAGCACTTTGTTCGGCAAAAATGCCTCTGCAGGTTTGATCAGTGTTCGCACTAATGATCCCGGTCAGGAATTTGAGGGTAGCGTTGAGTTATTGGCCACTAGTGATGACGAGAAAGGCGCCAAAGTTATGCTTTCTGGTCCTATATCGGATTCAGCTGGTCTACGCGTGACTGCCTACAAGAAAGATCGCGATGGCCACATTGAAAACCTGGTAACCGGTAACATGGTTAACGGTTCTGATGACCAAGGTTTTCGTGCCAAGTTGGTAGTTGACGCTACTGATAACTTGAGTATGACCTTTATCGGGGAGCGGAATGAATCTGAGGGCAACTGCTGTGCCCCTGTATTTGTTGGTCTAAGCCCCGACACGGCAATTATTGCTGGGGGTAGCTACGAGGTATTAAGCAACGGTATTACAGCTGGCGAAGATAATCGTGCTGTGCGCCAAAATCAGGCGCAAGAGGATGGTACTTTCTCTGATAGCAAAGATACTTCTTACAGTTTGAAGCTAAATTATTCCTTGGGTGAATACGAGTTAACCTCAGTAACTGCGAAGCGTGATTGGGATTACAATTGGTCAACAAGTCTAATTCCACACGAAAACTTTACACTTAATCAATTTGGTCCTTATAGCAGTGAGCAATTCACACAAGAATTGCGTTTAAATTCTCCTGCGGATGCAGATTTCCAATACGTGATTGGTGCTTATTACACCGACATTGATAGCAAGCGTGCTTTCGAACGTGGTCCTGCATTTGCGTCTAAGTGGTCAGCAGCCACTTTCTCAAAATCTACATCATTGTTTGGCCAGTTTGATAAGGCATTGAGTGAAGATTTAAACCTAAGCGTGGGTCTTCGCTACAACAACGAAAAATTTGGTGTTGAGTTTGATCAACTTTTACGCGGTGAATCTTACGCAGCAGAAACAAGCGACAATGCCTTGTTTGGCAAGTTGTCACTTGAATACACCGCGTCTGATGACGCGATGATCTACGGTAGCTACTCACAAGGTTACAAGGCGGGAGGATACGATGTCACATCAGCCTTCAACCAAGATACTGCGGATAATCCAGTAGATGCCGAAACGGTAGATGCCTTTGAACTGGGTATGAAAAACACCCTTATGGATGGCCGTGTTGAGTTGAATACAGCCTTGTTCTACAGCACATTTGACGATTTCCAAGCTCAATCAGCACGCGAAGTTGATGGCGTTTTGGTCATGGTGTTGAACAATGTTGGTAAGATGTCGAGCAAGGGTATCGAAGTGGACGTACGTGCTCTGTTATCTGAAAACTGGATGTTAACCGGTGGTTTTGCATACACCAAGGCCGAGATTGATTCTTGGGTTGGCGCACAGTGTTGGTCTGGCCAGAGTGAGGCTCAGGGTTGTATCGCAGGTCTGCAAGACTTGTCTGGCAAAGAAATGTCAAACTCGCCTGATCTGAAAGGTTCATTCGCGCTGGAATATAACCAGCCGTTAGCTGACACCAACTTGGAGGTGTTTTCTAGCTTTGCTTACCAGTGGCAAAGTGAAATGTTCTACGACTTGAAGGGTGACCCAGAGTCAACCCAAAGTGCCTATGGCCTTGCCAATTTGAACATCGGTGTGGCCGATTTGGATGACAAATATCGCGTTACCTTCTTCGTTAACAACCTGTTCGATCAGTATTACAGCGCCGGATACTCTAACTTTAGAAATTTCCTAGGAAACGGCAACGAAGCGCTGATGCACTATGTGCCTCGCGGTGCGGATCGCTACATGGGTTTGCGTGTACGATATAACTTCTAATTTGCATAAGGAGTAGCTTGATGAAACGATTTATCTCAGTGCTAGTGGCCATTACCCTCGCGGGTATGGCGCTAGCCGCGGTAGCTGCCGATGATGGTAAGAAAAAAGAAGTCAGTTTATTCGCAACACCTGAAATCAATTATCCCGTATCAGACCCTGTACTGGGTTTAATTGACGCGCGTGACGTGCAGTCTTTGAACGGCGAGTGGAACTTTATTGTCGACCCGATGCGTGCTGGCGGGCCGGGTGGTTTTATGAACTACCTTAGCGGCATACGTAACGATGACGGTTTGACGCTTGTTGAATACGATTTTGATACGGCGGATAAAATTCGCGTGCCGGGGGATTTTAATACCCAGCAAGAGCGTCTGTTCTTTTATCAGGGTGTCGTGTGGTACCAAAAAATCATTACCAAGCCTGCTTTGACCTCTGATGAGCGCATTCACCTTTGGTTTGGCGGTGCAAACTTTACCACCCAGGTGTTTCTGAACGGTGAGCCCGTTGGGCAACACATTGGCGGTTATGTGCCCTTCTCGTTTGATGTGACTGATGCTCTTAAGGAAGGCGAAAACAATCTAATTGTGCGCGTTAATAACAAGTTAGACACTGAATCAGTACCTACCTACCGCACTGACTGGTGGCCCTATGGCGGATTAACCCGTGATGTGGCGCTTGTGAAAACGCCAAAAGCGTATATCCGCAATGCCAAGGTACGTTTGGCCAAGGGTTCTTATGATCGTATCGATGTCGACATTGAAACCGTAGGTTTGAGTGGTCAGGCAGTTGCCGTACAGATCGACGATTTGGGCGTCAAGGCTTCTGCCAAAGTCGGTGCCGATGGCGTGGCAACACTCAGCATCAAGGCCAAGCCTAATCTCTGGTCACCTACCAGTCCTACTTTGTATGACGTGGTGATCCGCGGTGGCAATGATGAGCTGGTCGACAGCATTGGTTTCCGCCATATCGAAACGCGCGGTCAGCAAATTTATCTCAACGGAGAAGCGATTAAATTTAAAGGTATTTCAACCCACGAGGAGCCGATTGCTGTGCCGGGTGCTGCATACAGCCAGGCTCATGTTGAAGGTTTGATCAAAGAAGCTAAGGCTCTGGGTGTGAACTTTATTCGTGCTGCGCACTATCCCTATTCGCGTTACATGGCCAAAGTGGCTGATCGTTTAGGCGTGATGCTGTGGGAGGAAGTACCCGTTTACTGGAATATTTCTTGGGAAAATCCCGAAACCCTCAAAGTCGCGAGAGATCAAATGGCGCGTTTAGTACAGCGAGACTGGAACAGAGCGTCGGTCGTTGTTTGGTCTGTGGCAAATGAAACGCCTTACTCAGAGCCTCGTATGAACTTCCTCGGCACCCTTATTGATGATACGCGTAATATGGACGAGTCTCGCCTTGTGAGTGCAGCCTTGCTGGGTGGTATTGATTCATTTGGTAAGGTGGCTAAGCACATTGCAGCGAAAGGGTTGGTCGACGATAATACTTCACCAGAGGTTAAGCAAAAGTTTAAAGATTACTTGGCCCGCCAAGAGGGACCGATCCCTTCAGCAACCGATCATTATAACCATGTTGTTAGCGATCCCTTGGGTGAGATCACCGATATAGTGTCGTACAACCAATACTTTGGTTGGTATTACTCCGGTATGATGAACCGTATGCTCGATGTAAGCCAGGCTGACGTGCGCCCTCTTATGTTTAAACATATGGCAGACATGAGCATTTCTTCTGTGTTTGACAAACCCATTCATATCTCCGAATTCGGTGCTGGCGCAAAAGCGGGTAACAAGGGTGGTGCCGCGCATATTTGGACCGAGGAGTACCAAGCCAATGTCTATCGTGCGCAAACCAAGATGCTGGCGAACAGCCCACAAGTCCAAGGTATGACGCCATGGATTTTGAAGGATTTTCGAGCCATGTTGCGTGCTTTGAGTGGTGTTCAAGATTACTACAACCGCAAAGGCCTGATCGACGAGAATGGCCAGCGCAAGCAAGCGTACTTTGTGCTGCAGGATTTCTATAACAACAACTGGGAATAATCATGAAGGTTGAAATTGTTAAAGCAGAACGACTGTACCTAAAGGTGGCCGATCAGGTGGCTTCGCTGATCCGAAAGGGTGAGCTGAAGAAAAATGAGCGACTGCCTTCAGAGCGGGATCTGGCAGAGATGTTTGGCGTGAGTCGCCCCACAATACGGGAAGCGATGATTGCGCTGGAAATCTCTGGCATGGTTGATATTCGCTCGGGTTCAGGCGTGTATGTGAAAGCGGTTGGCAATCCCATGAGTATTTTGAGCGATGCGGCGGGTCCAATAGAAATTCTTGAGGCGCGCATGCTGATAGAAGGCGAGGCGGCAGCACTTGCCGCCGAGCGAGCAAGCCAAGAAGAACTCAATGTCATCAAACACTACCTCGATGAAATTGAGGACGAAAATTCTCGTATCACCGATCACGAGTTGGCGGATGAGAATTTTCACTTGGCCATTGCTACGGCCTCTAGCAATAGCGCGCTTTTTGCGTCAATCAAACACCTATGGACGCTGAGTAAGACCACGCCGATCGCCAAATTTATGCACGAAAAACTCAGAACTCGAGGCGTTAAGCCTGTCATTGATCAGCACACTCTGATTTATGACGCCATTGCTCAAGGTGATGCCGATGCCGCGAGGCGAGCAATGCGGGAACACTTACAAAGCGTTATCGATAACGTAGTCGATAGCGAATAATTTTAGAGAATATATTATGCAAGAAACATGGCGTTGGTTTGGGCCAGAAGATCCTGTGACCCTGCGACAAGTCAAGCAGACTGGCGCGACCGGTATTGTCTCTGCGTTGGATAACATTCCGACCGGAGAGGCT
This sequence comes from uncultured Pseudomonadales bacterium, assembly GCA_964598145.1. Classification (GTDB taxonomy): domain Bacteria; phylum Pseudomonadota; class Gammaproteobacteria; order Pseudomonadales; family JAHEIH01; genus JAHEIH01. The sequence goes on from CAZRAM010000002.1 coordinate 126,716, forward strand.
TGGCCGCTAGCTGATATTCTTGAGCGCAAACGTATTATCGAAGAGGCTGGTTTGGTGTGGTCTGTGGTGGAATCAGTGCCAGTGCACAACGCCATCAAATCCCGTACCGGCGACTTTGAGCGCATGATTGAAAATTACAAAATCAGCTTGCGTAACTTGGGCCAAGCGGGTATCGAAACCGTTTGTTACAACTTCATGCCGGTAGTGGATTGGACACGAACAAGTCTGTCCTTTGAAGCAGGTGATAATAGCGTGGCGCTGAAGTTTGAGATGACTGACTTCGCTGCCTATGACATCTTTGTTCTGCAGCGCGAAGGCGCACGCGACAGCTATAACTCTGCCGTTGTAAACAAGGCTGAGCAGTTGTTTGCCACGATGACAGCAGAGCAAATTGCAGCATTAGAATCCAATATTATTGCCGGCTTGCCAGGGGGTGAAGGCTCGTACAACGCTTCAACCATTAAGCAAGCCATCGAATTGTTTGCTTCGTTTAGCAACGATCAATACCGTCAGCATCTGTTCATGTTTTTGGATGAGGTGATTCCGGTCGCGGAGGCTGCGGGCATCAAAATGGCCATCCACCCCGATGATCCACCGTTTTCATTGTTTGGTTTACCCCGTGTGGTTTCTACCGCTGAGGATGCGCGCCTGATTGTTAATCATATAAATAGTGTGGCTAACGGCATTACCATGTGTGCTGGTTCATTTGGTTCGCGCGGCGACAACGATTTGGTGGCCATGATTAACGAGTTCCACAACCGCGTTTATTTTGTGCACCTGCGCAACATCAAGCGCGAGGAGGATGGTTCGTTCTTTGAGTCGGATCACCTCGATGGCGATAACGACATGATTGGTATTGTTAATGCCTTGCTGACGGAGGAGTCAAGACGCGAAGCGAATGAGCAGGGTATCATGGGTCAAATCCCTATGCGTCCTGATCACGGTCACACGATGGATATTGATGTGATTGCCAAAACCACACGCCCCGGTTATGCCTATGCTGGCCGCATGCGTGGCTTGGCGGAATTGCGCGGTGTGATTCACACAGTTAGCAGTATGCGTCAGTTGATGAAGTAAGCGATGTACATCGAACGTATTACCAGTCTTTATTCCTTGCAAAAGGTCCAGCCCGGTATCGTGCATATCGGGCTGGGGGCATTCCATCGCGCCCATCAAGCGGTCTATCTTGAGCGCTTCTTAAACGTTAACAACGGGGGCGAGTGGGGAATCGTTGCAGCCAATATTCGCTCCAATCGCCAGTTGGTTGACGATCTCAATGACGCGGGCAACCGCTATCACGTGATCGAATACACCGGTGAAGAGCATGCTGCGGTACGCGAAGTCCGAGCGGTTATCCACTCTCTCTTCGCTGGCGATGATCGTAGCGAATTGTTGGGTGTTTTATGCGCTGAAACGACCAAAATTGTCACGCTCACCGTTACCGAAAAGGGGTACTGCATTGAGCCAGCTTCGGGCAGATTAAACCGTGCTGATCCAAAGGTGGTAGCCGATTTAAGTGCATCCAATGGCGTCGCGAGTGTACCGGGGTTGTTAGCCACTGCCTGCGATAGACGCCGCGCATTGGGCTTGCCGGGCCTGACAGTGTTGAGTTGCGATAACATGCCGCACAATGGCAAGCGAGTTAAAGCTGCGGTGTTGGAAATGGCTGCCGCGCGCGATGTTGGTCTGTCGAATTGGATCGGGCATCATGTGTCATTTCCTTGCAGTATGGTAGACCGCATCGTGCCAGCTATCACCGAAGAAAAGCGCCGAGCCGCTGAGCTAGCTTTCGGCATAGAGGATAGCAATCTCATCGAAACGGAGGCGTTTTCGCAGTGGGTGGTTGAAGATGACTTTGCTACCGGCCGTCCTGCCTTGGAAGAAGTCGGTGTGGAGTTTGTCGCTGATGTCGCCAGCTATGAAACCATGAAACTTCGTTTGCTCAATGGCAGCCATTCACTGTTGGCCTATGGTGCACAACTGCTCGGATACAACACGGTGGATGCCGCCATCGTTGACGATGTTTTACAGCCGCTTGTGCGCGCTTATATGGCCGAAACGACACCGAGTATCAGTGTAGATATTGATGTAGAGGCGTACTGCCAATCACTGATTGATCGATTTGCCAATGCCACCTTGAACCACAAGCTTGTTCAAATCGCCACCGATGGGTCACAAAAGATTCCGCAGCGTTGGTTGGCGCATATCGAAGAAGCTCGCCAGCGCGGCCAGCAGTTGCCAGTGACTGAATTTGCGCTGGCTACGTGGTTGATTTACATGTCTGGTCGCGCGCCTGATGGAAAGGCCTTGCTGATTAACGACCCTCTGGCAGGAGCGTTTGCAAGAATTGACCACAGTGTAGCGGAAGTGGATGTAGTGACCAACTGTTTAGCGATCACCTCAGTTTTCCCCACGTCCTGGCAACAGGATGATGTTTTGATAGCCCGTTTGGTGGACTATCTTAAGCAGCTTCGTTCGGCAGTGAACGAGACTGCGATGAGAAATTTGTTTGCGTCTATCGTCTCCGAGTAAACATTTTTCCCGATTTGAGGCGCTTATGCGCCTCTTTTTTTATGCCAATTTTAAAATCACCGCCTGCCATCCCTGCAGGGTAAGATACCCATCCGATAGCATCAGATCGTTGTAGTTATTGATCATTATCTCTTTGACATCACCTACGTGAAGGTTTTGTTCTTCACAAGAGAAGTTCAGAACGACTAACAGTTTTTCGTCGTCAAGGCTGCGGCTAAAGACATACAGGTTTTCATCTTCAGGTAACAACAATTCGTAGGCACCGTAGATCAGCGTCAAGTTTTCGCTGCGCAACTTGGCCATACGGCGGAAGTAATTCAGCGGTGAATCGGCAAGGTCTTCTTGTGCGGCAGCATTAATATAAGTGAAGTTAGGGTTGACCTTGATCCAAGGCGTCCCCGTGGTAAAGCCACCGTGTTCGCTGGCGTCCCATTGCACGGGCGTGCGGGCGTTATCGCGAGCGCAGAGCTTGTGCGAAGCCATGAACTTGTCCAAGTCGCCACCTTCAGCTTTGGTCAGGTGGTACCAGTTGATGGTCATCAGATCGCGGTAGTCTTCGATGTCGTCGAACTTGATATTGTTCATACCAAGCTCGTCGCCCATGTAATAGTAGGGCGTGCCACGCATCGATAACAGATAGGTGGTTAACAGTTTTGAAGAGGCTTCACGCCATTGGGGTTCATCGTTGCCCCAGCGAGTGACCATGCGCGGGAAGTCGTGGTTGCCAAAATACACGGTGTTCCAGCCTTTTTGGGAGAGGGCGTCATCCCATTCGCTCATGACCTGCTTGAACTTCACCAAGTTTTGGAAGTCATCGTTGATAATGAAACGTTCGCCTACACCAATATTGTTGTGGTCGAAGTGGTAGTTCATGTTCAGTTCTTGGCGGTCTTCGTCTACCAAGTCCAATACATTGTGGGTATGGGTGCCCGGGCCTTCTGCCACCGTCATAATGTCGTAGTGCTGCAATACCTCGCGGTTCATTTCGTGCAGGTATTCGTGCAGGCGAGGACCTTCAGCGTAGCGGTCGATCATTTTGGAGCCTTGGTTTTCATCCCCAAAGTCTGGCCAATCTTCGTGCTTAGAAATGAAGGTGATAACGTCCATACGGAAGCCGTCGATGCCCTTTTTGAACCAGTAGTGCATCATGTCGTAAATTTCGGCGCGCAGTTTGGGGTTTTCCCAGTTGAGGTCCGGTTGCTTGCGAGCAAAATAGTGCAAGTAATAGGCATCAGTTTGCGCGTCGTAACGCCAGGCGTTGGCCTCTTCATCGAAGTAGCTCCAGCGGCGAGGTGGCGTGCCTTTTTCGGCAGGCCACCAGTGATAGTAGTCGCGGTAGGGGTTGTCGCGCGAACTGCGCGATTGCTTGAACCACTCGTGCTCATCTGACGTGTGGTTGACCACCAAGTCCATCACCACCTTGATACCGCGGGCGTGGAAGCCTGCCAACAGTTCTTCAAAGTCTTCCATGGTGCCGAACTCGGCCATGATGTTGCGGTAGTCTGAGATGTCGTAACCGTTGTCATCGTTGGGAGACGAGTAGATGGGGTTCAGCCACACCACCTGCACACCTAAGCTGGCGATGTAATCTAGACGCTGAATGATACCGCGCAGGTCGCCAATGCCATCGCCGTTGCTGTCTTGAAAGCTGCGGGGATAGATCTGGTAGACGATGGCTTCTTTCCACCATTCGCGTTTGATATCGGCTAGTTTCATCTTGGAAAACCTCAAGGTTAATCGATTAAGAAGGCTATTTTAGCAGCGATTTTGTCAGATGTGAGTCTTTGGGGTGTATTTAAGAAAAATTAAGATTACGCAGCGCATGGCGTTTTTGGTTGGCTTAGTAAAGATGGGTGTTTTTACTTGCTGCAAGAAGTTATATACGATAGTATGCCACCGGTGGCAATAATAAAGGTAAGCACAATGTTGCGTTATAAAGCACTGTTGATAACCCTCCTGTTTTCTGCGCTTTTCGGTTGCGCTAGCGACGATAATCGCTTGGTCATTCGCATGGGTCATAACTTTGATACTCAGCACACTATTCACCGTGCCATGCTGACTATGAAACAGCAGCTAGAAAAGTTATCTGACGATACGATGACCTTGCAAATCTATCCCAGTGCACAATTGGGAACCGAGCGCGACCTCATTGAAATGCTGCAGATAGGCAGCATTGGCATGACCAAGGTCTCCGCGAGCCCGTTGGTGAGCTTTATACCAGCCATGCAAGTATTCGATGTACCCTATGTGTTTCGCGACCATCAGCATTTCCTGCAGGTGCTCGATTCCCCCGTCGGTGAGGAAATTTTAAACGCTGCTCGTCCGGCCCGTTTAATAGGGTTGGGGTATTTTGATGCGGGTAGCAGAAGTTTCTATACCACCGAAAGACAAGTCACGGCGCCTGAGGATTTGCAAGGTCTGAAAATTCGTGTGCAGGAAAGTCAAATGGCTATGGCGATGGTGTCTGCGCTGGGTGGTAGCCCGACGCCTATCGCCTACGGTGAGCTCTATACAGCATTACAACAAGGGGTGGTCGATGGGGCAGAGAACAACCCTCCAAGTTATTTTCTAGCACGTCATTTTGAAGTGGCACCCTACCTAACCTTAGATGAACACACATCTGTACCCGATGTGCTTCTGATCAGTCGCTACGTTTGGGATGAGCTGACAATTGAGCAACAAGGCTGGGTGAGGTCGGCGGCGCAAGCTGCGATAAGTTTCCAGCGTGCTCAGTGGCAGCAAGACACCGAACATGCCTTGGCGGAAGTGACAAAGGCAGGTGTGACTATTCATCGTGTAGATACGTCATTTTTTCAGGCTAAAGTAGCTGATCTCCATGATTCATTTGAAGGAACTGCCTTGGCCGACACTATCGCAAAAATTCAGGAAGTAGGTCGTGATTAATACCTTAGATAAGTCTTTTCGGATAGTTTTGTCATTGCTCATGGCCGTGATGCTGGCGTGTGTCACATGGCAGGTGGTATCGCGCTACGCTTTGAATAGTCCAAGTTCGTGGACCGAGGAGCTTGCTCGTTTTGCACTAATTTGGATTGGTTTGTTAGGTGCTGCCTATGCCTACCATTTAAAAATGCACCTTGGATTAGAATTGTTGATTCATAGATTGAAGCCCGCCTCTGGGCGGCGTTTACAGATAGCGTTGCACAGCTTGGCGATACTTTTTTCCGCGCTAGTGATGGTCTACGGCGGTATTAAATTAGTAGCCATGACCCATGAGCTACAACAGTTTTCGCCCGCGTTGGGCTGGTCGATGGCTTGGGTATACCTGTGCCTGCCCATCAGTGGAGTTATGCTTATTATCTACGCGTTGATCGACTGCGTAAGCTTGTTGAAGGAGACTGAAGCATGATCGAAGCCACGCTATTAGTAACTTTCTTTGTATTGTTGGTCATCGGGTTGCCGGTGGCATTTTGTATAGGTATCGCCACCTTGCTGACGCTACTTCTATCGGTCAGTGCCGAACCCGCAATTTTGACGATGGCGCAGCGCATGGCTAGTGGATTGAACTCCTTTGCATTGTTAGCCATTCCATTATTTGTTTTATCGGGTGTGGTCATGGGACAGGGTGGTATCGCAAAGCGATTGATCAACTTTGCAAAATGTTTATTGGGTATGGTTCCTGGTGGTTTGGCATTGGTTAACGTGCTTTCTTGCACCTTGTTTGGTTCTATTTCAGGATCCGCGGTTGCGGCGGCTTCTGCCATCGGTGGTTTTATGGTGCCTGAAATGGAGAAGGAGGGGTACAAGCGGAATTTTAGCGCTGCAGTGACAGCAACATCCGCTACCACAGGGCTACTGATTCCGCCCAGTAATATCTTGATTGTGTACGCTATCGCCAGTGGTGGTGTTTCTATTGGTGCCCTATTTATCGGCGGTTATTTGCCGGGCATATTAGTCGCGCTGGCGCTGATGACTGTATGTCTGGTCAATGCTAAACGATATAACCTACCAAAGTCCGGTCGTGTGACTTCGCGGGAGTTTTTCCACGCTTTGGTTCAGGCATTCCCTAGCCTCTTTCTAGTGGTGCTGGTTATCGGCGGTATCATCGGCGGCGTATTTACGGCAACAGAAGCTGGCGCTATTGCTGTGATTTATTCGCTAATACTCTCGGTTTTTATTTACCACGAAATAAAGTTAACGGATCTGCAGGGCGTGTTTCTCAAATCTGCCGAAACAACGGCCATCGTTATGTTGTTGATTGCCACGAGTGTTGGTATGTCATGGTTATTGTCGTTCCATGATATTCCTGGAAATGTGGCCAACGGCTTGCTGGGTTTAAGTGACAACCCCATCGTTATCTTTTTAATTATCAACTTGGCACTACTGATCGTCGGGTCGTTTATGGATATGACCCCCGCGGTATTGATTTTTACCCCTATTTTCTTACCTGTGGTAGACGCGCTGGGCATGTCGCCATTGCACTTTGGCATCATGATGGTGCTCAACTTATCGATTGGCTTGTGTACGCCGCCCGTAGGTAGCGTTTTGTTCGTGAGTTGTGCGGTGGCGAAAACCGGCATTATGGATATTGTTAGGCCGATAATGCCGCTATATGTGGCGATGTTTATAGCTTTATTACTCGTTACCTACGTACCTTGGTTCAGTGAATTTTTGCCGACCTTGTTTGGATTGATGTGAATTTGATATGAAAGTAGCTGTTATCGGCGAGTGTATGCTCGAAATTTCCAACGCCGCGGCAGGAAGGTTGAGCCGCGCCATGCCATGCACCTTTAATTTCGGTGGTGATACATTGAATACCGCCGTTTATATGGCGCGCCTTGGTTGTGAGGTAGCGTACTTTTCCGCACTGGGTGATGACCCCTATAGCCAATGGTTACTTGCGGAGTGGCGCGCTGAGGGTGTTACTACTGATCAGGTGGTCATTTTGCCGGGTGAGATGCCTGGCCTGTATATGATTCAGACGGATGATTTTGGCGAGAGGAGCTTCAGTTATTGGCGCAGTCAGTCGGCTGCCAAGCAATGGTTGTCGAATGAAGATCATTGTCAGGTAATGCTTAAATCGCTGGCTCACTTCGACGTTATCTATATGTCTGGGATAACGTTGTCGCTGATGAGCGAGGCCAGTACAACGCTGTTTTTGGCTGGCCTAGCAGAATTACGTGCGCGTGGGGTTCAAGTGGTATTTGATATCAATTATCGCCCGCGGGGATGGTTCGATGCCACTCAAGCGAAAAAAAGAATAAATGCTATGTTGACCGTGACGGACATTGCGTTGCCCACCTTCGACGATGAAGTTTTACTGTTTGGCGATGCGACACCTCAGGACACGCTATCGCGCTATGCCAGCATGGGCGTGGCAGAGTGCGTGGTTAAATTAGGGTCTGAAGGTGCCATAGTACAGACCAGTGGCGAATCTGTTCGCGTTGCGAGTTTGAAAATCAGCCATGTGGTGGATTCGACGGGGGCCGGGGATTCCTTTAATGCTGGCTATTTGGCGCGTCGTTTAAGCGGTGCCTCATGCGAAGAGGCCTGTCTAGGCGGGCATACACTAGCCGGTACCGTTATACAGCATCGTGGTGCTATTATTGCCGGCTCCGACATGCCCACAACCTTGGAAGTCTAATGGAAAAGCAAAGCAGTAAAGCAGCTATCACTATCAATGATATCGCGGCAATGGCTGGCGTTTCTAAGCGAACCGTCTCGCGCGTGCTGAATAACTCGGCCAACGTGAATCGTGAAACGCGTGAAAAAATTCTTGCTTTGTTTGAGCAGTATGATTATTCCCCTAGCAAACAGGCCCGCGGGTTGGCATCGAGCCGTTCTTATCTGATTGGTTTGATTTACGATGAGCCCAACGCTGTGGTCATTCACGAAGTTCAAAAGGGCTTGATCTCGACGTTATCGCCCTTGGGTTACGAATTAGTTGTGCACCCAATGTCCTATGAAGCTCCCATGATTTCGGAGCATGTGTTGAAGTTTGTCAGTCGTTCCAATTTGGATGGCTTGATTATTATGCCACCTATATCTATGCAAGATCACTTGCTGCAAGCCCTGGAAGATAAGGATGTTCCTTTTGTCTGTTTGGCAGCGAGATCACTCAATCGACACAAAAATGAAGTGGTTTCTGTCGATCGTCAGGCTATGTCTCAAGTGGCTGATCTATTTGCTGCTAAAGGGGCTAAGCACGTGGCTGTCATAAAAGGTGCTAAAAATCGTCTCTCAACCACAGAGCGCTTTGAAGGATTTAAGAGTGCTCTGCTAGAGAGAGAGTTGGAACTTTTACCGCAGCATATTGCAGAAGGTGATTACACCTATGATTCGGGTATTGTTGCCGCACGCTCGCTGTTGCAGCGCAAACCTAGGCCCGATGCGATATTTGCCTCAAATGATCAGATGGCGATTGCTACCATACACGTTGCGCAAGATCTGGGAATTAGGGTGCCAAATGATCTTTTGGTAGTGGGGTACGATGATGAACCCATGGCCTCCCGATTTAAGCCCTCGTTAACGACCTTGAGACGTGATGATAATGCGATGGCGGCAGCTGCCGCTCACAAGATCTTGGCGCTACTGAATAACGACCGCTGTGTGGTTGATGGCGGCTTTATGCCGCGTTTAGTGGAGCGTGATTCTACCCGGCGTTAACCGGGTAGATTGTAGGCGCGCTTAGCCAAGTTAAAGGTCAGATCAACCGCAATGGCCTTGGCTTCTTCTTCATCAAGTCGATGATCCGCCACCAGCTCGGCAAGAAACCCGCAGTCCATGCGGCGCGCGACATCGTGCCGAGCGGGGATGGAAAGGAAGGCTCGCGTGTCATCATTGAATCCAACGGTGTTATAGAAGCCAGCGGTTTCGGTGGTTTGTTGTCTGAAGCGACGCATACCTTCTGGACTGTCGTGGAACCACCAAGCAGGGCCTAAGAATAAGCTGGGATAGTGCCCCGCCAGCGGTGCAAACTCTCTGCTGTAGACGGTCTCATCAAGGGTAAACAAAATCAACTTCAGACGCGGATCGTTGCCATATTTGCCGAGTAATGGTCGTAATGCATGCACGTATTCTGTTCGATCGGGAATGTCTGCGCCTTTATCGCGGCCAAAGTTTTCATACACGTAACTGTTGTGATTGCGAACACAGCCTGGGTGTAACTGCATAGTCAGACCATCTTCAATCGACATTCCCGCCATTTCAGTGAGCACCTGGCCTCTAAAAAGATCAGCTTCTGCGGGTGTAAAGTCGTTGGCTAATACTTTATTGAACAAGGTTTCACACTCACTGTTGGTTAAGTTTGCAGTGGTTGCCGTGGGATGACCGTGATCGGTGGATGTGGCGCCGTGATCCGCAAAGTATTGGCGGCGCACTTTGTGAGCTGCCAAGTAACCCTGCCAGGTAGTGGTATCGCAGCCCGTCAGTTGACCAAAAGTCTTGATATTGTCATGAAATCCTTCGAATTCTGGGTCGACCACATTGTCTGGGCGATAAGCCGTAATAACTCTGTGTCCGAGGCCATCAGCGATAATTTTCTTGTGGTGACGCAAGTCGTCGAGTGGCGACTCGGTGGTGGCAATACACTGGATGTTGAGGCGATCTAGAAGGTTTCGCGGCAAAAATTCTTCGCTCGCGAGCAGGCGATTAATGTGATCAAAGTAGTGATCGGCGGTATCGCGGTTAAGTACGACATCGATGCCAAAGATTTCGCTGAAAACATGATCAAGCCACATGCGTGATGGCGTGCCAGCAAATAAATAGTAGTGTTCTGCGAAAATTCGCCAAATTCTTCGGTCGTCGCGCTCTACTTCGATATTGGTGTTGCGACTTCTTATGCCGAGAGCTTCGAGGGGGATACCTTGGCTGTGCAGCATACGAAACACATAGTGGTCCGGTTTAATCAGTAGTTCGGTCGCATTTGAAAAGGGCTGATTATCTGCAAACCAAGCAGGGTCTGTGTGCCCGTGCGGGCTCAAAATGGGCAGGCCAGCAACAGCAGAGTAGAGCCGGAGGGCGATCTCCCGCGTGGATGGATTGCTTGGAAGCAGGCGCGCCGGGTGGAGAGCAAGCGTCTTTGTCATGTCGAAATACCCAGAATAAATTGGCTGAATTGCTTTTTGTTGGCAACATGTTGCCACCGGTGGCAAATGTTTGTCAAGGTTTTCAATGGCTAATAATGCTTGAAATTTTACATGGTTAGAAGATGTTTTACGGGCTGATGTGGCTGTTGGTTTTTTAAGCTATACGGCCTAAAAACGGCTGTTTATGGCCAATGTGACAATAAACTTTGCTAAAAAGGGGTGGTATTTGTGCTCAACTCTGCTAGATTAGTTGCTTCTAAAATAAGGCTGCATAGCAATGTTGATATTTTTATCAAAATGCATATACTGCCACCGGTGGCAAAAGTGCCATGCGGATATAAACAAGAACTACCTACGACGAGTTGAGTAACAAGCATGTTAATTTGCGTACCAAAGGAAACTTTGGCTGGGGAGAACCGTGTCGCTACGATCCCCGATGTGGCCAAAAAGTTGATCCGTAAGGGCGCCGAGATCGCTGTTGAAAGCGGTGCGGGTGCCGGTGCGGGTTACAACGACCAAGACTATATCGACGCGGGTGCGTCGGTGTTTGACAGCAGTGACCGCGCCGATATTTTCGGCCGTTCGGATATTGTGTTGCGATTGCACAAACCCTCTATTGAGGAAGTGGCGCAACTCAAAAGCGGCTGCATTCATATCAGCTTCTTGGACCCCTTCAACGAGCACGCGTTGATTGACGCCATGGCGGCACAAGGCGTGACCTCGATTAGCATGGAAATGATTCCTCGTTCGACGCGAAGCCAAAAGATGGACGCGTTGAGTTCGCAAGCGAACTTGGCCGGCTATGTGATGGTGATTAAAGCGGCGGAATATCTCGACCGTATTTTGCCCATGATGATGACCCCTGCCGGTACATTGAAGCCCGCTAAAGTATTCATCATCGGTGTTGGCGTAGCTGGCCTGCAGGCCATTGCTACCGCTAAACGCTTGGGTGCACGTGTTACTGGCTTTGATACCCGCGCCGTTGTGGCTGAGCAAGTGCAATCACTGGGTGCAAAATTCCTCGATATCGACTTGGGTGAAACCGGCCAAACCAAAGATGGCTATGCCGTTGCCTTGACGCCCGAGCAAATGGAGATCCAAAAGCAGGGCCAAGCGGCCGAGATCGCCGAGTCGGATATCGTGATTACTACCGCTCAATTATTTGGTCGTAAACCCCCTGTGATCGTCGGTGCTGACGCTGTTGCGGCGATGAAGCCAGGATCAGTGGTGGTCGATATGGCGGCCGAAAACGGTGGCAACGTGGTGGGTTCAAAGCCCGGCGAAGTTGTAACCACCGACAACGGTGTGAAAATTATTGGCACCGGCAACTGGGCCAATGATGTACCTCGCGACGCCAGTCAAATGTACGCTGCCAACTTGTTCAACCTGCTGGATGACAGCTGGGATGACGAGACTGGTTCGTTCGTGCTGACCTTTGACCACGATATTTTGCCCGGCTGTGTGATTACTCACGGCGGCGAGATCGTTAACGAAACTATCAAGAATGTAAGAGCGGGGTCCTAATCATGGAAATGCTCGGTTTAGGGGCGGTTGATTTAACCCCCGTTTATTTGTCTTTTGTATTGATCCTGTCGGTCTTTTTGGGCTTTGAATTGATCAATAAAGTACCTTCTACCTTGCACACACCTCTGATGTCTGGTGCCAACGCGATTTCTGGCATCACCGTGGTAGGCGCTATTGTTTATGCCGGTAACGGAAAAGGCGATATGGTCGAATGGTTAGGTTTTGCCGCGGTTGTGCTCGCGACGGTTAACGTGGTGGGCGGTTACATGGTAACCGATCGTATGCTGGCCATGTTCAAGAAGAAGGAGAAGTAAGTCATGGGTCTCTTAGGTATTAATATGGCCTACGTCGTTGCGGCGGTGCTTTTCATTCTTGGCCTGAAGCGTTTGGGTTCACCTGCAACGGCGCGCCAAGGTAATATGTTGTCTTCGGTTGCGATGTTGATTGCGGTGGTCGTTACCTTAGCCGACAAGGGCATCATGTCTTATCAAATGATCGGTATCGGCATCGTTGTTGGTTCGCTGATCGGTGCTTTTGCCGCGAAGCGCGTTGAAATGACCGGCATGCCAGAATTGGTAGCGTTGTTTAACGGTTTTGGTGGTTTGGCGTCATTGTTTGTGGGTTGGGCGGCGATTGAGCCAGGCAGTAGCGTGTTCATGGCCGTGACCATCTTCCTGTCGATCTTGATCGGCGGCGTGACTTTCACCGGTTCTTTAGTCGCTTGGGCCAAGTTAAGCGAGAAGATCAACGGTCGCCCCATGATGTTCGCCGGCCAACGCGTAGTGAATGGTCTGGTGGTGCTGGCAGTGATCGCTTGTGGTTACATGTTCAGTGTCGACCCAAGCAACCACATGTGGTTGTATGCTGCGATCGGTTTATCTTTCCTGTTTGGTATTATGGCGGTTATCCCCATTGGTGGTGCCGACATGCCCGTGGTGATCTCGTTGCTGAACTCCTACTCTGGTCTGGCGGCGTGTGCTGCAGGCTTCGCGGTTAGCAACAATATCTTGATCGTCGCTGGTTCGCTGGTGGGGGCTTCAGGCATTATTCTGACCCAGATTATGTGCAAAGCGATGAACCGTTCACTCGGCCACGTACTGTTCTCTGGCTTTAGTGCCGTAAGCAACGACAAAGTGGAAGTGGAAGGCGAGATTAAGCCCATCTCTGCCGATGACGCTTTCTATGTATTAGAAGCAGCTAGCTCTGTGGCGGTTATTCCCGGTTACGGTATGGCGGTAGCGCAGGCCCAACACGTGGTGAAAGAACTGCAAGAACTGTTGGAGCGCAACGGCTGCGAAGTAAACTACGGTATTCACCCAGTGGCGGGACGTATGCCTGGCCACATGAACGTACTGTTGGCTGAAGCTGACGTGAGCTACGACCAGTTGTTGGAAATGGACGAGATCAACCCCCGTATGGAAAACGTTGACGTGGCGATCGTGATCGGCGCCAACGACGTGGTGAACCCCGCGGCACGCGAAGTGAAATCTTCGCCTATTTACGGCATGCCTGTGATCAACGTCGACAAGGCGCGCACCGTGTTCGTTTTGAAACGTTCTATGGCATCGGGCTTTGCGGGCATTGAAAACCCGCTGTTCTACAAGGACAATACGCGCATGCTGTTTGGTGATGCGAAAGAGACTATCAGTACCCTGATTCGCTCTTTCGAATAGATCATTATCCAGGTCTCATTTGAGCCCCGCCGTGCGTTGCACCGCGGGGCTTTTTTTACATGGATGTAATTATACCGCGGAGGGCAGGACGCCCGGGAGCGGCGATTTATACCGTTCGGGACATCCTGTCCCTCACTTTGTCCCTTGCTCATCTGGCTTCGCGGGCAGTTGCTCCTGCATTACCCGCATACATGACATCCATGTCAATACATGTCTCTTGCTTGATTCGCTGCGGTCGCGCTCCGCGGGGTTGCGCTCCAGGCGCAACGGCATAGATCAGAGTTTTTTCATAGACAAGATGATACTAATGGGGCCTTGTTCCCCCTGTGGGACCTTATTAGCAACATCCATGTTGCTAACCCTTCGGGCCAGCTTAAGCTGTTCAAAATCGTTCCCGACGATTTTGTGTGCGCAGAACAAGGGAACAATTTAGTAGATATTCTGAAATTTAAATTATTCCCTTTCTCTTCGAGAAAGGTCCCACAGGTTGGTCGTCTAAGGTCCCAAAGGTTGGCCGTCAAAGGTCCCACAGGTTGGTCGTCTAAGGTCCCACAGGTTGGTCGTCTAAGGTCCCACAGGTTGGTCGTCCAAGGTCCCACAGGTTGGTCGTCCAAGGCCCCAATACCAACGCTAATAGTGGTTGATATCCTCTTCGGGCATCGATTTTTTTACCGCGTTGCGGATTGGGAAAACCACCGCTAGGCCAATCACGCTGGTGCATAGCAACTGCGCTTTCCAGTTGCCGGTGGCGAGTAGTTCGGTGGCTTCAATAGCGATCAATCCGCTGGTGGCGAGCGCGCCAAGGCCAAACGACAGTACGAAAAATTCCAGCCCAGCGATCATATCTAAGGCAATACACACTAGCCCAATGACCAGCCAAAGCTCCCATCCAAATTCCATCATGACTTCAACAAATCCTTAATGACTTCCAGACCGCCAAGGGTCTTAGTGACGTCGGTGGGCACCACCAATGTCTTGCTATTCGGGCTGGCGCCCATGGTTGTCAGGGCGCCGACTTGTTTTTGCAGAATGTCATACTGCACCGCGGCCTGTCCATTGTTGTTGATGGCTTCTGCAATCAAGCGGGTTTGCTCGGCGATCGCTTTGGCGGCGATCTCAACAGAATAGGCATCGGCATCGGCTTTCACGCGTATAGCATCGGCCTGTTTTTGCGCTTCGAATAGTTTGGCCTCGGCTTGCAGCTCGATCGAACGCTTTTCACCTTCAGCGCGCGCCACGGTGGCGCGGCGTTCGCGTTCGGCGTTGAGTTGTTGGCGCTGGGCTTGTTTGGTTTGTTCATCCACCTGCACGTCGGTGATTTCAGAACGGGTAATTTCCACGCCCCAGATCTCCGCGGCATCACGTAGATTCTCTAAAATTTCTTGGTTCATTTGCGAACGTGACGATTGCAGTTCATCGAGATCAAGCTTGCCTGCGGCCGAGCGCACGATCGATTCGGCGGTGGTTTGCAGGGCTTGATCGACGTTGCGAATACGATAGACCGACTTGCTGGGGTCGGTGATGCGGAAAAATACCGTCGACTCCAGGTTGACCTCAACGTTGTCGCGAGTGATGACCGAAATATAGAAGCTCGGCAATTGGCGTTCTAAAATACTGACCTTGTGCGCGACGCGGTCGATGTAGGGAATGATGATGTTGATACCGGCGGTCAGCGTGGTGCGGAATTTTCCGAAACGCTCCACTACATACTCGTTCGATTGGTCGACGGTGTGCACCCCTTTGAAGAGTGTCACGATAATAAAGACGGCGATAACTAGGGTGCTGATGGCACCTACGGACAATCCTTCCATATTCTAACTCCTGTGGTTGATGATAAGAGTTTAGAATATTAATTGAGAAGATAGTACTTCGAAAATGGGCGGCTATAACTGCAGCCCGTTAGGAAAGTCTATTCTTCAAAATGCCGGTAGTGATAATGGTAATACACCACCGGTATCACGACTAAGGTCAGTACGGTAGACACTAGCAAACCGAAGATCAGCGACACCGCGAGTCCACCAAAAATGGGGTCGTCGAGGATGAAGAATCCTCCCATCATGGCCGCTACGGCGGTCAAGGCAATCGGCAGTGAGCGCACCGCGGCGGCGTCGATTGTGGCCTGCTGAATGCTGTGCCCCGCTTTGATTTGCTGTTGGATGAAGTCCACTAACAGAATCGAGTTGCGCACAATAATCCCGGCCAGTGCAATCATGCCGATCATCGACGGCGCGGTGAACTGCTGACCCAGCAGGGCGTGCCCGGGCATGATGCCAATAATGGTCAACGGAATCGGTGCCATAATGATCAGCGGAATACTGTAGGAGCGGAACTGCGCCACTACTAACAGGTAGATCATGATCAGGCCCACCGAGTAGGCGATGCCCATGTCGCGGAAGGTCTCAAAGGTGACCTGCCACTCGCCATCCCATTTCATGCTCCATTGGTAGGGATTGCCGGGTTGGTCCATGTAATAGCTTTGCAGGGTGCTGCCATCGGGCAGCGGTTCTGCTAGTGCAGCTGCGATGTCGATCAGGCCGTACAGTGGGCTATCGCTGCCGCCGGCCACATCACCCATGACATATACCACTGGCTGCAGATCTTTGTGGTAAATGGTCTGCTGGCGGGACTCTTCGATCACCCGCGTTACATTGGCGAGTGGGATGAGTTGGCCGTTAGCGCCGCGGATGCGTAGCTGTTGTAGGGCTAATAGATCAGATTTCTCGCTTGAAGAAAGTGACAGCACAATGGGGGTGAGCTCGCTGCGGTTGTCGTTGTGCAGGTATGAAAGAGTAGAGCCGCGCAGGGCAGTATGGATGTCGTTGACGATGCGCGCTTGATCAAGGCCGAGGCTGTTGGCGCGGTCGCGATCGACCACGATGGTCCAGCGCGTTTGCGCGGCTTCAATGGTGGTATCCACATCGACCACGTCGGCGGTATTGTTAAACACTGTGGCAACATGCTCAGCCACCTGTTGTTGGCCGGCGTAATCCATACCGTATATTTCAGCCACCAAGGGTGCCATCACCGGTGGACCAGGGGGCATTTCCACCACTTTTACATTAGCGCCAAAGCGGGCGGCCGATGCCTGGATTAAATCGCGCGCTTCCAGCGCAATGGCGTGCGATTTGCGATCGCGTTCAGACTTGTCCAGCAGGTTGACCTGAATATCGCCTTGGTGGGGTTCGCTGCGCAGGTAGTACTGGCGCACTAAGCCGTTAAAGTTAATCGGTGAAGCGGTGCCGGCGTACAGTTGCGCGCTTTGCAGTTCGGGCAATTGGCGTAGGTCGTTGGCCATGGCTTGCAGCGCCGCTTGGGTAGTTTCTAGCGGGGTGCCTTCAGGCATATCGACGATCACCTGGAATTCGCTTTTGTTATCAAACGGCAGCATCTTCATGATCACCGCCTGTTGGCTAACCATTAGTAGGCTCATGGCAATCAGTAGCATAATCACGCCCAGCAAACCGTAGCGTGCACGACCGCCGTTGTCGCCACCCAAGAAGGGAGTCAGTACTCGCGTGAAGAGTGCATTAAGGCGTTGCTGTTGCTTTGATTCGCCGCTGTGGGCCGCGTTGTGTTTGTCGTTTTTGAACAAGCGCATGAACATCCACGGCGTGAATACGAAGGCCACTACCAAGGAGATCAGCATGCCAGTTGAGGCATTGATGGGGATGGGCAGCATATAAGGACCCATTAAGCCCGTGACGAAGGCCATCGGCAGCAGCGCGGCGATCACGGTGAAGGTCGCCAAAATAGTGGGGCCACCGACTTCGTCAACCGCCAAGGGTATAGATTCGGCAAGACTTTTGTCGCCGTGGCTCATGTGGCGATGGATGTTCTCAACCACCACGATGGCGTCGTCAACCAAAATGCCGATCGAGAAAATCAGCGCGAAAAGAGACACGCGGTTAAGGGTAAAACCCCACGCCCACGAGGCGAACAGGGTGATGGCCAGCGTGACAACGACAGCCGCGCCAACGACTAGGGCTTCGCGTTTACCCAGCGCCCACAGCACCAACAGAATGACCGACAGGGTGGCAAAGATCAGCTTTTTGATCAGTGTTTGCGCTTTGTCTTCCGCGCTCGCGCCGTAGTTGCGGGTGATATCTACCTGAATGTTGTCGGGCAAATAGATGCCCTTCATGTCATCCAGTCGAGCGATGATGGCGTTGGCAACATCTACCGCGTTCTCGCCAGGCTTTTTGCCGATGGCGATTGTCACCGCGGGGGTGAAGTCGCCCGCTGCAGGAGTGTGGGTGACGTATTGTTTGTGCGTTTGCGCACTCAAGTCCACGCTGGCCACATCGCGCAAATAGATCGGCGCGCCGTTGCTCAAGCCGATCACTAGATCACCAACAGCATCGGGGTCGGTTAGGAAGGTACCGGCTTGTACAATGATCTCTTGGTTGTCACGCACTAAACGCCCCGCATCGGTGCTGGCATTGGCGCTGCTCAAACTGAGGCGCAGGTCGTCGAGTGACAATTGGTAACCCGCTAAGCGCGCAGGGTCTAAGGTGACTTTAACGCGCGTGTCGCTGCCGCCGATGGTGTTGATTTCACGGGTGCCCGGGACGCGTTGTAATTCATTTTTTAGGCCCTTGGCCAATTGGCGTAGAGCATTACCGTCCACCGCCGCATCGTCGCTCCACAAGGTTAAGCTGACAATGGGGACATCGTCGATGCCCTTGGGCTTGATGATGGGCTGGCCAACACCGAGGTTGGGTGCGAAGGGTTCGGGGTTGGCATAAAAGGCGTTGTAGAGGCGCACGATGGCGTCGGTACGCGGTTCGCCCACTTTGAATTGCACGGTCAGGGCAGCCATGCCGGGTTGGCTGGCGGAATAAACGTGCTTGATGCCTTCGATTTCTGACACGATGTGTTCAGCGGGGGTGGTGACCGCGGCCTCTACCTCGCGCGCACTGGCGCCGGGGAAGGGGATGAACACATTGGCGAAGGTGACGTTAATTTGTGGTTCTTCTTCGCGGGGGGTGACGATGACCGCGAAGATGCCTAGTAATAAGCCCACCAAGGCAAGTAGCGGGGTGATTTCACTGCGTAAGAAACTCAGCGCGGCACGGCCGGAAATACCCATTTTATGCATATCCATACTTATTCCTCACCCGCCTGGCGCAGCGCGATAGTGGCTGCGATGGGATCGAGGGCGACACGGTCACCGGCTGCTAAGCCTGCCAGCACTTCGGTGCTATCACCCAGGTCGCGACCCAAGCGCAAATAGCGTAGTTCGATACCATTGTCGCTAACGACGTAGGCGCCTTCGATGTCGCCGCGCTCAACAATGGCGCTGTTGGGAATGCTCAAGGTCTCACGCTCGTCCAATGCCACCATCACTTTGACCAAGCTGCCGGGGAGCACGCGCTCGCCGTAGGGGAGATCCATCAAACTGGTAAAGGTGTGGCTAATAGCGTTGGCCTTGGGCGAAAGTCGGATTTTGCTGGGCGTCATAGCACTGCCGTTATCCAATACCACCAAGGCGGCGTTGTATTTGTTGAGGGCATCAGCGGCTGATTGGGGAAGATCGACACGCACCCGCATGGCGTCGAGCGCTAAGCCTTCCAGCAGCGGGGTGCCGGGTGCCACTGACTCGCCTATTTCAACGAGGCGATTGACCACAATACCGCTGTAGGGGGCGTAAACTTCGGTGTATGCCAGGGTTTGTTTGGCCCGGCGCAGACCTGCTTCAGCGGCTTTTACGGCGGCGTCACTGCTGTCGCGGGCAGCTTTGCTGCGGTCGAAATCGGTTTTGGACACAAGTTGCTTGCTGTAAAGCTCAGCGATGCGGTTGTACTGGGTGGCGACTTCGGCGGCCTGTGCTTTGGCGGCGGCGAGTTGGGCCAACGCCGCGTCGTAACCCGCGCGCTGTTCGGTGTTGGTAATGCTCACAATCATGCTGCCAGCGACAACCTCATCCCCAATTTCATAGGGCATTTCCAATACCCGGCCCGCGGTTTGAGCGGACACAACAGCGCGGTTAGTGGCCTCGACCACACCCTCCAGCGGCAAATACTGTGGCACGCTGGTAGCAGCAATGGTGTGCGTTGCCAGTGGATCAGCATGGCTGCTGGCGGCAAGGCATAACAACATCGAGAAGGCGGCGGTCAGTGAGTGCTTAAGCATGATTGGAGTCCTTGTTGCAAAAGTTGTTTTGCAGAATGCTGATGATGTCGCCGGTGGGTCCTTGGGCGACCGAGTAGTAAATGGTTTGCGCTTTGCGCCGCGTGACGACTAAGCCCGCGTGGCGTAGGTTAGACAGGTGTTGCGATAGCGCCGACTGGCCAATGTCGAGTTGATCTTTGATCTCATTAACCGCCAGTGCACGCGATGATTTGTTCAATAGGCACAGTATGCGTAGCCTTTGGGCGTTACCCATGCTCTTGAGTAGTTCGCTCGCCTCAAGGCTGTGATCAAGGATGTCGTCGTGTTGCATATTAGTGATCTCTTTTATTTCATAAAATACTAAATTAGTTTTTTCTAAAATACAAGTATGCGAATTATTCTAGCGAAACCTGCCCTGGCGACTTTGAGCTAGCTTAAGAATTGAAAAGAAAGGCAAAAAAAACGCGGCCATCGGGCCGCGTAACAAGATACAGACTTGGGAGGGTGCAGCATGTGCTGCAATCATGAAGTAAATCTAATTTAGTTTTTTCTAATAAGCAAGTTTTTTCTTCATGCTTTTTTAGGTTGTATTGCGCCAGCTTAGTAGCCGCCAAACATAATGATGGCAAGAGCAAAGGCAGCACCGCCTATGGCGACCTTAATACCGGTCTTAAATTGGGGCAGTTTGGGCAAAAACATAAAGAACGATGAGATCACAAAAAATAGCAACGACACGCCAAAGAAAATGTTCAAGTAGAACAGCGGGCTTTTGTCGGTTGCCTTATGCAGTTTGATCAGCTTACCAATCGCCGCCGGGTAGTCCTTCATGGTGATGGTTGCTAAACCCGTTTCGCG
Source organism: uncultured Pseudomonadales bacterium (assembly GCA_964598145.1). Taxonomy (GTDB): domain Bacteria; phylum Pseudomonadota; class Gammaproteobacteria; order Pseudomonadales; family JAHEIH01; genus JAHEIH01. The sequence goes on from CAZRAM010000002.1 coordinate 147,456, forward strand.
GTCGTAGCTGCCGTTGCTGAATTCAATGCGGGTGGCGGTTTCGTTGGTAATATCCAGTGAAGGCACACGCAATTGGCCTTGCAATTGGTCGGCGCGAAGCGATGGTGGCAGTTGACGTTCGACCAGTTGTTCGTATTTCAAGAAGTCGGTTTTACGAAATATCAAAATCGTGCCACTGATGGCGTATACCGCCATAATGCCGGCCAGGAAAAAGCCTAGCAGACGGTGGTAGGTGCGGAATTTTTGACTGGTTTGCATGGTGCTCATGGTTAATCCTTTACGACGGTGTTTAGCATTTGCGCCGAATAATATCAGGCTTTTATGAACGAAACCTGAAAGATGACAATGCTCTGCCTATGGCGAGGCAGAGCATGCATGAAGGGTTAAGTACGTTGCTTAGCAATCCACTTGTCGACTTCTTCCTCAAGCATCGATAAAGGCAGGGGGCCATTGCGCAGAATCACGTCGTGGTAGCCGCGGATGTCGAACTTCTCGCCCAAGGCGTCGCGAGCTTTTTCGCGTAATTCGATGATTTTTAGCATGCCGATCTTGTAAGCGGTGGCCTGGCCGGGCCATACGATGTAGCGGCCGATGGCTTTTTCGGCGTCAGCCACGGGGTTGGGGGTGTTTTCCACCAAGTAGTCGATCGCCTCTTGGCGCGTCCAGCGCAATTGGTGAATGCCGGTATCGACCACCAAGCGGCAGGCGCGCCACAACTCCATGGCTAAGCGGCCAAAGTCTGAGTAGGGGTCTTCGTACAGGCCCATCTCTTTGGGCACGAACTCAGAGTAAAGGCCCCAACCCTCGGTGTAGGCCGTCGCGCTGCCGAAACGGCGGAAGCGGGGCAGTCCATCTAGTTCCTGCGAGATAGCAAGCTGCATATGGTGCCCCGGAATGCCTTCGTGGTAGGCCAGCGCCTCCATTTGGTAGGTGGGCATGCTCGACATCTTATACAGGTTGGCGTAGTACATGCCAGGGCGGCTGCCATCCGGCGCGGGGCGTTGATAGAACGCCTTGCCGGCGGATTTTTCGCGGAAGGGTTCCACTGCTTTAACCACCAGGTCCGCCTTGGGTTTGGTATAGAACAGTTCGTCGAGGCGGCCTTTCATGTTGTCGATCAGCGCGGTCGCTTCGTCTAGGTAGCGTTGGCGACCCTCCTCGGTATCGGGGTAGTAAAACTGTGGGTCGACGCGCATAAACTCAAAGAATTCCTGCAGCGAACCTTCAAAGCCCACTTGCTTCATGATGGCGCGCATTTCATCGTGGATGCGAGCCACCTCCGCCAAACCAATATCGTGAATTTCCTGCGCGGTCAGTTTGGTGGAGGTAATGCTTTCCAAACGGTGTTGGTAGTAGGCTTCACCATTGGGGAGTTTCCAAGCGCCGTCGTCATCGGTGGCGCGCGTTTCTAATTCACGCATCAGGGCGATCAAACTGTCATAAGCCGGTTTAACGCTGTTCATCAGCGCCGCTTTGGCGTCGTCCAATAATTGCTGCTTGGTGTCTTCATCGGTGTCCAGTTTGGCGATCTTTTTGTTGAAGTCAGCCCAAATGGTCGAGGCCTCGCCATCGTCAAAGGGGGCGCCGCTGATGATGTTTTGCGAGGCATTGATCATCTCGGGCCAAGTGAATTTGGGGGTAATTACGCCCTTGTCGGCACGCTTTACCAGAATGTCTTGTAATTGACCAAACAGTTTAGGAATGGCATTCAGGCGGGCGATGTAGTCCTGTGCATCGTCCACGCTGCTAATGGGGTGTTGGTTGATAAGCATGGTGGCGACACTGGTGTGGGTGCCGCGCATTTGGGTGATGGGGTAGGCGTGGTCGCGCCACGCGAGGCTGTCGATGTCATCTTGCCAGCGCTCGATAAACAGGCGGTAACTCAACTGGGTCTGTTCATCGAGGTGAGCAGGGTTGATATCCGCTTTGACCTTGGCCAGTTGTGCCTTGCTCAATTCTACCGACGCTAGCGCTTCGGCATCGTCGATGTCGGACCACTTGTCCTGGTTGTCCTTCATACCGAGGAAAGACTGCCAGTTGGGGCTGCGCATGACGTGTTCCATATACATGTCGTCGAACATTTGATTGGCTTTGGCCGATTCGGCGGCGACATCGATGGCGGGTTCATTGCTGCAAGCGCTCATGCCGAGCAATAGCGCGCTGTAAAGGGCGAGATGTTTGAATGGTTTCATAGGTTCCTCCATGGTTGGCAGCAAATTAGCACTGCTTGCGCGAAAACACCGAGTTAAATGGCGACGATTAAAAATTCACCAGCCATGCGCTATAATGCGCGCCCTTTTGATCAATACAGAGTTTTACCCCATGAAGACAGAGTTGCTTTCTCCCGCCGGTTCGCTCAAATCGATGCGCTACGCCTATGCCTACGGCGCCGATGCGGTGTACTTGGGGCAGCCGCGTTACAGTCTTCGCGTGCGAGAAAACGAATTCAGTCGCCACGATGTTATCGCAGGTGCTATTGAGGAGGCTCACGGCATAGGCAAAAAGGTCTACATTGCCTCGAATATCGCGCCGCACAACGTCAAGGTGCGCACTTATCTGGACGACATGAAGCCCGTCATCGAAATGAACCCCGATGCGCTGATTATGTCCGATCCCGGCCTCATTATGATGGTGCGTGAAACCTGGCCCGATATGCCGGTGCACCTGTCGGTACAGGCTAACGCGGTGAATTTCGCGGCGGTTAAATTCTGGAAAAAGATGGGTCTGACGCGCATTATTTTGTCGCGTGAATTGTCCCTAGATGAAGTGGCGGAAATTCGCCAAGAATGCCCCGATATCGAGCTAGAAGTGTTTGTCCATGGCGCCCTGTGTATTGCCTACAGCGGCCGCTGTTTGCTGTCGGGTTATATGTCCAAGCGCGACCCCAATCAGGGTACTTGTACCAATACCTGCCGCTGGGACTACAAAACCGCCGAGGCGACCCAAACCCTTGAGGGTGACATCATTCCCGCTAAGGTGGTGGAAGACTTTGACCCCGCCGCGCAGGCTAAGCCCGCTGAAGGAAAGATGTTCCTGTTGGAAGAAAAGACCCGCCCAGGTGAGTTGATGCCAGCGTGGGAAGACGAGCACGGCACCTACATTATGAACTCCAAGGATCTGCGCGCTGTGCAGCACGTCAAAGCCTTAGTCGATATGGGCATCGATTCGCTCAAAATCGAGGGTCGCACCAAGTCACACTTCTATGTGGCCCGCACCGCACAGGTCTACCGACGCGCCATCGACGATGCGCTAAGAGGTAGTGAGTTCGACTGGGATCTGATGCGCCAGTTGGAAAGCTTAGCCAACCGCGGTTACACCGAAGGCTTCTACCGCCGTCACGCACCGCAAGATTTACAGAATTACGAGCGTGGAGTATCGGTCTCTGACCACCAGCAGTTTGTCGGCGAAGTGATTGGTCGCCGCGAGGGTGGCGTGGTGATTGATGTGAAGAACAAGTTTGGTTTGGGCGATAACCTTGAGTTGATGACCCCGCAGGGTAATGTCAGCTTCAAGTTGGGTGAATTGCACAACGCCAAGGGTCACGCCATCGACGTGGCGCCGGGGTCGGGGCACGAAGTGGTGATGCCCGTGCCCGCCGACGTGGACGCCGATTATGGCCTATTGATGCGCCAATTGGCCTAGCGGCGTTTTAGCGGCGCTAGCCCGTCGCCAGATACCTGAAAGACGCCCTTGTTGGCGGGTTTCTTGGGCTTGGCTTTTTTAACGGCGCCTTTGGGGGCCGCTTTCTTGTCTTTTTTCTTCTTGCTACCCGCCGCTTTACCCGAGGCCTTCAACTTCTTGGGACCTTTAAAGACGCCTTCTAAGCCGGGCACTTTGCGCTGCTCGAATTTTAATTTGAGGTAGCGCTCGATGCCGTGCATCAAGTTCCACTCGGTGGCGGTAACCAGCGAAATGGCGGTGCCCTGCTTGCCAGCGCGGCCGGTACGACCGGTGCGGTGCACGTGTTCGTCGCCCTTGCGGGTCATGTCGTAGTTGATCACTAAGTCGACGCCGTCGACGTCGATGCCGCGCGCCGCCACGTCGGTCGCTACCAAAATGTCGATGCGGCCGTCGCGCAGCAAATTCAGTACGCGCAGGCGCTCGTCCTGGCTAAATTCGCTGTGAATCACGCCGCAACGCAGGCCGGTATAGCGCAAGTAGGCTTCCAGTTTGCTGGCCTTGGCGCGTGTGTTGGTAAACACAATGGCCTTTTCATAGCTTTCGTCGTTAAGCAGTTTGGCGGTGAGTTTGTCTTTGTGCTTTTCGTCGTCGGCCAACACGATTTGCTGCTTGATACTGTCGGGCAGGCCCGAGCGAGTAATGCTCAGTTGGCGCGGCTCGTTCAATGCGCGGCGTGCGAAGCTGGCCACTTTTAAATGGTTGAGGGTGGCCGAAAACAACATGGTTTGGCGTTCGCTGGGCAGCTGTTCAAGAATGGCGTTGAGATCTTCCGCAAAGCCCATGTCGAACATGCGGTCGGCCTCGTCGAAAACCAAACATGCGAGCGAACTCAGGTCGATATTTTTTGCCTTGATGTGGTCGACCACGCGCCCGGGAGTGGCCACGACGATTTCAGGGTCGCGGCGCAACAGGGCGGCTTGATATTTCATTTCTTGGCCACCGGTTAGCGCCGCCACTTTGATCGAGGTAAAGCGTGCGAACTTCTCGCATTCTTTATTAATCTGGCGCGCCAATTCTCGGGTGGGCGTCAATACCAGCATCTGGGTGCCGGCGGGGCGTTGTTGGCTATTCAGAAAGCGCTGCAAAATTGGCAGTAGGAAGGCGGCGGTTTTGCCGCTGCCGGTCTCGGCGCTCACTTGCAGGTCGCCGCCGTCCATGGCGAGAGGGATGGTCTGTGCCTGCACGTCGGTGGGGCTCTCGATACCCATTTCAGTCAGGGCGCGCAGTAGTCTATCGTCCAGGCCTAGCTCGGCAAAGGTGACTTGGGTGGGCTCGGTGGTAGTATCGGTCACGCGCGTCTCTCGCTTAAAAAAACACCATTTTACCGGAAAGCATTCAGGGTGTCGCCGCGCACAAGGCATTTTTGTCAGCGGTGGGTGAAATCGCGCCCCGCTGTGAGTATAATGGCGCACTTAATTTATGTTCTGATAAGGATTTATCGCATGGTCATTCAGCCCAAAGTCCGTGGTTTTATGTGCACTACCTCGCACCCCGTTGGTTGCGAAGCGAATGTGCGTGAGCAGGTCGCTTACGTTAAGCAGCAGGGCCCCGTTGCCAATGGTCCCAAGAAGGTGTTGGTTATCGGTGCATCGACGGGCTACGGTTTGGCGTCGCGCATTAGTGCCGCCTTCGGTTCGGGTGCTGCCACCATCGGTATTTTCTTCGAAAAACCCGCCGCTGGTAAGCGCACCGCGAGCGCCGGTTGGTACAACTCTGCAGCCTTCCAAAAAGTGGCCGCGGAAGAGGGTCTTTACGCCAAGAGCATTAACGGCGACGCCTTCTCAAACGAGATCAAGGCTCAGACCATAGATTTGATCAAACAAGACCTAGGCCAGGTCGACATGGTGGTATACAGCTTGGCAGCGCCTCGCCGCACCCACCCGGTGACCGGCGAGACCCACAACTCATGCCTCAAGCCAATCGGTAAGTCAGTTACCCAGCGCGGCATTAACACCGACAAAGAGCTGATCGAAGAAGTGACGCTGGAGCCAGCAACCGAAGACGACATCACCAACACCGTGGCGGTGATGGGTGGTGAAGATTGGTTGATGTGGATGGAAGCACTGAAAGACGCCGGCGTACTGGCGGAAGGCTGTGTGACTACCGCATACACCTACTTGGGCGACCGCGTGACTTGGGACATCTACTGGGATGGCACTATCGGCGCCGCCAAAAAAGACTTGGATACCCGCAGTGTACAAATCAATGAGTTGCTGCAAGATCTGGGTGGCAAAGCCTACGTGTCGGTTCTGAAAGCGGTCGTGACCCAGGCCAGTTCTGCGATTCCAATTATGCCGCTGTACTTGTCGCTGCTGTTCAAGGTGATGAAGGCCGATGGCAGTCACGAAGGTTGTATCGAGCAAGTGCGCGGCTTGTTTGATCTGCTGTGTGATCCCACGCCAGAAATGGATGAGGCCAAGCGTTTGCGCCGCGACCAGCTGGAGCTGCGCCCCGAAATTCAAGACGCCGTGGAAAAAGCGTGGGAGCAAGTTAGCACAGAAAATCTCTACCAAACCACCGACTTTAAAGGCTACAAGGACGAGTTCTTGCGCCTGTTTGGCTTCGGTATGGAAGGCGTGGATTACGACGCTGATGTCGACCCCGAAGTAGCCATCGAAAATTTAGTCTAACTGGCCAACAGGACGCTTTTGTCGCACCACGTATTGTGCGACACTGAGTTTGAGATAGCCCAACAGAAGAGTAAGAGGAAATTACATGGCGCGTGGTATTAATAAAGTGATTTTGGTCGGCAACGTTGGCCAAGACCCCGAAACTAAAGCAATGCCCTCGGGCAGTGCTGTGACAAACATCTCGATAGCAACCTCAGAGAGCTGGACCGACAAGTCGTCTGGTCAGCGCCAGGAGCGTACCGAGTGGCACCGCGTCGTGTTCTTCAACCGTTTGGCTGAAATCGCTGGCGAATACCTGCGCAAAGGCTCAAAAGTCTACGTTGAAGGTTCGCTGCGCACCCGCAAGTGGCAGGACCAGAACGGACAAGATCGCTACACCACGGAGATCGTCGCCAACGAAATGCAAATGCTTGATTCGCGTGGCGACAACATGGGTGGCGGCGGCTACCAGCCCAACAACCCCGCTCAAGCGCAAAACACCTACCACCAAGGTGGCGGTCAGCCCCAGCAGGGTGGCTATCAGCAGGGCGGTTACCAGCAACCTCAGCAAGGTGGCTATCAACAGGGTGGCGCGCCTCAGCAGGGCGGATTCCAGCAGGGTGGTGGTCAGCCGCAACAGCAAAGCGGCGGTTTCGATGATTTCGACGACGACATTCCGTTCTAGCCATAGCTTTTTATTAAACCCAGCAATTGCTGGGTTTTTTATCCCTCGGCTACTGAAAATGTCTCGATAGCACCGCACTAGGTGCAGAGTGTAAGCAATGAACAATAATAACAATCAATTACCAACGGCTGGCTCATTAGCTGGCGTCCACCCGGTCATGGCACTGGGCTCGGGCTTGCTTGTGTTGGTCTTTGTGCTTTTTACAACGGTAGAGCCAACGACGGCTAACGCGCTGTATACCGCGGCGCAAAACTACATCACTACTCACTTGGCTTGGTATTACATCGGGCTAATGAGTTTTATGTTGTTTTTTTCCATCTGGCTGATATTTGGTCGGTTTGGCAATATTCGTTTAGGCGCCGATACCGATCGCCCGGAATTCGGGTTTTATTCTTGGTTTGCCATGTTGTTCGGCGCGGGGATTGGCATTGGTATTTTGTTCTGGAGCATTGCCGAGCCTATCCTGCATTTTCAAAGTAACCCCTTGCTGGCCGATGCACAGGCGCAAACTGCGGAAGCGGCCCAAGTGGCTATGCGCATATCCATTTTCCATTGGGGACTGCACGGCTGGGCGCTTTACGCCGTCATAGGGTTGACCCTTGCCTACTTTTCTTATCGTAAGGGTCTTCCTCTGGCGATAAGGTCGGCGCTCTACCCCCTTTTGGGGCGTCGTATCTATGGGCCGATAGGGCATGCAGCCGATCTGTTGGCCGTCTTCGCGACGGTGTTTGGCATCGCGACGTCACTCGGACTCGGCGCGCAGCAGATGAATGCAGGGATGTCGTATTTGTTTGGTGCAGACGTGTCCACCGCGACGCAGGTTAGCTTGATTGCTGTGTTGTCAGTATTGGCCACGATTTCAGTGTTGAGTGGTTTGCAGAAGGGTATTCGCATCCTGAGTGAGCTCAATATGCACCTGACGATATTGGTCTTGGTGTTGTTTATTGTTTTTGGTCCGACCCTTTATTTGTTTAAATCGGTGTTCGCCAATATCTCCGATTATCTTGTCCATGTGGTTGAGCTTGGCTTTTGGGTCGACCCTGATCCAGCGGGCCAGTGGCAGGGCTGGTGGACAATGTTCTATTGGGGTTGGTGGATTGCATGGTCACCCTTCTGCGGTATTTTTATCGCGAGAATATCCAGGGGCCGCACCATTCGCGAATTTGTGAGCGGTGTGTTGATTGCGCCGACCCTGCTCGCCACGCTGTGGATTACCATTTTCGGTGATACTGCGATGTTTATTCAGCTTTTTGGTCAGGGGGGCGTGGTTGAAGCGGTTAATAACGATACCACCATGGCGCTGTTTACCACGATCGAGTTGATGGATAACGGACAAGCGCTGACGTTGATTATCTCGGGGATTTGTACCTTGATGTTGCTGACGTATTTTGTGACATCAGCGGATTCCGCCACCTTGGTCATTTGTACCTTGCTTTGTATGGGGAGTGAAAATCCACCAGCGCGATATCGCATTTTCTGGGGGGTGGCAGTCGGTGGTGTGGCGGCAGCCTTGCTTATTGCGGGGGGCTTAAAAGCATTGCAGACGGCGTCGATTGCCGCTGCCTTGCCGTTTTCAGGTATTGTCATTTTGGCCGTCATCGGGTTGATAAAGTCACTACAACAAGAATCCCTGCAGCAAAAACAACTGCAATCAGATGTTTATGATTTATAGGATGAGTCGATACGGTCGAGCTTTCTAAGCAGTGCCGGCCATTCGTATTTTCCAGGCGGGAAGTGTTCGTATTGCTGGGCTGCCAACTGCCACGTAGCCGGCTCGGTGGGTGCCAAGGGGCTTCCCGTAGCTAATGCTTGCAAGGCAGCCTCGCAGGTGCGAATCAAATAGTACATATTCATAAAGCACTCGCCGGCACTAGACCCCACGGTGAGCAGCCCGTGATTGCGCATCACTAAGCAACTGTTGTCCCCTAAATTCTTCGCTAGGCGGTGTCTTTCGTCTGGATCTACTGATATGCCCTCCCAGTCGTGGTAGCCGATTTTGTTGAAGTGCACGGCGGAATCCTGTACCAAAAATGGCAGTTCCTGCAGGGCGGTCGCGCCGAGACAAGACCGGGGGTGGGTGTGAAAAACAAAGCGGTTATTGTGGTGGTATTCGCTCATGTGAATGGCGCCATGGATGACGATGGCTGTGGTGTTAACGTCGTTAGGGCCGTCGATCACGTTACCCTGGGCGTCAACCACGATCAGATTTGAAGCGGTGACTTCGTCATACATTAAGCCAAATTGGTGCATGTAAAAGTGGTTGTCCGAGCCGGGTACGCGTGCGGTGATATGATTCCACACGGTGTCATCCCAGCCGTACATATGGGTTAGGCGAAACATAGCGGCTAACTCGATGCGTACTTGGGTGCGCTGTGCCTCAATAGACGCTGTTTGGTGATGGTTCATTTGGTGTCCTTTAGACCTAGTTCTCTAGATGGGCGGGGTGGGAATGGAGAGGGAAGGGCGTTTCACCCCGCTCAATGCGACGGATGTTGGCGGCAATCACCTTGGCTGCTGAGCGCGGATAGGTGGCGCCCGACATGTGCGGCGTCACGGTGACCTTGGGATGTTGCCAGTACCATTCGTCAGAGGGTAGCGGCTCTTCGCTGAACACATCGAGAACCGCCCGACTAATGGTTTCGTTATCCAATGCCTCGCGCAGGGCTTGCTCGTCGATGACCGCACCGCGACCGATATTGATGAGCGTGGCGCTCGACTTCATTTCAGCTAAGCGTTGGCGATTCATGAAGCCGATAGTATGTTCATTTTTTGGCAGACAAAGCACGACAACGTCGGCCTCGCGCAAGGCAGGTTGAAGGGTGTCAACACCAAAACGGCAGTCGATATGGGCAATCTGCTTGGTAGAGCGATTCCAGCCCGAGACGCGAAAGCCATTTAATTGGAAAATCTCGGCAATGGTCGTGCCGATCTCGCCCATGCCAACGATGAGCACGTTGATGTCACCCGCGGCCGCCGCTGGGTAGCGTTGCCAATGCTGCTGCAATTGCTGCTGGCGATAGGTGTCGTAGTGGCGCTGGCTATTCATTACCCAGTACAGCGCGTATTGAGCCATGTCACGCGACATTTCAGGATCGACTAAACGCACGATAGGCACGCGGGGTACGGTGGCGTCGTGGTCGATGTGCTCGGTGCCGGCGCCTAATATTAAAATGGCTTTCAGATTGGAATAGCGCTGCAGTTCGCCGGCGGGGTGGTTCCACACCAGGGCGTATTCGATGTCATCAACTATGGCGTCGGTATCGTCTAGCTGCTCGAAGCAGTACAGCGTGTGTTCTGGCAAGTGGGGTTGCAGATGATCCACCCACTCTTGGCTACCGCTGCCATCGTTGTTAATTAAAATTGCCACGTATACTCCAATACTTGGGTGAGGAAAACGCTGCAAGATTATCATAGGCGTGGTTTTGTCACACCGGTGGGGCGTTGTCTTAGTTTTTGCAGTGGCGAAGATTTTATCGGTTTTGGGAATTCGCGGTTTGCATATTGGGGGCTAAGTGATACGCTTTCGCTTCTAAAAACACTAGAGGGACAAACGTGAAAATTGCGGTGCTCGGAGCAGAGACAATGTTGGGTCTGGCGGTGGTCAGACAGCTGCGCCAGCGCAAGCACGAGCCGGTGGTGATCGATACCGGTCCGATTCACGACGATTGGTTGTCCTACGCGCAGCTGCTGGAACAGGTGGAGTGTCGTTTCGTGGTGAATACCATGCATCTCGACGAATTCTATAAGACCGGTACTGTCAGTGCCCAGTCGCGCAACCTGTTTCGCCAAATTGCCCAGTTTTGCTTTGATACCAAACGTGTCATGTTGCACGCGTCTCTTTCTCAAGTCTTGCCCGATGAGCCGGAAACCCTATTCGACGAGTCGACGCCCATGGCGCCAGGCAACTCGCTGGGTGAGTATCTTATGACCGCCGAACAGCGCGTCATGAGTATGGGTGACTTTGGTATCGTTTTGCGAGTGTGTAATTTGTTTGGCAACGAAGGTGCCATTTTTAAAAAAATGTACGAGCTCAGCTTGCTGGGTGGAACCATGCGTTTTCGAGACGACTATAAATTGGCCGTTTCCTGCGCGGAAGACGTGGCGCGTGTTGTCGTTGCGATGGCCGAACAAGTGCAAGTGGGTGCCCCAGGGCGCGGACTCTATCACTACTGCTCCGGCATGATGGCAACCCCCTATGAATTTACTTCTGCACTGCGAGATATGATTTATCAATACGTACAGGTCAACGAGCAGCGTGTTGAAATTAAACGCTCACGGCGCGATTCCTTTACGGTGGGTGCCTCGCTGTCTTGCAAGCGTATATTGAGTGATTTTGGTATTAAACAGCGGCCGTGGCGTTCCGCCTTAGCGGCCGATGTTAAACAATTTTTTAGTCTTAAGGATTATTAGTCATGAGCGATGGGCAGACATTTATTCGCGCCGCCGTACTCACTGTGTCGGACACCCGCACTCCCGAAACCGATACTTCGGGCAAGTTTCTTGCCGATGCACTTCGCGAGACGGGCCACACCGTAACTGCACATGAAATAGTCATCGACGACGTCTATCTCTTGCGCGCCAAAGTGTCGGCCTGGATCGTAGACCCTGAGGTCGACATCATTATCACCACCGGCGGTACCGGCTTCGGTGGTCGAGATTCTACCCCGGAGGCATTGTCGCCACTGTTTGATAAGCACGTTGAGGGTTTTGGCGAAATGTTTCGCTACCTGTCGATTGCGGATATCGGCACCTCGACAATTCAGTCGCGCGCGCTGGCGGGCATCGCCAACAATAAAGCGATTTTCTGCGTGCCGGGTTCGACCGGCGCTTGCCGCTTGGCGTGGGAAGGTATCCTGCGCGACCAGTTAGACTCACGCCACAAGCCTTGTAATTTCGTCGGTGTACTAGGTAAGCGCCGCGAGAAAAACCTCTAATGGCATTGACACCATTAAACGATGCGCTGCGTCAAATGCTCGATTTGGTAAACCCCCTGCGCGATAGTGAGCGCTTGCTTCTGGAGCATTTGCACGGGCGTATTCTCGCCAGCGACATCTATGCTCCTGCCAACGTGCCGCAAATGGATAACAGTGCGATGGATGGCTATGCGGTACGGATGTTGGAGCTCACCGAAGGGGCCGTTTTGCCGGTCAGTCAGCGCATCGCTGCCGGGGATGTGCCCGCACCGCTACAACAGGGAACCGCCGCCCGCATCTTTACCGGTGCCCCCATTCCTGAGGGCGCTGAAGCCGTTGTTATGCAAGAAAATACTCGCCGCGTTGAGGGCGGCTTAGTGATTGATAAACGCCCCCAATTTGGTGAGAACATCCGTCGCGCTGGACACGATATTGCCGCCGGCGAAGGGGTGCTTGGGCGCGGTTCTAAATTGCGCGCCCAAGATATTGGTTTGCTAGCGTCAATGGGGATGCACAGTGCCGACGTGATGCGAATCCCGCGGGTGGCGCTCATGAGTACTGGCGATGAATTGGCACAACCCGGGCAGCCACTTAAAGACGGGCAGATCTACAATACCAATAGCTACACCTTGGGTGCGTTGTTACGCGCTTGGGGGTGTGAGGTTGTCGACTTTGGTAACGTTCCCGACAGCCTCCCTGTGGTTGAGCAGGCACTTGCCGATGCTGCGGAACAGTGTGATTTCATCATCACGACTGGCGGCGTCTCGGTAGGGGAAGAAGATCACGTTAAAGCCGCGGTGACCTCGCAAGGTAACCTATCGATGTGGAAAATTGCTATCAAGCCTGGGAAACCAGTGGCTTTTGGGCGCGTCAATCGAACGCCATTCCTCGGGTTGCCGGGTAACCCCAGTTCTTCTTTTGTTACCGCCTTGTTGGTGGCTCGGCCGCTGCTGAAAAAACTGGCGGGAGCGGATGTGGAAGCACCGGTGATGTTAACCGTGGAAGCAGATTTTGATGTGCCCAAGGCGGGCACGCGGGAAGAATTTTTGCGCGTAAAATTGATCCAGGTCGAAGGACAATGGCGTGCAGTAGCCTATCCTAATCAGAGTTCAGGCGCGCTTAAAGCGGCCAGTTGGGGCAACGCGCTTGCGCGTATCCCCACCGGTCAAACGCTACAGCGCGGCGAACCTGTCGAAGTGCTGTTGTACGACGGTATTTGTTAGTCCCCGTGATGCACTCCGCGGGGCAACCTAAGGAGAGCCTCATGTCAGAACACAGTAGTCGTATTGAATGGAGCCGCGGCGATAGTCCCTTTAGCGATGATTCCTACAGCCGAGGTCATCGCTGGTTGTTGGATGGCGGGATTGAAGTGCCCGCGTCTTCAGCGCCAGGTATCCCCCATGCGGTTGAAGCGGCGATTGACCCTGAGGAGGGTGTGCTGTCTTCGCTGGCGAGTTGCCATATGCTGTTTTTCTTGGCGCTAGCGATGCGCAAAAATTTCGTCGTCGACAGTTACAGCGATGCGCCAAGTGGTGTTATCGACCGCAATGCTGCCGGTAAAAAGGCTTTTGTGAACATTACTATGCGTCCCGCAGCGGTTTTTAGTGGCGATACCCTCCCTAGTCGCGAAGATATCGATACCCTGCACGCCCGCGCTCACGGACTGTGTTTTGTGGCAAATTCATTGAATGCTGACATAGCGATCGAGCCTGTGTATCCCGGCGCCTAGCCGGGGCGTCCAAGGGAACTCCTACCATTCGCTTGTTGTACCAACAAGCTCCCACAATCGGGGCGTCCAAGGGAACTCCTACCATTCGCTTGTTGTACCAACAAGCTCCCACA
>CAZRAM010000002.1:161285-475320 GCA_964598145.1 uncultured Pseudomonadales bacterium
ATCGGGGCGCCCAAGGGAACTCCTACCATTCGCTTGTTGTACCAACAAACTCCAGCAATCGTGCCGGCCCTTGAATTCTTAGAAAACAGCACACATAAATAGCCCCCCGCAGCGCTTTTGCGTTATAATCGCGCGTTTTTTAACGCACGCTGTTTGGGCCGATCTATTTCTTTGTTGTCACGGCGCAGGAGAGAAAGCATATGCCGATTTATGAATACCAATGTCAGGCTTGTGGTCACGACCTCGAAGCAATCCAAAAAATTAGCGACGAGCCGTTAGTGGAATGCCCCAAGTGCGGAAAACCACAGTTGAAAAAAATGATTTCAGCGGCCGGATTCCGCCTCAAGGGCGGCGGCTGGTACGAGACCGATTTTAAAACCGGCTCGAAAAAGAATATCGCTGGCGGCGGTTCATCGTCGTCGGGTGATGCGTAACTCCCGATAGGAAAAAAACATGAGAAGTATTTACTGCGGTGCTGTGACGAGCGCTAACATCGACCAAGAAATCACTCTGTGCGGTTGGGTAGACCGTCGCCGCGATCACGGGGGTGTTATCTTCCTCGACCTGCGCGACCGCGATGGTATCGTGCAGGTGGTGTTTGACCCCGATAGCGCGGAAGATTTCGCCCGCGCTGACAAGGTCCGCAGTGAATACGTTCTTAAAGTGGTTGGTAAAGTTCGCGCCCGTTCAGCGGCTACCGTGAACCCCAACATGGCGACCGGTGAAATCGAAGTGTACGGCACTTCGCTGGAAATTCTGAACAACGCCGAAACACCTCCGTTCCAGTTGGACGGCCACATCAACGTTGGTGAAGACGTGCGTCTGCACTACCGCTACATCGATCTGCGTCGCCAAGAAATGCAACACAACCTGCGTTTCCGTTCGAAAGTGACCACCTTCATCCGTAATTTCATGGATGGTGAAGGCTTCATCGATATCGAAACCCCCATTTTGACTCGCGCAACCCCCGAAGGTGCGCGTGACTACTTGGTGCCTTCGCGCACCCACGACGGCAAGTTCTTCGCGCTGCCCCAGTCACCCCAGTTGTTCAAACAGTTGTTGATGGTGTCTGGTTTTGATCGCTACTACCAAATCGCTAAGTGTTTCCGCGACGAAGACTTGCGCGCTGACCGCCAGCCGGAATTTACCCAGATCGATATCGAGACATCGTTCTTGAGCGAAGACGACATTATGTCGATCACCGAGCGCATGATTCGCGATCTGTTCAACGACATGATGTCGGTGGATCTTGGCGATTTCCCGCGCATGCCTTACAGCGAAGCGATTGCCAAATACGGTTCGGATAAACCCGATCTACGTATCCCCTTGGTATTGGAAGATATCAAAGATTTGATGACCGAAGTGGACTTTAAAGTCTTCTCTGGTCCTGCCAACGACCCCAAAGGCCGCGTAACCGCGCTGAAAGTGCCCGGTGGTAACGACCTGTTGAGCCGCAAGCAAATCGATGACTACACCAAGTATGTGTCGATCTACGGTGCCAAGGGCTTGGCTTACATTAAGGTCAACGATAAGTCAGACCTAGAAAATGGCCTGCAGTCACCCATCGTTAAGTTCCTGCCCAACGATGTGCGTGCCGCCATCCTCGAGCGCGTCGGCGCAGAAAATGGCGACCTGATCTTCTTTGGTGCTGACAGCCACAAGGTGGTCACCGAAGCGTTGGGCGCTTTGCGCTGCAAACTGGGCGCCGACCTGAATTTGTTCACATGTGAATGGGCGCCATTGTGGGTTGTAGATTTCCCCATGTTTGAGGAAATCGAGGGCGGTCTGACGCCTTTGCACCACCCCTTCACGGCACCTTCATGCAGCCCTGAAGAGTTGCTTGCCAACCCCGCAGAAGCGCTGTCGCGCGCCTACGATATGGTACTGAATGGTACTGAATTGGGCGGCGGTTCTATTCGTATCCACGACCAAAACATGCAGCAGGCGGTATTTAATATCCTCGGCATTAATGAGGAAGAGCAACGCGAGAAGTTTGGCTTCTTGTTAGACGCGCTGAAATACGGTGCACCACCGCACGGTGGTTTGGCCTTCGGCTTGGATCGCTTGATCATGTTGATGACTCACAGCCACTCAATCCGCGACGTTATCGCCTTCCCCAAAACGCAAACCGCGGCCTGTGTCATGACCGACGCTCCTGGTACCGTGGGTTCACAGCAGTTGCGCGAGTTGCATATTCGCCTGCGCGAAAAGCCTCAGGCATAACCGAAAGCTGGTTGAAACAAGGGTGCTACGGCACCCTTTTTATTTGCTTGTGTATTGAGTTAACACGGCGTGTAGATTTTCTAGCGCAATGGGTTTAGTGAGCACGTTGTCGAAGCCAAGCTCTTGGTAGTGTTTGATATCTTCTGGCATGGCATTGGCGGTGAACGCCACCACCGGCACGACACCGCCTAAGCGGCGATAGTCCGATAAGAATTCGATACCGCCCATCACCGGCATATTGATGTCCATCAGGATGACATCAAAGTCTTCCTTCTGAGCCATGTTTAATGCCTCTACCCCGTTTTCGGTGAGCGTGTAGTCGACGTCGAATGTATCCATCATGGCTGCGCTGACCTTGGTGATATTTTTTTCATCGTCGCAAAAGAGCACGCGTAAGCCTGTCAGGGGTGGCAATTGCTTTTGTGGAACAGATTGCTGGTCAGTCTTTAGCGACGGAAGGGTGACGTAGAACGTGGTGCCGTAACCCACCGTACTTTCAACCTCGATAAGGCCGCCCATGAGCGTTGCTAGTTCCCTGCAAATAGCCATGCCCAAGCCGGTGCCTCTAAAGGTATTGGTCTTGTTGTCGCTGCCTTGAGTAAAACGGTCAAACAATACTTTTTGCAGGTCTTTCGACATACCTATGCCGCTGTCGATAAAGGCGATTTTTAGCGTGTCTTGCGCATAGCCAACATTGACCGTGAGCCCGCCTTTTTCAGTGAACTTAATGGCGTTGTTGACGATGTTATTGCACAGCTGTTCAAAGCGCATGGGGTCTAGCACCAGCCACTCGGGTACGTTGTCCTCGATATTAATTTGAATATACAGCGCTTTCTGGCTGGCTTGCGGGCGGTGTAACTTGCAGATGCCATCTAGTGCCTCCCTAATATTCACCGCCGCGGGCTTATGCACTACTTTGCCTTGGTGGAGTTTGTCGTAGTCTAGGATGTCATTGATCAGCAGCGACAGGGTGCGGGTTGAGTCGAGCCCAACCCCAACAAGGTCTTTCAGTGCTGGGGTGAGTTCCTCTTGCTCTAGGAGTTGTAATATGCCGTAAACGCCGTTGAGAGGGGTGCGCAATTCGTGCGACATATTCGACAAAAACTCGTTTTGCAAGGCGGCCAATTTAGCCGATTCGGCGGCTTTGCGGCGGCTGTGTACCAATAGGACGGCGGCGAGAAGAATGACGCTTAGCAGCGCGCCGCTCAGCCAAATGAGCGGGGTGTTATCGACCTGTCGCACCTGCACTAGCGACATGGCGTTGCGATATTCCTGGCTCATGAAGCTGCTAGAAATCTTTTTCAAACCGCGCTCAAGAATGTCGACAACGGTGGCAAACCTTGGGTGGGCGCTAAGCACGAACCGATAGTCGATGCCAGAGTTAGCAATGACCGATAGGCTCATTTCAGGGTGGGTTGCGATGAGGTATCCCGCTTGCTCGCGGATCATGGCTAAGGCATCTAATTCACCGCGCTGTAACTTGTTTAGCAGCGAGGGCATTGTTTCGACGGTGGATTTGGCCAGTGGGATGTTAAAAACATCTAGCGGTAGTCGCGCCACCGAGCCTACCTTTAGGTCTTGAATTAATTCTGGTCGAGTGAAATACACATCGCGCTGGTTACTCAGTAGCACGATTTCGGTTTCCATTAGGGCGGTGCTTGTCGAGGTTAGACCAATTTGATTGGCGAAACTGTCGGCCATGATGAATGCGTGGCATTCGTTATTGGTCATCATGGTGATGTAGTCTTCAAAGGCTACATTTTTAAAGTTGAAATTGAGGCCCAGTTGATTTTGTAGCTCGCGAAGAACGTTGCCTACATAGCTAGAGCCCAGTTCGCCCGATGGAGTTTGTGCGATCAACGGCGGCGAGTCGAACGGCAGGCAGATGCTTGGATGAGGGAATTGGTCGACGAAGCGGCGTTCTACATCGTTCTCTGGGACAAAGAGCATCTCTTGCTGCCGTTCATTAGCGCGTTGCGCAATATTAGCAAGTGATGATCGATGCTGTTCGAAATGCTTGTTCACGATGGAAAATAACTGCGGATCGTTTTTGTTAACACCGAAGGTTAATCGGCTCGGGGTAAAGATTCGCCGCGGAACTTCGTAAATAAAAATCTTGTCGACGAGTTCGTCGCGAAATGTTTCACGCAGCTCTCGTCTTAAACTGTACATATCAGACCAATCGGCGATCACGCCTTCAAAGCGACCACTTATCAGTTCATAAAGCAGTGTCTCTATCGTTGGCTTGTCGGTCACGATTGCGCCAAGTGTTTTAAATTCACTGCTGAAATAGGTGTCTTCAATGGAGCCTATTGGTTTGCCGATAAAGCTTTCTTCGTCACAGCATACGGTGTCTTCAGTGGTTAGATAAAAAAGCGGGCGCTCGAAGTAACTGTCGGTAAATAAAAACGTGTCCTTACGTGACGGTAGATCTGTGATACGACTAATCACGGCCATGCCTTGTTGGCTAACGTAATCGTAGGCCGTGGGCCAATCATCGTGGCGCGCCTTAAACGTTAAACCTGAGTTGCGATTGAGGATGTCGATAAATGTATCGACCAACACAGCATCGGGCTCATAGCGGCGACTGTAAACAGAAAAAAATGGAATCTCGGTATTGCGGTGTTGTTGGATGAAGGCGCGCTCTTCGGAGGTGTATTCCACCGGCTCGGCGCTAGCATTTGGCCATATCGTGCAAAGCAAAATTGTTAGGGTGGCAATGAAGCGCAAAGTTCTCTTCCAGCTGAGTGAGTGGATGAACGTAACACTAGTTCAAAAGAGCGCTTTTTGCCCAACTTAACGGAATGATTTTACGATTAAAATGGTTGTGTGCTGTATAAATGGACAGTTGTCGTGGACATTTGTGACTGGCGGCGGCAGAATGACTTTTTTCAATGGCGCAGGTGTTATGGCAATAGTATTGGGTATCGACCCAGGCTCGCGGATTACCGGGTTCGGTGTGGTGAATCACTACGCCGGAAAAACCGAGTATGTGGCGAGTGGTTGTATCCGTATTCCCGATATCGATTTAGCCGATCGCTTAAAGCTAATTTTCGATAATGTCGGTGAAATCATAGTGCGCTACTGCCCGCAGGAATTCGCCATCGAGCAGGTGTTCATGGCAAAAAACGCGGCGTCGGCCTTGAAATTAGGTCAGGCGCGGGGGGCGGCTATTGTGGCCGCGGTGCACAACGACCTGCCTGTGTCCGAGTATTCCGCGCGGCAAATCAAGCAAGCCGTGGTTGGGACTGGGGCCGCTAACAAAGAGCAGGTGCAGCATATGGTCAAGAGCCTGCTTAAGTTGCCGGGCCTGCCCCAAGCTGACGCCGCGGATGCCTTGGCGGCGGCCCTGTGCCATGTCAATACACAAGCCAGTTTAATCAAAATGGCCGGCGCCAAATCGGTGCGCCGCGGCCGTATTCGCTAGGAGATAAGCGTGATAGGACGTCTGAAGGGTATCGTGATTGAAAAGCAAGCGCCAGAACTCCTGCTCGATGTCAATGGTGTCGGCTACGAGGTGTTAGCACCCATGTCGACCTTTTATCGCCTGCCCGGGTTAGGCGATCCCATCGTGTTGCACACCCACTTTGTGGTGCGTGAAGACGCTCAGCAACTGTATGGTTTTTACGACAAGCAGGAGCGTTCGCTGTTCCGAACCCTTATCAAAGTGAATGGTGTGGGCCCTAAACTGGCGCTGACCATCTTGTCTGGAATCGAGGCCGACGAGTTTGTCGCCAGTGTACACCGCGGTGATAGCGATGCTCTGGTGCGCCTACCAGGCGTGGGTAAGAAAACCGCGGAACGGTTAATTATTGAAATGAAGGACCGTTTGAAAGACTGGCAGGGTGATCCGTCGGCGCTGGCTGCAGTCGCGGTGCCGTCTGCGCCAACTGCCAACCAGTTGGTGGCCGATGCTGAAAGTGCACTGGTGGCGCTGGGCTATAAACCCACGGAGGCGGCGAAAGCCATTGCCAAGTTGCCCGGCGACTACGACAATAGCGAAGATATGATCCGCGCTGCTTTAAAAGCCATGGTAAATAAATGATAGAAACCGATCGCCTTATATCGCCGGTAGAAACCCGCAACGAAGACGCCATCGACCGCGCTATTCGCCCCAAATTACTGGAGGACTACACCGGTCAGCCGGCGGTGCGCGAGCAGATGTCGATTTTTATGCAAGCGGCTAAGCTACGCAACGAAGCGCTCGACCACACGCTGATATTTGGGCCGCCTGGTCTCGGCAAGACCACCCTGGCGAATATCATCGCCAACGAGATGGGGGTGCAGTTGAAAACCACCTCCGGTCCGGTGTTGGAAAAGGCCGGTGATCTCGCCGCGCTGATGACCAATCTGGAAGAGGGCGACGTGCTCTTTATCGATGAAATTCATCGCCTCAGTCCTTACGTTGAAGAAATTCTCTACCCTGCGATGGAGGATTACCAGCTCGATATTATGATTGGTGAAGGCCCAGCCGCGCGCTCGATTAAATTGGATTTGCCGCCCTTTACCTTGGTGGGGGCGACCACCCGTGCGGGCTTGTTGACCTCGCCGCTGCGCGATCGCTTCGGCATTGTGCAGCGCCTCGAGTACTACAACGTGGAAGACCTCTCCACCATCGTTGAGCGATCGGCGCGCATTTTGGGGTTGCAAATAGATGCCTCTGGGGCCACTGAAATCGCCCGTCGTTCGCGCGGCACGCCGCGTATTGCCAACCGCTTATTGCGCCGCGTGCGCGACTATGCCGAGGTGAAGGGCGACGGGGTAGTTACCAGTCATATTGCCGACTTGGCGCTCAACATGCTCAACGTGGATGCCAGTGGTTTCGACCACATGGACCGCCGCTTGTTGTTGGCGATGATCGAGAAGTTTGACGGCGGCCCGGTGGGGGTGGAAAGTTTAGCGGCTGCCATTAGCGAAGAGCGCGACACCATCGAAGACGTACTCGAACCGTATTTGATCCAACAGGGTTTTATGATGCGCACGCCGCGAGGCCGTGTGGCGACCATTAGAGCCTATGAGCACTTTGGGATTGTGCCCACTGGCACCAGCAGTGTGGCGCAAAAGAATTTAGATTTATGAGTGAATTTATTTGGCCGTTGCGCGTCTATATCGAAGATACCGACGCCGGAGGCATTGTCTACTACGTCAATTATCTGAAGTTTATGGAGCGCGCGCGCACCGAGTGTTTGCGCTCGCTCGGTTACGATAAGAATTTTATTTTTAATAACGACATGATGTTTGTGGTGGCCTCGGCCAACGTCAATTACTATGCTCCCGCGCAGCTGGATGATGAATTGTGCGTAAAAACAACCGCGACTAAAGTGGCGCGCAGCTATATTGTCATGCAGCAAGATGTGTATCGCGGCGAAGAGAAACTTTGCGGTGGCGAGATTAAGATCGCCTGTGTTGATCGCACCATGAAGCCAGCGGCGATGCCTGTCGACATGCGCCGTGCCATAATGCAACCTTAAGGAAGAATCTGTGAACGACGAAATGTCTCTATGGACGCTCATCAGTGGCGCCAGTGTATTGGTTCAACTGGTCATGGCCTGTTTGGTGCTGGCCTCTATGCTGTCTTGGTGGATGATTGTGCAGCGTGCGATGTATTACAACGCCGCACGCCGTGCCTACAGCCAGTTTGAACGACAGTTTTGGTCGGGTGTCGACCTCGCTCAATTGTTCCGCAAAAGTGTCGCCAAGCCCAATGTGGCTGGTGTAGAAAGCATTTTTGTGGCCGGCTTTAAGGAATTTTCTCGCTTGCGCCAGCAATCCGCGGCGGACCCAGAAGCAGTCATGCAGGGGGCAGAGCGTGCCATGCGCGTGGCAGTGGCGCGCGAAGAAGACAAGTTAGAGCGCTTTTTGCCTTTCTTGGCAACCGTTGGGTCGACCAGTCCCTATGTCGGTCTGTTTGGTACGGTGTGGGGTATTATGAATGCCTTCCGTGGCTTGGCTAATGTACAGCAGGCAACCCTAGCCACCGTAGCGCCGGGTATTGCCGAGGCGCTGATTGCTACCGCCATGGGGCTATTTGCTGCCATTCCTGCGGTAATCGCCTACAACCGATTCTCGGCGCGCATGGACCACATGTTGGGTAACTACGATACCTTCGCCGATGAATTCTCAAGTATCTTGCACCGTCAAGCGCACGCAAAAACACGCGCCAGCGCGGAGTAGTCAGCATGGCGAGACGTCAACGTCGCAAGCTCAACGCCGAAATCAACGTCGTACCCTATATCGACGTGATGCTGGTGCTTTTGGTGATCTTTATGGTGACCGCGCCGCTGTTGATGCAGGGCGTAGAGGTGGAGTTGCCGGAGGCGTCGGCGCGCCCAGTCGTAAAGGCGGATGAAGAGCCCTTGGTGGTCTCGATCAAACAAGACGGAAGCCTTTATCTCAACCTGGGCGGTGAGCAGCAATCGATTAGCGACGAAGAGTTGTATAAAAAAGTCGCGGTTATCATGCGCCGAAACAGCGAGAAACCCGTGGTGGTATGGGGTGATAAGCGCGTGCCATATGGTCGCGTGGTGACTGTGATGGCGGGCTTGCAGGGTGCCGGTGTACCCAATGTAGGTTTGGCGACAGAGGCTCCCTAATGTTGTGGTTGCGGGCCTACGGTTGGCCAATGCTCTTTACTGTTTTGATCCATGTCGGTGTGGCGTGGCTAATGCTCGTTGGGTGGAGTGGTGAGCCCGCTTTTTCTCAGCCGGTGAGTAAACCGTCACTGATTAAAGCTACCGTGGTAGAGTTGCCAAAGCCCAACAATACTCCCGCGAAAAAGAAGGCGGCCAAGCCCGCGGCTAAAAAGCCGGCGGCCAAGAAACCCGCTAGTAAGCCCGCGCCCAAACCAAAGCCAACGCCAAAGCCAACGCCAAAGCCGAGCGCGAAAACCGAAAAGCCTGTAGAAAAGCCACCGGCTAAACCCGAGCCTAAGCCTGTCGCCGCTAAGCCCGCGCCCAGCCCAGCACTGGATTTAGATTTGAGCGACGAATTGGCGGCGGAAGATGCAGCACGCGAGGCTGAGACCGAACAAGAAGTGGTGAACAGCTATATCGCTAAAATCATGGCCATGGTAGAAAGTGTTTGGAGTCGCCCGCCCAGTGCGCGCAATGGTATGCAAGCAGTGTTGGTGGTGAACTTGATTCCCACCGGCGAGGTGGTTAATGTGTCGGTGGCGGAAACGAGCGGTAATGCGGCGTTTGATACCAGTGCGATTAATGCCGTGTACAAAGTTGAGCGTTTCGATGATTTGCGCGGCATGAAGCCCGCCATGTTTGAGGCGAACTTTCGCCGCTTTAGGCTGATATTTAAACCGGAGGATTTACGACTGTGAGAACCCTGCTGTTGTGTGTCGTCATGCTGCTTTCTTCTGTGGCGCAGGCTGAACTCACCATCGAAATTACCCAGGGCCAAGACAATCCTGTGTCTATTGCCGTGGTGCCGTTTGCTAATAACGCCACCGAAGTGAGTGAGGATATCCACGGTATTGTGGCTGCCGACCTCTATCGCAGTGGTCGCTTTGCCCCGCTACCAGCCTACGATATGTTGAGCCAGCCGCACACCGAGGCCGAAGTGTTCTACAACGAATGGCGCGCCGTGGCGGTAGAGTATGTTTTGATTGGGCGTCTCGCCAACGATGGCTTTGGCCGCTTGCGCGTCAGTGTTGAGCTTTTCGACGTATTGCGCCAAAGCATGATCATGGAATTTAGCGCCGATGGCGGTCCCTTAGAGCAACGCGATATCGCCCACGCCATCAGCGACGCGGTATTTGAAAAACTGACCGGCATGCCGGGGGCGTTTTCAACTAAGATCGCCTATGTTTCAGGTAAGAATGAATTTGGCGCCGACAGCGTCAGCTACAATAACCGCTTGATGATCGCCGATGTTGATGGTGCTCGCGAGCGCCAGTTGCTCGAATCGAGTCAGCCGATTTTGTCACCGGCCTGGTCGCCTGATGCCAAAAAGATTGCCTATGTCAGCTTCGAGGAGGGGCGTCCTTCGATTTACATTTATGATCTAGCGACCGATGTGCGCCAAAAAGTGACTGCCTTTTCTGGGTTAAATAGTGCCCCCGCATGGTCTCCAGACGGGCGATATCTCGCCATGGTGCTTTCGAAAAGCGGCAACCCTGATATATATGTACTAGATTTAGAGACGCGACAGTTGCGCCAGATGACGCGCCACTACGGGATCGATACCGAGCCCAGTTGGTTGCCAGACGGTTCGGCGCTGGTGTTTACCTCTGATCGCGCCGGTCAGCCGCAGATTTATCAGGTGGATATGGCCACCGGTTACGAAGAGCGTTTGACCTTCGATGGCAACTATAATGCCCGGGCACGCGTTCTGTTAGATGGCAGTGGAATTGTGTTGATCCACCGCAGCGAGGGCTATTTGGATTACCATATTGCGCTGCAAAACATTGAACGCGGCACCATTAAAGTATTAACTACCACGGTGTTGGATGAGTCGCCCACTGTGGCCCCCAACGGAAGCACCGTGTTGTACGCCACACGTGATGGCGGAAGAGGAATCTTGGCAGCTGTATCCGTAGACGGAAATGTGAAATATAATATTCCGTCAAACGCCAGGGATGTGCGTGAGCCTGCATGGTCACCGTACATTTCGGATCATAAGTTTTTTTTGAAACAGTAAGGGACTCAAGGAAATGACTATGTCAAAAATGAAAGTACTAGGTGTATCTCTCGCCGCGCTGATCGCTGTGGGTTGTTCTAGCAACAGCACTACCGATTCACAGGCACAAGCCGAGGCAGAAGCTGCGGCCGCTGCGGCTGCCGCTGCACAAGCTGAAGCTGATCGTCGCGCCGCTGCTGAAGCTGCCGCCGCCGCTGAAGCTCGCGCCATGGAAGCTGAGAAAAACAGCTTAGAAACTGTGTTCTACTTTGCTTTTGACGAGTCGGCATTGACCCCTGCCACCCGTTCAGCACTGGATGCTATGGCTGCCTACCTGAAGAAAACCAACGGTTCTATCCGCTTGGAAGGCCACGCTGACGAGCGCGGTTCGCGCGAGTACAATATGGCACTGGGTGAGCGTCGTGCTAAAGCGGTCGCTAACTACCTGTCTATCCAAGGCGTTGACCGTTCGCGTTTCGATATCATCTCATACGGTGAAGAACGTCCCGCTATGATGGGTCACAGCGAAGGTTCTTGGAGCAAAAACCGTCGCGCAGAAGTAAAACTGTAAGAAGACCTCAATGAAGTACTTTTCTCCCCTGGCAGCGCTCTTGGGCGCTGCCTCTGCTTGTCTCGTGTACGCACAACCCGCTGAAGTTGTCGATTTGACAATGCCGCAGACTGGTCCCGTTGTGCAGACTCCCATCGCTGTCGAAAATAACAGCACGGTGCAAGATGTATCGTCGTTGATTGTTGAGGAAAGCGGCCCAAGCAGCGGTGATTTGTACTTTCAAATGCAGACCTTGCAGCGCGAAGTCATGGAACTGCGCAACATTGTGGAGTTACAAACTCGTCAGCTGCAAGAGCTGCGTCAATTGAGCTTACAGCGCTATATTGAGTTAGACCGTCGTCTCGCGTCGGGGGCTGTGGCCAGTGTCGATTCCGATATAGCCATTGATGAAACCTCGCCAACCGATACGTCGTCGCTGGATGCATTACCACCCAGTGGCGAAACGGTACCGAGTAAATCCGATATCGAAGCCTATGATGACGCCTATCAACTCGTTAAGGGGCGCCAGTACCAACAAGCTATTCCGCTCTTCGAGCGTTTTATAGCGGAGTATCCTACCTCGGTGCGTCAGGCCAACGCCTATTATTGGCTTGGTTCTCTCTACATGGTGGTAGACCAATTGCCCCAGGCAGAGCAGCGCTTAACCGAGCTGTTATCGCTCTATCCTGAGCATGCCAAAATACCCGATGCCAGTTATAAGTTAGCTACGCTGTACTTCAAACTTGGCAAGCGCGATCAAAGTCGCCAGCTGTTAGAGGAAATCGTTGCAAAATACGCCAATACCAACGGCAATACGGTACAATTGGCGTCGGCATTTTTGCGCGATAACTTCTAATGGTAAGGCATGACTGACACGGTTCGAATCACCGAAATTTTCTACTCTTTGCAAGGCGAATCCCGCACCATCGGTTTGCCGACGGTATTCGTGCGCCTAACTGGCTGCCCGCTGCGCTGCCACTACTGTGATACGGCCTACGCCTTTCACGGCGGAAAGAGTATTCCCATTCAAGCCGTGTTGGACGAAGTGGCGTCATATAAGCCGCGCTATGTGTGTGTCACGGGGGGAGAGCCACTGGCACAAAAGACCTGTTGGTCTTTGTTGCAACAGCTCTGTGAGGCCGGCTACGAGGTTTCGCTGGAGACCAGTGGTGCCATGTCAACCGAAGGTGTTGATCCACGGGTTGTGAAAGTGGTGGACTTGAAAACCCCCGACTCCGGTGAGTTGGCTAAAAACGATTACAGCAACATGCAGCGCTTGAATCGCCACGATCAGGTGAAGTTCGTGATTTGCTCCAGGGGTGACTACGACTGGGCGCGTTTTGCGATCGACCAGTACCAACTGCAAGGCAAAGTCAGCGATATTTTGTTCTCCCCTAGTCACGGCCAAGTGTCGCCACGTGACTTGGCGGAGTGGATTTTAGCCGACAACCTGCCGGTGCGCATGCAACTGCAAATGCACAAAATTATCTGGAACGACGAGCCGGGGCATTGATGAGTAACAAAAAAGCCGTTATTTTGGTTTCCGGTGGTCTCGATTCCACGACAGTGACCGCTATCGCGAAAGCTCAAGGTTTCGAGTGTTACACCCTGAGTTTTGACTATGGCCAGCGCCATCGCGCCGAGTTGATTGCCGCTGACCGTGTTTCAAAAGAACAGGGGGTGGCGCTCCATAAAACGGTTCGCTTAGATTTGAGTACTATCGGTGGTTCGGCATTGACCGACATGAGTATCGATGTGCCCGAGGAAGAGACCACCGGTATTCCGGTGACCTACGTACCTGCTCGCAACACGGTGTTCCTATCTATTGCGCTTGGTTGGGCAGAAGTGCTGGGCGCAGATGACATCTTCATCGGCGTTAACGCGGTGGACTATTCCGGTTACCCCGATTGTCGTCCAGAGTATATTGCCGCGTTTGAACGTGTCGCCAATCTTGCCACTAAAGCGGGTGTCGAAGGCCATGCCATGACGATTCACACCCCTCTCATCGATCTTACCAAGGCCGAAATCATCAAATTAGGGGTGGCTCACGGTGTGGATTACAGCATGACCGTGTCTTGTTATCAGGCTGAGGCATTGACGGGCGCGGCTTGCGGCGTATGTGATTCCTGCCGTTTGCGTCGCAAAGGATTTGTGGAAGCGGGTATTGATGACCCCACTCTGTATCAAAAGGCCAAATAAAGCTATTTCCTGTCGCAAAAATGTGACATTAACAACCGCCTAATCCTTGGCGATCTCCATTATCCCTGACTAGTCTTACACAATGACTTAATTTCGCGTGGGGATAGCATGTATCTATATCGAGTACTCATTGCGCTTGTGCTATTAGCGGGCATCGCGGTATATCTCGATAACAACCCTAATGGTCGAGATCCGCTTACCTTTGCTACCAATCACTGGCTGGGGTACGAGCCTTTGTACGTGGCAAAAGATATTGGCATTGTCGATGAGAGCCAGTTAAAAATTTTTACCCTCACCTCCACCACCGAAGTATTTCGAGCCCTGAGCCACGGCGCGGTCGACGGTGCGGCGCTGACCATGGATGAAGCCTTAATACTTGCCAGCGAGGGATTGTCGCTGCGTATTGTTGGCGTGGCTGATATTTCAAACGGCGCCGATGCCGTGCTCTTAAGCAACCGCCATGCCCCGGATGCCACTTTAGAAGGTATGCGCATTGGCTATGAAGGCAATGTATTGGGCGCCTATATGGTGGCGCGGATGCTAGAGAAAAAAGGGCTGTCACTGCTAGATGTTGCGCTGATTGAAGCGGCACCCCACGAGCATGCAGAGTTGTTAGCGGAGGGCTCCGTGGATGCGGTGGTGACCTACGAGCCTTTTGTCACGCGACTGAAGAATGATACCCATACTATTTTCACCTCCAAGGATATTCCCGGTGAAATCGTTGATGTACTGGTTGTCCCTGAGCAGTACCACAAACCTGCCCATATTGAGCACTTGTTAGATGTTTGGCAGCAGGGTGTCGACAACATTTTGGCTGACAACCAACAGGTGCTAAGTGATGTAGCGCGGCGCCACCAGTTGCCGCTAGAAGATGTGCGGTTGGCTTTGAATGACATCGCTTTTCCGAATACCGGATCGGAACACCAACTGGCAATGTTTGTCGATAGCGAACAATTGACCCGCACGGCCAGAAGGGTTTGGCAGGTGATGCAACATGTTGGCTTGGGACCAAAAATGTCGCGCATGCCGGTGGTGAATATCGACTTAGAGGGCGGCCAATGAAGAAGTCGCTGACGATTGGGCTGCGTGATCGTTTAGTCATGATTATCTTAATCATTGGCCTGGGCGGTGAGATAGGTAAATTTGGTTACGACTATTTACAAGTAGATGATGAGCTCATTAGCCAAGGAACAAGCAACGTCAATCGTACTTTGTTTGGCATTTCAGGCATCATCGATAAATTTATTACCCGAGGTAACTTTGATGATGTGCAATGGTTGCTAGAAAACCTGACGGTGAGAATGGAGGTTATTCATAGTGCGCTAGTGAACCCCGATGGCACTATTGTCGCCAGCAATGTACGCAAATACATTGGCCAGCCCAGTAGTGCGTTTACTGAATTGATTGGCGCAATGCCGATGGATGCACTAGGAAGCGGCAGAGATATCAATACTTGGCAGTACAACAACGGTACCGCTGGGTCGGCCAATGTCTGTGTACTGGTCGACTCAGAGCTGCGACAAAATCAATGCTACAAGCTTATCCATTGGGAGAGCTACCAAGAGCGTCGCGCCATACTTATTGCCGAAATTATGCGAAGTATGGCGCTGCAGGTCATACTGATTACACTCTTATCGTTGGGTGTCTGGGTGGTGTTAGGTGCCGGTGTGGTATCGCGCGCCCAGGCGATTTATCAGGCCGCTAAGCGCTATGAGCAAGGGGATTTAAATGCCCGTGCGGCCCTGCATGGGAATGATGAATTTGCCCTGATTGGTGACATGGTCGACAAGTCGTATTCACGAATTACCAATATGATTAAGCAAATTATCACGGCATTTAATACCTCAACACTGCACAGTGATCCCTTCACCGCCGGTCATGAAGAGCGCGTGAGCGATCTGTGCCGTCATTTGGGCCAGCGATTGGGGCTGTCTAATGTCAAGTTGGAAGCGCTTTCTGTGGCCGCGCAAATTCACGATATCGGGCAGAGCGAAGTCCCCGCCGAGATTATGCTCAGCCCCAAACATTTGAGTGATGAAGAGTTTGCCTTTATCAAACAGCACTGCGAAGTCGGCGCTGATATTCTGAGTAAGATCGATTTTCCCTGGCCTATTAGCAGCATTGTCCTACAGCACCATGAAAATTTTGATGGTAGCGGTTATCCAGCAGGGTTATGTGGTGAAGAGATTTGCATAGAATCGCGTATTATTCGCCTTGCCGATTGCTATGAAAGCTTGATTTCGCATCGCCCTCACCGAGATGCGATGTCGATGGAAGCTGCTAAGGCATTTATCGGGGAGCACTCTGGACACTATTTTGATCCGGTGTTGGTAAAACACCTATTTGAGCTGCTAGAAGACGGTTACCAATTTCCTGAAGTCTTGCATATCAAGAATATGGAGTCGCGGCCTGACTTTGTCACTCGCTCATTGTTGTTTAATACAGCCCCAGACCACTGCCTTAAAGAAACTGATGCTAATTTAGCTCTGCGCGAGAATCTCGAGCATGCCGAATTGGTACAGGCCGTCGAGCGCTCGATCGAAGCCATCGCCAAAACCCTAGAATTGCGGGATCCTTATACAGCCGGGCATCAAAAGAGAGTGGCTGATGTCTCTGTGATGATAGGGCGCGAGATGGGAATGTCAGACTTCGATCTCGAAGGTCTCCGCCTAGCGGCTGTGGTGCACGATATTGGCAAGATTAAGATTCCCATTAGTATCCTCACTAAACCGCGCCGTTTGAATGACGTGGAGTTCCAGTTGATGCGCACCCACCCTCGGGCCAGTTATGACATCCTGCAGGGCTTAGAGATGCCTTGGCCGGTGGCTGATATCGCACATCAACACCACGAGGCCTGGGATGGTAGTGGCTATCCACAGGGCTTGAAGGGAGAGGATATCCTTTTACAAGCAAGAATAATGATGGTGGCAGACATCATTGAATCGATGTCATCGTCGCGGCCCTATCGACCTGCTCTGGGTGTGGATGCGGCGGTAAGCGAGGTTAAGCGTTTACGTGGTAGCAAGTTAGACCCCAACGTGGTCGACGCTTTTTTACGCTGTCTCGATATAGACCACTGGTCACAGTCCTCATCAACCTTTGCTCGGCGCAAGGCTGTCGATATTTGACCGCTTTGAAACAAAGTGAAGGCGTTACATAACCCTGTCAATGGCAGGGTTTTCTTTTATAAATATTCAGCATTATTTTTGGAGCTGTATTTATGGAAGGATCGAAGTTTACGTCACAGACCAACGACGTTCTTGAAGCCTTCAAGCGTTTACGTTATCCCGCTGTTTTTTATCCCGAAGTGCCCGAAGGGCGTTTCGCCTGCTTCGTTTTTTTAAAGAGCGACGGTTTTGTGTGGGTGGAGCCTGGCTACCAAGACCCTTGGGACAAATACCCGCGCGTACGTTGTATTAATGAACCCCTGTCTTTACGTGGCAATATGATTGTTTTCGAGAGCGGCTGGATCGGTGAGGGTGATCCTGACGAAGGCCAGCAGATTTGGCGTTATTGGTTAGATTATCGCAGGCAGTTCGATCGCAGTTGGGACGAGGAGCGCCAATACGTGCTTGTGGACTGTCTCAATGCCCGCTGGCAAGATCAAGAGCTGATCTAGTTGTAACAGCCTTTCAATAGTCATCAACATAATTCCCACGTAGTCGTAAAACCCTTCCTTTTTGTTCGCACTGTTTTATCGCTTTTCTTAGGGGCGTTCTAGGTTATGTTTAGCTTTTAGATAACCTAGGAGGCAAAACATGGAAGGTGTTACAAATATGTACTATCTTCAAAAGCGTCATCGGTTGGGCGATGACGGCTTTGGAATTCCTAAAACTGCTGGCATGGAGACGCTGCAGTGGCAGGATTGGTATGAGGATATGCAGAGTATTGCCATGACAGAGACGTCTAAACAGAGCGAGAGCGGTTGGGAAAATCGCGATCGTCTTAGCACCCCGGTGGGGGTGAGAATTGCTTTGCAGGTGCTGATCAAGGAAACGCTGGCGGCGGGATGCCGTTCATTCCGTGATAGCAAAACCTTTTGGAAACAAGTCGGGTTAGATGAAAACCTATTGCGTGAAGTGGAAGAACTCAATGTACAGGAATTCGATGAGTTTACCGCCATGGTCACCCACTACATGCTAATGAACGACCTGCGCTTTGACGTTGACGTGTTGAACCGGTCGGCGACCCTATTGATTCGTCAGAAGGCTGAAAATCACCTGCTTAATGAATTCGTGAGCGCGGGTGCCAGCACCCCCATGCTACGCGACCTATTTGGCCTGCGCAGCCACGACATTGTGACCATCCGCGAACGCCTCGGCGTGTCACAGCCTGGTGGTCGTCCACGCCGCGCCAGTCGTGAGGATGCGGCTGAAATCATGCGCTGCTGGTTCGCTCAGTTAGCCAGTGTTGATGTGCGTTTGCGATTGCTTTGGGTGCAGCAAGAGACCCAGCTCCCATTAACTTCGGTGTTCGATGTGGTGCGTATCCACGATCGAGGTGCCCTCTAGCGCGACCATCGATGACCTTGGGGCACCCGCCGGCATGAACTATAAATAGCGGGTGTACTTCAAGGAGACAGCGATGGACGACCATCAGATACCCCTGCGTATCGTTACTGCGGCTTCACTTTTCGACGGCCACGACGCGGCGATCAATGTTATGCGTCGCCTTATTCAGGCGCGCGGTTGTGAAGTTATTCACCTTGGCCATAATCGAAGTGTCGACGATATCGTGCGCGCCGCCATTAACGAAGATGCCGATGCCATTGCTATCAGCTCCTATCAGGGCGGCCACATGGAGTTTTTCCGTTATGTGGTCGACTTACTGCGCGACAACCATGCAGATCACATTCGTGTATTTGGGGGGGGCGGCGGCACCATCACGCTTGAAGAAATCGCCGAGCTAGAAGCCTACGGTGTTAGCCGTATCTATCACCCAACCCACGGTATGCAGATGGGCTTAGAGGGGATGATCGACGACTTAGTAGCACGTGCTGGCGAGCAGCGTCGCATGTCTTATGTGCCGGAAGACGTCGCGAGCGACCAGCCGACCAGTGTGGCGGCAATGATTTCGGCGCTTGAAGATGGCCTGTGTAATGAGGCATCGCTCGCCGAACTACGCAAGCAATGGCAGGCGGCGCCGCAAGCGCCTGTGCTAGGGATTACCGGTACCGGTGGTGCCGGCAAGAGCTCCAGTGTTGATGAATTACTGGTGCGCTTTTTAAATACCCGCCCCGACATGAAGATCGCAGTGTTGGCGGTTGACCCCACCCGCCGTCGCAGTGGTGGCGCGCTACTTGGTGACCGCATCCGCATGAATAGCCTGCGCTCGCCGCAAATTTTTATGCGCAGTATGGCCACCCGTCGTCAGCACTTAGCCACCAACGAAATGTTGGCCGATGTGACCGCCATGCTGCGTGCGCAACACTATGATTTAGTGATTGTAGAAACGGCGGGTATTGGCCAAAGTGACTCAGAGATCGTTGATCTGGTCGATTTTTCCCTCTATATCATGACCAGCGATTTTGGTGCCGCTAGCCAGTTAGAAAAGATCGATATGATCGATTTTGCCGACATGATTATCCTTAATAAAAGCGACAAGCGCGGCGCGCAAGATGCCCTGCGCGATGTACGCAAGCAGTGGCAACGCAACCACAATGCCTTCCAACTTTCGGGCGACGACATTCCTGTATTCCC
Source organism: uncultured Pseudomonadales bacterium (assembly GCA_964598145.1). Taxonomy (GTDB): domain Bacteria; phylum Pseudomonadota; class Gammaproteobacteria; order Pseudomonadales; family JAHEIH01; genus JAHEIH01. The sequence continues at coordinate 180,585 of CAZRAM010000002.1, forward strand.
CACTATGGCAAGCCGCTTTAACGATGCGGGTATGAACAAGGCCTTTGCCGCCCTGTGCCAGCGCATGGCAGAAAAACTGGCCATGCCTAACGAGGCGTGGCTCCTCGCTCAGCCGTTAGCAGAGGCGGGTGGTGAAGGGCATGCCATTATCCCCGCGGCACGCAGTCGCTACCTTGCTGAAATCGCCGAGCAGGCGTCCCAGTGGCGAGACCACGTCGAAGCGCAAGTAGCAGCGGCCGAGCGTGCCCACCAGTTGTATGGCAGTTTGGTTGCGGTCGCCGATGCTGAACGCCCCGAGGCGCTCCAGACCTATGCCGCCAGCGCCCTGCAAGATGCTGCTGCAGATAGCACTCTGCTCAATCTGCGCCGCCAGTATCAAGCGGCTGTAGGTGAGCTGAGTGCTGAATCTATCGACCTGTTGCAGGCTTGGCCTGCATTGAAAGCCAGCGTGGAGGCTGAGCAGTACCGATATAGCGTGCGCGGTAAAGACATTGAAGGGGATAATTACCTCACTTCGTTGTCAGGCTTAGAGATCCCCAAAGTCGCCGCGCCCCAACACCGCGGCTGGGGTGACCAGTTGCGCTTTTTACTGCGCGAAAATTTGCCCGGTTACTATCCCTATACCGCTGGGGTATTTCCCTATCGCCGCAAGGGCGAGGATCCAACGCGCATGTTTGCCGGTGAGGGGACCCCCGAGCGCACCAACCGACGCTTTCACTTTTTAGCTAAGGATGGTGAGGCTACTCGATTATCTACCGCGTTTGACTCGGTGACATTGTATGGTGCCGATCCTGATCCGCGACCGGATATTTGGGGTAAAGTGGGTAATTCGGGGGTTAGTATCGCCACCTTGGACGATATGAAAAAACTCTATTCGGGCTTTGATCTTTGCGCGCCTACCACCTCGGTGTCGATGACCATCAATGGTCCCGCGCCAATCATTTTGGCTATGTTTATGAATGCGGCCATCGATCAGCAGGTCGAATTGTGGCTGAAGGCGCAGGGGCGTTGGGACGCGGTAGAAACCACTCTTGCAGCGCGGTTTAGCGATCGTCAGCGGCCGAGCTATGAGGGCGACCTTCCGGCCGGGAATAACGGCCTTGGCCTAGGCACATTGGGCGTGAGCGGTGCAGACTTAGTCGAGCCCGAGGTGTATGCCGAGATCGCGGCCAAGACCCTCGCCACCGTGCGCGGTACCGTACAAGCCGATATTTTAAAAGAGGACCAAGCGCAGAATACCTGCATCTTTTCTACCCAGTTTGCCATGCAGATGATGGGAGATGTGCAGCAGTATTTTATCGATCACAAGGTGCGCAACTACTATTCCGTGTCGATCAGTGGCTACCACATCGCCGAAGCGGGCGCCAACCCCATCAGCCAGTTGGCGTTCACCCTGGCCAATGGGTTTACCTTGGTGGAGTACTATTTATCGAGGGGCATGAAGGTGGATGATTTCGTCCCCAATTTCAGCTTCTTCTTTTCTAACGGCATGGATCCCGAATACTCAGTGATTGGCCGGGTAGCGCGGCGGATTTGGGCGCGCGCCATGCGTGAACGCTACGGGGCGAGCCCGCGCAGTCAAATGTTGAAGTACCACATTCAGACCAGTGGCCGCAGCCTGCACGCACAGGAGATGAGCTTCAACGATATTCGAACCACGCTGCAGGCGCTGTACGCCATTTTTGATAACTGCAACAGCCTACATACCAATGCCTTTGACGAGGCGATTACTACCCCTACAGAAGCATCGGTGCGGCGCGCGGTGGCCATTCAATTGATTATCAACCGCGAATTAGGGCTCAACTTCTGCGAAAATCCCTGGCAGGGCAGTTTTATTGTCGAAGCGCTGACGGATCTGGTGGAGAGTGCGGTATTGGCAGAGTTTGAACGCTTGAGTGAGCGCGGCGGGGTGCTGGGCGCCATGGATACCATGTATCAGCGCAGTAAGATTCAAGAAGAAAGCATGTTTTACGAGCACAAAAAGCACGACGGCAGCTTGCCACTGATTGGGGTCAATACCTTCCTGCCGGAGCAAGGGCAAGAAGAAACTCTAGAAGGGCGCGAGTTGGCGCGCGCCAGCGAAGCTGAAAAGCAGCAGCAGGTTGATATGTTACAGGCTTTTCAGGCGCGTCATGCGGATGAGGCTGCCGTGCAATTGCAGCGGCTCAAAGCCGTCGCACTGAGCAATGGCAATATTTTTGCTGCCTTGATGGAGGCGGTAAGGGTTTGTTCGTTGGGCCAAATCAGCGACGCTCTGTTCGAGGTGGGGGGGACATACCGCCGCAACATGTAGCGGCGGTGATTGTCAAAGTTGTGAGGGGAGTCACGTTTTTTTGGCAAGGGTTGGCGTAGGCTTTAACCGTAACGTGCCAAGAGGGTTCCCCATGAACAACGTAGTCGCTTTTGAAACCGCCGCCGAACGTATCATCGCCCGTCGTTTGACCTGCCTCCGTTCGTATACCACCAACTACTATCGTTGCATCGAAATGGATGGCCGCGCTCCCTTTAGTTTTGAGCGCTTCCAAGAAGCGACCTACGAAATCGAACGCCTTGAACGCACCCTTAACGGCGTGCGCAACATGGCGCTAGTCGCACACTAATTCCCCTATTAGGAACGCCCCAACCCAGGAAGATGAGGGGTGTTCCAACCAACTATCGGGCGCTGTAAATATCCTTTGCTAGCTTGCAATGTGGCGGCGCCTCGTTTTTACTTAGTGGCATCTACCCTCCCAATAATGCAGCACGAAAGGCTGCGTACACAAGGACGATTGGTGTGAATAGTGATGTTTCTCCCCTTATCGAAGCGAGCGAGCTTTTACCGTTGGTTGCCGAGTGTGCCGTTAAGGTGATCGATGCGTCGTGGTACTTGCCTAGCGAACAGCGCTACCCTCTCGCCGAATACGAAAATGCCCATATCCCCGGTGCCGTGTTTTTCGACATCGATGCCGTGTGCGACCGCGCCAGCCCTTTTCCTCACATGCTACCCACTACGCCGCAGTTTGAAGCCGCACTGGGGGAACTAGGTATCGGCAATCAGGATGCGGTGGTGGTCTACGATGGCAGCGGTATGTTCTCGGCGCCTCGCGTGTGGTGGATGTTGCGTATTTTTGGGCACGACAATGTCAGGGTGTTGAATGGCGGCTTGCCCGCTTGGATCGCCGCAGGTGGTGAATTGGCTAACTTGCATGCTGACAACCCCGAGTCGATTAAAGCGACCACGTACCGCTCGTCATTCAACCCAGCGATGGTGACGGATATCGACAGTGTGTGGCAGCAGCTGCAACAGGGAACAGTGCAAGTGCTGGATGCGCGCGCGGCGCCGCGGTTTAACGGTGAACAACCCGAGCCACGCCCCGGTGTGCGCTGTGGCCATATGCCGGATGCTATCAATGTGCCGTTTAAGCATTTGCTCGATGCCAAAGGGCGCATGATGACGCCGCGCACCCTGCGCAGCCGCTTTGAAGAGTTGGGTGTCGATCTAGAAAAACCGATTATCACCAGTTGCGGTAGCGGCGTCACCGCCTGTGTTTTGGCGCTTGGCTTATACTGCCTGGGCCGTGACGATATTGCGGTTTACGACGGCTCATGGTCAGAGTGGGGCAGTTGTGAAGAATACCCAGTAGAAACGGCGTCATAAGCCCGGCGACATAGGTTACAATACGTCCTTTAAGACGGAGGAGACGTGTTGTGAAATTGGTGTCGTGGAACGTGAATGGCGTGCGCGCTGTCATGGGTAAGGATTTTGAAGCTTCATTCCAAGCCTTGCAGCCAGATGTACTTTGTTTACAAGAAACCAAGGCGCAGGATGACCAGGTTGCCGAGGCCCTCGCACCGATTGAGGGTTACCACATCTACAGCAATTCAGCCGTCAAAAAAGGTTATTCAGGTACCGCCATTATTAGCCGCGAAAAGCCCCTCTCGGTGCAGGCCGATATGGGTATCGAAGAGCACGATCAAGAGGGGCGCGTACTGTGTGCTGAATTCCAAGAATTCTACTTGGTGACGGTATATACCCCCAATTCAGCCAACGAGCTGAAACGCCTACCTTACCGCCAGCAGTGGGATATCGACTTCCTGAAGTATCTGCAAAATCTCGAGCAGACAAAGCCGGTAGTGGTGTGCGGTGATCTCAACGTGGCCCACCGTGAAATCGATATCGCGCGTCCTAAGTCCAACTACAACAAAAGCCCTGGCTACACCCAGGCCGAAATCGATGGTATGGACAACCTGCAGCGTGCCGGTTTTGTCGATACCTTCCGCCATCAACACCCCGATGAAGTGAAATATTCATGGTGGAGCTACCGCGCGGGTGCGCGCGGTAAAAACATTGGTTGGCGGATTGATTACTTCCTGATTTCACCTAGTTTGCTGGATAAGTGCCGTGCCAGTGACATCCACAACGATATTATGGGATCGGACCATTGCCCGGTGAGTATCGAACTCAACGCTCATTAACAAACAGCCGCAAGGCTGTTTTTTTTGGTTTCAGGAACGGCTATACCGAAATCGCCATGCCGGGCGAGTTGTGTGATTTTTTTTGTAAGGTTTCAAATTGGCTGGAAAGCACACCTCATGCGGCTTTCAAGAATATTAGAAAACCTTGAATAAAAAATGATCGAAATAAAGTGTTTGCAATCTTCAAATGTAATCGGTTACATTCTTTTCATTCAGTGACAAAGTCGCATTAACAATGGGTTTTAGGCGAGTTTATATGGCCTTATTACCTGTCGATAATCATAAAATGTTAAACGTTTACGAGGTGTTATATGGATATCCCAGTAGCTATGTTGCTCCCTAAAAAAGTACCCAAGCAAAGTCGTTCGGCGATTTTGGTTTACTCGGTACTGGATACCTGTGAAGCGATGTTATTGGAGGGCTGGTCTCCTCAGTCTTCACTAGCCCCTCTGGTTGAACGCGTTGGCATTTTTAATAGCTCGCTGTATCAATACTTTCACACCAAGGAAGGTATTATCTTGGCGACCTACGAATACATGTTCAAAAAGGTCTTGGCTCGCACCGACATGAGTTTGGAAGAGCGCAACGCTGAAATTGCACGTCGCCATCGCTTACTGCGTCGTCTCGATGAGCCCTTCTACCTGTTTTGGATGGATCTGCGTCAGAACGATGCGACTTTCCGCGAATTTTTCGTTGAAAAGGGTGTCCAGAGCAAGATCTCGCGCTACTGCCAAATGCTGGGTTTCTGGGGCGACGCTGATCGTGTCACGCCCGAGAGCGTGGTGTGCAACCTGCCGATGAATAATGAGGCCAAAGCGTGTCGTTTGGGCTTCACCAAGCCACTGCAGATGCAAACGGGCTACGCTGCCGCGATGGCTGGCTGAGCTAAGCTTTTTATAAATATTTAAAGCCCTGTGCCTCCTAGAGGTGCAGGGCTTTATTTTTTGTGGGACCTTTCTCGAAGAGAAAGGGAACGAGGTTCAAGCAAACTCTGTAATACATCCATTCGCTTGTTCTAGCGAACAAGCTCTCACCCTGTGAGAGCTTGTTTTTACGGATGTTATGCCTTCAGCGCCTTGATATATGGCTGATCGTACAAGCGCTTGCCAGACGCACTGTAAATGGCATTGGCCAGTGCTGGCATGGCAGGCGGCATAGGCGGTTCACCCAATCCAGTAGGATCCACCTGACTAGGCACAAAGTGCACGTCGATGGCATCGGGAGCCTCTGGCATACGGATGATGCGGTAGCGATCGAGGTTGCGTTTTTGTGGCACGCCGTCGACAAAGGTCAACTCACCGTACATCGCGTTGCCGATACCGTCGACGATACCGCCCTGGGCCATGTTGATGGCGCCGTCGTGGTTCACCACGATGCCGCAATCCAAGGCCGATGTCACATTGAGGACATGAGGCTCGCCATTTTCCATGGCGATTTCAACAATGTTGCAGCAATAGGAATTGTGACAGAAGTAAGCGGCCACACCCATGGCGCGATCGCCGCGCTGGTCCCAATTGGCTTTTTCACGTGCTAGCTTGAGAACTCCGGCATAGCGTTCAGCATCGTAGTCGTTATTCTCGCCGACGGGATTTTTCGCGGCGCGCTCAAGCAGTTGCAGTCGGAAGTCAATCGGGTCAGCGCCAGCGGCTTCAGCCACTTCGTCGAGGAAGCATTGCTCCGCGGTCGCCATGAAGTTCGAGTTGGGGGCACGGAAGGCACCCACGGTGATGTTGGAAGCGACCGAACCCTCTTCCCACAGGAAGTTCTCCACTGCGCCAGCGGGGAAGCGGTTGGGGAAACTACAGGGTTCAGGCACGCCCGCTGAGCGAACATGGTAACCAATCAGTTGGTTGTTGGCGTCCAGTGCTGCGCGCATCTTGATGCGATATGCGGGGCGGTAAACGCCGACAGTCATGTCCTCTTCGCGGTCGTAAACTAAGTGCACTGGGCGTTGAACGTGCTGAGAAATCAGGGCTACCTCAGTCGCGAAGTGCAAGTACAGACGACGACCAAAGCCACCGCCCATCCGCGTCATCACTAGCTCGACTTTGCTAGGGTCCATGCCCAAGTGAGCCGCCACCGTGTTGTGCGCTAAAACGGCCCCCTGGTGTGGACCGATTAGCTTGGCGCTGTCTTTGCGAACATCGGCGAAGAAGTTTAGTGGTTCCATGGGGTTGTGCGCCAAGAATGGGGCGCTGTAAGTACGCTCAACCACTTTGGCAGCCTTGGCAAACGCCGCACTGGGGTCGCCATCTTTACGTTTTTGCGCCATGTCGCCATCGATCAGCGCTTGCATGGCTTTTTCGTGCTCGGCGGTATTTTCCAATTGCTTGGGCACCGTCACGGTGCTCTTGTTACCGAAAAAGTCCGATGACTGGTAGGAGTAAGACTCTTGCACCTTCCACTTGGCTTTGATGGCTTTTTTAGCTTTCATTACCTGCCAGGTGCTGTCACCGACAATGGCAATCACTTCGCGGAAAGCTGCGACATCGGAGAAACCACGGACGAAGTCATCGGGGAATAGTTTGATGGTGAAAACGTCGCGAATGCCGGGCATCTTTTTGGCGGCGCTGGCATCGTAGCTGTCGATGGTCATGCCGAACGCCGGTGCGTGGAGTACTGTCGCGCGCAGCATGCCTTCTTGGCGAACGTCGATACCAAACATCGCGTCACCCTGCACAATGCCGGGACCGACTAAATTTTTGCGTGAAGTACCGACGATGTTGAAGTCAGCGACGTCTTTTAACGCTGCCTCTTTGGGGAGCGGCAGCATGGCGGCGGCAGCGGCCATTTCACCGTAGGTGGCACGCTTGCCACTGGCGTGGCTCAGCACAGAACTATCTGTCATCACTTCATCAACAGGGACACTCCATGCCGAAGCGGCAGCGCTGCGCAACATATGGCGCGCCGTGGCGCCGGCCATACGCAGCCCGCTCCAATTGTTTTTTACCGACCAACTGCCGCCACTGAGTTGCATACCGAATTTTTTGGTGTTGTAGGGGGCTTGGACGGCACGAATATCTTCCCAGTTGGCATCCAGTTCTTCCGCCGCAATCATCGGGAAGGATGTCATTAAGTTCTGACCGAAGTCGGGGTTGGCGACTTTTACTTCGATGTCGCCACTTGGGTGAATCGATAGTATGGCATTCATTTCGAACCACTCGCTCGGGGCGGATTTAGCACCAGCGGCCAGAGTGTGAGGGGCGGCAAATAGGTTAAAGCCCAGTGATAACCCACCGGCGGTGGCGGTGGCTTTCAGGAATGAGCGGCGGCCAATGGCAGTTTTAAACATGGTCATGGGGCGTCCTCCTTAAGCTTTTTGGGCAGCAGATTTAATCGCTGCGCGGATACGGGTGTAGGTACCACAGCGGCAGATATTGCCACTCATGAACTGATCGATGTCTGCATCGCTGGGGTTCGGGTTTTGCGCCAACAATGCCGCCGCCGACATGATCTGGCCGGGCTGGCAATAGCCGCACTGTGCCACATCGTGTTCTAGCCAGGCTTCTTGCACGGCGTGCATGCGCCCAGCGTCGTAGGCGAGCCCTTCAATGGTGGTCACAGAGGCTTCACCCACCGCGGAGACAGGTAGTTGGCAGGAGCGTACCGCCGCCCCATTGATATGCACCGTACACGCGCCACATGCACCGGCGCCACAGCCAAACTTGGTACCGACCATGTCGAGTGAATCACGCAGCACCCACAGCATGGGGGTGTCTGGGTCGACATCGACCGTGACCGCTTGTTGGTTGATGTTTAGGGTGTATTTAGCCATGGGTGTCACCTCTTAGTGTCTGGGCTCGAAAACCTTCGAGCTGTTCCTTGGTATCGATATCGATCGCCGCGTTGGGCATATTAATCGCCACAATCGCGTCGTCCTGTTGCAATAGTTGTCTTGCGCCGCGGTCGCCTTCAAGCGCCATTAGCGCTGGCCAGTGTCGAGGGGCGAAAATCGCCGGCACGCCCTTTCTATTGGCGTAGTGCGCGCACACACTGTGCTGGCCATCAAAGGCTTGCTGCAGGCGCAATATGTCCTCGCTCGTCACCGCCACTTGATCAGCCAGCAGAATCAATATCCCATCGGCCTGGTCTACTTGTTCTACGCCAAAGGCAATACTGTGGCCGAGGCCAAGCTGCCAATCCTGACAATAGTGCAGCGTCGCGTCTTGTGTGTGGGCTTGCTGAATTTTCTCATGCCAAGCACCGCTAATAATTCTTATATCTACTATGCCTGCATGCGATAAGCATGCAATGGCGCTGCCCAGCAGGCTGGTGTCGCCAAGGGGTTGCAGTGCCTTGCAGTCGCCGAAACGACTGGCCGCACCCGCCGCCATTAGCAGTGCGACAATTCGCATAAGTCTAGTACACCGCTAATGGATCCGCCTTGTCGACCCGCCATTTTTGCCTGGGCTTCAGCCAAAATTGCCATGGCTATGGATTCGGGCAGGGTGCCGCCGATGCTTAGACCGGCGGGGCCTGCCAGAACCTCGGGTTTAGTGATACCCGCGCTAGATAACACTTGCTGCATGCGGTGATCCGGCCCCAGCAGACCGATATAGCAGGCAGAGGTCTCGCTCAGGCATTTCACCGCCTGTGCATCTAGACTCACACTGTGGCTCATCACTACTGCAATATCGACCGGCTGGCTGGCAAGAAAATGCTGCAGATGGGGTTCGTCGCCATCTAATAAATGGTGAACTTTTTGAAAGTGTTCGCGGCGGCCATGGGCTGGGCGAGGATCCCATAGTGAGATATGCCAGCCCAGGGTGTGGGCGATGTCTACCAGCGGCCGAGCGTCAATGCCGCCACCTGCCACAAAGAGGTGCGGTGGCGGTGTGTAGGGGACGATAAGCGTGTGTTCGCGCAGTTGCGCGCGATCGGTATTGGGCGTGTTACGCGAAACGTGGTAGCTGTGTGACTCGCACGGTATACCGCTGCCAATGGCCAGATCGTAATAACCACTAATGCGTTGCCTAAGATTGTTGAGCACATCGGTCAAACCGAGGTAGTGATTGTCAGCCTCGACCACCTGCAACATGATGTCGACGGTGCCACCGCAACCGATGCCCATTTGGAAGGCCATGTCGTCTTCGTCGTTGCCGTCGTAGCGCACCAGGGCGCTGCGTTTGTCGTGCATTACACGGCGCGCTTTGCTGTGTAAATCTGACTCTAAGCAGCCACCACTCAGCATACCCAGCTGTTGCCCTTCGCTGCCGAAAAGCATCAATGCGCCCGCTTTGCGATAGGCCGAGCCAGCGGTGGAATACACCACACCCAGCACCCACTGCGAACTATCGCGTTGTGGTGACCACTGGTTGAGAATGTCGAGTTGTTGGTGGCTCATACACGGTTCCAATACATGAAACCCTATTGAAGGTCGTTCAATAGGGTCTCGCAATATCAAATGGCGACGACACTTACCATTTGTCCTTTTGATAGCGCTGGTTGCGGGCGTCTTTGATGACCCCCGACCAGTTCAAACCAAAGCCAAAGTCGTAGTCGTTACCCTGACTGTCGACATAGGTGTCCATATCCATCGGCATGTCTTCCAGTTGTTTTTCGACGGTGGCCATGTCGATTGGCATTTGCATGGGCAGCAAGCCGCTCGGTTCGGCGCGCCCCGTCAGCATGTCTTGGATAGCGCTTACCTGAACACCGAATTCCAGTAAGATGCCATCAACTAGCGGCTCAACATCGCCGAACACCATCGGGTTGGTGGCGCTTACCACCAAAATAACGGGCTTGTCTCCCATGGTCTTACGCAGTTCCTGCAGCATCGGCAGGTCGGGACGACTATTCGATTTAGCGGTTTTGCCTTTATAAGAGCGGTTGGTAATCTCGGGGTCAACCACGGGGTCGCCAGCGGCAATACTCTGTTCGCGCGCTTCGGTTGCGACGTAATCGGCGTGCTGTAAGCTGATGGGCAGGTAGCCGTTGCCACCGGCGGCGCGGTCGCTACGCGAGTAGGGGTCGCTCACGGGACTCTTCACGAAGGCCAGTGCAAAGTCAGCTTGGGTGGGGTCGTCGGTCACCACGAAATCCTTTTCCAACAAGCTGCGATCGATAGGGTACATTTCGTGTGCAGGATCGGGGTAACCGAAGAAGTTAAGCTTCTCGGGAACAGAAATCTTGGGCACGTACACCACTTTTTTATCAGCGGCGAGCGGCAATACGGCATCGTTTTTCAGCATGACGATCGATTTCAATTGCGCGTCGTAACCGGCCGCCATGTACTCGGGTTTGCCGACCACGGCGGTGGTGGTTTCGGGGTTCAAGTAGGGGTTTTCAAACAGGCCGACGCGGAAGATATTTTTCAGCAAGCGCACGGCTGAACGCTCGATACGAGCGCGTGCCGCTTCAGCGCCGTACTTTTCGCTCAGTACTTTAAAGGCGCCCAGTACGGGGCCCGCTTCGTTGTTGCCCCCAAATTGGTCGAGGCCCGCTTCCAGAACTTTGACGTGGCGTTCTACTACGTCCAGTGTTTCAACACCCCAGTTTTTGCCAGCAAAGACAGCGGGGTCTTCGCCTTCATCCCAGGTAATGCCCCAGTCGGTGCACACTACGCCGTCGTAGCCAAAGCGCTCGCGCAGCAGATCGGTAACAATGTACTTACTGAAGCCGTTGCCGACGTTTTCGCCGTAGACGGTGTCTTGCTCATAGGAAATGGTGTAGTAGGGCATCACCGCTGAGGCGCTGCCGGTTTTGCCGTTCAGTTTGAAAGCACCTTCCACGAAAGGCTTCATGTGGGTTTCGAACTGACCACCTGGGTAGACCGCGAATTTACCGTAAGCAAAGTGCCCGTCGCGACCGCCTTCTTCAGGGCCGCCGCTGGGCCAGTGTTTGACCATGGTGTTGACACTCTGCCAACCCCAGCCTCCGGCTAACTCTTGCGATTCAGGGCTGCTTTGGAAACCGTCAACGTAGGCGCGAGCCAGGTCGGTCGCCAGTGCCGGGTGACCACCAAAGGTGCCGTACAGGCGATTCCAGCGGGGCTCGGTGGCCAAATCAATTTGCGGCGACAATGCGGTGGTAATACCCAGGGCGCGGTATTCGATCGACGCGATGCGACCAAATTCTTCGGTGATGCTGGGGTCGAAGGTGGCGGCGAGGCCGATTTGTTCCGGCCACTGCGAAATGGTACCGCCCGAACCTGCATTGTATTCCGCCTCTTTACGCGCGCCGTGGCGTGGATCAGAGGAGTTGTTGGCGGGAATGCCAAAGCCAATGCTTTCGGCCAAGGCTTGTAGGTCGTTGTTCCACAGCGCGGCGACCTCGGGGCTTTCGACGTTGGTCAGTAGTACGTGGCGCAAGTGGTCTTCGGTGATGAATTGTTTTTGCGCATCGCTCAACGCGTGTGAGGGCATACCAGATTCGCTAAACGGTTTGCCATTGTAGGTCGCTGCAAAATAGCCGCCGTCGGCCGCTGGAATCGCTTGGTGCTTGCTGTACAACATCAGGCCAGCGATTTCCTCTTCGCTGAGCATGCTAGCGAGATTTTTCGCGCGCGTATCGGCATCGAGGCGCCAGTCTTCGTAGGGGTCCAGTCGGCCATTCTTGTTTAAGTCTTTAAAAGGCAGACCATCAACTTCCAAGATGCTCACACCCGAGGTCTTTGAATAGGTCAGGAAAGGCTTACCAGCAATAGACACTTGCATCACGTCGCCGTGCATGGCGGTTTCGGTCCACACGGGTGGTTTGTCGGCGCAGCCAACCAACGCACTACTGGCGACGGCGGCGGCAATCAGAGATTGCTTAAAGGTTTGCATGAGTGGCCTCTCGTTACTGGGGATAAGACATCCCGTCATAGGTTTTATCAATTCCCCATGTTACCCCAAGCACGAGGCGGTGTAGGGTGAGTTTTGTAAGGTTGCCCTATGAGTTTAGAAAAATTCTCTAGTCGATGAAGGAGGGCTGATATACCTTGTTGAAAACACCTCACTAGGAGTCATGCAATGAAGAAGTTTCTGGCGGTTTTTACCGGTAGCAAGGATGGCGATAATGCCCAGCGCTGGCAGGCGTTGAGTGAAGAAGAAAGGCAGCGTTTGATGGGCGAGGGGATGCAGGCCTGGGGTGCATGGATGGCTAAACATAGTGATGCGGTGGTCGACGCTGGCGGCCCCTTGGGGATAACCAAATTGGTAGACGGTGCTGGCGTGTCCGATATTAATAATGCGATGAGTGCCTATATCATGGTGCAGGCAGAGGATCATGCGGCAGCGGCAGCGATGTTCATCGATCATCCGCATTTTCGCTGTTTCCCTGGTGACGGGGTAGAAGTGATGGAGTGTATGCCCATGCCGGGTGGTCAGTAGACCACCCGCATGAGGAATCGGCTAACTTAGGTTGGCCAAACGGTGGCCCAGTCGCGGTCACCCTCTTTGTAGGGGATGTCCTTGTAAGTGCCAGGGATTTCAACGTGGCGCAATACTTCAGTGCCGCCTTCTTTGCTGGTGAAAAATCCGAAGATGATCAACTGCTTAAACAGCGTAAAGTAGTGCGGTAGATCGCCAAAGCCTTCTCCTTCCCAGACCACTTTCTCGCCCTTGTTGTAGGCCAGTGCTTCGCTATCGATGGCGCTTAGCAGTTCAGTGCGCTCAGCGTCGCTGGCATCGGTAAAGCTCTTGCCGAAGTTCAGTTGTGAACGCGTTTCCACATTGGCCATGCCCGCTTCAAACAGGGCTTGTTGGGTGGGCGTGTAGCAATCGCGGATCATACCAATCACAAAGGCGGGTAAGCCGGCATCTTTGGCTCCGGGAGTGTCGGTGCGAGGAATGACGGTTTCACAAATCTCTTCGATCAGTGCCACTTGCTGTGCGTTGAAGCCCGAATCTGCCACGCTGGTCGCCGCCGCAGGTGGCTTCCAAATGGCATACGCGGGGTTGTAAACAAACGCGGCGCCAGTCGCTACCGCGATGGCTTGTAGTAATTCACGACGGTTCATCATTACAGGTTACCTCGCTTCAGTTCTTCTACCGCAAATTCTGCGGCGCGGGCGGTCAGTGCCATATAGGTCAATGAGGGGTTCACACACGACGCCGAGGTCATGCACGCGCCGTCGGTGACGAATACGTTGGGGGCATCCCACACTTGGTTGTGCTTGTTCAATACCGAGGTCTTGGGGTCGCGACCCATGCGGGCGGTACCCATTTCGTGGATGCCCTTGCCCATGTGGTAGGTGGTTTCCCACGCCTTGGCATTTTTCAGACCGATGCTATCGAATATCTCAACGATGTCCTCTTTCATGGCCTTGCGCATTTTGATTTCGTTGTCGCGAATCTTGGCGTCCATTTCCAATACTGGCAGGCCCCAGGCATCGCGGGTCTCAAAGTTGAGAGACACCTTGTTGCGGTGGTCTGGCAGAATTTCGCCGAAGCCAGTGGCGTTGATGGTCCACTTGCCGGGCTCTGCCAGGCTCGCTTTCAGGCCAGCGCCAATGCCGAGTTCGCTGCTGTCGCGCATGAAGCCCTCGCGGCCGGCGCGACCCTGGAAGCCGAAGCCGCGCAGGAAGTCACGCTTGTCGCTGCCCCAGTTGGCAAAGCGGGGAATGTAGAAGCCGTTAGGACGACGACCGTAGGTGTGTTGATCCAGGTAACCTTCCACATCCGCCGAACCGCCCAGCATGTAGTGGTGGTCCATCACGTTGTGACCCAATTCGCCAGAGCTTGAACCCAAACCGTTGTCCCACACGTCGCGTGCAGAGTTCATCAGAATCCAAGTCGAATTCAGGGTCGACGCGTTCAAGAACACGATCTTGCTGTTGAACACGATGGTCTCGTGGGTTTCAGCATCGATCACTTCTACGCCAGTGACACGCTGGGTATTCTTGTCGTAGATCAGCTCTTTCACGATAGACATAGGGCGAACCGTGAGGTTGCCAGTCTTCATCGCCGCGGGCAGGGTGGTTGATTGGGTGCTGAAGTAGCCACCAAACGGACAGCCGGTCCAGCACTTGTCGCGGTGCTGACACTTGCCGCGGCCCTGATCGGGGCGGTTTTCGGTGGCGTGAGCGCAGCGGCCAATAATCAGGTGGCGCTCACCCTTGTAATGTTTTTTGATGCGGGCGGCAACATCGCGCTCAACCACGTTCAAGTTCATGGGAGGCAAAAAGTCGCTGTCGGGCAGTACATCCAGGCCATCGTTGTTACCTGAAATGCCGGCAAAGCGCTCGACATAGCCGTACCACTTTTCCAGATCTTCGTAGCGAATGGGCCAGTCGACGGCGATACCTTCTTTGCCATTGGCCATGAAGTCTTCGCGGTTCAGACGGTAAGTTTGACGACCCCATAGCAGCGAGCGGCCGCCCATTTGGTAGGCACGGAACCATTGGAAGGGCTCTTTTTCAACGTAGGGTGCCGTCTGATGGCTTGCCCAAGCGCCCATAGTGGGCTCGTTGAAGGGGTAACCGGTGCCGCGCGCCATGTTTGGCTCAGTCGCTTTGGCTTCCAAGCTAGGGCGTCCGTGGTGTGGGTAGTCCCACAGGTTCTTTTGCATGTTGACGTAGTCTTTCAGATGCTGGATATCGCCACCGCGCTCCAGCATCAATACTTTAAGGCCTTTTTCGGTTAGTTCTTTGGCTGCCCAGCCGCCGCTGATGCCAGAGCCGACGACGATTGCGTCATAGGTATTATTTGCCATGGTTGTCCTTCTTGCCTAGCAGGGTGACTGCTTTGCTCGTTATTCTATGGGAAATCAAAGCCGCGCTGTTTGTGCGAGTTTGCAGCGAAAGAATGTAACCGGTTTCATGGCGAGCGTCAATCAGACACTGGGCATTTCTGTTGAGGCGGGTTGTTTGTAAGTCGAAAGCACGTAATTTACATAGGAGAAAAGTGATATTTGCTATAGACTTGCAAAAAAAAAGCAGCACCACATTGGGGCTGCCTATAATCACTAACAGGGAGATCAAAAATGAGTACGTTCTCTCTTGAAAACGTTTACAAATACTAGCAAGCAAATTTGACGCTGGCAACGCCGAAAACAAATAAGCTTACAAAAACGTATAATGCCGATTAAATAACCATTGGCGGGATCAAGGAAATTAAATGGCTACCATCAAAGACGTTGCAAAACTCGCCGGTGTATCGGTGGCTACCGTATCGCGCTATTTGAGCGGCGCTTCGAAGTTAACTGGCTCCACCGAAGCTAAGGTCAAGGGTGCGATTGAAACGCTCAACTATCGCCCCAACATCATGGCACGCAGTCTCAGTCAGTCGCGCTCGGGTATGCTGATGGTGTTGGTGTCAGGGGTGAGTAGTCCATTTATAGGTAGTTTGTTAAGCGCCTTTAGTAAACCTGCTTCAGCGCGTGGTTATAAAGTGTTGCTGGCTGAAACCTCCATGGATCAAAAGATCGAAGCGACGTACATTGAGGCCCTGCGTTCGAGATTAGCCGATGGTTTTGTGCAGTTGAGCGCCCACTTGCATCCTGAGATGCTCGATGAAAAGCACACCATTCCCTTTGTGAACGTATGTGAGTGTCTGCCTGAAGCGACTTATCCGACAGTGCAGATTGATGATCGTCGAGCAGCCAAGCAAATTACCGAGTTTCTTGTCTCGCTAGGGCATCGTGATATCGCCTGTCTGGTGGGGCTATATAACGATCAATACCGCAGCCCGGTGACTGTGAAGCGCTTGGATGGCTTCCGTGAAGCTCTCGATGAAAATAATATTGAGTTTCGCGCGGAGTGGATGTTGCAGGGGGATTACACCACCGACTCTGGTGTGCAAGCAGCGCAGACCATTGCCGAAATGGAACGTCGTCCGACCGCGGTGTTCTGTGCTAGCGACACCATGGCGATTGGTTTAATTCGAGGGCTTGCCAATATGGGTATTAACGTGCCCGAAGATATTTCGGTAACAGGTTTCGACGACATCGAAATGGCCAAATACACCGTCCCTTCGCTGACCACTATCCGTCAGCCGGTGGAAAAGATCGCCAATGCCACCATCAATAATTTGATCGATATTATTGAAGAGAAAGCCCATGTGCGCCAGCACGTGATTATTGAACATGAATTGATTCTACGAGGCAGCACCCGCCGCCTCTAGCATCACATCGGCACGGGGCAGTATTTAGCCAGAAAGTCCTCGTGACTTGGCATCGCTGCCAAATTACCTTTCACTTTGTCGCGTATAGCGTGCATTTGCTGCAGCAGCTGCTGTGGTGGCAACAGCGCAGCGCCACTGTGGTGGTGGCCAGGTACAATACCTTGCCCCATCATCACCTGTAACCAAGAGTCCACTCGGAAGAGATTGACATCGTCGGCGGTCACATAGCCATTGGCAGCAAAGATTTCCATACGGTGGCGCAGGCTGTCAGGCACGTCCATGTCGCGGTAAAAATCCCACATGGGGCTGTCGTGACGGGCGGTTTGCTTGTAGTGCAGGATGATGAAGTCGCGGATTGCTTCCAGCTCCACCTTGGTATCCATGTTGTAGCGCTCGGCGGCTAGTGCCATGTTGCCGTCGAAAGGCATTAAGCGCATCAAACGCATGATGCTGGTGGTGATCAAGTGGATCGATGTCGATTCCAAGGGCTCCAAAAAGCCGCTGGATAACCCGATAGCAACACAGTTTTTGTGCCAGCACTCGCGGCGCTTACCGGTGGTGAAGCGTATCTGGCGAGGCTCGGTGATCATCGGCCCCTGCAGGTGATCCACCAAGGTTTGGCGTGCTTCGTCATCACTGGCGAATTGGCTGCTGTAGACAATGCCGTTACCAGTCCGAGTTTGCAGTGGAATGCGCCACTGCCAACCGATGGGATGAGCGGTAGCGCGCGTGTATGGCGGTGGCGCAACTGTGCTTTCGGTTTGTACGGCTTGGGCGCTGTTGGCGGCCAGCCAATGGCTCCAGTCGTCGTAGCCAACACCGAGAGTTTCGCCTATCAACAGCCCTCTAAAACCGGTGCAATCGACAAATATATCACCTTCAATCACCTGGCCATTGTCGAGATGCAGGGATTGGATGTGTCCATTGTCAGGATCAAGGGTCACTTGCTTAATGATGCCTTCGCAACGGGTGGCGCCCAATGCTTCAGATTTTTGTCTCAGGTAGCCGGCATAGGCGGTGGCGTTGAGGTGGTAGGCGTAGTTGACTGGCGTATTGTTGGCCATTAAAGAGAACTTGCCCGCTTCAGCGGCACGCAACTCTAAACAAAAGTCACCTAAATCCCCGCGGTAACCTTGCTTCACGGCCTCCATCCAATAGGAGTGGAACTCCGTCATCCACGTGCCCTGACCAATCACGCCAAAGGAGTGGATGTAGCTGTCGCCAACATTGCCCCAATTATCAAAATAAATGCCTAGCTTAAAGGTGGCCTGGGTGGCCTGCATGAACTCGCGTTCATCGATTTCCAACATCTTGTGGAAGGTTTTCATGGTCGGAATGGTGGCTTCGCCCACGCCGACCGTGCCGATCTGGTCCGATTCCACCAAGGTGACATCCACCACTTTACCGAGGCGTTTAATAATGGCGTAGGCAGCGAGCCAACCGGCGGTGCCACCGCCAGCGATGACAAGACGAGTTTTGTTCATACTAAATATTCAAACCTTGCTTAACCATATTGCGCAAGCGGCGTGTTGTGTGGTCATCCATTGGCCCGAGTACACCGTGAACGCTATCGGGAAGGTGTTGCCGCGGTAGTTCGGCGTCGCCAAACACGTAGTAATCAAAGAATTCGCGCCAAGCCTGTTTTTCAGCGGGCGATCTATCCCGCAGTGACAGGATACCGTGCATCAATAAATCGGTGGGGTTACCCATAAAGCGTGGCGCGTTGACCCACCAGTAATTCACCATCACGTTGAACGTGCTTAGGGCATCAACTTCGTGCCACCACAGGCTGGGGTAGTAAACGGCATCACCTGGCTCCATATCGACCACCACGGCGTTAGCGAGCGCTTCTTCTAGCCCTGGGAAGCGCGCTGTATCTGGATTTTTGATATCCGCCATGGTCACCGGTTGGCCGCCGGGCGTCATGCCCCACGGTCCAGGGTAAATGTTTTTAATTTGACTTGGAGGAAATAAGGTAAAGCGACGCTTGCCCATCACGCAACACGCCAGGTTTTGCGGGATGTCATAGTGGGCGAGGGCGCGTGATTCGGTGCCTATCCAGATTTTGGCAACAAAGGGCGATTTTTCAAATACTGGATGGTTGAACACCAGGTCATTCTCACTGCGCATGCCGGGAAATGACTGGTCGACGACTAACGAATTCATATAAAAGTAGTCGTGTTCTGCTTGTCCCTGACACGCCTCAATCAAGTCGAGAACGTTGGTCAGTTTGTCATTCACACCGTCGTAGTTAAAGCCCGACATATCCTCGTTGTAACTGAAGCAGCCGCCCATATCTGGGCCGCCACGAAAGTACAGGATAGGCTTTTGATCGTAGAAGCGTGTCAGTTCAGCCTTCATCGCTTGAAACGATTGTTGGCCTTTTTTTACCAATGGCCAGTCTTTCACCAAGCCCTTTAATAGAATCGGTTCGGGGCTAGCGAACAGCGTCTCCCAGGGGATGCTGTCCGGTGTAACGTTTTCAAGGATTTTGGGCGTGCCTGACATAATTGCTCTATTGTGCGTTTTGTAATGCGTTCTTTTTGTCGATCAAACGCTGGAAATTACCTAGCGATGATAACAAGAAATACACCTGAGCCAAGATGCCCATGTCGCGCAGTTTCACCAATTGCTCACCGCTCAGTTGCGATAATTTCTCTTGGTTAATGCTCATGTAGTCTTTGAAGCCAAAGTGTTGCTGCTCGCTCAGTGACAGGTTGATGTCAACGGGTTCCAGTAATTCCATTTCTTCTAGGGTCGCATAAAAAACTTCATCGTTTCTATGACCAGAATCAATCACCGATAAAACTTTTTTCACAAACTGTAAGTAAGGCGATTCACCGCCGAACTCGAGGAAGACTTCAGCGCCGTTGTCAGAGATGCGAGGATCTTTCTCATCGACCATGATCATTGGGTTTTGGGTTTTTACACCATCGACTTCCTGTTCTTGGTAGCCAATAGAAAACGGTCCGCGCGCCATGGTGGCGGGGACGGTAGCGCAGGTCCAACGACCGTTTTCTAGAAATAAGTTTTCATCTTTCTGCAAACCCATAATGGCGTGTGCGCACAATTTACCGTTTTCGGGATTCTTGGCGATAAGCAGGGGGAACTCCTTATGCAAATCCGCGATTTCTGTGCTGTAGGCCAGGGCGCGGTTGATGTTGTCGCCGTATTCCGTGGCAGGCTTTGTGTCCACTTTCAGATGTTGGTGGGTTTCGTTATGGAGAATGACTAAAGACATAAAAATTCAAACCTTAAAAAATAAAAAAGGGCTTTCACCGCGAGATGAAAGCCCTTGTCTCTAACTAGCTATTAGAAGCTGTAACGAGCTGACAACATGTAACGTGGATCAGCTTCGCCGTTCCAGTACTGCATAGCTTCAGTACGGCCGTAGATCTTCTGGCCTTCGCCAGTCACGTTAATGCCATCCAGGCTTACGACGATGTCATCAGTTACGTTGTAAGTGATGTTCAAGTCGATCTGGCTGAACTCTTTAACGAATACGGGTGAACCAGCTTGGCCAGCGTATGCAGTTGAGTTCAGGAAGGTGTCACGCCAGTTGTATGCAACACGTGCAGACAGCGCGTCATCTTCGTACATCAGCACCAAGTTAGCAGAATCAGACAGGCCTAACAAGGCGAACTGAGAAATGCTTGGGTGAGCTGATACATCGTAGCCGATGTCGCCGTCAACCATGGTAGCGTTGGCGCTTACACCGAAGCCAGTGTCACCGAAGAAGTGCTGTACAGCGAATTCCCAGCCGTCAATAGTCGCAGCTTGGTTGTTAACAGGCTGTGAGGTATTGAAGGTGTACAGAGGGTCGCCCGCTCCGGGAGTGATGTCGTAATCAGCTTCTACCTGAGTAGTGTTGATTGCTGAGAACTGACCTGCGGTCATTGCGTCAACAGAAGCAATGCCTTCCCAGTTTGCGTTGCCGTCACCGAAGTTTTGGATCAGCGCAGACATGGTGAACATGTTGTCTTCGTTAACGTTCAGGCCCAGCTCTTGCAGTTTAGCCAGTGCTTGACCAGACAGGCTGCCAGCAGTTGCTGCACCAGCGTCAAGCAGACCGAACAGAGGCTGAGGAACAACCGCCGTACCTACGAAGTTTTCTACTTTCTTGTAGAAGTAGCCCGCAGACACGTAGCTCGCTTCGTCGTAGTAGTATTCCAACGACAGGTCGAAGTTGTCAGACTCGAGAGGATCCAGTTTAGCAGTACCTTTGCTTGCAGTGGGGTAACCACCCAAGTAAGTCAGAGTACCACCAGTAGAGTTGATGCCGGTCTTAACGAACATGTCGCTGTAGCCAGGACGAGCGATTGACTTGCCGTAAGAAGCGCGTAGCTTCATTTCGTCAGTCAGGTCAACAGAAACGTCCAAGTTAGGCAGGATGTTGCTGTAAGAGTAGTCTTCGTCCAATACCGCAGGAGAAGCGCCAGCGTAGCTCTGTGCGAAGTCGTTGTTTGATTCCCAGATAATAGCCGTGGGAGAAACTTGAACTGTAGCAGAGTTAACGTCGGTTTCTTCGTAGCGAACGCCGAAGTTCACTTGAACAGGCTTGCCAGAGAATTCAGTTTCCCACTTACCGTTCACGTAGACAGACGTGATGTCTTCGCTGATCAGGTTGTCGTTACCACCATTATCAGTCAAGTTGTTCAACGAGAAGTTGGGGTAAATGTCGTTCTGTGCATCCATGTATTGAATGAACGAGTACGCGTCAACGGTGAAGGCTTGTTGACCCAAGATGGTCATTACATAGCCATCGGGAGCAACGCCAGCTGCGTTGGGGTAACCGTTGAACTGCAGGTCGCCGAACGCGCAAGTACCACAGATTTCAGTGATTTGGTTGTCGTCTGGGATGTCGCCGTTGCCCACGCCCCAACCACCGAGGTAGTCCAGAGTGCCTGAGTTTACTTGCGCCATTTCAGTTGACATGAAGCCAGCACCGAAATCAACAGTCAAGCTGTCATCTACTTCATAAGTACCGTCCAAGTTGAACTGGTCGATAGAAGATTTCTGCATTGAGCTGTTGGTGATGAAGGTTTGGGTGTTGATATCGCCACGGTCGTATACGCCGTTGCCGTTACCCCATGCGCCGTGTGAGCCAGTTGCATCTACGTAACCTTCGCTTTCCAGTACACCTACTGATGCAGTGGGAACGCCGTCGCCGTAGTAAGCACCCTGCCAACCTGCACCAGATGATGCGATGTTGATGCGAGTACCTGCCCAGCCGTTAGGGCCGTTACCGCCTGACTCAGCTTCTGAAGAAGCAGCGTCAAAGCTAACAGTCAAACGATCACTGAACTCGTGACGGATGTTAATACCAACAGACTGCATGGTGTCTTTAGAGGCGTCGTAGCGGTTGGCGTAGAAGTAGTCTTTACCTTCGTTGGGCTCGCCCAGATCGTTGGTGGGCAGACGGTGCAATTCAACCAGTGCCAAAGGTGTTGCTACGATGGGGTTGCCATCGAACTCAACGTAAGAGTAGTTACGGTTGAACCAAATACCAGGAACAACACCAGTTTGCTCTTGAGTCGTTTGGGTGTACAGCACGTCAGCAGTGATGGTGGTGCGGTCGCTTGGTGCGAACTGCATGGTTACCATAGCATTTGAACGCTCACGGTTCAGATCCATGATGTTCATGCCGATGTTCCAAGGAATCGCTACCAATGAACCAGCGGCTGGCTCGTTTACACGCTCAGCGTTTGCCCAGGGGCCCAGAGTTGGATCGTAATCCAAGTACTGGTAACCAGAAACGTTTACACCGGCTGCGCCAGAGCTACGCTCTTGGTATGAACCAAATACGCTGATACCGAAAGTGTTGTCTTCGTTAGCCATGCTGAACAAGCCGCTAACTTCAGGAGTGATGTCCTTGTCGCCAGACTGATCGTTAACCAATTTAACGCCAACAGACGCTTGGTCACCAGCTTCCAGAGGACGGTTGGTTTGAACGTTGATGGTCGCGCCCATACCACCGCTAACAACTTTAGCGTTAGCAGTTTTGTAAACTTGAATACCTTGTACGCCTTCAGACGCCAGGTTTGAGAAGTCAAACGAACGAGAAGTACCCAGTGCGCCAGCTTCGTCAGAGTTACCTGTTACGTTGGCAACGTTAGCAGAAGGCATTTGACGACCGTTCAGGGTCACCATGTTGTAGCCGCCGCCGAAACCACGAACGGTTACCTGTGAACCTTCGCCGTTTACACGGTCAATAGATACACCGGTAATACGTTGCAGAGATTCTGCCAAGTTGGTGTCAGGGAATTTACCCATGTCTTCTGCAGAAATCGCATCAACAACACCTGATGAATCGCGTTTTACGTCCATTGCACGCATCAATGAACCGCGAATACCTGTAACTACAACTTCTTCGACAGTGTTTTCTTGAGCAACAACTTGGCCAGCAGCCAAAGTTGAAGTCACGCCAGCAATGACGAGAGAAAGTTTTGTTCTTCGAAACATAATGTTATCTCCGAATGGTTTTATTTAGAGTTATATGCATGCCTAAGACATGGCTAATTTTTCGCCGAGGCGAAATGCTCTGATTGCATTGGGTCTAATTGGGCCATAATGCATCAGGGCATGAATGTAAACGTTTCCAAGAAGTGTGTAAAGTAAATCGATTTGGTTTTTGTATGATTAGCGGAAAATTGTTTTTTTTTGATTTAAAAACAGTTGGTTATGATTTTTATATAAGGGGGTTCTTATTGAAAACGGTTTCGCGTTAGGGGTTGATATCGGACGGAGTGGAGTATTCCGTCCGATTTTAGGGAACTTTTACGAGCGATAGGCCTCACGGCCGAAGCCCTGCACCGGAATGCCCAGTTCGGGTAGTAATTTATGCTGGATCGCGTACATCGCCGCCGCCGACTCGTCGATGGCGCGACAGAAGTCGATTGACGCCTGCAGCAGCGGGCCGAGCTGGGCTTTATCTTGAATGCGTGCGGGTGGGTATTCGTGCTCGACCACCAGGTAGGTGTTCGCTACATCGATATCCAACAGTTCGCGCGCCGCCAATTGGTGGTCTAGCCAGTCGACAGTACGGTTTTGCAGGTAGGCCAGCGGGTCGTGCTTGGCGGTGCCAGGCAGCTCGTGCTCGCAGGTCGCGACTTGCTTTTTCCACGCGTTCAGGTGGTCGGCAGGGTTGCTAGACGGTTGGCCGTTAATCCAATCACCGCGCTCCATGCTTTGTCCGCCCCAGCCCCATGCAGAAATGCCTTTGGAATCGGTCACCTGGCCTTTCACGTGGAAGCCGGCGATTAAGAAGTTGTAACCTTCGTCTTTCAGGTATTGGAAGATCGAGCGAGTGTCCTGGCCCATCAATACGGCGTGTGAGGGATCGTAGTGGATGCGGAATTGGTCGCCGACGCCGTGCTTTTCACAGATGCGGTGTAAGGCAATCCAGGGGCCGGGAGCGTAAGCAATATTGTTGTGCCACAGATCGGTGGTGTTCCAGCCGGGCATGGGGCATTGCTCAACGCGATAGGTAAGGCCGCGCGCCTTTGCTTCTTTTAATAGCGGAATGAACTCCGCTTCGAACATCTCTAAGTTTTGGTCCATCGACAGTTCGGGGTTGCGGCCAACAAAGCCGCACACCGCGTCGGTGCCCATCATGACGGCGGCGTCGAATACGCGCAGCATGAACTCTTTTTTCTTCTCGCGGTTGCTGCGGTCAGCCACCAACATGTTGTCGAAGTAGGCCAGGTCGGACAGGCCAACACCGGTGCTGTGCATGGCTGCCTGTACGCGTTTGGCGCGGTCCGCGTTAAAGGGTTGGCGCAGATCGAGGGTGTTCGCTACCGGGTCCAGCATTGCTTCGGCGGGAATGTCCGACTCGCTGGGGTGAAGTGCTGCCGCCAACTGTATATAGGGGCAGTTCATGTCCGCTGAAAATTGCAGCCACTCTTCAATCGCCAAATCGGGATCGGGGTCGCGCTTTTCACGTGGTGTCAATTCTTGTAGAGCGGCGGTGAGCACGCTCAACTTCATGTGCTGGGGCTGGTATGAAATGCTCATGCTGCTCTCCTATTGTGCGTCATTGCCAAGGGTTTCGTTTTTGAATACCAGTGCAAACAGGACAAAGACGGCCGCCGCGAAACCAGCGGGGATTAACCAAATGGTTTGCCAGTCGTGGCTGCCGCCAACGGCGGTGTAGGCATCGACGATTTTGCCTGAAGCGGCAAAACCGATCAGCATACCGATGCCGTAGGTCGCTAGCGTAATCATGCCCTGAGCGGCGCTCTTAATTTTTTCGCCGGCTTTGTTGTCGGTGTAGATTTGGCCGCTAACAAAGAAGAAGTCGTAGCAAATACCGTGCAGAGCGATACCCATCAACAATAAGAACATGCTGTTGTTGGGGTCGCCGTAGGCGAAGCTGACATAGCGAACAACCCACGCCAGCATGCCGAATAACAAGGTGGCCTTGATGCCGAAGCGCTTCAAGAAGACGGGCAGCAGCAGCATGAACAATACTTCTGACACCTGGCCGATGGTCATTTTGCCGGTGGCATTTTCAACGCCAATTTCGGTCAGGAAGGGGTTGGCGTAAGAGTAGTAGAACGCCAGTGGGATACAGATTAGTACCGAGGCTAGGAAGAAGACCGCGTAGTTGCGATCCTTCAGGAGTGCCAGCGCTTCTAAGCCTAGAATGTCGCTGATGCTCACCGCTTGGCCGCGCGCCGCAGGAGGCGTGGCGGGCAGTGTGAAGCTGTAGAAGCCCAGTACTACTGACACAATCGCGGTCATGGCGAAGGTGTTGCGCAGCATGCCGTTGGCAATGCTGCCTTGTGAATCCCAAGAGAATACATAGCTGATCACCAAACCAGCTACGATCCAGCCGATGGTGCCCCACAAACGGATCTTGCCGAACTCGCTGGCGGGATCTTTCAGTTGGTTAAACGATACCGAGTTAACCAGCGCCAGTGTGGGCATGTAGCACAGCATGTAGACGAACAGGTAGGGGTAGAAGCTATTAAAGTCTGACGAGGTGTACAGCAGGTACATCAGGCCTGCACCTACAAGGTGCAGTACACCGAGGATGCGCTCGGCATTGAAGTAGCGGTCGGCAATCAAACCAATAATAAAGGGAGCAATAATCGCGCCCCACGACTGCGTGCCGTAGGCCATGCCGATTTCGCCGCCGTTGGCTTGCAGGGTGCTGCCCATAAATGTGCCCAGGGTGACGAACCACGCGCCCCAGACAAAGAATTGCATAAACATCATTGCGCACAAGCGCACAGTAATCGCGTTCATAGTGTTGTCTCTGTTATTACTCTTGTTTAAATGTTGACCCAGGCGCTATCGGCTTCGTTACTGGCTAGCATCGCATCGATAAAGGCCATGCCGCGCAGACCAGCTTCGATGCCAGGTGCGGCCATGCCTTCCGCGCGAGGCTGCTGACGAATGTGTTCGGCAAACAGGGTGTACAGGTTGGCAAACGCCTCTAAGTAACCCTCGGGGTGGCCACCGGGTGTGCGGCACAGGCTGTTGGCGGCGTCGCACAATTCGGGCATGCCAGAGCCGGCGCGCAATATGCGTTTGGGTGCGCCGTGTGGCATGTGCACTAAGCTGTTGGGTTCGCCGTGAGTCCACATCAAGCCACCTTTATCACCGTAAACGCGCACTTTGGGTGCATTTTCTTCGCCGGCGCAGACTTGGCTAGCTATCAGTGTGCCGCTGGCGCCCTGTTCGGTACGGAAGTGGGCGGCGCCGTCGTCATCGAGGTTGCGACCTTCTACCACGGTGTTCAACATCGCGCTGAGGCGGTGAATGTTGTGGCCAGAAACAAACTCCGCCAAGTTGTAGGCGTGGGTGCCGATATCGCCCATACAGCCGCTCGCGCCTGATTCTTTGGGGTCGGTACGCCAAGCGGCTTGTTTGTTGTCGCCCTCGATCAAGTCGGTCAACCAGCCCTGAGGATATTCCACCAGGATCTTGCGCACTTGGCCGATCACGCCGCTAGCTACCATGTGGCGAGCTTGCCACACCATGGGGTAACCAATGTAGGTGTGCGCCAGCGCGAACAGGGTGTTTGAGGTTTTCAGTACCTCGGCCAGTTCCTTAGCTTCCGCCGTGGTGACACCGAGGGGTTTTTCGCACATCACGTGGAAGCCCAGTTTGGCGGCCGCAATGGCCACCGGGACGTGGGTCGAGTTGGGTGTCACAATGGTGATGGCTTGGATGCGTTGATCAGCGGGCAGTGCGGCTTCGGTTTCAAGCATTTCCTGCCATGAGGCGTAGGCGCGTTGGCTATCAATACCCAGTTGGGCAGCCGTTTGCTGGTTGTTTTCAACGTTGCGGCTAAACGCACCTGCCACCAAATCGTATTGTCCGTCCATGCCAATAGCGTGACGGTGCACTGCACCAATAAAGGCGCCCTGGCCGCCACCGACCATGCCTAAGCGTACTTTTTGTGTCATTAGTCATTACCAACTGGTTTTTTGTTTATATTTGGGTCAGTATTTAAACCTAAAATGTAAACGTTTGCATAGGTGCGACATGATAAATATTACAACTTCCCGCCGTGGTCTCTTAAAATCCGCCGCTGCATTTGCAGCTTTCGCTTCTGTTCCTTCAGTTTTGGCGCATGCCGATCACACGCGTGTTGGCCTACAGCTTTACACTGTGCGTGATATGGCCAAAGACGATTTCCTGGGTACCCTGGAACACGTCGCCGCTGTTGGCTATAAAGACATGGAGTTTGCCGGTTACTTCGGCCACTCGGTGCAGACCCTGCGCCGTCACCTCGATGCCTTGGGTATGGCCGCGCCCTCTGCACACATCCCCTTGACCGCGTTTCAAGACAACACCGATAAGGTCATCGAAGACGCCTTGGTCATGGGGCACCACTATTTGGTCATGCCCTACCTCACCCAGGAGCAACGCGCTGGCGGTATCGATACTTACAAGCGCCTGGCTGAATTCCTTAACGGTGTGGGTGAGAAGTGCCGCGCCAGTGGCATCATGCTGGCCTACCATAACCACGATTTTGAATTCCAAGCGGAAGATGGCCAGCTGCCCTACGACGTATTGCTGGAGGTGCCCGCCGAGAACATGTTGATGGAGATGGACCTCTACTGGACCATCAAGGCGGGCTTTGATCCGGTGGCTTACTTTGCCAAGCATCCCGGTCGCTTCCCGCTGTGGCACGTCAAGGACATGGATACCGAAGGTAACTTTGCCGATGTGGGTACGGGCACCATCGATTTCGACCGTATCTTCGCGCAGCGTCAATTGGCGGGTTTGCAACACGGTTTTGTCGAGCGTGATCGCACCGATGACCTAGAGCGTACGTTGACGCGCAGCTTTGAGGGCGCCAAGCGTCTCATTGAAGGTTAATCTTGCAACAACGCCGGCTCGCCGGCGTTTTTTTTGATAATAAATAGAAGAGACATCATCCATGGCTATATCCCGTTTTGCCGCCCTGTGCCTAGTAATATTGAGCGCCTTCACGTTAGGCTGCGGGGCTAAAACCGCCCCCCAAACTCTGCAACTAGTGAATCTCAAGGTCGAAGGGCGCGAGTCGCCATTGGCGGTGGATGCCGCTGCGCCGCGCTTTTCCTGGCAACTGACCAGTGACCAGCAAAATGTGCAGCAGCAGGCCTACCAAATCGTCGTCACCCAGGGCGAAAACGTCGTGTGGGACAGTGGCAAAATAGCCTCGGGCCAGTCCATCCATGTGCCCTATGCCGGTACGAGTCTACAACCTGAACAGGATTATCAGTGGCGCCTGTTGGTTACTACCAATGTTGGTGATGCTTCAGCGCAGGGGCGCTTTGGTACGGGGATGATGATGGCGCCTGGTGAGGTTCAAGGCTGGGCAGGCGCGCAGTGGATCGGCGGGGGCGACAGCGATCTGCCGTTTTATTCCCATGCGCTGCCAGTCTTCCATGTGGAGTATGTCCTGCAGCTTTCGCAGCAGCACAACAGCGAGCGCGCCGCGTTTATTCTCGGGGCCAACGATGCCCGTCTGCAGGATGCCAGTCAAAATATTTACCGTATTGCCAGCGGTCACAACGAAAGCTATCTGTCTCTGGCCTTGGATATCGCACCATTGAAGCAGGGCAAACCGGCGCAACTGCACGTGTATCGGGTTGGTTATCACCCCGCCGATAGTGCCGATACGCCGCTTGCGTCACTCGATATTCCGGTTGAGGCGATCAATTCAGCTAACGCCTATCAACCCCATCATTTTGTGGTGCGCAGCAATGTCTCGCGCTTAGATATAGCTGTGACGAAGGGTGAGCGACAGTGGCAGTTGGCAAACCAGTTGGTGGTGAATCCAGTCGGGGATAGCCATGACTTTATCGCCTTTCCCCAGTTGGCCGATATCGGTTTTCAGGCCGACGTCGGTCAGGTGGCGACGTTTTCTGAGGTGCGCATCAAGCATTACCGCGCCCCGCAAAGCACCTTGTTTGAAGAGCGTGGTGACAACAGTATTTTTAGCGATGTCGAGGGCGTCTCCTACGCCGCTGGTAAATATCAGCTAAACGGTGAGCGCGCGGTGATGGCCACCGCCGACCCGAGTCGCAACGCCATGCCCATGCTGCGCCACGCCTTTACCACGCCGCAGGGTGAATTGGAGAGTGCGC
The DNA here is from genome assembly GCA_964598145.1 of uncultured Pseudomonadales bacterium. Taxonomy (GTDB): domain Bacteria; phylum Pseudomonadota; class Gammaproteobacteria; order Pseudomonadales; family JAHEIH01; genus JAHEIH01. The sequence goes on from CAZRAM010000002.1 coordinate 209,674, forward strand.
GCCTTTATACCACCGCGCGGGGTGTGTATGACATCTTCCTCAATGGTCAGCGCCTCGGTGAGCAGCGTTTTGCGCCCGGGCTGACCCAATACAACGCCACCCATGAATACCAAACCTACGATCTGACCGCGCTGCTTAACCGTGGCGGCGAAAACGTATTGGCGGCGCAACTGGCCGAAGGTTGGTGGAGTGGGGCGATTACTTTCCACACTAACCTGTGGAATTTCTTCGGTGATCGCCAATCGCTATTGGCTAAGTTGGTGCTGCGTTACCGCGATGGTCGCGAGCAGGTGATTACCACGCAGCCCGACACCTGGCAGTTCTTCAGTCAGGGGCCGCTGCGCGCCAGCAGTATCTTCCAAGGAGAAGTCTACGACGCGCAAATCGCCGCCAGCATGACCGGCTGGAACGATGTCGGTTTCGACGCCTCGGCATGGCAGCCGGCTCAAGTTGTGGCGGCGCAAGATATTGCCCCCTACGTCGAGCCCTTCCCTTGGTCGGGTCGCACCTTTGCCTTTGATTACGAACAGCTCCAATTTATCGCTCAGCCCGACGAGGGCGTGGGTGTCGCCGCTGAATTGACGGCACAGTCGGTGGTGCAGGTCGCGCCGGGTGTGTTCATCTACGATTTTGGCCAGAACATGGCCGGTGTGCCCAAGGTTGAGGTCGAGGGCGCCGCAGGGCAGCGCGTGCAAATGCGCTTTGCCGAAGTGCTTTACCCCGATCGCCCCGAACACCCAGGGCTGGCCGGTAGCATGATGATGGAAAATATTCGCGCGGCCAAGGCGCAGGACACCTTCGTGCTTGCCGGGGGAAGGGAAGTATTGCAGCCGCGCTTTACCTACCACGGTTTCCGCTACATGGAGATCAAGGGCTTACAGGAGGCGTTGCCGCTGCAGCAAGTGAAAGCCTTATCACTCAGTTCGGTGACATCGCTGGCGGCGAGTTTTACTTCCTCCAACGCCAACGTAAATAAGTTGTGGCAGAACATCAGTTGGTCGCTGCGCTCGAATTTCTTCTCAATTCCTACCGATACACCAGCGCGTAATGAGCGCATGGGCTGGGGGGGTGACATCAACGTCTTTGCCCGCACTTCGCTTTGGATGGCGGATGCCGGTAATTTCCTGGCGCGGCATATGACTGCGCTGCGCAATACCCAGCAAGCCGATGGTCGTTTCCCCGATGTGGCGCCAGTGGTCGGCGGCTTCGGCGGTGCGCTATGGGGCACGGCGGGTACCGTGATTCCCTGGGAGGTATACCAACAGACCGGTGATCAACGCATCTTGCGCGATAATTTTGAGGCTATGGCTGGCTACGTCGACTATCTCACTGGGCGTATCGATCCTGTGACCAATATCCTCGACGAGGGGCCATTGGGTGACTGGCTAAGTCCAGAGGGATCCAAAAACGACGATACTCTATTCTGGGAGGCCTACTACCTTCACTCGCTGCGCATTTTGGCGGATAGCGCCGCTATTTTGCAGGATGCTGTTAGCGAGCAGAAGTATCGCGACCTCTTCAACGCCCGCCTAGCCCATTACCAAACTGTGTATTTTGATGAGGACGGTTTGAGTCGCTCATCGGGTTTCGCCGGCATTATGTTCGGGCAAAAGGATCCCGCCTTGAAAAAGGTTGGCACGGTTATCGACTCGCAAGCGTCCTACGCGGTGCCGCTGGCACTGGAGTTGTTGCAAGGTGATCTGCAAAGCAAGGCGCAGCAGCATTTGTTGGCCGCCGTGGCGCGCAGCAATGTTGATGATTTGGGGCAGTCACGACCGCCATATTCGCTAATGACCGGATTTATCGGCACCGCGGTGTTGCTGCCTTCGTTGTCAGAGGCAGGGCAAGATGCTGCTGCCTATAAATTGTTGCAGCAAGAGGATTACCCCTCGTGGCTTTACCCCGTGAAAAACGGCGCCACGACTATTTGGGAGCGATTGAATTCCTACACCCACAAAGAGGGTTTTGGCGGCAATAACAGCATGAACTCCTTCAATCACTACGCCTTTGGCGCGGTGGGTGAGTGGTTGTATCGCTACTCGCTGGGAATTAGGCCGTTAGAACCTGGCTTTAAACGTTTCGCATTGCAGCCCACCCCGGATCCAACCGGAAAAATGCAGTTTGCCAGTGGGCATTTTGATTCGCCCTATGGTCGCATTGCTTCGCGCTGGGAGGTGGCGGCTGACGCAACCCGCTACGAATTTACGGTGCCCTCAAACACCACTGCAGTGGTCGCGCTGCAGGGAAGTGCGGCGAGAACGACCATCGATGGCCGGTTATTATCTGAGGCGGGGGTAGCATTTGAGCAGGTCGCTGAGGATATGATCAATGTATCGCTGGGTAGTGGTGTGTACCGCATCGAGGTGGCGTCGCAGCAATACTAATCTTACTTGCGATTAGAGGTGTAACCGATTACATTCGAGACCTCACAATAATAACGAATGTTAGAAATTTCTAATCTCTTGTAAGCAAAGGATCTCGCTATGAATCGTCGCCAATTTCTTCAATCGACTGCCGTGATGGCAGCGGCCACATCAGCGCCCGCGATGGCGATGCACCACGCCAAAGACTGCGGTATGGCTAACAATACCTACGGAGTGCAGGCCTGGATGGTGCGCGATTCGTTAGCTAAAAGCGTGCCCAATACACTGGCGGCGCTGGAGAGCGTGGGTATCACCGAGATGGAATTGTTTGGCTTTGGCGCACAGGGCTTTGAGTCGGATAAGCCGCTCTTCAATATGAGTGTCGATGACCTGGTGGCGGCGCGCGACGCCAGCAACGTTCGTTTCCCCGTTGGCCACCTCAATGGCCCCGTCGCCGATGTGGCTCGCGCGGCGAGTATTGCCAAGCGTTTAGGCTGTCACACATTGATCGAGTCGATGGCGCAGGAATTGTTGAGTTTTGAAAACGGCGTGCCCCGTTTGTCGATCCCTAAAACGCTGGCAGAGGTCGACGCCATTGCCGCACGTTTGAATGGCCTCGGCAAACAGTATGCCGAGCACGGTCTGCAATTTGCCTACCACAACCACCACATGGAATTTGCCGAAGTGGAAGGTGAGGTGATGTACCACTACCTGATAGCTAAAACCGATCCCGCGTTGGTGAAGGTTGAGCTCGATTTGGGTTGGGCGGCGGCGGCCGGTCAAGATCCGGTAGCCTTAATAGTGCAATACGGCGACCGCTTGGTATCGACCCACATGAAGGACTACGATCCTTCCATCCCTATGCCTGAAAACCCCAGTGCGCAGATTTTGATTCCCGAAATGGTGCGCCTGAAACCACCCGGCGAAGGCAAGTCTGACTTTGTCGGTATCGTGCGCGAACTCAACCGCTTGGGCGTTAAACACCGCTTTATCGAAGTCGATTACACCGAAGCGCCGATCAAAGATTTGGCGACCGGCTACTGCAACCTTAGCCACATCGATCGAGCATAAGTCATGCTGCGTCTAATCGTTGCGACCTTATTGTTGAGCTTTACTGGTTGGGCTTCGGCCGGCCCAGCGGATGCCGAGTGGGTCGATCCGGCGCACAAGCCACGGGTGATTATCCTGACCGACATCGGCAACGAGCCCGATGATCAAATGTCACTGGTACGCTTCTTGTTGTACAGCAACCAATACGACATCGAGGCCATGGTGGCGGTAACCTCCACTTGGCAGCGCGATAAAACCCAAGAGTCAACTATCAAAGAGATCGTTAAGACCTTTGGTGAGGTGCTCCCTAACCTGCGTTTGCACGCCGAGGGCTGGCCTACCGAGGCCTATCTCGCGCAGCGTATTTTTGTCGGCCAGACTGGTTATGGTATGTCCGATGTTGGCACCAAAACGTCGGCGGGTGCGCAGGCCATTATCGATGCCGCCTTTGCCGACGATGAACGCCCGCTTTGGATCAATAACTGGGGTGGTGCTAATACCCTAGCGCAGGCCTTGTGGCAGGTGCGTGCAAGTCGCTCCGCGGATGAGTTGGCATATTTTGTGAGCAAGTTACGCGTATATTCGATCTCTGACCAAGACGATAGCGGTGCGTGGATACGTCGCGAATTTCCCGATCTGCACTACGTCAATTTCCCCTCCAATGAAAACGGCGAGGAATACGGCTTTGCTACCTGGACGGGGATCAGTGGTGACGGTTACTACCGCAATGGCGACGGTGCCGACACTTACCTCGTAAGCAACGAGTGGCTCGATGAGCACATCCGAAGCGTCAAACCTTTAGGTAACCACTACCCACAATACTGGTTCATCATGGAGGGCGATACCCCGGCCTTCCTCGGCCTGATCGACAATGGTTTGGAAACCTATCGCAGCCCCGCTTGGGGTGGCTGGAGTGGTCGCTACGTGCACCGCACGCCACGCGCAGAACAAAGCCCTTACTGGACACAGGGTGGCGACATGTTCTTGCGCGTCACCTCGCAGGACGAAGTGGTGGGTGTCGATGGCCGCACCTACTGGAGCGATCAAGCCACCATTTGGCGTTGGCGCGATGCCTATCAACACGACTTTGCGGCGCGTATGCAATGGACAGTGAAAAGCGTTCAGGACGCCAACCACAATCCTCAGATTGCCCTCACCGGCTATCCCGATGGGGAAACTCTCTTCATCGATATGGCGGTGGGCGAACAGCTTACACTTGACGCCAGCGGTAGTCGCGATCCCGATGGCGACACGCTCAGCTATTCATGGATGCACTATCAGGAGGCGGGTTTTATCGGTAAAGCGAATATGGCCGATATGCAGCTCGAACAGAACGGCGCCGCCGTGACCATTACCGCCAAGGCGACCTGTCGTGCCCCTTGGTTGCCCAACTTTGTACAGTGCGAAAAGCAGGGTTTGGCACACATTATTCTTGCAGTAACAGATAACGGTAAACCTCACATGACGAGCTATCGACGCATCGTCATCGACGTTCACCCTAAATAGGAAATAGCGAAAGCTATCCATCACAGTGCATACGAGGAGTGACTATGCAGCAGTTGAAATCGAAATGGCAGCGCTCGCTGCTGGTGGCCGGTGCGGTTAGCGCCATGTGGTTGACCGGATGTGGCCAGCCGCCCGCCGAAGCCCCCAAAGCCGCGGCTGACATTACCATCGCCAACACCACTAGCGGTCAGGTGAAGGGTGTGTTGGAAGGCGATATCCTTGCATTTAAAGGCATTCCCTACGCCGCGCCCCCAGTGGGTGATCTGCGTTGGGCGCCCACCCAAGCCATGCCCGCTTGGGAAGGTGTGCGCGACGCCAGCCAATACGGCAGCGACTGTATGCAAGAGCCCTTCCCCAGTGATGCGGCACCCTTGGGTACGCAGCCCGATGAGGATTGCTTAGTCGTCAATATCTGGCGCAAAGCTGAGCCTGCCAGCGAGTCGTTGCCAGTGGTGTTCTGGATCCACGGTGGTGGTTTCGTCAATGGCGGTTCATCGCCTGACGTGTACGATGGTAGCCCCTTTGCAGAGCAAGACACGCTGTTCATTAGCTTGAACTACCGCTTAGGTCGCTTTGGTTTCTTTGCTCACCCCGCTGTGACCGCCGAAGCGAAAGGCATGCTGGGTAACTACGGTTATATGGATCAGATCGCCGCGCTGGAATGGGTGCGCGACAACATCGCCAACTTTGGCGGCAACCCCAACGATGTGACCATCATGGGTGAATCAGCAGGTGGTTTCTCGGTGATCAATTTGATGACCGCCAAGCAATCGCAAGGCCTGTTCCACAAAGCCATCGTCATGTCGGGCGGCGGTCGCGCCCGCATGGGTGGCATGCGCGGCATCAGCGAAGCGCCAGAAGGTCAATTGTCAGGTGAACAAATCGGTCTGAACTTCGCCGCCTTCCACGGTATTGAAGGCGAAGGTGCTGAAGCCTTGGCTGCCATGCGTGCCCTGAGCCAAGAAGCGGTGACTAACAAGTTGAGCATGATCCAGTTGTTCCGCCCCGATCCAGGTCCTCAAACCTACGTTGGTGGTCCTTTAATGGATGGCGAGATGATTGCTGGCCAACAAGGTGCAGTTATCGCCGCTGGCGGTGCAGCCAAGGTGCCCGTATTGATCGGTACAACCAGCATGGATATCGGTTTCATGGGTGGCGCAACTAAAGACGAAGTGTTTGCCCAATTTGGCGACATGGCAGATGAGATGCGTGCGGCCTACGATCCAACCGGTGAACTGCCGCTTGAAGTACTGCGTGCCACCATTGGTGCTGACCAAGCGATGAACGAACCCGCCCATTTTGTGGCGCGCGAAATGACTAAACACGGTCAAGATGCTTGGGTATACCGCTTCTCTTACGTGGCTGAATCGATGCGCGCCGAGTGGCCCGGAGCCCCTCACGCCACCGATATTCCCTTCTTCTTTGACACGGTGAAAGCTAAGTACGGTGACGCACTCACCGCACAAGACGCCCGTGCTGCCGATAATGCATTGCAGGCATTTGCCAACTTTGTTAAAACCGGCAATCCAAATCCTGCTGGCAGCGACGCGTGGCCTACCTACCAAGGTGCCCACGGCCCCATCATGGATTTTGATATGAACGGCGACGCCACGGTGAAAGATGATCCATGGCAAGCGCGTTTGTCGGTGCTGACAAAGTTCCTCGACGCGCAATAATAACGACCAGGGGAGGGTGACCTCCCCGCACGTTTCTTGGAGTAAATAATGGAGACGGCATCAAATAACAACGTAACTACCAGTTACGATCCCAGCGCCAATTACACCCTGCCACTAGCAGGCTTAACCGCGCTCTTTTTCATGTGGGGTTTTATCACCTGCTTGAACGATATTTTGATTCCCCACTTGAAGAACTTGTTCTCGCTGAGCTACACCCAAGCGATGTTGATTCAGTTCTGTTTCTTTGGGGCATACTTTATCGTGTCTATTCCGGCGGGTAAGTTGGTGCGTCGCTTGGGCTACCAGCGCGGTATTGTGGTGGGCTTGCTCGGTGCAGCGCTGGGTTGTGGCATGTTCCTGCCCGCGGCGAGTTTGCATTCATACGCGCTGTTCTTGGCGGGTCTGTTTGTCATGGCATCGGGCATTACCATTCTTCAGGTATCGGCCAACCCCTATGTGGCGGCCCTCGGCAAGCCTGAAACCGCCTCTAGCCGTTTGACCCTGACGCAGGCGTTCAACTCGTTGGGTACCACTGTGGCACCTTTCTTCGGCGCGATGCTGATCCTCGCGGCTGCAGAACCCGCGTTGGAAGGTATGAGCGAAGCAGCGATGCGCGCTCAGGAAGCTGATGCAGTTAAAATGCCTTATCTGATGTTGGCATCTGCCTTCGTAGTGTTGGCGATCATTTTCTACAACCTGCGTTTGCCCGTGGTGCACGAAGAGGGTGATAGCTCTGAGAAACTTAAATACAGCGATTACCCTCACTTGGTGCTGGGTGCCGTTGGTATCTTCATGTACGTAGGTGCGGAAGTGGCTATTGGTAGCTTCCTAGTGAACTTCATGGGTCTGGCGAATATCGCTGGCATGGATGAAGCTACCGCAGCGCCTTACATCGCCTATTACTGGGGCGGTGCCATGGTGGGTCGTTTCATCGGTGCATGGGTAATGCAAAAAGTCCCCGCCGGTAAGGTTTTGGCCTTTAATGGCGGCATGGTCATCCTGCTGGTGGCAATCGCCATCTTGACTGATGGCAGCATCGCGATGTGGTCACTGCTAGCTGTGGGTCTGTTTAACTCGATCATGTTCCCCACCATCTTTACCCTGGGTATTGCAGGTCTGGGTAACGGTAGCAGTCAGGGCTCGGGCCTGATGTGCTTGGCCATCGTCGGCGGTGCAATCGTACCTCTGTTCATGGGCATGTTGGCCGACGTGAGTGGTATCCAGTTGGCGCTGATCCTGCCTGCACTGTGCTACCTGTTCATCGTTTACTACGGTTTGGTGGGTCACAAGCCTCGTTAATCGGTAGATGAAAAAACCAAGGGCGCTACTGGCGCCCTTTTTTATGCTGTCGTGTTTATATCTTGGGTGGCATGGTGCTTTCGCGCACCACAATGTCGTGGGTGATTTTGATTTGGGTCTTGGGCAAGGGTTTGCCTTCGATAAGATCCAGTAGCAAGCCCATGGCTACTTCACCCATTTTTTGAGATGGCTGCGCCACGGTGGTTAGGGCAGGCTCGCTGTAGCGCGCCATAGGGATGTCGTCGAAACCTGTCACCGAGATATCCTCGGGGACGCGAATGCCTTTGTTCTTCAGGCCGCGGATAAAGCCGCTGGCCATTTCATCAGAACCCACCACGACAGCGGTGGGGCGATCCTTCATTCGCGCTAACACCTCTGCCGCGTCGTAACCCGATTCAAAGCTATAGTCGCCGTTTAGGTGCCATTCGGGGTGATATTTAATGCCTTTGCGCTGCAGCGCTTGCTGAAATCCTTTCAGGCGATCCACGGTGACGGGGCTGGGGTATTTGTCGTTAAAGATACCCATCAAACAACCGATTTTTTGGTGGCCCAAGTTGATCAGTAGTTCGGTGATCTCGCGGCTCGCCGCCACGTTGTCGATGTGCACAGTGGGGTAGTTGGCATCAGAGGGGCATTCACACAAATTCACGAAGGGAATGGTGTTGTTGGGGTCCAGCATAATGTCGTGCACGTTGGAGCTGACCTGGATGAAGCCATCCACCACGCGCGATTGAATGCGCGAGATATAGTTCGCTTCGATATCCTGCGAAAAGTGCGAGTTGCCTAACAACACCGAATAGCCGCGGTCGATGGCGACTTTGTCGGCGCTGGCAACCACGCGGGCTAGGAAGGGGTTGGTGATGTCATTCAGCAGAATCATTACCGCATTGGCGCGCGAGCGGTTGAGGTTGCGTGCCAAGGCGTTGGGGGTGTACTTGAGAACATCGACCGCCTCACGCACGCGCAGGGCGGTTTTTTTAGACAGTTTGTCGGGCGCACTAAAAAAACGCGACACGGTAGCGACCGAGACGTTGGCGTGGTTGGCGACATCGACAATGGTTGTCATGGGGCTCTCTTATCTTTCTTCTTAAACACTTAATTTTAGAGGATGCCCCACGCCAGTACTACGGCGAATAGTAAGGTTATTGCAAACCTGACAAAACCAACCCTATTCGTTGAATTAGTAGTCGTACCAGTAATTGACCTTCAGGTTGATCGAGCGAAAGCGCGGCGTGAAGCCATCGGTGTCGTAGCTGTCGTTGTACACCAAGTACACGTCAGACAGCGGGGCAAAGCGCCACTGCAAGCGTGAGTTGATGCCCAAGCTTTTGCCCTGATTGCTGTACTGAATCAGGGTGTTCCAGAACAGCTTGCGGCTGAAGGCGATCTCGGCTTTGGCGCTGGCCAACATCAAGTCGGCGCTGCCATAGGGGGCCGGTAGCTCGATTCGGTTGTAATCGGCGCGGAAGCTGACTTCTCCCCAGGGCTGGAAGCGGTAACCCACTTCACCGCCCAGTGAGCGAATGTGGCCGTTGTAGAATTCGCCCACGGTGCTACTGACGTTGTAGGTGAAACGATTCGACAAGCTGCTCGAGTACTTGGCATACAACTGGTTGTATTCAAACTCATCACCGGCAGCGAGGGGTGTGGCGCCGTTGCGGGTGGGGTCGAAGCTGCGTGATAGCCGTACGTAATTGTTGCCGATGTAGGTTTCTAGCTTGGCTTGGTCGTTAAAGGTGGTGTTCCACGACAAGCGGTAGATGTGGTCGGTTTTTTGGTTGTCCTCGGAAGGCTTCCACCAGTTAACAGTCAGCAAGCCCACTTCGTGGCTGCGGATGGTGTCCGATTCGGGGTAGAAATTATAGCGGATGCCATTGCCCCATTTCAGCATATCTTTGCGTGGGACCCAGCCGATATCAGCGCGGAAATCGTCACCTACAAAAGCCAGATCTTGAGTGACTTCCCAGGTGTTGCTGTTGTATGTGACGGTGGCTTGCGCTGAACTGTCAGAGGGGCCGTCGGCTTGCGTAGAGCGGTGGTAGAATAACTTACCCGTCCAGAGGCTGTCGGCAGACTGCAGGTTGTAGTCAACGCCCATGACGCTGTTGGATTTTTCGTTTTCGCTGAGCATATGCTCACCATCGATCACACGGCGGTCGACGACGAAGGCGCCCATACTAGAGCGTTCGCCCACACGGCGCTGCAGCGCCAGCATCATGTTGTTAAAGCCGGCAATTTGATTGTCGTCGTCGCGATCGGTTTGGATATCCAAAAAACCGATTCGCCAGTCGGGGTTCACGTTACCACTGAGTCGAACGCCACCGAGGATGTCGTTTTCTACCAAGTTGCCGTTGGCGTCGTTGGCAAGACCAATGCGGCGTGAAAAGAACGGCCTTGAGTCGTTGTAGATGTTGCCCCAGCTTTCAAAAAGGTCGCTGTTTTCGATGAAAAACTGGCGCTTTTCTTCGCGGCGCAATTCAAAGCGTGACAGGTTGGTTAATACGTCATCGGCCTCGACAGTGGAAAAATCAGGGTTGACCGTAACGTCTAGGTTGAGCCCGTCGGTAATGGCTATTTTCGCGTCGGCCCCCAATTTAAAGTCAGAGCTATTTTCACCCGCAACATAGTTCTTCGCTGCCATGGCATTGGCATAGGGAATGATCGAGATGGTTTTAGAGGGCTCTTTTAATGGTTTTTCGAAGACCAGTTCACCCATGTAGGCCAAGTTAGACAGCAACTGGTTTTGTGGGACTTTCACCCAGGTGGTTTGCTCGTTGGATTGGTTATCCCAGCGGTAGGGGCGGAAGCGCCAGGTGTCATTCGCCTTGGGGTATTTGAGCGAGGTGAAAGGAATCGCCACCTCTATCACAAAGTGGTCGTCGTAGATGTTGGCTTCGGCATCCCACTTCACGTCCCATGCGTTGTTGAACACGGTGCCACCCTTCGAGGCCAAACCTTCGCGGCGCACACCATAGGGGGTTACTCCGAAGAAGTAGGCGGTGTCACCGTTGGAGAATGTGTCGAACAAAAACGAAATGTTGTCGTTGGTGCGTGCACCTAATTCGCGCTTCAACGATGAAATAACCACGTCACCCGGCGCTTTTTCGGCGTAGATGCCAATATAAATGTGGCTGTCTGAATAGAGCATCTTGAAGGTGGTGGGATAGCTTTCCAGCACGTCATCCGACGGAAAAAACTGCTGAAACTCACGGCCAATTTCGGCGCCTTGCCATGCCGCTTCGCTCATGTCGCCGTCGAGCACGATATCGGTGTCGATGAGGCGCGCGGTGATACGCTTGCTACTGTCGTTGGCGGCAGCACTAAATGCCAACAGGCTTGCCAATAGAAGAGCTGATACGTGTTTTAAAGACATGGAAAATACCGTGGTGATGTGAACGCGGCGCTATTGTCTTTTGTCCTGAAAACGATTACAAATTGAATAATTGTAAATTTGTTATGAATCTCATTCATTAATAGGCGGGCATGAAGAAGCATCTCAACGATTTGTATTCCTTTAAGGTGGTGGCTGACGAGCAAAGTTTTACACGCGCGGCGGCTAAACTCTCGATCTCTCAATCGGCCTTGAGTCATGCCATCAAGGGGTTGGAGGAACGCCTGCGGTTGCGCCTGTTGCACCGCACGACGCGTAGTGTCTCGCTGACCGAGGCTGGTAAAATGCTGTACGAGTCATTGGCGCCAAGTTTGAGTGATATTGAAAACCTGCTTGAAAGCCTGCAGCGCTACAAGCTTGAGCCCCACGGCCGAATCAGTATTTCAGCGGCTGAATACGCGGCATGTAATGTACTACTTCCCAGGATTCAGACGTTTCTGAAAGCCTACCCGCAGATTCAGGTTGAGATAAACGTTAACCCCAGCTTTGTGGATATTGTCGCCGAGGGCTACGACGCGGGTATACGTTTGGGCGAGAGCCTCAAGCAGGGCATGGTGGCCTTGAAGATTTCCGAAGCTATGCGGATGGCGGTGGTGGCAACCCCTGACTATTTTGAACAGCACAGTGTTCCTCTGCACCCCAATGATCTGCAGTATCACAACTGTATCAATATCCGCTTGGCAACCTACGACCAGCTGATGCCGTGGGAGTTTGAAAAAGAGGGTCACGAACTGCGAGTGCAGGTGAATGGTTCGCTCACAGCAAACAGTATGACTCTGTTATACAAAGCGGTGTTGGCGGGGGTGGGTTTGGGCTATGTACCGGAAGATAACGTGTTGGAGGATGTCGCCGCCGGTCGCTTAGTCAGGGTGCTAGAGGATTGGTGTGAGCCGTTTGACGGGCACTATTTGTACTACCCGCACCGCAGTGATTATTTGCCGGCGTTTGCCAAGTTGATTGAATTCTTAAAAGAGACATAGGGGGAGGTTGCCCTCCCACTTGTTAGATCAGGGCGGCGCCCATCTTGGCTAGCGGCAGCACCATTTCGCCCATGGCGACGGCTTTTTCGCTGGAGGCATTGCCATCGAGCCCGCGTTTTTTTACGCCCTGCAGAATGGCGGCTAAACGAAATATTGAAAACGCCATGTAAAAATTCCAATTTTTAATGCCATCTAATCCCATGCGCTCACAGTACATGGCCACATATTCTTGTTCGGTAGGGATGCCGAGTGCTTGGTAGTCGAGCCCATGCAGCCCGGGCACGAGTCCTTCTCTGGGAATGCGCCACTGCATGCATTGGTAGGCGAGGTCGGCAAATGGGTGCCCCAATGTTGAAAGTTCCCAATCCATCAGTGCAATAACCTTGTTACTTTTGTTGTCAAACATCATGTTGTCGATCCGAAAGTCGCCATGAACAAGTGACACGCGTCCGTCATCCTTGGGTGTATTTTGATTTAACCATTCAATGAGTGCATCCATCTCGGGAAGTGTGCTCGTTTCACTGGCTTTGTATTGCATTGTCCAGCGTGACACTTGGCGTTCGAAGTAATTACCTGGTTTGCCATAGGCTGATAAGCCCACTTTGTCGGTGTTAACTGAGTGCAGTGTCGCCAACACTCGATTCATTTCAGCGTAAATTTGGCGCCTGTTTTGGGTGGTTTCTTTTGGTAGAGCAGGGTCCCAGAGGACCCGGCCGTCCACATATTCCATTAGGTAGAACATGCTTCCGATGATCGATGTGTCCTCGCAAAGATGATAGGTCTTTGCAACGGGTACCTCGGTATTTAATAGCGCGGAAAGCACCAAGAATTCACGATCAACGGCATGAGCAGAAGGTAGCAATGTACCGACAGGCTTGCGCCTTAAAACATAGTCACCGCTTGCGGCTTTGATGTGGTAGGTAGGGTTTGATTGGCCGCCTGCAAATTTTGTGGCAGTCAACGGCCCATTGAATTCTGGGATATGTTGGCTCAGATAGTTGGATAGTCTATTTTCATCAATGGGATGTTCTATTCTAGACATGTTGTTATCCCTATAGTATTAGTCTTATTTAACTGTAAAGGCCGTAGCGTTGGCTGGCTAGTGTCATAAAATGATCCAATGCCTACTTTGTGCTGTATGTATAGATTAAGTAGTGGTTAAATAGCCACGCATGAATGTGGGCTGATGAGCGCATTTCATGTGCTAATGACAAGACATCTAGGGTTTTAAGGGTAGCTGCCATGACGGGTTCTTCATCTCGCGCCAACGCTAACGAAGCGTCGTTGCTGAGAGTATTTACGATTCCCGAATCTGATGAATCGACGCTGTCTCGTATCGAGAAACAGATGTCTGAGGACCTCAATGGGTTCTTGGAGCAGCAGATCGTGGCCGTACAGAAGCCCCTGAGCGAAATTGAACAAGATTTTGCTGATAGTTGTATTCCTGAAGAGCCCATGTGGGTTAGCGATTACAGCGACAAGATTCTCGATACCTTGATCGCACACTCAGTTCACACCTCCTCGCCGCGCTTTATCGGTCACATGACCTCGGCCCTGCCTTATTTCTTACTGCCGCTGTCGAAAATGATGGTTGGCCTCAACCAGAACTTGGTGAAGGTGGAAACCTCAAAGGCGTTTACGCCGATGGAGCGCCAAGTGGTCGGTATGTTGCACAACCTGGTCTACCAGCGCGACGCCGCTTTTTACGACCAGTGGATGCATAACGTAGATGGCACCGTAGGGGCGTTTTGCTCGGGCGGTACCGTGGCCAACATGACCGCGCTGTGGGCCGCGCGCAATGCTCGCTTCCGCGCCGACGGTGATTTCGCGGGCATTGATCAAGAAGGTATTTTTGCCGCCCTCAAACACTACCAATACGAGGGTATCGCGGTCGTCACTTCAAAACGCGGCCACTACTCGCTGAGTAAGGCCACCGATTTATTGGGGATTGGTCGCCGCTCGTTTGTGGCGGTCGACGTGGATGAAAACAACCGCATTCGGGTTGATGAGTTGGCCCGCACCTGCCGCGAATTAGCTGACAAGAATATTTGTATTCTGGCGATTATGGGTGTGGCCGGCACCACCGAGACAGGCAATATCGATCCCTTGGATGAGATCGCCAATATCGCCGAACAATACGGCGCTCACTTCCATGTCGATGCGGCTTGGGGAGGTGCGACACTGTTGTCGAGTCAGCATCGCGGCTTGATGCGCGGTATCGAGCGCGCGGATTCTGTGACCATCGATGCCCACAAACAGCTGTATGTGCCCATTGGCGCCGGTATGGTGTTGTTCAAAGATCCGCAAATCAGTGCCGCCATCGAGCACCACGCTAAGTACATCCTACGGGAAGGGTCCAAGGATATCGGTGTTCACACCCTCGAGGGTAGCCGCCCCGGTATGGCGATGTTGGTCCACTCGTGCTTGAACATTATCGGTCGCCAAGGCTACGAGCTGTTGATCGACAAATCGCTGGCCAACGCGCGCTACTTTGCCGAGTTGATTCGCCAGGATGAAGACTTTGAATTGATAAGTGAGCCAGAGCTTTGCCTATTGACCTATCGCTATGTGCCTGCGCACGTGAAGCGCTTTTTAGAAGACGCTAGCGAGGAAGTAAAGACTCACGTCAATGGTCTCTTAAACGTCTTGACGCGGATGATTCAGAAGACCCAGCGCGAGCAGGGTAAGTCGTTTGTGTCGCGCACTATGCTTACCCCTGCTGCCTACAACGGGGCAGATATCGTGGTGTTCCGTGTAGTCCTGGCCAACCCGCTGACCACCCCAGAAATTTTGCAAGGTATATTGGTCGAGCAAAAAGCTATCGCGCAAAAGCAATTGGAAAGTCTTGCGACCATTGAAGCGGCAATAAAGACGTGTTAGATCGATAGTCGTCACTATGAGAAAAAACTAATTTGAATTTATTCGCCAAATAATGGAGTTTTTTTAGTCATTTGTGGCGAGGATTTCTTCAGAATTAAACTTTTTTGCAATCATTCTCTCCTTCGTTTTGTCTATAATGCTTCCATTAAATGAAAAAGGTCGAGATTAGCGACCGCTAGCCATTAATCATTGAGGACGTTATGTCGCAGTTCAACTACAAAAAATACCGCCCTTTCGCGCCCATTGCATTACCCAACCGCGAATGGCCGAATCGTCAAATCACTGAAGCGCCAGCGTGGTGTAGTGTTGACCTTCGCGATGGTAACCAGGCGCTTATCGAACCCATGAACGTCGCGCAAAAGCGTGCGCTGTTTGATCTATTGGTGAAAATGGGTTTTAAGGAAATCGAGGTGGGGTTCCCCTCAGCTTCTCAGCCTGACTTTGATTTTGTGCGCAGCTTAATTGAGGGAAATGCCGTTCCCGATGACGTTACGTTGCAAGTTTTGGTACAAGCCCGTGAAGCGTTGATTGCTCGTACGTTTGAAGCATTGAAAGGTTGTCGTCGTGCGGTAGTGCACGTGTACAACTCGACCTCTACAGTACAGCGTGAAAAAGTCTTCAAAATGGATCGTCAAGGTATCATTGATATCGCCGTCCAGGGGGCTGAGCTGGTTCAGCGTATGTCTTTGGATCACCCCGATACCGAGTGGGTTTTCCAGTATTCGCCGGAGAGTTTTACTGGGACAGAAATGGATTATGCCGTTGAAGTTGTCGATGCGGTCACTAATGTTTGGCAGCCTACGCCAGAGCAGCCCTGCATTATCAATTTGCCCGCCACCGTTGAAATGTCGACACCAAACGTCTATGCCGATCAAATTGAGTACTTTTGTAAGCATGTGGCTCGTCGGGATAGCATTATTGTGAGTTTGCATACCCACAACGACCGTGGTTGTGGTGTTGCTGCTGCCGAACTGGGATTGCTGGCCGGTGCTGACCGCGTAGAAGGGACATTGATGGGCAACGGTGAACGCACTGGTAACACCGATTTGATCACTATGGGTATGAATATGTATAGCCAAGGCGTTGACCCTAAGCTGGACTTCTCAAACATGGATGAAATCATTCAAGTGTTTAAGTACTGCACACAACTGCCTGTTCACCCTCGACACCCCTACGCCGGCGATTTGGTGTTTACTGCCTTCTCGGGTAGCCACCAAGACGCGATCAAAAAGTGTTTAGACTTGGGCGGCAATGAAGAATTGTGGGAAGTGGCCTACCTGCCCATCGATCCGCTTGATATTGGTCGCGACTATCAAGAAGTGATACGCATAAATAGCCAATCTGGCAAGGGTGGTGTCGCCTATGTATTGGAACAGGAATATGGCATTCAGATGCCGCGTTGGTTGCAAATAGAATTTAGCCGTGTGGTCCAGGCTGACGCCGAATTGAGCTCGGGTGAAATCAGCGGTGAGCGCATCTATGATTTGTTTAAAGCGTCATACTTAGATAACCCCAACAGTGCTATGCGATTGAGTGGCTACAATATAGATCGCAGCGATAGCGTCGATCAGATCGAGGCTAAAGTCAATATGGGTGGTAAGGAAGCTACCATCAAAGGGCAAGCGGCCGGCGTGGTTGAAGCCTTTGTGAAAGCTCTGTACGACTACTCGGGTCACAACATTGTGCTTGTCGAATACAACGAGCATGCCCTGAGCAAATCGGCTGACAGCCAAGCTATTTGCTATGTGCAGATGAATATAGCTGGAGCCCGCTACTGCGCGGCGGCGGTGAGCAACGATATTATCGACGCGTCATTGAGCGCCATCATCGGTGCATACAACCGTGCTGAAGAGGTGATTTCAGGTGAGCCTATTGCTGGCTAGATACTTTGCGTGCCTGGAAAAAGGAGGCTATGCCTCCTTTTTTCGTGATGAGCGCCGTGTGGCTAAATGGACGATGCGTGGTTAGCTCCTTTTCGTTAGAGTGAGTCATTTGGTGCCAAATGCGCATAATTTCCAAGCGATGAAGTTATGACTCTTTTGTGCAGTTATTTTTTTCGTAGACTGCTTTAAAGGTATTGCGCAAGTTAAACATCGTCGCACTTAGGTTGAGCGGTGTCGCATTACACTAACAGGCACTATTTTATTGCTCTAAAATGCTACCTTTTGAATTGGGAAAGTTGAGCGGTCTTACGCGTTAATGTCGCTAACTCATATTTATAAACTGGAGATAACATGAAAGTACTAGTAACGGTAAAGCGCGTTGTCGATTACAACGTGAAGGTACGTCCAAAGTCTGACGGATCTGGCGCCGACCTTAACAACGTTAAAATGTCTATCAACCCCTTCTGTGAAATCGCGGTTGAAGAAGCCGTGCGTTTGAAAGAAAAGGGCGTAGCGACTGAAGTAGTTGTTGTGTCAATCGGCGACAAGGGCTGCCAAGAGCAAATCCGTACCGCACTGGCACTGGGTGCTGACCGTGGTATCCAAGTTGAAGCGGGCACCGATCTGCAACCGCTGGCGATTGCCAAGCTGTTGAAAGCCGTGTGCGACAAAGAACAACCCAGCCTGGTCATTATGGGCAAGCAGTCTATCGATGGCGACAACAACCAAACCGGCCAAATGCTGGGCGCCCTGAGCGGCATGCCGCAGGGCACCTTCGCCTCTGTTGTTGAAGCGTCTGGCGACAGCGTGAACGTTACCCGTGAAGTGGACGGCGGTCTGCAAACTGTGGCACTGAAACTGCCCGCTATTGTGACCACCGACCTGCGCTTGAACGAGCCCCGTTACGCGTCACTGCCTAACATTATGAAAGCGAAGAAAAAGCCTCTCGACGTGACCACTCCCGAAGAGCTGGGCGTGACGGTTTCTAGCAACATCACCATGGTGAAGGCCGAGCCACCTGCTGAGCGTTCAGCGGGCATCAAAGTAGACTCAGTGGCCACACTGGTAGACAAACTGAAAAACGAAGCGAAGGTGATCTAATGAGCATTTTAGTAGTAGCAGAACACGATAACGCCTCTATCAAAGGCGCCACCCTGAACGCCGTCGCTGCCGCGCAAGCCATTGGCGGTGACATCACCGTACTGGTAGCCGGTGCTAACTGTGGCGACGCCGCGAATGCCGCTGCCAGTATCGCAGGTGTGAGCAAAGTACTGTGTGCCGATAACGCCGCTTACGCTCACCAGTTGGCTGAAAACGTAGCGCCTTTGGTCGCTGAGTTGGCCGCCGGTTACAGCCACGTTATGGCTGCTTCAACCAGCAATGGCAAAAACATCATGCCTCGCGTGGCTGCCCACCTCGACGTTGATCAGCTGTCTGATATCATCGCGGTAGAAAGTGCTGACACATTCAAGCGTCCTATCTACGCGGGTAACATCATCGCTACCGTTCAAAGCAGCGATGCTGTGAAAGTGATGACTGTTCGTACCACTGCATTCGACGCGGTAGCGGCCGAAGGTGGTAGCGCAGCGGTTGAAGCGGTAGCTTCAGCGCACGACGCCGGTACTTCTAGCTTTGTTGGCGAAGAAGTGGCGGTATCGGATCGCCCCGAATTGACCTCAGCGAGCATCGTAATTTCTGGTGGTCGCGGTATGCAGAACGGCGAAAACTTCTCGCTGTTGGAAGGTATTGCCGACAAGCTGGGCGCAGCCATGGGTGCATCACGTGCAGCGGTTGACGCTGGCTTCGTACCCAACGACATGCAAGTAGGTCAAACCGGTAAGATCGTCGCTCCCGACCTGTACATTGCAGTAGGTATTTCTGGCGCGATCCAGCACTTGGCCGGTATGAAGGACTCTAAAGTCATTGTTGCTATCAACAAAGACGAAGAAGCGCCTATCTTCCAAGTTGCTGACTACGGCTTGGTCGCTGACCTGTTCGCGGCGTTGCCCGAACTGGAAGCCGCGCTGTAATAGCGTGAACCTTAGGAGGGCGGCTTTTTAGCCGCCTTTTTTATTGCCGCGATTTTTATTACAGCCACGGTTGTTTTTTGTTTTTTCTAACCTTCCATTATTCTTCCTATATTTACGTTATCCTCTTACATAAATGCAATAAGAGATGAATCGTATGCTGAAAAAGTGTTTTGCCTCGCTGGCTGTTGCAGCCAGTGCCTACCTGCCCCTCGCCGAGGCTGCCGAACTCGTTGTGGCGACCGTGAACAACGATCACATGATTGAAATGCAAAAGTTAACGCCAGCCTTCGAAGCGGCGCACCCCGGTATCACCTTGAAATGGGTAACGCTGGAAGAAGGTATCTTGCGGCAACGCGTCACGACGGACATTGCCACCAAGGGTGGTCAGTTCGACGTGATGACGATTGGGGTTTACGAGGCGCCTATCTGGGCCAGCAAGGGCTGGTTGTCAGCGCTGGATTTCGGGGCGGACTACGATGTAGACGATCTGTTGCCCACTGTGCGCAGTGCGCTGTCTTATAAAGGCAATATGCATGCAGCGCCATTTTACGGCGAGTCTTCTATGGTGATGTACCGCAAAGACCTTACCGACGCGGCCGGGATCTCACTGGCGGAGCGCCCCACATGGAAGGACATTGAAAGTGCGGCGGTCGCCATTCACAACCCCGAACAAGGCGTGTATGGAATTTGTTTACGCGGTAAAGCCGGTTGGGGAGAAAACGTCGCAATTGTGTCTACCATGGTTAACGCGTTTGGCGGGCAGTGGTTCGATATGGATTGGAAGCCGCAGATGCAAACCCAGGCGTGGAAGGATGCGTTAAGCTTCTACGTGAACCTGCTGCAAAAATACGGTCCGCCGGGATCGACCTCCAACGGCTTTAACGAATTGTTAGCGCTAACCAGTGAAGGTAAGTGCGGCATGTGGGTGGATGCCACCATCGCGGCCAGTTCCTTGACCAACCCCGAAAAGTCCAAGGTGGCCGACAAGATCGCCTTTACTCAAGCCCCCAAGCAGGTCACCGAGCGCGGCGCCAATTGGCTGTGGTCGTGGGCGTTGGCAGTGCCTTCCTCGTCGAACAAACAGGCTGAAGCGAAGGCCTTTATCGAATGGGCCACCAGCAGGCAGTACATTCAGTTAGTCGGTGAAACCCTCGGTTGGAGCTTTGTGCCCACAGGTACCCGTCAGTCGACTTATGAGAATTCTGAGTTCCTCAGCAAAGCTGTGTTCGCCAAGGCTGAGTTGCAGGCGATTGAGAGCGCCGATCCCAAAAACAACGCCATGAATCCTACCCCCTATGAAGGTATTCAGTTTGTCGCTATTCCTGAATTCCAAGCGATTGGCACCACCACCGGGCAGATGATAGCGGCTGCGCTTGCGGGGAGTAAAACGGTTGATCAGGCGTTGCAGCAATGCCAGCGAATGGCTGATCGCCAGATGCGTCGCGGAAGGTATTATTAGAAACAAAAAAGGCCCGCCTTTTGGCGAGCCTTTGTTTGTATGGTGGGTCGTGCAGGATAAATCACAATCGCTTTTTGCGATTGCGACCCTTCGGGCTGCGGCATTTCATGCCTAGTTGTTAAATGCTCCTAGGGTCGCATTTGATCGAACCTTGCAGGTTCTTATCTCTCCACGATAACCACATACAAAAAAGGCCCGCCTTTTGGCGAGCCTTTGTTTGTATGGTGGGTCGTGCAGGATTCGAACCTGCGACCAATTGGTTAAAAGCCAACTGCTCTACCAGCTGAGCTAACGACCCTGGTAGATCTACCGAAACATGTGTGCCCCGGAAGAGGCGCATATAATACTCAAAAAAATTTCCGGGGCAAGCCTTTTGTTAAAAAAAGCGTAATAAAAAGGACTTTTTTCTGTAGCTGGCTGCCCACGGCAACAGTCAGTCCATGCAAAGCTGATGCACGTGAAATATCTTTAATATGTTTTTTGCCCGATCTTTCGAACCGATGCTGATGGGCGTTTAATGAGCGATTCGACGGTGATGATTCAGTGGTTCGAAAACGAATTTCCCGCTCCGGCTATCATGCCTAGCGACCCACTCCAGCGATTTTTTAGTTTGTTACTGGAGCTCTATGCCGATGAATTGCACTATGTGAGGCCTGCTTTTTTTGTGGCATACTCTCAGACTTTTGCCCAAACCTAACGTAATTAATAGGGCTAAATCAATATCATGTTTATCGTTGAGAGTTATGTCACAAAAATCTACTGAAACATCTCGCGCCATAGCACTGGCTTGTCTATCCATCGCATCGTCGGCCTCTTGGGCGGCTGACGTTGAAGAAATCTTTGTTACCGCCTCGCGCGCACCACAGACTATGCAGTCCATTGTTGGCAATGCCTTTGCGTTGGACAACGACACCCTGAACGCCACGGCCCATCAGCACATTCAGCAGGCTTTGATAAAGGTGCCAGGTGTTAGCATGCACCGCAATGACGGCATGGAATACCTGCCGGCGATCCGTTCGCCGGTGCTGTCCGGCGCGGGTGCCTGCGGCAGTTATTTGATGGCAGAGGATGGTATTCCGCTGCGTCCGGCGGGTTTCTGTAACGTCAATGAACTGTTTGAGGCTCACACCGAGCAGGCCTCTCGTATAGAGGTTATTCGCGGCCCAGCCAATGTTATGTATGGCTCTAATGCGATGCACGGCGTGATCAACGTGATGACGCCCGAGGTGGGTGATGAATTTGCGTCGCTGAGTGTTGAGGCGGGCCCGAATGCCTATAAACGCCTTAAGTTGTCAGTGGGCAATGAGCAGCACTTGCTGGCGGTGACGGGTTTGACGAGTGATTCGTTTCGCGACGACAGCGGCGTCGATCAGCAAAAACTAACGTACAAAAACCGTTTTGCAGTCGATGATTTGGTTGTTACTTCGGCGCTAACAGCGGTCAACTTGAACCAGGAAACAGCGGGCTATATTTCAGGAACCGATGCCTACAAAGACAAGGCGTTGGCGGCTACCAACCCCAATCCTGAAGCCTACCGTGACGCCCGTGCCGTCCGGCTCTGGAGTCGCGTCGAGCAACAGACCGATCGCCATAGCTGGATTGTCACGCCCTATGTTCGCCACAGCAAAATGGACTTTTTGCAGCACTTTTTGCCCGGCACGCCGCTAGAGCAAAACGGCCAGTCCAGTGTTGGTGTTCAGTCTTTGTATAAAACGCAAGCAGCGAATTACACACTGAGCATGGGCCTCGATGCCGAAATCACCGATGGCTGGTTGAAGCAAACGCAAGAAAATCCGACGGTAGGTTCGGCCTTTTTGGTAGGCACCATCCCGCAGGGCAAGCAGTACGATTATGAGGTCCAAGCCACCCAAATCGCTCCCTTTGTGCAGGTAGATTGGACGCCATCTGATGCCACTAGCCTATCGGCGGGCGTGCGCTACGAGCGCATGTCCTACGACTACGATAACCTGATGGTAGATGGCCGCACCCGCGAGGATGGCACCACTTGTGGTTTCGGCGGTTGTCGCTACACACGCCCGGCCGATTCAAGTGACGCCTTTAGCAACTGGTCGCCGTTTGTGGGGGCGTTGTTCAATGTCAGTCCGCAGGTACAGTTGTTCGCTAATCTCGCCGAGGGCTTCCGCGCACCGCAGGCGGTCGAGCTGTACCGCTTGCAACGCGCCCAAGAAATCGCTGACCTGGATTCAGAAAAACTGCGCAGCCTTGAAGTGGGCACCCGCGGTGGTTTCGACAAGCTAAGCTACGAGCTGACGCTCTACAGCATGCAGAAGGATAATGTCATTTTCCGCGACAGCGACTTCTTCAATGTCAGTAACGGCAAGACCAGTCACAAAGGGATTGAGATGGCGCTACGCTATCAAATTAACCCGCAGTGGGACGTGTCTTGGGCGGGCAGTTTGGCTCGTCATCAATACGAGAACTCAGATTTGTCGTCAGACATCGAGATTACCGGTAACGATGTCGACACCGCGCCCAAGCAGTTTGGTGTGGTCGACTTGAGCTGGCAGCCCACAGTGGGCAGCCGCTACGCGCTTGAGTGGGTATACATGGGTGCTTACTTTACCGACCCTGAGAACCTGCACCGCTACGACGGTCACAAGGTGTTAAACCTGCGCGCCCACTGGGCGATCAACGAGCAACTGAAACTGTCGGCGCGCCTGCTCAATGCGATGGATACGCGCTACGCCGAACGCGCGGATTACGCCAGCTTCGGGGGTGATCGCTACTTCCCTGGGGCGCCGCGTAGTTTGTATGTGTCGCTGGATGTCGCGTGGTAGTGCTCGACTAAAAGATTGGGCGTTCAGGCAAAAGACGCATACAATATAAGGCCTTGCGGATCATTGATCTGCTATGACCAAGGTTTTTGCTTATGCGCGCGGTGCTACTGCCACTTTTCTCACTGTTTATCTGCCTGGCCTTGGTCAGTGGTGGCAGTTCGTATTTGATCACCCTTATCGGTATCGAGCTGGGTGCTCAAGGCGTGCAGCCTATCCATGTCGGCTATGTCATGAGCTGCTATTCGGTCGGTTTCGTGCTCGGCAGTATTTTTACCCCCAAGTTATTGCTCAAAGTAGGCCATATTCGCGCTTTTGCGGCCTTGGCTAGTATGGTGGGGATGACGGCGATCAGTTATCCCATTTACAGCGACATCTTCTTTTGGGCGCTGTTGCGCGCCATCGGTGGCTTCTTTATCGCCGGTTTATACATCGTTATCGAGAGCTGGTTTAGCGCGTCGACAGACTCTAAGAACCGCTCTACGGTGTTTTCGTTTTACCTGCTGGCAACCTATTCTGCATCGGCCATTGGTCAGCTATTCATCGGTAAGGGCGTAGAATTAGGGACCTACATCGCGTTCACCATCGGCGGCATGATGATCTTTGCCTCCAGTATCCCGCTATCCATTTCAAGCCGTCAGTCGCCAGCGGTGGATGAGTCATCGTCGATGAGCCCGTTCCGCTTGGCAAAACGTGCGCTATTGGGCCTGGTGGGCGCTGTAGTGGGTGGTTTTTTGTTGGGCGCTTTCTACGGCTTGATCCCGTTGTATAGCACCATGACGGGCCTGTCTTCCCATGACATCGGCAAGTTGATGTCGATCTCAGTGACCCTGGCAATGCTGTGTGCGTGGCCCATCGGCTGGCTGGCGGATCGTATTCCGCGCAGTGTGGTGTTGCTAGGCTTAGTGGTTGTCAGCGGCACAGCGGCCTTGTTTGTGTTGCTGTTTGGTTCAAGCGTTGCCTCGCTGATCTTTGTTTGCGCGCCGGTGATTATGGCCTGCAGTGCCTCGATTTACTCTATTTCAGTAGCGATCACCCAGGATTTGGTGGAAAACGATGAGCGTATCGCGGCGTCTTCGACCCTGTTAATGGCCTATGGCGTTGGTAGTATTATTGGCCCTACCGTGGGTTCGTGGACCATGCAAACGATTGGTCCCGCTGCGCTGTTTGCCTGCTTTATTGCCGTGTTGTCGGGCTTGGGACTATTTACCCTCTACCGCCAAGGGCGTCAGGCGCCTATTCCTGTCGAGTACCAAGATCAGTTCGTACCGGTGATTCCCGAGGTGCAGGTCAATGCCGAGCTTATGCCGCTTGAACCAGAAAGCAGCGAAGAGGACGGAATGGCAGATGAGAGCCCTGGGACGGAAGAGCCCGAGGCAGATCTAGATGACACAAAAAAAGAGGCACAGGGCTAGCCCCGGGCCTCTCTCGCTATCGCTAATCCCTAGCGGATGTAGCGGTTGACGATATTCTCGTACAGCTCCTGCTGGCCGCTGATCTGTTGCGGTTCGCCGTAACCATCACCCAGGCTGGCGAGAGTTTCAAGGTTCAATTCACCGGCTTCAAAGCGCGCGCCATCACCGCTATCGAAGGTCCCGTAGCGTTTGCTGCGCATGGCTTCCATGGGCGAGTTTTCACGAATGTCGGCGGCAATCAGCAGTGCGCGAGCAAAGGTGTCCATGCCGCCGATGTGAGCGTAGAAACGATCTTCGTAGTCGGTTGAGTTACGGCGCGCCTTGGCGTCGAAGTTGATGCCGCCACCTTGCAGGCCACCGTGGCGCAACAGGCTTAGCATGATTTCCACGGTCTCGTTCAAGTTGTAGGGGAACTGGTCGGTATCCCAAGCGTTTTGGTAGTCACCACGGTTAGCGTCGATGGAACCCAGCATGCCGGCGGCGCCGGCCACTTCGATCTCGTGTTCCATGGTGTGACCCGCCAGTGTGGCGTGGTTGGTCTCAAGGTTAATCTTAAAGTCATTTTCTAAACCAAATTCGCGGATAAAGCCGATCACCGTGGCAGCGTCGTAGTCGTACTGGTGCTTGCTGGGCTCCATCGGTTTGGGCTCAATGAAGAAGGTGCCTTTAAAGCCCTGTTTACGGGCATAGTCACGCGCCATGGTGAGGAATTGACCCAGGTGTTCGCGCTCGCGCTTCATGTCGGTATTGAGCAGGCTCATGTAGCCTTCGCGGCCGCCCCAGAAAACGTAGTTTTCGCCGTTCAGTGCGATGGTGGCATCGAGCGCGTCTTTCAGTTGTGAGCCGGCGTAGGCCACGGTGCGGAAGTCTGGGTTGGTCGAGGCGCCGTTCATATAGCGCGGGTGGCTGAACAGGTTGGCGGTACCCCACAGCAGTTTTACACCGGTATCGGCTTGCTTTTGCTTGGCGTAGTCGACAATGGCCTGCAGGCGGCCACGTGTTTCAGCGCGGTTGGCGCCTTCGTCGACCAGATCGACATCGTGGAAGCAGTAGTAGTTAATGCCGAGCTTGGTAATGAATTCAAAGGCCGCATCCATTTTGCTCTTGGCGCGCTCGACCGGGTCTTTTACACCATCCCAAGGGAAGGTATAGGTGCCTGGGCCAAACGGGTCGTTACCGGTGCCGCAGAAGGTGTGCCAGTAGCAGACTGCGAATTTGAAGTGCTCAGCCATGGTTTTGCCAGCTACTACGCGGTCGGGTTGGTAGAAGCGGAAGGCTAGAGGGTTGTCGCTGTCGGGGCCTTCAAAGGCAATCTTGCCAACGTTGGGGAAGTATTCGTGCTGAGACATGGTGTTATTCCTGTGTTTGTAATGTCTGTTGAAGGGCGAGTTGCCAGCGATCAAAGGCGTCTTGTGTGGCGACCTGCTGGCTTGAATTGGGCATCACCGTATCGAAGGTGCGCTGGCTGGCAAAGGCGTGCTCAACAGTGGCGAAATAGCCGCTACCTACAGCGGCGCCACGGGCGGCGCCTTCAGCGCCGTCGCTACCGATGCGCTCGATGGGGCGGCCGATGACGTCGGCCAGCGTTTGCGTAAATGTATCGCTTAAAAATAGCCCTGAATGAGCGGCGCGCACCACGCTGTTTTGGTAGCCAATGCTCTGCATGCGCTGGAAACCATAGCCAAGAATAAAGGCCACGCCTTCGAGGAAGGCGCGCGCGATATCGGCGCGACCGTGCTGGTTAAAATCGAGGCCAAGTAAGTGAGCCCCCAGCGTGCGATTGGCAAACATGCGTTCAGCGCCATTGCCAAACGGTAGCAGGGTTAAACCGCGGCTACCAGCGGGTACCGACGCGGCCATGTCGCTTAGCTGTCGGTAGGAAACGTCTTCACCCAGTAAGTGTTTTAGCCAGTTGTAGGCCCGCGCCCCGCCGTTGATACATACCAATAAGCCGTTCACGCCCCGGTCGTCGGTCGAGGTCACGTGTTTGAAGGTGTTGCCGACGTTCTCTCGGTCGGCAATATTTTCTTGGGTAAGCGCATACAGCACCGCTGAGGTGCCCGCTGACAGCGCCACTTCGCCCGGTTGCGACACGTTCAAACTGAAGGCGTTGTTGGGTTGGTCGCCACAGCGATAGGTAATCGGCGTGCCAGCGCTCAGGCCCAGTTCGCTCGCCATCGCCGCAGACACGGCACACTGTTGGCCGATCGAAGGTTTGATGGCTGGGATAAAACTCTCATCGATCTGCCAATGGTGCAGCAATTCACGGGCGATATCGTTGCGTTGAAAATCCCACAGGGTGCCTTCGGATAAATTGCCTGCGGTGGTGGTTGGCTCACCGCTCAAACAGGTCGCAATGTAGTCGCCCGGCAGCATGATATGGCGGATCTTGGCGTACACTTCGGGCGCGTGTTGTTGTACCCAGCGCAGTTTGGCGGCGGTAAAATTGCCCGGCGAATTGAGTAGGTGGGTGTAGCAGTAGTCCTCCCCCAGCTCAGCAAAGGCACTGTTGCCAATGGCTACCGCGCGGCTGTCACACCAGATAATCGACGGGTACACAGGTTGTAATTGCTCGTCTAGGCAGACGAGGCCGTGCATTTGGTAAGAAATACCAATCCCTTTAATGGCACTGCCATCAACGCCGGAGCGCTCTAAAACATTGGCTAAGCCCTGTTTGAAGTAGTCCCACCACATGTGTGGATCTTGCTCGGCAAAACCCGCCTCTGGCGAGCTAATAGGCATTTCTTCACCTGGGTGGGAAAGGCTGCCCAAGCTAACACCCTGCGCCGCGTCAAACAGTGAAAATTTAATCGATGAGCTGCCGAGGTCGATGCCTAGGAACACCATGTTTTGCGTTCTCTTGTTGTTATTTGTGGGTTGAAACCCGATGCCGATACCTTAATCAGGTTTACCTCAAGAGTGGAGTATTAGCGTGTGTTTTACCGCTAATATGACAATCCTCAGCGTGGATTGGCAGCGGCGAGTTGCTCCCTTTTGCGGCTAAAGTGCGCGTGCAGCGACATGGCCGTGCCAGAGGCAAGAATCAGGCAAATCCCTGCGATCGCCCAATTATTGGGAAATTGATCAAAGAAGACCCAGCCTAACAATGCAGCCCATACGAGATGCACGTAGTTAATCGGTGCGAGTAGGGAGGCGGGGGCCTCTTTGTAGGCTCGCGCAAACAGGAAGTGGGCGCTAGATACAATAAGGCCAAGTAATACCATCATGCTGCCATCAAATAGTGTGGGCAGGCGACTTTCGTCCAACGATGGAATAGCGGCCAAGGAAAATACAACCAGCCCCCCGGCATTGACATAAAAAAGCATCGTCACAGCACTATCTTGGTGCACTAGCTTGCGTGTCATTATCTGGAAAATGGCAATACATACCGCGTTAGTCAACGCGCAGATCACGCCCAGTGTATTTAACTCGCCGCTGAGGTTGAGTACCATCAGTGCGCCACTGAAGCCAAATATTGTCATAAGCCAACCAAATGGTGAGACTTTTTCGCCTAAAAACGGGCCAGACATTGCGATGACGATGAACGGCATGATGTAAATAATGGCGATAGTTTCACCGATGGGCATGACCTTCAGGGCGTATGAAATAGTGAAGGAACCGACGCACATTAACAGGCCACGAATTATGAGCAATTTGGTATTTTTTGTACGCCACAAGCCAGAACCGGCATTGGGAAAAGCCACTACAAACAACGCGACGAAGCTCACGACATAGCGGATGGCGATGACTTCGGTGACTGGATAGCGCTGGGTCAAATACTTAGTCAGCACATCGCTGATAGCAAAACAAAAGACAGTAGCCATCACGAGTGCAACACCGAGCCAGAGGCGACCTTGATAAGGCGTAGTGTGGGGCATAGATCGAGCCATCAGTGTAATTAAAACAACATTTTACATGGCTACGCGGCTAAAAAACACTCAGTTAGCTGCGCGGGGGCTCGATCGTGGAGATATCTTACAAAAACGCGCAGTTGATTGGGATATGATGTCGGTTTAAGACCAATAATAAGAGCTAACTATGACTGCTTGTAGCACCGATAGCTACGTCGGATTTACCTCATCCATCCACCAGCAAGTCGATCAAAACCCGATGAGCCGTCTGCAAATTGGCGTAATGGCGATTTGCTTTATT
Organism: uncultured Pseudomonadales bacterium; assembly: GCA_964598145.1. Classification (GTDB taxonomy): domain Bacteria; phylum Pseudomonadota; class Gammaproteobacteria; order Pseudomonadales; family JAHEIH01; genus JAHEIH01. The sequence goes on from CAZRAM010000002.1 coordinate 238,553, forward strand.
CTCAATATGTTGGACGGTATGGATGTGTTGTTGGTGTCCTATGCCGCGCCGGTATTGGCGGATGACTGGGGTATCCGCCCCGAAATGCTGGGGGTGATCTTCAGTGCGGGCTTGGTGGGGATGGCGATTGGTTGCTTGTTGATCGCGCCTTTTGCCGACGTGATCGGCCGCAAGAAAATGATCCTCATTGCCCTTACCGATATCGCCCTGGGGATGATGCTGACCTCGCTCTCTACCGAAATTTGGCACTTGGTGGCGTGTCGGTTGATCACTGGGTTGGGCATAGGCGCGATTTTGGCCAGTATGGCGGCGTTGGTGTCGGAGTATTCCAACGATCACCGCCGTAACTTTAACGTGGGTTTGTTGCAAGGTGGCTTTCCCATAGGGGCCACCATTACCGGGTTTCTGGCCGCGCTATACCTGCGCGTACACGGCTGGGAGATGGCGTTTTTGGTGGCGGGTATCGTCACGGCCAGTATGATCCCTGTGGTGTTGATCTGGTTGCCCGAGTCGCTAGAGTTTTTGTCGAAGCAGCAACCCGCTAACGCGCTACAAAAAATGAATAAGGTCTGGACCGGTATGGGGTACGACGCCATTGAGCACATGCCGCCGAAGCCCGAGGATCACGTTAACAAAGTGGCACTGGGTGATTTGTTTAGCGACGGCCGCCGCGTGTCGACCTTCTTCCTGTGGGCGGGGATTTTCTTCTGTTTCATGACTCTGTACTTTGCCATTAGTTGGATTACCAAGAGCGCCGTCGATGCCGGCTTACCCTTGGATAAGGCGATTTACGCCGGCGCGATATACAACATCGGCGCCTTTGTCGGCACCGCTAGCCTTGGTCTGTTGTCGGTTAAGTGGGGCTTACAGCGCACCCTGTTTAGTATGATGATGCTAGCAGCTTTGCTGCTGTTGGCCTTTGGGTGGATCAATACCTCGGTGGTTGTCATTCTGCTCACTACGTTCGCGATTGGTGTGTCCTTGGGCGGCGGATTTAACCTGTTCTACCCCATTGCTACGCGTCTCTATCCCAGCCATGTGCGCGCGACGGGTGTGGGCTGGGCCGTGGGTGTTGGCCGTGCCGGTGCAGTGATTGGCCCCTTGCTGGCGGGTTATCTGATGGGCGCTGGCGCGTCGGTGACGGTGACGTTTTCGGTGTTTGCGGTGCCGACCTTGCTGGGTGGGCTTTGCGTGCTAGGTGTGAGAAAACTCACTGCGTAGCGCGCTTCCAATGTGGCGTTTTCACCTGTGGGACCTTTCTCGAAGAGAAAGGGAATGATTTTAAATTTTTAAAAAATAAGTCGTTCCCTTGTTCTTCGAACAATGTCCCACATGGGCGTGGCACATTGTTTCGAACTGCCGGCAATTTGCTTAAGCTGACTGTCACGAGACATCAATAATCTTACCCGGATTAAGAATGTTCTTAGGATCAAACGCGCGCTTGAGGGTGCGCATCATATCGAGCTCTACTTCGCTGCGGCTGTAGTGCAGGTAGGCCTTTTTGCCCAAGCCCACGCCGTGTTCAGCAGAAATCGAACCGCCGTATTCACTCATTAAGCGATACACCATCTCATCGATAGCGGCCTTGTCTTGCGCGGGGCCAATGCAAAAGTGAATGTTGCCGTCGCCGAGGTGGCCGAAGGTCAGGCAGTGGCTGTCGGGGAAGTGCTCGGCCAAGCCTTGGCTCACGCGGTTGGCGTAGTCTTCCATGTGGCGCAAAGGCAGGGCGAGGTCGTAGGGAATGAGTGGGCTGAGGCGTTCGATCATGGCTTCGATATCGTCCCGCATGGCCCACAGTGATGCCGCTTGTTGTTGGCTAGTGGCGATGACCGCGTCGGCGATCAACTCGTTTTCTAGCAGGCCTTCGAGTACTTCTACAAACTGTTCGCCACCGCGGGCGAGGTCGGCGAATTCAGATTCGATCAACACGTAGTAGGGGTGTTCTTCGGCAAACAATTTGGGGTGGCCGGCGGTGGTTTCGGTCATGAAGTGGTAGAAGTTCTGCCACATCACTTCGAAGGCCGACAGCTTGCCTTCCAGCGATTGTTTGAGGTGGTTGAGGGTCGACATTACGTGGTCGAAATCGGCGCAGGCCACCAGCGCTGTTTGGCGGGCGGGGGCTGCAGGCCACAGGCGAAGCACCGCGCGGGTGATGATGCCCAGCGTGCCCTCAGAACCGATAAACAGATGTTTTAGATCGATGCCGGAGTTGTCTTTGAGGGTTTCGCCAAGGTGGGTCATGACGCGACCATCGGGGAGCACAACTTCCAGGCCCAGCACTTGGTCGCGCGCCATGCCGTAGCGAATGACTTTGTTGCCGCCGGCGTTGGCCGACAACATACCGCCCACTTGGGCTGTGCCTCGAGCGCCCCAGTCTACGGCGAATAGTAAGTTTTGTTCCGCGGCGGTTTGCTGCAGTTTTTCGATCACGACACCCGCTTGCAGGCGAATAGTGGCGCCTTGCACGTCAAAGTGTTCGATGTTGTTCATGCGCTCAAGGCTTAGTACGAGATCGCCTGCCTTGCACTGAATGCCATTTGCCAAACCTGTTGTGCCTCCGTGGGGCACCACTACTTGGCCAGCGGCGTGGCAAAGTGCCATGACTTGAGAGACTTCTTCGGTGGTGGCTGGACGCACTACCGCGATGCCTGGGCAGCTACCCTTGCCCCAGTTTTCGTTGGGGCGTTGTGCGACGCGCTCATCGGTAATAATGCCGGCGTCTCCAACAATGGCGTGGATGTCTTGCAGGAGGGTTGCTGTTGTTGCCACGGAGTCTCTCGCTCTTGGGTGTAAAAGTGATGCTCATTATGCCAGAGCAAGACCTGATGCCAAGGGGCTTATGTCAGATTGCTAGGCCTAGCTGGCTGGGTGCGGTTAATAAGGACCATCGCCAACAGGGCAAAAAAGGTGCCGATAAAAAATACCGCGCCTGGCATGGCTGTGGCCGGATCACTGGTGGTCGCCTGGAAAATTCTAGGAATAGTTAAAGGAGCCACAATGGCCGCTAGGCTGTTTAAGCCCGTAATCAAGCCTTGCACGCCGCCTTGTTCGGTGACCGGGATCTGGCGAGAGATGAAGCCATTGATAGAGCCCATTGACATCAAGCCTACCGTCACGGGTACCGTGATAATAAATAGCCACACGGCGTCGCTGACAAAGCCATAACCGATGAGTCCGACAACGAATAGTGAGAGCGCGAATTGGGATGTATTGCGTTCGCCATAACTATCTACCAAGCGGCCTACTAAAAAACCTTGGTTGATGATGTTCATGACACCAAAGAAGCCGAGTGAAATGCCGACCATCTTGGCGCCCCAGCCAAAACTAAATGAAGTGAAGTAGGGCCATATCACAACGATGGTTTGCAGTGCCAGTTGGATGGCGAGGTAGGCCCAAATAAGCAGGAGTACATTGGGGTATTGACGGTAGTGGCGAATCGCTCCCCATAGATTGGCTCTGGCTAAGCTGAAACGCTTGCGTTGATCCTTGCTCAGTGTCTCTGGAAGAATGAAGAATCCATACGCCACGTTGGTAAGGACTAGGGCGGCGGCTAAAAAGAACGGTGCGCGAATGTCGATAGTGGCCACAAGGCCACTTAAGACGGGGCCGATCATGAAGCCAAAACCAAAGGCGGCACCGAGCATGCCGAAGTATTTGGCGCGTTTTTCAGGTGGAACGATGTCGGCGATGTAGGCCGACGCAATGGCGGGTGTGGCGCTAAACAATCCGGCTAAAAACTGGCCGAGGAAGAGCCATGGCAGCGTGGGAGCGAAGGCCAAGATGATGTAGTTGAGGCCAAAGGCAAACAGAGAAATTAACAGCAGTGGCCGGCGGCCAAGTGCGTCTGAAAGACTTCCTAATATAGGGGTGGCGACAAATTGAGCGACCGAGAATAAGGCCGTCATCAAACCGCCGTAAACCGCGGCGTCAGAAATGCTTAAGCCTCCCAGTTCTTTGATGAGTTCGGGGACAATGGGAACCATAAGGCCAATGCCAACAGCATCTAATACGATGGTGGCCAGCAAGAAAATAAGGGTTTTATTCACGTTTTAACTGTACTTGAGTTCCATACTGCCGCGACGGGAGGCAATTCGCCAGTGATCGGCTTCGCGCACCAGCGTGTCGCTAAAACTACCAATGGCAATGGGGCCTTCAGTGGGTACTACGCCTTGTCCCGCGGGGCCGCTGGCTAACCAAACGCGTGAAAAAGCCACCACCTGATCGGCATTGATGACGTTGAATTCGGTGTTTGCCAGCACATGACAGGTGGTTTTTGGTGGACGAGCACGGAATGATTCTAGGATGGCAGCACGGCCTTGGATGCTATTGTGTGGGTCACTGGGGCGAAATAGTTCGGCGTTTTCGGTATAGAGAGCAACGAGGGCGTCCCACTCCCCTTTGTCGAGCAAATTGGTGGCGCGGTTGAGCAACTGTTGGCATTGCCATTCGATGATGCTGCGCTGGGTGCTGTCCATGGGAAACCTCTATTACTTTTCTAGCCAGCGCTGCAGTGGCGTTGCGACCGCGCTGGGATCTTCGACGATGCACATATGGCCGAGGTCTGGCAAGGCTACTAGTTCGCCGTCTGCGATAAAGGCTTGCATATCGGCGTGCTGCGCTACCGGGCTCCACAGGTCTTGTTCGCCGCTCATCAACAGCGTTGGGATCACTAGCGTCGGGAGTACCACTTGCGCATCGGGTCGATTGAGTAGAGCGTTTATCTGACCTTGGAACTGAGCCGGGGTGTGTGATTCTACCATGGCCAGCAAGGATGACATCAGCGCTTTGTCAGATTGGCCGCGGGTGCTCATCATGGGCGGCAGCCAAGTGCGGGCAACCGCTGGCATGCCCTCTTGATCGGCCATGTCGAGTAGGCGTTGGCGGCCGGGGCGTTCACTGTCTTGGACAGGGTGGACGCCAGTATTGAGAAGAGCGAGTTTGACGACTCTTTGCGGTGCTAGTCGCGCCACTTCAAGCGCAACGCGACCGCCCATGGAGTGCCCCGCAAGCGCAAAATCGCCGTCGACGTGGTCGAGCACATGTTGCGCCATGTCAGTCAGGCTATCGAAGCCGGCGAAGCTAAATATGTGGCAGGGGTAACCCTTGGCTTGCAATTGGTCGGCGACCGGTTGCCACACGCGGGCGTCGCAAAGAAGCCCGCAAAGCATGACTACGGTTGGCTTCATGCTTCGACGTCCGCGACATTTTCGAAGATGATATGACCCAGTGCGGTATTTGATACCGGCACGTGGTAGTGGCGATGTATTTCTTTAACGCGGTCGTTGAGCGCGCCGCGCATGACTAGCCACATAACCGATTCACTGCCTTCTGTGCCGGTCTCGCGGATATACTCGGATTGAGGAATCTTGGCTAGTTCGTGCTGTCGGCTACTCAACTTGTCTAGGAAGGCGGTGTCCCATTCGCGGTTGATAATACCTGCGCGAGGCCCCAGTAGTTGATGGCTCATACCGCCGGTACCCCATACTTGCACGTTGAGGTCCTTGTCGTAGCTCTCGATGGCATGGCGAATAGCCTCGCCCAAGGCCAGGCAGCGCTCGCCGCTGGGGGCGGGGTAAACCACCGTATTGACCATAATGGGCACCACTTTGCAGGGCCATTGTTCAGGCTGTCCAAACATCAAAGACAACGGTACGGTGAGGCCGTGATCGACGTCCATCTCATTGATGATGGTGAGATCGAAGCCCTGTTGTATGACGGATTCTGCGATGTGCCACGACAATTCCGCGTCACCCTTAACGGTCGGTACCGGGCGTGCGCCGTAGCCTTCGTCAGCGGGGGCATAACTCTCTGCGCAGCCGATGGCGAAGGTGGGAATGATGCGCATATCGAAGGCGTTGGCGTGGTCGTTGTAGACCAATACAACCACGTCGGGTTTTTCGTTAGCAATCCACCGGCGAGAAAAGTCATAGCCCGAATACACCGGGCGCCATTCGTCACTGCCGGTTTGATTGATATCGATGATGCGGCCCAATAATGGTACGTGGGAGGTACCCACGCCTGCAGTGATTTTAGCCATTATTTTGTTTCTCCAATGTAGCGATTACCGTCGGGAGATCGACCGCCCTTCTTCATCATATCCATATACTCTTCAGTGGACATGTCGGTCATGGTCGACACAGCTGCGGCGACACTCATGCCTTCTGCCATGGTGATTTTAACGAGGTAGTAGATGTTACCACCCAGTGAAATGAGGCTGTTGAGATCGCGATCTAGTACCGCTTGCACCTGCTCTTCGCTCATTGGCCACTGCGACATGTAAGCGCGCTCATCGGCAAAAAACGCCTGTCTATTTTGCTCTTTTTGCAGCGACATGCAGAATTGATTGAGGTGAAATCCCTTGCGAGCCATCTCGCCGTCAAACACCGTGGTGCCGGGGATGTCGCTGTAGGGTTTGTCGTTTGCCATGTTGGGCTCCTAAAAAAATGCCCTTCGTATGGAAGGGCATGTGATTCCTAGCGGACTACGCTTGTTCGCGCCAACCGCTAATACCAGCGTACTGGGTGCGCGCCACTTCAACATAGGGCACGGGGCTCACGATAGCGCGAATTTCCATTTGCTTGTGGGGTTCAACGGTGGGCTTGCGGGTGCCACCGTTTTCTTCGCCCCATACGAAAACCACTTCGGTGCCGGGTTCTGCAAAATCTTCATCGACCATCGCTAGGGTCAGCATCTTGCGTTCGTTAGAGGTGTAAGCCACCCAAGTAGAGAGGCCAATCACTTTGCCATCAACCATGACTTTGTCGAAGGGGTGCATAGAGTATACAGCCGAGGGGAAATCGATGAACTTACCGCGCTCGTTGTCTTTGCCGTACTGCGACATGATAACAGCTGCAACGTCGTCATCGTTAAGCGCCAGCGTGACTTTTTTGCGTTTCTTTGCGGTGGCCATTTTTTCAAGCGCCTCGCGGCCAATGAAATCGTGGTCGAATTTAACGAAGAAGCCGTAACCCAGATCCCATGGGGTCAGGTAGTAGTCTTCGATGTTATCAGACACAAAACTGCCGCCGATTGAACAGCTACCTTCATAGCCGTCTGCGGGGAGCCACTCGCGATAGGCTTTCAAGCTGTCGCTAGTGTAAATAGCAGGCAGGGGAGAAGGAATCCAGCCAGATTCGATGGTGTTTGAAGCGTAGGTGCGGCCGCCCACTTGGCGCATGCCAAATTCCGCGCCAGCGGCTACCAGTGCTTCTTTAACGGCTTTGCCGTCTTCCCATGGGCCGTATAGTTCAAAACCAGGTTGGCCAGCCATGCCGTGGCGCAATGCACCGACAGTTTTGCCAGCGATGGTGATCTCGGTCATGTCGAAGAATTTCAGGTCCGGGGGTGTTTGGCCAAGGACTTTTTCCATGGCTTTCATCGCATTGGGGCCCTGAACTTGGTAGCGGTAAGATTTACGGTTTTCTTTGTCGGGGCGTGCGGCAGTGCGCTGGTCTAGGGTGCAAGTGACATCCCAGTCGCCGGTCTCTGCGTGGAACATCACCCAGTTCAAGGTGGGTGCGCGGCCTACTAGGTTGAAGGTATTTTCTGCGATATAGAACAGGATAACGTCGCCAATAACATAGCCTTCTGGTGTACAAGGAACCATTTGCTTGGCCTTGCCGGGCTTGTAGTTGTTAAAGCTATTGATAGACAGCTTTTCTAGTAGTTTGAATGCATCTGGGCCTTCTACCAAAAGGTCAGCCATGTGATATGACTGATCAAACAGCACGCAGGTGTGCTGCCAGCCGTATTGCTCGTCACGCCAGTTGGTGAATTCAGCGGGTACTCCCGGGTAAACGTTTGGTCCAACTTGTGCGTTGCGTAGCAACTCAACAATGTTGCCGCACGCCTGGAGTTTTTCTTCGAGGTTCTTGTATGTCATCGCTATTTATCCTTTGAGAAGGCGCTGCCAGCGCATGGCTGGACAGCACGGTATTGCAAAAATGTATGTAATTTATAAAGCGTGAGGACAATATAAGAGTAAAATTAATTTTTGTATACAATTTAAGGGGTCTTATTGTGAAATTTAGGGGTATGGCATGATTTTTCATATTTATGTATCCTAATTTTGTTTTTTGGATGGTGGGCTTTACGGTTTAATACGGGAGTAAAACCTTTAAAAGTGATTTATATCCGACCTTGCAGAGCAAAGTGTGTACATTTTTGAGGCAAAATGTATACAATCCTGTATGAGTAAAAGTGGGTGTTTAGCGATAAGTTTCTGGGGCGCAAATATGAAAAATTCCTTGATACAAAGAATGCGCGAAATGATTTTATCGGGCGAATTGGAGGCGGGTGAGCGCCTGACCGAGATCGCCTTGGCAGAGCGTATGGGGGTGTCTAGAACGCCTGTGCGCGCGGCGCTGCCGCTATTAGCGGCGGATGGTTTTTTGGAAACTGTTGGAAAACGCGGCTACGCGGTGCGCAAGTTTGATCCCGAGGTGTGCGTTCAAGAGCTCGAATTACGCTCCATGTTAGAGGGGGCGGCTGCAAAATATCTGGCTAAAAAAGGTCTGACAGCCGAATTGAGCAATGCGCTAGACGATTGTCTCAAAGAGGGTGATCAACTATTTGCCAAAGGCTATTTGGAAGATGACGACGAAGAGTTGTATGGTCAAATGAATGCCAAGTTTCACAGCCTTGTGGTCGATCACTGTGGTTCGCAGCCCATAATTTCAGTACTAGAGAAGATTAATAATATGCCTTTTATTGGTCCTTCGGTGTTGGTGTTTGATGAGGTTGGTCTAGATGATGCCTACGTGCATTTGCTGCGTGCTCATGGTCAGCACCACGCCTTGGTTGATGCTCTTAAAGATGGGGATGGCGCGCGCGCAGAGTCCATTTTCCGCGAGCACGGCAACGCCCAGCGCAAGAGTCTTTTTTCTAGGTTGCAGCAACGCGACCATTTAAATTAATCCCTAATTAAAGTATTTGGATAGGGTGTTATCCGCCCTAGCAATCATTGAGGTAACCGCGTGAGAATTCTTTTTGATCCTGTAAAAAAATATGCCGAAACTACGCCTACTCGAACGGCATTGGGCTGTGTCGAGACAGGGCGTCGTTGGAGCTGGGCTGAATTCGACGCAGCGGCCAACCGCATTGCGGCCTGGTTAGTAAATAAGTACGGACCAAAGAGCCAAGTGCGTGTTGCACTGTTGGCCAAGAACCACCCCAATATTGCCATTTTGCAGTTCGCGTGTATTCGCGCTGGCGCTATTATGGTGCCTTATAACTGGCGTTTGGCTCAGGCTGAAATTGTCGAGTTGATGCAGGATGCAGACCCTAAGGTTATGTTTTGCGACCAGGAATTCATGTTCGAAGCGCTACGCGATCGCTTAGAACTGCTTCCATCAGAGGCACTTGAGACTATTGGTGAGGAGGGTGCTTTGCCACCGGCCGACGCCCGCCAAGAATGGGATCAACCTTCGACATTGCTTTATACCTCGGGTACCAGTGGTCGTCCCAAGGGAGTGATCGTAACGGAAGAGAACGCGTTTTGGGGCAATACCAATTTTGGCTTGGGTAGTTTGCTGTCGTACGATTCTTCTTTCTTGTGCGATATGCCGATGTTCCATACGGCTGGGTTATTTGCCGCTACTCGTGTGCCCATCCTGTTCGGCGGTACGGTGTGGATCTCGAAGGGTTTTGATCCTGCGCGAACCATTGCCAATATTGCCTCTCCCGAATTGAAAATTACCCACTATTTCTCGGTGCCGCAAATGGCCACAACGTTGTGGCAGCACCCTGATTTTACGGCCGAAAAATTCTCTAACATGAAAATGTACGTCACCGGGGGAGCGCCAAATTCGCGCGCCCAAATTGAACGTTTCGCCAAAGCGGGGATTCGCTTTTCGGACGGCTTTGGAATGACCGAGACTGGCTCTAACTTTGCGATGCCGGTATTGGATGTGGATCGTCTTATAGAAAAGGCAGGCAGCTGTGGCATGCCGCTAATGACGGTGCAGGCACGAATTGTCGATGAAGACGGTGTTGATGTGGCGCAGGGTCAGGTAGGTGAGTTGTTGATTCGCGGGCCGAGTGTCACCCCAGGCTACTGGAATCAGCCCGAAGTAACGGCTAAGGCCTTTGATAACGATTGGTTCAAAACCGGTGATGCCGCATATCGCGACGAAGATGGTTTTTACTATCTGGTTGATCGCAAAAAAGATATGTATATCTCGGGGGGAGAAAACGTCTACCCCGCAGAGGTCGAACGCATCATCAACGAGTTGGGTGATATTGTCGACGTAGCTGTGATTGGCATTCCCAACGAGCGCTGGGGTGAGGTGGGTCGTGCTTTTATCTCGCTGAAGCAGGGCTCATCGTTGACCGAGCAAGATATTTATAACCACTGTTTGTCGCGCTTGGCAAAGTTTAAGGTGCCGGCCAGCATCATCATTACCGACCAGGTGCCCCGCACCCCGACGGGCAAGGTGCAAAAACATTTGCTGCCGCGCGACTGAGAATGGGTGCTATGGTTGTAAACGCGGCTATGGCTGCCTGCTGATTACTGGCAGAATGAACAACTATTTTTTTAGTGGTTAAACGCCACGTCTAGGTTACGGAGTAATGCATGATTAATTTGGACGACATTATCGCGATCGATATTCACACCCATGCTGAAGTATCGTGCTGCGACCCGGAAGATCCGGTGATGGGCAAGTTCTTTGATGCCGCATCCGCTTATTTTAAGGTTGATCGCAAGCGTCCAACCATGCCAGAGACGGTGGATTACTTTCGAAAGCATAAAGTGGCCTTGTGTATGTTTACGGTGGATACTGAGTCAGAGATAGGCAATCGCCGAATCCGCAACGAAGAGATTGCTGAGTTCGCGCAAAAGAATGACGACATTATGATAGCTTTCGCGTCGATTGACCCGCACAAGGGTAAATTGGGTGCTCGCGAGGCGCGTATGTTGATTGAAGAGTACGGAGTGAAAGGCTTTAAGTTTCACCCGCCGATGCAGGGCTTCCACCCTTCGGATCGTATGGCCTACCCTTTGTATGAGGTGATTGCGGAGTATAAGTTGCCGGCTATTTTCCACACCGGTCACTCAGGTATGGGTACAGGTATGCCTGGTGGCGGTGGCGTTAAGCTTAAGTATGGTCAGCCCATGTTGGTTGATGATGCGGCGGCTGACTTCCCTGATATGAACTTTATTTTGGCTCACCCCAGCTGGCCTTGGACCGACGAGAGTTTGTCGATGGCGCTGCACAAGTCGAACGTTTATATCGACTTGTCGGGTTGGTCGCCCAAGTACTTCCCTAAACAGGTGATTCAATACGCCAACACCCAGCTTAAGCATAAGATGTTGTTTGGTTCTGACTTCCCGCTGATTACCCCTGATAGGTGGATTGCGGCGGCGCAGCAAGTGGGCTTTAAAGAAGAAGTGATGCCGCTGATTCTGAAAGAGAACGCGGCTAAGCTGTTGGGCTTGAAGTAACAAAAAATGGCGCCACGAGGCGCCATTTTTGTATTCGTCAATCGGCTTATTTCTGTTGGTATTCCTGAACCCATTCGATGGTTTTGGTTAAACCGCCAAAGGGGTAGAAGTGCAGGCGTACGCGACCGTGTTTTTCGCTGAAGCCGGCGGCAAAGGCGTCGACCATCTTGTCGGGGCCTGCGGTGCCGATCAGTTTGGTGATCGAGATGCCGTACTTGGTGAGAACCGAGGTTGAGGCAGATACACCACAGCGCGCAGCGAACTTGATCAGTGTAGGGATGCTAGTGGGGCCGGGGACGCCGAGACGCACGGGTGCATCGATACCGTAGTTACGCACTGCTTCCAGCCATTCCATAAAGGCGTCGGGGTCAAAACCGAATTGGGTGACAATGATTGGCTTCATACCGCGACTGTGGATGTTGTCGCACTTTGATTTCAGGACTTCAAAACACTCGTCGTTGGTCATGTTGGGGTGACCTTCGGGGTGGCCGCCCACGCCAATAGCGATAATGCCATTGGCTTCAAACAGGCCGGTGTCGATCAGGCTGGTGGTGTCGGCGAAGGGGCCTTCTGGCTCTGGCGGATCGCCGGCGATCGCGAAGCAGCGCTTAACGCCCGCTTCCTCAACCATGCGCTTAAGCATGGTTTCTAATTCTTGGTGGCTCTTGATGCGGCGAGCTGAAAAGTGTGGCATGGGTTCAAAACCCAATTCGCGAACCATAACGGCGGCTGCAAGACGCGCTTCGAGACTTTCGCCGGGTAGGAACGTTACCGCAACAGGTGTGCGAGGTGGCAGCGATTTAGCAATTTTAGGAAAGCTGTCGATGTCCTTGGCGGTAATCTCGATCGAGAAGCCATCGGTGATGTGGTCTGGGGCTTGATCCCATTTTTCGTGAATGACTGAATAGCTCATAGTTGTCTCCGCCAAATTGGTCGCGTTGTATTGATCGAAATGATTTTGTACGCAATTAGCTGCATTAACATTGCATTTATACGCGTCTTAACGAATAAAAAATATACGTTAAAAACCGCTCAATGTATACAAATAAAACAGCAATTTTCCGTTGTTTGGTGGCGCATTTAAATAGCTTGAAGTCGTTTCTGGCAGTATATATGCAGATGCTTTGTGAAAAGTTGGGTGATTTATGTATTGTTTGTGTTTAGTTTATCAAATACAATTGTATACAATTTTGGCAATGGTGCTTGGGCATTAAATCCTTTAAAATGCCGCCCAGTTCACTTGAGTGCACGATTGTCTGTTTTTACCATTCTCCCCGTCATTCTTAAAAGGAAACAAGTATGAGTTCGTCTTTTGTTTTGAAATTATCGTGTGCCGACCGCCCCGGCGTTATTAATGGCGTGACAGGCGTGCTATTGGATATGGGTGCCAACGTGACGGACGCACAGCAATTTAATGACCCGAGTACCGGTCGATTCTTTATGCGGGTTTTTATGACCACGCCAGACGTAGCCACAGAAGCTGACATTGAGCGAGCGTTGGCTCCCTTGGCTGCAAAGTTTGAAGCAGAGATATCTGTTCGCGATCAGAGCGTGCCTAAGAAGGTAGTTATCATGGTGTCGCACTTGGATCACTGCTTGGGTGACCTGCTGTATCGTATGCGTATCGGTGAGATGTCGATGGATGTTGTCGCCATCATTTCTAATCACCCCATGAGTAAGTTGAAGGTGTCGATGATTGGAGATATTCCTTATCACCACCTGCCCATTACCGCCGAGACTAAGCCCCAACAAGAGGCTCAAGTTAAGCAGATCATTACCGACAGCGGCGCTGAATTGGTCGTGTTGGCGCGCTACATGCAGATTCTTTCAGACGATCTGTCGCGTTTCTTGGAAGGTCGCTGTGTCAATATTCACCACAGTTCGCTGCCCGGCTTTAAAGGGGCCAAGCCTTACCACCAGGCGTTTGATCGCGGTGTTAAATTGATTGGTGCAACGGCGCACTTGGTAACCTCAGATCTTGATGAAGGTCCGATCATTGAACAGGATATTGAGCACATCAGTCACGCTGATATGCCCGACGAGTTGGTGCGTAAAGGGCGTGATATTGAGCGCCGTGTGCTGGCTCGCGCGGTGGCTTACTTGCTGCAGGATCGTGTATTCCTTAATGGCTCCAAAACAGTGATTTTCAAAGACTAGTTTTGGCCAGGGACGGCCTTATGTCCCGGAGGGCAGGACGCCCGAGAGGGACGCGGCCAGGGGCCATTTTTTGCTCCTGCAAAAATGGCATACCCGCCATCCTTGGCGGTAATGCTGCTAGGCGTTGGCCGCTTCTTCTTTAGGAGGTTGTAGCATAAAGATTGCTGCAGCGGCGATGAGCGAGCCTACTGATACGATCATCGCAACATTGCTGAGGCCGTATCCGGCTTCAAATAAGAAGCCTGCCACAACAGGGCCCAGTGCTGCGCCGCCGCGACCAAGACCCACTACAAAGCCGGTGCCACCTGCACGCAAGCGTGCGGGGTACGAGTGAGCAATAAGGGCGTATTGGCCGACAATTACCGCGTTAGTGAAGAAGCCGGCGGCTGCGGTGACAAGTGCGAGCATATTGAGTTCGCTTTGACCTTGGCCAAAGATGACGACCATGACTGTGGATAAAATTAATGCGCCAATCACAAGGCGTTTGACATCAATTTTGTGGCTCAAGAAACCGAGCAGTAAGGAGCCTGTGGCGCCACCGACGTTGGCCCACACCAATACCGACCCCGCAGATGCGGCGCTATAGCCCATATCAACCACAATTTTGGGGATCCATTTCAGGACAAAATAGAACACCATAATGTGCAGGAAGTAGGCGAGCGTTAGCAGAATAGTGGTGCGCATGAAGGTAGGGGAGAAGAGCTCCGTCCAGTTGCTGGTTTTTTCTTTGACAACAGGCTCGGGCAGTGACTCAACGGTTTGGTGGCCCATTCTTTTTAGCGTCTTGTTGATGCGCTCAAGTGCGCCTGCTGGGCGTTTTTCCATCAGCCAAGAGATCGATTCTGGCATAAAGAAATAGACGATGGGCAATAAAACGCCAGTCACAGTTGCGCCGAAAATAAATACCGATCGCCAGTCAAACTGTGATAATAGGTAGGAGGCTACCGAGCCCCCCAAAATAATGCCTACAGGGTAACCCACCGCCATGACAATGATGGCAAAGCTGCGGTGTTTGGCGTTTGAATACTCGGCGGCCATGGCGTTGATCGCTGCCAGCATGCCGCCGATACCTAGGCCGGTAATGAAGCGGATGGCGAGTAATGTATTCACAGTGTTGACCACTGAGGCGAGATACATACCGCTGGTCATAACGACGAGGCAGGCCAAAATGGTTGGGCGACGACCAATTTTATCTGCCACGCCACCGAGTAGCATGGAGCCTAGAGCCATGCCAAACAGCTCCATGGATAAGATGATACCCAGCTCGGCGCGGTTGACCGACCACTCTTCGGCGATGCCGGGTGAGGCAAAGCTAATGGCTAGAACATCAAAACCATCGAGTGCATTGAGTAGAATGCAAAGAAAAACTGCGAAAATTTGCAGTTTCCCCATCGGGGATTGGTCAATTATCTGCTGTGGATTGTTGGTCATTGAGTCACCTTATTATATTGAGTGATTTATTTTGTAGGCTGGTAAACCGAAGGCGTCGGTGTAGTGAAGAGCGACTTGAGCATGCTCGCGCATTAAGTTTTCTGCGCGTGCGCCTTCGCCCTTCATCAGTGCCCCCAGCACGGCTTGGTGCTGAACTTGGGCAAACTGAATCTTTTTGAACTCGGCGTCAAGTACTTTGGTGTTGATGACCAGTGAGTTGACTGACGCAAAGGGTAGGTGGTTATTGCGGGCAATGGCGTCACGAACAGGGGCGCTATTGCTGGCATCGATAATGGTGTTGTGGAACGCGACGTTAATGATGTTCCACTGTTCGATATCTTCTTCGACAAAATAGCCTTTTTGCAGAAGGCTGTTGCCAGCTTCCACGGCTTCGCGAAGCTTTTCTAGTGTTGTATCGTCAAGGCCTTGCTCGGCAAGTCGCCTAGCAGCTATACCCTCCAGAGCCCCGCGGATTTCGAGGGCGCACTGAATGTCGCTGGTGGAAAATTCTCTGACTTGAAAGCCGCGTTTGCCTGGGCGAATGAGAAGACCTTCTTGTTCCAGTGTTCTAAAGGCAAGCCGAACCGGGGTGCGAGATACGCCAAGCTTATCGGCCATTGGTATCTCTGCGAGTTTTTCACCTGGGGCGATTTCGCCATCCATGATCATGGCACGTAGCTTGGTTAGAACGTTAGTGGTGTGCAGGGTCATTTTATTCTCATTGGATCCAAAAGCGATTTAAATATTGCCTTATTACTTGTAAATATACTAGTGATTGCTTAGTATTGGATCCACTTTTTTGCTTTTGAGCATAATTTTCGCAAAAATCATCCATTTATGGATCCATTAGTTAATAAAACCATGAGGTGAGCCATGAGTAGTTTAGAGAGCGTGTTGCAAACGGGTGTAAACCCCGTTCAAATGTTGCGCAATTCAAAGATCGGTGCCTACGTATACCCCGTTGTGCCCTACGAGTTCAGTAACTGGCGCGATGAGCAACGCGCTTGGCGCGAGACCTGCGTACTGTTCGATCAGTCGCACCACATGGTAGACATGATCGTTGAAGGTCCCGACGTGTTCGAATTCATGAGCCGTTTGACTATCAACAGCTTCAAAGGCTTCACCGTTGGTAAAGCGAAGCAAATGGTACCAGTCAGCCACGATGGCTACGTGATCGGCGACGGTATTCTGTTCTACGAAGCTGAAGAGCGTATGATCTTTGTGGGCCGTCAGCCCTCAGCTAACTGGATCCAATTCCACGCTGAAACAAGTGGTATGAATGTTAAAGCCACTTACGACGATCGTTCGCCTTCTAAGACTTTTGGTAAAGAAGTAAGCCGTGTTCACTACCGCTTCCAGATCCAGGGCCCCAACGCTTCTAAAGTGATCGAGAAGTTGAACGGTGGTCCAGTGCCTGAAATCAAATTCTTTAACTTCGACAAAATCAAACTGAACGGCCGCGAAGTATTCGCACTTCGTCACGGTATGTCTGGCGCGCCCGGTTTGGAAATTTGGGGTCCCTACGAGGAATACTTGCAAGTTCGCCAAGAAATCGTTGAGGCCGGTAAAGAGTTTGGCTTGGTAGAAGTGGGTTCACGTACTTACGCGTCAAACACGCTTGAGTCTGGTTGGATTCCTTCACCTCTGCCAGCGGTATACACCGGTGAGGCGATGAAGCCCTACCGCGAGTGGTTGGATGCTAACGGTTACGAAGGTTTTGCTGGTGCTATCGGCGGTAGCTTCGTGTCAGATAACATCGAAGACTACTACATGACCCCGTACGACCTGGGTTATGGTCCTTTCATTCGTTTTGATCACGACTTCATTGGTCGCGAAGCCTTGGAAGCCATGGATCCCGCTAATCAACGCAAGAAAGTCACCTTTGCTTGGAATGGTGAAGACGTCATGAAAGCGCTGGCGACCTACTTCGCAAAAGAAGGTCCTGTGGCTAAATTCATCGACATGCCTATTTCTAACTACACCTCAGCGGGCCACGACAAAGTGTGCGATGCCGACGGTAATGTCCTGGGTCTGTCAATGTTCACCGGTTACAGCTTTAACGAGCGCACCATGCTGTCGTTGGGCGTTGTTGATGCCAACGTTCAAATCGGCGATGAGCTGACACTGTGGTGGGGCGAGCCCGATGGCGGTACCGACAAAATCACCGTTGAGGAGCATGAGATGTTCCCTATCCGCGTTATTGTTAGCCCCACGCCTTATTCAGAAGTGGCGCGTAACACCTACGCAGAAGGCTGGCGCAGCCAGAACGCCTAATCGGCGTGTAACAGGCAAGATTAAAAGGGGTGTTTATACACCCCTTTTTTTATATCGTTAGTTGCATGTTTTTAGCAGTCATTTAAAGTGGTTCGTTAAAGACCACAATAAGGAAGACACGATGAGTTCTGACAAGTTTATTCATGCCAGTCACGTGGGCAGCTTGCCGCGCAGCATGGAATTGGCCCAGGTGTTGATCGCCAAGGATCACGGCGAGCCAGTTGATGCGGGTGACTTTGATAATATGGTGACACAAGAAATTGGCGATGCGCTACGCCATCAAGTTGAGTCGGGTATTTCGATAGCCAGTGACGGTGAGTTGGGTAAGGTGGGTTACTCAACCTACATGACCGAGCGCTTGAGTGGCTTTGGTGATGCACACATTGCGCGCAAACCCGCACTGGATTTGGCCGAGCACCCTGATTTTGCTAAGAAACTTGCCGCCATTATGGGCAGTCAAGAATTCGTGCGTGCCGCCTGTGTCGACAAGGTGAAATTGGTTAATCTCGATCCCTTGCACGATGATATTCGTCGCTTTAAAGCGGCTATGGCATCACTCGATAAGCCCGTGCAAGGTTTTATGAACTCTGCTTCTCCTGGTCTGATTACAGCTTTCCAACCCAATAAGTACTACCCCACCCACGAAGCCTACTTGGCTGATTTGGTGGATGCAATGAAGGCCGAGTACGAAGCTATTGTGGATGCCGGTTTTTACTTGCAGCTGGACTGCCCCGACTTGGCCATGTCGCGCCACACCGGTTACCAGGATGTTAGCGATGCAGAGTTCCTAAAAATTGCCGCCGCCAACGTCGAAGCGATTAATGCTGCAACAGCGAATATCCCTGCGGAAAAAATGCGCATGCATATTTGTTGGGGCAACTATGAAGGACCGCACGACCACGATATTCCGCTGGAAAATGTCATTGATACCATCCTCAAGGCGAAGCCCGCCACCATTCTGTTCGAGGGGGCTAATCCTCGCCATGAGCACGAGTGGACGGTATGGCGTGATGCGGCTATCCCCGATGATAAAATCCTTGCGCCAGGCTTAATTGACACGTGTTCGAACTATGTAGAGCACCCCGAATTAATTGCGCAGCGATTGCAGCGTTTCATTGATATCGTCGGTTTGGAGCGCGTGGTGGCCTGTACTGACTGTGGTTTTGGCACCTTTGCCGGTTATGGCAAGATTGACCCCGGTGTGACCTGGAAGAAATTGAAAGCCTTGCGTGAAGGGGCAGATATCGCTGCCGCGAGAAACTAAAAAAAGCCTGATCGAAAGATCAGGCTTTTTGTTTTATTACTGGTGGATGTATACCGCTCGCTCGTGAGAGAAGGCCTTAAAGCCAAAGTAACCATGGTAGCTACCGGTTCCACTGTGGTTGACCCCGCCGAAGGGTAGGTTGTTTTCCAAATAGTGAGAGAACACACCGTTAATGGTGACACCACCAGACGAGGTTTTGGCAAGGATGTCGTCGATGTGCTGCTGATTGCCGCTATAGATATACAGCGCTAAGGGCTTTTCTCGCGCGGTGATATGGGCGACCGCGCTGTCGACGCTATCGCATGCCATGACGGGGATGATGGGGGCAAAAATTTCTTCCTGCATGATCAGCATGTCGGTAGTGACATTGGTTAGCATGGTGGGGTGAATCGTCAGGGTGTCCTCTTCTAGTGTGCCCCCAGCAGCTACCTGAGCGCCCTTGGCGATGGCGTCGTCAAACAAGCGCTTAACGCGGGCAAAGTTTTGTGCGTTGACTACCTGGGCGATGCCTTGGTGGTTGATTTGCCCGTCTTGATAAAGGTTGGCCTGCACTTGGGCGGCAAAGGCGCTAGCGAGTTTGTCGATACTATCTTTTTGAATTAGGACGTAGTCAGGGCAGATACACGCTTGTCCACCATTAAATTGTTTCGCATTGGCCAAGTCGGCAGCAATCTTATCAATGTCGGCGTCACTGTCGACCACCACCGGCGATTTTCCACCCAGTTCCAGCGTAACTGACACTAGATTTTCTGCGGCGGCTTTCATGACGAGTTTGCCGACACGTGTGCTGCCAGTGAAGAAAATGTGATGGAAGGGTAGTTCCAGCAATTGGGTGGCTACGCTCACGTCACCTTCAAAGACCTTGGCGACGCTCTCGTCAAACGCTTCATCGATAATCTTGGCGGCGATGGCGGCAGTGGCGGGGCAAAGGTCGGTTAGTTTGATAATACAGCTATTGCCTGCGGCGATGGCAGCGGCCAATGGCCCAAGTACAAGACCTAGAGGGAAATTCCAAGGGCCGAGAATCAGACAGACGCCTCGTGCTTCGTAGTAGATGCGCGCGGCATCGTCGGGGTTGAGGCTGGTGCTAACTTCGGTTGGCTTCATCCACTCGTCAAGATTGTTGATATTTCTGTCGATGTTGCCAAGCACGTTGAGCACTTCGGTAATACGAATTTCTTGCTCAGGCTTGCGGGTGTCCTGCAAAACGGCAGCCACGATATCGTCGGCATATTTTTCAACAGCCGCTTTCAGCGCCATCAGCTTGGCTTTACGCTCATCCGCTTTACTTGCTTTTAAATTGACAAAATTAGCTTGTTGAAGGTTGAAGGTTGAAGACGCGTTTGATGTCGTCGTTTATATTCATGGAATGTTTCCTATCATTATTAATTTGTTCTCATCATGCTGATTTGACAGTTTTTATCAACATTAAAAGTGAGGCAGGAACAAAAAAAGGGGAGGAATTACCTCCCCATTAAGGGCTAGAAGGTATAGCCAAGTGTCACGCCATACTGGCGAGGGGGTAGATAGGTACCAGTAATCGTGCGGCTGGTGGAAATGGCAAAGGCGCCCGACAGTACCATTTCGTCGGTGAGGTTTTTCACCCAGAAGTTAGCGGTGAAGCGCTCATTTGGTGCGGTGTACAACACGTTAGCATCAACGATGGTATAGGCGTCAGCCGCCATCACGGGGTTGTTGAACTCGGTGTAGTATTGCTTACCTTTGGCAGCAACATTACCGCCCCAGCGCAAACTGCCGCCATTGGCGAGGTTGTGGTCGTAGCTGACTTTCACGTTGTATGTCCAGTCGGGGGTGTTGCGCGGCGAGTTGCCAGCTAAACTGATTGGCTGAACTGACGTACTGGCGGCGCCAAATAAATCTTCGTTGAGTGGGTCGAGCGACAAGAACTCATCGAATGAAATGTCGTACCAAGTGGCGTTGAAATCGACCGTCCAGTGTTGATCGGGTGCCCACCGAGTCTCCAGCTCAATCCCTTTACCGTCGGTCACAGCCGCGTTTTCTAGGCGCGCTGAAAAGAATGGCGGTACAGGGATGGGGAAGGTGCGGTCAAACTGCGCGTCTGATACCTCGTAAGCAAACAGGGCTATGTTAGTTTGCAGGGTGTTGTCTGCCGAGGTGGTCTTGTAGCCAAATTCGTAGTTCTTAATGGTTTCGGGGTCGACCACCGAGGGCGTGCGCTCGCCGAGGTTGGCGGTACCACTTTTAAAGCCTTCAGAGTAGGTGGCATATAGCAGAGAATCATCGGCGGTCCGATATTCCACACCAATCTCTGGCGAGACATCGCTGAATTTTTTCGAGGTGTTTTTGATGGGGTCATACGCCGCTTCTGTCGATGAGGGCGCGGGTGAATCTACCCCAAACAAGCTCTCTACTGAGCGTTCTTCGTTGGAATAACGCAAACCAAATTTACCCGACAATTGGTCGGTGAAGCGGTAGTTGAAATTGGTGAACGCTGCATAAGCCTTAACATCCATATTGGCGCCGACATATACGCGCACGCGGTCGGGGGCGTTAACAGGGTCTTTTCCAATTAATACCAAGCTATCGATGTCGTCGGTAAAATAGTAAAGGCCAACAATGCCAGATAAGCGGTCACCCTCGTAGACAAACTGTAGTTCTTCTGAAAACTGAATGTTGTCGATCGATTGGCGCTGGGTGGTAGAGGTGGTACCTGGCTCGTCGGGCCAACCGCTGTTGTCAGTGTCTGAAACGTCGAAGTCTTGCACCAAAACGTTGGAGAATTTGCGGCGGTTTGTGATTGATTTAAACGCCCACTCTTCACTGAGATCCCAGCTCAGTGTGTTAGTAAATGAGGTGGTGTCCAAGGTGGCCACCGGAACGAAGTCACCACCTGCGTTGCGCGAATTGGGAAAGACATCGGGTAAGCCGATGGCAAACAAACCTGGATTAGTGGTGGTGGGGAATGAGGCGCGAATAAATTTTACTGCGCGCGAGTTTTCATCCTCATCGAAGTTTTCAATGGTAAATAAGTTGTTGATGTTATCAGCGATATCCCACTCTACATGCGCTCGTATACCCATCTTATTGGCGTCATCGATATCTTGCCCGGTGCCAGTGTGGATGCCAAATCCATCGCGTTTTTGTTTCCAGAATGCCAGGCGTCCGCGCACATTGTCAGACAGTGGGCCGCTCACTGCCCCCTCGGCGATGATGTTGAGATCGCTGCCACCAAGCGTAAACTTGCCATAGCCTTCAAATTCTTCGGTGGGTTTGGCGGTAATCAAGTTGATCGAGCCACCTGTGGCATTGCGGCCATAGAGTGTGCCCTGGGGGCCGCGCAGGAATTCAACGCGTTCCAGATCGAAAAGCGAAGCAAACTGTGCCGCCGCCTGTGAAATGACTGCGCCATCGACGTGCAGCGCCACAGAAGGGTCGATACCCGCGAAAGAGCTGCTCATGCCCACGCCGCGAACGAAAATCTTGGCGAAGTTAAAATCATTGCCAAAGGTCAGCCCCGGTACTAAAACCTGTAGGTCTTCAATATTATTGATCTGAGAGGTTTTCAAATCATCGGCATTAAACGAGGTGACCGCCGCGCTCACGTCTTGTAAATCTTGTGAGCGTTTCTGTGCGGTGACCACGACTTCTTCGAGTTGCGCATGGGCGATGCTTGTGGTCAAAACTGACGCCGCTACTGCGGCTGATAAGAGTGATTTTTTCATGGTTGTCCCCGTGAGTGGATAGTGTTCTACCTGTTCCCAATAATGTATACTTTCGAAAATTCAATATTGGATCCAATAATACGCTGCAGATGGGGTAATATACTATAAATTTTCATTTTGGGATACAAAATGGCATAAAAAGACCATGTCGCATAAATGTCGCTTTTAGACTATTCGAGCAACGCTGTAAGATAAGCGATTGCCTGTCGGGCTACTTATATTAGGCAGTGACAAAAACTAGTGAAGAATGAAAACCATGAATGACGTTTTGATCAATAAGAATGGGGCTGATATCGATGCCGATCTTTGGCATCGAGGGGTGGTAGAGCCTGTTGCTGAACTCATGCAAAAGCGCGGCGCACTGCTGCCTATTTTGCACGCGGTGCAAGAGGTGATCGGTTATATTCCACCTGCCGCCATCGACTACATTGCCAAAGCGCTCAATCAAACAGCCGCTGAAATTTACGGCGTGGTGAGCTTTTATCACCAGTTTCACACCTCGCCCGGCGGCGCCCATCAAGTGGAAATTTGCCGCGCCGAAGCGTGCCAAGCCATGGGCAGTCGCGCCTTAGAAGCTCACGCTAAAGCGAGTCTAGGTGTCGACTACCACCAGACTACTAGCGATCGCGAAATTCGTCTTGAACCTGTACATTGCTTGGGCAACTGTGCCTGTGCACCGTCGGTACGTATCGACGACAAAATTTATGCGCGCGTGACGCCGGAGCGCTTTGATCGCTTGGTCGACAATGTGCGTACCAAGTCGGTGGAGGTGAAGTAATGGTCAAGGTATACGTTCCACAAGATACAACCTCTAAAGCGCTTGGTGCTGATGAAGTGGCCTTCGCGATAGAAAGCTACGCCGCACAGCAGGGTGTTTCCATTGAGCTTGTGCGCAATGGCTCGCGTGGCATGTTCTGGCTTGAAACACTGGTAGAAGTCGACACTGCCACAGGTCGCGTGGCCTACGGCCCTGTGATGCCCGAGGATATCGACGGCCTTTTGGCGGCGGGTTTGCTGCAGGGCAGTGATCAGCACGCTTTGTGCCTGGGCTTGACCGAGAGCATTCCCTATTTGGCAAAACAGCAGCGCTTTTCCTTTGCCCGTGCTGGTATGGACGATCCCCTGTCACTTGATTACTACACCGCCAATGGCGGCTTTGAAGGCCTGACCAAGGCGTTGGCCATGAATGGCCAAGCCATCGTTGATGAAGTTAAAAATTCCGGCCTGCGTGGCCGTGGCGGCGCCGCCTTCCCTACCGGTATTAAATGGCAAACCGTGCACGATGCCCCCGCTGATGAGGGCGAGACCAAATACATCGTCTGCAACGCCGACGAGGGCGACTCCGGTACCTTCGCGGATCGTTTGGCGATGGAAGCCGATCCCTACCAATTAATTGAAGGCATGGCCATTGCTGGCTTGGCGGTAGGTGCAGAGTGTGGCTTTATTTACTTGCGTTCGGAATACCCTGAGGCGCACCGCATTTTGAATGCGGCCATCGAGCGCGCTGAGCGTGCCGGTTATTTGGGTGACAATATTTTGCAATCGGGCCGTCGCTTCGTACTGGAAGTTCGCCTGGCAGCGAAAGCCTATATTTGCGGTGAAGAAACGGCGCTGCTTGAAAGCCTGGAAGGTAAGCGCGGCATGGTGCGCGTTAAACCGCCTCTGCCGGCAATTAAAGGCCTTTGGGGTCAACCTACTATCGTTAACAACGTTCTGACCTTCGTGGCAGTACCCTTTATCGTGCGCGAGGGCGCCTCGGCCTACGCCGATGTGGGTTACGGCCGTTCGCGCGGCACCTTGCCCTTCCAGTTGGCGGGTAATATCAAATGCGGCGGTTTGGTTGAACTGGGCTTTGGTGTCACCTTGCGAGAATTAATGAATGACTTTGGTGGCGGCACCTTTAGCGGTCGCCCCATGCGAGCGGTGCAAGTGGGTGGTCCTCTAGGGGCCTACCTACCCGAGTCGCAGTGGGATACCCCACTGGACTATGAGTCGTTTGCGGCAATTCAAGGCGTACTCGGTCACGGCGGTGTGGTGGTGTTTGATGATACTGTCGACATGTCTGAGCAGGCGCGTTTTTCAATGGAGTTCTGCGTGGCGGAGTCCTGCGGTAAGTGTACCCCATGCCGCATTGGCTCGACCCGCGGTGTCGAAGTGATCGACCGCATTCGCGCCAACGAGTCGCGACAGGCTAATATTGCTTTGTTAGAAGATCTATGTGAGACCATGGTTGACGGTTCGCTGTGTGCCATGGGCGGAATGACCCCCTTCCCGGTAATGAGCGCGCTGCGCCATTTCGGTGAAGATTTCGAGCGGGGAGAGTAAGATGACAGTCCAATTTTTTGAAGTCGATAAAGACTACGGTACCCCTAAGAGCGTATCGACCAAGCGCGTGTCGTTGTGGATTGATGGCGTGCAGGTAGATGTGCCTGAGGGTACCTCGGTGATGCGTGCAGCGGCGGAGAATGGCATTAACATTCCCAAACTATGCGCTAGCGATAACCTTGAAGCATTTGGTTCGTGCCGCCTGTGTGCGGTGCAGATCGAGGGCCGCCGTGGTACGCCTGCCTCGTGCACCACACCGGTGGAAGAGGGCATGCAGGTCACTACCCAGAATACGCGCCTCGCCAAATTGCGCCGCAACGTGATGGAGCTGTACATCTCGGATCACCCGCTGGACTGCTTAACGTGCCCCGCTAACGGCAACTGCGAGTTGCAGGATATGGCCGGTGCCGTAGGCCTCCGCGAAGTACGTTACGGTTACGAGGGTGCCAACCACCTCGACGCTCCAACCGACGACTCCAACCCCTATTTCAGCTTTGATGCCAGCAAATGTATCGTTTGCTCGCGCTGTGTGCGTGCCTGTGAAGAGGTGCAGGGCACCTTTGCACTGACCATCGGCGAACGCGGCTTCGATTCGAAAGTCACAGCTGGCGTGAAGCAAGATTTCTTGGATTCTGACTGCGTATCGTGTGGCGCCTGTGTGCAGGCTTGCCCTACCGCGACCCTGACCGAAAAATCCGTCATTGAGCACGGCCAACCCGACCGCGCTGTCGTGACTACTTGCGCCTACTGCGGTGTGGGTTGTTCGTTCAAGGCCGAGATGAAAGGCGATCAATTGATTCGCATGGTGCCCTACAAAGGTGGTCAGGCCAACATGGGCCACTCCTGCGTGAAAGGCCGCTTTGCCTTCGGCTACGCTACCCACCCCGATCGCGTCACCAAGCCCATGGTGCGCGATAGTATCGACCAGCCATGGCGCGAGGTGTCGTGGGACGAAGCGCTAGGTTTTGCCGCCAATAAGCTGCGCGGCATCCAGCAGCAATACGGACGCGAGAGCATCGGTGGTATTACTTCATCACGTTGTACCAACGAAGAGACCTACTTGGTACAGAAACTGATCCGCGCTGCTTTCGGTAACAACAATACCGATACCTGTGCACGCGTATGCCACTCGCCCACCGGTTTTGGTTTGAAAACCACGCTCGGTGAGTCGGCCGGTACCCAGACCTTTGAGTCGGTGCTGCACTCAGATGCTATTTTGGTGATTGGTGCTAACCCCACCGATGCCCACCCGGTATTTGGCTCGCTGCTGAAAAAACGCATCCGCCAAGGCGCGAAATTATTGGTCGCTGACCCGCGCGCGACCGATTTGGTGAGCAGCCCGCACATCAAGGCCGAAGTGCACTTGAAGCTGATGCCTGGCACCAACGTGGCGTTGATTAACGCGCTGGCCCACACCGTAATTACCGAAGGTTTGGAAGCGACTGATTTTATTGCTGAGCGCTGTGACCAAGCGGCCTACCAGCAGTGGCGCAGTTTCATTGCAGAAGAGCGCAACTCGCCCGAAGCAATGTCGGACATTTTAGGTATTCCCGCCGAGGACATTCGCCACGCGGCACGCACCTTTGCAGCCGCTCCCAATGGCGCCATTTACTATGGCTTGGGTGTGACCGAACACTCGCAGGGTTCCACCATGGTGATGGGTATTGCCAACCTGGCGCTGGCGACCGGTAACATTGGTCGTTTGGGTGTCGGTGTGAACCCTCTGCGTGGTCAGAACAACGTACAGGGCTCTTGTGATATGGGCTCTTTCCCGCACGAGTTCCCCGGTTATCAACACGTCGCCGACAACAGCGTTCGCGCGCGCTTTGAAGCAAGTTGGGGCGTGACATTAGATAACGAACCCGGTCTGCGTATTCCCAACATGTTCAACGCCGCCCTGGACGGTAAGTTCAAAGGCATGTACGTGCAAGGTGAGGATATTGCTCAGTCAGACCCCAATACCACCCACGTTGAGGCGGCTCTGCGCTCGCTGGAATGTTTGGTGGTACAGGACATCTTCTTGAACGAAACCGCCAAGTTTGCCCACGTGTTCTTGCCCGGCTCATCGTTCTTGGAAAAAGACGGTACCTTTACCAACGCCGAGCGTCGCATCAATCGCGTGCGCCGTGTCATGGCGCCGCTGGCGGGTATGGCAGATTGGGAAGTCACCCAAGCCTTGGCCAACGCCATGGGCTACCCCATGAACTACACCCATCCATCGCAAATTATGGATGAGATTGCTAGCTTGACGCCCACCTTCACCGGTGTGAACTACGACAAGCTTGAGCAAATGGGCAGTATCCAGTGGCCGTGTAACGAGCAGGCGCCCGAGGGTACGCCTACCATGCACATCGAGCAGTTCCCCATTGGTCAGGCGCGCTTTGCGTTGACCGAATACGTGCCCACGCCCGAGCGCGCCAACCGCCGCTTCCCGCTGTTGTTGACCACCGGTCGAATCTTGTCGCAGTACAACGTGGGGGCGCAAACTCGCCGGACGGCTAACCAGCATTGGCACGACGAAGATGTGCTGGAAATCCACCCAGTGGATGCCGATGATCGCGGTATTCGCGACGGTGACAAGGTCAGTATTACCAGCCGTGTTGGTGTCACCGTGTTGCACGCCAAAGTGTCTGAGCGCATGCAGCCTGGTGTGGTGTACACCACTTTCCACCACCCGAACAGTGGTGCCAACGTGGTAACCACCGATAACTCTGACTGGGCGACCAACTGCCCCGAGTACAAGGTCACCGCGGTACAGGTGGCTCAGGTGACGACTGATTCGGTGTGGCAGTCGCAGTTTAAGCAGTTCGATGAACAGCAAAAAGATTTCCTAGCGCAGGCGGAACGCCACAGCGAGGAAGCCTAGTTTGACCGATCGCGAGTGGCCGATTCAGCGTTGGTCACCGGATGTGGCGGCGCTGGCTGCCACCGATCGCGTTGCGCTGGAGTGCCCGGTGGCACTGGTTTACAACGGTATTAGCCACGCCGTCATGATGGCTACCCCGAGTGATCTTGATCACTTGGCGCGCGGGTTTAGTGTGACCGAAGGTATTGTACCCAGTGTCGATCACATCTATGGCATCGACGTTCACCCGCATTGTGGTGGAGAAGTTGAAAGCTATAGTGTGGAGCTTGAGATTAGTGCGCGCTGTATGAGCCAGTTGAGCCAGCAGCGTCGCCAATTGTCCGGCCGCACCGGTTGTGGCCTGTGTGGTGTCGAATCGCTGTCTCACGTGTTGCGAGATATCGAGTGCGTGAGCCCGGGCGCGGTTATCACACCTGAGGCCATCGACGCAGCGGTGAGCAACCTTCCTGCGCAGCAGCCTCTGCAGTCGTCCACCGGCGGTGTGCACGCGGCGGCATGGTGCAGTGAATCAGGCGATGTGCTATGCGTGTTTGAAGATGTCGGGCGCCACAATGCCCTCGACAAATTGCTGGGCTCGCTTCTCGCCGATAAGGTGGATGTTAAAGCGGGCTTTGTGTTGATGAGCAGCCGCGGCAGTTACGAAATTATTCAGAAGGCAGCGGTGTTGGGTGTGTCTACCCTGGTGACGCTGTCGGCCCCGAGTGCGTTGGCTTGTCAGTTGGCGAGCCGTTTCGGGATGACATTGATAGGCTTTGCCCGCCCTGGCAGGCACAGCCAATACAGTTAACAAGGGATATACCATGAGCCAAACCCACCAACTCGACGCACTGATTAGCATGGTTAATCAAATAGCCGATAACGTGCCGCAATCTGCTCATTCGGCGAGCAAAGCAGATGACGTTGCCAGTCACGTACAGCGTTTTTGGTCACGCGACATGAAATTGTCGATTATTGCTTACGCCCACCAGGGTGGCGACCAGCTTAACCCACTCGCACGCGAAGCTGTCGCGAAAATTGTTGCCCCAGCTAACGACTAGCTAAAATTTCCTGCCACTCTTCTGGGGTGTTGGCGTTCAGCAGCACCTTTGCATGGCGAGGCACAATCTCGCGTGCAGGATACGCTTCAAAAAAACTTCGCAACGACAGCTGCCCGCCTTTCTCCAAACGCTCAGTCAGGGGTTCAAGCAGTTCGGCGGGTCGAGGAATAAACAGCGGAATAAATTGTTTGTTAAAATGGCTGATGCTGTTATTGCTCGCCCCAGCCTCCAATAACTGTTGTATGTCTTCAACCGCCAATAGAGGCAGGTCTACTGGAATAATTAACATGGCACGCTGAGGTGCATGGTGAATGGCAGCGTGTATGCCACCTAGTGGGCCGCAGTTTGGATAAACATCGGTCACGTGGTCGTGCCTTAGTGTTATAACATCGACAGCCCCGGCGCGAAGTAGAAGAGTTTGGGCTCGCTGCAACAGTGTTTGCTGGTCCAGCTTTAATTCAGCCTTGTCACATCCCATCCGAGAAGATTTGCCGCCGGCTAAAACAACCCCAAGCCAAGGGACAATGTCTTTTGATTTCATAAGGTGCTCGAACTGACCTTTTGTCAGTGACGTATATTGTTTGTGGTTTAACAAGCTTCGGTTGTTACAATTAATTAGAAATTTTAAGAAAATTTATCGCTTATCTTACGACAAGTCGCTAGTATTAACTCATTAAAAATATGGATAAACAAATATGCCATCTTCGAATAAACCTGTCACTATCGTAGGTATCGGTGCTTCTGCCGGCGGCCTAGAGGCGCTAGAGCGTTTCTTCAAAAATTGCCCGCCAGACTTAGATCTCGCCTATGTGGTTGTGCAGCACTTGTCTACTCAGTACAAGAGCATGATGGATGATCTTATCAACCGCTATACCCAAATGCCGGTTCATATGATCCGAGATGGCATGGAAATCAAGAGCAACAATATTTACTTGATCCCTGCGGGTAAGTTGTTAACAGTGACGCCAGATCAATTCAAGTTGGCTGAAAAAAGCGACACAGTTTTTCATCTACCCATTGATATCTTCTTCAAATCCTTGGCTGAACAACATGGCTCACGCTCCATTGCTGTCGTGTTATCCGGCACGGGTACCGATGGTAGTCGCGGCGCTTCTGAAATTAACGCCGCTGGCGGTTTTGTTATTGCCCAATCACCCTCGGATGCCAAATTTGATGGTATGCCAAGCAGCCTTATCGCTACGGGTATTGTCGATGAAGTGTTGTTGGCTGAGGAAATACCCTCGCGAATTGCCGAGCATATCAAGCACCCTGTGGCATTGTTGCCAGCAGATGTGTCAACAGATTCTGACGAAAATGTATTCGATGTTCAGGATGACTTTGACGCTATCTTACAGCTAGTGAAGAAAGAATTTGGACTCGACTTTAGCCACTACAAATGGGGTACGGTGTCTCGTCGTATCGAGCGCCGTATGCAAGTATGCCGAGTTCCTAGCCTGACGGAGTACTTAAAAAGGCTTAAAGAAGACAAAAACGAGTTGGTATCACTACGCCGTGAATTACTCATTCCCGTTACCAGCTTCTTTCGTAACGAACCCGTTTTTGATTATCTTCGCGATTCGGTCATTCCTCGTATTGTTTCCGAGGCTGATCGAGCCCAAGGTATTCGCTTATGGGTGGCAGGTTGCTCCACCGGTGAAGAGGCCTATAGCTATGGCATGTTGTTGCTTGAAGAAATGGTCAAGCGCAAAATCTATATACCCGTTAAGATTTTTGCTACCGATGCTAACCCTGAGATTATTGAAACGGCATCGAAGGGAATCTTCCCCGAATCGATCGTGGGCGAGGTGCCCTCCACGTTGCTTAAACGGTATTTTATCGAAAATGAAGGGCGCTATGTGGTGGTGCCTGAATTGCGTCAATGTATTGTTTTTGCCACCCACAATCTGATGGAGGACCCTCCATTTACCAAAGTGGATCTGGTGAGCTGCCGTAATACGCTGATTTATTTTAAAAAATCTGCCCAAGATTTGGCGCTACAAAAACTACAGTTCGCCCTTAAAATGGGTGGTACCTTGGTGTTGGGTAAGAGTGAATCGCTCACGATTAACCACGACAAATTCGATAGCCTTGATTCTAAGCTGAAGATTTTTCTTCAAAAGAATCCGATTTACTTGCGTGATTTTGATTCGCGAACGTTAAAAACACGCTATAGCAATATACAGCGCGGCGAGGGAATGGAGCGAGCCATCGATCCTAAAGGCAACATTATCGAGCGTGCGTTAAACATATTAAAACAAGAATTTCTGCCCACCTCGTTGCTGGTAGACGATGAACTGAATGCCCTTCACCTATTTGGCAAACCAAACGAATTTTTGCGTTTTCAAGAAGGGATCATTACCAATCAGGTCGCTCGCTTAATCGATGAACGATTGCTGCCGGTAGTGACCACATTGTTCTATCGCCTCAAAAAAGAGAAGCAGACCTTGCGTGCTGCTGATATCGATGCCGGCTCTGACAATCCCAATAGTGTGGTGCAAATCACCGGTATTCCTCTTGAGGTCATCAAGGATAACTACAACTATCTAATCGTATTTGACATTGTTGATCGTGTTCCACCGGACACGTCAGAAGTCCCCACCGAGAAGGAGTTGAAAACTGACTACGTTGAAAACTTGCTCAGTCACAACCGCTTACTCGAACGTGAACTGGCGGCTACAAGAGAAAATTTGCAGTCTACGATTGAAGAGTTAGAGACCACCAACGAGGAGTTGCAGGCGACCAACGAAGAGTTGATGGCGTCTAACGAAGAATTGCAGAGCTCAAACGAAGAATTGCAATCGGTCAACGAAGAGCTTAATACTATCAACGCGGAATACCACGAGCGGATGTACATCCTTAGTCAGGTGAATGCAGATTTGGACGCCATGACACAAGCAACCTCGATTGCCTCTGTGTTTATCAATGACGATATGCGGATTACCCGCTACACGCCTGATTCGACAAACTTGTTCAAGCTGCGTGAGCACGACGTGGGTCGCCCATTGAATGAAATTGTTAACGATTTGGACTATCCCGATCTTTTCCAAGATTTGAGCACTGTCATTGAGAAGCAAGAAAAGCTTGAGAAGATTGTCTTCTCCAAGAAGAAGGTTCGATACTTGGCGAGATTGGTGTATTACAAGCTCAATACAGAGGTGAGTGGTGTGGTAATCACCTTCATTGATATTTCATCCTTGGATAGTTAGCAAAAACCCAGCGCAAGCTGGGTTTTTTATTTAGCGGAAGCGCAGATGGTCGCGGCTAAGTTGCGATAAATGCGTGATGCCCATTAGCTTCATGTCGCGCTCAACTTCGGTTTTCATCAGCCCCAGCGCGCGTTCTACGCCAGGTTGCCCGGCCGCGGCAAGAGGGTATAAGTAGCCGCGCCCAAGCCCGACCGCTTTTGCGCCAATGGCGAGCGCTTTAAGAACATGGGTGCCACGCTGTACGCCGCTGTCAAACAGCACATCAAGATCGTTGCCAACCGCATCGACCACCTCGGTGAGGTGGTCAAAGGAACTGCGCGAGCCATCCAGTTGACGCCCACCGTGATTGGACACCACAATGCCATTACAGCCGATGTCCGCTGCTCGTTTGGCGTCGTCGGCGCACATCACGCCTTTCAAGCAAAATTTGCCGCCCCAAAACTCAACCATCTCTGCCACATCGTCCCAGTTCATCGACTGGTCGAGCATCTCGGTCAGGTATTTGCCAATATGGAGCGAACCACCGCCAAAATCGATGTGTGCATCGAGTTGCGGCATGGAAAATTTTTCATGCAGAAGGTAGTTAATTCCCCACATTGGGCGACTGATAAACTGGGCGATGCCGTGTAGGTTGAGTTTCATGGGGATGGTAAAACCGGTGCGAAGATCGCGTTCGCGGTTGCCACCAATGATGGTATCTACCGTCAGCATCAGTGTGTCGATACCCGCCTCTTTAGCGCTTTCCATCATGGCGCGGTTGAGGCCGCGGTCTTTGTGGAAGTAAAACTGGTAAACCTGAGGGGTGTTGAAGTCGCGCGCGATATCGCGCATATCGACGGTGCCGAGGGTAGAGACGCCAAACATGGTGCCGTATTTTTCCGCGGCCCCCGCGACAGCCCTTTCGCCTTGGTGGTGAAACAGTCGCTGTAGGGCGGTAGGCGAACAGTAGAACGGCACGGCGAGCTTGTGGCCAAGGACTTCCACGCTCGTATCCACCGTATCAACGCCTGCTAAAACGCGCGGCACCAGGTCGCAACTGTCGAAGGCGGCGCTGTTACGGCGCATAGTGATTTCATCATCCGCACCACCGTCGATGTAGTTAAAAATCGGTCCCGGTAACCGCTGTTTAGCGAGTTGGCGAAAATCGTGGAAATTGTGACATTGATTGAGACGCATAGGATTTCCCTAGGTGTTGTTAACAGGGGCGATAATGACTTGAACACCTTGCTTTTGCAGGCGTGCGACGAAGCGACTATCTGCATCACGGTCAGTGATAAGGATGTCAATTTCGTCGAGTCGGCAGAGTACAAATTGGCTTAGCGCGCCGAGCTTTGAGCTATCGGCTAACACCACCAGTTTTTCGGCTTGCTTGCGCAGTTTGCGCTCGGACCTTACTAGCAGAGGATCTGATTCCATGACGCCCTGTTCGTTAATGGCAGGGCTGCCCATGAACATGTACTTAGCGTTGTAGTGGGGGATGGCATCATCGTCAAAGGCGCTGAGAATAATGCCTTGCTCACGGTATATCTCACCGCCAGGCAGTGTGATTTGGCACTCAGTGTTGGCTGCAAGTTCATTGGCAAGCACCAACGAATTGGTGAGGATGTTTATCTTTCGACCTACTAAAAACTGGCCCATCATATACGTTGATGTGCCGCCGTTGATGATGACCGGGTCGCCGTCTTGGCAGAGCTCTACTGCGACTTTAGCGATAGCGGTTTTGGCCTGTTTGTGGGTCTCTATTGAAGGCCAAAACGCGCTGCTGTTGAGTCGTTTGTTAGGAATCTCTTTGTCGTCTAAGGCCTGAGCGCCACCGCGAATTTTCAGCAGTCTTTTATCTTCAGATAGCTTGGCGATGTCGCGCCTAATTGTGGCTTCTGAGGCGTTCAGTGCTACTGTCAGATCTACCACTCGCATAAACTGATTGGCGGCTAGTAGCTCGAGCAGTTTTTGCTGGCGTTGTATCTCTAACATGTTATGTCCTTTGTCGCCACGCTTAGCTCGCCAGCATGTTGCCGAAGCCAATAATGACAGTCGAGCTAACTAGTAGCAGGATACCAGCCCATACCTTGCGGCGCACTGGGGCGCTCACTCCCTTCCATTCCGAAAGCGCGAAACCCCAAAGTGTGGAGAAAAGAATGATCGAGGCCATGTGCAAGGTCCAGCTTGAAAATCCGTATTTGCCCATTTGGCTTTCGCCCATGGTATAGAAGAAAAACTGCAGGTACCAAATTGTGCCGCCAAGCCCCGCCAGTAAATAGTTGAACAGCAGAACTTTGCTTGGCAATTGAGAACCATCCGCCATACGGCCACTGAATTCTGCCACAGAGCGATTGCGGTAAATGAGGATTGAGCACCAGATGAGGTTGGTAGTGAGACCGCCGGCCAGTACCACGCACAATACGGGAAGGCCCTGACTGAGTGGGTCGGTGCCGGCCTGTAAGGTTAGGTCGCGTATGGCTTGGCCTGCGTCTAGGCCCCATGCAAAACAGCCTGACATGACGCCGGAAAAAATGGCAATCAGGATGCCCTTTTTAACATTGAACTCTGCATTTTGGCCTTGCGCCTGATCGAGACCTTGTTCATGTTCGCGCGCTTGACCAGCTTTGGCGACAAACACAATGCCAATCAAGGTCACTAGGATGCCAAGGAAGGTCATTTGGCCACTGGTGGTAGATGCTAATTCGCCAACAGTGCCGTGGAAAATCGGAGGTCCCATCGTGCCGATCACTGTCGTCAGACCCAGCGCAACGGCCATGCCCAAGGAGAGTCCCAAATAGCGCATGGTGAGGCCAAAGGTGAGTCCGCCTAGCCCCCACATCGCTCCCCAGAAGTAACACCACCCCAGCACTGATGGTGGGGTGGCGGATAGCACACCGAGTAAGTCATTGGTTTGCAAGGATGCCGCTAACCAAGGTGCAATTAACCAGGAAAAAAGGCCGCCGGTAATCCAAAAGATTTCCCAAGACCACAGTTTGATTTTTTTATAAGGCACATAAAAACTTGCTGACGCGAGACCGCCGATCCAGTGATACACCACGCCTACTAATGGATTTGCCATATCGTTACCTACCTATTGTTATTATTAATTGATGATGCCTTACACAATGCCTGAGCCACTGTGCCCGCTAGATGGTCGTTTGTCGCCCGCGGCTTGTCGATAGCCGCTGGCGCGATAGGTTGCGATGGGCTCAATGGCGCCCCCGTTTCGCTGGCGAGCCATGGCTAAAATGGGTGATACATCGAGATTGAATGCCGCTTTAAGGGTGTTGTGTGCCATAAGGGCGTCGTTTGCATCCTGCAGTTGGTAGAGTTTTTCACGATCTACCAAAAGAGCTTTCACATACGAGCGCTGGACTTCGACCGCTGAGTTCATAAGACTTTCGATGGGGTCTGTCACGTTGTGTGATTGATCTAGCATGTAGGCAGGGTTGAAGCCTTCTTGCTGGCGGTACTCCGCGTCGACCAGTTCGTTGAAGATCAAGAACTGTTGGAAGGGGTGCAGCGAGCCACTATCGAGGTCATCGTCACCGTATTTACTGTCGTTGAAGTGGAAGCCTGCCAGTTTTTTAAATTGGATCAAACGCGACACAATCATTTCAATATTGACGTTAGGGGCGTGGTGGCCCAGGTCAACGAGCGATTTCGCTTTGTCGCCGAGTTCCATGGCGGCCAGAATGTTGCTGCCCCAATCCTGGATAACGGTTGAGTAAAAGGCGGGCTCGAACATCTTGTGTTCAATAAACATCTGCCAGTCGTCGGGCAGTCCGGCGTACACCTGTTTGGTGCTGTCTAAATAGCGTTCGAATTGACGTTGAAAGTGGCTTTGACCGGCAAAGTTGGAACCGTCGCCAATCCACACGGTGATGGCCTTTGAACCAAGCGCTTTGCCGTATTCGATGCAGTCTAGGTTGTGTTGTACCGCCAGGTCCCGTACCGCGCGATCGGTGTGGGTTAAACTACCAAATTTATAGGATACCGCTTGCCCGGGTTGGTCTTGAAAGGTATTCGAGTTAACGGCATCGAAACCGAGACCAAGGTTGTCGGCGTGCTGTTTTAATTCACTAAAATCACTGACGACATCCCAGGGAAAGTGTGGCGAAACACTGCCAGTACACTGTACCAATTGGTTAATCACACTGCAGTCTTCAAGCTTTTCAAAGATATTTCTGGGCTCACCGATACCGGGAAAACGCGCGAAACGCGTGCCACCAGTGCCTGCCCCCCAGCTGGGTACGGCTACCTGAAATTGTTGGGCGCGCGTTGTGATGGCGTCGATATCGATGTTTTGGCGAGCAAGTTTGTTGGCTAACCCTTCGTAGTCTTGCTGAAGGTCAGCCATGTGCTGCTGATTCTGTTCTGCGACGAGGTCGTTGTTAATCATTGGCATTATTGTTATCTCCAATAGTTAGCGCAAAAAGGCTTCGTGAAGTCCGCCATCAACGCTGATGATTTGGCCTGTGGTTTTGGCGAGTTGGCCGTTGACCAAAAGGGCCGCGGCTTCGGCTTGATCCTCAGGGGTGATCGGCGCTTTGGTTAGTGTACGTTGGGCATAAAAGAGCGACAATTTGTCGCGCAGTTCATCGTCGCTATCGTTGTCATTAAAGGCGACGTTGTATTTGCTTAACGACGCAATAACCCTGTCGCGAGGGAACATTGTGCTGCCCTTAACGACCGTGGCAGGCGCTAGGCCATTGACGTTGACGAGCGGTGCAAGTTCGACGGCCAATTCCCGCACCAGGTGGTTAGCCGCGGCCTTGCTAGTGTCGTAGGCGAGAGAACCTTTTTTAGGTACTGCCGCGTTAACGCTGGTAGTGAGCACGAGGGCGCCCTTGAGTTGCTGGCGCTGCCAAATCTTGTTGGCTTCGGTGGCGACGACGTAGCCACCTTTAACATTAACGGCAAAACTGACATCGAACATTTGATCGTCGCTCATGCCTGATTGTCCAGGGGCCAAGAATACGCCGGCGGTCACGATTACTTTGTCGATACCCCCATAGGCCTTGACGACATTGAGTAGCATCTCAGCGACGCTGCTACGGTCGGTGATGTCGACGGCCAACGCGATAGCGGGGCCGCAGCCTGAAATATCGCTTCCTGCAACGCCGATGCCCTGGCCGTAACGGTTTGTGAGCTCATCCGCGGTGCGTTGAGCCGCCTCGAGGCGCAGGTCGGCGCATACGACGTGGGCGCCATCCTCAGCAAGGCGGAGCGCGGTGGCCCTGCCGATGCCGTCACCGGCACCCACGACGACGACAACATCGCGCGCCAAGGTTTTTTCCTTTGGCATGCGTTGTAACTTTGCTTCTTCCAGTAGCCAATACTCAATGTCAAAGGCTTCTTGCATAGGTAGTGCGATGTATTCATCGATCGCTTCAGCGCCACGCATGACTTCGATGGCACAGTTATAAAATTCCGCTGTCACGCGTGATTCACTTTTGTTTTTACCCCAAGCGATCATACCGATACCAGGAATGAGGCAAACGGTTGGACTAGCAGGGCGCAAAGCCGGTGAATTCACGTGTTTGCACTGCGCATAATAAGCCGAGTAGTCCTGGCGGTATTGTTCTATGCCTTCAACGAGTCTCTGCTTCAATTGTTCAATGCTATCGCTGTGCGGATTCCAAGCGACGTACAACGGTTTAATCTTAGTGCGCAAGAAGTGATCGGGACACGAGGTGCCCAAGGCTGCCAAGCGGGGAGCGTCAACGGAGTTCACAAAGCGCATGGTGTTTTCGTCGTACTGCAGGGTGGCGATCATCTTGCCTTCAGTCGATACCAGTCCGCGCAAGAAAGGGATGACTTCGGTCACTACTTGATCGAATGTGTCGCCCTCTAGGGTGTTATATTGCTGACCACCAAAGGTATTTTCCCCTTTATCATGGGCATCGATATAACGCGCGGCGCGCTCGATAATGTCGAGCGATAATTCATAGCAGGCGCGGTTTTCCGCCGCCCAGTTAATCACGCCATGACCACCCAGTATGGCGCCCTTGGCTTCGGGGTGTTGGGCACAAAATGTTTGTAGCTGCATGCCGAGATCAAAGCCAGGCCGTTGCCAAGGTAAAAAGCCCAGGTCGCCGCCCCAAATAGTCTTGGTCAGGGCTTCGGCATTCTTACTGGCGGCCACGGCTATCACCGCGTTGGGGTGCATGTGGTCGACGTGTTTGTGCGGAATGAAGGCGTGTAGTGGGGTGTCGATAGACGGTGCACGACTATTCAAATTAAAGGTGGTGTGGTTGTACATGGCCACCACATCGTCCTCGATCTGTGTTTTGACCCCGTAGTGTTCTGCCTTGTAGTAGATGTCGCGAATGGCATTCAATTTGCTCATATACAGTGAGGCGAAGTTGTCGGCTTTGGAGGTGCGAAGGTCGCCACCGGAACCTTTTACCCAGAGCACTTCTACTTGCTCACCTGTGAGAGGATCTCGCTCCATAATTTTGGCCGACGTGTTGCCTCCGCCTGTGTTGGTGACCCGTTGGTCGCCGCCCAAGCAATTGGAGCGATAGACCAAACCGTCGATGGATTCGATCGCTAAGCCGTTGTCACGCCATAGATCATTTACAAATTGATAGGTATTCATGTCGTCCCGTATGTGCCTCGTAAAGCAAAAATGCATGGCTTCATCAGATCATAGCGACAAGAGCAAATCAATCAAATTCAATCATAAGCTTTCAATACTGATCGCTTTGGCTATGTATTCTACGAGACCATCAACATTGCTTGGTATTACTTGCGAAAACTGATCGAGGCTTGGCGGGCATGTTTCCTGCCAGCGGGTGAGGCACCAGGCGCCAGTTACCGTGCTCGCATCACCGCTGCTAACCATTACAGGCTGATCGGGGCGAAGTTGCGCCACAAGCTTGACCAGCCAAGGGTTTTTCTGGGCAATACTGCCAAAAACGATTGGCCCTCTGGCGTTAAGTAGCTTGAGTTCCAAGTGCAGCATGCTGGCGAGATACAGGGTGGCGAGTGCGTCCCCCGCAAGATGATCTTTAGCCTCATCCAAACTGTACTGGCGGCCGTCGCTATTGATCACCATAACGCTGCCACTGCCCTGTGTGATCGGCCCACTGTCGGCCTCTACACCAGGCGCAATGTAAATGCCGCGCAGGATAAGTTCTGCGATCGAGCGCGCCATATCATCGCTGCGCATGGGAAGTGCTGTGGTGATACGCTGGAACTCACGCCCGCCCATAAAGCGAGCACAGGCTGTGGGCGTGCCATTCACATCGATGTTGGCCAGCATGTCGCGCGGCGCCTGTAAGTCGCTGACCGGGTGGCCCACCGCCATACTGATGATCCACGTGCCTGAACTTATCACGGTTAAGGGCGACGGCAGGGAGCAATACAGGTACCGGGCTAAGCCGGCATTGGAGTCGTGTACTCCTGGGAAAACGTCGATGGTTGGATCAAGACCTAAACGTTTAGCCAAATTCCCGGATACCTTACCCAGCGGGGCGTGGGCGGGGTGCATGGGGGGGCATTTATGGTTTAAATCCAGCGCTTCTACCAAGCTGGAATAACAATTGTCGCGCGTGTTCCACAGGTCGGTATGGCAGCCTAGGGAGGTGATCTCGTGGCAGGCGATGCCCGTCAGCAGATACGCAAAATACTGTGGGTACATCAATAGGTGTGTTGTGCGGCGATAGGCCTCAGGGTATTGATGTTTCAGCCAATGCAGTTGTGCCCCAAGATTAAGCCCCAAGCCAAGCTTTGGCGAGAAGTTCTCAGTGAAGGGGGGGCGTAGAGCGTTATAGGTCTCTGCCATTTGTTCGGGGAGAGGTGACTCGTAGTCCATGACGGGCAGTACCAGTTCGCCATGTTCATCTACCAATGCCGCGCAAGCCCCGTGGGTGCTTATATTGATGCGACCGAAACCGACATCGCTGAAGGCTCGCTGAAGTTGCTGCTGTAACCACTGCCACTGAGTATCGCTGGCGATCGATAGGTAGTCACCATCCTCGCTGGAGTTATTAACTACTGAGTTTTGCCAAACGACATCCCCCAGTGTATTGAGCACCGTGGCTTTGAGATTGGTTTTGCCTATATCGAAAATAAATGTGTGCATAGCAAGGTGTTTTATTGTTGTTTGTAAAGCCAGTGTATCAATAAAACACCTCAGGGCTAGCTAGCTTGCGAGGTTATTTGTCCTGTCGTGTCACACTGCGCATCGTGACGAACTCCTCGGCAGCTGTGGGATGAATGCCGATGGTGCTGTCGAATATCGCTTTAGTGGCCCCGGCTTTTAAGGCGATGGCGATGCCTTGGATAAGCTCACCGGCTTCAGGACCCACCATGTGCGCGCCCAGTACTCGGTCGCTGTCGGCACAAACCACCAGTTTCATAAAGGTACGTTCTGGGTTGTCGGTAAGGGTGTGCTTCATCGCGCGAAACTCGGAGCAGAAAACCTTCACCTTGTGGTGGTGGCGCGCCACTTCTTCACTCATGCCGACCGTGGCAACGTTGGGCTGACAGAACACCGCGGTGGGGATGTTGTGATAGTCCAGTGTGCGCCACTGGTCGCTTTGTTCTTCGCCCAATTGCAGGTTGTGAACAAATACCATGGCTTCGGCCAGCGCGATCGGTGTCAGTTCCATGCCGCCAATGACATCGCCAAGGGCATAAATACTAGGCTCGTCAGTGCGGTAGAACTGGTCGGCTTGCAAGGTGCCGTCGGGATGCTGTAGCACTTTGACATTTTCTAGGCCGAGATCGTCGGTGTAGGGTCGTCTGCCGGTGGCATACATCACGAGATCTACTTCGAGGCTGTCGCCGCCCTTGATATGCAGTATTAAGCCGGAAGCAGTCTTTTCGATACTGTCGATGTCGGTATTGAGGTGCAGTTTGACACCTTTAGTTGCTACCTGGCGTGTCACTTGGTCGCGCACGTCGCTGTCAAAACCGCGCAGCAGTTGATCGCCGCGGTAAATTTGATGTGTCTCAACGCCGCAGCCGTTGAAGATGCCGGCAAACTCCACGGCGATATAGCCACCGCCGAAGACGGCGATGCGCGGCGGTAATTGATCGATATAAAACGCTTCGTTGGATGTAATGACGTGTTCACTGCCCGGGAAGGAGGGAACGTAAGGGCGACCCCCGGTAGCAATTAGAAGGGTTTTGAAATTGTGAATTTCGCCGTTCACTTCCACGCGGTGTTTGTCGACAATGCGCGCCCGACCGTTGAGTATAGTCACGCTGGAGTTTTCTAGCAGGCGTTGGTAAATGCCGTTAAGGCGCTCGATTTCGGCATCCTTTTTGCGACGCATCACGCTCCAATCGAAACCGTTGATACTGACATCCCAACCGTATTGTTGCGCGTCATGCATGTCTTCGGCGAAGTGGGAGCCGTAGTAGAACAACTTTTTGGGAACGCAACCAACGTTGACACAGGTGCCGCCGAGGGCACTTTCCTCGGCTACTGCGACTTTCAGACCATTAGCTGCTGCCATACGTGCTGCTCGTACACCGCCTGAGCCTGCGCCGATGACAAATAAATCCCATTGTTCCACTTTATTTCTCCATACTTATTAATTTGGGGTAATTAAGCCCGTCATAAGAACATGAATGCGGCACGTTGTCACCTGATGGCAATATTTGCTTTGAACTATGCTTTTACTAAATCATCAATGGTGTAGCGTGTATGACCCAAGAGCAAATCTTACAGTCACTCCCAAGCCATCTGCGCCCCTTTGTGGCTAGGCAGGAATACGCCCAGCAGTATACGCCCCGCGATCATGCGGTGTGGCGTTTCCTATTACATCGCCTTAGTACCCATTTAGCGTCTACTGCCCACCCTGTGTATCTTGAAGGGCTTGCTAAGACGGGCATCTCGATGGACCACATTCCTTCGATTGACGAGATGAATGCTTGCTTGGCCAAGCTAGGTTGGCGCGCGGTGGTGGTGGATGGATTCATTCCGCCGGCAATTTTTATGGAATTTCAGGCCTTGCGGGTGTTGGTGATTGCACTGGAGATGCGCCATATCGATCATCTGTTGTATACCCCCGCACCCGACATTGTGCACGAGTCCGCCGGGCATGCGCCCTTCATCGCCGACATTGACTACGCCGAATACTTGCAGCGCTTTGGTGAGTTAGGCATGCGTGCCATCAGTAATAAGCACGACGAAGCGCTCTATCAAGCGGTTCGCGAACTGTCTATTTTGAAAGAGTCGGCCAGTGCCTCTTCCGGCGAGATAGCTGCCGCTGAGCAACGATTAGCAGAACTTTCCGCCAATGCTGACGAGCCGTCTGAGGCGGCTTTGCTGACCCGCCTGCACTGGTGGACGGTGGAGTATGGTTTAGTGGGCGAGTTGGACGACTACCGTATTTTCGGTGCAGGCTTGTTGTCGTCGTTGGGCGAAAGTACCCATTGTATGGATGACCAAGCGGTACAAAAATGGCCACTAACGGTGGAGGCGATTCGCACACCCTACGATATTACCCGCGAACAACCACAATTGTTCGTCACTAAAAATTGCCGCCATTTAACGCAAGTGCTCAATGAATTTGCCAGCGGTATGGCCTATTACCGGGGCGGCCAATTTGGCTTGGAACGTGCTATTGAAGCGCAGACTGTCTGCACGGCGGTGCTCAATTCTGGCTTGCAAGTCAGCGGTGTGTTTTGCGAACAACTGTTGGATGCGGTGGGTACCCCGATATTCTTAAAGACCTCGAGTCCCACCCAACTGGCCTTTAAGGACAAGGAGTTGTACGGTCAAGGCACGGTGGAGCATAAACACGGCTTTAGTTCGCCACTGGGTTTAATCAAAGACTTTAGTCGTTGCTTGTCGGAATACAGTATCGATGAGTTGCGCGCACTCGGTGTGGCTATTGGACAGCGTGTGATCTTAGAGTTCTTGTCGGGTATTACTGTCTGCGGCGAGCTCATGGCGATAACCCGCGAAGAGCATCGCAACTTAATTTTTACCTTCCAGGATTGTTATGTCCACGCGCTTGACGGCCGCGTGTTATATGACCCGAGTTGGGGGGTGTTTGATATGGCGGTGGGTGCTGAAGTGGTGTCGGTCTTTGGCGGTAGCGCGGATAAGGCGGCCTATCCTTTGTACAGCGCACCAGAGGCTTCCGCGAGGGAAGCAGTTGATCACGATGACGCCATCATGGATGCCTATCAAACGGTCGCCAATCTCAGTGGCGATTCAGATTTGGAGGCCCTTCACGCCATACTCGACCGTTTTCCCAATGAGTGGTTGTTGCGCGAGGAGATTCGTCGCCAAGCAGCGAGTTTGCCAAGCTGCGCGAGCGTATTGCTTAGTCGCTGTGAACGGGAGTTACAAACCTTACTCGCGGATCGGCCAGAGATTTTAGCAATTGTAGAATTGGCGTAGATGCACTGTCGTGTTGGCAACAAATTGGCTATTCTTTGCACACGGTCAGTGGATTTTGGAGGAAGCGATGGGCGATGTAGTCTCTCTAGCGTCGCGGGTTCATCGATTGAAACCCTACATGGCGATTTACTGGTTACAGGATGTCGGCATTGAATTTACCGCAGCGGTGGAAGCGCGCACCACCACCGATGCGTTAAAACGTTTGGCCGTTCACCCATTGATGGCGCGCCATGCCCCGTATATTACCAAGGTTGAGCTCTACCAAGCGGCACCAAAAGAAGTGGCAGAGAGTCGCCATGGTTATGGCACGGCGGCGATTTTAGACGGTGAGGAATTTCAGGCCTATATGTAGGCCATCAGAAACTATGCTCCTAACCCTTTTTATCCAGGTCGATGTGCTGGGTAAAAAGCGCTAAGCGTTCATCTAGACGGTGACTCACCAGCACAATAGTGCTGTGTTGAAATGAAGCTATGCGTTCGATGAAACGCAATACTCGCCAGCGATTCAAGCTGTCTAAGCCCTGGGTAGGTTCATCCAATATCAACATTAACGGGGATTTCACCAGCGCTCTGGCAATGAGCGCTAGGCGTTGTTCACCATAGCTGCACTTTTGAAAAGCTTGTCTGGCTAAACTTTCCATACCCACCATTCTGAGCCAGTGCAAGGCGTGGTTGATTTGTACCTTGTCTGGCTGCTCATACACCCCGATAGAATCAAAAAAACCTGAGCAAACCACGCTTAACACATCGCAGCGCACGCGGTAGTTGCGGTGCAGTTCGGCACTTACGATACCGATGTGGCGTTTGATATCCCAAATCGACTCGCCGCTGCCACGGCGCATGCCAAAAACCGTCACATCGTTGCTATAGCAAAGTGGGCAGTCCCCGGTGATGAGTTGCATTAGGGTGGACTTGCCAGAGCCATTGCTGCCGGTAATTAGGGTGTGCTGCAGTGGTTCGATGTGGACGTTGTAGTTGTCGAACACCACGTTATCACCGAAGCGCACATTTAATTGGCGCAGTTCGGCGAGGGAAGCGAGTTCAAAGTGGGCGAGAGGGAAGGGGGGCTCAGGCCAATCATCGCTCACCAGTGGCCGTGTATCAAACAGCGCATTGAGCGCTTCTTCCACGGGCGCACTGTGCCATTTGCCCAGCACGCTTAGCTCGCTTCCCTCCACTACGGCGATCTGCTGACACCAGTCGGGAATGTCTTGTACGTTGTTGAGCAGTAACACTACGCTGATATGCTGGGCGATTTGGCCCAGCGCTTTGGATAAGATGGCACAGGAGTCTATGTCGAGGCTGTCGAAGGGGTTTTCGCACAGGAGAACACGGGCGCCGTTGAGGACCGATTGAATAATCAACACCTTACGGCTTTCGCCGGTGCTGAGTTGGCGGTAGCCATTATCGAGTTTGTGGCGCATGTGTAGTTGGTCGATCAGCGGGTGGTCGAGTTGATC
Organism: uncultured Pseudomonadales bacterium; assembly: GCA_964598145.1. GTDB lineage: Bacteria > Pseudomonadota > Gammaproteobacteria > Pseudomonadales > JAHEIH01 > JAHEIH01. The sequence goes on from CAZRAM010000002.1 coordinate 283,073, forward strand.
CGCGGGGAAGAAATCGCGAACGGGGGTGCCGTAGTCGACGTCGTCGGTCAAATCCGACTCATCGATGGCCAATTCGTGTTCAAAAATTTGTTGTTGGCGCTCAAAGGAAATCACCCCAACACTGGCGGTGGTGGGCAAGTCGGCGGTATCGGCACTGTATCCGGTAAGTTCGCCGGCGAGTAGGGCGGTGACCCATTGTTTGCCAGAGCCGTTGCGCCCCATTAAGCACCAGGCTTCACCCTCGCTGACGTGCCAAGCGGGTATGCTGAGATTAGGGTGGCGAAGCTGTTGAATGTTGATCACGGTGGCGCCCTGTAAAAAATCGCTATCATACCACGTTGTGGCAGCTTCACTGTTGAGGTGAGTGATTGCTATGGCGCGCCATGCTGTGCCAAGATGCGCGCCACTAGACGAGGAGACCAAGGCTTGAGCGCCATTTTTATTGAAAAACAGCTGCTACTGGATGAGTTGGAGTCGGCGTTTGCTCGCGCCCAACGCCAGGATAGAGAGCAGTGGGCGCTGTATGTTAGGCCGTTGGATGGGCGCCTAGATGTACTTCACAACAGCCAGGATCGCGAGGGCTTGGTGCGCCTTATCGGCTGCTGGGGCTTGAGTACTATCCCCGATCAAGAGGGTCATTGTGCCGAACACTCAGAATTTGACGCCTTTGGTGCTGCCGAACTTGTGGTGTTGAACCCTCGCCCCTATCTGCCGAACGTGGTGGATGACGATGAGCCCTGTGCTGGACAGTTGATTTACTACGTGGATTAACGCCAATTGGCTGGCGGCTGGTATTGTCGTGTGAACCCCTTGCGCATGTGTGTGGCCACGGCTGGCGCTTTGTAATGCCCGTGACTGATGGTTAAACCGAGGCTGTCGCAGGCGCCAATCCGTACCTGGTGTCTTTCCCTGTTGCGTTGAAATACCAGGTGCAGAGGCTCTGTCCTTGATAACTGCGCAGCCTCGATGAGTTGATGAAGTGCCATGAAGGGGACACTTTGATAGCTGAGTAGTTCATCACCTACGCGAAGCCCCGCTTGTTGTGCAGCTTCGCCAACCACCAATGTTTCTATCCTTAGAGCCATATCCCTTTCCCTCCGGCATGACATTTGATAACCATCAAACGACATCATTAAGTTAGTTGAGTTTGGCTAGTTCGTTGTGGGCAATGTTTTAAAGTGTGAACGGCTTCACATAAAAAGTTTGGCTGACAATCGAATGCAGCGATGAACTAATGAGGCGATCAGCGCGCCGTGATCTATAGTTGATGTGAGCAATCAAAGGATGTGCGCTGTGAATGATCTCACCCTACAACTGGTAACCGTCGGTACTCTTTCCATAGTCTGCCAATACTTGGCCTACCGTATGAAAATACCGGCCATTCTTCCCTTGTTGGTTACTGGTATTTTGATTGGGCCCGTATTCGGTGTACTCGATGCCGACGCTATGTTTGGCGACTTGTTGTTTCCTATTGTGTCGCTGTCGGTGGCGATCATTCTATTTGAAGGGGCGTTAACGCTGCGCCTTGCAGACCTGTCGGGGCATGGTGTCATGGTGCGCAACCTGTGCACGATTGGCGCCTTGGTCACTTGGCTGACCGTCACGCTTGCTGCTGAGGCCACGCTTGGGCTCAGCTGGCAGATCGCCTTCTTGTTTGGTGCGCTTGTCACGGTAACGGGGCCTACGGTCATCATGCCGATGCTGCGCTCTATTCGCCCCACCTCAAGGGTGGCAAATATTCTGCGTTGGGAAGGCATTATTATTGATCCCATCGGTGCGCTGTTGGCGGTATTGGTATTTGAGTTTGTGGTCGCTAGCCAAGACGCGCTACAGCACACACTGATGGCGTTCGGGATGGCGCTGTTATCGGGGCTGTCGATTGGCGCCGCGGTGGGTTATGGGCTGGGTGTTGCGCTGCGCAACAACTGGTTGCCGCACTATCTAGTGAATACCGCAGTATTGACTATTATTTTAGCCGCTTTTGCATTGTCTAATTTATTAGCTCACGAGTCTGGGCTGTTGACGGTGACTGTGGCGGGCATGATCTTGACCAATATGCGGGACGTAGAGGTCGAAGACATTCTTGAGTTTAAAGAAACCCTCAGTGTGTTGCTAATTTCTGCGCTGTTCATATTACTAGCTACGCGTATTGAACTGGCGAGTATTGTCGATCTCGGGGGTGGGGTGATCGTCTTGTTGGCGGTGATCCTCTTTGTTTCGCGCCCGCTGTCGGTGTGGGCGTCGTCGTTTAGTTCAGGGCTGCGCTGGCAGGAAGTTGCCTTGTTGAGTTGGATCGCCCCGCGCGGCATTGTGGCTGCGGCGGTATCGGCGTTGTTTGCACTGCAAATGGAATCCCAGGGCTACAGTGAGGCTGCCATTTTGGTGCCCCTAGTATTTTTGGTGATTGTCGTTACGGTGGTCTTGCAAAGTTTAACCTCGGCGACCATGGCAAAGCTGTTAGGTGAGCGCTCGCCACCGCCGATAGGTATTTTAATTTTTGGTGGTAACGACTTTGCTCGCATGCTGGCGAAGGAGATGATGGTCCACAAAGTGCCGGTGCGGGTGGCGGACACCAACTGGTCATCGATCAGTAGTGCCCGCATGGAGGGTATCGCCACCTATTTTGGCAACCCAATGTCGCATCACGCCTCTAACACGCTAGACCTTGAACAGTTTGGGCGCGTGTTGGTGATATCGCCCTACAAGCAAATCAATCCCATGGTGACCTATCACTTTCAGGGATACTTGGGCAAAGAGTGTGTTTTTGCCCTGAGCAATAATGAGCAAGAACAGCGCGCTAGCCATCAGGTGTCTGAGGACTATGCCAAACGCTTGAACTTGTTTGGTGAGGGTATTACCTACGCGCGGCTGGCGAGCATGGTGGCGAAGGGCGCGGTCATTAAAACCACCCGTTTGAGTGAATCCTTTAGCGATGACGACTATCAGCAAAAATACGGTGATCGAGCCGTGCGTTTGTTCGCCATTGGCAAAGACGGTCGACTCAATCTGTACACCACTAAATCACAATTTGCGCCCAAGTCAGATTGGCAAATTGTTAGCCTTGTGATGCCCGAAACTAAGCTTGAGCCCGCCGTCGCTGATGTGTCATTGCCCGGTTAGGGTAATAATGAGCCGGCGACCGCTGGCGTGATCGCGGTGCTCGCCAAGGTAAATACCTTGCCATGTTCCCATGTTTAAACAGCCGCGGCTGATCGGAACAGTGACACTGTTACCCAACAAACTGGCTTTGAGGTGGGCTGGCATGTCGTCGGGACCTTCATCGGTGTGTTCGAAATAGGGGGCGTTTTCCGGCACGGTGCGATTAAAAAACGCTTCAAAATCTCGCCGTACACTGGGGTCGGCATTTTCATTGATGCACAGCGACGCCGATGTATGTTGGATAAATACGTGCATAAGCCCCATGTTGAACTGCTGTATTTCTGGACAATGCTCAACAATGACGTCGGTAATGAGGTGAAAACCTCGCCGCATGGGAGGCAGTTTTAAGGTTGTTTGATACCACATAATTTTTGCTTTAAGTAAGTAGAATTCGGCTATAATTTTTAAACAAAATCAAAAAAATAGCGATTTAGAAATATTGTTACATATTTGATTTTGTAACTGCGATATATTCGAGTAAGGAGACTCGATTTATGGCCCACATTTTAATTATTGACGACGATGAAAACGACCGGTTATTGCTTGGGAGTACACTGACCAGTATTGGTCATAGTTACGATGAATTGGACAACGGCCGCTTCGCGTTAGAAAAATTGTCATCAGGTCAATACGATGCTGTTGCGTTAGATCTGATTATGCCTGAAGCCGAGGGTGCCGAAACCCTACAACAAATTCATCGCGACTACCCAGATATCCCCGTCGTCGTTATGTCTGGGGTAGGAAAGGATTATCTGCCCATGATGTCACACCTTGGCGCGTATGCGGTCGCGGAAAAAACCGCTGATTTTTCCGCGGTGGTATCGTCGCTGTTGGCCTCGCTAGATTAATGTAACATAATTGTAAAATTCTTCTGAGGTGTGTCAATGTTTGGTTGCAATAATAACGTTGCCAACTAAAATTCTCTCCTTTTTTATTAAGTGTTATAAGAATGGCTAAAATCCTAATTGTTGATGATAACTCCGATGATCGTCAGTTGATGTCGGCGAGACTTGTTTCTGCGGGTTATGAAACGCACTGCGTTGATGATGGTAAATTTGCGCTGAAAGGCATCGAAAGTTTCCAGCCTGATTTGATGGTGCTAGATATTTTTATGCCTCAGCAAGAAGGTGCCGAGACGCTGTTGGAAGTTCGCAATAAATACCCAGACTTGCCCGTGGTGATTGTGTCGGGTGATGGTGCTTTCTACTTGCCAATCATGAAGGAATTGGGCGCTAATGGTGTTGCCTTAAAGTCGGCCACCTACGATGAGTTGACGTTAATTGTCGAATCTTGCCTTAGTTAGATCCTCCTAGTTAGACCCTCTTGCGCAGCTTGTTAGCATCGATATATTTATTCAACAAGCTGTGCAAACGACTCATCTCAAAAGGCTTGGGCATGTAGTCATCAAATCCTTGTTTTCTATACTCGCGTAGGTCGTCAGTCATGACGTTGGCGGTCAGTGCAATAACAGGTGTCAGCGGGTCATCTACCTTGATCTTTTTGCAGCATTCTAGACCGTCCATATTGGGCATCTGGATATCCATGAAAATCAGCTCTGGTTCAAAATCACGCAACATTTCCAGCGCCTCTAGCCCGTCATTGGCGATGCGCAACTCAGCCATAGTATCGTTGAGCATGGCCTCAAAGACGGTTTGATTCACTACATTATCTTCCACCAATAAAATTTTATGACCGGTCAGATCGGGCACTTCGCTGTAGGTGTGGTCTTGCTCTGGGGCAACGCTGACGTGTTTTAGGGGAAGTTTAACCGTAAATGTCGTTCCTTCTCCGGGCTGGCTATCGACGCTAATCGAACCATCCATTAAGCGGCTTAATTCAAAGCAAATAGCCATGCCTAAGCCGGTGCCGCCATAGCGACGGGTGATGGTCTTATCCGCCTGCTCAAAGGGTGTGAAAATGCGGCTGACTTGCTCGGCGTCCATACCGATACCGGTGTCCTTGACCTGGAAAGTAAGGCCAGCGCTACGGTTGTTGGCCATTGTTATGTTGATGCGGCCACGCTGGGTGAATTTCAAAGCGTTAGAGAGCAGATTGGTAAGTATTTGTTTGATGCGCGTGGGGTCGCCTAACCAGCCATCATGAAATTGTTGTAGCCCATCGATAGTAAGGCTTAGGCCTTTTTGTTCGGCGAGTTCCTGGATATCGTTAACCACTTCGTTTACTACGCCGATGAAGTTAAACGGCACTTCCTCGAGATCGACCTTGTTGGCTTCAATTTTAGAAATGTCGAGAATGTCATTGATGATGGTGAGCAGGGTCTTACACGAGTAAATGGATTTTTCGATAAGCGAATGATGTTCCGAACCACGCAAGCGGCTGCGCAGCAGCTGTAAGGTGCCATAAATGCCATTCATCGGGGTGCGGATCTCGTGACTCATCCTAGCTAGGAAGGCCGACTTGTGATCGCTAGCATCTTTGGCTTCTCGGAGAGCCTCTTTAAGTTCATCTTGCAAGGCGAGGCGTTCGCTAATGTCGGTAATAAGCCCAACGAAGCGATAGCTATTTCCGAAGGGGACTTTGGTTACCACAATTTCTACGGGGAATTCTGTGCCGTCTTTCGCTTTGGCGATGAGTACGCGCGACTGGCCGAGTATGGATTGGACCTTGGCCATTCCTGCCTGGGTGTCTTTCACATAGTCGCTTAGGTAGCTGTCGTGTTTGGCGGCGATATCGGCGCGCATTAGAATTTTGACGTTGCTGCCTTCAACTTCTTCCGCTTGATAGCCGAACAGGGTCTCGGCATGTCGAGAGAAACGTGTGATGGTGCCGGTTTGATTTATGCCAATCAGCGCTGCGCCGAGGTTGTCGATAATGGCGTCGCTCAATTGGAATAAATCTTCTAGCTGTTGACTTTTTTCACGAATGAATTGGGTGTTTTCGCTGCGCGTTGCTATCACAAACGCTACAAAAACCACTACAGCTAACAGCAGTATGCCTACTGCGATTTGTGCTTTCCATGGCTGCTGTTCTGCAATGACGTGCCATGGGGTTAAATTGACAACAATGTATTGATAATTGCCAAGTTGGGTGGGATCGAAGCGCCACAAAGAATCGGTGTTTCGATCGAGTGCCAGCGGCATTACCGAGGCGTACACATAGATACCCTCTTGGTGTTCATAGATGCCCGATTTTTGGGTAGAAAATGCGCGCCATAATTCTGGCGCGTCTTGCTCAACGTTGTTGCCACTGGGTGCTCTTCCGCCGATCAATGCCAGTTTCGGGTTGAGGTCGTTAGCAAACCAGTCGCCGTTAAAAATATCTAGATGTAGCAGATTGAAAAGCTGGCTGGTATTACTAGCGACGCGTTGATAGCGCAAATCCGCAACAATTTTGAAGGCAATGGCGCCGATAAAATCCCCATTATCGAACAGCGGCATACTTAAATAAAAGCTCGGTGCCAGTTGCTCGCTACTATTAATGCGTCTCTCGAACTGAAAATTGCTAACGTAGGTGTAGTTTTCACGCCCAATACGTAATTTTTCAAAAAATTCACGCTGTTGAAACTGCCCAAGTTGGTCTTGAGGTACCACAACACCTTGGCCTAATTCTTTGTACACCAAAAAGCGATTGGCACCACTGGGGTCGATCACAATGATTTGGTCGAAGCGCTTAAAAGTGAGTAGAAGTTCAGACAAAAAATTGATACTGGCTTGGCTGAGATCATTGTTGCGGGTAAGTGCTTGTCGAATGTCGGGTAAATTACTCACGACGTTGAGTGCCCCGCCCATGTTGGAAAACAAAGCATTAATAGCGTTAATCTTGGCGTTCAGCGCGAGCTTCGAGGCCTCGATGTGGCCATTGCGGATATCGTTGTTTTGTTCAGCAATGAATAGTGCATAAGGCGTAAACGTCAGCACGACGAGTAGCAACAATATCGACCAAAATTTCTTGCGAGTGAGCAATAGGCTTAAATCACTACTGCGCGGCTCTTGGTTGTAGATATCGCGTAAGCGCTTGGGCATGACGGGTCCAAAAAAATGAAAGTTACGACCCATTAAACATAGAAGACAAGCCGCTGTTTTGAAAGGAATAAGGGGGCTTAGTTTGTACAAATTTGATTTTTGTTAGGCCCTTTGCCCCAGATCAGCGTAAGCATATAAGTAATGGCTTGTTACAACGGCCACAGACCGCTAAGATAGCGGGTTTCAGCAAAACCTCCCACGCCAAGAGAGAAATATCATGGGTTTATTTGACTTTGCAGAGGGCCGTGAAGGCTACTACGGCAAATTTGGTGGCACTTTTCTGCCCGAAATTCTTCACGCCACCATCGAAGAATTAAAAGCGTGCTTCCGCGAGTGCAAAAACGATCCTTCTTTTTGGCGTGAATATGTAGAGTTGATGCAGAACTACTCGGGTCGTCCAACGCCTGTGACCTATCTGCCTAACCTGTCGGCCAAATTGGGCGGGGCACAAATTTACGTCAAGCGCGAAGATCTCAATCACACTGGCTCACACAAGGTGAACAATGTGATTGGCCAGGGCCTGCTGTGCAAGCGACTAGGTAAAACCCGTGTGATCGCCGAAACTGGTGCCGGTCAGCACGGTTTTGCCACTGCTACTATGGCGGCAAAGTTTGGTTTTGATTGCACCATTTACATGGGGGCGGTCGATGTGGCCCGCCAACGTCCGAATGTTTTCTGGATGGAAAACTTGGGGGCTGAAGTGGTGGCGGTGACCGATGGCCAACAAACCCTCAAAGACGCTATTAATGAAGCGATGCGCGACTGGGTAACCAATATGGCAGACACCCATTATGTGCTGGGTACTGCGTGCGGGCCTCACCCCTTCCCTGAAATGGTGAGCTGGTTCCAATCGATCGTTGGCCTGGAGGCACGCGAGCAAATTTTGGCGCAAACTGGCAAGTTGCCCAACAAAGTTTTTGCCTGTGTGGGTGGTGGCTCTAATGCCATGGGCCTGTTCCAGGGCTTCCTCGATGACGATGTCGAATTGGTCGGTTGCGAGGCGGGTGGCCACGGCCCTGAGTCGCATCAGCATGCCTCACGTCTGGCCTACAGCGATGCTAGCTTGGGTGTAGCGCAGGGCTATAAAACCTACTTCCTGCAAAACGAAGAAGGCAATATGAATGAGACCCATTCGATCGCCGCCGGTCTTGACTATATTGGTGTAAACCCAATCATGGCTTACCTGTGGGAGCAGGGCCGCGTTCGTTTTGAGGCGGCCACAGACGACGAAGTACGCGATGCTTTACGTATGGTCATGTCGACCGAGGGGTTAATCCCCGCGCTAGAATCGACCCACGGTTTTGCCAAGGCGCTGCAGGAAGCCGCCAAAATGGATAAGGACGAGATCGTTTTGATCAATATGTCTGGTCGAGGCGACAAAGATATTTTCACAGTGGCAGACGCCCTAGATGACAATAAATGGAAACACTTTATTTCGCAGAAAGCGGCCCAGTACGCGCAGGAGAAAAATTCATGAGTTTGCGTGAACATTTAGCGACCAGTCGCGGCGACAAACCCATGCAAATCATGGCTCACGTGGTGTGTGGTTATCCTTCGTTTGAAGACAACATGCGCGAACTCGAGATCATGGCCGCTAACGGTGTTGACGTGGTGGAGTTGCAATTTCCCTTCTCAGAGCCGAGCGCCGATGGTCCACTGTTCGTGCGTGCTAACGAGTTGTCGCTGAAGGCGGGCACCACCGTTGAGCAGTGTTTCGACTTTATGGCCCAGGTAAGTGCCAAGTTCCCTTTCAAAGTATTGATGATGGGTTACTACAACACGGTCTTCAAAATGGGTGAGGAGGCGTTTATTGCCCGCCTGAAAGAAGCGGGCGGTGTTGGTTTTATCGTGCCTGACTTGCCGATCGAAGAAGCCGGCGAGCTTTATGCTGTTGCCGAGCGCGAAGGTATTTCGCCTATCATTTTAATGACGCCGACCACCAGTGATGCGCGTATGGAAGTGTTGGGTAAAGCGGCCTCTGGTTTTGTTTACGTGGTGGCGCGCAAGGGTGTGACCGGTTCGAAAACCCAGATGGGCGACGACGTGAGTGCACTGGTTAAGCGTGTGAGACAACACACCGATGTCCCCGTAGCCGTTGGCTTTGGCATTAGCAGCCGCGAGGATATCGATTTCCTAAAAGACATTGCCGATATAGCCATTATCGGTACGGCAGCGCTTAAAACGTGGGAAGAGCAGGGCCCCGAGGCATTTAATGATTTGTTTGCCTCGTTAACGGCAAATTAAAGAAAAGGGCGCTCAAAGCGCCCTTTTCTTATTATGGACTTAGGCTACTTGTCGTTTATTGTCTGATGTGGCCTTCGCTTGGCGGCGGTAGGCATGCAGCAGTGGCTCAGTATAACCATTAGGTTGCGTTTCGCCTTCGAAGATCAGCGCACAGGCGGCTTGAAAGGCAATGCTCTGTTCAGGGTTTGTCGCCATAGGTAGGTATGCCTGATCGTCGCTGTTTTGCGCGTCTACCACGGCGGCCATTTTCAGTAGGGTTTCCATCACTTGTTCTTTACTGCATAGGCCATGGTGCAACCAGTTACAAATGTGTTGGCTAGAAATGCGTAGTGTGGCGCGGTCTTCCATCAGCCCGACATTGTTGATGTCAGGAACCTTTGAGCAACCCACGCCTTGGTCGATCCAGCGCACCACGTAGCCGAGAATGCCCTGTGCGTTGTTGTCCAATTCGCTCTGTATAGCGGCCGCATCGAGGCGGCTTGGGTCTGTTAATAGAGGAATCTCTAGAATCTCATCGACGCTTGCACGCATGGCGTGTTTCATACTGTCTTGCAGGGCAAAAACATCGACTTTGTGGTAGTGCAGCGCGTGCAGGGTAGCGCCGTTAGGCGAGGGGACCCAGGCGGTATTGGCGCCAGCTTTGGGGTGGGCAATTTTTTGCTCCAGCATGGCTGCCATTTCATCCGGCATGGCCCACATACCTTTGCCGATCTGTGCCTTACCTTGTAAGCCGCAGGCGAGTCCGGTATCGACATTCCAGTTTTCGTAGGCTCCGATCCAGGTGGCCTTTTTCATGTCGGCCTTGGGCAACATGGGGCCCGCTAACATGCTAGTGTGAATTTCATCACCGGTGCGGTCTAGGAAACCAGTGTTGATGAAGACCACGCGCTCGCGTGCAGCGTGGATACATTGTTTTAGGTTGACCGTGGTGCGACGCTCTTCGTCCATGATACCCATTTTAATGGTGAAGCGCGGCAATCCCAGCGCATCCTCTACGCGGGCGAATAGTGTGTCGGCGAACGCCACTTCCTCAGGGCCGTGCATCTTTGGTTTAACGATGTAGATACTGCCGCAACGGCTATTACTGTGGATGCCTTTGCCGTGTAAATCGTGCAGCGCGGCCAAGCAGGTGATCATTGCGTCCATAATACCTTCGGGCACTTCGTTGCCTTGCTTATCTAAAATGGCATCGTTGGTCATCAGGTGGCCGACATTGCGAACAAACAGCAGACTGCGACCGTGCAGCGTCAATTCGCTGCCGTCTAGGCCAGTATAACCGCGGTCGCCGGCAAGTTTGCGTGTCATGGTTTGGCCATTCTTAACAAAACTGTCCTCGAGATCGCCCTTCATCAGACCGGTCCAGTTGGCGTAAACCTCGACTTTGTCTTCGGCGTCAACCGCCGCCACTGAGTCCTCACAATCCATAATGGTGGTCACGGCGGCTTCCAGCAGCAGGTCTTTTACTCCGGCTTTGTCACTTGCACCAATGGGGTGCTGAGGGTCGATTTGAATTTCGATGTGGAGTCCGTTCTGGCACAGCAAAATAGCACTCGGTTGTTGGCTGGTACCGCGGTAGCCACGCAATTGTGCGGGGTCTGCGAGCGATGTTTGTTCGCCGTTGCTCATAATGGCGCACAGCTTCTTGCCTTCAATACGGTATTGGCAAACATCGGCGTGGCTGCCCTTTTGCAAAATGGCAACGCGGTCCAAATGGCGCTTGGCAAATTCGATCACTCGCTGGCCGCGGATCGGATTGTAGCTGCCGCTTTTATCGGCGCCATCGGCCTCGCTGATCGCGTCGGTGCCGTACAGTGCATCGTACAAGCTACCCCAGCGCGCGTTGGCGGCGTTGAGGGCAAAGCGTGCGTTCTTGACCGGTACTACCAACTGCGGGCCTGCTTGGCTGGTAATCTCGCTGTCAACATTGGTGGTGGCGATCTCGAAATCTTCGACATCCGAGGTAAGGTAGCCGATCTCTTGCAGGAAGGCTTTGTAGTCGGCCGCGTTGTGGGCTTGGCCGCGATGTGCTCGGTGATAGTCATCAATCTGTTGTTGCATCGCGTCGCGCTTGGCGAGGAGTTCCCGGTTGCGTGGCGAAAGTTCTTCCAAGACCTTGGCAAAGGCTTCCCAAAAAGCGGTGCTATTGATGCCCGTTCCAGGGGCGATGTCCTGTTCTATTAAATTGTAGAGCGATGTGGCTACCTGCAAACCAGCAATAGATGTGCGCGTTGTCATGTTCTGTTTCCTTGCCATTTATCGTTTTGAGCGATTCTAGGCGAGGCAATTGGATTGCGCTAATTTATCCTTTTGATTTATTCCATTCACGAAAATTATATTGTCGGATTCGACTATTATAGATTTAAGAAATGGCTAAAATAAAATTTATAAATTTCATTTATTTCTTGAGCGGGCCTAGTATGAATTTTAAGCAGCGGCGAGGGATAAAAAATTCGCCCTGAAAAACAAGGAAACGGTCAACATCGTCGAGGAAAATACCATGACATATCAACAAGAGATCAACCAAGCCGCGCAACTTATCGCTAACAATGGCAGCCCTTGGCAGTCAATTGATGCGGAATCAGTGGCCCGTATGCGTATGCAAAACCGCTTTCAGACAGGTCTGGAAGTCGCGCAATACACGGCTGATATTATGCGTGCCGACATGGCGGCCTACGACGCTGATAGCAGCCAATACACCCAGTCATTGGGTTGCTGGCACGGTTTCATCGGTCAGCAAAAAATGATCGCTATTAAAAAGCATTTCAACGGCCAGACGCGTCAAAAATACCTCTACCTTTCAGGCTGGATGGTAGCGGCGCTGCGCAGTGAGTTTGGTCCTTTGCCCGACCAATCAATGCACGAGAAGACCTCGGTACCCGCGTTGATCGAAGAGCTGTACACTTTTTTGCGCCAAGCTGATGCGCGCGAATTGGGCGGTTTGTTCCGCGCCTTAGACGCCGCGCGTGAAGCGGGTGATGAAGTGAATGAAAAGGCGATCTTGAATCAAATCGACAATTTCCAAACCCACGTGGTGCCTATTGTTGCCGATATCGATGCCGGCTTTGGTAACGCTGAAGCGACCTACTTGCTGGCCAAGAAAATGATTGAGGCGGGTGCCTGCTGTATCCAGATCGAAAACCAAGTGTCTGACGAGAAGCAGTGTGGTCACCAAGACGGCAAAGTGACCGTGCCCCACGAAGACTTTCTGGCTAAGATTCGCGCCGTGCGTTACGCCTTCTTAGAGCTGGGTATCGACAATGGCGTGATTGTGGCACGCACCGATTCACTGGGTGCGGGCTTGACCAAGCAGATCGCGGTGACCAAACAGCCTGGCGATTTGGGTGATCAATACAATAGCTTCTTGGATTGCGAAGAGGTTGACGCTAGCCAATTGCAAAACGGTGATGTGATCATCAACCGCGATGGCAAGCTGCTGCGTCCCAAACGCTTGCCTTCTAACCTGTTCCAGTTCCGCAAAGGTACCGGTGAAGACCGCTGTGTATTGGATTGCATTACCTCGCTGCAGAACGGCGCAGACCTGTTGTGGATCGAAACCGAGAAGCCCCACATCGGCCAGATCGCCGGTATGGTTAACCGCATCCGCGCCGTGATCCCCAATGCCAAACTGGTATACAACAATAGCCCATCGTTCAACTGGACGCTGAACTTCCGCCAACAGGTATTCGATGCCTGGGCTGAGCAAGGCAAAGACGTGTCGGCCTACGATCGCGATCGCCTGATGAGTGCCGATTACGACGCCACCGAGTTGGCTCAAGAGGCGGACCAGCGCATTCGCACTTTCCAAGCCGATGCGGCGCGTGAAGCGGGTATCTTCCACCACTTGATTACCCTGCCTACCTACCACACGGCGGCACTGTCTACCGACAACTTGGCCAAGGCCTACTTCGGCGAAGAGGGTATGCTGGGTTACGTACAGGGCGTGCAGCGCAAAGAAATTCGCCAGGGTATTGCCTGTGTGAAACACCAGAATATGGCCGGTTCAGATATGGGTGATGATCACAAAGAGTACTTTGCAGGTGAGGCGGCGCTGAAGGCGGCGGGTAAGGATAACACCATGAACCAATTCGCTAATGTTTAAACGTCGAAGCTAACTGCGTTGCCCTAACTTTGTCAGAAATCGCTTTTGGTCGGGTCATTTACTACATGTAAACTCCCCTCACAAAAGCGATTTCTTCCTCGTTATGGCGGTCTCGTTAACGCTTCAAAAAATATCCCCGCGCTGCGGGGATTTTTTTTAGGGGATGTTTGGTTTTGTGAACAAACTCACAAAACGCCTTTGAAGAATTTCCTATCATTGTTTCCAAGTTAAGCAACAAAGCAATCTTTACAGGAGTTACCCCATGCAAGCACGTCGCGAACAAACCGCCGAAAATATCCAACCTGAAGTATCTTCGGGTATTTTTGAGTGTCGTCGCCAAAGCACCAACGTGTCTTACTTCGGTAAAGAGCGTCGCGCTAGCCGCGAGCAATTCGGAACTCAAAGCGATTGGTGGCTGAAAGTCAGCATCGTGGAAGACGTGTAACCTCCCAGGTTCATCCCTGTGGCACAGGATGTGCTGCTCATGTTTAAAGCCCACCTAGGTGGGCTTTTTTTATTGCGGTCCGAGTTGGTTGATCGGGCTTTGCCAAAACGCTGAATAAACCCGCGTGCCATTGATGTAATACACCGCGTCATCGTGCAGCACGGTGCGGTTGCGGTGCGAGGGATACTGGTTGTCTTCTAGGTTGTTCACCTCAAGGAAACCGGGTGATTGAATGTACACCGCGCTGGTGTCGTTCTTGCCGATAATCTCAAACAAATGCAGCTGCTGGCGATGGCGCTGTGCGGCCTCATCCCAACCCGCCACGGGAATGGCAAATCGGTCGTTGTCACTACCGGGTAGATAGGCGAAGGCGTGGCGGTCGTACTCGGCTTCGCTGTTAGGCCAACTTAATTCCTGCCCCACAATCACTTCCTGTCTTAACTGGGGGGACGTCATGTCGCTCACATCGAACAGGGCAAGTTTGACTTTGCGCTCGGCGCTTTGTCCCAGTCCCAGCAAAAGATCATCGCTCACCGGGTGTAAAAAGTTAGAGAAGCCCGGGATGTCAAGGCTACCGGCAATGAAGGGGTCGCGCGGATCGCTGAGGTCTAGGACGTACAGTGGGTCAATCCGTTCAAAGGTGACCAAGTAGGCGCGGTCGCCCATAAAACGCACCCCGTACAGGTCTTCGTTGGGCTTGCCAATCTCGTCGGGGCGACGGCTGTTAGGAAGCGTGGCTAGGGTGCTCAATGCTTTGTTGCTGGCATTGGCGTCGAGCATATACAGGCGGTGGTCGAGGCGATCGCTGCTGTCGTCTACCCACTCGCTGGTGACTAATCGCAGAACATCGCCGCTACGGCTAATGCGAAAGTCGCTATTGCCGTTTAAATACAGACGGCCATCGAGTCGCGCAGAGCCCTCGTAGTGACTGGCGCCACTGAGTGAGAATTGGTGCACAAAGACGCCGCTATCGTTGCCGTCGCCATAGTAATTTTGCGTCACTACGAGATCGCCTTCGTTGATATAGACCCCGTCGCTGTAGCCGACAAAGCAGAAGCTGTCGTCGATGCTACCGTCGCTTGGGTCGATAGTGGTGACCGTGGTAATGGTCGGGAAATAAGCGAATTCGCGGTAACTGCTGCTGTTGGGGTTGTTGAAATAGCATTGCGATAAGCTGGGGCCGGCCACATCGACACCATCGACTTGTACGCGAGGTAACAGGTCGTTGCTATTGAGGTCGTTGATAAGACTGTCGTTAGCGGCTTTTTCAGCATCGCTGCTAGGGTAGTAGATATAGCCGTCGATGCTGGGGCTATGGCGCGTTATAAGGTGAATGCCCGCACTGGTACGGCGCGTATTTACCAAGCTGCCTTCAACGCCAATGCGTGCGAGCCGCACTGGCGATTGGATCGTGGTGGTGTCGTAGATATCGACTTGCGTGAATTGATTCGCCCAGGGTTCGATACGGGTAAAGTTGTCGCCGTAGGTGCCCCACCAGGCTGACGTGCCGATAGTGCTAAGGCGTTGGTCGTGGTGGTACATGCCCTCAATATAAAGACCCTCTTCAATGGGTAGAGTGGCGACTTCGTAGGCGCTAGCGTTGTCTGGATCGGTAGCGACGATGCGAATGTCGCGGCTGTCGTTGGGCGCGGGCAGGGGGGCAATGTCAGCTGCCAATGCGAGGCCATCGGTAGCGACAAAACAACAGCCGCTGTGCCCTGCCGGTGCAATGTAGAGGTATTGGCCGTCGTACTTCACCACGTCGTGTTCGTCGACGTTAGCCTCCTGGGTATAGGTGGTGGTGAAATTTCCACCACCTGCGCTATCGGCGGCCGTCGCCACTTCCATGCGCATGACGCGAACTTGCGCGGCATTGCTCAGTGCTTCGCGGTAGGCATCGATAAATGCGCTGCTGTCACTGGTGCTGGTAAGAATGGCAGTGTCGACCGGGGCCGGATCGGGCCGCGGTGCCGGGGTGGTTGATGTTGTGCCGCCACCGCCACAGCCGAATAAGCTCAGGCCAAGGCACAGGATGAGTGCGTGCTTTTGCATGTTTTACTCCCTCCATGGGTCAATGCGTTTATTTTAGCTTACATTGGGGGCTTTTTCGGAGTGGGTTTGGCGTTACAATAGGCAAAACGGAGAACACTATGCGTATTTGGACCCCCGATAGCTGGCGCGACTATCCCGCCGCTCAACAACCCCTTTACCCGGATGCGGTGGCGTTGCGACGCGTGGAAGCCTCGCTTGGTGGCATGCCACCCCTGGTGTCTATCGGTGAGATTGATGCCTTGCGCGAGCAGTTGGGGCAGGCATCACGTGGGGCTGCCTTCCTGTTGCAGGGCGGAGATTGCGCCGAATCGTTTAGTCAATTTAGCGCCGATGGCATTCGCGATCTGTACAAGGTGTTGATGCAAATGGCGGTGGTGCTGGCCTATGCGGGCTCGATGCCGGTCATTAAGGTGAGTCGCTTGGCGGGGCAGTTTGCTAAACCGCGTTCGGCTGACCACGAAGAGCGCAACGGCGTGCGCTTGCCCTCATATCGCGGCGACATTATCAACGACATCGCCTTTACCTCGGAGGGTCGTCGCCCCGATCCACAGCGCATGTTGCAGGCCTACCACCAGTCGACCGCAACCATGAACTTGGTGCGCGCGTTTTCGCAGGGCGGCTTGGCTGATTTACAGAAAGTTAGCGAATGGAACCTGGATTTTGCCTCGGATAGCGCCATTAATGAGCGTTATCAGTCCATGGCACAGGAAATCCTTCGCGCCTTGCGTTTCATGCAGGTCTGCGGTGTGAATAGCGACAACACGCCGTCGCTTCACGAAACACATTTGTACACCTCGCACGAAGCGCTATTGCTCAACTACGAGCAGTCCTTGTTGCAAGTTGCCGAAGATGGTCGCCACTACTGCGGTTCGGCGCACATGTTGTGGATTGGCGAGCGCACGCGCCAGTTAGATGGCGCCCACGTTGAGTTTTTGCGCGGCGTCGCCAACCCAATTGGCGTGAAAATAAGCGACAAGATAGGCGATGATGAATTGATCAAGTTGGTCACGGCCTTAAATCCAAACAACGAAGCGGGTCGCTTAACGCTGATTAGCCGTATGGGCGCCGATAAGGTTGAGGCGGGATTGCCGCGACTAGTTGAAGCGATCAAGCGCGAAGGCTTAGATGTGGTGTGGTCTTGTGACCCGATGCATGGCAATACCAAATCCGCCAGTAACGGTATGAAAACCCGCTCCTTCGATGCTGTTAGCTCGGAGATTATGTCTTTCTTCAAGATCCTGCGTCAGGCCGAGGCGGTCCCCGGCGGCGTGCATTTGGAAATGACCGGTGCCCACGTGACGGAGTGCGTCGGTGGTGCCTATAAAGTGACGGAAGAGGATCTGGCGCAGTGTTACACCACCCAGTGCGACCCTCGCCTTAATGCCCAGCAGGTGCTGGAATTAGCCTTTGCCCTCGCGGCGGAGATCCACCGCTAAGCTTCTTCGACCAACCAGTGTAAGCGCTGGTTGGCATCCTCTTCTGCTACCAGTGTGTTAGCTAACCACGGCAGTAGTTCGCTCAGTTGCTCGAATAGCTTCCATGGTGGGTTGACCACAATCATCCCCGAGGCGGTCATGCCATAACCTTCGCTGTCTGCGGCGATGGCCAGTTCTACCTGCAGCGTTGGTCGCTTCACTTGGCGGCGAATTTTGCGCTCTAGGTCGTCGATAGTGGCGCGGTCAACCACCGGGTACCACAGCGCGAAGGTGCCTGTTTCCCAGCGTTTTAGGCCATCTTGTAGGGCGTTGAAAAGTTTCTTGTACTCATCCTTCATCTCATAGGACGGATCCATCAACACCACGCCGCGGCGAGGACTGGGCGGGAGTCGATCCTTGCAGAAATGATAGCCATCCATCGCTTCGATATGGGCGCGACGGTCTCCCTTAAATTCACGTGCGAGCAGGGGCGCGTCTGATGGGTGAATTTCATTGAGGGTGAGTTTGTCCTGTTCGCGTAGCATCGCTTTTGCAAACAGCGGGCTGCCTGGGTAAAAGCGCAGGCCGCCGCCGTTGTAGTGTTTGACCACGTTCATCATCGGCGCAAGCAGTGGTGGGATGTTGCTTGCCTGCCACAGTTTGGCAATGCCCCCTTGAAATTCACCTGTCGCCCTGGCGTGTTCCGAGGCCAGTGAATAAATACCGGCCCCCGCATGGGTATCACCATAGAAGTAGGGTTTGTCTTTTTGGTTGAGGGCCTCAAGGATCAAGCACAGAGTGACGTGTTTGAGGATGTCGGCGTGGTTGCCAGCGTGGAAACTGTGGCGGTATGACAGCATTTTAGGGGTCTCTCGTTAGGACGGGCAAATTATGCGTTTAGTCGGTGAGAGCGTCTAGCGATTTCTCGCCTAGCCACTGATAGACTGGCTGTTGCAGGGTAATTTAAGCCGTATTTAATGTTATGAAACTATCCTTTTAATATTTCCGTAACATTTATACCCTTTAATGCCTCTTTTTTGCTAAGCTCAGTTGGCATTAGAACAAGATTTTTAATAATTATTTGCTTGGTTTTGCCAAGTCTGTGACGCCTTTAATGAAGAATGGATTTTCGCTAGACGCCAATCAATTGCGCCTACTGCGCTCGTTGGGCGGCGACAGAAGTCGTCAGATGCTCAGCGCTGTGTTGGTTTTGGCCACAGTGTATGTGGTAGCCAAAACGAGTTGGTCTCTTCTCCCCCTCGATGTGCCCTTGCCCAGTGCCTTGCCGGTAACCAGTTCAGCGGATAGCCAAGCCCCTTCTGCGCGCGTGGTGGATCTGGAGGCGGTACGCTCAGCGCAGTGGTTTGGCGCCTCTAGTGGTGGTCCTTCCAATGAGCAGGTCAATAATGCTCAGCCGACCCTGTCCATTGCCGAATCCGAAGCGGTCGAGTCTAGCCTGCGCCTCAACTTGCTCGGGGTGATCTTAGCGGATGACGAGCGATTGTCGAGGGTGATTGTCGATCAACAGGGTAAGCACCAGCAGTTTGCCGTCGGTGAAACCATGCCGGTGGGACGAAATGTGAAATTGGTGAAAGTGCTGTCTGACCGTGTCATCGTCGACAACGGTGGTCGCTATGAATACATCGCCCTGTACGAATCTGATCAACAGAAACTGGGCAGTGTTGCTGCGCGTCAGGTAGTGGATGTGCCTGATGTTGTAGTGGAAGACGAGCCCGAAGAAATTTATGTCGACCATAGCAATGACGCTGAAATAAGCGCGATGCTGTCTGAAGTGAAGCAGAAAGTGCTCGCTGATCCCGCCTCGCTTACCCAGCTGGTTAACATAGGCGCGAGCTATCAAGACGGTGAGTTGGTGGGGTATACCCTGTCGCCGGGGTCGATGCGTAAAGAATTTAGTCAATTGGGACTGCAGACCGGTGATATCGTGGTCGCGGTCAA
Organism: uncultured Pseudomonadales bacterium; assembly: GCA_964598145.1. GTDB lineage: Bacteria > Pseudomonadota > Gammaproteobacteria > Pseudomonadales > JAHEIH01 > JAHEIH01. The sequence goes on from CAZRAM010000002.1 coordinate 302,429, forward strand.
TGGTATGCCACTGAATACCCCCGAATCGCTGCCGCAGGTGATGGCCGCGATGCAAAGTGGCATGGTGGATTTAGAGCTGCTGCGCAACGGCGGTTCAGTCAATATTAGCGTGTCGCTGGACGCGCCTTAGCAAAGGGATAGTGGTTTGATGTCACTGCAACGCTCTACACGCCGTTTTATCGGTGCCGGTTTGATGATGGCCATGTCGGCCACTGCGCTCGCGCAGAACTGGACGGTTAACTTCAAAGACGCCGATATCCACGAGGTCATCAAGTTTGTCGCTGACGCGCGCGACTTGGTGGTCGTGGTGGACCCCCAGGTCAAAGGCAAGGTGCGGGTCGTCTCGTCAAAAACCTTAAACGATGACGAGCTCTACAACCTGTTCCTCACGGTGTTGGAAATTAACGGCTATAGCGCCATCGACAGCAAGGGCATACTGCACATCGTGCCTAGTAAGGACGCGCGTACTGCACCCTCATCGGTGAATCCCAGTCAGCCCTACAACGCCCAGTTCATCACCGAAGTCATCCAGCTGAAAAACATCGATGCGGCCAAGCTGATTCCGATTTTGCGCCCCTTGGTACCACAGCAGTCGCACATGGCGGCCTACGCTAACAGCAACGCCATCATTCTATCGGACACTGCCGCCAACATTGAGCGCATGCGCAAATTGATCGAAAAGGTCGACAACAACGCGGTCGAAAAGACTGAAATCATCGCGCTGCAATTCGCCTCGGCGGAAGACGTGGTGTCACTGATTACCAACCTAGATAAACAAGAAAAAGCTGACCGCGGTGCCGCCATGTCGCCCGCCATGTTAGTGGCAGATACGCGCACCAATAGCGTGGTCGTGCTGGGTGATGAAATGGCCCGTGAGCGGGTGAAATTTTTGGTAAAACACCTCGACGAACCCAATCGCCAAAACAGCAATTCGCGCGTGATCTATCTCGAGTACGCCAAAGCTGTCGACGTGGCCGCTGTCTTGAACAAAGTGGTACAAAACCTCAGCGCCGTCGCCGCCGATAAAACCAGCAAGAAATCTGCCGCGGTGGAAGCCGACGAAACCACCAATGCCTTGATTATTACCGCCGATAAAAACCTCATGGGTGAACTTGTGGCGATGGTGAAAAGCCTCGATATTCGCCGCGCCCAAGTGTTGGTGGAAGCGATTATCGTCGAATTACAAGACGTCGGCGGTCGCGAACTGGGTGTGCAGTGGTTGTTCCAAAATGAAAACCGTGGCTTTGGTAGTTCGGTGAATAGCGTGGGAAGCAATAATGCCCTGCTGGGTAACGTGGCGGGTGCCGCCTTGGGTGATAGCACCGACGCCAACGGTGACGCCGTGAATACCACCTTGAATTTAGCCGCTGCCCTGGCCGGTGCGCCGGGTCAGGTATTTGGTATCGGAAAACTGCAGGACCCCGGTACCGACTTTGCCGTGCTGTTGAACGCGTTGGCCACCGACACCGAAGCCAATATTCTATCGACACCCAGCCTGTTGACCTTGGACAACAATGAAGCCTCGATTACTGTCGGTCAGGAAGTTCCCTTTGTGACAGGTCGCTACACATCAACCGGCAATACCACCAATCCTACTAGCCCGTTCCAGACCATAGAGCGTCAAGATGTGGGTATTACCTTGAAAGTGACGCCTCACATTAATGAAGGCAATTCCTTGATTCTGGAGCTGGAACAAGAAGTATCCAGTTTGACAGGTGCCTCGTCGAGCGACTTGATTACCAATCAGCGCAAGATCAATACCTCGGTGATGGCGCAAGACGGCGAAATGATCGTGTTGGGTGGTTTAGTGAAAGACGATGTCCAGGAATCGGTACAAAAGGTGCCTTTGCTGGGTGACATTCCCGTATTGGGCCGTCTGTTCCGCAGTAATAATACCAAGGTGACTAAGACCAATTTGTTGGTGTTTATTCGCCCTACTATTATCCGTAACACCGAGCGACTGCGCGGTGCTACCGCTGAGAAATACGGCTATATTCGCGATCTACAATTGGAAGAGCGCGAACAGGGTGTCAATTTTGCCAGCGATGATTCCTTGCCTGTGCTGCCAGAGTGGCAAGAGCAGTTAAACAAAATGCAGCGCGAGAAAGACGCTGAGGCGAGCGAATAATGACTGATGTGCCAGCGCACGCCGCCGCCCTAGACGAAGCCCAGGTGCTTGAATCGCAGGGTATCGACCGCCTGCCGTTCAGCTTTGCCCGCGACAAGAAGGTGCTGCTGTTACGTCAGCACGGTGAGCCACTGCTGCAATTCGTAGCACCGCTCAATCTAGCCGTGTTGGCTGAGGTGCAGCGTGCGGCCGGTGAATTGCTGCAATTGCATGAAATCCCAGAGGCGAGCTTTGAACAAGCCCTGCGCCAAGCGTATCAAAGCGCTGATAACGAGGCGGCAAGAGCGGCTGAAGATCTTGGCGCCGATATCGATCTGTCGCGCTTGGTGAATGAGATTCCCGAGTCGAGCGAGTTGATGGACGGTGAAGACGACGCGCCAGTGATTCGTTTGATCAACGCCATTTTGTCGCAGGCGGTGAGAGAAAACGCCTCTGACATCCACGTCGAAACCTTCGAAGATAACCTGATTGTGCGCTACCGCGTCGACGGTGTACTACGTGAAGTACTCACTCCCAAACGGCAGTTGGCGCCGTTGATTGTGTCTCGCTTAAAAGTCATGGCCAAACTCGACATTGCTGAGAAGCGCGTGCCACAGGATGGCCGTATCACGGTCAAATTGGCGGGCCACGCGGTAGATATCCGCTTGTCGACCATGCCTTCGGCGCACGGCGAGCGTATTGTGTTGCGTTTGTTGGATAAACAAGCCGGGCAGTTAAGCTTGCCGCAGTTGAATATGGGTCAGCAGGCCATGGCAGACTACGACCGCTGTTTGAAAGCCCCGCACGGTATTGTGTTGGTCACCGGTCCTACCGGTTCGGGTAAAACCACCACACTGTACGCTGGCTTAACCCATATCAACCAGAGCTCGCGCAACATTCTGACCATTGAAGACCCGATCGAATACATGCTGCGCGGTATTGGCCAAACCCAGGTGAATCCCAAAGTCGACATGACCTTCGCACGTGGTTTGCGCGCTATTTTGCGGCAAGACCCCGACGTGGTGATGGTGGGTGAGATCCGCGACGCCGAGACCGCCCAGATTGCGGTGCAAGCGTCACTGACCGGTCACTTAGTGTTGTCGACCTTGCACACCAATACCGCCATTGGCGCCGTGACCCGTCTGCAAGATATGGGCATCGAACCCTTCTTGTTGTCATCCAGTGTGTTGGGGCTTTTGGCTCAGCGCTTGGTGCGCCTGCTGTGCAAAGAGTGTAAACAGCCCTATCAGGCGAGCGAAGCTGAAGTCGCGAAATTGTTGTTGCCCGCGGGCAGCGACGTGACGCTTCACAAGCCAGGCGAGTGCCGTCATTGCAACCACACCGGCTACCGTGGCCGTACCGGTATCTACGAATTGGTTATGGTCGATGAAACCATGCGTCATTTGATTCACGAGCAGGCCAGTGAACAGGACATGGAGGCCCACGCCCGCAAGCATTCGCCGAGTCTTTATCAGGATGGCTGCCAGCGGGTGATCAATGGTGATACCAGTCTAGAGGAGCTGCTGCGGGTGACCGCGGTCGCATAAGCTATGGCCGCCTTTAGCTATCAGGCTCTCGAAGCCAGTGGTAAACGCGTCAAAGGGGTGCAGGAAGGCGACTCCGAGCGGCAGGTGCGCGCTAAGTTGCGCGAACGTGGCCTCAAGCCAATAGAGGTTGTGGCAGTTAGTCAGCGCGCCGGCCACAAGAAAAATACCCCAGTGGCGGTATCGCGTTTGCGCTTGAGCATGGGCGATTTGACCCTCCTCAGTCGTCAGCTCGCCACCTTGGTGCAATCCAATCTGCCCCTCGCCGATGCCCTGCAGGCAGTGGCGCAACAGAGCCAAAAACCTAAAGTGCAATCCATGGTGCTTCAGGTGCGGTCTCGGGTTTTAGAGGGACATACCTTGGCCTATGCCCTGGCGGAATTTCCCCATGTCTTCGATCACCTGTTCCGCTCCATGGTGGCGGCGGGTGAGCACGCCGGCTTCTTGGGTATTGTGCTGGAGCGCTTGGCTGATTACATCGAAACCGCTCAGGCGACCCGTAACAAAATTCGCATGGCCATGCTCTACCCAGCGATGTTGGTAGTAGTGGCGACTGGGGTCATCGCCGGCTTAATGGCCTTCGTGGTGCCTGAATTGGTGCGCATTTTTACCTCTGCCCAGGCGGAACTGCCGGCACTGACGCGCGGCTTGATCGCGACCTCGGACTACATGGCCGACTTCGGCCTAATAACGTTGTTAGCCTTAATTGCCGCGGCCTTTGGCTTTAAACAACTGATAGCGGCGCCCTCACGGCGCAAGCGCTGGCACAAACTGCTGTTGGCGACACCGGGTATCCGCGGCTTTTTACGCGGTGCGGAAACGGCCCGTTTTGCCTCCACCTTGAGTATTCTGATCGCCAGTGGCGTGCCGTTGCTAGAGGCATTGCGGATTGCGGCCAACGTGATGGATAACTTGGTGCTGCAAGAGTCCGCACTGGGTATTGCCGACGCGGTCAAAGAGGGCTCAAGCCTCAACGCGGCCATGCTGCACAGCGGCCAATTTCCGCCAATGATGGTCCACATGATCGCCAGTGGCGAGGCCTCGGGAGAATTGGAAACCATGCTGCAACGCAGCGCGGGCAACCAAGAGCGAGAACTGGATATGGCGTTGGGCACCCTAATGGGCGTGCTCGAACCGCTGATGGTTATCGTCATGGGCGGCATTGTGCTGACCATCGTATTGGCCGTGTTAATGCCCATTTTTGATATGAATTCACTGGTGAAATAGAGAGACACACATGAAGGTAAGTAATACACGCAGACGCCACAACGCGGGCTTTAGTTTGATCGAGATCTTGGTGGTGATGGTCATCATCGGCATCTTGGTCAGTTTGGTGGCGCCCTCGGTATTGAACCGTGTCGACGATGCCCGTTTGCAAAAAGTTGAGGCCGATTTCAAGGCGATCGAGAGTGCCCTGAGCATTTACAATTTGGATAACTTTACCTATCCAAGCACCGATCAAGGTCTACAGGCACTGGTGAGCAAGCCCGATGGCCAGCCCGAAGCGCGCAACTGGAAGAAAGGTGGCTACTTGAAGGAAATGCCTCTCGATCCATGGGGGCGTGAATACCTGTACTTGAGCCCTGGCGAAAATGGCCGTGAGTTCGATTTGTATACCCTGGGTGCCGACGGTGTAAGCGGTGGTGAAGATCAAAACGCTGATATGTTCAGCGGCGACAACGCACAACAGTAATTAGATGCGCCAACGCGGCTTCACCCTAATTGAATTGTTGGTCACCTTAGTGGTGATTGCGATTGGTGTCAGCCTGGTTGGCCTTAACGTCGCCGGAAGTAACCGTGCCTTGCAGTTGGAAAATGCGGTCGAGGGTTTTTATCAGCGACTGTCGCTGGCGCAGGAAGAGGCGGTGTTAATGAACCGCCAAATGGGATTTCGCCTGCGCGAGGAGCCAAACGGCGCGATTCGCGTGCAGTGGCTGGCACAGATGTTTGATGACGCCGGGCGATGGTATTGGGGCAACGCGCCCGGCGAGGTGTTCGAGGCAAATAACGAACCGCTATTTGACGGCTTGGTGCTCGAGGTGGAAGGCGTGGATGCCGACCTGATAGAAGCCCCGGAGCCGCGCAATCCTGAGATTTTCGATGGTAGTAGCCCCAGTTTGGCGCGGGGGATTTTGCCGCAGGTATTTGTGCTAGCCAGTGGTGAAATAACACCCTTCATGCTGCGCATCGGCCCGCAGGACAGTGTCGATGAACTGGAGGCGCACCGTATCGAGGGCAACGTTATTGGTCAGCTGCGCTGGCTTAAGCCCGGCGACGATGGTCGGGGTTGGGATGAATAAGCAGCGCGGATTCACGCTGGTTGAGGTGATGGTGGCACTGGCCGTAGTGGCGCTTGCCCTGCCGGCAATGATCGGCGCCATGATTGCTACCGCCGATGGCACCGCACACATGCGCGATAAGGCTGTCGCCCAGTGGGTGGCGGCTAATCAGATCAGCGAGTTGCGGCTGCGCGCGCAGTTCAAAGGCGATATGCCGCGCGACGGTACGCGCGGTGAAGTCGACATGGCCGGGCGGCAGTGGTACTGGGTATTAAAAAGCGAGAATACTGAAGTTGCCGGTCTGGTGCGTTGGCAAATTCGCGTGTCCGATGAGCCCATGCGCGCGATCGAAGACGCAGCTATCGCCGATATCAACAGCTTTGTGGCGGTGTTGAAATGAGGCAGCGCGGCTTTACCTTGATCGAGGTGTTGGTGGCGCTTTTCATCAGTGCCATCGTTGCGGTGATGGCCTATGGTGGCTTATCCAGCGCCTTGGCGCAGCGTGAAACGATTCAACAGAACGCCGAGCGCACCAAGGATATGTTGCAGTTTTGGACCCTGCTTGAGCGCGACGTCATGCAGATGGTGGCTAAGCCGATTCGCGACGGTTACGAACAGCAGCAACCGGCACTCGTAGGTGGCGCGGCCAATATCGATTTTTTGGCCTTCACGCGCAGCGGTTGGTACAACCCTGCGGGCAACCCGCGCAGTCATTTGCAGCGCGTTAATTACACCCTGCAAGACGGGGCGATCCAGCGTGCCATGTGGGCCGATGTGGACGCCACATCGTTAAGCGAAGCGCAGTCGGCGGTGGTGTTGGAAGAGGTTGACGAGGTCTTTGTCCGTTTTTTGCGGGTTGGCGAAGGCAGTCGAGACGACGGTCTGGGCGGTGAATGGTTGGATGAATGGGCATTGCGTGATCCCGACAAGTGGCTCGACGTATTGCCCGCGGCGGTTGAAGTGATTGTTGTGACCCCCGATTGGGGTGAGGTGAGGCGCTTGTTTGAAGTGGCGGCCATGCCGGCGCCCGAGGTGCCTGCCAATGACTAGTCGTCATGCTCAACGCGGTGCGGCGATGGTGATCGCCATGATGGTGGTCGCCTTGGCAGCCACGATAGCGGTGGCGGTGGGCAGTGACTACCAGTTGCAACTGCGGCGGGCTCAGAACCATCAGACCCTGGAGCAGGCTAAGCAGCTGTTGATGGGGGCAGAGCAGTTGGCGATGTTGGCGTTGCTTGCCGACAAGCGCAGCGACAGCCCGATCGATGGTGGGCAGGATATTTGGGCACAATCTCCGCAGCCCTATCCCGTGGATGGGGGGTGGATGCTCGGTTCGGTCAACGATTTGCAAGGCCGCTTTAATCTTAATAGCCTATTGGTAGGCTTGCGAGATACTCAGACCGAGCCAGTAACCGTGCCTTACACGGCGGCCCAGCAGCGCTTTGTAAAGTTGTTGCTGAGCCTACCTGAGATGAAATTGAGCCGCGCCGAGGCGATCGAGTTGACCGAGGCGGTGATCGATTGGCTCGATAGCGATCAACGCCCGACCGGTTTTGGTGGTAAGGAAGACGACTACTATTTAGGCGATGGTCGCAGTTATCGCACCGCTGATCGCGCCATGGTAAGTGCCAGCGAATTGCGTGCGGTGGGTGGCGTTAGCGAGGAGTTGTGGCAGTTGTTGCAACCCCATGTGGCGGCCCTGCCACTGAATGAGGCGGGAATAAACGTCAACATGCTAACGGCTCCTGTGTTGGCGTCTTTGACGCCGGGTGATGAACCGTTGGCGCTTGATAGTGCCCGCGCATGGGTTGAAGAACTGCGCGCCGAGCCGCTGGAAGATATCCAGTTGTTTGTCTCCGATGCGCGCTGGGAATCCCCCCTGCCACCTGAAGGATTGCAGTTAAGCAGCGATTTTTTCCTGTTTAATGGACAAGTTAAATTGGGCGATAGCGTACTGGAAATGGTCAGTGTGGTGTATCGTCAAAATGAGCAACTCAGCGTCATTCAACGTGCGCTGGGTGCGCTGTAACTAACAACGAGGACCTATTTGTGTCTATCCAATGCACGGTGGTGCTTTCACAACACGCGCGGCTTAGCTGGCAAATAGCGGGTGTCGTCGCGCACGGCGATTGGCAGGATCTGGCGCGTGCGCTGGATGAGCTGGGCGAGCGGAAATTCGATGCCATCCTGCTGCCAGATTGGTACAGCTTGCACCGCGTTAATTTCATCGACGCCGAGCGCAAAATGCTCGCTAAGACGGTGCCCTATAGTCTTGAGGACGAGTTGGCGGATGATGTTGAGGACGGCCATTTCGCGCTTGGCGAATTGGGCGAGGGTATCGTCGACGTGGCGGTGCTCAATAACGCTAAACTTAAAAAGCTGTTTGAAGACGTCGCTGCCGCCGGCCTGGCGTTTAATTCGTTGACCACGTGCCCGCTACCCACCGAGGAAGCGCTTTGGATTCAGTTGGGTGATGACGCCGCCGCCTTGCTTAGTAACGAGGCCAGTGTGGTAGTTGAGCAGCGTCAACTGTCGACAGTAGTATCCAGTCTCGCCGACAAACCTCAGCGCGTTGTCATGTTATCTGGCGCGGTCGAGGCTTGGCCTGCTTGGGGTGACAATATATCCAGTGCTGAATTATTTGATCTGTTGGCCAGTGGCCGTCCCGGTATCGATATTCTTCAGGGTGAATTCCGCAAGGGTATTGCTTGGCAAACATTGTGGAAGGCCTGGCGAGCTCCCGCCATTGCCGCTGCCGTATTGATGGCGGCCTTGATTGGCCAGGCGTGGTGGCAGGTCGGCTTGCTAGAGGCGCGCAATCTCGAGTATCGCCAAGCCATTGAAAAAACCTATCGCGACGCCTTCCCCAACAGTCGTGTGGTTAATCCGCGTCGCCAAATGGAAGCTCGCTTGGGTGAGTTGCAAGGTGGCAGTGGCGCTGCAGGTAGCAATATGCTGGCGCTGTTGTCGTCGCTCAGTGCCGAGCCAGAAGCGTCGTCGCTGCAGATTAGTGCGGTTAACTACGAAGCTCGCGCGGCCGAGTTGCGCATTGATATTTTGGCCGACAATTTCCAGCAGGTAGAAAAGTTACGTAGCGCACTGCGCGCCCGCGGGATCAGTGCCGAGTTGCAAAACAGCAGTGCCTCTGGCAACAAGGTACGCGCCAAGTTGGCGCTGAAGGAGGTGGGCTAATGAATACGTGGTTCAAAGCTCAGACCAGCCGCGATCAAATCGCTATTGTGGCCTTGGCCATTGCCGTGGTGATCTATGTGTTGGTAGGGTGGATTTACCAACCGCTGCAGGCTAAGCAGGCACAGTTAACGCAGGCGAACGTTGTCGCCGCCGAGGACTTGCGCTGGATGTTAGGCGCCGCCGCCAAGGTTAAAATGGCCCCAGCCAAACAAGCATCCACCAGAGCTGGCGGTTCGCTTAGCCAAGTGATCGACGCTAGCGTGCGCCGCGCCGGATTGAAAATGAAGCGCTTTCAGCCCAGCGGCGATAAACAGGCACAAGTGTGGTTGGAAAATGTGCCCTATGCAGCGGCCATGACGTGGTTGAACGAACTTGAGGTCGAGCGCGGTTACCGTATCGAAAGTGCATCGATTACCGCGGCATCGCAGAGTGGCACGGTCAACCTGCGAATTCGCGTGGCGGTCGACGCATGAAAAGGATGACCTATATCATCGCCGCGCTAGTCTTTGTTACCACACTGGTGGTGAATACCCCGGCGGCGATTCTCCCTTGGATCGTGAATACCGCGGGTGTGCGCTTAGCTTTGCTGCAGGTAGACGGAAGCCTCTGGCAGGGCAGCATGAGTGCGGCTCAAATCACTTACGGCAAGCGCGATTGGTTTGTCGACACCTTGGCGTGGCGCCTGCAACCCTTGTCGCTGTTTAGCGGCGGTGTTTGTCTGGATATCTTGGATGGGCGGGCGCAGGGTGTGTCACTGCGCGGTGAGATATGCCTCGATAGCCGTGGGGCCGCCAGTGGTGAGGATTTGGTGGTCACTTCTCGGGTGGGCAATGCCTTGGCGCTGGCGAAATTCCCTCTTCCTGTCGACGGTGGTGCAACCCTGTCCATTCAGCGCTTTGACTGGTCGCCGGACAGCGGTATTCAAGCACTGCAGGGCACTGTCAATATTAGCGACTACGCCTACCAGGTGGCTGGGCAGCGCGAGGTGCTCGGCGACTACCGCATGAATATCTCTGCGCCGAACGCGCAACAGGTGGCGCTTACTTTTGTGCCGACGCAGGCAAAGATTGCCTTACAGGGCGATGTGTCGGTTGACTTGGCGGGCACCTACGAGGCGGCCTTACAATTCATTCCCAGCGCCAATGCTAGCGCCGCGTTGGTAGATAGCTTGCGTTTTGTGGCTGTGCCGCAAGACGATGGCAGTTACCGCTTTAAATACAGCGGGCGTTTTTAGCGCTCGCTAGTCACCCTGTCGCAACTCAAGTAAAATCACCTTTTTTTAAAATGGGATGCTGCGGTGAGCCAACGCGACGATATCTATGCCAACCCCCTCGGAGCGGTCGCGGACTTTGCCTTCGACGCCTCGGTGGTGAGTGTTTTTCCAGACATGATCAATCGCTCTGTGCCCGGTTATCAGACCATTGTGGCCATGACGGGCGTGATGGCGGCGCGCTACTATCAAGCCGGCACCTATTGTTACGACCTAGGTAGTTCGCTGGGGGCATCGACTCTGTCGATGGCGCGCGCCTTGCCGGCAGAGGCCAATATCGTGGCGGTGGATAATTCAGCCGCCATGATTGAACGCTGCCGAGATATTTTGCGCAGCAGTGAATACAGCGCGAGTATTGAGCTACGCCTCGACAATGTGCAGGACGTATCCTTTGATTCTGCCTCGGTGGTGGTGATGAATTTCACCCTGCAATTCATTCCGCCCGGGCAGCGGCAAGCCATCATTCAGCGCATTGCCGATGCCATGCCACGCGGCGGCGTATTGATATTGTCCGAAAAAATTGCCTTTTCTGACGCGCATTTGCAGGAGCTGAATACGGATTTACACCACAGCTTTAAACGCCAAAACGGCTACAGCGATTTGGAAATCAGCCAAAAGCGCAGCGCTATCGAAAACGTGATGATTCCTGAAACGTTATCGACCCATCGTGAGCGTATTCTTGGGGCGGGCTTTAGTAGTTGTGATGTGTGGTTTCAGTGCTTTAACTTCGCGTCGATTGTGGCGGTGAAATAATGAACCAAACGCCACTTAGTCGCTATTTTAATTTTCAGCCGTTAATCGAGCAGATGCAGCGCGATAGCCAATTGAGTGTGTGGGCGCAGCAGTTGCCGGCCCAGTTAGATGAACACTTTTTCCTGCGCAAACACGGTGACTTGCAGCGTTGGTTGAACGCTCTCGATGCTATGCCCGACTTTACCCCAAGCGAGATTCATATCGATCAGCCTGTGGTGACGGTGGCCCCGCCTATTGGATGGTCTGGTGAAGATAAGGAGCGCATGCACAACGCTTTGCAGGGGCTCCACCCCTGGCGCAAAGGACCGTTTGATATTGGCGGTGTGTTTGTCGATACCGAGTGGCGCTCGGACTGGAAATGGCAGCGTGTTTTACCGGGCTTATCGCCTTTGCAGGGTCGCAAGGTATTAGACATTGGCTGTGGTAGTGGCTACCACTGCTGGCGCATGGCAGGCGAGGGGGCCGAGATGGTGGTGGGGGTGGAGCCTTCATTGCTTTTCTTGTGTCAGTTCGCTGCCCTCCAACGCTATATTCAGGCCCCCCATGTGAATATTTTACCGCTAGGTGTGCAGCATATACCGGCCAATTTGAAAGGTTTCGATACCACTTTTTCGATGGGTGTGTTCTATCACCGTAGTGCGCCGTTTGAGCACTTGGCGCAACTTAAGGATACCCTGCGCGAAGGGGGTGAGCTGGTGTTGGAAACCCTCGTTATTGACGGCGGCTTGGGTGAGGTGCTGGTGCCGGAAGGGCGCTACGCCAGTATGAACAACGTGTGGTTCTTGCCTTCCTGTTTAACCCTGGAGTCATGGCTCAAAAAGCTCGGGTTCAAAGATATTCAGTTGGTCAATGTCGATCAGACCTCGCTTCAAGAACAGCGCACAACAGAATGGATGCGTTTCTTTTCGCTGGCCAACTACCTCGACCCCGACGATGCTAGCAAGACCATTGAAGGCCACCCTGCACCGCTGCGCGCCACCTTTGTTGCTAAGGCCTAATAGGCGCGCGGCGCATTTTGCACCTGACGCCACCGCGCCAGCGTTCTATGATGTTTTCAAACAATAAGGAGAGCGCCATGCATTTATACACCTACGACCCCGCCCCCAACCCCAAGCGCATTCATTACGTACTGAAATACAAGGGGATTGAGGTGCCGACAACGCAAATCGATTTGGCGGCGCAAGAGCAATTTAGCGATGCATTTAAAGCGGTCAATGAGCGTTGTTCAGTACCCGCGCTGAAGTTGGACGATGGCCGGGTGCTATGTTCGGCGCTCGCCATCGCGCAGTATATTGATAGCCAATATCCCGATAAGCCCATTTTCGGTCGCGATGATGCCGAACGCGCTGAGGTCACTGACTGGACCCATCGCTTGTTTATCGATGGCTATACGCCCATCCAGGACATGCTGCGTAATCGCAGTAAGCACTTCGAAAATCGCGCTGTAGTAGGGCGGGTAAGCGTGCCGCAGATTCCCGATTTGATCGCGCGAGGCAAGCTGCGCCTAGATGATTTTTGGCAAGTCATGGACGAGCACTTGCAAGGGCGTGACTTTGTGGTGACCGATATCCCCACCATGGCCGACATCGATTTGTACTGTGTCTGCGAATTTTCCGCTTGGGTCAAAGAGCAAGTGCCTGAGCAGGCCTCTAATCTACAGCGCTGGCTGCATAACTTCAAAGAGGTGTTGGGCGGCGTATCTCGCTAGCTTCCCCCTTTATTTTTTCCAAAAATACTAAGTATTTAGGGCGTTCTATCGGCGCCCTTCGGTTGACTTATGGGGTAAATGAAACCAAAATTGCCCCTTTCGACAGTTTGTGCATTTTTTACCCTAGAAATGTGGCATGCGCCTAACACCCTGAGCGTGTTGTCGAATTGCCAAGAAGTGGCGCTCAACCGGCGTGACTTTTTTCCAGCCCAGAGAAACACCGCAGGGCTCGGCACTTTCCATTACACGTATGTCCGTGGGCTTTGCGCGCGGAAAATTAATTGATTTGAGGAAGAGACAAGTGGAATTGTTATCCGGCGGTGAAATGGTTGTTCGCGCGCTGCAAGACGAAGGTGTCGAATTTATTTTCGGCTACCCAGGCGGTGCGGTACTCCACATCTACGACGCTATTTTTAATCACAGCGACATCCCCCATATTTTGGTGCGTCACGAGCAGGCAGCGACCCACGCCGCCGATGGCTACGCGCGCGCTACCGGTAAGCCCGGTGTAGTACTGGTGACCTCGGGTCCCGGTGCGACAAATGCTATTACTGGCATTGCTACCGCCTACATGGACTCCATCCCTATGGTCGTCCTGTCTGGCCAGGTGCAGAGTCATTTGATCGGTGAAGACGCGTTCCAAGAAACTGACATGCTGGGTATTTCACGCCCCATCGTTAAGCACAGCTTCCAGGTGAAGCACGCGTCAGAAATTCCAGGGATCATCAAAAAGGCCTTTTTTATCGCCTCAACCGGTCGCCCCGGCCCCGTGGTCATCGATATTCCTAAGGATTTAACCAACCCCCACGACAAGTTCGAGTACGTCTACCCTGAAGAGGTGCGTCTGCGTTCTTATCAGCCGGTGACCAAGGGTCACACAGGCCAGATCCGCAAAGCGGTCAACCTGCTGTTGAAAGCACGTCGACCCGTCATCTACACCGGCGGTGGTGTGGTACAGGGCGGTGGTTCTGAATTATTAGTTGAGTTGGCGCAAATGCTGAACTTCCCAGTGACGAATACCTTGATGGGCTTGGGTGCCTATCCTGGTGAAGATCGTCAGTTCTTGGGTATGTTGGGTATGCACGGTTTCTACGAAGCCAACAACGCTATGCATCACAGTGATCTGATTCTGGCCATTGGTGCGCGTTTTGACGACCGCGTAACTAATACCGTGTCTAAGTTCTGCCCCGATGCGACTATTATTCACGTCGATGTCGACCCCGCTTCTATTTCAAAAACAGTGGCGGCACACGTGCCCATCGTGGGTCCTGTGGACACCGTATTGGCCGAGATGGTCTCACAAGTTAAAGAAGCGATGGCGTCAGGCGAGAAACCCGACGAAGATGCGCTCAAAGTGTGGTGGGATCGCATCGACGAATGGCGTGCCCAACACGGCTTGTGGCACACCCCGCGCTACAAAGACGATTCTGGCCTTATCAAGCCACAAGAAGTGATTGAAGAATTGTGGCGCTTGACCAAGGGTGAAGCGTTCATCACTTCTGACGTAGGTCAGCACCAGATGTACGCCGCGCAATACTACCGCTACAACAAGCCGCGTCGCTGGATCAACTCAGGTGGTCTTGGCACCATGGGCTTCGGTCTGCCTGCCGCGATGGGTATCAAACTGAAGTTCCCCGAGGATGACGTGATTTGTGTTACCGGCGAGGGCAGTATTCAGATGAACATCCAGGAGTTGTCGACCTGTACCCACTACGACATTCCGGTGAAAATTTTGAACCTGCACAACGGTTACCTCGGTATGGTGAAGCAGTGGCAAGACATGCAGTACGGTGGCCGCTATTCGCAGAGCACCTACGAGAAATCACTGCCTGACTTTGTGAAATTGGCGGAAGCTTATGGCCACGTCGGTATTCGTATTACTAAGCCCGAGGAGTTGCGTCCCAAGTTGGAAGAAGCCTTGGCGATCAAGGATCGCTTGGTATTCATCGATTGTATGATCGATCCACACGAACACGTATACCCCATGCAAATCGCGCCTAATGGCTCGATGCGCGACATGTGGCTGAGCAAGACGGAGCGTACCTAACCATGCGACACATTATTTCACTTTTAATGGAAAACGAGCCGGGTGCCCTGTCGCGCGTTGTTGGTCTGTTTTCTCAGCGCGGCTACAACATTGAGTCGCTCAACGTTGCCGTGACCGACGACCCCACTATGTCTCGCTTGACCTTGGTGACCATTGGTGACGAGCGTGTGATCGAGCAGATCACTAAGCAGTTGAACAAATTGGTCGATGTGATCAAGCTGGTGGACCTGACTGAAGGTGCCCACATCGAGCGCGAGATGATGCTCATCAAAGTGCGTGCCCTGGGTGCGCAACGCGCTGAGTTGAAGCGTTGCTCGGATATCTTCCGCGCTCAAATCGTCGATGTTACCAGCAGCACCTTTACTGTGCAGATGGTTGGTACCAGTGAGAAGCTGGATTCGTTCATTCAAGCGATTGGCGATATTGCCATCCTGGAAGTGGTTCGAAGCGGTGTGTCGGGTATTGCCCGCGGTGAAAAGACGCTCAGCGTCTAATCGCTATCTCGCTAACAAGGCGCCCTCGGGCGCCTTTTTTATCATCGCAGGTATTGTATGGTTTTAGTTTTTACCCATGTGAATCCCATGCTGGTGCAGTATGCCGCGCAGTGGCTGCAACAGAATGGCATTGGCGTAGAATTGCGCAACGAATTCGTCACTAGCGTGATGGGGTCGGGAGCACCTTGTGATGCGTGGCCAGAAGTATGGGTCGATGAGGTGGATGAAGCGCGAGCTCAAGACGTTTTGCAGCGCATGACATCCGAGGCTGAGGGAGAGGCATGGATCTGCACTGTCTGTGGTGAGCAGAATGACGCCAGTTTTGAGTCGTGCTGGAAGTGTCAGTCCGGTGACAACAGCGAATTACCCTAAAGGTCGAACGGAAAAATTTCGTTGATGACTGTTTTGCCGCGCACGCGATAAGTTATGCCCGAAGACTTTATGATATCAACCAGTTGATCGGTGTCGTGTCGATTTAAAAAACTTCCCAGTTCTAGTTTTTCTTCCAAGTGCTCAAGGGCGATAGAGGCCGCCGATAAATAGTGGCGCGGCTTGGTGATAATAAATTGGCAGTGATCTTTGATAAAAGAGGTCTGAAAGTGGGGCGCGTGACGGCCGCGTTCAACTTTCACCTGGTGCTCGTCGAGTGTGATCACTTCTTGTTGGTGGGTGTTGTGTGACGTGCGGTAAATAAAATAGGCCACCGCTGCTAGTTCAGCCCCTGCAAAAGGCATGATGATCCAAACGCCCATGTAAGCCCAGAACATGGAGATAATAAATACCACGACACTCAAAAAACCAATGATTTGCAGGTTGTGATGCCAGGTAGCCGAGCGATTGGGTGTCAGTACGATTTGTAGTTTGTCGCTGTGTTGTTGGGTAACGACCATGATGCGTACCTGTGAAGTTAACCGTTGTTATACATTACGACATCGACGACCAAATTGCCTCACCTCAAAAAAGATTATGTGTTTTGGTACTTATTTTATTTAGGGTGATATTAGTAGCGGTTGGCATAAATTCATCTACCCTTGATGTGTTGAATCCTTTTTCATTGTAATAATGAAATGTTCGAAAAACCTTGAGATACCTAGATGAGAAATATTATCATTCTTATCAGATAACAACGACGGACAACGAATGCCTTCACTTGCGTTTAGAATTATTACCACCAGTATCATTTTTGTGCTGTCTTGGCTGCTGTGGTCAGGAATGTACAAACCATTGCTCCTTAGTTTGGGCGTTCTTTCAGTGGCCATTACCATTTTGCTGGCATACCGAATGAACTTTTTCGCTAAGCGCGCCTTCGCGCTTCGATTTAGTGTCGGTATTGTTAAATATTGGGCGTGGCTGTTTGTTGAAGTGGTTAAATCCAGCTTGCAGGTGACCCGCGAAGTTCTCAAGCCCACCATTAGCGTTAAACCTGTTGTGTTGGAGATTCCGCGCGAGTCGCGCTCTGATTTTCAGACCATGATGCTGGGCAATTCCATTACCTTGACTCCCGGCACAATCACGTTGGATGTCGATGACGACGTTCTATTGGTGCACGCCTTAACACCTGCCGGCGCGGATGACCTAGCCGCTGGCGGTATGGCACGCCGTGTCGATGCCTTTGCGGAGGACAAATGATTTTTTACGTGGTGGCCTTCGCCCTCATTGTGACCATGTCACTGGCCTTGATTCGCGCCCTAAAAGGCCCGGGCCTATACGACCGTGTACTGGCGGTAAACATGATGGGCACCAAAACGGTATTGTTATTGTCGGTCGTCGCCTACATTGTCGATCGTCCCGATTACATCGACCTGGCGCTTGCCTATGCATTGATTAACTTTATCGGTGTGTTTGCGGTGTTAGAGTTTTTCCGCGGCCGTGGTAGCGCGGAGCAAGACCGTGGAGGGCAGTCGTAATGGCGATAGCGTTGAGTGTTTTGGCAACGATCTTGTTGGCGATTGGTTCGTTCTTTATCGTGGTGGGAGGTATTGGCGCACTGCGAATGCCCGATTTTTACACGCGCATGCACGCCGCGAGCTTAACCGATAGTGCCGGCCCCATCTTTATTCTGCTGGGCTTGATTCTCCAGGCGGAGAACTATTTGGTGGCGGTTAAATTGTTTGCAGTACTGGTATTTTTGCTGATTACCGGACCCACCGCCTCCAATGCCCTTGCCAGTGCATCTATATTGGCGGGCAACAAACCCGGCCTGGCCGTGAAGCGCGACCCCGCTGAGTAATCGATATGATTGAAATTTTTAGTGTTTTTTTGCTGTCTATGCTGGTGATTACGGCGCTTGCCATGGTGTCGTCGCGGCATTTGTTTGTCACGGTCATGCTCAGCGGCATTTTTAGTTTATTGATCGCCGCGATTTTTTTGCTGCTTGATGCGGCCGATGTGGCGCTTACCGAAGCGGCGGTGGGCGCTGGCATCTCTACGGTATTGTTCCTCGGTGCATTGGCATTGATGGACGTGGAAGAAACGGTGCGCGGTGAGCGTTGGATGCGCGTTTTTTCGTTGATCGTGGTGGCCATTACGACGTTGGTGGTTGTCTATGCCACTTTCGATAAGCCCGCTTTTGGCGACCCGAATGCGCCGATCCATTTACACGTAGCGCCATGGTATATCCAACATGTACCCATACACATGGATATCCCCAACATTGTCACCGGTATTCTGGGTAGCTATCGCGGCTACGATACACTCGGTGAGGTGTTTGTGGTGTTTACCGCGGGCATTGGCGTGTTGTCTATTCTGGGTGACCCTGTTCGCAATCGCTTGCACCGCACAGTGACGACCAAGGGTCTGCGCCACTATTTGATTCCCCGTCTGGTGGGGCGCATGCTCATTCCCTTTATTGTGTTGTTTGGCTTGTATGTGCAGTTTCACGGCGAATACAGCCCTGGTGGCGGTTTTCAGGCTGGCGCATTAGTCGCGGCGGCGATCATCTTATTCGCGATTTTAGAGGGTGAAGATAAGGCCCTTAAGGTTATTCCTATGCGCGTGCTATACCTGCTGATGGCAGGTGGCGCGCTGTTGTACGGTGGTGTCGGCGTTGCCACCATGCTGCTCGGGGGCAACTTTTTGGAGTACAGCTATTTAACCGGCGCTATGGTGTCTGGCCAGCAGTGGGGCATTTTATTGATTGAGGCCGGTGTCGGCTTAACCGTCACGGGTGTGTTGTTGACCATTTTTCACGCCTTTGCCGCAAGGAGTAGTTTGTAATGGCCTGGTTGGATCTCTATCACTACTGGGTGTTTGCCATCCTGTTGATGATTGGCTATTTCAGCGTTATCGCCAAGCGCAATTTGGTGAAAAAGTTGATCGGTCTATCGCTGTTTCAGTCGGCGGTGTTTTTACTCTACATCACCATGGGCAAGGTCGATGGCGGCACCGCCCCCATTATCGGTATGACCGATGCCAGTACCGTTTTCAGTAACCCCTTGCCGCAGGTCTTGATCTTGACCGCGATCGTGGTGGGTATTTCTACCACCGCGCTCGGATTAAGCATTGTGGTGCGAATTAAAGAAGCCTACGGCTCTATCGAGGAAGATGTGATTCACGAGAAGGATCAGGCGGAATGAGTATGATGGAGCATTTGCCTGCACTTCAGGTTATTTTGCCGCTGATGAGCGCGCCGTTTTGTATATTGATGCGCAACAACATGCTCGCTTGGGCGGTGGCTGCAGTAGCGAGTGCGGCGGCCTTTGCTGTAGCGATATTGAGTTGGGGGCTTGTCGCCGATGGTGCGACCTTGGTATATCACATGGGCGGCTGGGAGCCACCCTATGGCATCGCCCTTGAAGTGGACGCCTTTAGCGCGTTGTTAACGATGATTATTAGTGGCGCCTCGTTGGTGGCCTTGCTGGGTGGCGTGGCGAGTGTAAGGCAGCAACTGGCTGACGATAAGCAGCCATTGTTTTTTGCCGCGTGGTTGTTGGCGCTGGCCGGCCTACTGGGTATTACCGTCACCGCTGACGCGTTTAATATTTTCGTGTTCATGGAGATTTCGTCGCTGGCCAGTTACGTGATTATCGCTGCCGGGCCACATCGCAAAGCCCTTGGCGCGGTATTTAAGTATCTGGTGATGGGCACCATTGGCGCCACTTTCTATTTAATTGGCGTTGGTCTGATTTACCTGATGACAGGCACTCTCAATCTCGATGATATCGCCCTGCGTCTCAACGATGTCTCGGACCAGCGCCCGGTGTTGGTTGCGGCGGGTTTCATCACGATTGGTCTGGCCCTCAAAGCGGCGGTATTCCCGCTGCACGTGTGGATGCCTAACGCCTACAACTATGCGCCCCATATTGTCAGCACCTTTATCGCTGCTTGCGCGACCAAAGTGTCGTTGTATGTGTTGTTCCGCTTTGATTTTATGGTGTTCCAGTCCAACTTGGTGGGCCATGAATTCCAATTCAGTTACTTCCTAATGCCCTTAGCCCTAATTGGTATTGTGTTCGGCGCGGTGGTGGCGGCCTTGTCGAAAGATCTAAAACGGTTGTTGGCATGGTCGTCGGTGTCGCAGATCGGCTACATCGTTCTGGGCGCCAGTATGACTACTGAGGCAGGTGTCACGAGCGCTATCGCGCATATGTTTAATCACGCACTGGCAAAGGGTGGCGGTTTCTTGGTAGCCATGGCAGCAGCGTTGTACTACACCACCACGCGCTTCTCGAATTTGGCAGGCTTGGGTAAAGAACACCCTTGGCTGGCAGGTGCCTTTGTCGTGATTGGTTGTAGCTTGATTGGTGTGCCTGGCACTGCTGGATTTGTCAGCAAATGGTTGTTGGTTAATGCCGCACTGGAATTGGGAAGCCTTGGCGTGGTGATTATTGCCGTGGTGGTGTTAAGTTCGCTACTGGCGGTGGTGTACGTTTGGAAAGTGGTGGAGTTGTTTTACTTCGAATCGCGCCCCGAAGGGGGAAGCTCAGATGTGATGGTAGTGGGGCAGATGGAAAAAGCGATGCTCATGGGCATGTTGCTGTTGGTGGCTTTTGCCAATGTCTGGTTTGGTTTAGTGCCCACGGAACCCTTAGCCATGGCGAGTAAGGCGGCTGCGTTATTGACGGGAGGGGCGCTGTAATGGAACCCTGGATGCCCTTTCAATACATTCCTCTGATTCCGCTACTTGGCGTTATTGCCATCTTGCTAGGCTCACGCGTCAACGACAACGTGCGCGAAGCTGCAACTATGATTACCGCGCTATTAACAGCGGCTGCGGTGTGGGGCTTGGCGCCTGCTGTGATGGAGGGTCAACGCTTTAGTCTGACCCTGATCGATGAAGTCGTGCCGGGTATCCCTCTGGCACTTCAGCTAGAGCCACTGGGTGCGATGTTCGCCATTCTGGCGGGTAGCTTGTGGGTGGTGAATTCGATCTATTCCATCGGCTACATGCGTGGCAACAAAGAAAAACACCAGACACGCTTTTACGTATTTTTTGCGGTGTCTATCGCCGCCGCGCTGGCCGTGGCGTTTGCGGGTAACGCTTTTACCCTGTTCCTTTTTTATGAATGCTTAACCCTGTCGACCTACCCACTGGTATCCCACAAAGGCGACGAGAAAACCATCAAATCGGCGCGAATTTACCTCGGTGTATTGATTTCCACATCGATCTGTTTGTTCTTGCCTGCGGTTATTTGGGTGCACAGCGTGAGCAGTGGCGAGTTTACTCCCGGCGGTGTGTTGTCTGAGGCTTTGGCAGGGCCGGCAGTTGGTTTGATGTTGGGCTTGTTTGTGTTCGGTATTGGTAAAGCCGCCGTTATGCCGGTGCACCGTTGGTTGCCCGCGGCGATGGTGGCACCCACCCCAGTAAGCGCATTGTTGCACGCGGTTGCGGTGGTGAAGGCCGGCGTTTTCTCGATTACTAAGGTGGTGATCTACCTGTTTGGTGTGGACTTCTTGTTCTCCCAGGCGACGGTGGGTTGGATGCTTTACGCCGCCGCGGCGACCATTATTTTGTCGAGTTTGGTGGCACTGCAACAGACTAACCTGAAGCGCATGCTGGCGTATTCCACCATCGGTCAGCTGTCTTATGTGGTGCTGGCGGTTGGTGTATTAACACCCTTGGCAGAAGTTGGCGCAACCCTGCACATGGTGGCGCACGCCTTTGGCAAAATCACCTTATTCTTTGCCGCAGGGGCAATTTATGTGGCCGCCAAAAAGACCGAATTACCTCAGTTAGCTGGCATTGGTCGTCGTATGCCTTGGACTGCAGCCGCCTTTACCATTGGGGCTATCAGTATGATCGGCGTGCCTCCCACCGGTGGATTCGTTTCTAAGTGGTATATTTTGGCGGGTGCCTTCCAGTCGGACAATTACGCCGCCATCGCCACGCTCATCGTCAGCACCGGTTTGACGGCGATGTATTTCTTACCCGTGGTTTACTCCATGTGGTTTGGCCGCGAAGTTGAAGGCCCCATACCCGATCACGGCGAGGCGCCCCTGCCTATGCGGATTGCGCTGCTGACAACGGCGGCGTTAACCATTCTGTTTTTCTTCTTCAATGGCCCCGTTAAAGCCATGGAAGCACAAGTTTTATTGGGAGCAATGTAGACATGTCTGAACAACATTGGCTCGTGCGTGAGTCGACCATCCGTCGCTTGTGGATTGGTACGGCGGTGATCCTAACACTGTTGGTGGCGGCGCAGTTTTTTATCAAAGTGAAGCCCACCGTAGGGATGGATGGGAGCTTTGGTTTTGGTGCATGGTTTGGCTTTTTCTCCTGTGTCGCCATGGTGGTATTCGCCAAGATTATTGGCCACGTTGTGAAACGCTCTGAATTCTATTATTCGGAGGACGACAATGTTTGAGATGCTGCCGCCAGCGCTCTATCTAATCCTCGGCGCCTTTTTAATCGCCACAACTAAGGGCAATCTGCGCAATGCTGTAATTTTTGCCGCACCGCTTGCGACTCTGTATGCCATTTGGCAGGTGCCAGATGGTGTGGTGTCTACGGCGCCGTTTTTGGACTACACCCTGCAGATTGTTGAAGGAAGCCCGGTGCGTCGCCTGTTCGCGACCATCTTTGCGCTGACCACCTTCGTCGGCGGTTTGTATGCCTTCCGCCACGCTCGCGGTTATGAATTGTCTGCCGCCATGGCCTACGCCGCCGGTGCGGTAGGGGTGTGTTTCGCGGGTGACTTGATTACCTTGTTCCTATTCTGGGAATTCATGGCGCTGTTCTCGACCGTAGTGATTTGGTCGGGCGGCACCGCCGGCGCGCGCAGCGCTGGTGTGCGCTACGCGGTGATGCACCTATTGGGCGGTGTGATCTTGAAGGTAGGTATTGAAGGTGTGGTTGTGCATACCGGCTCTATCGACATTCAGGCCTTTCAGGCCAATAACTTTGACACCTGGATGATGTTGATCGGTATTTTGGTCAATGCCGCTGCTCCGCCTGTTTCGGCTTGGTTGTCGGATGCCTACCCAGAAGCGAGTCCTATGGGTTCAGTGTTCTTGTCGGCCTATACCACTAAAACAGCGGTACTCGCGCTTATTCTATTGTTCCCCGGCGAGAGTGTACTGATTTGGGTTGGCTGCTGGATGATCATGTACGGCATCATTTGGGCGCTGCTGGAAAACAATGTGCGCCGCATTTTGGCCTTCTCGATCGTCAACCAGGTGGGCTTCATGGTGGTTGCGGTGGGTATCGGCACGCCGATGGCGCTGAATGGTGCCGCCGCGCACGCCTTTGCTCACATCGTCTACAAAGCCTTGCTCTTCATGAGCGCCGGTGTGGTCATTTTGCACACCGGGCAGCAACGCTGTAGCGATTTGGGTGGTTTGTTCCGCACCATGCCGATTACCGCTTTCTGTGGCATTGTGGGGGCGTTAGCGATTTCGAGCTTCCCGCTTACCAGCGGTTTTACCACTAAGACGATGATTTCTGCTGCAGCGGCGGAGCAGGAGTTGGTGGTTATTTGGTACATCTTGGCGGCAGCCTCGGCAGGGGTTTTCCTGCACGCGGGTATCAAATTCCCATGGTACGTTTTCTTCCAAAAGGATTCAGGGCTGCGTCCTAAAGACGCGCCGTGGAACATGGCCATCGCCATGGGTATCTTTGTTGCGCTGTGTATCGGCTTGGGCATCTATCCCGAGCCGCTCTATAACTTGTTGCCCTATCCGGTCGAGTACAGTGCTTACAAGCCAGGTAAAGTATTGTTCTATCTACAGCTACTGATGTTCTCTGGCTTGGCCTTCTTCCTCATGCTGCCTATGATGAAGCGCACCATGACTATTTCGCTCGATACAGACTGGTTCTGGCGGGTGATGTTTAAGAAGGTGTGGCAGGTCTTGAGTGGCGCCGTGACCAGTGTATTGGTGGAGATCATCGGTTATGCGCAGCAGGGTAAGCAGGCTATTGGGCAGCTGCTGTCGCGCTACTTTACCTTTGAAAACAACGGCGCCATGGCGCGGGCTTGGCCGATTGGTGTGACCGGCCTGTGGATCGCCTTGCTGTTATCGGCGTATATTTTCACCTACTATCTTTAGGTTCACTCTTCTATGGATAACGGGGCTTCGGCCCCGTTGTTGTTTTTGGTAGAATGCACGCCTTACATTTGAGAGTGCCTATGTCACAACCCGATCGATCTATTTCAAACTTTCGCTTCTTTTTAAGCTACGCAGCACGCCACCGTTGGACCTATGCAACGGGTGTCTGTTTATTGCTGGTGACTAACTTACTGGCGGTGAGTATTCCTCAGTACATTGGCGAAGCGATCGATTTATTGCGTGAAAGTGTGGCGAGTCACGCCGGTGACCTGCAGCAAAAGATCGCTTGGATAGCGGTGTTTGCGGTGGTGATGATCGTGACCCGCACCACCTCTCGGATGATGTTTTTCAACCCTGGTCGTGCAGTCGAGCGCGATTTCAAGAACGACGCTTTCGAGAAGCTGACTGTTTTGCAGCGTGATTTTTTCAACGAATTCAGCAATGGCAAACTGATTTCGATGGTCAACAACGACGTCAATGGCATCCGTGCGCTGGCCGGTGTGGTAACCCTGCAGACCTTCAATATCTTTTTTGCGCTGTCTCTCACGCCCTACAAAATGTGGCAGTTATCACCGTCGTTGATGCTGTATTGTGTGGTGCCAGTGTTGACCACTTTTATGGTGAGCCGCAAGGCGGTGAGCGACTTGCGACGCATGATGAAACTGCGCATGCAAGAGCTGCAGGAACTGTCGAGCCAGTCGGTGGAATTGCTGTCGGGTATCGATGTGATTCGCCACAGCCATATCCGTGATTGGGCGCAGCAGCGTTTTGACCAAGAGAACGAGACGCTGCTGAATCGCACCCTACAGCTGACCAAGATCCGCACCATTTATATGCCGCTGCTGACCTATACCGACCGCTTGATCAAGGTGGTGGTATTGCTATTTGGTGGTTATCAGGTGATTCAGGCCAACTTAAGTTTGGGTGATTTGGTGGCTTTTTTGGCCTATGCCACCTTGTTGGCAAGCCCCTTCTTTTCGATAGCCATGATTTGGTCGGCCTACCACAACGGTATGGTGAGCATTGCCAGTTTGCGCAACATTCTAGACCGCGATACCTCGGATATCGACGAGCAGCGTATGCCCGATACTGAGCGTAATGCCTTGTTTGGCCAGCAGTTAGAAGTGCGCCATTTGACGTATCGCTATCCCGGGCAATCCAAGCCTGCCTTGGACGATGTCAGCTTTACTGTTGTACCCGGCCAAACCATCGGTATCTTGGGGCAGGTTGGCTCGGGTAAATCGACCCTGGTCAATTGCTTGAACCACTATCTCGATGTGCCTGAGGGCAGCGTTTTCCTCGACGGGCGAGACATCACCACGCTAGCGCGCAGTGATTTGCGCAGCGCGGTGCGCACCGTTACCCAAGATCCCTTCCTGTTTTCTGACAGCGTGGACAGCAACGTGACCTTTGGCAGTAAAGAGCCGCACGATGTCGAGCGTGCGTTGGCGGCGGCGGCCATGCAAAAGGAAGTGGCAAAATTCCCACAACAACGCGATACCATCGTCGGTGAAAAAGGTATTTTGCTATCGGGGGGACAAAAGCAACGCCTCAGTTTAGCGCGCGCACTGTATTCTCCCGCCAAGTTATTGGTATTGGATAACGTGCTGTCGGCGGTGGATAACGACACCGAACGCTTCTTGTTGAAAGAGTTGTTTAAGCGTGAGCATCACCAGGCGGCAATCATCGTGTCACACCGCGCGTCGGTGTTGGAGCGCGTCGACCACATTCTAGTGCTAGAGGAGGGCAGAATCGTCGCCTCTGGAACCCACGCCGAGCTGCTTGAGAGCTCACCCATTTATGCCGAAATTTGGCGCCTGCAACAGGACGAAGCCAATGCGGTGGAAGCCAATGAGGAGGCGGCATCATGAGTAAGTCGCGCTTTGATTGGCATTTGATTAGCCAGTTTTTAGTCTTTCTGAAACCCTACCGTAAGCAAGTGACGTGGGGCGTGCTGGCGGTGCCCGTTTCCATGGCTAGTTCGGTACTGTTCCCGTGGCTGATTATGCACATCGTAGACACCGCGATTGCGGCGGGTGATATCTCCGGCCTCTATCTGTGGGTGGGGCTGTTGTTTGCCGTGTTGGTGGTGAACTACTTGTCCGATGCCAGCTTTAACTTCTTTTTGCAAAACGCCGCCTTGCGGGCGCTGCGCGATATGCGGTTGGTGATGTTTAAGCGGGTGCTGCGTTTTTCACGCAGCTATTTTGACACCCGTCCGGTGGGGGTAACCCTGACCCGCCTGACGAGCGACCTCGAAGCGGTGAGCGAATCCTTTGCCCAGGGCTTGTTGGGCATGGTGCGCGATGTGTTGACCACGGTAGCGCTATTGGTTTTTTGTTTGTCATCAACTGGCAATTGGCCTTGGTGGTATTGGTGCTAGCGCCGCCGACCTATTGGATTACCGAGTTTTTGCGCAAGCGACTGCGCGAGGCCTACGCCAATGGCCGCAAGGTATTGGCAGAGGGCACGGGGTACCTGCAGGAAGGTCTCAATGGCATGAAGACGGTGCAGTTGTACTCCGCAGAAGAGGATGTTCAAGCGCGCTATCGACAATACACGCTGGGCTTTTATCAATCGCAGTCGCGCTCTAATTTTTACGATTCTTCGCTGTTCTCCATTATCGAAGGTTTGACCACGGTGGCGATGGCGCTGATCATCTGGGTGGGTTCAGGCCTAATTTTGGAGTCTAGTATCACCTTCGGGGTGTTGATTGGCTTTACCCAAACCCTCGATCGTATCTTCGTGCCGGTACGTGATTTTACCTCGCAGATTGCGTCTATTCAGCGCGCCTTAGCAGCATTGGGCAATATCGAAGAAGTGTTCAAGCAGCCGCTGCAGTTCCCCATGGACGAACTGCCGAGCGATCAGGCGCCGTTGAATAATTTTGAATCGCTGGTGTTCGACAATGTCAGCTTCCGTTATACGGATGATGGCCCATGGGTCTTGAACGGTGTGTCGTTTACCTTGCAGCGCGGCCAGCAGATTGCGCTGGTGGGGGCAACGGGATCGGGCAAA
This sequence comes from uncultured Pseudomonadales bacterium, assembly GCA_964598145.1. Classification (GTDB taxonomy): domain Bacteria; phylum Pseudomonadota; class Gammaproteobacteria; order Pseudomonadales; family JAHEIH01; genus JAHEIH01. Next base: position 329,325 of record CAZRAM010000002.1, read on the forward strand.
TCGACCATTATTCGGCTATTGACCAAGACCTACGAGAACTACAGTGGTTCGATTAAGATCAATGGCCGGGAACTCCGAGATATCAGCCTACCAGAGTTAGCTCATGTGTTCGCGTTGATGCAGCAGGATGTGTACTTGTTTACCGGTTCGGTGGCGTTCAACATCGGATTGGATCGCCCAGGCGTGGATGACCGTGCGGTAGAGGATGCCGCGCGTTATGTCTACGCCGATGGTTTTATCGATCAGTTACCTGGTAAATATGATTTCGTGATCGAAAACAACGGCGGCAATTTGTCGGCCGGGCAGGGGCAATTGATCGCCTTTGCCCGCGCTATGGCGACCGGCTGCGAGGTGGTATTGCTCGATGAAGCGACCGCCTCGGTAGATTCGAAAACCGAAAAGTTGATTCAGCGCGCGGTTGACCACGTGTTCAGTGAAAAGACCGTCATCGCGATTGCCCACCGCCTCAGTACCATCAAGCACTCGGATCAAATTCTCGTGCTCGATAGCGGCGTCATTGTAGAGCAGGGAACCCACAATGCACTGATCGAGCAGCGTGGGCGCTATGCCCAGTTGCTGCAGGATATGGACGCGTAGCTCGCTTAGCGGGCAATACGTGGCCGTCCCGCTGCTTCTACGTTAATCACGGCTTCTACAAAAAATTCCCGACCTTCAATGGTGGTTTTCTTGATGTCGGCGTGATGTGTCACGTGGATGTCTTCGGCGCCAGCTTGTTTAGCATTGGACAGGGCCTGCTCGCTGAGGGCGTCGGTTAAGTGGCTGATGGCTTGTGCTTCATCGGTGAAATCCACGGGGGCTTGGCCAACGTGTACTCGGTACAGGCCATCAGCAGGGCTGGTAATGGTGCCACTAGCGCGGAAGGTGACGCGACCCACCACCGCGCCGATCGCGTTAGCAACGCCAGCGTGCTCGGGTAAAATCATTGGGCATCCCAAAACTTCTCCAACGGCGGGGTAGTAGGTAGACGCCGAGGCGCCAAGACCGATCACCGGGACGTTGATGCCCATATCAATCTTGAGAAGACCGCGGTGTTGGCGCAGCCCGCGCTGGGTCAATACGTGGCGGGCCAGCACATCGTTGCTCAAACCTTCAAAATCATCGCTCTCTTCCGCAAAAGCTGTTTCTAACAGTGCAAGCGACGTCTGATGGGTCAATTGATCGATGATGATGTTGGCCATTTCCTTGGCATCGGTACACAGGCGCTGGCCGGCGCCTGTGCGGCGGCGACCGAACAGCAGCAGTGCTTTTTCAGCCGCGGCGCTATCCCATACATCGGTTCGCCCAAGTGCGTGACTGGCGTCGGTAGGGGTTAGGGCCGAGATTTGAACCATGCCTCGCGCTACCATGCGGGCGATGGCTTGCGTATCCAGTCGGGAGTGGATGACGTCAGCCAAAGGTTGTAGTTCTTCAGTGATGCGATCCAGTACGGCGCGGTCTTTGGCAGCGAGTCCCGCATCGCCAAAGATGGCCATGCGACGAATAAAGCGACCGTCAAAATCGTTGGGAATAATCGAGCGCAGTTGTTTGTCCAGCGCGTCGTGAACCACCTTTGGTGCGATGTGGCCGGCGAGCGAAATGGGAAGTACACGGCGCGGCCCCAGTGTCACACCTCCCTTCAAACCGTGGACGATGAAGTGTACTTCGCTGTCGCCGCCCAATCCTGTGGTGCGCATAGCCACTGCTTCTACCATGGTGCGGTACTTGCCTACTTGCGCGCCATTGGGGTCGATGGCGGGTTGGCCATCGCGCAAAACCGCGACATCGGTAGTGGTGCCGCCAATGTCAGATACCAGTGCGTTGTCGGCCTGGGTCAGCCAGCGTGCGCCGACGATGGATGCTGCCGGACCACTAAGGATGGTTTCAATGGGTTTTTCTCTCGCCTGAGCGGATGAAATCAGTGCGCCATCTCCGCGCACCACCATCAGCGGCGCGTCGATACCAAGATCGATCAGACTTTGCTGGGCGCGTTCGATAAGCCGATCGATCATGCCGATCAGGCGAGCGTTCAAAATGGCGGTAAGGGCGCGTTTGGGGCCGTTTAATTTGGCGGATAACTGGTGTGAAGCACTGACCGGTTTGTCGGTCACTTCGCGCAGAATTTCCACGATTTTGAGTTCGTGCGATGGGTTGCGCGTGGCGAATTGAGAGGCCACCGCAAACGCGGTGACATCGCTCACTTCGTTAGCCCACTGCCTGATCGCTGCAAGGTCGAGAGGCGCGACTTCTGCACCGGCGTGGTTGTGCCCGCCCGGAATAGCCAGAACTGGGTCACCAGCCAGTGCTTCGGTGAGGCCGTGCTTGTCCAAGTCACCGGCGCCAAAACCAACGAACACCAGTGCGACTTTACCGCCTTGGCCTTCAACTAACGCGTTGGTTGCCAGGGTGGTGGACAGCGAAGCCATGGCGATCTCGGTGGGGGCAACTGACGATTGCTCGAGAACCGCAAGGGCTGCTTTGCCAATGCCCTCAGCGAGATCGTGACGCGTGGTGAGTGATTTGGCAGAAGCAATGACCTCTGCTTCGTCTTGCAAAATCACCGCATCGGTATAGGTGCCACCGGTGTCTATTCCCAACAGGTAGGGCATGGCAAATGTCCTTCATTTCACAGAAGCGTTAAGTGGCGGCAATAGTATCTTAAATGAAGAAATAGTTAATCTTTTTTGAGGTCCAAAAATTCTTGAAAATTACAACGGTTGCGTGATCTTTACGGTACTATGCAGCGTCCAATGTATAAAAATTACATGCACTTTAAGCGAAGGTTAAACATGACTCAAAAACGCCGTATGCTTGCCGGAAAGATGTACCTGCCGTTCGATCCTGAGCTTGGCAAGGATAATAAAAAAGCTCGTGTACTTACACGGGAGTTTAATGCGTCCACTGAAGACCAAATTGATCGACGTACACAAATATTAAAGGACTTGTTTAAGTCCACCGGTGAAAATGTGTATATAGAGCCGCCCTTTCGAACAGATTATGGTTGTCACACGTCGTTAGGCGATCATTTTTACGCTAATTATGACTGCATTATCATCGATGTTTGCCCTGTCACTATTGGTAGTCATGTATTTCTTGGGCCAAGAGTTTGTATCTATACGGCCACGCATCCTATTGATGCCGAAGTGAGAAACTCATTTATTGAATTGGGTAAGCCGGTCACCATTGGAAATGATGTTTGGATCGGTGGTAATAGCATCATCAATCCTGGTGTTACGATTGGCAATAACGTCGTGGTTGGCTCGGGGTCGGTGGTCGTTAAAGACATACCCGACAATGTTGTTGCGGCGGGAAATCCGGCCAGAGTAGTTCGAAAAATTACAGATCAGGATAAGGCTTATTGGACTGCTTTATCGGAAGAGTATCAGCGTGAAATGGGTGCTCTGAATAACGAGACAGAAAAGGAAATGTTATGAAAGTAAGTGCTCGCAAGTTGTATAACGTAGTTTGGGTGCCATTGTTCATTCTCACTGCTGCATTTACCCAAGCGCATGCGGAACATAATGTGCTCACTGAGGCTGAAAAAGAGCGGGGTTGGGCGCTGTTATTTGATGGTGAAACACTAGATGGTTGGCATACGTTTCAACATCCTGATGCCACACCTTCTTGGCATGTGAAAGACGGAGCATTGACGGTAGATCTAACGACGCCGGGTGTGCAGCATGGTGATTTAGCTTCAAACCTAGAATTTGAAAATTACGAATTAAGATTTGATTGGAAGACCACCGAAGACGGAAATAGCGGGGTATTTATCAATGTTCAGGAAACCCCAGAGAATTTTTTAGCTTGGCAAACAGGGCCGGAATATCAACTGCTTGGCCCCGCGCATATTGATTTCGCTAAAGTGACTAAGCGTTCAGGTTGTCTCTACGGTTATTCTCCACAGTTGAACGAAACCGCCGTGCGAGATCAAGGCCAATGGAATCACGCCGTGATTAAACAAATAGATGGTGTGGCTGAGTTTTATCTTAATGGCAACTTAACCGCACAAGTCGATTTTAATAGCGATCAATGGAAGACGTGGGTGAGTGCGTCCAGTTTTAAAGATTTCGCAGATTTTGGGCGCGCCAACAAAGGGAGAATTGTTTTACAGGAATGGAGTGCGCCTGTGTCATTCCGCAATATCAAAATCAAAGTGCTTTAAATGTAGCAAGTTGGGCAGCCTGCGGCTGTGCTGATCGGCTTTCCTGCCGACTAGTCATTCAAGTCATCCATGGCTTTCACCCTGCAGGCAGTTGGGGTCTTGTCTATTGTGGAGGACGCGGACAATTTGCAACTGAATGTTCGTTACACGATAAAAAATAGTGTGGCTTACGACGACAATGGCGCGCATATCATTTTGTAACTCGTGCCGCTCAGCACCCATACAGGGTTGTTCGGTTAAACTCCAGAACACATCTTTGAGCTGGGCAAAATATTTCTCTGATTGATCTTTGCCCCATTGGCGTAAACCGAATCGATAAATATCCTTAAGATCAGTTTTAGCTTCGGGCGCCACATAAAGGGTAAGAGCCACTGATTAGCTCTTCACGCTTTCGAAAAAATCGGAGAGCTCTGATTTGGAATTAAGCCGAATGCCCTCGCCACGATCAAGCTGATCGATGCCAGACTGCAGTTGCTCGCGTAATTTTGTGACTTTCAGTTGGTATATCCATTCTTCATGAGTATCCATGAAGCGTAATGCCTCACGGACAACCTCGCTGGCATTATTGTAGAGTCCACTTTCAACCTTGGCCTTGATGCGAGATTCCAATTCAGGCGTTAGTGAAATGTGCATAATTGCCTCCGGAAATAAACATGTAACATGGTTATGCTAGGCTGAGCATCAAACATTGTCAATCTTTGTGCGATGTGGATGGCGCGAATCAAAAGCGGCCAACCGGTGGGGGTTGACCTTTTGATAGTGGTGGAGCCGGCGGGAATTGAACCCGCGTCCGTCAGCACTCTGCTTAGTGCTCTACATGCTTAGGTCCGTCTATTGATTTAGTCTATAGGGACCCGGCGGGCAGGGTTCTATAAACGATCCTGTAAGGTTTTAGCAATTTGACTCCAGGCAGGTCTCCTTGCGATCCAGTTCTGTATGACAGTCAATAACGCGGTACTGGCACCTTGTTAAGGACCGTTAGCCTTAAGCGGCTAAAGCGTAGTTGTCGTCGTTGGCAACTATTAAGTTGTAGCTTTGGATTAACGTGATTGGCTACCATCACGGCATGCACACGTAAGTTTTGTTACCGGCGTCGAATCCAGAGCGGCCCCAAAAGTTTACCCGTTCATAATACGCTAGAAATCCCATTCCCACCACACATTGTTTTATTGTAAGTTCGATTCTTTATCAATTTCAGGAATAGGCATATTCCATAAATAAATTGGTACATTAGTTTTGTCTGAACTACTCTTTAAGGTGCATAACTTAGTTAAACGCTGTCTTTTAAGGCCTAAATCTGGGTATTACAGAAATTTTGCTTTTGTAAGGTTTTATTTCAGCGTTTAAGTAGATATGTTCAACATGCGCCAAAAGAGCGCGAAATAATCAGGGGAAAACTATGAAAAAATTTACTGCTAAACAGCTGGCGTTAGCCGTTGCTGCTCAGGCTGCATTGGCCGGCGGCATGGTAAGCGTTGCACACGCTGATGAAAACTTGATGATGGAAGAGGTGATTACCGTTGGTACTCGCGGTAAGCCTCGTTCTGCCACCGACTCACCTGCACCTGTCGATGTCATCGGTGTTGACGCTTTTGCTAACCAAGGCGGCGCCGACTTAAGCGATTTGATTCGTAACGTTGTGCCTTCTTACAACGTGAATGACCAGCCTATTTCGGATGCGGCAACTATTGTTCGTCCGGCTAACCTGCGCGGTTTGGCTCCTGACCACACACTGGTATTGGTAAACGGCAAGCGCCGTCACCGTGCCTCAGTTATCACTTGGTTGGGTAACGGTATTTCTAACGGTTCGCAAGGTCCCGACCTGGCGGCTATTCCCTCTATCGCTATTAAGAGTCTCGAAATTCTGCGCGATGGTGCAGCGGCACAGTACGGTTCTGATGCCATTGCTGGCGTAATGAACTTTGTATTGAAAGACGACGCCGAAGGCGGTGCGGTTGAAGTTCGCTACGGCGAATTCAGCGAAGGCGATGGCCAAAAAATTTATGTATCTGGTAACTTGGGTATGCCCCTGGGTGACAATGGCTTCTTGAACTTGAGCGTTGAAGCTGGCCAACAAGATCCCACTTCTCGTTCAACCCAGCGCGCTGACGCAGCGGGTTTGATCGCTGACGGTTATCAGCAAGTGCCCGATCCAGCCATGATCTGGGGTCTGCCCATCGTGGAAGATGACAACAAGTTCTTCGTAAACTTCGCTACTGAAATTGGCGATGGCATGGAGCTGTACGGTCACGGTAACTACAACACCAAGCACGTCGACGGTGGTTTCTTCTACCGTAACCCCATTAACCGTGGCGCGGTATACAGCAACGATGGCGGTGCTACCATGTTGGTTGGTGACTTGACGCCTAATGACGGAGTAGATTGCCCAACAGTGACCTTTAATGGCAATACCCCTGATCCCGTGGCATGGGCTGCCGTTCAAGCCGATCCTAACTGCTTCTCTTGGCAGGAGCGCATTCCCGGTGGTTTCACTCCTCGCTTCGGTGGCGACGTGACCGATACTTCGTTGTTGGTAGGTTTGCGCGGCGGTGAAGAAGACGGTCTGAGCTGGGATTTGAGCGCTTACATGGGTGCCAACAAAGCTGATTTCTTCATTAATAACTCAGTGAACGCTTCATTGCCCGATTCGCCTCGTGATTTTAATCCCGGTGATTACGAGCAAAAAGACACCAGCTTGAACGCTGACTTTGCCTACATTGTTAACGCTGACTTGAGCGTGGGCTTCGGTGCGGAATACCGCACAGAAGAATTCACCATTGTTCCTGGTCAGATTGAGTCTTACACCGCGGGTCCATTGGCGGCTCAGGGTTTCTCAACCTCGTCTAACGGTTTCCCCGGTTTCCCTGCGGTAACTTCAGGTACTTGGGATCGTTCGAACACCGCCGTTTACGTGGACGCTGAATACCAAATGAGCCCTGAGCTGTTGGTACAAGGTGCGGTGCGTTTCGAAGACTACGATGACTTTGGTACTACTTCCAACTTCAAAGCAGGTTTCAACTATCAAGCCTCTGATACCGCTGGCTTCCGCGGTACTATCAGCACTGGCTTCAAAGCACCGACCCCAGGCCAAGCGAATGCGTCAAACACCTCAACTGAGTTGACCGGTGGCGTGTTGGTAAACAACGGCACTATCCCTGCAGCTTACGCAGCGTTGGTTGACCCCAATGCTAAAGAGCTGGGTCCTGAAGAATCAACTAACTTCACCATTGGTACTTTCTTCACCTTGGCGGATAGCGTTGACGTGACTATCGATTACTTCAACATTGAAGTGACTGATCGTTTGAACCTGTCTTCAGAGTTCTCTTTGACACCTGAGCAGAAACAAACGTTGATCGATGCTAACGTACCTGGTGCAGGCGATATGAACCAGTTCCGTTACTTCACTAACGACTTCGACACCTCGACTAGCGGTGTAGATATCGTAGCGAGCACCACCACCGAGATGGCTTCTGGTACTACCACTTGGAGCTTGGCGTACAACTACACCAAGACCAGCGTAGACAACTACAACCCAGACACCATCAACGACTTCCGTATCCGTCAGATCGAGGAGACAACTCCCGATACGCGTTGGAACCTGTCGGCTAACCACGACATGGGCGACTTCCGCTTCTTGGCGCGTGTGAGCTACTACGACGATTGGTTCGATAGCTTCGAAGCTGACGTATTTGGTACCGAAGCGGTATTCGACGGTGTTTACACCTTCGACGTAGAGGGTGAGTACAACCTGAATGAAAGCGCGAGCTTCCTGTTTGGCGTACAAAACCTGAGCGACGAGCGTGGTCAAACCGCGGCTGAAGTTAACGACTTGGGCTTCGACACCTCGACCATTCTGGGCAACCAATACAGCACCTACGCCCCCATGGGCTTCAGTGGTCGCTTCTTGTACGGTCGTTTCCGCTACACCTTCTAAGCTTTGCGCAAGCGGCTTTAGAGCGAAAGGCACCTTCGGGTGCCTTTTTTATTGCTTAAAATTTGTACAAAAATTGGAACTGAGGGTGTATGTTTTAGCGTAAAGCCTTATGACACCAATAAAAACCTAGAGGTAAAGGCTATGAAAAGACATTTCTATCTGGCAAGTTCGTTGAGCGAATTGGATGGTGTAGTAAAGAAACTTTACGCTCAGGGTGTGACCCCGCCACAGGTTCATGTGCTCACTGAAAACGATGCGGGCTTGGCAGAGCATCCTTTGTTACAGGATGTGGAAGCCGTATTGCGCACCGATGTTGTGCATGGCACAGAACGCGGCGCGGTGTTGGGTTCTATTGTGGCGGCTTTCATTTTGTTTGTGGCCTACGCCGCTGGGTGGGCAGAAGGCGTGACGTGGGTACCGTTTATCTTCTTGTCTATTGTGGCGTTGGGCTTTTGTACTTGGGAGGGCGGTCTGCTGGGTATTCAAATGCGCAACCGCCGCTTCAAGAAATTTACCAAAGATCTTAAGGCTGGCAAGCACGTATTGTTGGTAGATGTGTCGCCGGCGCAAAGCTTGATGGTAGAAAAAATCGTCGCTGATAGCCGTTTGGAAGTTGGCGGTAAGGGCGATGGCGCCCCCGACTGGGTGGTCGAGGCGCGCAATAAATACAATCATTTTGTCGAAGTGATGCCCTAGGGCGTTTGGATGTCTTGCAGTGCTTCTGTGCAATGCTGCAAGACGGTATTTTCTTCTGTTTGTGAAAGTTGCAAATTAGACTGAATCAAGACGGCTACCATCCGCTTGTTGATGGGTAGCCGTTTTTCTTTTAATTTCACTACGTCTTCAGCGACCCATAAATCGAGACTTATCGCTTCGCTGTCTAAAAAGTGTTTCGCTTTTCCTTCGTAGAGATGTTCTGCAAAGTTACTGTAAAGCGTGTATTCAGAGACAGTAATTAATCGTCCCAAGGTTTTAAACCAAGGCTTGTCGGCATGCTTTTCAACCCTAGACAGCATTTGTCTCACCACGTCAGGGCTCCAGCTCATCAATTGCCCAACATAGTTGGGAAATTGTTGTTGCGGACTGACCCAAAGTAACCGTTCGCTAAGGCGTTGCCATACAACGTGGTCTTTATCCTCGCTTTTTAACGGTGTTGCCACTAGCCGAATGGCGCCGTCACGAAAGAAGAGATCTTCGTCTATCGACCTACAAAATACGATGTCTGAATCGACAATAACAATGTATTCGGCATCGCTTTGCGCGGCGACTGCCAATTTTACCAACTGCTGCATCATCCAACCCCGCACAGGAAAACCGCCAGGATCAAGCCACCAGCGTGATGATAGGGGGATTTGCCGGTACCCGCGGGGAAGAATGTCTTGATAGCTGATCACGCGCCGATTTCTCTTCCCAAGATCGGCGAATAATGGCAGGTCACGATGTGGGCAAATAAGGGTGTGCTGTATCGATTGAGTTCGATCAAAGCGATCGATGCTCTCGCACAGGCGATGACACCTTTCGACATCCGGAGCGTGACTGACGGTGATCAAATGAAGGGGCATTAAAAATCCCTGCGAAAATGAAAAAGATGTTTCAAATTTGTAATTATGAACTACGCTTATTTGTAATAAAAAACGTTTTGTTATTCCACTAATTTGTAAGAAACATCCATGCAGAATAGAAACTCCTACCAAAAACTGCAATCACTGCTGCAAAAACAAGGTTGGTATGTCGCTTGGGGGCAGGATTCCAGCGATGCCCCTGATGTTTTTCCCAGTGGTCCAAATAAGGGACAGGCGATTGATCCAGATAAGGTCCTTATCAATTGTCTTGCTGAGCAGGGATTGCGCGTGACCTGTCAGTCATGCCAGGGCGAAGGCCACCACTCTGGTGGCGTTTGTGAAACCTGCCAAGGCAGTGGTGAGGTGATTGATCACGACTACGAATACGAGGGTGGTTACTTTCATTTTGGCAGCAGTGATAAAGCGATTGAGTACCTGATCGATAATCTCCCCATTATCGAGCGCAGCGAGTGTAACTACGATTGGGATATTTTGGGTGGCAATAGCATCTTTATTTCGTGGTCGAAAAAAGATCCAACGCTATGGCGTCTAGCGATTGTTGCCATGTTCTACGTGTTTGTTTGGGTAAGTGCCGACAGCATGTTCACTAACTGTGTTGATCAAGCCTCTTGCTATGTGGAAGGTCTTGCCGGAATCGCTTTAGAAAAATATCTAACTTTTATCAGGTAACTTTTAAAAGCCATTGTTGCGGATACATTGGAATTAGAATTTGAAAAGCCTGCATTTTTGAGGGCAGGGTTAATACCCCCACAGCAGTTTGAATATACGTCATAGTAACGGTAAGTCTTTTGGAGAGTGTTATGAAACGCCTTTTAGTCATAGTATTGAGTTCGTTCTTATTTGCCTGCGGTGGCGGTGGCGGCGGTGTCGAAACAACCACCTATGTTGCCTCAGATCCTGCGCCCAACACAGATACATCAAGCAATACCTCTGGTACCTCGACCGATACTTCTCCTACAGCCATTGACGTACCAGAAGATTTTGATTTCAGTAACTTTCACACCGTGGCACTTCCCTTTACTGTTCCAGGGGGATTAGTGGGTCAAATCGACTATAAAATTGCCGGTGAATGGGATGGCCAAGTGCAGGATTTGTACATCGGCCGTGGTTACGCCAATCAGCAACGTACCGTTGATATCAATTTACCTACGGCGATCGATTCTGTGCGCATCGAGTACATGGCGTTTGATAAAAATACCGGGAATGTACAGGTTTTGGTTGAAGAGGTAAGCATCTAATGCGTCATTCTAGCGTTTTCGCCTGCGCTCTTGCCGCGGCATCGTTGTTAGTTTCTGCGTCGTCGTCAGCCCTGTCTTACCGGCTGACCGATACGGTTCAATCCTCGGGAACAACGGGTAGTAAGCCTGTGAAATTCCACGAAGAGCTCAATATCGGAGATACCCTTGAAGCGCGAATGCTAGCACTGGAAACACTGCGACAAGAATCGATCGCGATGGAAGGCGAGTCCAAATTAGTGCTTGGCGTTGATGTTAACGAAGCGGCTAATGCCACCGAAAAAGCCGAAACACAAGCGGTCGCCTTGGACAGTGTACGTCTCGATATCACTATGAATGACGGCACGATTTATAATTTAACCGAGTTTTCAACGCTGACGAAAGCCCTGCTCGCTACTGGAAATAATGGCGCAGAGACCCGTCAGGACTACTTCACATTACTGGGTAGTACAGGCTCTAACACCATTACTGGCTCGGTCTTTAAGGATAAGTTCGATTCAACTCTAACCATCCCTGTGCCAGAAAATATCGATTTCACCGAGGCGGTTGAGGTTACTCTCCATATCGATTTCTTGGACGTTAATAGCAAATTGGGTGACCCCGAGCTGTTTTACGATTACACCAATGGATTTGAAGATTTAGCGATCCTCGATGATGGCGATGCTCGATATTTGGATAACGTAGCTAAAGGCGTCATTCTTAATGGTGATACACCGAGTCAAGAGCCCGTTCCAGCAGGGGCACCTATGGTGATCAGTTTGCGTGATCAACAAGTTCCCTATGTCGAGTGGCTGGGTTATCCCTCCTCCACAGGTTACTACTTGGTTGGTTATGAAGACTTGTTCCCCAGTCTTGGCGACTACGATTTTAATGATCTTACTGTCGCCTATCGTGTAGAGGTGGGTTTGGATCTCAATTCTCAGGTCACACAGATTCGCGGCGAAGCGATACTAATTACCCGAGGTGCCGACTATACGCATGATTGGCATCTTCGCATGGGGATAAACAGTGGCAGCGGTACGATTACTGAATCGCTTTACCAACCCGAGGAATATGAATTTGGTATCCGAGGTCAGCAAGTGGGTGAAACCACAACGCGTAGTTTTAATAACGCCACTCAAATTGATTTAAGAGGTTTTGCCGATACTAAGGCGCTTTTCCCCGCGCCTGAAGGGTGCAAGTTTACCAATACACCCTTATGCGATAATTATGTGCAAGGACCAAAGTACGTATTTAATATCACATTTGATAGTCCTATAAACCTCGAAAGCTTATCGCCTGCGCCTTTTGATCCTTATCTGTATGTCCGTGATACTGACTATGAAATCCACCTCATTGGCGAATCGCTGGCGGCGCAGCGTACTGCTATGGGCTATGAAAAGAGTCAGAACCAAGACTCGGGCAATACCACCTTTGTGGATGAAAACGGTTTTCCATTCGCGATGATGTTGGCAAGCCCTTGGATGCCCCCTGTCGAAGGTTGGTCGATGGAGGTCAGCTACCCAGAATTTACGCCCTATGTTGAAACTCGCGGGAATAGTAATAAAACTTGGTATTTGAGCCCAGATGGTACCAAGGTTCACTCCTCAAACAGTTTTGTTTGGCAGTGGTAGATTGCCTAAACTTAAAACCCGCCTCGGCGGGTTTTTTTATGCCGGATCAATGTGTTTGGGGATATCATTGGGTTATGTCCGTGAAAATTCCTTTATGATGACGTAACTCACAAAGACAAAAAGGCCTGCCGATGATCAGGACTCTCCTGTTTACACTATCTTTATTACCAAGCGTAGCTATGGCAGTAACGATTGTAACTGCCAAAGAGATCGTTACTTTGGATCAGCACAATTCTACTGCGAGTGCCATCGCTATAGAGGGAGATAGGTTTGTTGCGATAGGCGATAAGGCTGCATTGATGCGGCGTTTTCCTAAAGCAGCTGTTGACGAACAATTTTCAAATAGCGTCATTGTCCCAGGCCTCATCAACCAACACGACCACCCATTGCTAGCCGCGTTGATGATGGATACCGAGGTGATCGCTATTGAAGACTGGGAAATGCCAGAACAATCCTACCCTGCGGCGGTTTCGCCCGATCAATATCGTGCGCGTTTGTCAGCAGCCCTTAAGCACCATTCTGGTGGTGTTTTTGTGACTTGGGGATACCACCGTTTATGGCACGGTGAAATGAGTCGGCAATTGTTGGACAAGCTTGCTCACGACATCCCCGTGGTGGTATGGCAGCGTTCGGGGCATGAGTTTTTCTTTAATAGCTTGGCCATGCAACAGTTTGGAATTAATGCCCAAACCGTGTCCTTTTTGCCTAAAGAGGCGACCGCGCAAATCGATCTAGATCGTGGGCACGTCTGGGAGCAAGGGGCCTTGGCGATATTGCCCAAGTTATTACCTGTGCTAGCAAATCCCGCACGCTATGCTCCGGCCTTGGAACGCATCAAGCAGTATTGGCACCGCGCAGGCGTCACCCACGTGGTTGAACCAGGTGGTCTGACCTTTCCATGGTTGATGGAAACTCAAATGCAGGTCTTGGGGCAGCGCGGTACGCCGTTTAGGATGGATTACATTTTAGACGCTAAAATTCTTGCTCAGAAAAATGCCATGGAAACCATTGCCAGCGCGGGTGATGCCTTGGTCGCAGAATGGGGCAGTGAGAACAGTCGCTACTATCCCAAGCAAGTCAAAATGTTCAGCGACGGTGCGATCTTTAGCCAGTTGATGCAGATGCGCGACGGCTATACCGATGGCCATCACGGCGAGTGGATGACGGACCCGCAAAAATTCAAAGCCATGTTCGAGGCGTTTTGGGAGGCGGGTTATCAAATTCATATTCACCAGAATGGTGATCAAGGCCTTGAGTTTGTGCTCGACGTGGTGGCGGACAATATGCGCCGTATGCCGCGAAAGGACCACCGCACGACGATTGTCCACTTCGGTTTCTCGACGCCCGAACAGGTGAAGCAAATTGCAGATTTGGGGGTTATTGTCAGTGCCAATCCCTACTACCCGGTGGCGCTAGGTGAAAAATACGGCGAACACGGCATTGGCCCTGAACGTTCACAGCAGATGGTCCGCTTGGGTGATTTACAAAAAGCCGACGTGTCGTTTTCACTGCACTCGGACATGCCCATGGCGCCGGGTAAGCCGCTGTTTTTGATGTGGTGTGCGGTGAACCGATTGGACGATGCAGGGAGTGTTATCGGGCCTGAACAACGCATCAGCCCACTACAGGCCCTACGTGCTGTCACCATTGATGCGGCCTATTCGCTTCAGCGCGAAGCCGACATGGGCACTATTGAAGTGGGTAAGTTGGCCAATTTGACTATTCTCAGTGACAACCCGCTGACCGTGGATCCACTGACTATTAAGGATATCGAGGTGGTGGCGACGGTGCACGAAGGCACCGTCTATCCCTTGCCCTAGGACATTTTGATGATGTTACGTTCTGCGGTACCCCAAAGTACGTGGTACTTGTTATGGGGGTCGTCGGTGCGTGCAAAGGTGTGTGCGCCGAAGTAGTCGCGCTGGCCTTGCAGCAAGTTGGCGGGCAAGGTTTCGGTACGGTATGAGTCGTAGTAAGCCAGCGCCGATGAGATCGCACCTGTTGGGATACCACTCAGCGCAGCATTCGCTACTACGCGGCGCCAGTTTAACTGGTACTTATTGATTTGCTCGGTGAAGAACGGGTCCATCAACAAGTTGTTGAGTTCGGGGTTGCGCTGGTAGGCGTCGGTAATTTTCTGCAGGAATACCGCGCGAATGATACAACCCGCGCGCCAGACCTTGGCGATACCGGCGAAATTAATGGTCCAGCCGTATTCTTTGGCGGCGCTTTGCATCAATTGGAAACCCTGTGCGTAAGCACAGATTTTGGCGCAATAGAGTGCGTCGTGTAGTTGTTGGATAGCTTGTTCACGATCGCTGATGGCGGCGTGGTTTTCCTCGGGGCCTGCCAGTAACTGCGAGGCCGCAATCCGGTCGCTTTTTAACGTCGACAGGGCGCGTGCGTATACCGAGTTGGCGATGGTTGGTGCGGGGCAACCCAGCTCTAAGCTGCTCATGGCTGTCCACAAACCGGTGCCTTTTTGGCCGGCCTTATCCAAGATCACATCCACCAATGGTTGTCCGGTGACGGGGTCTTTTTGATCGAGCACTTCGGCGCTAATTTCAATCAGATAGCTATTGAGAGGCCCTTTGTTCCAGTCGCGGAATACGTTGGCAATTTCACTCGGCGACATGCCCAAATTCATGCGCATTTGATGGTACACCTCACAGATCAACTGCATGTCGGCGTATTCGATACCGTTGTGAACCATTTTTACAAAGTGGCCAGATGAGCCTTTGCCGATGAAGGCTGCACAGGGTTCACCTTCTTTGACAGGATTGCCAGGTTCGCGGCGCTCAATCGGTTTGCCGGTCGCTGGATCGACTTTAGCAGCGATGGCCTCTAATACGGGGCGCACACGTGGCCATGCGTATTCGTCGCCGCTGGGCATCAGTGAAGGTCCAAAACGAGCACCTTCTTCACCGCCTGATACCGCGGTCGCAAAGAAGATAAATTTACCGCGGTAGCCACGAATACGTTGGCGGGTGTCGGTCCAAAGCGAGTTGCCGGTGTCGATGACGATGTCATCGGCGCCAATGCCGGCATCAATCAACTTCAAGCACACGCTGTCGACCGGCTTGCCGGCGGGTACCGATAACATGATCAAGTGTGGGGCTTTCAAACGACCCAGCAGTTCAGTGTAGGAATTACACGAGAAAATACGCTGTGGGCCATCGCCTTGCTCGGCCAGATCTTGGGCAATGGCGTCATCAACTTTTTGGCTGTCGAGGTCGAACGCGGCGATGCGGTAACCGTTGTCGGCTAGGTTGAGGGCAAGGTTTTTACCCATCACGCCCATGCCGATAAAGCCAATATCGCAAAGTTGAGTTGAATCTGTCATTGCTGTCGTTTCCTGTACTGGTTATGTGGCGTGATTATATCGCAACTGTGTTAGTGAGACTCAAAAAGTTGAATCG
Organism: uncultured Pseudomonadales bacterium; assembly: GCA_964598145.1. Lineage (GTDB taxonomy): Bacteria > Pseudomonadota > Gammaproteobacteria > Pseudomonadales > JAHEIH01 > JAHEIH01. The sequence goes on from CAZRAM010000002.1 coordinate 345,268, forward strand.
TATATCCGCTTTCTAGCGCTTCGCGCAGCGCTTTATCGTGAGCAACCAATTTTTTGTTTTTCAGGTACTTGTCACCAATCAGTTTGCGGTTGCCGATGTCGACGTCGTAAAACCCCTCTTTAATGAGGTACAGCTTGCAGAGCTGTTCTGCGCCAAATAAATCTTTGAAATTGATATAGATGATGAAAGGCACTTCGCTGTCGGCAGCAAAACCGTCGATATCACGCTTGGTTTTAGCGTTGACCGAAAATACGTACATGATTACTCCTCGGCGTCGCGGTGGCGACGAATTTGGTTGCGCAATGACTTGGGCACTTTTTTAAGGGTGAGTTCGCCGCTATTGGCATCGAATACCACGTTGTCGCCAAACAGACGCGATGAAAAGCTGATGCTCATATATTTGTCGCGACCAGAGAAGCGCACGTAGCGCTTTAGGCTACTGCGGTGCAGATGCAGGCTCTCTTGCTCATCCTGGCTAGACTGCTCGACAAAGCTAGAAAAGGCCTTCGGTTGATCGGGGCTTAGAAGTTCGGACAAGTCGGCGATGACGATTTCTTCGCCAATGCTGTCTTTGGCCACGCAGTAGTCGAGGATTTGCTCTTTCTGTAGGTCGCGTTTGTCGTCGGGTAATTCTTCGGTGTAGCGTTCAACAACCCGCAAAAAATCCTTGGTCTGCTTTTCCAGATCGACGCCTTGTGTGAACCCTACCGCCATTTTAAAGGCTTCACTGATGGCCTTGTTACCGCGCCCAGCAAGGATGGACAGATATTTAGTCGATTCGCCGAGTTGCCATTCATCAATGTGAAGCTTCATGGCATAGGGCAGGCGATTGCCATCTAGGTAGCGGCAGGTCTCCACTTCACCATCGGCATTCACATTGAGCGCTTCGGTAAATTCGGTCCACAACAAGTACAAGCGCTTTTGCTCTAATAGTACCTCTTCGGCCACCATGATTTGGGCCGCGAAGGCTTCATCGTTGCTGTCTAACGCGGTAGAAAGCTGTTTTACTATGCTGGCCGCGAGACTTTCAAAGCTCGATTTTTGCTCCAGATAATCTTTGGTCCAGCCTGGCAGCGGCGGGCTAGCTTCGTCGTCGAACCGGCCGAACTGCTTTTGAGCGCTGCGTTGAAACGCGCGTTTGAGTTGGTCGAACAGCGAGGCAACCGGGCCAACGCATTCGCTGTAGGGCTTGCCCGCTTTGACGCTGAGTGCTTGCCCCGGCGCGCTGCGTTCAAGATTGAAGATGATGCATTGGGTTAAGGACATGCGCGTGCTTCCAAAAAGTTGTCATTATGCCAGTGTGAGGCTGAAAGGTTAATGCAAAATCGGTTAAGCTTGCGCTCAAAATTTACGGATAGGGCATTTTTATGCAACGACAACAGATGGCACCACAAGGACCAACCTTTTCACGCATTGTTATGGGTTTTTGGCGGTTGCATAGCTGGGAAAAAAGCCCCCAGCAGTTGGTCGACTTTTTAGAGCAGTGTCTAGAGTTGGGTGTAACGACCATGGATCACGCCTACTTGTATGGCGATTTTGGCAATCCTTCCTGCGAGGGGCTATTTGGTGAGGCATTGCGTTTAGCGCCATCGTTGCGCCAACGCATGGAAATCGTGACTAAGTGCGGCATCAATTTGATCCCGCCAGGCAACGATAAAAAATTGGTGCATCACTACGACGCGACATCGAAAACCATTGTAGCGTCGGTCAACGAGTCGTTATCGCGCTTGGGTATCGAGCAGTTGGATGTGTTGCTCATTCACCGCCCTGACTACCTACTGGACGCCGACGAAGTGGCGCAGACATTCGCTGATCTTCATAAGCAAGGCAAGGTCGCCCACTTTGGTGTATCGAATTTTAGTGTGTCTCAGTTTGAATTATTACAATCGCGCCTAGACGCGCCGCTAGTGACCAACCAGGTCGAAATTTCACCGCTAAATACCGAGATCCTAGATAGCGGTGTTTTGGAACAATGCCAGCGCTTGCGTATCACGCCCATGGCGTGGTCATGCCTGGGTGGCGGTCGTTTGTTTGATATGAGCAACCCCGTGGCGCAGCGATTGATGCCGGTGTTAGAGGATGTCGCGGCAGAAATTGGTGCACAGTCCGTCGATGAAGTGCTCTATGCGTGGGTGTTGGCATTGCCTTGCAAGGCGACGCCCATCGTCGGGAGCGGCAAAATTGAACGCGTACAAACTGCAGTGAATGCGTTGTCGCTGTCTCTCAGTCGCGAGCAGTGGGCGCGTATCTGGGTGGCAGCTAAAGGCCACGGTTTGCCCTAGGTCTTCCCAGCGGCAATTTTTTCAAATAACGCAAGATGTTGTCTGCCTGATTTTGACCAGTCAAATTGATCGGCGCGGGCAATTCCTTTTTTGCTCAGTGATTGGCGTGTTTCTTTGCTGTCAATGAGTACCTCAAGCGCCGACTGAATGCTTTTTACATTGTATGGATCAACCAATAAAGCAGCGTCGCCAGCGACTTCGGCACAGCCGGCGCGATTAGAGGTTACCACTGGGCATCCACAGGCCATCGCTTCTAAAATTGGTAGTCCAAAGGATTCCACCAACGAGGGGAAAATGAATCCAGTGGCGTGTTGGTATTGGGCCACCAGCTGGGCATGGCCCTGATTGGTTGTGATGAGTTCAATGTTTGCGTCGTCAATTTTACCCGTGTAGTTGGGCACAATGAGTCTAAGCTTGGGTTTGTTCGGGTTGTTTATCTGTTGATAGGCTTTAATGAGACGATCGACATTTTTGACCCGTTGATAGCTAGAAATATGTAACAGATAAGGGTTTTCACAATTTTCCCCTTGCTCGCTAGGTTGAAACAGATTGTGGTCAACACCGTGATGTATGACTTCTATGTTGCGAGAAGGTAGGCCTGCAAGGTGAGTAATTTCATAGCGCGCATAATCCGATACGGTGATCAAGCTGTGGAATGTATCGAATGAACGCCAAAATCTCCGACGCTGCCAGCGTGTTTTGATAGCCCAGTAGATGCCACCTAAGCTTTTGAGGTACACCCATGGCGGTATGGTAAATACGGTGGCGCTATGCATGGTAATACAAAGCTTGTTGGGGTGTGTGAGTAACCAGTCGCTATTCTCCTTATTTATTCCTTCGAAAGGAATGCCTGCATCGGCGCATACAGCATCCCAGTAAACATCGGCATCGAGAGGCATTGAGGATGCCTCGTCGAATATTTCGCACTGGATACCGTGTTTCGTTAAAAAGCTGATAATTGCCTGCATATAGTGAAGCAGGCTGGTGCCAGAATGTATGGATTTAAAGACTGCGACTTTCATACTGTGTCCTAGAGGATGCCTGGGCGAATGGAAAGACGTTTTATTACCGCCCAGCCTAGCCAAATATTCCACACCACAAAGCCAACCATATTGCCGATGGCGGCCCCTACGGCGTGGTATTCGGGGATCAAAATATAAGACGTAGAAATCATCAGGGCGACAGCGATAAATTGGCCACGCATGGTCACTTTTTCATGCCCCGTCATATTAAGTATCACACCCACGGAGCCCACTGAGACATTGAATAGTTGGGTGTATACCATGATCAATAGTGGTGTCATGGCGATCTCGACATATTTTTCGCCAAAGGTCACAGTGACTAGCCACTCGCCTAATAAGGTAAATATAAGGGCGCCAATAGCCGCAATTAATGTTGAGACACGTGTTGCGAGGGTCACTAACTTTTGCATGCCCTCTTTGTCGCCCGCTTGGTGTAACTTCACGATTTGGGCGGCAATCGCCATATCGCTCAAGGTGACACACAACATAAGCATTTGTGCCCCGCGTTCGCCAATTCTAAAGGCGGCGACACTGCTTTCCTCGCTCATGATACCCAGCATAAAAACGCCTACTTGAGACAGTAGCAGCCCCATGACGTTAATCACCGTGAAGGGGCCAAGTGCACTTAACCAGAGTTTGAATGTGTAGCTAGGTGTAATATCTGCAGGGATGGTGGGAAGGTGTTTGTGGAGTAAAAATTTACCGGCAATATTGGTGAAAATCCAGGCGCTTACTTGGATTAGTAAAATAGTCGGCAGGCTTAACTCAAATGCCCATGCGCCTACAATAACCATCGTCATCAGCAGCACGGGCTGTATGATTTGAATGGGTAATTTGCCAAAAAAAGGCTGACCTAGGCCTTCCATCATGCCGCAGCGCATTGTGTCGATACTCATCAAAGGTAGCAGGGCGATAGCGTAGGGCAGGTAGCCCCAGCGTGGATCTTCCGAGAATTGCCCTTGCAACAATAAAACAGCGCATATGACTATAGCGGACGAACCTCCCCACCAAAGTAGTGAAGCTCTTTTCAAACCAACAAATAGATCTAACCTACTATTGTGGGTATAGCGCGCAGTTTCTCTGGTGAGCAGTTGGGGTAGCCCGATGGCGACTGGTATGGTGAGTAACCCTATTGTCGATAACAAGAAACTGTAGAGACCAAAATCTTCAACGCTTAATGTGCGAGCGATGACGATATTTGTGAATAGGCCGATAGGAATGCCGACCATAAATAGTGCGCCGGAGCCCAAAAAGCGAGAAAGAAATTGTTTGTCTAGGTGCATCTTGTTATTTGTAATGAATTTGTATCGACAGATACTAGCACCACATGACCGAAACTGCTCGTCAATTGATTAATTCAAGCACTGCTTTATACGCCATCAACCCGCCAATCAGAGCAATGCAGCCGCCGCTAAACAGCATGACGCGGTGCATTGCGCGTCCGTCGCTAAACAGATTCTTGAGAAACTGCCCGCCACTCGCGTATAGCAAAAGGCTACAAAATTCGATCGCGACAACGATCAATAGATAGCCCGCCATTTGCGGCACAAGTGGTAGTGTGCTGTCGATAAACGGAGGCATTAGCGCCACAAAAAAAGCCCAGCCTTTGGGGTTGGACGTGGCGGTAATAAAGCCTTGGCTGATCAATTGAGAGGGACTAAGCCAGCGCGCTTGCTGCTTGGCGAGGTGCAATGTGGCGTGGCTGCGCATCATACCGTAGCCGATATAGATCAAATAGCACGCCCCCGCGAGCGACAACGTATTAAATGCAGTAGGAGAGGCGAGTAATAAGCTAGCCGCCCCAGCCACCGATAGAACGGCCACCGTGGCTACGCCTGTGAGCTCGCCTAGCATCATCCACAGTGTGCGTTTAACGCCGATACTCATGCCGAGTGAAAGCGATAGCGTCATGCACATGCCTGGCATGATGGATGCCAGGCCAAAGGCGGGAATGAACAGCAGCGCTAACTCGATGTTGAGCATGGAGACTTAGTGTGGTCGCACCAGGTTACTGAGGTTTTTGTTTTGCTTAGCGGCTTTTCGGTAAATAAGAATCACGTGGCCGATGGTTTGCACCAGTTCTGCGCCATGTTCGTTGCAAATGGTTTGCGTTAGAACAGGCTTGTCCTCGCGATCGTCACAAATCAGCTTGATTTTGATCAGTTCGTGATCATTGAGGGCGCGTTCAATTTCGTCATTGATGTTGTCTGTGATACCTTTGCCAGCCACGGTAATAATCGGATTCAATTTGTGGCCGATGCTGCGCAGGGATTTCTTTTGATCTGTGCTTAAGGTCATGTCGTAAAAAGTCTCAGTTGTACGATAAAATCGCTATTTTACGCGAACTCATCGACAACTCGTAGCGCTATCGGAGAAATTTTGTGAAGCGAAGCAAGAGCAGTGGCGCGTGGATGCGCGAACATTTTGACGATCACTATGTGAAACTGTCTCAAAAACTCGGTTACCGCTCCCGCGCTAGTTTTAAACTTCTTGAGGTTCAAGAAAAGGATCGTTTGATTAAGCCCGGCATGACTGTCATCGATCTCGGTGCCGCGCCAGGCGGCTGGACGCAGGTGGCGGTGGAGTTGGTCGGCGACCATGGGCGCGTGATCGCGTCGGATATTCTGCCGATGGATCCGGTGGCCGGGGTCGACTTTGTACAGGGGGATTTTACCGAGGAGGCGGTGCTGAATCAGATCCTAGATTTGATGGGCGGCGCTCAAGCAGACCTTGTAATTTCAGATATGGCCCCCAATATGAGTGGTATGACTGGTGTAGATCAGCCCCGTGCCATGTATTTGGTGGAGCTGGCGTTGGATTTGGCGCGTGAAACGCTCAAGCCGGGTGGGGCATTTGTCGCCAAAGTTTTCCAGGGTGAGGGCTTTGAAGAGTACATCAAGGACATGCGCAGCAGTTTTGATCGGGTGGTGACGCGTAAGCCTAAGGCGTCACGTCCGCGCTCGAAAGAGGTTTATCAGGTTGGTACAGGCTTTAAACGCTAAACTGGTATAAACTTAGTTAGATTTTTTAGTAACAGATGTTGCAACGAACAGTGAGGGTAGTTGCTTGAACGATATGGTTAAGAACTTAGTGTTGTGGTTGGTCATCGCCGCGGTGCTGATGTCGGTGTTCCAAAACTTTAATGTCCAACCCAACATGGAGAACTTGGATTACTCTCGCTTCGTGCAAGAAGTGCAGCAGGGCCAGGTGCGTAAGGTTGTGATCGATGGTCTATCCATCTACGGTGAGCGCTCTTCTGGTCAACCTTTTAAAACCGTGCGCCCCAATGTGGTCGACACAGGCTTGATGGGTGACTTGCTCGATAACCGCGTGATCGTCGAGGGTCGTGAGCCAGAAAAACAAAGTATCTGGACGCAGCTATTAATTGCCAGCTTCCCCATTCTGTTGTTTGTCGCGGTATTTATGTTCTTTATGCGTCAAATGCAGGGCGGCGGCGGTGGCCGTGGCGGCCCAATGAGCTTTGGTAAGAGCAAGGCTCGCTTGATGGGTGAAGACCAAATTAAAACCACCTTTGCCGATGTGGCTGGTGTGGATGAAGCCAAAGAGGACGTCCAGGAGTTGGTAGAGTTCCTGCGTGATCCTGGTAAATTCCAGCGTTTAGGTGGCCGTATTCCTCGCGGGGTATTAATGGTTGGTCAGCCCGGTACCGGTAAAACCTTGTTGGCTAAGGCCATTGCCGGTGAGGCGAAAGTACCTTTCTTCTCTATTTCGGGTTCAGATTTCGTTGAAATGTTTGTCGGTGTAGGCGCCTCACGCGTACGCGATATGTTCGACCAGGCCAAGAAACAAGCGCCTTGTATTATTTTCATCGACGAAATTGATGCGGTCGGTCGTCACCGTGGTGCTGGCCTGGGCGGCGGTCACGATGAGCGCGAACAAACCCTTAACCAATTGCTGGTTGAGATGGACGGTTTTGAAGGCAACGACGGTGTGATTGTGATTGCCGCGACTAACCGCCCCGATGTATTAGACCCTGCGCTGTTGCGCCCCGGTCGTTTTGACCGTCAGGTTGTAGTGGGCTTGCCCGATATCCGTGGCCGTGAGCAAATTGTGAAAGTCCACATGCGTAAAGTGCCCGTGGCGGACGATGTCAATCCAGCTGTTATCGCTCGCGGTACCCCTGGTTTCTCGGGTGCGGATTTGGCCAACTTGGTCAACGAGGCATCACTGTTTGCTGCGCGTGCCAACAAACGCCTGGTCACCATGGAAATGTTTGAGTTGGCCAAAGACAAAATCATGATGGGCGCTGAGCGCAAATCGATGGTGATGTCGGAAGCCGAAAAGTTGAATACGGCCTACCACGAAGCGGGTCACGCCATTGTGGGTCGCTTAGTGCCTGAGCACGATCCCGTTTACAAGGTCAGTATTATTCCGCGTGGGCGAGCGCTGGGTATTACCATGTTCCTTCCTGAAGAGGATCGTTACAGCCTGAGCAAGCGTCGTATTTTGAGCCAGATTTGTTCGTTGTTTGGTGGCCGCATTGCAGAAGAGATGACACTGGGTGCCGATGGTGTCACCACCGGTGCATCAAACGATATTCAGCGTGCCACTGAGATTGCCCGCAATATGGTGACCAAGTGGGGTCTGTCCGAGAAATTGGGTCCGCTGATGTACGACGAGGGTAGCGAAGAGGTATTCCTTGGTAAATCGGCTGCTGGTCCATCAAGCCATGTGTCAGGTAACACCCGCAACGAAATCGATGTTGAAGTACGCCGTATCATCGACGAGTGCTACCAGCGTGCGACGCAGATCTTGGAAGAGAATCGCGACAAGTTGGACTTGATGGCTGAAGCCTTGATGACTTACGAAACCATCGATGTCGAACAGATCGACGATATCATGTTAGGTAAGAAGCCACGTAAACCTTCGGGTTGGGATGACCACAACAAGACCGGCGGTCAAGCGGCAGAAGCGAGCGACGAGGCATCAGCCGACAAAGCGAGTTCTGGCAACGGCTCTGTGGGTGGTCCAGCTAGCGAGCATTAATTATGTCTTTTTCAACTCTCCCGCCCTTCACTTTACAGTGTGGGGCGAGGTCTTTGGTGTTGGATAAACCTGTCATTATGGGCGTGTTAAATATCACGCCCGATTCATTTTCAGATGGCGGTAAATTGTTTGGTGCTGATGGCGCCAAAATGGATGTCGTTTTACGCACAGCGGAAGACATGCTGCGCGAAGGTGCCACCATTCTCGATGTAGGTGGCGAATCCACTCGCCCCGGTGCTGCTGTAGTGGCCGAGCAAGAAGAGTTGGACCGTGTGGTGCCTGTGGTGGAAGCCCTGGTGGAGCGTTTAGGGGCTATCGTATCGGTGGATACGTCTACCCCTGCAGTGATGCGTGAAACCGCCGCCGTGGGCGCCGGCATTATCAACGATGTGCGTGGCCTAGAGCGTGAAGGTGCGCTGCAGGCCGCGGCTGATACCGGGTTACCTATTTGCCTGATGCACATGCAGGGAACCCCGCAAACCATGCAGGCTAATCCCGATTACAGTGATGTTGTCGATGAGGTCATCGAATACCTAGCCGACCGTGTCGCCGCCTGTGAAGCCTTGGGTATCGCTCGTGAAAGATTAATCGTCGATCCTGGTTTTGGATTTGGCAAAACCGTCGAACACAATCTACGCTTATTGGTAGATTTGCCGCTTTTTACAAAGCTGTCACTTCCTGTGTTGGTGGGTATGTCGCGCAAATCCATGTTAGATAAGATTACCGGCCGTGGCGTAGATGAGCGTCTGGCTGGAAGTATTACCCTTGCTGCCTTGGCGGCGGAGAGGGGAGCCCATATAATTCGCGTGCACGATGTGCGGCAGAGCAGCGATGCGCTCGCCGTGGTAAATGCGCTAAAAAAAGTAGCTACAGCAAAGGATTGAGCAATGTCACGTAAGTATTTTGGCACCGACGGCATCCGTGGCCGTGTCGGTAGCGGCCCTATCACCCCTGAATTCGTTATGAAACTGGGCTGGGCGGCCGGTAAGGTATTCGCCAAGCAAGGCCGCAACAATATTATTATTGGTAAGGACACACGCATCTCGGGCTACATGTTTGAAGCGGCGCTCGAGGCGGGTATCGTAGCCGCTGGCGTCAATGTAACCATGATTGGCCCAATGCCGACACCGGCGGTGGCCTATTTGACGCGTACGTTTCGTGCAGCCTGCGGCATTGTGATTAGCGCATCTCACAACCCTTACTACGACAACGGTATCAAGTTCTTTGGCGGCGATGGCGAAAAGCTTCCCGACGACATTGAACTCGAAATTGAGCGCATGATCGACGAGCCCATGACCACCGTTGAATCAGCGCGTCTAGGTAAGGTGAAGCGTCTCGATGACGCCGCAGGTCGCTACATCGAATTCTGTAAAAGCACTGTTCCCAACAGTGGCTTTAGCCTCAATGGCTTACGCATTGTGCTCGATTGTGCACATGGTGCGACCTATCACGTTGCTCCAGCGGTGATGCGCGAATTGGGCGCTGACATTATTACCATTGGTGCGAACCCGGACGGATTAAACATCAACGAAGAAGTCGGTCAAACTTCGCCTAAACACTTGCAAGAAAAGGTGCTTGAATATCGCGCAGATTTAGGTATTGCCTTTGATGGCGACGGTGACCGGGTGGCGTTTGTCGATGAGTACGGCAAGTTGATGGATGGCGACGAATTGCTCTACATCATTGCGCAGTACCAGGCTAAAACTTCTTCGATCAAGGGTGTTGTAGGTACCTTGATGAGTAATCTCGGTCTCGAGTTGGCATTGCAAGATTTAGGCATTGAGCTGATTCGTGCCAAGGTGGGTGACCGCTATGTGAATGAACAAATGCGCGCCCATGGTTATATCCTCGGCGGCGAAAGTTCAGGCCATATCATTTGCCATGATGTCATGACTACCGGCGATGGCATTGTTGCGGCCCTGAAAGTGCTGCAAGCATTGGTTGCTCAGGGCAAACCCATTAGCGCGCTGCGCAATGGCATGACCAAGGCGCCAATGAAAATGATCAACGTAAGAATCAACAACCGCGTCGATTTAGACAAGCACGAGGCCGTGCAAGCTGCGATCAAAGATATTACCAACCGCTTAGAAGGCCGAGGCCGCATATTGCTCCGTCCATCGGGTACTGAGCCTGTGATCCGTGTTATGGTGGAAGCGCAAGACGCCGCGATGGTGGAATCATCGGTGGTCGAGCTGGCTGATATTGTTCGTGAGGCCGTTGCATAAGCTTTCAAGATTGTAAGTTTTACTGGACTTCTGTACTATTGCGCACCGCTAAGGAGTAGTCATGCGTCGTTCATTGGTCGTAGCCAACTGGAAGATGAATGGAAGTGAAACATTCAACCAAGTATTTGTTGAATCTTTCCTGCCGCAAATCGATGAAGTGGACATGGATGTGGTTATCTGCCCGCCGTTTGTTTACTTATCGCAAGTTGATGAATTGCTCGATAACAGTGACGTTCAGCTCGGTGCGCAAAACTGTGCGGTTGAGGTGAGTGGTGCTTTCACCGGTGAGGTGTCGGCCACCATGTTGCGAGATTGTGGGGTGCGCTACGTGATTGTAGGGCATTCCGAACGTCGCGGATTATACGGCGAGAGCGACGAGCTCGTGGCTGCCAAGTTGGCAGCTGTTAAGGCTGAGCACCTGACACCCATACTATGTGTCGGTGAAACACTCGAAGAGCGTGAAGAAAATAGAGTCTTTGAGGTTATTGCACGTCAGTTGCAGGCGGTTGTCGGCATGCTAGGTGCAGAAGGCTTTAGAAATATTGTTGTGGCTTACGAGCCTGTGTGGGCGATAGGTACCGGTTTAACGGCCTCCCCAGATCAAGCAGAAGAAGTTCACGGCATGATTCGTGAGTTTGTTAAAGACGTGAGCGGATCAGAGATCGCAGATAGCTTGACCATTTTATATGGTGGCAGTGTTAATGCTGGAAATGCACGGGCATTGTTTGCACAACAGAATATCGATGGTGCCCTCGTTGGGGGTGCTTCTTTAAAAGCAGACGACTTCGCAGTAATTTGCAAGTCAGTGGGATAGAAATGGAAACGTTAGTTATTGTAGTTCACGTTGTCGCCGCGCTGGCGATTATTGGTTTGATTTTGTTGCAACAAGGCAAGGGGGCCGACGCAGGTGCATCGTTTGGTGCGGGTGCTTCGCAAACTGTCTTCGGTGCTAGCGGCAGTGGTAATGCGCTGACACGCGGTACAGCAATTTTTGCAACAATTTTCTTTGCTACCAGCTTCGGCCTGGCTATTTTTGCGAAAAACAAAGCCGGTACTATCGCTGATGTGGGCATGCCCAGTGTTGAAGTTCAGCAGGCGGCCCCTGTGATGAATGACGAATTGCCCGTAGCGCCAGGTGGCGAAACCCCTGCTTTGGAAGAAATTCCAACAAATGCGGCTTCACCTGTTCCCAACGAGGCACAACAACAGTAGAATACGCGCGAAATTTGCGGTCGTGGTGGAATTGGTAGACACGCCATCTTGAGGGGGTGGTGCCGTTAGGTGTCCGGGTTCAAGTCCCGGCGACCGCACCAAATATAGGTTAGGCCTAGCTCTAAAGCCCCAGTATACGGGGCTTTTTAGTTTCTGCAATATGCGTTCCTGTAACTACTCCTGTAACTTTTGCTGATTCCTGTAACCCAATAGGGGGCGGGGGGCGGACTTTTGTTAACAATAAACAGTTGTACCCCATCAGATACATCAGAAGCTGATTTTAAAAAAGGAAGCCACTGGCCTTAACCTTAATGCTTTGACTATAGTAATTCTTAAGATTGCCCGGTCTGACAAGGAGGTTACTGTGCGTTTTCTTCTACTGTTTACACTCTGTATCCCATTAGTGGTCTAGTCGCATGGCGGTGGTACAAATGCTCAAGGGTGTCATAACAATAAGAAGACAGGGGATTACCACTGTCACGACAAGGGAGCTAAACGATCCTCATCAAGCGGTTATGGCAGTTCACCTAGTTCAACCTACAATCCCTATAGCGCTGCTAGATCCTCCTCATACTCAACCACCAACTCAACCGCACTTGGCTACACAAGAGCTGACTTCAACTTCAGGTCATACGGTTCATCAGGCAACATAGGCTACTACACAGGCGAACGTTGCGCTGATATCGACATAGATCACGTAGTGTCACTTAAGGACGCCTACCTAAGCGGTGCGAGTGGATGGTCATCTATGGAGAAGGAGAAGTTTGCTAACGACCGTGAGAACCACGTGGAAGCCTGTGCTAGCGTGAATCGCTCAAAGTCTGACTCATTACCACGAGACTTCTTGCGTAAGAGTCGTGACGGCAAAGGCAGAGACTACAACATCGTTAACTGGTGTCCCTACGTCATTAAGTACCACCGTGTTAAGACCAAGTACAATTTGTCTACAGCTAGTAACGACAAGCAGCTATTGGTTAATTGTCATGGACCGTGAGGAATTAGACAGCCAAAAACAAGTTACTGTATGTTTAACTCATGACCATGTATCGTTAAATATTAGATTCTAGATATTCAGTCAATGCTCTAGACACACCTTCCCTAATGCTAGTCAACAAAAAATTTTTGCCTTCCAGGCTGCTTGAGGCAAGGTTTCCATAATCCCTGTCATGCAAAAGCCAACTGTCTTTAATTTTTGTACCAAAAAAGATTTCGTAACTCATAGCAACTCCTGTTTTATTCCCACCGACAGATTCTAGAGATAAACAGCTCACACTAACTGATAAGTGAAGATAGTCACTTCTTGTCAAGAAATTGTCATAGCCTTTTAGTCTGGCCCTCAACCATTCACCCTTAAGCTCACCCCTGAGCTCATCTTCGGTAAACGGACAAGTCCCAACTTGGACGAACAATCCAAGTGATTCAAAATCAGGGCGTTTTAGATACCCCCTAGGTTCCGCAAATGACACGATGCTTGTGCAACAACTAAAGATTAATACCAAAAGGCCAAAAATGCTGCGTCTCACTTTGAGCTCCTATCTATGTAAGTAAAAATCCCTCTTAAATTAGCTTATCTTTTAAAATAAAAGAGGACAACCTTTTGCTTGTTGCGCTTCGCCGCTAGTTCGTCTTGTTCTACTGGGTGCTTCATTATTTGCCGTGGATCGTGTCGTGTTAAGCATAGCTTCCTACTAATGGAGTAGAAGCGCAAGTGTCTTGACAATCACTATATTTTAATATATGCTCGCACAGCTCTTTAAGTGCTTTATGAGCAACTTTAAACATATCCGCACTGCATTGCCAACCTTCCCAAAACGCCCCTGACAGCCCCTCAGGGCGTCTCAGCACCATCCTGGTCCACAGGTCAGCTCACACACCTCCTCAGATGCGTTCTAATAGCCCTTCAGAGCCACTCAGGAGACAGTCATGGACAACAAAGATACATTCTACAGGATAGCCGTGCTAGCTCAGTCGATGATTGAGGTGTGTCATAGCGACTTGGAGGACAAGACTGAGGCTATTGAGGCGTTAGCGCAGAAGGTGGGTTATTTGGCTGACAAGGCGCTGAGTGAGTCCGGAGGTGGCGTTAAAAGGGAGCTTGGGGATTGGTTTACTTGAGATTGCCGCTTAGTACTAAAGTGTTATTTAAAAACGTTTCTTGGGGGTATATGTTGAAAATGAGGCATTAGGAGCTAATACTTATGAAATCCGAGAACCAAGTTGTTTACATAATCAAACTGCATGGATCAGTAAAGTTGATCTTATGGGCTTTGGTGTTTGCGCTTTTTGCAAATGCCCTACCAAGTTTTGACTTAGTGCCAAATGCAGTTGCCGATGATTATGATGTGATAAGTAGAATTTTATACTGTATCGACGGCTCTACGATTTCCAACGGTAGGCTTTCTACTTACTGTAATGGATAAAACGAGATGTTGCATGGATTCTAAATTTACCAAATCGCTCTTGATAAGTTTTACTCTAGTTAGTATTACTGGTTGCTCACTACCTGCATATAAGACAGTTTATAAACCAGTACGAAGCGTACAGTATAGTGCAGAAGTTCAAAGCAGTATTTGCCAATCTGAGGCGCAAGTTGTCTATGCCCAAAAATATAATGAGTTAATGTCACAGTATCAGGCTCAACAGTCTGCATGTAGAAACGCAGCCAATAGCTCAAATAACACAACAGTTAATGTCTATGGCTCTCAGAATTCAAGCGGTTTAAGAGGCTCTCTAAGTGGGCTAAGTAATGCAACAGATTCATATGTCAAGAATGCTAGCTGTAACGATTACTTCATGACCACAAAAGCAAGTAATGGTGCAAGTTCAATTTCAAGCGCAACTTTTAGTTCATGTATGGCAAAAGCAGGATTTATTGCCAAAAAGGTTTGTTATAGGAACTGTGATAGGTAGTAGTCTTTCATATACCTAATTAAGTTTGCCTCAATGTAATCCTTGCAATTTAGTAACTACCTCTACTCGGTATAACGTGCCTTACGCCACCCCTTGGCTTATCCATGTCGCCAGTCCGTCTTGGTATCAAGTGGACATGGCAATGGAATACAGTCTGACCTGCGGACTCACCACAGTTCATCCCTATATTGAATCCATCAATGGTTGAGTCTTCAGCTTCTAGTGTCCGCTGTTGCTCCTCAAGTAGCTGATTGATAGCGTTCAGTTCTGGTTGCTCAAGCCCAAAGTAGTCCTTCACATGCCGTTTGGGTATCACCAGTGCATGCCCCTCAGTTACTGGGAAGGCGTCACGTATCACATAGGCTAACTCGTTTTCAGCAACTATACGGCTATCTAGTTGACCACAGAACAAGCAGTCACACTCTCGTTGTTCAAAGAATTCACCCCATGACCTAAAGTCAGTATCGTCTTTGTTGCCCTTGGCAGCGTTACAGCTGTAGCAGAGTGCTTGGAAGTTTTCCTCAGCATCTGATCCACCTTTGCTTCGTGGGACAATGTGGTCAACCTCAAGAGCTTTGGTTTTAGCTTTGACGCAACATAGCTCACAGCGGCCTTTGGCTCTCTTAAGAACGTTGTAGCGCGTTGAACCACTTACGTAGCAAATAGATACCCCTAAATGACTTCATTAAGCGGATAGACTTTTGCTTACAAAGCATCACCCCCTATATTCTCCCAAGCCTTTGTAAAACCGGTCGCATCAAATAGTACATTTAGGTGTGAAAACTCAAATGCAACATTATTTAGTTCTTTGAATTTTTTAAGAAGGAAATTTTTACCGGCCTCGCTACGAGGGGTTATATAGATGGTTTCACCATTACAGAACTGTAAATACCTGACGTTTTGCCCAGCGGTTTTAACAACGGTATCGTCAAGATCAGCCCCATCACCCTCGCACTTAATATTTGTTGTGATATAAATATTTCTCTCACCAGATTTATTAAATAAGATTGAAGCAACAAAAACATCTTCAAAATTTTCTCCGCCATCTTTACTTAATCCGAAAAATGACCTGCCGCTATTTTTATCTCCTTGAGTATCTGCAAAACTAACTATTCTTATAAAATTGTGTGCAATATAAATATCAGCTATGTCAATATTTTCAGGATCTCTTAAGTCGAGATCAACAACTGCTAATGAATTAGGAGACGCACCAATAAGAAAAAATGTAAAGAAGGTGCTAAAAAATTTCCTCATTTGTTTTGCTCCTTAATAATTTACTAACTCTTGCTTCAAGATCATCATCATGCGCTCCGGCGCCGAA
This sequence comes from uncultured Pseudomonadales bacterium, assembly GCA_964598145.1. Taxonomy (GTDB): domain Bacteria; phylum Pseudomonadota; class Gammaproteobacteria; order Pseudomonadales; family JAHEIH01; genus JAHEIH01. The sequence goes on from CAZRAM010000002.1 coordinate 361,247, forward strand.
GGTTGATAAGACGCTGCTCTATATTATTTCAGAAGCGGACCTTTCGGCTTAATAATGCACTTAATTGCAATGATTAAATGCCTGCTTCTTCATCAAAATATGCGCTTTCGCCAAAATAGTCCGCATTGTTTTCTCCGTTATCTGGACAGCGAATATTCAGTGACTTATTAACCATGTGCTGAAATCCCTGAAGCGAATACACTTCGATCAAATGCTCATCTTTCGCCCAGGCTTGGGTCTTGCTGTTTTTAAACTGAACTCGAAGTGTATTTCCCAGAAGCATGTCAGCAAACATTGATGTTTCAATGGCTGAGAATGTCAGTGAGTTGTAGTCCCCATCTAGCTGTGTGATCTTTCCGATCAGTGTATAAATCTGACCACGATCAATTCGAAATCGAGCTGCCACTGTTTGCCCCGTCTCAATCTCTGCATAGGCAGTATCAAACAATACGATCTCATCTTCGCATGCCAGGATGCCCATGACACGGTTTGGCCCATGTGAAACTGAGTTTGTCAGTGGTACATCATGGTCATTCATTCGCCAATCTTTATAAGAATAGTTCTCGGCTGATGAAATACCCGGCAAAATTGCCAAGACTAGAACTGCAGTTACAATAATATTTTTCATAGCGTCCTCCTTATCTTGGACCACTTCAAGACTGCGCAGCGAACTGAATCCCAACCAGCACCAGGTTTATGAAGAACATTACAGCGATCCATCCAATGCGGTTCCATAGATACCCTCTTTCTGTTTGTTTGTTGAAATGGGTTGGCGTCCAGCCTTTTTCCTTCAGGTTGTTTATGGCTATGTCACGCGCCCACCAGGCGATGACCAGTTTGCTTATTCCAAAGGTGGCAGTGTTAAGAATCAGAGATCCTAATGCCCACCACCAGGCCCTGGTTGCTACGAAATACCAGAAACCAAACAAGGCTGCATAAGCAGCACTGTTGTTTCCAAAGGTGTCCACTTCTCCTTTTTCGCTACGCAGTGCGCTGACATTAAAGTTTTTCAAAATATCTCCAATGCGATCCAAGCTTTTCTTCCTAATTAATAGCCAGAGTCCATGTAAGAATCTTCCTAGTTTCTAGACCTTTGTTCCTGGGTTTGAGGCTATGGCATCCGAACATGCAAAAAATCATCGGCTCATCGGTACTATAAATAAAATGACGTTTGTTTCTTATTAAATCCTTTGGTGAGAAATCAAACGGTTCGCCAGTTTCAAAAAGACAATGGCCAACACGATGTCTATCACATGTGAGACAGCTGTAATAGAAGAAATCGACTGCAAATATTCGATATCACCATCACGCTGAGACATCCTGAATATCACTTGCCCTAGAACATTACTGCCAATAAATAAAGCCCACCAAAGCGGGAAAATGCCGGGAGTTTCTACGCTGTGCCAATCCGAAGGGGACACTGTCGCTTGCCATATTTCTTTCATTGCTTGGTATGGTTTCCAAAACCACATGACAGGCACAAAATACCAACCTACTGACCAACCGGGCGTAACGGTCATGTCCTGTGCCCCTTTAGCACGCGCAATTTGATTGGCTCGATATATCCATCTCAGGATAATCACACCACTCACTAGCCACACAACTAAGAAGGCAACACCTAGCGCAGCTTCTCGCTCATCATTAGCATTGGCCGCCGCCTCCATCGCTGCCTGGGAATAAAAGGCGCCTCTGCCCATCTTGTCTAAAAGATTAAATTGCATCATGGAGGAAATGGCACAGACGACACCTATGAACATTTGCGCAAAGAGCCCAAACCGCAACCAACTATTTAGGGAGGAGGAGTCCTTGAGATTATCTGCGACAATGGAGTGGCCTGATGGATGTTGCGTGCTGTGATTCGCGAAATAGCTTTGTGGATCAATATACCATTGGTCGCCCTGCTTTCGACCTTGATAACGCCCTTCACGTATACCGCTGATAATAGATGACGCCTCATCTTCAACATCACGGGCAAACGTTTCAACATCGGTGGTGACCATTTGTGTCGGCACATCCGGCCATTCAACATTGGTTGATACCATAGGGCTCGGCGGATCATTGTCTACTTCCACATACCAATGATCATTGTATTTCCTGCCATACAGTTTGCCCTCACGAATCTCCTCGATGACTAAGGCGTGATTTCTTGCATTTATCGTCGCATAGTGTTCGGCCAGTAAATGACGCCGCCCCATAATGACGAGATCATTTTCCGGTGAAGCCGGCTGTGGGGTTGATGATAATGTAGCCTCAGAGGAGCTCGACGATGATTCAAATACTGGCGCTATGTCATTCTGCTTATATATCGGATGCCCCGAAGTCGTTTTCGATGAATGCTGTTTAGAGAGTATACTTTCTCCGACAGTTAACTGATCAACTCTGTATTGTATATAGAGATACTTAGCCTTTGTCTCATCACCAAGGGCGACCGTCATGGCTTTAGCTAAGAGTGCATCGTCGACATTTCCATCGTCATATTCATTGGTCGCAATTAGAAAGAATTTTTCGTCAGACATAGAAACTCCTTTTCGGTATCTGATTTTTTATAGTACTAGGTTTGAAAGACCAATCTAGTTTTTTTTTACAAGATGCGTGAGGCTATTAGGTAAAACCAGTTATTTCATGACATCCAATCTTTTCTAGTTCAGTCATACTAATCGGGCCCAACTAAGTTTTCACTTGTAACTTTGCATAATCTGTTTTTAGTTTTGTCTTGATTCCGCTAGTTACTCTTTGCCAGGCCTCTTGCATGACCTCCAATGCCCAATCCTCGTTACCCTGCGGCACAGCAATAGCATCATGCACAGGAAGACAGACAATGCCTTTGTCTACACCCTGAAGCATAACATCTTTAAGAATTGCTCCCTCTAGATTCTGAGCCAGAACACCCCAGGATTCAAACAAAGGAAGCCTAGGGAATCTCTGAACTGCAGCCTGGGATAAGCTATTAAAGATATTGTTAGTTATACCTTTGGAAGCACAAGCCCTCATTGCCTCCTCTGAATTCTTAGCACCCATGGCTATCGTTATGAACATCTTAATGGTAGTTCTGTCGTCAACCTTGGCAATCTCACCAATATCCTCGTATGGGGTATCCCCTGCGTATTCATTGTTTAGCACTGCCAATGCCAGTCGCAGGTGATTAGCATTGAAGTCCACCTCAGCAATTGGATTACCATCTATTAGTGTGTTTATACGAAGCCTGTAGGAGCGATCTGGGAGGCTCTGGAAGGGCGTAATGAGACGACCACCATGAAATGCATCAGTGTTGTACACAAGCCTCACAGGTGCCTTACAAGCCCACTTATGCCCCCTGAGAAACTCATTAATCTTGGTCATCTCAACTTTGTCAGGGTGATCACTGGGGAGGCTAGTGTTAATGATCGTACCCCACTGTCCACTGGGGTCATTCAGCGTGACGTATGGTGGCTTAATATCTTCCTCTGAATCCAAAAAGAATTGCCAAAGTTCTGCAGCCAAATGCTCTTTGGGGAATATCCTAGACCTCATGGTATCACCTTGATAAAGCGCCCCCTTAAGAAACTCGACAAGATCATTGTCTTGAAGGTAAGAAACAATGTCTTTAACGCATGAATGACTTAGCTTGTACTTGAGCAACCACTGGTCAGTCTTATAGGCTTTGTCATCAAGACTGAAGTACAACCAGTTCCTTTGGAACAAGGACCAAGAGAGGCAGAGTAAAAAGTACTCCCAGTGCAACGTGAAGGCAGCTAGGTGATCTACACGCTTTCGCTTACCCTTTGACTCATTGACATAGTAGGCAACGAGCTCTTGGAATCTTGGGTAGCTTGAAGAATCCCTATGGAGAGATTTTGGCGTCAAAGGTGAATGGTGATCCTTGTCATCCCTAGGCAAGGGGGCATTAGCTATAACACTCAACAGTGTCTCAAGGTTACTTGTGCTCATAGAATTACAATCCGTGTATAGACACCGGGGGTCTACCCAAAGGTATTCTTAAGTAATACCTATAGCTACTTAGGTAATACCTATGGCTCCTTAGGTATTATTCATTTAAGTATTAATCTACCTAGTTACTTAGGGGTCCTTAGCATAATATACCTTTAGTCTCTCTAAAGCTTGGTAGTTAGGAGGAGCTAATTCATAGTCTCCTATGGCATCAATGTTTACATACTTAATTGACATATGCTCTAGAGCCTTAGGCTTGCCATGGATTATCTCCACGTGACAAGGATAGAACTCAAGTATAGTCATATCCTCTAGTTGATACTGGTAACAAGGTAGCTCCTTGATTACTTTGGTCTCAATCTTTAGTTCCTCGGATAGCTCCTTAGCCATAGTTTGTTCATTGAAATACTTTGGCTGGGCAATACCTTATAATACTCCATTTAACTTGCTTTACGCTTAGCAACATAATTATTGAAGATAAGCTCAATCCACTTTATGGCTCTGGTAATCCTTTGACCAAATAACGAGTCCGTTAATTACCCCAATTGGGAATAAAATACTTCCGATCAACAGAAGAGACATTTTGTCCTCTTCAATGCACTTTACGATATGTTGTATCCAAGCAACTAAAGCCACCCAAAATAATGAGATACCCCAAGATCCAATACCGTTTATTAACAAGCTAATCACATAAGCTATTATAGACAAAATTATTAATTTATTCATGAGGATTTTTCCTTCTTATATTGCTTTATAAATATCAAATTTTTTATTTTATATAGTTTTTTTTGGCGATAAATTACCAAAAAATTTTAACATAAAAATTTTCTATATATAGCAATTTCAATTATTAAAAAGTATAGATTATTGTTTTTCTTTCCAGGGGTCGCTAGGATCGCTTAGATTTTTATTGTAAATATCATCACTATTAATATCATAACGATCAACTTCATCGCGACTTATTCCAAACTCTCTCCATGGGTTATCATTATGACGAAGAATAAAAATAAGTATTGATAACACAAACATTCCAATTAAAATTCCGATAATAATTAATATCTCCAATATTAAATCTCCATTTTATGAAATCTTAAGTATTTTAATTAGCTAAATGATTAGTTTTACGCTTAACTGGCAAAACCAAAAATTAAAATCACGATAACACTAATAACAAAAGACAGCATCATTAATGCTAATGTATCCCTAGGACCTAGATCTGGCTCACAATCATATTCACCCCTTGGTCTTGTATGAAAATTGTACAAGCCAATGTAAGTTAATATCCAAATGAATAACCACCAACCTAATAACATGTTCATTCACACTTTGAAGTACCGACGCTCTTAAGCATCATTGATTTATTCGTAGATAAGCCGTCAGTAACGCCATACTGCATTCTGTTAATCAATACAGTGTCAGTTGTCTTGTTCCAGTAATATGTTATTACAGACATCCCGTTTTCAAGGTCTCTATTGTCCCTAATACAAGTAAGAACATAATCATCGGTCCATCTCAAACATGGGGCTGCCATAACACCGTTGTATGCAACAGAGATAAAACTATCGTTTCCTCCAACTGTTCCGAAATTCAAAAATTCAGTACTTCCAAAACCATCTTCTTCAAGCGTAAACTCATTTCGCTCACTAAAGGCGTATCCTTTCGAACCTTTGAACTTAATACACTCTGCCTGCAAGAAAGATGCTTGTAGTAGCATCAAAAAGCCTAAACAAGAATAGATTTTCATTTTGACCTCTCCTTTAATATCCTAAGCAAACTCAAGGATGACATTAAAAGTCGAAATGGCGAGAGAAGAAAAGAGCACGCCTCCCAGTAATAGAGTTAATAAACAGCCATTCTTTGGCATACCATCTGCGCCTAGTTCATTTGGATCTGTATATGCGGCATGATGTTCAATCCAATAGTGCCGAGCGCGCTCGTCGGCTTGCTCTTCAAGGTAGGCAATCATTTCGTTTCGAGGGATATCTTGAAGAGGAGGCTCGTCATGATATAAGTTTCTCCAACCATCAAAATGTGCTTCCAATTCTTCAATAATTATTTCACATATAGCCGAAGTTGATTTTTCAAAAGCATTATCATCGCCGAGTATTTCATTAAACTCATCTTGATAATCATACTTATTAATTAGCGACAAAATTTTTTCAGTGTCTAAGTCATGTATATCTTCACCATCTTTTGCCGCCCAAATTGCAAGCTGTAACCCACTAGTTGCAATCTGGTAACTTTGGAAACTATCAATTGACGAGGCGACACCGTTTTCTTCTAGATTATTCATTTATCTCCCTCATTATCCCAACCTCCGAGTTTATCTTTGCCCTTCATCGGATCTAAAATATAAAGGAACATCTTTATCAATGCTCGTACAGGCATCCATAACAGGGCTATCATGCAAAAAAGTACAACCACACTCCAAAACATGATGCTGCTTCTCCTAAATTGTTTTAAATAAAAATCCAAACTATGGCAGCTACTAAAGCTAATAAGGTATAAAAGCCAATGGTCATACCTGCTGCCATCCCATCTGTATGCTCAGGAAAACCTCTTTTTTCCTCAGCCTTTTTAATAGCATTTAATGCACTTCCTACAAGTACAAGCCAAATGATAAAAATGACTCCTAAGCCCATATCTAGACTCCTTCAATCACTGGTAACGAAGCGCAAGAGTTTCCCCTATTGGCTACTAAGCCGTATTTCGACAATCTTTTTCTTACTTTTGGGAACAACTTAATTCGCTCGTATTCCAACGATTTATGTATACCTGGATGAAGGTCATAAAGTTTTTTCTTCGCAGTATTGATAGTTTCTTTGTTCGAGAAGCTAATCATGAGACAGGCATTACACGAAACCCCTGCAGCTATTAAGTTGTCAAGGGCACGATAGGGTAGCTCATAGGCAGATGCCTTGGCCCCTGTGAGAACGTGAAACTCCTCTGCAGTGCATCCTTTTATGGATACACGTACATGAAGATTTTTGAATCTAGCTAATTCCATAGCAAACTCTGGGTCAGCGCCCAATGTCATTCCATTTGTCTCTAGAACATACACAAATTCAGATTGATCCACCAGCTCCAGTAGTTCAAATAAGTGTTGTCTGCCCAGAGTACCCTCTGATGCAGAGGCAGATATCGTTTTATGTCCATGCTTACGTGCATTATTCACAAGTCCCTCAAAGACTTCTTTGGGACTGAAGAACCTTCCTGTTTCCTTTGGTTTCCATACCGGTTTATCGCTGAAACAAAATTTACATCGCAGGTTACACCCCACTTCAGTAGCACTGGTAGTGCCACCATAGAAGCGAAGTGATCTCCCTAGCTGAACGTACTTACGGCGATTACCATCGACAACGACTGACTCAGTAGAGCCAGTCAGTTTCAATGGGTCATAGCCACGATCAGTTGCTATCACGTCCATAGAGCACTCCATTTTGGGTATCCATAATCTTCCGAGTTAGCCCCTTGACCACAGTGCCTAAGAAGGTTTTGCCATTATTATTCTCGGCATGATTCCACTCGTGATCGATCAATTCATTAATAAAGTCGATAGGAATACCTTTAGATTCTCCTTCTACAGCCGCATTGTGCAGACGCTTAAGAGCTCCTGATTTATCCTTGTCGCCTAACTTTGACCGCCTCAGGGAGTCCTCAAGCATACTCACAGTCTCGTCAAAGGACTCTGTATCTATAGGGTGGGGCCTTCCGTCTTTACCACCGACCGCAAAAGCGAACCTAGCGGGGTCTTGGAATCTGGTCGCATCCCCATGTATGACCTCACTAGCCATGGCTAATGCCTTGAGAGTCCTTGGACCAACGCCATGAAGCTCAACTAGATCCTCGAAGCTCTCAATATCTCTGTTGTAGGCTAAATCTAATACCGAAGCTAAACGTGATGCATTGATATCCTCTTTGCGTACATCGTGCCTATTTGGCAATTCACTGTCTTGAATGGCCTCGATAATATGTTTTGGTTTCTCTTTGGTCAGAGAGACCATATGTTGCTGAAGCTCTTTGGCGGAAGGATCTACAAGATTGAGTATCTTTTGGTCTTCAAGCCCCGCAATGCCTTTGTGAGGCGCACTTCCGAAAGATCTAACAGTAGGGGAATGCCAGTGATAGCGTCTTGCTCTTCGATTTCCCTTGTTCATACCCTGAGTAATTGCCGTCCATTCACCCTCATCTGAGAGCACAAAGTACTGTTGATATAGATCGAAACCATCTTGGATAGCATTATTATCTATGCGACCACAAAGCTTTGAAGCCCTCAATAATTGCTTGCCATCTAGATCTTTTAGTTTTGCTACCCGATCGACTTGCTGTGGCATAGACCATGCGACCTTGCCTTTACCGCCTAGGATATAGATACCATTGTCCTGAGCCTTAGAGTTCATCTTTCGCTTTAAAGCCCCCATGACTACTGCTGTCACACCACTTGAGTTCCAATGCATGCCCATCAACGCACCAAGCGCCTGAAACCAGTTTGGGTCACTCATTCGAGTCAGAAGCTCTGACTTACCGTAGTTGTCTAATATTGATTCAACAATGGCTTCACCCATGTTGCCCATTCGTTCTGTAAGAAAATTTGGGACTTTGCCAAAGTGTAATGGCATCCCGATTGAACCTGCTGAAATCATAATGATTCTCCTATTTATAGGTGGTTTTAGCTGCCAGCATGATGCTGCTAGCCAGAAGGTCTGTGCCGACCAGAGATAATTTATTAATTAGAGGGATATGCCCCATGAACTCACAGAATCTGTGCATCACTGAGGCTTGTTTTGATAGTTTTTGGTAGACCTCATGATCACCAAGTACCGCTGCTGCTTTCAATGAAAGCCCTGAGGCCGCAATACCCACACCAAAGATGATTGGGCCTGAGTCGGGTGTCCAACCACCGGTATAGCTAGGGAGATATTCCCGAAAGCCACATAGTCCCGCTTTGTACACGTACATATGATTCTTGAAACGAACCCACTGATCCATTGCCACCTCATATGCAAAATGGCTCATGTAGTAGATCATGTAGGCCAAAGAGCATCCCCTAGGCTGTTTTGAGTACTTGCGTGTACCTAGAATTTCAGTGACAAACAGACCTGTCTCGGGATGGATGCCTCTATCCTTCATGACATCTAGCCATGCATTGATAGGTGCATTTGACAGCGATGTGTTGTTATTTTGATCGTATAGCCATAGCGAATACAGAATTGCTGCTTGATCTGCACACCATCGCATATTTACGTGAGGCAAAAGCCTGGCGTGAGCATTTTTCTGGGTCATGGTAGCTTTGACCAGATGCTTGCTGATTTTAGTTGAAAGCTCTAGGTATCTAGTCCCGCAAACTGATTGGTAGCAGCCTAGGATGATATTGAGGTGCTCCAAGTAGTAGTTGAAGTGGCCAAAGTGATCAACGAGATCAATATCTTTTTCCCAAGGGTTGACCGAAGGATGGATAGCACGGGCCACAAGACCTTCAAATAATTTTAAAAGCTCAGTATTCTCGTAGCTATTAAATAGGCTCTTGAGTGCTTCGGCCATGTTTGACAGTGAGGCTATGTCCTGCCCCCATGCCTTCTTTATGAACTGCTTGATGAACAAGTCATCGCCAGTGAAACCGCTGAATGATGGCCTAGAGAGGAATCCCTCGATTTTTGATTGGCATATTTGGGCTGAATTCATATCACTCACCATTTGTAAACTGTACATTTACAATGTAAACAACGAAATTACATTTGTAAAGTATAAATTTACAGATTATGCATTAGTAGTGAACGAAATGTTTTGCTACTTGCTAGGAAAAATTCTGGATAGGCGCTTACGTAGAATGAAGGCGGCCTTTTCAAGCCTACTGTAGGGCTTTGACCTTGGAGGTCCCGATTGATAAGCAATTCTAATGATTAGCTCAAGATCTATAAGCCTGTTTACCAAGGCAGATAATGAGACATTACTGAGGTATACCTTTGATTTAAGTTCGGCAGCTGCTTTATAAGCATCATAGACTGAGGAGACTCTTGGGTAATTCCAATTTTTAGTGAGTAATTCTTTTGGCATCAAGAGGGCTGCTGCGAACTGATCAGCCTGTCTTTCAATTAGGGGCTTTTTAGTTGTGTCTCTGCATAATATCTCTGGGCTATCACCGTCGAGGTACTTTAGGTAATCCTCCTTATGCAGAATGTGGTGTCCTAGCTCATGAGCAATGGTAAACGCTAAGCGTCCTTCGTGATTTTCTAATGCCGTGTTCACGAAAATGATCGAGCGTTCAAAGCAAATGCCACCAAGGAAATCCTCGGAGCTATATAGCCCTTCGTTTGTAAAAACTATTTCGTAGCCGAGGTGAAACTCTGCTATTTCTTCAATGGGTATCGGCAATTCCAAAGGCTTACCAATACTCTCAAAATACGAAGTGAGCAGATCATTAGCCATACTCTCGATTTGTACTTGGCTAAAATCCTTCGGCTCAAATGGTCTCATTTGTCTTTAGTAAGCTCTTCAACTTGAGCTTGTATGAGTACCCATTGTTCTGGGGTTAAGTTCTTTGCAGCACGAAGAAAGCTTGGGATATTTTGAGGATTACTATTTATTACATCAACGATTTCAGGATCTACCTGCTCGGATGCCATGAGAAGCTCATCCGCATTTGCACTAAGTGCTTGTGCGATCTTCTTTACGATTTCAGGAGAGGCGTTTGATTTACCATTCTCTATGTTGGAAATGTGCATTGCACTCACACCAACTTGGCGACCAAGCTCTCTAACACTCATTCTGGCTTCTGTTCGTAGTGATTTTACTTTGTCGGCGAAGGTCATTTTTGTGAGGCTCTAAAAGGATGTCAACTTCAAGTTTACACTCCATGGCCTGCATGAATCAAATCGTGTAAATATAAAGCGAAGAATAACAAAAAGGAGGGTTTTACCCCTCCTGAGAAGACTAGTGAATAGTTGACGCAGTTCTTCTCTTGGCGGCCTTAATGTCACAGAGTTGGTAAACATCACAACAAAAATCCTCAATTTCACCAGCAGAGAAAGCTAATTGGACGATATTGATTGGACTGAAATGGTCTTTATTCTCGATCATACCTGGAAGTACATACTGTGCACTGCAGTAGCCCAATAAATTCTCAAATGCGCCATCGCTTATGATGTCCATTTCATCTAAGTGATGAGCTGGAATAGTGATATTCAGTTCGCCACAACACTCACACGTAAACGCATCAATAATGATACAGCCATACTCCTCTAGTGCGCACACTGCTGATCGTAAGTCACCTTCAACATCTTTATAAGAGATTTGGTTAATTGGTTCCAAGCCAGCAATTTGCATAATTTTCATAAGGTCACCTCAGTGATAAAAGTTAATTAAAAATCAGTAATTTCTACTGATGATTGGACTTTATGTCACCTAACTTTGGGTCTGAGCTATACCCAGTTAAAACCTGCTATACCCCCAAAGATTACCAGTTAAACCCCTTTGTCATGTTCTTAATTCTATCTTTTATGTTCTCAGTATCCATAACTGTATCGTTGTATTTGAAGCAACCCTTTCGAGAGTGGGTCTCAATTCCAATCGTTTCACCACCAGAGGGATGCTTTAACATATAATTAAGTAGCGCTGATGGAGTAGGCCTCTTTGCATACTCGTGAAAATAAGCATTGCCAAACTCTAAAAGGACATGAGCAAAATCATCCATTCTCTTGAGGGGCTTAAAGGGCTGCTCAGACGGTTCAAAGGCCATTCCAAAGCGAAGATCTAATTCTTCTCTGCTGATTATTGCTTTTTCAAGATGCTCAGGAGACAAATCATTTAAGCTCACTGTCGTTAAAAACCAGATAGGCTCATCATTTTCATGATCAGCTAGATCCCAGATGGAAACTGCCTCACCACTCATGAGTCTTAAATAATGGGCTTCTAGTCCATTTCCGTAATCTAGATCGGAGAACTTTTGTAAGTCATCATAGGTTGCATAGAGAAAATCAAGGTGCCCTATGGCATCTTCAGTATTCAATTGCTCAAAGCTTTTGTGAAACTTACTTAGATTATCTGATGTAGGTTTGATGCTTAAAAGCTGCTCATAATCCCATTCATCATCGAAAATTTTATCTAATGTGAATACAAAGCCTTGTAGCCAGCGCTCTCTATTCGAATCATTCTCAAAATGGCGCAATGGAATAGCAAAATGAATCTTTGACTCCCGCAAATAGTATGAGACCTCTGAAGTTGTGCAGCTTAGGTATTCTGCAGCCCCATTAATGTCGAAGTATTTTGCTGCGGTATTTATCATTAAAAAGGTCATCCCTTAAGTATTTAACATTAGAAATACCTAATATATTTCATTTTGTTACTGGCGTTAAAAAGGGTTTAAGCTACTGGTTAATTCATAATATAGGGTACCTATGTCTCCCTCACATTTGCCCTTTTGATATTAACGACTTTACTTCCTCCCTCTGTGAGAAGGTGTCGATGTAGTCTCTTTGAGGACTCAAAAAGTCCTCGTATTACTTCCGATTGAACAAGCCCTTCAGACCCATAGCGAAGCATCTTGTCACTGACTCCTGCTTTGGCGCCACTCCACCCTGCAATAGTGGCTGCGTGGGCGCTATCGACACCGTTGGCAAATGAATTAGTTTCGAACGTATGCCTACAGCAGTGACCTGATAACCTGTCGTTACCAGTAGCCTTCTTCATCAGTGTTTTAATACGGTGACTATGGTCTGACTCTGTCGTCCTGTTAAGCCACTCAAGCGTCGAGTCTATGTGCTTAGCTATGTAGTCACCCCCCAGAACAATTGGTATTAGACGACGCCTCGGGTTTGACTTGGTGTGCTGTGTCTTGGTCTCCTGATCTAGAACGATGTGAGGCAGAGTTGAGTCCAAGGAAATTCTGTCCTGTTCTAATCGCATGACTTCCGAAGGCATCATACCGCCTTGAAGCATAAGTAATACACAAGCAGCCACAGTTCCGTCTTTTTGTGACAAGCAATAGTCCACTAATTGGCGTTGCTCCTCATGTGTCATTACCGGTTTAGGCTTAGGGACTTCTAGCTTTATGAACGGTGGCTCAATTACCCAGCCCAAACGATGCTTTTTAGAGCCATGACGAAGGCATGACAACACGTCACTTACTTCGCGCTTAATTGACGAACCTTTAACACCTTCGGTTCTTCGTTCCTTTATATACACATCTAGTGCATGGTGGATCAGGTCAATAGTATTAGGTGCTAACTTCTGATTTCCAATAATAGATAACCAACGCAGCCACCTTTTATAGATTCTCTTGCCTTCACGCTGATTGATGTCGATGTCTTTATAGTCAGCATAGTCCTGCCACAGCAAATCCAAGGTTTTAGGCTTGGCCGAAGCCTTGTCCACTAATTTGAAGTAGGCATGTGCGAACACTTTGTCTTGGAATGTCAGCGGATCACCACGATTGTTCTTATCAAAAGTATCATCAGCTTCAGGTATAACCCAATCAGCATGATCAAACTTGTCGGGCTGCATCTGGGATTGTTCCGCTTCTTCCTTAGCCCTTATGTCAGGATCTATTTTGACGTGAACATATTGCCCAGGATAAAGACCACGCTGCCTCAGAAGCTCAGTGGCGGCCTTGTCTAGCTCAGAGTCATCGAACGAGTTAGGATCACTATTGGTCAGCATCTTTAGGTACAGTTCGAATGATTCGGTGACCTCGGCAACAGCTTTGGCCAAGGTTGTTTCGCTGTAACTGTCCGCTGCCAAACCAAGAGGAACGACAAATGTCTTCTTAGGCGCAATGTGTCGTATCTTAGTTGGGATATCTCTCTGGTAGTAGAGATTACCTTTGATTGTACGGACGTATCTGGGCATCTTTATAGCCATTCCTGTAACTTCTCCTGTAACTTTTTAATGGATATAAGAGCTACAGTCAACACGAAACCCAGTAAATACCTGAGGGGGTGGTGCCGTAAGGTGTCCGGGTTCAAGTCCCGGCGACCGCACCAAATAAACAAAAAAGGCTAGCCCAACGGGCTGGCCTTTTTTGTTTATTGCGTTGTGGGAGCTAGGTCAAAGACCTAGCGAAAGCTTTCCTTTGCTCTACGAACACAAAATCGTAGGGAACGATTTTGAACAGCTTTAGCTGGCCGAAAGGGTAAGCCACTTGGATGTGGCTAATAAGGTCCCACGCTAGCTTCCAGCAGGGCCTTACAGTTATCACTAAAATTCGCACAAAAATTATCTAAAATTAATAGGTATTTTAGAGGCAAGAACCCCAATTCTTGACTACTATGTAACAGATATTTTTTGGCGTATTCGAATGCTTAAACAACTCTTTGCCCGTGCAGCTGACACGGGACTACTCTGGCTAGGGCAACCCTCAGAAGCGCACAGGCGGCTATTCAGCGATGCCAAGGTTGCTCTGACTGCCGTGCCTAGTAGCTACGAGGCTATTTGCACCATCGCTGTTGCGCACAGTGAAGGTAAGCCATTGCCTGCGGTTTTTGTCGATAGCGAGATCGCTCGCCGAGACCGTGACTGCTTGGTTCAGACACTGCGCAAAGTGGAAGGCTTCGACGATGTATATTTGGTGTTGTTTGGTCAGCAGCGTAAAGACGACATCGCCAAGTTATACAACCAAATCATCGCCTCAAATTCAGAGCTCTTGTCTGGCAGCGATACCGTCCTTGTTAAATCCAAACAGGTCCTTGGTAAAGCAATTCCTGAAGGCATAAAGCAATCAGGCCGCGTGTTACTGCTTGAAAATAATTCCACCCGCCGTCTCATTGCGCAGGGTCTATTGCGCTCACTTGCCATTGAACACGAAATCATGGATGACATTCCGAATCAATGGAACGGCGTTCAATTTGGTGTGATATTACTGTCGCATGAAATGTTGGATTTGCCGGGGGCTGTGCAGATATTGCAGAGTCCAGTGCGCAAAGTTTTAATGGGGGGAGAGCCTCGTGAGGGATTGGAAACTATTAGTGTTCCTCTGCGAGAAAAAGATCTCGTTAAACTACTGCGTGGTAGTTCCACCGTCACTGATATCTCTCCAAAACCAAGTGCGCCAACGGTTGCCCAGGCTGCGCCAAAAAGCTTTGAGGTTAATATCGACGAAATTGTTGCCCGCCTTGGTGTGTCCGAGGACATTGTTACCCTTGTCTTAAATACCTATCTAACGGACCTTGATAAGCAGCTACGCCAACTCAGCGATGCGATTGATTCGCGTGATCCAAAGGTCGTTAAGTCAGCAGCGCATTTGATCAAAGGTGCTGGCTCAACCGTTGGTGCCCATGAATTGTCGTCTTTTGCCTCGGCGCTTGAGAAGCAAGCGCTGGCTGAATTCGAGCTGGCGACAATTTCGGCGGTAACAGTCACTAACGCTGAGCAATTATTCGACGCATTGCAAGACATTAAACAGCACTTGAAAGAGTATTTTTCTAAGGAGGCCGCTAATGGATAGCGAGAGCCAACTTAGACGGCTAGAGCGAGAGAAAGCGGCGCGCAAAGAAGCTGAGAAGCTACTCGAGTCAAAGTCACTGGAACTTTACAAGGCAAACCTCAAGCTTTCTGAGCAGGCAGATGTGCTAGAGGCGATGGTCGAGGAGCGCACCGAACACTTACAACGCGCATTACACGAAGCGCGCAGTGCTAGCCGCGTAAAACGACAATTTATTAGCAATATCAGTCATGAGTTGCGCACACCACTCAATGGTGTACTGGGCACGTTACAGTTGCTTAACGAGCGCCCACTGGATACAGCCCAAAAAAAATTGGTCAATCAAGCCGTTCTGAGCGCCGAGCGTTTAAAGGTGTTGATCTCGGATATGCTAGACATGTCAAAGCTCGAAAGCGGCGCGATTCAGCTTGATGAATACGAGTTCAATGTTGGGGGGATGCTGCGAGAGTTGGTCGATAGTTTCAAGGAGCACGCCGTCGCTAAAGGTGTCACCATTCGTTTGAACGGTATGGCAAATAGTGATCTCCATGTCATCTCCGACCCTGTGCGACTTCGTCAAATTTTGTTTAGTTTGCTCGATAACGCAATCAAATTCACCGACACTGGGCGCATAACAATTAATCTCGGGGTGAAAGATGTAACGGCGGGCAGGCTTACACTCTTTCTCTCAGTGGCGGATACTGGGGTAGGGATAGCCGCCGATAAAATTGACTATGTTTTTGATAACTTCACCCAGGCCGATGATGCAGCGAACCGGAAATTTCAGGGGGCTGGTCTGGGTTTAGCGACCTCTTCGCAATTACTGCAAATGATGAACTCACGCTTGCAGGTGGAGAGTATCCTTGGCGAAGGCAGTACTTTTTGGTTTAGGTTGCCTGTACAGCACGAACTATCTGTTGCCTCTTCGGCAGAGGGTTGTCGTGTTCTCATGGCGGCACCCTATGACGGTGACCGTACCTTCACGGTGAAAGACCTCTCACAAGCGGGGATCGATGTCACCGTAGTGAATGATAGCCATGAACTGTTAGAGCGCCTACGTGATGGCAATGCAAACTATGATGCCGTGCTACTTGATGAGCGTATCAGCGAGCGAGATAAAGCTACACTGGATGCACAGTACCTTGATTATTGGCGACAGCGAACTGTCTTGCTCTGTCTTAGCAAGCAGCATGCATTAAAACACGCCATACAATATTGTTTTGTATCCTTACTTGAGAAGCCTTTAGAAACACCGCAGTTGGTCGCTCTGTTATCTTTGTTGAATGAGGCCGGTGAGGTTTGGGATGAGCCGCTAGCGGCCCCCACAAATACTGAACAGCACCCTGTCGCTGTATCTTCGAAAGACGTGCACAGTGAGTCCGATGATCTGCAACAGCCCATCGAAGAAAAAGATTGCTGGCGCGGCAAGGTTCTATTAGTCGAAGATAACAGGGTTAATGCCCTAATTGCGATCGAGATGCTCAAACTGCATGGCATTGGTTTCAGTTGGGTCATGAATGGCAGCGAAGCGCTCAAAGCCTTGCAGAAAGGTAACTTTGAACTGGTCTTAATGGATTGCCAAATGCCAGTGATGGACGGCTACGAAGCGACACGTCGTATCCGTGCAGGTGAAGCCGGTGAAGACATGCGTATGATTCCAATTATCGCTTTGACGGCGGATAGCCCGGCGCAGGGTCTACAGTCTTTCTTGAGCTGTGACATGAACGGTTGGATTGCCAAACCATTGGAAAACTCGCGTTTATCGGTGGAGTTAAAAAAACATTTACTGCGTGCAGATTATGCGGAGGAATTTAGCTTTGAAGCACGTTTGGCGAGTTATCCTAGTTTGGCTGTCACGTTATTGACGCAATGGCAGCAGAGTATTGACAACATGCTGCAAGAGAATTTCCAGGCGGACAGCCATCAAGATATCTTGTCATTATTGGCTGAAATAAGTTCGGCGCTTGCTATGCAACATGTACTGGCCGAGTTACGCGATGCTAGCTCGTTAACCCACGATAAAAGTGCCTACCAAACAACCGTTAAAGCCGCCGCTACCGAAGTGGTGCAATTAATCAAATCTAAACTACACGCCATGCAAGAGGTTGCCCGTTGAGTGATGTAAGCCAAGCGAAAATATTGCTCGCGGAAGATGATGTAACGACGCGTTTAGTGATCAGTCAGTTGTTGCAGGGGCATGGATATAAGGTCATGGCGGCCAGTGACGGGCTCGAGGCGGTAAGCATGCTGGAGCAGACGCCGCCCGATGTCATCATTACTGACCTCAATATGCCAAACCTAGACGGCATTGAGGTGGTTAGGATTGTAAAGTCACTCCCCGACTTTGCTGATATTCCCGTGCTAGTCCTCACCGCGGAGGATAATCAAAATAGCCTGCGCAAATTGTTTGAACTTGGGGCGACAGATTACATTCGCAAGCCAATCTCCGAGGTAGAGCTGCTTGCTCGTTTGGCGGCCGCGGTAAGGTTGAAGCAAGAAACGGAGCGCCGTAAACAGAAAGAGCGCGAGCTCAATCAGAGCCTGCAATCGCTGCAGCGCGATTTAGATGCTGCCGGTGAAATTCAACGCGGCATGTTGCCGAAAAGCAATGTCATGATAGCCGGTATAGAAATGGCGTGGCACTTCCGGCCCAGTGAAGCGGTGGGTGGGGACATTCTTAACTTTATCCGCATTAATGATCACCAAGTCGCTTTTTATCTGTTGGATGTATCCGGCCATGGGGTACCTTCGGCGCTATTCGCCGTGAGTATCAATTCGATGCTTATCCAGAATACGCGCCCCGGTGGGCTATTGATTGACCACGAGGGCATGGCTCGCCAACCCCACGAAGTAGTGAGTGAGCTTAATCAGTTATTTCAAATGGATCTCGAGTCCCAAAAATACTTTACCTTTACTTACGCCGTGCTAGACACACAACAACGGACCATTGATTACACCCAGGCAGGTCAGACCCCCGCGCTGCATTTTAATGGAGATAATTGTGAATATTGGGAAGATGGCGATTTGCCTGTCGGCATGATGCCCAATATTGAATTCAAAACCTATAGCCGCAAGATTGGGCCTGGCAGCCGAATTTATCTGTATTCCGACGGTATTGTAGAGGCCTTTGGTTGTGATAATGAGCAGTATGGTTACGATCGCCTCAGCAATATTGTTGCTAACCACAAGGATAAAACCTTAACTGAGTCGATCCGCGCCTTGATTAGCGATGTCGATAACTGGTTGAATGTATCAATAGAGCAAGACGATATCACGGTATTGGGAATAGAAATGGTGCCAGATTTTAAAACCGCGCGTGTGACTGTTGAGGCAACGGCCGATGCAGTGCGCACATTGTGTTCAACCGTGCGTGAAGTGGTGCTGCAGGTCAGCAATAACCAAGAGGTCGCCACCTGGATTGAAATGGCGATTGCCGAGGCCGGTAACAATATCGTTCAGCATGGTTATGGAGATAGCGGTGAAGGGGAGATCCGGCTAGAGGCCAAGGCGAATCGCGAGATGGTCGAAGTGAGTTTGATCGATTTTGCGAGCCCCTATAATCCGCTTGAGGCCGAAGTCGATTTCGAAAACTGGGACTACTCCAATGCTGATGAGGTTTCAGCAGGCTTGGGCCTTGGTATAATGCGCGCCATGATGGATGACGCGAATTACGAGCGCGTTGACAATAGCAACCGGCTCACCATGCGCCGGTCACTTTAATATCCTAGGAGCGCCTGTGAGCCAATTCGATCTTTCCACCTGGCAACGTCATTGTGCTGATGTCGAAGGCGTAAGCGTTATTTTGGGGCGCGGTGGCCTCCCTGAAATTCATGTTATTAATCGTTTTTGTCAGGCAGAAATTAGCTTGCTGGGTGGGCAAGTGCTTACTTTTAAGCGGGTGTCGGATGAGCATGCGCTGCTATTTTGTTCCGAAAAGGCTTTTTTCCAATTAGGCAAGGGTATAAAAGGCGGCGCACCAGTGTGCTGGCCTTGGTTTGGCGACGATCCAGAAGGTCGCGGTGCACACGGTTTTGCGCGTTCTTCGCTGTGGGATATCGAGGCCATCACTAGCGATGAATGCGGTGTTACTCAAATAGATTTGTTCCTTCCTCAAGAGGTATTCGCTGCCCACCCAGAATGGCCTTATGCGAGTGCGTTGAAAACCTCTATTCGATTAGGTAAATGGCTGTCAATTAGCCTTGAAACTACCAATCTTTCTGATCGAGACATGCCACTGACCCAGGCTTTGCACACCTATTTCAAGGTGGGTGATTGTCGCCAAGTGAGTATTTCGGGCTTAGAAAATGCCAGTTATCTCGATAAAGTTGCCGACTTCGCAAGGCTTCCCGCCAGTGGTGAACCTATCACCTTCGCCGGAGAGGTGGATCGTATTTATGATAATAATGTGGGTGAGATTGCTCTGATCGATAAGTCTTTGGGTCGAACCATCACTATTCGTAGTGAAGGAAGCGGTAGTGCGATTGTGTGGAACCCCTGGATAGAAAAGGCAAAAGCTATGGCGGATTTTGCTGAGCATGAATATATGGATATGGTGTGTATTGAAACGGCTAATGCGGGTGAGGATAAACAATTGCTTTCGCCGGGCCAGAAACATCGCTTAGCCGTTGAATATCGCCTAGCTTAGGATGCTTTGTCTAGTTGCTCGGCAGCATTTCTAAATTCATTCCCTAGGCCTTTGGGGGCTCTTTTTACTAGTGAAGCCTCTACGATGCCCACCACTTCCGCGAAAGCTAGGCTAGCAAAAAAGATATCACTCACCTCTGAGCTGTTAAGCATCTGGGGGTGAAGTATTTGTACCAGCGTTGCTGCCCCAGCAATGATGAACGCGGGGATTAGCGCATAGCAAAAATTTCTGAAAAATCGATAAATCCTATCTGCTCTTTTCAGGGAGAGCGAGCCATTAAAGCAAACGTAGTATGCCAATGTATGCACCAACCCTGCGCCTATAAGCGATCCTAAGAATATATCACTGTTCATTCGTTCGAAGTTATAGTCGCCTACGGCGCTTTCGATAGACGTTGCTAGCAGCAAGAAAAGTCCCGCTCTTACTAACCACTCTGCCAGCACGATTAACCACAGCGGTTTTCCCGCCAATTCACCATCTCTTTTATTGGCGTGTTGGAAGATAATGAGTGCTCTAGGTGGTCCGATAAGGCTGATGTAGCCAACGGCATAGAGGATTTTCCAAAGAATTGTCATAGAGTTTTATCAAATTTGTACTAGTATTTGATTTTAGCAAGCATCTCGCTTGCGTCAATTTTTGAAATAAAATTTAGGGTAATTTTAGTGTGACCAATAATTCTAATAGCGCACCGCGTGTCCATATCGTTATTTTAAATTGGAATGGATGGAAAGACTCTATCGAATGCCTTGAGTCGGTATTGCGCTCGGACTATCAAAATTATCAAATTGTCCTGTGTGACAACGATTCGCAGGATGGCTCGGTTGAAAAGATCCAAGCATGGGCAAGTGGTGAACTCCTCGCTGATGCCACCTCTGAAGTGATGGCGAAATATTCGCAGACACCTATCCAAAAACCGCTTGGTCATCAAGTGCTTTCGGCAGATGACGTTAGCAGTAACCGTGAAGTAGATTCATCGACTCCTCTTGTGATTATTCGTACTGGAGGAAATCTTGGCTTTGCCGGTGGTAACAATGTTGGCATGCGCTACGCACTACAACAACCCGAGTGCGAATACGTATGGTTGTTAAATAATGATACCGTCATTGTTCCCGATACCCTTTCCCACATGGTAAATCACAGTCGCCAATTATTGGCAAGCGGGGTGGCGAATACCTGCGGTAGTGTACAGCGTTACTATTACTTCCCAGACAAGATTCAAGCGCTGGGTGGGTTTCGTTACAACGCCTGGACCGGAATATGCACGGCAACATTGGGTATGGGGTCTTCAATTGATGGGGAGATTGATCACAACCAATACCGAGAGCAGTTACACGCAATTCACGGTTGTTCTTGGTTGCTACCACGTGATTTCTTGGAATCTATAGGCCTGATGGAGGAGCGTTACTTTCTCTATTATGAGGAGATCGATTGGGCGCTGCGCTCAAAAGATAAATACACCCTTACCTACGCCGACCAAGCGATTGTTTATCACAAAGAGGGAGGTAGTATTGGTAGTCATAGCATTGATCGCAAGCGTGGATCGTTAATGTCAGAGTTTTATACCAATCGCAATAAATTTAAGGTTGCACGAAAATTCTTCCCATTATCGATCCCGGTGGTTTTTAGTTTTGTGCTTTTGATTGCGTTTAAGCGTTTACTAGAGGGTGATGCTAAGCGCGCCTGGATGCTTACAAAAGTGGCGTTTGGGAAGCAACGCTTTAATTCCTAATGAAAGTCACTGTTCGCCAACTTGTCATTTTTGCACTAGTTATCGTTTTTCTCACCGCGTTTCGGGCGATGCGTTATTACGTGGGTGGCCGGCTGCAAGAGTTGGGTCTTTTGTTTGCATTGATCCTGTTTGTTTACTCGGCGGTAGTGGTGGCGCTTAATGATAAACGCCCCTGTCTTGGATGGAATAAGTGGTTCTTTGTACCACTGGGGCTGATCGTGTATGCCATGATCCTACCGGGTTACCTTTGGGCCACCAATACTGGCGCCACAATACTACCCAGCATTATGGCATCGCGAGAGTTTTTAATCATACTCATTTGCCCGGCGATATATTTTTTATATCGAATGGGGCTGCCTGTGTCAGACATTGAAAAGGCTATCCATATCGCATTGATTTTTGCCGTTTTTTCATACATTACTCTGCGGCTTACATTACCATTGGAATCTTGGTGGGTGTCATCAGATCCCCACCTTAAGTCATTGGTGGTTTGGGATTCTGTGAGAGGATATCGATTAAAAATGCCGGGTACGGCATTTTTCTTAGCCCTTTATGTGGCGCCACTACAAATATTTCGCACCACGGATCCCATGATGAAGGCTATATGGGTTGCTACATTGTCATTGGCTATTTTAGGGTTGGTATTGATTCAGGGGCGTGCCATGACGGCTTCGATCTTCATGGGAGTCATGCTGTATCTGTTCTTCTTTGCCTCCCGGGCGAGAATGGCGCTGCTAGTTTTTGCTTTGCCTGCCATCATCGTTGTCATGTATGGCGCGATTGATTTCTACTTTCAACAAACTGAAGCGCTTTATCGCAGTGGGCATGGTATTCGTTATGTGTCTTACAATATTGCGTTTGAGCAGTTAAATAAGTTTCCACTTTTTGGGGTGGGAATGAACAGTAAACAGTCGCTTTCAGAGCAAATGCTTTTTGGCAGGGAATTTGATTCCTTCGACCTCGGTATTGTAGGGATCGCGTTTAGATATGGCCTAGTAGGAGCTGTTCTACATACCGTTGGCGCGCTTTGGGTAAATGCAAGAGCGATCAAAGGTAATTGGTACTATAAGGATATGCATGGCTATGGTAGCCCAATAATAATCGGCTTGTTAGCCAAAGTCGTAACGGAATTGGTGAATTACGTTCTTACAAGTACCTACACCACAATACCGGGATTATTAATGGCTTCAATGATCATTGCACTTTCTGCGATATACAAGCAAGAACAGGAGAGGCAGCTGCGCGAGCCGGCAGCTTAGCCAGTAATTTCTTGCAGTGCCTTGTCCATATCACCCAATACAATATCCCAATTATATTTGTCGCGAATAATTTGTCGTGAACATTGGGCAATGTGATTCCATTGTTCTTTGTGGTCCATAAGTTCCAAAATGCTATTAGCCATTTGATCAGCTTGGTTGGTAATGACTAGATGTTCATTGGAGATAACATCCAAACCCTCCGCGCCGACATCTGTGGTAATCACCGGAATGCCTCGGCACATGGCGTTCAATACCTTAACCTTGATACCCGATCCGAACCGCAACGGTGCAAGAAACAAGCGTGAGTGTTTGAATAAGGGCTCAAGATCGTCGACAAACCCTAAAAATTCAATGCCCTGCAAACCTTTGGCTGCCTCTAACAAGCTTGGATCGGGGTTTTTGCCAACTATCTTGACGCTGATGTCAGGGTCGGCGGCATGAATTGACGGCCAGATATCGGCAAAAAACCAAAGCAGGCCGTCAATGTTAGCTTCCCAATTGAGTGTGCCGACATAGAGTAATTGTTTTGCGGTTTCATCAAATACCATATCGGGGAGAGACAATTGCGAGTCATCCCCTAAGTGGTAGGTGATTCTACAGCGTGATCGGTCGGCGCCAATGGCTACCAGATCATCGATGTCGTTGGGTGAAGCAAAAACAATGTCAGCGCGATTGCATAGATCGCTTTCGTAACGCTTAATGCGTCTTGTTTCTAACGCAGTGGCTATGCGATAGGGGAGCGCCGCGTCTGAACGAGTAAAGCGCTCCCACATGAGATAGGTGGCGTTGTGCGCGTGGAAAGCCACCTTTCCTTTGAAGTCACCAGGAATAAATTGAGCCGACTCGAAATGGTCTACTAGGATCACGTCAAATTGATCAGCGACGGCTGCAATTTTATTAGCTAAAGCCTGTTGACTGTTTCGGTACACATTAATGGGGACGCCTGCGATATAGGACTTCACTAAGTTGCGCGCCGAGCGGACATTGTTGGTTGCCTCTTCGTGCAAGAAGTGCTTGAGTTCGATGTTTTCTTCAAAGCGTGCGATATCTTGCATGCCGTACTTGATGATGCAAGCTAAGCTGGTTTCGTGCCTTTCTGAGAGGTACTTGATCATGTTCCAGGTTTTCATTCGGCCGCCGCTGGTGGGTGGATAGGGCAGCTCAATTGAGATCATCAATATCTTCATGTTTTAGTTCTTGTGGCAGAGGTCGAGGAGAACTGAATGTAACTGGTCGTGCCAATTGTCAGGCGCGACATCGAAGACGCCAGTTAATTTGTCACAGGCGAGTCGTGAATTCGAGGGGCGCTTGGCCGGGGTCGGAAATTGGTCTGAGCTGATGGCATTTAACTTTGGCGCCTTGTTGAGTAGGCCAATAGCAACGGCGTCCTTAAATATTTGCTCAGCAAAACCGTGCCAACTGGTATAAGGAGCGCCAGTGAAATGGTAAATACCCCAGGGTATCTCAGTGCTTTTCTTCTCTGCGATGGCTTCGGCAATGGCTAAACAACAAGAGGCTATTCCCGAGGCGCTGGTTGGCGCTCCCCATTGATCCGCAACCACACCGAGCTCATCTCGTTCGGCACCTAGACGCACCATGGTCTTAACGAAGTTGTTGCCGTGGGCGCCAAATACCCAAGCGGTGCGAAGGATAATATGTCGCTCGAGATATTCGGCAATGGATTGCTCGCCAGACAGTTTCGACTCGCCATAAATACCAGTCGGCCCGGTCGGGTCGCTTTCTTGGTAAGGTGTTAGGGTGTCGCCTGCAAATACATAGTCAGTGGAAATGTGAATAAGCGCCGCGCCATGGGCCTGGCAGGCCTTAGCTAAATTGGCTGCCCCGTAAGCATTTATGGCAAACGCCTTGTCGGGTTCAGTCTCAGCTTTGTCGACCGCAGTATAGGCGGCGCAGTTGATGACCACATCAGGGCACTCGCGCGCGATAACGTCAGCGACATGTTGCTCATCGCTGATATCCAAGCCGTGGCGATCTAAGCAGACCCACTCGTGTCGACTTTCTTCGGCCAGGTGTTTAAATTCGTGGCCAACCTGCCCGTTACTTCCTGTCACCAATATTTTCACGGTTACTGTCCTGTATAGCGAGGTAATTGGTCTGGGGCGATGTCCGCTAAACACTTAGCCGCGGCGTCTTTTGCCGAAAGCTGTGGCGTATCTATCGGCCAGGGTATGTCGAGTGCCGAGTCGGACCAAAGCACCGCACCCTCGTCTTCAGGGTGGTAGTAGTCGGTGCACTTGTACTCAAAATCCGCGGTATCCGAGGTGACCACAAAACCGTGGGCAAAGCCAGGTGGTACATAAAACTGACGTTTGTTGTCTGCGCTCAATTCAACCCAAGCAGCTTTCCCAAAGGTCGGCGAGCCAACACGGATATCGACCGCTACATCAAATACAATGCCGCTGACCACGCGTACCAACTTACCCTGTGGATGGTTGAGCTGATAATGCAGGCCGCGTAGCACACCTTTACTGGAGCGTGAGTGATTGTCCTGCACAAAGTCGAGGGGAATACCGGCCGCTTTATAGCGTTCGGCCGAGTAGGTTTCTAAGAAGAAGCCGCGCTCATCGCCAAACACGCGCGGTTCAATAATCAAGACGCCCGGCAGGGCGGTTTCAATCACGTTCATAGTGGTCCTAGCGGATATCGTATTTAACGATTTCAGCCAAATAACGGCCGTAATCGTTTTTCTGTAGCGGTTTGGCCAAGGCCATCAGTTGTTCGTCGTTGATCCAATGCTTGCGCCAAGCGATTTCTTCGGGGCAGCATACTTTTAAACCTTGACGCTTTTCGATGGTCTGTACAAATGAAGCGGCTTCGATCAGTGAGTCGTGAGTTCCGGTGTCCAGCCAGGCTGTACCGCGGCCCATAACTTCCACATCTAACGAGCCGCGTTGTAAATAGGCGTTGTTGACGTCGGTGATTTCTAGCTCGCCGCGGGGTGAAGGTTTCACGGCTTTGGCGATATCCACAACATCGCTGTCGTAGAAGTACAAGCCAGTGACAGCGTAGCGCGATTTGGGCTGTGCAGGCTTTTCTTCGATGGTTTGAGCAACGCCATTAGCATCGAAAGAGACCACGCCGTAGCGCTCGGGGTCGTGAACGGGGTAGGCAAACACAGACGCGCCATTGTCTTTAGAGGCGGCGCGTTCTAGCGATTTCTGCAAGTCGTGGCCAAAGAATAAGTTGTCGCCCAACACTAGCGCACAGCTATCGCCGTTGATGAACTGTTCGCCGATCAAGAAAGCCTGTGCCAATCCATCGGGAGATGGTTGCACGGCGTAGCTTAGCGATAGACCCCAGGCCGAACCATCGCCAAGCAATTGCTCAAAGCGGGGCGTGTCCTGTGGAGTAGAAATGATCAAGATCTCGCGAATCCCCGCTAGCATTAAAGTGCTCAGCGGGTAGTAGATCATGGGTTTGTCGTACACTGGCAGCAGCTGCTTGGATACCGCCAATGTCACTGGGTGTAAGCGTGTGCCGGAACCGCCGGCGAGAATAATCCCTTTCATGTGATCTCCTTAGGCCGACAAGCCGAGGCGTTCGCCCTGGTAACTACCATCGAGTACGCGTGACCACCAGTCTTCATTATTTAAGTACCACTCAACGGTCTTGCGGATACCGGTTTCAAAGCTTTCTTCGGGAACCCAGCCGAGTTCTCCCTGAATTTTACTGGCGTCGATGGCGTAGCGCAGGTCATGGCCAGGACGGTCGGCGACATGGGTAATTAGGTCTCGAAAATGGCTAACACCTTCGGGCTTATCGGGGTAGATTTCCTGCAGGATGTCGCAAATGGTGTGTACCACATCGATATTGCGTTTCTCGTTGTGGCCACCGATGTTATAGGTCTCGCCAACCTTGCCGTCAAACACCACTCTGACAAGCGCGCGGGCGTGGTCTTCGACATACAGCCAGTCGCGGATCTGAAGGCCTTCACCATAAACCGGCAGTGGCTTTCCATGGATCGCATTGAGGATCACCAGCGGAATCAGCTTCTCGGGGAAGTGGTAGGGCCCGTAATTGTTGGAACAGTTAGTAACGACTACGGGCAGACCGTAGGTGCGGTGCCAGGCGCGAACCAAATGATCCGAGCCCGCTTTTGACGCCGAGTAGGGCGAACTTGGGGCGTAAGGTGTGGTCTCGGTAAACAGGTCGTCGGTGCCGTGCAAGTCGCCGTACACTTCGTCGGTGGAGATGTGGTGGAAGCGGAAAGACTCTCGCGCTTCGCCTTCCAAGCTCATCCAATACTGGCGCGCGGCCTCCAACATACAATAGGTGCCTACCATGTTGGTTTCGATGAACGCCGAGGGGCCATCAATCGAGCGATCCACGTGTGATTCAGCGGCCAGGTGCATGACTTTGTCGGGGCGGTGTTCGGCAAATACGCGTTGCAGCTCCACGAGGTTGCAAATATCGACCTGCTCAAAGGCATAAAGTGGGCTGACGTCGATTTCGCGCAGCGATTCAAGGTTGCCTGCATAGGTCAATTTGTCGACATTTACCACGCCGAATTGCTTGTCGCGAATGAGGTGGCGGACAACCGCCGAGCCGATAAAGCCGGCACCGCCGGTGACGAGAACTTTCATGTTGATTCCTTACTTATCAATCCATTCATCAGCAGGACTTAACTTGGCCTCGCTGTTGGTATCTTTTGGGGGTAGGTCGTTTTCAAGTGCTTGACCAACATCCAGTTGGTACTCGCTGAGTCCTTGTTTGATTTTTCCTAGTAGCACGCTTCCCATGGCGATCATGGTGCCAAGTACCAAGAAGCCTACAAACGCCATGGTGGCATATTGTTTGCGATTTGGCGACGATTTAAAGAGTGGTGGTAGTGCCGGTTGAATAACTTCTAATGGGTAGTCCTTGCGGGCATAGATCAATGATTCGGCGCCAATTTGTGACTCGATCATACGGTAGATAGAGCGATGCAATTGTATATTGTCTATCTCTTGCAGGCGGCTATTGAGATAGGCTTGGCGCTCTTCAATGAGCTTCACCTGCTTGCGCTTGGTGAATTCGTTAAAGCTTGGTATAACTGCATTGGCTAATTTTGCCGATAAGTCTGGATCGCGAGTCGTGAAATAAATTGTCAGCAGTCCCGTTTCTTCGCTGTGCTCAAAAGAGCGCATGTTAGCGAAGGTTTGATTGGCCCAGCGCATATCGGGCTGGAAACCATCCAGCCATGTCTCGTTTACCGCATCCCAGTTGTCGCGGAAAATATACGGCAGCAAGTTTTGTTCTTCGATAAATTGCACACTAAACGAAAATGAGCGAAGTGTAGCCAGCATGCGCTTAGTTTCATTGGTGCGCGATTGGGTTGAGTCGAGAATAAAATCATTCTCTAACAGTCCGAGGGTATAGCTGGCTTGATATTTGTCCGGCGATACACCGCCGGGTTCTTCGTTGATGTTGATCGCCACCAGTGCATGAGAGGTGTATTTGTTCTCAATCATCATGCTCAAGCCAAACACCACTACCGCGGCCAGCGTAGCCGCGATGAAAATCGTGTATTTGTGGCGGATCAACACATTGAGGTATTCCAATAAGTCGACCTGTTGCTCAAGGTGGAACGGTGGCTGTTGAGTTGGCTTATTCATTATTTAAACAGGAAGTCTAGGCTAGCGGCTGAAATGGATATTTTGTACACCAGATCAGCCCAAGATTGGGCGAACTCGCGACCATTGATGCGGTCCAAACTTAGCGGAACATAAATCGTTGACCCCGGCGTAACGACTAGGTTGCGCGGTTTTAACGCCCAACCCCAGGTGCTCAATTCAGTGCGGGTGCTCACTACTTCACCGTTGGCTTGAACAATGAAGACGTGCTCGTGCTGGGCAAATTCGCGCATACCACCTGAAAGGTTGATGTAATCAAACACGGCGCGGTCGTCGCGGAACATGTGCGATGAGGGGTAGTAAACTTGGCCAACCACGCTCACTTCTTCTTTAAAACGCGGTACCAACAAGCGATCGCCATTCTCCAACACAAAGTCTGGGGTCTCATGGCATTGATTGACCGCTTGTTCAACGTCAACCACCATACGGCCTGCCGCTTTCTGTCGTTTAAGCTGCTGATAAACACGTAAAGTGTCTGTGGCGCCTTTAGTGATGGGCAGTTTTGTGTCCTTGTCGAAGCCTGGGGATAAGTGAACATCCATCAAGCGATCGTCGAGTTCGTCAAAAATACGGTCTAGTGCTTCCTGTTCACGCAAACGAACGCTTTCGCGGGTAAACACCGAGCCAAATAAGTAAGCGTTTTCAGTAAAGCCGCCAGCGCGTCTAACAAGTGAGCACAGTGTTTCACCCTTTTGTACTTGGTATTTGCCGGGGTAGAGGACTTCGCCTTCGATGCTGACGATGCGCGGAGTGTTAAACCACTCGGGCTTTTCGCGCAGCACGACAAAGTCGTAGGGCTGCAAAATCATGTTGGCATCGTAACCATCTTCAGCCGACTCGCTGAGTTTGACATCGGCATGATCGACCACAGAAAACTCGCCCTCGATTAACTCACGACGCGATAAACTAGCTGCGCGTCCAAAAGCGTCTTCGGTGAGTCCGCCACCGGCTTGGATCAAGTCTTTGAGGCGCATGCCAGGAATGAGGGGATAGTTGCCAGGGAATTTTGCCTTGCCAGTCAATGTTACCACGGGCGCAAATTCGCCATAGGCCGTTTGTTTGCGAAGTTTATCAATATCGCCAGCGATGACGGCAGCGCGATCGATCGAATTATCAAACAGATAAATTTTGTCCTCGGCCTGCAGGATGGGGTTGTGGTCACCATTGGGCTGTCGACGCGCACGATTCAAATCGAGTTGAATAAATTCAATGTGTTCCGTATAGGGATTTTTGCGTACCAACAAGGCGTAGCTAAGGTCTGTGCCCGCTTGGATACCACCACCAATTACAAGGCTGTCTAGAAGTCGCGTACCTATTTGCAATGGGTAGACCCCATTGTGACGCACCGCCCCTGCCAATTCATACACCGCGGGTGGGTTGTCAGGCGTTGATTGCGCTATGATCTTTTTAACGGCTCCTTGTAAGATGCCTGAGCGCGCGGAGTTAGTATCAAACACAATCACTTCATCGCGCGCTTGTAGTTTGGGGTCAGATGAGGAGGTGGGGCGCTGCATCGCCATGCCAAGGTTGAAGTATTGCACGCTAGTGCGCTTGGACTTGGAGGATTCACGAATGATAATCCCCGTGCTGTAATCTACGCCTTGGCGAAGTGCACGCTCATTGCCAAGCAGATCGCTCAGGTACATGTTGTTGCGCCATTGATAGCCGCCAGGCTCTAACACATGCCCGCCTATGAGTACGACATCTTCCATTTTATTAAGGACTGGGAAAATGCGAATCATGTCGCCGTTTTTGACTTTAGTAAGGCCGCCGTCGTTGCTTAGGTCTGCTGAGACCAGTGTTTTGCTACCTGCCTCTGAAATGCGTTCGATATGGGTTTTTTGCTTCGCCGCTGCCGCTTGAAGGCCGCCGGCTAAGGCCAATACCTCATCAACAGTTGTCTCATCTTTAAGTTCGTAGATGGCGGGGCGATTAACTTCACCGGCAATGCCTACGGTGTTACCTATGGGGGGGACAAATACAATGTCGCCTTGGCGCAGGTGGATGTTATCCTGGTCAAAGCCTTTTAATAGGACATTATAAATATCCATTTGAGCGACAATGTTGCCTTCGCGGCGCACCTGAATATTGCGTAGGCTACCGCTGCGTTTTACGCCGCCTGTGGTGATTAACGTATTCAGTAGGGTCGACAGGCCGCTGATGGTGTAGGTGCCGGGGCGTGGGACTTCACCGACCATGAGTACCTGTAGCGTATGTAGCTCGGCCAGTGTGACGATTGCCTTAGCACCAACCCGCGCTGAGGCAATTTCATTCGAGATAAGCGTCTTAGCTTCGCTAAACGTCAAGCCTGCCAGTTGTAATTCGCCTAGCTCTGGCACTAACAAGGCACCGTCGCGGGTTACGACTAAGCGATATTCAACATCAATGGCACCGAACACGCGAATAACAAACGTATCGCCTGGGCCAATGCTGTAATCGGGAGGGACAGGGATGCTTTCAACTGGTGCAAAGGTCGTGGGTGTGAGCGAGAAAATATCGTAGCCAAATTGCTCGATGTCGCGTTGTACCACTTGCTGCTGAATGCGTTCTTCAAGTGTGACAGGGTCGAGGGCCTCTTGGATGTCCTGCTCGATTTCGCTCGGTTCGTCTTTCGAAACAAGCAATACTTCATTGGGAATCGCAAGTTCCATACTTGGCGCTTCTAGCGGCGTATCTTGAACACGTGCGGCTGCCTGCACGGCGCTGCTGAGTTGGGTGTCTTGTGGGAGTAGTACCCCGGCGCGCGAATAACCAATCGGCTCAATGCCTTGTGCGATGGCTTGTGTGCACAGTAGCATACCCAGTGAAAGGCCCGCCAAGGGGAGAAATGTGTTCGGTAACTTAATCACGGACAGGCTCCATTATTCTCAAGACCTGGTCGGCGCTGGGGGTAAATCTACGGCATCCATGGAAATCGACAATCACATCAATGGGGGTGTTGGGACACACGTCTTTGAAGTCGAAAATTCCATCACCATCGCTATCTTTTGGACCGGAAAATAGCAGTCGCTCTACAAAGTGGGCCATATCTCGGGGTTGTGCAATGCGGTCGGCCGTTACGGAAAATCCGCACACGTCGACATCGTCAAATCTCGCGCGCGACATTTCATTGCCAACACCAATGGTATAAATACAGGCACCATCGCCTGTTTTGCCATCCCAGGCGGTGACATTGTCAGCAACGGTAATGCCTTTGCCAAAGGCGGTGCGTTGGCGCATGCGGGCGACAGCTTCGACTACCGACCTATCAACGCGCTGCCATTCTGTAATCAGAACAACGGCACTGCGGCCAGGTAATTTGCTTAAGTGTTCCGTCAGGTGATCTAGTGCTTCGGCTAGGGTGGCACCTTTGGCAGGCTTGAAATGCTGCCTTTCGTTAAGTGTGCTCGCTACCAGCGCACGATTATATTGTGGTGATGGGAGTGACAAGCTTTCCATTATTAGGGCCCAGCCCTCTGAGAATTGTATGACTTCCCCGGTCAGTTCAACCGGCGGCAGTGTCTTGTTGAAGCGTCGCAGGATCTCCTCAGCATAGCGACGCTTGCTCAATTCACGATATTCCTCTTCCATCGCATCGCTGTTGTCGATAACAACGAAGAGATGATCAACCTTTTGCTGCAATTGTTGTTGCACAATTTTCGGTTGCAAATCGATCGGGTCAAAAATGTGTATCGAGCGTTTGTGGAGCGAGGTGTCGTAAGGGGCAATGGTGGCGTTATCCCCATGGTATTCAGCATCAACGAGGTGTTCGGTCGATGAGCAAGCTTGCAGCAGGCACAACAATAATGCCGCACTCAAGGTGCGATAAGAGCTTTTAATTGTCAAATTGCCAAGCATTGATAAGCCGTATGTATCTCGTTATAAGTTTTATTTCTGAAGAAATCTTTTTATAGAACCCTATTTCCCTTGCAAGCATAGATCATTTGGGGAGTTTCACAAGTATGTAACAGTATCAATTGCTGAGCCATTGTTGTATGACATCTTCAACGTGCTGTCCCGGAAATAAGTCGATGCCGAACTCTGATTTAATGTAGTAGGCAAACGCAGCGGCGACGAATAAAAGAACGCTTAATCCGATGACGCTCAATAGACTAAGCATCAATAGTCCGCCCCAAGTGTACTGCTTATTTTGACGCATGGCTTCTTTCAAGAGCGTGCCTTTGCGCTTATCTCGGCCACCGAACAGCACCAAGTAATAACTGGCAAAATAGAGTGGGATATTTAAGCGGATGTCTATTTGATGACGCTTCTCCTCATCTGCAGCTAACAGCGCCGCGCGCACTGCTTCTACCTGCTCGGGCGTCATGCTGTCGAGAATAGCGCGATCAATTTTGCTCAGAGTAAATGAGGCAAAGATTTCGCTAGAAACATCAGGGCGTTTTTTTAGCGTCATTATTTTGGGTAATTTATATAACTTTTAGTGCTATAGAGGTTGAAGAAAATGTACTTTAGTCTACCCTGAATAGAATAGTTTTTCTTTTACAAATTTGTTGTATTTCCTTCGGTGTTTTATGGACATAAATTACCAAGCCATGTTTGCCCGTGATCTGTGGTGTTTGATGGGCTTGCCCATAGATGTGAGTCGCGAGCCTCAATGTGTGGCTTATCTCAATGAAAAAATGTCAGAAGGCGAGGGATGTTTCCTAACTACGCCCAATTTAAATTTTCTTATTGAAAGTTCATTGAGTCCGGAGTTTCGTCGCTCGGTGCTTGGCTCGGATTTCGTCATTGCCGACGGCATGGCCTTGGTGTGGATCGCAAAGTTGTTGGATATACCACTCACCTATAGGGTGAGTGGCTCTGGCGTATTTGAGAGGCTACGTCGCGGCATGGGCGGCAGGGCGTTTCGCGTTTTCTTCTTCGGTGGGCCTGAGGGGGCTGGTGATCGTGCCTGCGATGTGCTGAATAGCGAAGACAGTATGCTGATTCCCTGTGGTACCTACCAACCTGGTTTTGGTAGCGTTGAAGATATGAGTTCGCCCGAGATCATTGAGCGTATTCAAAAGACCGAGCCTGATTTTTTACTGGTCGCACTGGGGGCCAAGAAGGGCCAAGCCTGGATTGAAAATAATAAGCACCATTTTCCCGGCGTCACCGTGTCGCACTTGGGGGCGGTTGTGAATTTTACTGCGGGCACGGTTAAGCGCTCACCTGTGTGGATGCAAAAACTTGGCTTAGAGTGGGTGTGGCGCATGGTTGAAGAGCCTGCCTTGATCAAGCGAAATATGCGAGATGGACCGGCGTTTTTAAGCATATTAAAAAATCAGGTGATGCCCTATCGCCGCTATCAAAAGCAACTCGCCAAAAAGAAGTTCAAATTCAGTCTCATGGTGGGCTTTATCGAAGAGAGTGATTCAAGTTGCAATATTTCTTTGAGCGGTAGTCTGTCGGAAGGTGTGATGCCGCAAATCAGGCAAACTTTTGTCGAGGCTGCTAAAAAGCAAAAGCATCTCGTTTTGAATATGGAGGCTGTCGATTACATCGATTGTTCCGTGCTGGCCAAACTTCAGCAGCTTGAGTACTGCCAGCGACAAGCCTCGTTGGATTTTTGTATAGAGAACTTGTCGCCCGATATGGCGCAGATCTTTCGCTGGAATAACGTTGAATACTTGCTGTCTGCTTCGGCTAACGGCCAGTCACTTTCACAGTAACCACGCTGCGGCGATTTAGGGCCATGCCATTTTGGGTCTTGTTATCAGCCGCCGGTGTAGATTCGCCGCGCCATGATATGTCGACGGCTTTGCTGCTGAGTCCCCGTCCTTTTAAATAGTCAATGACCGCGTGAGCGCGGCGCTTTGACAGCGTGTCGTTATAGCTATCGCTGGCTCGGCTATCGGTGTGGCCTACAATAGCCATGTTATGTAATTCCCTGCCGTCTACCGCCGCGACTAATGATTCAAGGGTGGTTACGGCTTCTTCGTTAAGTGCGTAGAGGTCGGTACCGAAGTACACAATAATCTGTAGGTCTTCTTCTTTAGCTGGGGCTGGCGCTTCACAGGCACACTGACTGATCTCGGTCTTGGCAGGTAGGGAGTGGGAGAAAACGATGTCTTCGCCGTAGCGAGTTTGGCTACACCCAGCCAGTATGGATGATATAAGGCAGAGCGATGCGTATCTAACGAGCGGCAGCATGAAGAGTTCCTAATAAATAAAAAATATTGTAGCAAACATGTTACAGCTTGCATGATTTTTTGCCTTGGACTATTTTCAAGCATAGAAAACTCATTCGAATAAAGACATCGGTTTTTATAATTAATTAGGGTGTATGTGTTGAGGCCTCCTGTCGTAAAAAAGGCTGGCGCGAGCCATTTGCAGGTGGGTAGGGCGTTCGAGTGGTGTGCGGCCTTGCTGCTGTTGGTGATATTGGCTCCGTGGCTGTTGCTTATCGCTATTTTTGTTTTTTGGGGTGGCGGTTTTCCCGTCATTTTTAAGCAGGCGCGTATAGGTCGCGGTGGCGAGACGTTCACTTTGTATAAGTTTCGTTCCATGGTGGTAGGCGCTGAGAAAATGGATGCTGTCGAGGCTCATGCAGCAATGAAATTGAAGCGCGATAAACGAGTGACAACAGTAGGACGATGGTTGCGACGTTTTTCATTGGACGAGCTGCCGCAATTGGTAAATGTGTTGCGCGGTGATATGTCATTGGTGGGCCCACGGCCACATTTGCCTAGCGAGCTGGTGGCTTATCAGCCGCAGGATTTTCGGCGGCTGGGCGTTAGGCCTGGCATGACGGGACTTTGGCAGGTCAGTGGTCGAGCTGAAAAGTCTTTTAAAGAGCAGATGGCCATGGATCTTTACTATGTCGACCATCGGAGTATTTGGCTGGATATGTTGATTGTGTTGAAAACATTGCCGGCGGTGTTGTTTGGCCGAGGGGCGTATTAATGGCAACTAGACCGCTTGCCGTTTTGATCGACCCGGGCGTGCCTGCTGCGCTGTCAGAGATGTTGCAAGACTATCCTATGCCAATGTTGCCAATGGGTACTCGCCCAATGTTGGCCCACTGGCTGGAGAGACTGCTGGCTGCTGGTATTAATGACGTATTATTGTTGCTGGAGCATATGCCTGAGAAAACTCGCGATTGGCTCGAGCATCATACGCCTGCGGGTATGACCACCACCTGTGCCAATATTCGCAGCGGGCAGAATTTTAAAACGCAATCTGCGCATTTGACGGGCGCGCTAGATCGTCCAATGGTTGTGGCTGACTTGGCGTCATTTCCTGCGGAAAGTGTGGTGGAGGATCTCGCCGAGGCGTTGCATCGAACTCCGCTGGTGAGTATCCAGGGGGCAGAACGATGGGCGACTAAATTGTCGGAACACTTGTCTCAATCTCTTCATGTTTTGCCCGCAGAGCATCTTGCTAATGTGAGGCTGCCAAGAGATATATGGCAGATAAATATGGATATTCTGGCGGACAAGTTGCACGACCCTGCCCCTTTCGGTTTTGAAGCAGAGCGGCATTGCTATGTGGCGAGTAATTGTAAAATTGCCAATGATGTCCGCTACCACGCCCCGTTGGCGATAGGTGAAAGCTGCATCTTTTCGGCGCGAGTTCACTTGGGTCCAAATGTTGTAGCCGCCGAAAAGTGCGTGTTCGATGTGGGATGTTTTGTTCAGGATTGTGTCGTGTTTGGCAGAACCTTTATTGGCTCTAATATCGTACTGCGCAAAGCCGTCGTCAGTGGCAGTATGGTCTATTTGGTCGATGAAGATCGAGTGGGTCACATCGACGATGTTGCTATGCTGGCCAAGCGCGACAACAATGACGTTGCA
Source organism: uncultured Pseudomonadales bacterium (assembly GCA_964598145.1). Classification (GTDB taxonomy): domain Bacteria; phylum Pseudomonadota; class Gammaproteobacteria; order Pseudomonadales; family JAHEIH01; genus JAHEIH01. Next base: position 397,628 of record CAZRAM010000002.1, read on the forward strand.
ATAGGGCTGGTGCAGCGTGCCATGGCGGTGATCACCTTGCTATTTTTGTTGCTGCCTATCGTGGCACTGGCTATATATAGATCGTTAAAAAATCTTGATTGGTTTAAAGAGGAAGATATTTACCTCGAGTCCGGTCGTGATTTAAACGGATTTAGAGCTTTCCGGCGATTGCGGGTGAAGACTTTGTTGGTGCGTCACCGGGCGTGGCGCAAGACACTTTGGCTGTGGATGGTTGTGCGCGGTGAAATGCCTTTGGTGGGTTCGTGTCCACGGCGCAGCCAGGACTTTGAATACCCAACTTGGGTGACCGATGCTGAAGAGTTTGCCCCAGGCGTAATGACCTTGGCTGATATCACTGTCGCGCACGAAGCGACCTGTGAAGAAATTGTCATCGCCGACGCCTATCAGTTAGCAAAAGGTGAGGTCGGCAGCCACCTGGGTATGTGGTGGCGCTGGATGCTCGCGTTGTTTACGTTTAAAAATTAATAATTACCGATTGAGGAAATAATTGTGTCTGATCAATTAAAAATCGATGTAGTCAATGATGTTACTGTAGCGCGCCTTATTGGCCGCGTTGATGCTAAGTGTGTGCAGGATATTGGCGAGGCTTTGAAGTCGCATGCGGCGGACGTATTGGCGGTTGATATGTCTAAGGTGAATTTTATCGATTCATCGGCCTTGGGTTTGATCGTGTCGACCTTTCGACGCAACCAAGAGGCAGGCAGTAAATTTTGTTTGTTCGGCATGAATCCGCAAGTTCGGGCGGTGTTTGAATTGACCCGCTTGCACCGCATCTTTGATATTTTTGAGGCGGAAGAACAGGCTTTGGCATCGCTGGCCTAATAAAAGCCAAATAATTCAATTTATTTGTATTTAGGGCTTGACCTAGATAGGCGAAGTCCCTAGAATTTGCGGCCTCTTGAGAGCACATGCTCAAAGACGTTGATGCGGGGTGGAGCAGCCTGGTAGCTCGTCGGGCTCATAACCCGAAGGTCGTCGGTTCAAATCCGGCCCCCGCTACCAAATTTTAGTTAGACGCGAAGGCGTCGGCTTTTAAAAAACCCCATTTTGGGGTTTTTTATTATCTACATTATGCCGTCGCGTCTGCAGGGCGCTTGCGGCAGCAAAATGGGCCGCGGGCCCATTTTTTGTTTGTGCGGCAAGTACACCGCGGGAGACTGAGTGGCAAAAGTAGACGTATTGCGCGACCTGATCGAGCCGACTGTAACGGCGTTGGGTTATGAACTGTGGGGTGTCGATTACCAAGGGCAGGGCAAATTCAGCATGCTGCGCGTGTATATCGATTCGCCCAACGGTATTACTGTCGACGATTGCGCCTCGGTGAGCCACCACATTAGCGGCGTGTTGGATGTTGAAGACCCTATCGACGGCGAATATACCCTCGAGGTGTCTTCACCCGGTATGGACCGTCCTCTTTACACACTGGAACAATACCAAGCGTATGTTGGCCAAGTGGTTAACCTGCGCTTGCGCGTGCCCTTCGAGGGGCGTCGCAAATTTAAGGGCGTGATAAACGCCGTAGAAGGTGATGAAATCGTGATCTATGTAGATGAGCACGAGTACTTATTGCCAATTTCAACTATCGAAAAAGCGAATATCGTACCAACCTTTTAAAGGCCAAGGGTGAGTCAAAAATGAGCAAAGAAATCCTGTTAGTTGCTGATGCTGTATCAAATGAGAAGGGCGTTGATAAAGGCGTTATCTTCGAAGCCATCGAAACGGCGTTGGCGGCAGCGACCAAGAAACGCTACGAAGAAGAAGCCGACATCTATGTGGTTATCGACCGCAAGGATGGTAGCTATAAAACCTTCCGTCGTTGGACTGTCGTGGCTGACGATCAGTTGGCTGAATTGGGTACTGAATTGACCACCGAAGAAGCCGCTGAGGTAAGTGCTGACTTGAAGGTGGGCGACGTTCACGAAGAGCAAATTGAAAACGTTGACTTCGGTCGTATCGCGGCGCAAACAGCCAAGCAAGTGATCGTGCAAAAGGTGCGTGAAGCGGAGCGCGCACAGATCGTTGCGCAATACCGCGGCCGCGAAGGCGAGATGCTGGCAGGCACCATTAAGAAAGTGACCCGCGACAATATTATTGTCGATCTGGGTAACAACGCTGAAGGCCTGTTGCCACGCAGCGAATTGGTTGGACGTGAAACCTTCCGTATGGGTGACCGCGTGCGTGCCATTTTGGTGGAGATTTCTAGCGAAAATCGCGGTCCGCAGCTGATCTTGAGCCGCGCTTGCCCCGATATGTTGATCGAGTTGTTCCGCATTGAAGTGCCTGAGATCGCTGAAGAGGTAATTGAGATTCGCGCCGCATCACGCGACCCTGGTTCGCGTGCCAAAATCGCTGTGAAAACCAACGACGGTCGTATCGACCCCGTAGGTGCTTGTGTGGGTATGCGCGGTGCGCGAGTACAAGCTGTATCGGGCGAATTGAACAACGAGCGTGTCGATATCATTCTGTGGGATGACAACCCAGCCCAATTGGTCATCAATGCTATGGCGCCCGCTGATGTGGAATCGATCGTAGTTGATGAAGATGCTCACACCATGGATGTGGCGGTTAATGCCGATAACCTGGCGCAAGCGATCGGCCGCAGCGGTCAAAACGTACGCTTGGCTAGCGAGCTGACTGGTTGGACCATCAATGTGATGAGCACCGAAGAAGCCAACGAGAAGTTCCAAGCGGAATCAGGCCAAATTTTGGAAAGCTTCATGAATGCGCTGGATGTTGATGAAGACGTCGCCGCCGTATTGGTAGAAGAAGGCTTCACCACCTTGGAAGAAGTTGCCTACGTTCCACTGGATGAAATGGCATCTATCGAAGGTTTTGATGAAGACATCGCTGAAGAATTGCGCGCTCGTGCTAAAGATGCGCTGCTGACGCAGGCGATTGCCTCAGAAGAGAAATTGGATCAAGAGCCTGCCGAAGACCTGCTGACAATGGATGGCATGGACAAGCACTTGGCCTACGTTTTGGCCAGTCGCGGCATCGTCACCATGGATGACTTGGCTGAGCAGTCGATCGATGAATTGATCGACATTGAAGAAATGACTGAAGAACGCGCGGCGGAGTTGATTATGACTGCGCGCGCACCTTGGTTCGCCGACGAGGCTGGCCAGTAAGGGAAGACTAGGGGGAGAATTTGTATGGCAGACGTGACAGTTAGTCAATTAGCCGAGGTTGTTGGTACCCCAGTCGAAAGGCTGTTAAACCAAATGAAAGAAGCTGGCCTGCCTCACAGTGCGGCCGGTGATAGTGTGTCTGAAGCAGACAAGCAAACACTGTTGACCTTCTTGAAGAAGAGCCACAGTGAGTCGGCTGATGCACCCAAGAAAATTACGCTGAAACGCAAGACCATCTCGACCCTGAAAACGGGGAGTGGTACTTCGCGTAAAACCGTTAACGTTGAGGTGCGGAAAAAACGTACTTACGTGAAGCGTGAGGTTGTCGAGGATCAGGTTGAAGAGCCGATCGAAGTGCCCGCGGAAGAGCCGGTAGTTGAAGCGCCTGTGGTGGAAGAGGTTGCCGTTGTTGAAGAGGCGCCGATCGTAGAAGAAACACCTGTTGAAGAAACGCCTGTTGCCAAAGAGGTGGCGCCCGAGCCAGAACCTGTGGTGGAAGCAGCGCCAGCAGAAGAGCCCTCACGCGATAGCATGGATCCCGAAGTACTGCGCCAAGCGGCGGCAATGCGTCGCATGAAGAAAGAAGAGGAAGAGCGTCAGGCCCGTGAAGAGGCCCAGCGCCAGCGCGAGGAAGAAGAAGCTCGCAAGCAGAAGCTCGCTGAAATCGAGAGCAAGGCACAAGCGAAGGAGGGTGAAAAAGCCAAGCCTGAGCATGTGGTGAAGCACCGTAAAGCTGATGATGGCGACGATGACCAGCCTCGCAAGAAGGCGAAAACAGTTAAAGACAAAAAAACCCGCGGTAAAGACCGCACTCACAACTTGTTGCACGGCGACTTCTATGTAGAAGAGGGTGACGACGAGGGTGGTCGTGGTGGTCGACGCAAAGCGCGCGGCAAAAACAAACACGGCTTCTCAATACCAACGGAGAAGATAGTGCACGAAGTTCAAGTGCCAGAGGCGATTACCGTTGCCGATCTGGCTCAAAAAATGTCATTAAAAGCGGCCGTATTGGTCAAAGAATTGTTCAAGATGGGTACCATGGTCACCGTCAACCAAGTCATCGATCAAGACACCGCGGTGTTGTTGGTAGAAGAGTTGGGTCACAAGGTTGTGTTGGTCGATGCCAACGCCATCGAAACCAAGCTTGAATCAGACATGGTAATGGCCAGTGAAGGCGGTACCATGGAGCCTCGTGCACCGGTGGTGACTGTAATGGGTCACGTTGACCACGGTAAAACATCGTTGCTGGATTATATTCGTAAGGCCAAAGTGGCCTCGGGTGAGGCAGGCGGTATTACTCAGCACATTGGTGCATACCACGTCGAAACCGGCCACGGCATGATTACCTTCCTGGATACCCCCGGACACGCTGCGTTTACCGCTATGCGTGCCCGTGGTGCAACCAGTACCGATATCGTGATTCTGGTTGTGGCGGCCGATGACGGCGTGATGCCCCAAACCGAAGAGGCTATTCAGCACGCTAAAGCGGCGGGTGTGCCGCTGGTTGTTGCGGTCAACAAAATTGACAAAGAAAGCGCTGATCCAGATCGCGTGAAGAACGAGTTGGCGGCGAAGGATGTTATCCCTGAAGACTGGGGTGGCGATACGCAATTTATCCACGTATCAGCCCATACCGGACAAGGTATCGATGACCTGTTAGACGCGGTGTTGTTGCAATCAGAAATGCTCGAACTGCAAGCTCCGCGCGATATTGCTGCACAGGGTGTAGTTATCGAGTCGCGCTTGGACAAGGGGCGTGGTTCTGTCGCGTCAGTGCTGGTACAGCGTGGTACCTTGCGCAAAGGTGATATCGTTATTGCCGGTACTCAGTACGGTCGTATTCGCGCCATGCTGGATGAGAATGGCAAGGCTACAAAAGAAGCTGGCCCATCTATCCCGGTAGAAATTTTGGGTCTGGATTCTTCGCCGAATGCTGGTGATGCCTTTGCGGTTGTTGATAGCGAGAAGCGTGCGCGTGAGATTGCCTTCCACCGCCAAGAAAAACTGCGTGACGAGAAATTGGCTCGCCAGCAAGCGTCGAAGCTGGAAAACATGTTTGCCAGCATGGGCGCAGAAGAGAAGAAAACCCTCAACGTGGTGCTTAAAACCGACGTGCGTGGTTCGTTGGAAGCTCTGGTGGCGGCGCTGGCCGATATCGGCAACGACGAAGTCCAAGTCAACGTGGTGTCTTCGGGTGTAGGTGGTATCACCGAAACCGACATCAACTTGGCCTTGACCACGGGTTCAGTCGTGTTCGGCTTTAACGTTCGCGCAGACGCGGGCGCTAAGAAGTTGGTTGAAGACGAAAACGTCGACATGCGTTACTACAGTGTGATCTACAACCTGTTGGATGACGTGAAGGACGCGTTGACCGGCATGTTGAGCCCTGAAATGCGCGAAGAGATTGTCGGTGTGGCAGACGTGCGCGAAGTGTTCAAGTCGCCCAAGTTTGGCCAGGTGGCGGGCTGCTTGGTGGTGGAAGGTACCATCTATCGCAACAAGCCCATCCGCGTATTGCGCGACAACGTGGTGATCTTCGAAGGTGAATTGGAATCGCTACGTCGATTCAAAGATGACGCCAACGAAGTTCGCAGCGGTTTGGAGTGCGGTATTGGTGTACGTAACTACGACGTGAAGGTCGGCGACAAGATCGAAGTATTCGATACTAAAGCCGTTGCGCGTAGTCTGTAAGCGAATACTGGCGGAGTAACTGTATGGCTGGCGACTATAGTCGTACCCAACGAGTGGCGGACTACCTCAAGCGCGAGGTAGCTCTGATCATTCAAAACGAGATTCGCGATCCTCGCGTTGGTATTGCCAATATTACCGGCGCCGATGTGAGCCGCGATCTCTCGCACGCCAAGATCTTTTTGACTTTTATGCAGGCGGAGAGCGAGGCGGAAGCCAAACAGGCTGTGGATGTGTTAAACAAGGCGGCGGGCTTTATTCGCTCGTGTTTAGCCTCGGATAGCACCATGCGCACCGTGCCAAAATTGCGTTTTCACTACGACAGTTCGGTGGGACATGGTCGCTATATGGAAGACCTGATCCAGCGTGCAGTGGGTAAGCCCAGTAGTGATGATGACGGCGAGGCCTAATGGCGCGACGTCGTAAGGGCCGTCCCGTAAACGGCATCTTGGTGCTGGATAAACCCACCGGAATGTCATCCAACGCAGCGCTGCAAACGGCGCGTCGTTTGTTCGATGCGCAAAAAGCCGGCCACACCGGTGCACTTGATCCGCTCGCCTCTGGTGTGCTTCCCGTCTGTTTTGGTGAAGCCACCAAATTTTCTCAATATCTACTCGATGCCGACAAGGCTTACCACAGCGTGTTTCGCCTTGGGGTACGCACCGCCAGTGGCGATGCTGAGGGTGAAGAGCTATCTCGTGTTGATGCAAGTTATATCGACATGGCGGCCATCGAAGCTGCCGCTCCCGCTTTTCGTGGTGAAATTACCCAGATCCCCTCGATGTTTTCGGCGCTTAAGCATCAAGGTCAGCCGCTGTATAAGTTGGCCCGTCAGGGTATCGAAGTGGAGCGCAAATCGCGCCGTGTGAACATTCACTCATTGCAGTTGGGTGAGTTTATCGCCTCTGAGCATCCTTCCTTAGCCGTTGATGTACACTGCAGTAAGGGTACGTATATTCGCAGTATTGCAGAGGATCTCGGCGATGCTCTCGGCGTGGGTGGTCACGTTGAAGTGCTGCGGCGCACGCAGGCCGGCCCCTTTCATTTGGGCCAGGCGGTGACGCTCGACGAGTTGCGCGAGCGGCTTGAAAGAGATGGTTTGGATGCGCTCGATGAATTGCTGTTGCCGGTGGAAACGCCACTGATGCATTTCCCTGAGGTCACTATCAGTGCTGATCTTGGTCGCTACTTCCTGCATGGCCAGCCGGTCATGAAGTCAGCTCTGCCAGATGGGCTCCTGCGTGTCTATGTCGAGGGACTGGGTTTCGTCGGCACAGGTGAATGCAACGACGATGCCATGCTCGCACCACGTCGGCTTTTCCAATTTAGCGCTAATTAGCGTAAATCCTTAATAAATCTGTGCACTTATGTGCAAAAGCGTATATAATTTCGCGTCGACTTGTATGGGTGTATTACCCGCGGGTCTATAAGGCAAACAGACCTGTCTGTAAATATGCACGGGCAGGCCGTTTCATTCACGGTAAGTTGTTCTTACCAAAGGCATATTGGAGAAAAAATCATGGCATTATCAGCTGCAGAAAAAGCTAGCATTGTTAAAGAATACCAACAAGCAGAAGGTGACACTGGTTCACCAGAAGTTCAAGTAGCGCTGTTGACCCACAACATCAACAAGCTGCAAGATCACTTCAAAGCTAATTCTCACGATCACCACTCTCGTCGTGGTCTGATCCGCATGGTTAACCAGCGTCGTAAATTGCTGGATTACCTGAAAGGTAAAAACGTCTCGCGTTATGCCGACCTGATCAAGCGTCTGGGTCTGCGTCGCTAAGACACTCAAAGCCCGGCATGTATTGCCGGGCTTCATTTTTTTGGAGGAAACCCCGTGAAACCGGTTATTAAAACTTTTCAATACGGTAAACACACCGTAACACTGGAAACGGGACGAATTGCACGCCAGGCAACAGGCGCCGTGCTAGTAAGCATGGATGACACTGCTGTCTTGTGTACTGTGGTAGGTGCTAAGAGCGCATCACCTGGTCAAGACTTTTTCCCTCTCTCTGTGCACTACATGGAGCGTACCTACGCGGTAGGTAAGATTCCTGGTGGCTTCTTCAAGCGTGAAGGCCGTCCCAGCGAGAAGGAAACATTGACCAGTCGTTTGATCGACCGTCCTATTCGTCCGCTGTTCCCCGAAGGCTTCAAAAACGAAGTACAAGTAGTTTGTCAGGTTGTGTCAGCCAACAAGAGCGTTGACCCTGATATCGCTGCGATGATTGGTACTTCGGCAGCGTTGGCTATTTCAGGCATTCCTTTCGACGGTCCCATCGGTGCCGCTCGTGTAGGTTTCTCTGATACTGACGGTTATCTGTTGAACCCCACCTATGCCGAGCTGAAAGAGTCGCGTCTGGATATGGTGGTCGCCGGTACCAAAGAAGCGGTACTGATGGTTGAATCAGAAGCAGACGAGCTGACTGAAGATCAAATGTTGGGTGCAGTATTATTCGCTCACCAAGAATTGCAAGCCGTTGTTCAAGTGGTTGAGGAATTGGCCGCTGAAGTTGGCAAGCCCCGTTGGGAGTGGACTGCCCCAGAAGCTAACGCTTCTCTGGTAGATGCTCTGCAATCACAATTCGGTGCTAAAGTTGGCGAAGCTTACCGCATCACCGAAAAAGCGGCGCGTTACGACGCGTTGGCAGCGATTAAAGAAGAAGCGGTTGCTACACTGGCTAGCGATGAAATCAGCGCTGACGATATCAAAGCTGAATTCAAAGATCTGGAGAAAACCACTGTTCGCAAGCGTATTCTGAATGGCGAACCCCGTATCGACGGTCGCGATGGCAAAACTGTCCGCGCGATTCACGTTGAAACCGGCGTGGTTCCCAACGCGCACGGTTCGGCGTTGTTCACCCGTGGTGAAACGCAGGCACTGGTTGTGACTACCCTGGGTAGCGCACGCGATGCACAGATCATCGATGCCCTCGAAGGCGAGCGTCGCGATCCGTTCATGATGCACTACAACTTCCCTCCCTACTCGGTGGGCGAGTGTGGTCGTATGGGTGCTACCGGTCGTCGTGAAATTGGTCACGGTCGTCTGGCCCGTCGCGGTTTGTCAGCCATGCTGCCTACCGAAGATCAATTCCCCTACACCATCCGCGTTGTGTCAGAGATTACTGAATCTAACGGTTCTAGCTCTATGGCCTCTGTGTGTGGCGGTAGCTTGGCGCTGATGGACGCGGGTGTTCCCATGCGTGCACCTGTAGCTGGTATCGCTATGGGTCTGGTGAAAGAAGGCAATCAATTTGCTGTTCTGACCGACATTTTGGGCGACGAAGATCACTTGGGTGATATGGACTTCAAAGTAGCCGGTACTTCTGAAGGTATTACTGCGCTGCAGATGGACATCAAAATCCAAGGTATCAACGAGAAGATCATGGACGTAGCGCTGGAACAAGCCCAGCAAGCTCGTCTGCACATCCTTGGTGAAATGAATCGCGTCATCAGCGAGTCACGCGAGACTCTGTCTGACAACGCGCCTTCAATGACTAGCTTCAAGATCGATGCTGACAAGATCCGTGACGTGATCGGTAAAGGCGGCGCTACCATTCGCGGTATCACCGAGCAAACCGGTGCCTCTGTGGATCTGGAAGACGACGGTACCGTTAAAGTATTCGGCACCGATGCTGCGTCGCGTGACGCCGCTGTCGATATGATCATGGCGATCACTGCAGAAGCTGAAGTTGGCGCTGTTTACAAAGGTAAGATTGCACGTATCGTCGACTTCGGCGCTTTCGTGACCATCCTGCCCGGTAAAGATGGCCTGCTGCACATTTCTCAAATTTCTCACGACCGCGTAGAGAACGTTGCTGACGTTCTTGAAGAAGGTCAGGAAATCGACGTTAAAGTTCTCGACGTTGACGCGCGTGGTCGCATCAAGTTGAGTGCCAAGGCGCTGATCGAGAAAGAAGCACCTGCAGAAGATGCGGAAACCGAAGCGGCTGAATAATTCGGCACAAATCGGCATTGCGCACGTAAAAAGGTCATAGTTTACTATGGCCTTTTTTTATACACCGGAGGTATGCCATGCACGTTGTAAAAAGTTTTGTTGCCGCGCTGTTTGCGGTGGCGTCGTTTTCTGCCAGTGCCCTACAGGTGGAAACAGTCACCGATGCCCTTGCTAGACCCTGGTCGATCAGTTTAATTGATGATCATGCAGCGTTCGTCACAGAAAAAGAAGGCACGCTGCAATGGATCGATCTTCGCGACGGCAGCATGCGCACCATTGCAGGTATGCCGGAAGTATTCAGCGAAAGCCAAGCCGGTCTCCTGGGTACGGTACTGCACCCGCAGTATGCGGAAAACGGCTGGTTTTACGTGTCCTACGTCAAGCCCTTAGGCAACGATAAGACCACCACCGCCGTCATGCGTTTTACCTTCGATGGTGAGAAAATTACCGACGCTCTCGCCATTTTCGAGGCCGCTATCGACAGTGATAACAAAGGCCACTTCGGCAGCCGTCTTGCGTTCGATCGCGATGGTTTGCTCTACATAACGCTGGGTGACCGCCGCAATCGCCCTACAGTACAGGATATGTCGCACCACAACGGCAAGTTGATCCGACTGAACGACGACGGCACTATCCCTGCGAGCAATCCTTTTGTATCGGGCGATGATGTCGCCAAACCTATTTTCAGTTTGGGGCACCGCAATGCGCAAGGTCTGGCAATGCGCGCCGATGGCTCGATGTGGAACAGCGAGCACGGCCCCCGCGGCGGTGACGAAATTAACAAACTACGCCCGGCGGTTAACTATGGTTGGCCGGTAATTACCTACGGTAAAGAATACATTGGTGGCGATATCGGTGAAGGTACCGAGAAAGCAGGCTTAGAGCAGCCTATCCACTACTATGTGCCCTCGATTGCTACCTCGGATATGGTGTTTTATTACGGTGAAGAATTCCCCGAGTGGAATGATAATTTGCTGATCACCTCGCTGGCGGGCAGCCACCTGAACCGATTGACCCTTGAGGGTGATAAGGTGGTCGCCGAAAACCGCCACTTAGAGGATTTAAAAGAGCGCCTGCGCGATATTGCGGTGGATAGCCGCGGTGTCATTTATCTGATTACCGACAGTGGCAAGCTGTTGCGTTTGCGTCAAGGCCAATAAACGCATGATTAAATGGATGCTCGCGTTGTTGTTGTGTGCCCCAGCTGTTGGTGCGCACGCCCAAATGCGAGTAGCCTCCATCAATATGTGTGCCGACCAGTTATTGTTGCTGATGGCACCGCGCGAAAACATTGTCTCGCTCTCCTACTTATCCGCCGATCCCCAATACTCCAGTTGGACAGAGCAAGCGAGTAAGTTTCCACTTAACCACGCCGGCGCCGAAGAACTTGTCACCCTAGCGCCCGACCTGGTGTTGGCGGGGCAGTACAGTGACCCGATGGTGATTCGTTTATTGCGCCAGCAAGGTATCGATGTATATCAAATGACGCGCCCCCAGCATTTGGAACAATTGTTCGATGAGGCGCTCGCCGTGGGCAAGTTGTTGGGCCGAGAAGAGGTGGCTAAACAGCTTATACAGACTTGGCAGCGCGATATAGCACGCTTACTAGAGCAGGGCAGCGCCCCAGAACAACCGCGCTTGGCGATCGTTGGGCCGAACGGATTTACCGAAGGGGCGGGTAGTTTGCGTGACCAAATGCTACAACAAGCGGGCATAATAAATACCGCCGCCGAACTCGGTTTGGTGGGTAATAGTGCCTTTACACTTGAACAACTGATTACCGCGCGCCCCGATTTGATCGCCCTGGAAGACTCTACGCGTAATGTTAACTCGCTGGCGCAACGCTTGTTGCAACATCCGGCCATTGGCAACCTTGCTACGATGACGGTAGAGTTACCGGCAAATATGTGGTCGTGCCCCGGCCCGAGTTATGTACAGGCGCTCGGGGCGTTGATCGAAGCCAAATTATGGTGGCGTGCAAGACAGGACAACGTGGTTGAACAATAAATGGTTTTACAGTGCATGTGCGGTATGGATACTGCTCATGTTATGGCATCTCTCGGTGGGCAGCAGTCATATCAATCTGTTGGTTGCGCTGCAGGGTGTCTGGTCGGGCGACGATAGTATCGCGGCGACCATTTTGCGCGATATTCGCTTGCCTCGTATGGTGTTGGCTATTGCGGTAGGCGCCGTGCTGGGACTCTCTGGGGCGGCTATGCAGAGCTTGTTGCGCAATCCATTGGCGGACCCGGGGCTGGTCGGCGTCAGTAATTTCGCCGCTTTGGGGGCGGTCATTAGCCTCTATTTTGGTTGGGCGGCGATGGCGTGGTGGGTGCTTCCGGTGGGGGGAATGCTCGGTGCCGCGATGGCGGTAGTGGCGATCTTTGCCTTGGCTGGGCTGCAAAGTAACGGCCTAAGTTTGATCTTGGCTGGTGTGGCGGTCAATGCGCTAGCCGGCTCGTTGATCGCACTGGCGCTTAACTTTTCCGCTAACCCCTATGCCATGAGTGAGATCGTTTATTGGTTGCTGGGGTCGTTTGCCAATCGCAGTGTGGTTGATGTGACCATGGCACTGCCCTTTATGGTGGTGGGTAGCGTAGCCATTTTGATGAGTAAAAATTTTCTCGATGCGCTTAGCCTAGGTGAAGAAACGGCCCAGTCGCTCGGTTATGATCTACTGCGGCAGCGAACCATGATCATTATCGGTGTGGCGCTCTCGGTCGGCGCGGCGGTCTCGGTGAGCGGTAATATTGGCTTTGTTGGTTTGGTCATTCCCCATTTAGTGCGCCCAATGGTGCAGCATCGCCCCAGTAAATTATTGTTGGCCAGTGCCTTGGTTGGTTCCGGGTTTATGCTGTTGGCTGATATCTTGGTACAGGTCTTTGCTACTGGTCAGGAGTTAAAGCTTGGGGTGGTGACGGCCTTAGTGGGCGGTCCCTTCTTCCTGTGGTTAATCTGGCGCTTGCGGAGGTCTTATGTCTAAGGTCCCCAGCCTTGTATGCAGCAATGTCAGTTGGCGTAAATCGTCTAGATCCCTGCTCGACAATATCAACCTTGAATTGACCGAGTCTGAGTTAGTGGCGGTCATCGGCCCCAACGGGGCGGGTAAAAGTAGTTTGATGCGCGCCATGATGGGTTTAATTCCAGATATGCAAGGGAGCGTCTTGCTGGATGGCCGCGAGCTGCCTCGCATTGATATCAAAGAGCGGGCAAAGCTCGTGGCCTACATGCCTCAGCAGCAACCGGTGGCGTGGCCTCTATCGGTGCAGCACACGGTTGAGCTTGGTCGTTTACCCCACCAAGGCTTTAGGCGTCGCCTCAACAGTTGCGACGTGGAGGTTGTCACAGAAGCCATGCAGATGGCCGACGTTGCGCACTTAGCAGAGCGCAGCGTTGACACCTTGTCGGGTGGTGAGTTATCGCGGGTGATGATTGCGCGACTCTTTGCCGGGCGGGCGCCCATTATTTTGGCGGATGAGCCCATCGCCGCACTCGATCCTTACCACCAGTTACACATCATGGAATTGTTGCAGCAGCACTGTCAGCGTGGAGGGTCGGCGATGGTGGTTATGCACGATCTCACCATGGCGGCGCGTTTCTGCCAGCGTATTGTGGTCATGCAAAATGGTCGTGTAGTCGGTAACGGCGCCCCGGACGAGGTGCTTAGTGATGAGTTGTTGGCAGAGGTCTACGGTGTGAAAGTGACGCGTCTAGACGGTATGGTAATACCGCAGTCGCGGCTCGACTAACGGTTGTCGTGGCGCACGATGCGCTGCTTCTCGCGGTTCCAATCGCGATCCTTCAAGGTGTCGCGTTTGTCGTGTTCTTTCTTACCCTTGGCAAGCGCAATTTCCGCTTTGATCAGGTGGTTTTTCCAGTATAGCGCGGTGCAAACGCAGGTCAGGCCCTTAGCTTCTACCGCCAAGGCGATGCGTGCTAATTCCTTACTGTGCAGCAACAATTTGCGGTTTCGAGTCGGCTCCGTGACGTAGTGAGTACAGGCGCTCTTGAGGGGGGTGATATTCATCCCGTAGAGGTAGGCTTCGCCCTGGTGCATTTGAACAAAGCTATCCACCAGTTGTACTTTGCCTTCGCGCAGGCTTTTAACTTCCCAGCCTTGCAGCGACACGCCAGCCTCGAATTTGTCTTCGATGAAAAAGTCGTGTTTCGCTTTCTTGTTGAGAACGATGGTGTTGCTTTGGGGTTTGGGTTTCTTCTTAGCCATGGCGCGTAGTATAAAGCACACAACGCTGGGCTGCCTATGTGATTTGTGCCAGAAGCTAAATTTTTGTTTTTCCTTGAGACTCGCCACTTCTTGGCAGACAATACAGAGGCATAACAGGGAAGCGCAATGAAACGACAGGTTAGTTCAGATCAAGGCATGTGGCGTCGCCAAATTACCTTTTTATTGGCATCGTCTGGCTCGGCTATTGGTCTTGGAAATATCTGGAAGTTCCCTTACATCGCCGGTGAAAATGGCGGTGGTGCTTTCATTTTGATGTATCTTCTCTGCATAGCTCTGGTAGGTATTCCCATTTATATGGCGGAAACCGTCGTCGGGCATGAGACCCGCCGCAATCCGGTTTCGGCGATGTCGATACTGGCCAATCAGGCCGGTCAAAGTCAGCGTTGGCGCTGGGTGGGCGGCGTGGCTTGCCTAACGGGGCTTATCGTACTGTCCTATTTCACCGTGGTAGCTGGCTGGGGTCTACACTATTTGGTGAACGCTTTTGAAGGGGCCTTTCAAAACGAAGGGAGCTTCGCCGTTCGCGGTATCTTCATCGATCTGTTATCCGACCCGGTGGCGATGGTGCGCTATCAGTCCCTGTTTCTAGTGACTGTGATGGTGGTGGTAGGCCTTGGCGTTCGCGCTGGTTTGGGCGTTGCCGGGCATGTCATGGTGCCGCTAATGTTGCTCATGTTGGGGCTGCTAATTGCCTACAGCCACTCGCTGGGAGATATGACGGCCGCCATCGATTTTATGTTTAGCTTTGACACTGATGCGCTCAGCTGGAATAGCTTTCTGGTGGCCTTGGGGCACGCGTTCTTTTCTTTGAGCATTGGCATGGGGGCGATGATGGCCTATGGCGCTTACATGCCCAAGCGCACTTCCATCCCTACGATGGTCTTTGCGGTAGCTAGCATCGACTTATTGTTTGCCATGTTTGCCGGCCTAGCCATCTTCCCCATTGTATTTGCCAGTGGTTTGGCACCAGGCGAAGGTCCAGGGTTGATGTTTGTAAGTTTGCCGGTGGCATTTGGCAATATGCTGTACGGCAACTTCATGGGCGCGCTGTTTTTCGCTTTGGTGGTGGTTGCCGCCTTGAGTTCGGCGGTGGCACTGCTTGAGCCGGCGGTGGCGTGGCTCAATGAGCGGCGTGGTCTGCCGCGCCCTATCGGCGTTTTACTATTAGGAGTGCTGGTATGGCTGCTTAGCTTAATGTCGATGTTTTCCTTCAATGCGCTGCAGCATGTCAAAATTGTGGCAGAGCTCAATATATTTGAGTTTCTCGATAGCCTTTCTGCCAACGTGTTGTTGCCCGGCGTGGGTTTTGCGTTGGCCGTTTTTGTCGGTTGGCGCATGGATGTTAAGAAATTTGCCCACCGTCGCTTCTTCTCGTTGTGGATTTGGTTGCTTCGCTATGTCACCGCCCCGGCGGTTTTGGTAATATTCGTCACCACGTTAATGCAACACGCGGTCTAAGCCGGTAACTATGAAAACCATTCAACGCAGCGCGCTGCTCATGTATCCCGTCGAACACCTATACCGACTTGTGAACGAGGTAGAATCGTACCCGCAGTTTATCGATGGCTGTGTTGGCAGCGAGGTATTTGAGCGCTCTGAGACTGAATTGCGAGCCCGTTTAGACCTTGCTAAGGCGGGGGTCAAACTCAGCTTCACCACCCATAACACCATGCAACCAAACGAGCACATTGTGCTGAATTTAGTCGATGGCCCTTTTAAAGCCTTCAAAGGTGAGTGGCGCTTTACTCGTTTGCAAGAAAATGCTTGCAAGGTCGAGTTTGAGTTGCAATTTGAATTATCCAATGCGCTGTTGAGTGCTGCTGTAGGCAAGCTGCTCGATGGCGTAACAACCAATTTGGTAGATGCTCTATGTCAACGCGCGAAAACGCAACCGATTCAATGATTACTGTTGAGGTGGCCTACGCCACGCCACAGCTGCAAAAAATTGTCACGCTTCAAGTGGCGGCAGGCACAACCCCTCGCCAAGCAGCGCTTGCCTCTGATATTGGGCGGTTTTTCCCTGACGCCGATATTGCTGGCGCCGACATGGGTATTTTCGGCAAGGTAGTAAAGGCTGACGAATATGCGCTACAAGAAGGCGACCGGGTGGAGGTTTACCGGCCGTTGATCGCCGATCCTAAGGAAGTGCGCAAAGCGCGCGCCGCCAAGGTTAAGGCTGAGAAGTAGCGGCGCAACGCGCCGCTACTATTATTCTTCGGGAGTGTTGACGACGGGGTTGCTTCCCTCGTCGGTGGGCTTATCACTTGCTTTGTTTTTCAGCTGGCCTTCTATGGTGACCAGTTTGTCGTCCTCAAAGATCACCGCTATACGCTCTTCAATGAGTGTCTTCTTGCCGTACTGCACCAGGAAAATATAATCCCAGCGCTGATCATTGAAACTGTCGGTGATCATGGGCGTGCCCATGATGAACTTCACCTGGCGCTTGGTCATTCCGGTTTCAAGTTGGTCGAGCATATCTTGTTTGACAATGTTGCCCTGTGGTACCCGCATCTTGTATACACCCGGGAAGCTACATCCAGCCGCAAGAAGGGTGCTGGCGAGCACAAGTGGCAAAAGTTTTTTCATCGTCGCTGTCCATCAAAAAATATATCGAGCGATAATACATGATGCCTTTCGACACTGCTAATGCCTGACCTCAAAAAATCGTAAAAAGGGCTGAAATTCCTGCCGCTTCCTTTTAAACTGAAGCCATCAATGAGATTGGGAATGAGAATGGATAACAACGAATTGCGCAAAGCGGGTCTCAAAGTCACGGTACCGCGCTTAAAAATTCTCGACGTGCTGGAAAACGCTGGCGAAGACGCCCACCTTAGCGCTGAGGATGTTTTCAAGATACTCATGGAGCAGGGCGAAGATGTCGGCCTGGCCACTGTCTATAGGGTTCTGACCCAGTTTGAACAGGCAGGCCTAGTGACTCGTCACCACTTTGATAGTGGTCTATCCGTGTTTGAATTATCTAGCGATGATCACCACGATCATATGGTATGCACCGAAACCGGTCAGGTCGTTGAGTTCTATGACGAGACTATTGAAAAGCTACAACACGAGATCGCTGAAAAACACGGTTTCGAATTGGTAGACCACAGCCTCGTTCTCTACGTTGTTCCCAAAAAGTCTTAGTGTTGCACGTTGAGCATGGCCTTGGCGTGCGCCACGGTCTGCTCGCTAACACTGATCCCGCCGATCATTCTGGCGATTTCGACAATCTTTTCTTCATCATCAAGCTGCTGCAATTGCGTGGTCGTGCTATCGGCATGGTGTTGCTTACTCACCACCACGTGCTGATGGCCTTTCACCGCCACCTGCGCTAAGTGGGTGACACACAGCACCTGGGTATTGGCGCTCAGCTGGCGCAGCAAATTGCCCACCACTTCTGCCACGGCTCCACCAATGCCGACGTCGACTTCATCGAATACCATAGTGGCCACCGATGAGGTCTGCGCCACAATGACTTGAATCGCTAGGCTGATACGGCTCAATTCACCGCCCGAGGCGATCTTGCCTAGTGGGCCCGGGGTTTGACCTGGGTGGGTGGCGATGGTGAATTCGATCTCTTCAGCGCCGAAGGGGTGAACCGTTTGTT
The DNA here is from genome assembly GCA_964598145.1 of uncultured Pseudomonadales bacterium. Classification (GTDB taxonomy): domain Bacteria; phylum Pseudomonadota; class Gammaproteobacteria; order Pseudomonadales; family JAHEIH01; genus JAHEIH01. Next base: position 415,279 of record CAZRAM010000002.1, read on the forward strand.
CCCACGCGCGTAATGTCACTTCGAAGCGGCAACCGCGCATAGAGAGCGCCTGCAGTTGTTGATTGACCTTGTCAGATAGTTGCTGGGCAGTGGTCTGCCGTGCAGCAGTTAACTGCTGTGCAAGTTGTTGATAGGTCTCGAGTGCTTGCGCGTGCTGAGCTTGTAGTGCTTCAATATTACCTCCGTCGCCTTCAAGTGCGGCGAGTTCGGCCTGCAATTGCTGTTGTAGGTCGAGCAGTTCATAGGCTTGCACGCGGTGGCGGCGTGCCACTTGGTGAATATCATCGAGGCGTGCATCGACTTCGGCTAAGCGCTGGGGGTCCATATCGAAGCTGTCGATGCGGTGCTGTAATTCGTGGCTGGCTTCTTCGATTTGAATGCGCGCGCTTTCCAGCATCTCGAATACATCGCTCATACCCGCGTCGTTATCCAAGTTGTCTTGTATCAAGCGGCAGGCGTGATTGAGTAAATCTAAGGCACCTTCGCCATCATCATTGCGGCAAACGGCTAGGGCGCGTTGATTGTTTTGCAGGATATCACCGGCATTGCTTAGCTGCTTGAGTTCGGCTTCGAGCGCATCTAGTTCGCCGTCCTGTAAGGCCAGCTTGTCCAATTCGTCCACTTGGTAGGTCAGCAACTGTAATTTGGCGCTGTACTCTTCTTCGTTGGCGAGGCGGGTGGCGAGCTTCTCATCGATCTGGCGGTAGGCCTTGGCTGCTTGGCGCACGTCTTCTGCCAGCGCTTGGTGCTTGCCAAAGCTGTCCAAGATAGGGCGGTGGTTCGCTTTTTTGAGCAGGGTTTGGTGTTCGTGTTGACTGTGGATGTCGATAAGCCACTCGCCCAATTCTTGCAACTCGCGGGCGGTGACACTGCTGCCGTTGACAAAGCCGCGCGAGCGGCCCTCGGCGGTGACGACGCGGCGCAGCAAGCACTCGTTGTGCTCATCTAACAGCTCGCGGCTCGCTAGCCATTCGCGAGCGGCGGGGATGTCGCTTACGTCAAAGCAGGCGGTCACTTCGGCTTGTTTGCATTGGTGGCGCACCACGCCTGCGTCGGCACGCGAGCCCAAGCACAGCGCCAAGGCGTCGAGCATGATCGACTTGCCGGCACCGGTTTCACCGGTAATCACCGTCATGCCTGCATCGAACTCAAGTTCAATATTTTCCGCGATGACAAAATCTTTGACGCTCAAATGTAGCAACATAACCGCCTCCTGTTTTTGTCTAGTATATGTATATTTATACAGTGCGCAAGATGTCCTTCCGGCCAGTGACATTTTTTTACATTTTTCCCTTGAAATGCTTCGGGTCATCCCCACATAGCTGACATGGATATTTTTACATTCACCTCTGGCCGGAGATCTCAAGGTGACAGTTGAAGAAAACAAACAACACGACGAACAGCTCGACCAACCCGTGGAAGAGCAAGTAGAAGCAAGCCTCGACGAGGACACCCTCGAGGGTGATGTGTCGGCGCTACAAGCCGAACTTGATGCCGTGCGCGACGAACTCGCCAACATGAAAGAGCACAGCTTGCGTGCTCTGGCAGAGGCGCAGAACATTAAACGCCGCGCAGAAATCGACGTTGAAAATGCGCGTAAATACGGCGCTGAAAAAATTATCTCTGAGTTGCTGCCCGTGGTGGATAACCTCGAGCGCGCGCTGCAAGCGGCAGACGCGGACATCGAGGGTATTAAGCCGGTGCTGGAAGGCGTGGAGTTGACCCTGAAAGGCTTCGTGGATGCGCTGGGTAAGAGCAACGTGGAAATCGTCGACCCTCACGGCGAGCCCTTCGACCCCGAAGTACATCAAGCGATGACGATGATCGATAGCCCCGATGCCGAGCCCAATAGCGTAGTGGCGGTGATGCAGAAAGGCTACCGCCTAAATGGACGCCTGTTGCGCCCTGCGATGGTTGTCGTCGCAAAATAAGCAAATTTTTTTAAAAACCACACTTGAAATACGAGAATTCAAACTTATATAGAAATCAACAGCAAGAACCACCGCCCTGGAGCAACCAACCCCAGATTCCCGCGGTACGCTGAACTGATTTAACTGGAGAAAGAAATGGGTAAAATTATTGGTATTGACTTGGGCACCACTAACTCGTGTGTATCTGTACTCGAAGGTGGCAAGGCTAAAGTTATCGAAAACAGCGAAGGCGATCGTACTACTCCCTCGATCATTGCTTACACCGCTGACAATGAAATTCTGGTAGGCCAGTCGGCGAAGCGCCAAGCTGTGACCAACCCCGCCAACACACTGTTTGCTGTCAAGCGTTTGATCGGCCGTCGTTTTAAAGACGACGTCGTTCAAAAAGACATCTCAATGGTGCCTTACAAAATCGTTGAGCACGACAACGGCGACGCATGGGTGGAAGTGAAAGACAACAAGTTGTCACCTCCACAAATTTCAGCCGAAGTGTTGAAGAAAATGAAGAAAACCGCCGAGGAATACCTGGGCGAAGCGGTCACCGAGGCGGTAGTTACTGTACCTGCGTACTTTAATGACTCGCAGCGTCAGGCGACCAAAGACGCCGGTAAAATTGCTGGTCTGAACGTTCGTCGTATCATCAACGAGCCCACCGCGGCGGCGTTGGCTTACGGCATGGACAAAGCGCAAGGCGACCGCACCATCGCGGTATACGACTTGGGTGGTGGTACCTTCGATATTTCAATCATCGAGATTGCTGAAGTCGATGGCGAGCACCAGTTCGAAGTACTGTCGACCAACGGCGACACCTTCTTGGGTGGTGAGGACTTTGACCTGCGTTTGATCGAATACCTCGCCGCGGAGTTCAAAAAGGACAGCGGTATCGATCTGCACAACGACCCACTGGCGTTGCAGCGTTTGAAAGAAGCGGCTGAAAAAGCCAAGATCGAACTGTCTTCGTCACAGCAGACTGAGGTGAATCTGCCTTATATTACTGCTGACGCGACCGGTCCCAAGCACTTGGTTGTAAAACTGAGCCGCGCCAAACTGGAATCGCTGGTTGAAGAATTGGTTACTCGCTCGCTGGAGCCCGTGCGCACTGCGCTGCAAGATGCTGGCTTGAGCACCTCAGAAGTTGACGATGTCATCTTGGTGGGTGGTCAGACTCGTATGCCTATGGTGCAGGCGAAAGTGGCTGAGTTCTTTGGTAAAGAGCCTCGCCGTGACGTCAACCCCGATGAAGCAGTAGCGATGGGCGCCTCTATCCAAGGTGCAGTGTTGGCAGGCGACGTGAAAGACGTATTGCTGCTGGACGTAACCCCTCTGACCCTGGGTATTGAAACCATGGGTGGCGTGGCGACCGCACTGATCGAGAAAAACACCACGATTCCCACCAAAAAATCACAGGTGTTCTCAACTGCGGAAGACAACCAGTCTGCCGTGACCATTCACGTGGTACAGGGCGAGCGCAAGCAAGCCGCGCAGAACAAGTCACTGGGTCGTTTCGACCTGGCCGACATTCCAGCCGCGCCTCGTGGTATGCCTCAGATCGAAGTGACCTTCGACTTGAACGCTGACGGTATCTTGAACGTGTCTGCTAAAGACAAGGCCACCGGTAAAGAACAGTCGATCCGTATCACCGCGTCGAGTGGTTTGTCGGATGACGAGATCGAGAAGATGATTCGCGACGCCGAGGCCAACGCTGATGCTGACAAAGCGTTCGAAGAGGTGGTGCAAGCGCGCAACACCTTGGAAGGTTTGATCCACGCGACCAAGAAAACCTTGGAAGAAGCGGGCGACAAAGCGACTGAAGAAGAGAAAACCGCCATCAATGCGGCGCTGGAAGAGGCTGAAACTGCCGCTAAAGGTAACGATAAAGCGGCGATGGAAGCGGCGACTCAGAAGCTGACTGAAGCCTCTGGTAGCCTGGCGCAGAAGATGTACGCCGAGCAACAAGCCCAGCAAGCAGAGGGCGGCGCTGAGCAGCAAGCCGACAACGCGGCAGACGACAACGTCGTTGATGCCGAGTTTGAAGAAGTGAAAGACGACAAGAAGTAATTCGACCGTCGCGACAAGGCGCGGGGCCTTGCTCTATAATGCCCCGTTCCGTCGTACTTCGAAGAACAGCGGAGGTTTGGCGAGCTCGTCAAACCTCTTCTTTTTTCTGCCGACAGCAGTGAGATAGGTTAACAACACATGTCAAAACGCGATTACTACGAAGTCTTGGGTGTCCAGAAGGGCGTCGACGAAAAGGAGCTGAAAAAAGCCTATCGTCGAATCGCCATGAAGTACCACCCCGACCGCAACCCCGATGACCCGAATGCCGACGAGAAGTTTAAGGAGGCAACCGAGGCCTACGAGGTTCTGTCCGATTCACAAAAACGCGCTGCCTACGACCAATTTGGTCACGCCGGTGTCAACCAGCAAGGTGGTGGCGGTGGTTTCGGCGGTGGCGAGAACTTCAGCGATATCTTTGGTGATGTGTTCGGCGACATTTTCGGCGGTGGCCGTTCCAACCGTCGCAGTGGCCCGCGTCGCGGTTCCGATCTGGCGTATACGCTAGAGCTCGACCTTGAAGAAGCGGTTAAAGGCACCACCGTCAAAATCAACGTGCCCCGCATGACCCACTGTAAGACCTGTGATGGCAGCGGTGCTAAGAAGGGCTCAACCCCGGTCAACTGCAACACCTGTGGCGGTGTTGGTCAGGTGCGCATGCAGCAGGGCTTTTTCTCTGTTCAGCAAACATGCCCCACCTGTCGTGGCAAGGGCAAAACCATTACCGATCCCTGTAACAGCTGTCACGGCCAAGGCTTGGTGGAAGAGACCCGCAACCTGTCGGTGAAAGTTCCCGCCGGTGTTGATACCGGTGACCGTATTCGTCTCTCTGGCGAGGGCGAAGCGGGCCCCGAGGGCGGCCCAAGTGGTGACCTGTTTGTACAAGTTGTCGTGCGCGATCACAATATCTTCCAGCGCGATGGCAAGCATCTGTACTGCGAAGTGCCGATCAGTTTTGCCGATGCTGCCTTAGGTGGTGAGCTAGAAGTCCCCACCTTGGATGGACGCGTGAAATTGAAGATTCCCGCCGAGACTCAAACCGGTAAGTTATTCCGTCTACGCGGCAAGGGTGTGACCCCCGTGCGCGGAGGCAGCGTGGGTGATTTGATGTGCCGCGTGGTGGTGGAGACTCCGGTCAACCTAAGCAAGCGTCAACGCGAACTGCTAGAAGAGTTTCAAACGACCCTGCAAGAGGGTGGTAAAAAACAATCGCCGCAGAAAGACGGTTGGTTCGAAGGGGTGAAAAACTTCTTCGACGACATGAAAATATAGGTTAAGGAAGCGCTATGACAGTACGTATTGCAGTGACCGGCGCGGCCGGTCGCATGGGCAAAATGCTCATCGAGGCGATCGCCGCCAACGAAGGTGCCCAATTAACCGCCGCCATTGAACGCCCTGGCTCGAGTCTGATTGGCGCCGACGCTGGTGAGCTGGCAGGTGTGGGTCATTGCGGTGTCACGATTGTTGACGACGCCCAAAAGGTACTGTCTGACTTTGATGTGATGATCGACTTTACCGCTCCCGCCGCGACCGTCGCCAATGCGGCACTTTGCGCCGAGCACGGTAAACGCTTGATCATTGGCACCACTGGCTGCAACGAGCAAGAGAAATCTGACATTGTGGCCGCGGCACAGCAGACCGCCATCATTATGGCGAGCAACTACTCTACCGGCGTCAATGTGTGCTTTAAATTGATTAAAGAGGCGGCCGCTATCCTCGGCGACGACTACGATATCGAAATCGTGGAAGCCCACCACCGCCACAAGGTCGACTCGCCCTCGGGGACTGCGCTCAGTATGGGTGAGGCCGCCGCAGAAGGCGTAGGACGCAATCTCAAAGACGTCGCCATCTATGGCCGCGAGGGTGTGATTGGTGCGCGCGACCGTGAAACAATTGGCTTTGCTACGGTGCGTGGCGGCGATGTGGTTGGCGATCACACGGTGATGTTTCTAGCCGATGGTGAGCGCGTCGAGATTACCCACAAAGCCAGTTCGCGCATGGCCTTCGCTCGCGGCGCAGTACGTGCGGCGGTGTGGATCAACAGCGTTGAGCGTGGCATGTTCGACATGCAGGATGTGCTAGGGCTCAAATAGGCTGCTCGCACAGATCTCAAATGGCGCTTCGGCGCCATTTTTTTCGCTCTTGACTGAATGCATTAAGTTGTTTAGTTTTAGGGGAAACAATTAAAAAGTATGATGAGCAAGCGCTATGGAAAAGCATAAATGGACGTTGAAATCCCTCGCCAAGGAACTCGGCGTTTCCATCGCCACCATGTCTAATGCCTACAACCGGCCTGATCAACTTTCAGCAAGTCTGCGCGAAAGGTTGCTAGCCCAAGCAAGCGCGCTTGGCTACAACGGCCCCAGCGCGGCTGCCAGCAGCCTGCGCACCGGCCGCACCGGTGTCATCGGTGTGATGATCTCCCACCCGCTCAGCTATAGTTTCATTGACCCTGTGGCGGGCATGTTCTTAGAGGGCGTGTCGCGTGAGTTAGAAGCAAAGGGTATGAGCATGTTGCTGCTGTCGTCTCGGTTAGAGCAGGAGGCCCTAGCAGGTCATGTCTCGCTGGTGGATGGCTTTATTATCTATGGCCCGCCGCTGCCTTCGATTGCCAATTTTATGCGCCGTCAAGCCAAACCCATCGTTACCGTCGATTTCGAAATGGACGATGTACCCGCCGTGACTGTGGATGATTTTGGGGGCTGTTTCAACTTGGCACGCTACGGCACCGAACAAGGTCAACGCGTGGCGGTGATTGGTCTGCGCTTATTCGACAGCGATAAGGTCGAAAATGCCGAGGGCAAGGAACTCTTGGATGACCACTACATCACCATTAAGCGCTTGGAGGGCTTCCGTGCGGGGGCAGCACACAATGGCATTGTTATCGAAGACAAAGATATTTGGTGTGCCCCTGAAAACTTGCACATTTATGGCCGTGAAGTGGCGGAAAAACTGTTTGCGCAAGACGACTACCCCAATGTGGTGATGTGCATGAGCGATAGGCTCGCGCTGGCCGCAATTGAAGTCGCCCGCGAAAAGAAACTCAATGTACCTAAAGATGTCAAAATCAGTGGCTTCGACGATATTCCTGAATCCAAACGCAGCTTCCCCAGCCTAACAACGGTGACGCAGCAGTGCCAGTTGAAAGGACAAATGGCTGCGCAGATGTTCACCGGCGAACGCGAGATGGCCTCGGTTGAATTAGAAACCCAAGTGCAATTCCGTATGAGCTATTTAATGCCCATCAAGCGCGTCAAGGACATCCTATGAGCAAACGATTAGCGGTACTCGCCATTGATCAAGGGACCACCAGCAGTCGCGCGATGGTGTTCGATCAGACGACGGCGGTTGTCGCTACGGCACAGACTGAATTCGCGCAATTTTACCCCGCCGATGGCTGGGTGGAACACGACCCGGAAGAGATTTGGTCGACTACCTTAGCGGTGACTCAGCAGGCTTACGCCGCGTCCAACGATGTCGATATCGTTGCCCTAGGTATTACCAATCAACGTGAAACGACCGTGGTGTGGGATCGCGCGACCGGTGAACCCATCTATCCGGCCATCGTATGGCAGGATCGCCGCACCGCCGATGTGTGTCGGCAACTGGCGGCCGAGGGGCATGCCGCTGAGGTACAGCAAAAGACCGGCCTGCTACTGGATCCCTATTTTTCAGCCACCAAAGTGGCGTGGATCCTCGACCATGTCGAGGGCGCGCGCGACCGTGCCGAGCGCGGTGAGTTGGCATTTGGCACTATCGATAGCTTCCTGATATGGCGTCTAACTGACGGTGCGGTGCACGCTACCGATGCCACTAATGCCAGCCGAACAAGCTTATACAACATCCACAGCGGCGAGTGGGATGAGGGCTTATTAGCGATGTTCCGCGTGCCGGCGGCGATTTTGCCTGTGGTGAAAAATTGTGACGACGACTACGGTGTTACCGCCCCTGGCCTATTACCCACCGCATTACCAATCCGCGGCGTGGCAGGCGATCAACAAGCCGCGTCGCTGGGTCAGTGTTGCTTTGCTGCGGGCGATATCAAAAGTACTTACGGTACGGGTTGTTTTGTGTTGCTGAACACCGGTGAGCAGGCGGTGTCCTCCAATAACCAACTGCTGACTACCGTGGCATACCAGTTGGATGGCGTGCGCCACTTCGCGCTGGAGGGGTCGATTTTTATCGCCGGTGCCGCGGTGCAGTGGTTGCGCGATGGTTTGAAAATGATTCAGCACGCGGGAGATACCGAATCAATGGCAGCGCAACTGGCCAGCAACGAGGGCGTCTATCTCGTGCCCGCGTTCACCGGGTTGGGAGTGCCGTATTGGCGCCCCGATATCCGCGGTGCGATCTTTGGCTTAACCCGCGCTACCGGTCCAGCACACTTTGCTCGCGCGACGTTAGAGGCGATTGGTTACCTCACCCACGACCTGTTTGAGGCTATGGCCAAAGATGGTATCGCGCCGCGCTCGTTGCGCGTCGATGGCGGTATGGTGGCCAACGACTGGCTGTGCCAATTTCTCGCCGATGTGCTGCAGGTCGAGGTCATTCGCCCTGTGGTGTTGGAAACCACCGCGCTAGGCGCCGCCTATTTGGCGGGGCGCAGTAGTGGCGTGTATGGCGATCGCGACGAGTTTGCCAAGCAATGGCAGCGACAGCGACAATTTTCTCCTCAGTACGACGATGCTCAGCGCCAGCAGTGGCTGGTAGGTTGGCGCCGCGCCATACAACAGTTGCTGAGTTAAGCCACTATGAGTTTGCGCCACACCTTTATCGAGCAGCAAAAACAGCGCATTTTCGATACCTTGGTGGTAGGCGGTGGTATTAATGGCGCGGTGTCCGCCGCGGCGCTGGCCGCCAAAGGTGCCGCCGTGGCGCTTATCGATCGCGGCGACTTTGCCGGTGAAACGAGTTCTCACTCCTCCAATTTAGCGTGGGGCGGCATCAAATACCTCGAAAGCCACGAGTACAGCCTAGTGTGGAAGTTGTGCCGCTCCCGCAATCACTTGATGCACAGTTACCCCTCAACGGTGGAAGAAATTCGTTTTGTGACGTCGATTCAGCGCGGCTTCCGCTTCCCCGCTTGGTTTATTTATCTCGGCGCTCTGGTGTATTGGGTGTTTGGCCGTTTTCAAACCCGTGCGCCTCGTTACCTCACTCCTGCGGCGCTCAAGGCACGCGATCCCAGTATCGATGTCAGCAACGTCAGTGGCGGCATCGAATACTCGGACTGCTACTTGCACGATAACGATGCCCGTTTTGTGTGGAATTTTATCCGCACCGCCATCGACTATGGCTGTGCGGCGACAAACTACGTCGAGTTGCTCAGCAGTGAATTCCGCGATGGTCTGTGGCACTGCCAATTGCGCGACAACATCCGTGGCGAGTGTTACAGCCTGCGTGCCAAGACACTCGTAAATGCCGCCGGGCCTCAGGTGGATATGATCAACCGAGGCTTAGGGGTTACCACCACGCACCGCCACTTATTTTCAAAAGGGGTGCATTTGATCGTCGATCGCATTGGTAACGCCGATTGTATCAAAGCGTTTTTTGCTTCCGATGGGCGGTTGTTCTTTGTCATCCCGATGGGGCCGAAAACTTGCATTGGTACCACCGACACCCAAGTGGAAGACCCCGCGACAGTGGTCACCGATGAAGACCGTCGTTTCATTCTAGACAACGTAAACAGCCTACTAGACCTGCCGCGTCCGTTGACGGAAGCCGATATCATCGCTGAGCGATGTGGTGTTCGCCCACTGGCGCTTGAGGGTAGCGATGGTGTCGCCGATTGGGTGAAACTGTCGCGCAAACACGCCATCGATGTGGATGACGCTCTGCCGATGCTGAGCATTTTTGGTGGCAAGTTGACCGATTGCATCAACGTTGGCGAGGAAGTGGCCGCGCATATCGCCGCGCTGGGTGTCGAACTGCCAGAGCCTGAGCAGCGTTGGTACGGTGAGGCCAACGACGATGTTAAACGGGAATTCATGCACCAAGCACGCGCCATGCAGCTCGATGCCATGACGCCTACGTCTTCCTCTGAACCACTGACCAAGCGCCTGTGGCGCCGTTACGGCAGCCATGCTCTCGAACTATTGGAGATGATTCGCGAAGACCCCGCCAATGCCCAGCTGCTGATCGAGAACGCCGAGTATCTACGCGGCGAGGTGGCGTTGGCAGCGCGCATGGAAATGATTACGACACTAGACGACTTCCTGCGTCGACGCTCCAAAATTGCGCTTGTGGTGAGGCGCGAAGACATTCTTTCGGCACCGGGTTTGATCGACGCATGCCAGCTTCTGTTTGGCGAGCAGGCCGAACAGGCATTGGCGGATTACCGCGCCCTGCAAACGTCGCACTAAACTTTTTTCTCTGCGCCCGCTAGCGCTGGGTTTTAAGAGCTACTGTAAACCTTTTCTATTCACCGGCCTTATAGGTCCTATAAATACTGCGCATCATGCCGCGCGAGCTATTGGCGTATAATTCCCTACCAAGGCTACCAGGGAAAGGTGGTGTCAGGAGTGATGGATTACCCAATCACGGAAACAGTTACAGTGGAGAAAAACTATGGAAGATCGAGATCTGCACAAATCTTTCTGGTTACAAGAAGCTTGGCACATCGAGCGCGAAGGCGCCCGTGCGGCCAGTATGGGTAAGTCCGATCGCGATTGCCCCTACCGTGGTGATTGGCGTGCCGATCTGTGGCGTCAAGGGCTTCGCCAAACCAATCAGCAACGCTGAATGTCAACGCCGCTTTTGAAGCGGCGTTTTCGTTTTAAGCATCGATATTTGCTAGTGCGCTTACGTTTAACCTTGCGCCCTGCGTGAGGCAAGCTTAGGATAGGCAGCCTTAAAAGACGCTAATCTGTAGGAGAAAACGGTGCTGCGACGCGCATTGCATAACTGGCTGTTTAGGTGGACGGCCGATAAGCCTTGTCGACTGATTTACGTCGAAGACCGCCCCTATCTCGAGCGCTACTACCTCGGTCAGTTGTTCGGTTACATTATTTACCTGCACCGCTTTGTGTCGAGTGACCGCGAACGCCATATCCACAACCATCCGTGGCAGCGCGGTTTTACCTGGATTGTGTGCGGTCGCTATCGCGAAGAGAAACTCATTGATCTGTGCCCCACGGCGGGCGAGTCGGGTTGTGTGACGCACATTACTACCCGCCGCTGGTTCGGTCGCGTCAACGGCAATACCTTTCACCGTATCCACGATGCCATCCCCGGTACCTGGACGCTATTTGTACACTCGCCCTTTATGAAGGACAAGGGCTGGGGGTTTATGTCGCAGTCCCCCAATGACCCGACCCAGACCATTTTCACCACCCACCTGTCGCGCTCTAGTCGCCGCTGGTGGGAAACCCAGCCCGCGGGTCGCGACATGCCTCGCCAACCGGTGGAGTTTTTTGCGCCGTAGCGTTCTTGTCTTGGGTGTCCTTAGGTCAAGGGGGCGTTTTCAACGATCGCCTGCATCGCGACATAGGTCGCGGTGTTGGACATGTGGGGTAGGGTAGAGATCTTTTCCGCCAGCACGCGGCGGTAGTCGCTCATGTTGTGGGTGCGAATTTTCAGCAAGTAATCAAAGTGTCCTGCGATCAGGTGTACCTGCTCTACTTCTGGGATGTTTTTCACCGCGTTATTAAATTCTGCCAGCGCCCGTTCGCGGGTGTCGCTGAGCTTAATTTCAACAAAGGCGATGTGGTCCATGCCTAGCAGAATGGGATCTAGTACGGCGCGGTAGCCGCGGATATAGCCTTCTTTTTCGAGTCGCTTTAAGCGTGTTTGGGTGGGGGATTTCGACAGGCCAATGCGATCGGCCAATTCGGTCAGGCTGATACGGCCATTGGTACTTACCACACGCAGAATGGCGAGATCGAATTTATCGAGCTCAACGTTTGTTGTTCTGAATTTTTGGTTCATAGCGAGGCTCTGTAGCGTTGCAGTGGCTAATATCAGGAGATTGTCTGCTAATACTAGGGTATTTAGGAGATCTGTGCTCGCCAGATGCGTGACTATTTCAATTTTTCAGCTTGAGCGGCCGCCTAAATCGCTCTAATATACTGTATGTTTGTACAGTATCTAGGAGTGAGCCATGTCGGTGTCAATCATGGGGCGCTGCGACAGTGTTGAACTTCAGCAGGCGCTCCCCATCCCACTTTATCTTGAACGCGTGTCGGCGGGCTTTCCCTCGCCAGCACAGGACTTTATCGAGAAAACCCTCGACCTCAACGAGCTGTGTATCCAGCACCCGGCGGCCACCTTCTTCGTGCGAGTCGAGGGCGAGTCGATGCGCGATGCGGGCATCTACCCCGGCGATGTGTTGGTGGTCGATCGCAGCTTGCACGCCAGCCATGGCGATATCGTGATCGCGAGCCTCGAAGGGGAAATGACCGTGAAGGAGTTGTGCACGCGGCCGCGTTTGGCGTTGCGGGCGCACAACCCGGCCTATCCCACCATCGCCATTGCCAACCCGGATGCCTTCGAGGTGTTCGGGGTGGTGACCAACGTGGTGCGGCCGTTGGCACGAGGGCGCTGAGCGTGTACGCGCTGGTTGATTGCAATAATTTTTACGCTGCCTGCGAACGGCTGTTTCGACCCGATCTCAAGCATCGGCCTATCGTGGTGTTGTCGAACAACGACGGCTGTGTGGTGGCGCGCTCCTACGAAGCCAAGGCGCTAGGAATTAAGATGGGGGTGCCTATCTTTAAGGTGCGAGAAGACATCCGCCGCCATAACATCATGGTGTTTAGCTCTAACTACACGCTCTACGGCGATATATCGGCGCGGGTGATGTGTACCCTTGAGGCCATGGCGCCGCGGGTGGAGGTCTACTCCATCGACGAGGCCTTCCTCGACTTGCACGGTGTTAGCCACTGCCGCGACTTGGTTGCCTTCGGCGCCGAGGTACGCGAGCGGGTGTACCGCGATACCGGTATCCGAGTGTGTGTCGGAATGGGGCCAAGCAAAACCCTCGCTAAGTTAGCCAACTACGCCGCTAAAGCTTATCCGGCGACTCAGGGAGTGGTCGATCTGAGTGACCTGCAGCGTCGTCGGCGGTTGATGCATATCACCCCGGTAGATGAGGTGTGGGGGGTGGGGCGTCGCTTGGCGGTACGGTTGCGCGACATGGGTATCAACACGGCCTTGCAACTGGCGGACTACAACAAAAAGGCGCTACGGCGGCACTTTTCGGTGGTACTCGAACGCACCGCGCGCGAGTTAAACGGCGAAGATTGTCTCGATTTTGAGCAGGTGGCTGAACCCAAACAGCAGATCATGTGCAGCCGTTCCTTTGGCGAGCGAATCCACCGCATAGAGCCGATGCGCGAAGCGGTGGCCAAGTACGTCGCTAACGCCGCCGCCAAATTGCGCGCCGAGCACCAGCGCGCACAAGCCATTAGCCTGTTTATGCGCACCAGTATGTTTAGCGACCGCGAGCCGCGCTACAGCAATGCGGCGACGGTGAAATTGATGCGCCCGAGCGACGATACGCGAGTACTGATGAAACACGCCCAAGCGCTGGTAGGCCAGTTGTGGCGGGACGGTTTTGCCTATGCCAAGGCGGGGGTGTTGTTGGGTGACTTCTACCCGCGCTATGTGTGGCAGCCCAGCCTACTCGATTTGCTCGAGGTCGATCCGCGCGCCGATAAGTTGATGGCAACGATGGATGCGATCAACGCCAAACAGCGTGGAGCGGTGTTTTGGGCGCGGCAGAACAACGGCACGCAGTGGCGTATGAAACAGGAGTTTCTATCGCCGGCCTATACCACCGACTGGCAGCAACTGCCGCGGGTGCGGTAGCGACACTCAGTCGCTGCTCAATAAGGGGTCGTATATCCAACCTTCGAGCGGGTCGACGCCGCGGGGTTGGCCGTAGTGAGGTGCACCCTGACGCGCGGCCCAAGCCGCTTGGGTCGCGCATAACAGCGCGTCGATCGCATCGCCGCTGGGGTCGTCGATTAGCTCGGCGTCGGCCTGTAAACGCAGACCGTAGTCGTGCAGCAGTTGCTCACTCTGCAGGTGTTGCCACAGCGTTAAGCGCGCCTGCTGTTGTGCCGGCGTTTGCTTGGCAGGGTCGTCTTGCTTGTAGGTAAGGCGGCCGATGTAACGCCGCGCCAACAGCCCAGGGTAGCACTCTAGTCCGATACGGGGGTCGCTGTTGTCGCGCAAGCCGGGTAAACAAATACCGCTGTTCAGTAGCCGCGGTGCGCCCTCAAAAAACATTAATCCAACAGGCGTGCCATACAGTTTTTGAGGACTAATGGCACCGGCGCGTGCGTCGGCGACACGGCGGTGTTCTTTATCGCCGCTAGGTCGGTCGGCGCGGTAGTCGTCGAGCGTGGCGCGAAATTGGACGCGATCCCACTGGCTAACTAAGTCTACATAATCGCGCCATACCGGCGGCCAGCCAATGGTTTCAATAAAACGGCGCGGCATGGCGAAAGGGAAGTCCATGCCGGCTAGCCATGGCCCCGGGCGCTGCAGAAAATGTTCAAAGTCTGCCAACGACGACCAGCGCTGTAATCCTTTTACCCGTAGCCAATCACCATCGAGGACCGCTTCAATGCAGGTGATGTGCTTGCGCTTGGTGGGCGTACTGGTGAAATCGATGCCGTAAATATCCATAAACTAAGGAAACCCAATAATTTTCGGTGCGTTACAGTAATCAGTGCTAAAATTTGCACGAAATATCACAAATCATGAAAGCCATTGAAGGCAAAATTAAGATAATGATTCTAAGGCAGTGAGCGAGTGGGGCAAGACTTCAATAATATAAAACGTTCGACCAAAAGCATCTTTGTGGTGTTGGCTTTGCTGTTGGCCATCATGTTGGGCATCGAATGGCAGCAGGTTAATCACCGCGTGAGCTTCGTAAATAGCGAACAGTCCGGCTTGGCGTTACTAGAGCCGACAACGCAGTTGTTGGTGGCAATGGGTGAATATCGCGGTGTCTGCAGCGCGCAGCTTGCCGGTGATAGCAGCTTTGTAAACCAGTGTCAGCAGCGCCAGCAGACCGTTGAGAAGTACTTGAGCGCCCTTGAAGAGTCGGATCTAGCGCCTTTCCGTGCCGATGCTGAATGGCGTCGTCTGCAAATGCTGTGGAATCTGCAAATACAGGAGCGCGAAACGCTCAACGCTAATGGGCTGTTCGAAGAACTCACCCGTGGTATCAACTTGCTCATGGCGATCAACCAAAAAATCTATGCCTTTTCAAATTTGAAACTCGACGACGAATTGCTGCCCTATAACTACGCAAAGTTACGTGCCGTGGCGATCCCAGAGTTACAAGAGTCGCTGGGTCAGATGCGTGGTCGCGGCACCAGTATTATGGTGCGAGGTAGCCTCGATAGCGAACAGAACAACGCGTTGATTCGCGGCCAAGCGATGATCGTTAACCAATTGAACGCGTTGTTGGATATGCGCCAAGAACTGACCGTGAGTGGTGACATCCCCAGCGATATTCAATTGGCCTTAACCAAGGCGATCGAGCAGATTCAGTACTTTTTGGAGATTAACGTTGACGTATTGTCGCGCCAAGATCGCTTAAGTAGCGATGGCGCCGAGCTCTTTTTTAGCGCGGGTACCCAGCCTATTTTACTGCTGCAGTCGCTGTCGCAACGGGTGCACGGTGAGTTGGAATCGATACTGCAACAGCGTCAAAACCGCGGCTATGTGATGCTGATGTTTCTCACGTTTTGTGTGGTGGTGATTTGCGGTGTGATGTGGTTTTTGTATCGACGCACCACTATGGCGATTGAGGCGATGGAAGAAAGCGAAATGCGCTATCGCGATGCCAGCGATGCTAAAACTCAGTTTCTGTCGAACATGAGCCACGAATTGCGCACGCCATTGAACGGTATCTACGGCGTGTTGCAGATTTTGGATGGCGATAAGGATCAGCCTCGGCACTTACATAAATTGACCCGCATCGCCCTCGAGTCGACCGAAATGTTAACCTCGTTGATCGGCAATATCCTCGATTTGGCCAAGATTGAGCGCCGCGAGGTAAACCTAGATCCCGAACCCTTCATGATCAACGACATGTTGGAGACTTATTTACCTACCTTCCGTACTCTAGCGGATAAAAATGATACCGAGTTCAACTTTGTGATCGACCCGGATTGTCACCTGTATTGGCAGGGCGACAAGTTACGCATCATGCAAATCATTAACAATGTCGTGGGTAACGCCATCAAATTTTCGCCCAAGGCCAGTGTGACCTTTGGCGCCTCTTCGCACGACAACATGCTGCGCTTTGAGGTCCGCGATACCGGGATTGGTATGGATCAGAAGACCATCGATACCCTGTTCGACCGGTTTAGCCAAGGGGATAAAAGTCGCACCCGCGAGTTTCAGGGCAGCGGCCTCGGTATGGCGATCTGTAAAGAACTGTTGGATATGATGGGCGGCACCATCGAAGTACACAGCGAAGTTGGCCAGGGCAGTGAGTTCATCATCGAATTGCCACTGGAACCGCTCAGTATGCCGGTACAGCCCGAGGTAGCCATTCTACAGGCCATGGCAGACTTGGATGAAGAAGATTTACACGAGGCACAAGATTGGCGTGAGAGCCATGTGCTATTGGTTGACGATGCCATGACCAACCTGTTTGTGTTGGAAGCGATGATGGCCACTATGGTGAAGCAAGTCAGTATTGCCAGCAGCGGTTTCGAGGCCTTAGAAATCATCAACCACACCCATGTCGACATGTTAGTGAGCGATATCAGTATGCCGGGCATGGACGGTATGCAGCTACTCAAGCGTGTGAGGGCTTATCAGCCGCATATTCCCGCGGTGGCCTTGTCAGGTAACGTGTTGAAGGAAGATATTTTGGCCTACCGCAAAGCCGGCTTTGATGAGGTGCTGTCAAAGCCTGTGCAGAAGCGAGATCTACAGGCTGCCATGGAGAAGTCTTTCATTCTTCGCCAGGCCGAGCGCAACGGCGATATACCCGCTTCGGATAACCTCACCGTTCACTAGGTAGGGGCAAGAAGACATAAAAAACCCGAGGCTGGTGAACAGACTCGGGTTTTTTTTAAGCTTCGAAAAGCGAGTGCTTATCCGGCACAGTGATCTGGCAGGGTCACCTCGAGGTCGGGCAGAGCGGTTTGCAATGTGCTAATAGACGCGCAGTCGACACTGCCTGCACCGGTCAGAATTAAGCTGTCCAGCAAGGTCAAATCCGCCAGTGCAGAAACGTCGGTTACCGCGGTGTTGCTCAGGTCCAGCGTTTTCAGATTGGTGTTATTAGCCAACGTGCTCACGTCGGTGACGGCGCTGTTGGCGGCCTCCAAAATGGTCAAAATTCCAAGGTCTGTCAGGGCGCTTAAATCGCTGCTCGCTGTATTGCTTATTACCAATGTTTTCAACAGGCTAAGGCCAGCAATACCCGTCAAATCACTGACGTTGGCCCCGTCGATAGCGAGGTAGTTCAACGCCGACATGTCGGCCAGGGCTGTCAAGTCGCTCACCGGGTTGTTCGACAAGCCCAGGGTCACTAAGCTGGTGTTGCCAGCGATAGCGGTAATATCCGAAATATTGTTGTTGCTCAAGTTGAGCAGAAGCAACGAGGTGATGTCTTGCAGGGCGCTTATGTCGGCGATGCTGTTATCACCGAGCAGTAATTGGCGCAGCGAAGCGAGTTGGCTCAACACGCTGAGGTCGGTCAACTGGTTGCCAATCAAGTCTAAATAGGTGATCTGGGTAAGTTCAGTCAGCGCGCTGATGTCGCTTACTGTGTTGTTGCGCAGGCTCAAACGCGTCAGGTCTACCAGGGTCGACAAGCTGCTAATATCGCTGATGGCGTTGCTGTCGGCATCAAGGTTAACAAGACTCACCAAACCGGCCAAAGGTGATACATCGCTAACGGTATTGTTGTTGAAACTAATCGCGCCCAATGCCGTTGCATCGGCGAGTGGACTGAGGTCGCTCACGCTGTTGTTGTCGAACGACAGGACCGCCAACACGGTTTTGCCGGCAAGGGCGCTAATGTCACTGACTTGGTTGTCCTTCATTTGTACGATTTCGAGCAAACTTAAGTCTGCCAAGGGGCTAATATCGGTCAGGTCCAAACCATCGATATACAATGCACTTAGTTGTGTCATATTGGCCACGACTGAAATGTCGCTCACTTGGGTATTTTCGACATTCAAAAATTCCAGCGCCGTGAAACCACTTAACGCAGAAATGTCGCTGACAGGGTTGGCACCCAGGTGCAACGCTGTGATCTGCGTCATGCTGGTCAAGGGCGTGATATCGGTAATGCTGTTGTTTTCAACGTTGAGTGAGGTAAGACCGGTCAGCGTATCGATACCTTCTAGTGAGATAACGCCTTTATTATTACAGGTCAGGCTAGTGATATCGCTGATATTTTTGTATTGGTAAACGATGGCAATATTGGTCAGGCAGGTATTGAGTGCCTCGTCGCTAACGTCAAACACCAAGTCGGTGGTGGTGGGCAGCAAATAAGGGTTGGTGGCTTTGCCAGAACAGGCCGCGAGGACAGCAAACGTAGCGGCCAGAACAGCTGAGCGAAATAGGGTCATGTGCATTTCCATGGGTCGATTGTGATCGAGAAGAAAGGCATTGTGCCGTGATTCTGCTCGAGAAAAAAGCCCTATTTTAGGCGCTGCGAGCTGGCCTAGCAACGTGCTAAAAAAACGATGCCTACGAATGCATAGCGCAATTCACCGGTGCAAGGTTCGCAGACGGTGGCAAAGCAGGTATTATCCGCTGATAAATAACACAATAGGGATACATGAATGTTCACCAAGAAGATGATAAGCATCGCGTTACTGGCTACCTCCGGCCTGTTGCTGAGCGCTTGTGATAAACCAGAACAAGTTGCAACCACCAGTGTGGCCGCGGTGGACGAAACCGCCCCCGTCAGCAGCGATTTATACAACGATTATTTGAATCGTCCAGTCACCGATGACATTTTCTACTTCGTACTTCCCGACCGCTTTGAAAATGGCGACCCAAGCAATGATGAAGGTTCTGCCACGATTGCCGAGTCACGCGGGGGTTTTGATCCCACCGATAAGGGCTACTACCACGGTGGTGACCTAGCGGGCCTGACGGCCAAATTGGACTACCTGCAGGAGATGGGTGTGACCGCCGTGTGGCTGACGCCCATTTTGCGCAATCAAGCCGTGCAAGGTGATAGCTCGGGCTATCACGGTTATTGGATCTTAGATTTCACCCAGATTGACCCCCACTTGGGTAGCAATGCCGAGCTAAATAAGTTGATCGATACCGCTCACAGCAAGGGTATGAAAGTGTTCTTCGACATCATCGTCAACCATACCGCTGATGTGATCAGCTATCGCGAGTGCCACAACGAAGACGGTTCATTCCGCGACCCTGAATCGGTACTGTGCCCTTTCAAAACATACGATCAAATTACCTCGGGTGATACCTATTCCCCCTTCGTTGCCAAAGGCCGTGAAAATTTGAAAACCCCCGCCTGGCTGAACGATCCACAGTACTACAACAACCGCGGCGACAGCATCTGGGTTGGCGAAAGCGTGATCACCGGCGACTTTGTTGGTCTTGATGACTTGAACACCACCCATCCACGTGTGGTCCAGGGCATGATCGATATCTACAAGGACATTATCACCGAGTTCAAACCCGATGGATTCCGCATCGATACGGTTAAACACGTTGAGATGTCTTTCTGGGAGCAGTTTGACCCCGAAATTATGGCGCACGCCAAAAGTTTGGGGATTCCCCAGTTTCACATCTTTGGCGAAGTGGCGCAGGGTGACGCGGCCTTCTTGAGTCGCTACTCCACCATCGGCAAGATGCCAGCCACACTCGATTTCCAACACTTCTACACCGGCATCGATGTGTTCGCTAAGGGCGCTAGCCCGCAAAAACTGGTGCAATTGGTCAACGATGACGATTACTACCGCGACCACGATAGCGACGCCAAGCTGAAGTTCACGTTTATGAGTAACCACGACAATGGCCGCTTTGGTTACTTCCTCAATACCGAACAACCCGACAGCAGTGAACAAGAAAAGCTGCAGCGTTCATTGCTGAGTCACGCCTACATGTACTTCTCGATGGGTGTGCCAGTGGTGTTCTATGGCGATGAGCAGGGCTTTACAGGCGACGGCAATGACAAGGATGCCCGCGAGAATATGATGCCCTCGCTGGTGGCCAGTTATAACGACAACAATCTACTGGGCACCGATGCCACCACCGCCGAGGATAATTTTGATCAAGATCACCCCATCTACCGCGCACTGAGCAATTATGCCGATGTGTACAAGGCGCATCCCGCCCTGCGTCATGGGGCCCAGTACGTGCGTTACGCCAGTCAAAAGGCGGGCTTATTTGCCTTCTCACGGGTGATGCCAGAGGCGCGCGAAGAGTATTTAGTAGTGTTTAATACCTCCACTCAAAACCAATGGCAGACGTTGTTGGCGACCGCCGATCGCTACGACCCCATCTTTGGTGCCGACAAAACCCTGCAGGCAGAGGACGGCAAAGTAACCGTGGCACTTGAAGGCTTGAGCTTTGCCATATATCGCGCGGCTAGTCCCGCACCGGCGGTTGAGGATCTGAGTATTGCTGTGGCCAGTGCTCGTAACGATGTTCGCTCACCATCTTTTGTGGCGATAGACTACGCGACGGTGGCAGAAGATGACTACGCGCTGCCCTTGCTGACAGTGACGACTGAAGTGCAAACCGCCGATGGCCATTTCGAATTGGTGGCCGTGGATGACAACGCGCCATTTACTGCCAAGTTACTGCGTAGCAAATTGAACGACGAGAAGGCGACGCTGCGGGTCACCGTGGATAACCATGCGGGGCAAACCGCTGTGCAGACTTTTGATATTGACGTTCGTTAAAATTAGAGATGACAAGGCGCCTTCAAGGCGCCTTTTTTTTATAAAAATTACTCGAAGAGGGATAGCTGTAAATCACTATCCGCAGGATCATCTGCCAAGCGCACACCCAAACCAAGCAATCTAACAGGCAAGGCCTTGCGCGCCAATGCTTCTTGCATCAATAGCCGATAGTCTTCTTCGCTGGGGCGGCTGCCCGCTCGCTCCACCGTGGTGCTGGTGAAGTCGGAAAACTTCACTTTTACAAAGGCACCCTTAATACCGTATTCATCTTTCAGGCGATCAAGGCGGCGTTGAAGGTCCTGCATTAACTCCGGGATCTTGGCTTCACAGGCTGGGCCATTGGCTAAGTCTTCAGCATAGGTGTGCTCGCAACTCACGCTCTTTCTCACCCGTTCAGTATTCACCGGGCGATGGTCGATACCGTGGGCGTAGTCGAATAGGCGCTGGGCGAAATCCCCAAAATGCTGTTGTAGAAGCTCTAAGCCGGCGCTGCGGACATCCATGCAGGTCTGAATACCGAGGTCGTGTAACTTTTGGGCGGTAACCTTACCCACGCCGTGGATTTTGGCTACCGGAAGTTGCAGCACGAATTGTTCGACCTGATCGGGGCGAATGACGCAGATACCATTCGGCTTGTTCCAATCGCTGGCGATCTTGGCCAGAAACTTGGAATTACTCACCCCTGCCGAAACGGTAATATCCAGTGCAGCCTCGATGCGGGCGCGGATAGCTTCAGCGATGAGCGTGGCGCTGCCGTTGTGCTGCTGGCACTCACTGACGTCGAGGTAGGCTTCATCTAACGACAGGGGCTCAATCAGGTCGGTATAGTCGGCAAATATCTCACGCATGACCAACGACGCCTCGCGATAGGCCTCAAATCTTGGCTTGACCAAAATGAGTTGCGGGCACTTGCGCTTGGCAATTGCGCTAGACATGGCGCTGCGTACGCCAAAGGCGCGCGCCTCATAGTTGCAAGTGGCGATCACTCCGCGGCGATCACTACTGCCACCCACAGCCATAGGGATACCCTTCAAACTAGGGTTGTCGCGCATCTCAATGGCGGCAAAAAAACAGTCGGCGTCGATATGGATAATCTTTCGATGTGCTGTCACTCACTGTCCTTTTCAAGGAGTTGTTGCAGTCTTGTAATCATACAGATATATTGATTTTACATCCTGTCTTGCGACACCAACATGACCACGCGCGCTTATCCGACATATTATCTCGAAACGATTAGCTCTGAACAAAGTGCTGAAGCTTTCGCTGATCATATTTTGTCCCTACGCAGTTATCTGGTCCGAATTATGGTGACTTTTACCCTGTTTGTGACAGCATGGCGGATAAATAGTGGCTTAGCTCCCTATGCAGCCACGATGGCCACATCCTGGTTCATTAATGTTTCTGCCGTAACGTGTCTTTTTGCTTCTTTTAGCTGGCCTTTTGGTCATCCCATGAAAAATCTATACGTTCGCTATGGGTTTTGTCTGCTCTGGTTAGTTGCCTCCTTGATGTTAATAAGCAGTGCTGGCTATGCGCCGCTATGGACTTTTTGCGCGATTTTGTGTTGCCTAATTATTGTTGGTGATGACCCCGATCACCACCAAGCATGGCGACGCTGGTTTGGAACCTTACTCGCATTTGTTGCCATCATAATTGCTTTTGTCATCCTGGCGAACGATTGGCCAGTAGATAATCCAAAGATCTTTAACCGTTGGCAAATCGCTTTTGCGGCAATTGTTGCGGTGATCTCATACGCTTGGCATGGCATTTTTTCAAATCAAAAGTTGCTACATAATGCCGCTGACCAATCGGCCCAATGGCATCAAATGGTGCTGAGGCTGAGAAAGCATTATGCGGCCTTCGATCCACTCTTTTTGATCTTGGTAGTTACTGTCCTCGTTTTCTCACTTTCTATCAGTTCACTCATTACGTCTCCTGAGCAATCGATTTTTGTCACCATGCTAACTCAACACAAGCCGTTTAGTGTGTTGCTCTTGGTTGTGTTTGTGGCAATATTCATAGCGGCGACACGAGAGCATTGGATGAAGGCAATTTCACCATGGGTGTTTGCGGCAAGCTTCGGCCTTGCTGGTTTTATGATTTTCAACGTTGGGGTAAATCAAAATGCAGGCAACTTCTTTGCTCCTATGGGATTTTTATATTTCCTACAGCCAAACGCCTCCCGCCAGCGCTGGTTGGTGCCTGGGCTCTACGCGTGTTTGTTATTAGTCGCGCAGAGCAAACAATTTGATGAGTATTCCCTAGAGTTTTTGTTGATTTGCTGGAGCAGTTTTTTTGCCTTTGGCGCTGTTTTCGATCAGCTGAGAATGCAACACCTCAAGCAGCTAGCGGTGTTAGAACACTTGGATGAAGGCGTCGACGATGCATCCATTCCGGCTGCTGACGTTGATAAGATTGATCAATGGATTTTGTCAAACAAGTGGCTTGGTATTACGTCGCTTGCGTGTGTCATCATCGCCTTTGCTATGTACAGCTCCCAGCAATCGCTTATCAATACCGAGATCGATGGGTTGCATGGGCTTGTTGAAAAAGAATTGGACTATGAAATTCGCCGCCAAACCATGCAGTTAAATTTTTTGGCGAAAGATGATGACAACGATATGTTTGACGCGTTGACTCGCCAATCAGTGTGGTGTGCAGTTTGGCGGTCATCTGAGCCTTCGGGGGTGCCAGCAGTAAGCAATTGCCCATTGGATATTGTGTGGCTGCGACAATTGTTTGATGGTGATTTAAGCACTACATTGCCGATTTTTTTTGTTAAGGACCATCGAGTCTATATGGTGCTGCGTTCAGACCTCGATGATGCCTTATCAGTCTATGGTGTGCTCGATGTGGCGGTTTGGATAAAAGCTGCTTTACACGTCTCTCTTTTTAATCGTCCTTTTCAAAAGCAATTACTGTTTGACGATGCCATATCCGATCTTCGCTGGTCGATAGATATAGAAACCTTGCAATTGTCATCCCTTGCGCCGTCAGTTAATTTGGATTCCTCTTGGTCGGTGCAAATACGGCCAAGCGATGAAATCAGTTCTAACTTTTGGCTTGAAACGGGGCGTTTGCTGATTATTTTTTGTTTCTTCATTGCCGGCCTACGCCATTTTTATGTAAGTCGTTACAATGTTACGCGCCTGTCCACTGATGTTGCCCAGCAAGGGCGTCAGTTGGAAGAAAATAACCGACTTAGACAAGAAATCGCCGACGCACTCTACCGCGCTGAAGAGGCCAATAAGTCTAAGGATAATTTTCTTGGCATGATCGGGCATGAAATTCGCACCCCTCTGAATAGTGTGATGGGTATGCTGCAAGCGTTGAACTTGAAACCCTTGTCCGAGGACGCTAAACACTTAGTTAAAAATGCCTACAGTGCCTCCACAATGTTGCTCAATCTGGTCAATGACGTACTCGATTACAATAAAATGAAGTCGGGCACACTGACACTGGCTAAGCATACTTTTGCTCTGGGGCCTTTAATTGATTTGTATCATCAGCAGTACGCGACGGCGGCATCGCAAAAAGGCCTTAATTTTAAGTGTGACATCATAGGTGATAGAGATGTTTTCGTACTAGGCGATGATATTCGGCTGGGTCAGGTACTGACCAATTTGCTGTCAAATGCCGTCAAGTTTACTGAGAGCGGTGGCATTTTCCTGCATGTTGAAATCACTGTAGACGGCGATGACGTAACGTGTTTATTTAAAGTTATGGATACTGGTATCGGTATCGATCAGAAGTTCCTTCCCCTGGTGTTTGAACCGTTTAAACAATACGACATGAGCATGAAGCGTGAGTACCGCGGTTCAGGGCTAGGTTTGTCCATTGTTAAACATCTTGCAGAAATGATGCATGGACACGTTGATGTGTTCTCGAGGGTGGGGCGAGGCAGTACGTTTGTCTTCAGGGTGACACTGGCGCGAGCGTTGGAACAGCCTTCTATCGCTTCCGCAAACGAGTTGGACGTTCAAGTCCCAAAAGCCATCTATAAGGGCAAGCGTATTTTGGTGGTCGATGATGATCCTCTTAACCTTGAGGTTATTAAGGAGTTATTAGAGCCATTTGGGGTGACGGTGGATTGTGCTCAAAACTCCCGCCAGTCGTTAGCTTTTGTTAAGCAACACGCGAGTGATTACCAATTTGTATTGATGGACCACCAGATGCCCGATATGACTGGCTTGGAACAAACCTATCGCCTGAGAGAGACCTACGACAGCAATACGTTACCGATCATTTTGCTGACCGCTGACTTGTCGGAAAAAGTCTTGGATCTAGCGGAAAAGGCGGGTACTAACGAGTCGGTATCCAAGCCCATCACCTTGTCTAATCTACGTCGCTTACTAGATACCTATTAAGGGTTATTTACTCGCCGCCAGCAGCGATTCAAATGCACCGCCGTTGGTGACCGCGGTGTACCCCGCGTTTTGCAAGGTGGCGGTGGCTTGCCCGGAGCGGTTGCCGCTGCGGCAATACAACACCATCGGCGTGTCTTTGGGGATACCCAAGGCTTTTACGCCCTCTAAAATGTTGCTGTGGGTGATGCGCGTTGAGCCTTCGAGATGGCCCTCGCGGTACTCGGCCTCGCTGCGGACATCGATTAACATGGCGCCATCGGCGACCTTTTGCAGCGCTGCAATATGACTATCGTTAAAACTTTTGCCGCAACCGAACAGGCTCATCATCATAACACCTACCAAGGCTAGTCGTTTCATCGGATCTCCGTGAGTATTTTTTTGTTGTGAGTTCATTGTACACTCAGCATGAAGATTAATCTTTGCTAATACAGGTCAATTTATGTTTTTTGTTTCCGCGGCGTTGATCGGCATCATCGCTGTCATTCCCGCCATCATGTGGGCGCGTCACCAACGCACTGCAGTGCTGGTAAAAGTCGCTGGATGGGGATTGATTGCCGCGGCATCTATCTATGTCATCGCGGCCTTGGGTCGTGCCGACGGGTTGTGGAAAATCATCGAGTTGATGGGGGTGGGGGCTTTTGGTTGTTGTTATTGGCTCGCCAAAAAACGTCCGCTGTGGGCATTGGCCTGGGGTTGGGGTTTGCATCCCCTGTGGGATATTTTTCTGCACTACCTTGGCCCCGGTAGCTACATCATACCGGCCTGGTACAGCATCGCTTGCGCGGTGTTTGACGTGGTCGTGGCAGCGTATTTATTTTGGCGCGACTATCAACAGCGTCACCCCGTCGAAATCGTGCGCCTTTGGTAACCCAACACGATCTGATCTTTGTGTAGTTGTGCCAAAATACTTTCAACGTGGGGCCAAAGACTGGCGGCATCGGTATTGGGTAAGCGCTCACAAAGTGATTGGCAGGCGGCTGCCACCGACGGGTTGCGTTGAAGATCTTGCAAGAGTTGTAAGGTGGTGGCATTGATTGCATTGAAAGCCACCTCGTGTGAGGCTTTGCGATACACCGCAACACCAAACCATTCTCCTGTCGTTGCTGGAATGTCTGCACCGGGGCTGAACTGGTGCACAGGTCTAGGGTAGAGCCCAAAGTGCACCGTGGGGTTCAAAATCACGTCAATTTGATCTTGGTCCTGTTCGTCTAGCGGCTCGCTTTCACGTAAAACCACCTCGCCGGTATGTTGATAGGCCGCCAACTCCAGCCATTCGTAGTGCATTAAATCGTGCAACCATTCAGGGACATCATCGCGCTCTGCTATCCAGTCTAGAAAGATCTCAGGAATGTCTTTAAACAGCGGCGAGTGGTGTTCTCCCGCGGCAAAAAATGCCCTACACAGGGTATTCCATTTCTCTTCACCGAGAATGGCTGACGCTATTGGAAAGCACTGGTCGATGAAACTAGTCAGGTTGTTGTATACCAGGCGGCGATACACTTGGAAACGTGATTCGGCCACGCCATGTGGCGCCTCGCTGTTGTTTCTTAGCGCGGCGGCGATGTCGCGCTGATAGTCAGTTAAATGAGTCATGGTGCCAGCTTGGCTGTCTTTGCCGTGACCTGCTGCTGCAGATGCTTGATGTATTGAATCTCGGGCAGTAATTCAGCCAGCGGTGGAATGTTAAAGTCTCGCTCCAAGAGTGTGGGGAAGATACCAAACTGCTGGTAGCTGAAGTCGAGAAGTCGCCATACCTCATCAACCACCTCGGCGCCATGGGTGTCGATGACTAAATCCTCTGCCTCACGGAAGTGACCAGCGGTATGCATGTAGACTATCCGTTCAGTGGGTAATGCTTGTAAGTACTGGTAGGGATCAAAGCCAAAGTTCACGCTGTTAACGAAAACGTTATTGATATCGAGGTGTAAGTCACAGTCGGCGGTTTCAAGAACTGCGCGAATAAAGCTCGCTTCATCCATGCTGGAGTGGGGGGCGGCCATGTAAAACGACGTGTTTTCCAAGGCGATGCGCCGTCCAAGGATGTGTTGCACACGTTGCACTCGCTGGGCGACATGTTCCACCGCCTGCTCGGTAAAGGGCAGCGGCAATAAGTCGTATAGGTGGCCGTTAGCGCTACACCAAGACAGGTGCTCACTGTAAAGGGCGATGTGGTGTTTATCTAAAAAGCGAGCGATATCTTCAGCGAAGGCTTCATCGAGCGGATCACTACTGCCAATCGATAGTGACAAGCCATGGGCGACAAAGGGGCGTTGTTGCAGTAGCGCGTGTAGTTGCTGTCGCTTGCGGCCGCCGTGCGCCATCCAATTTTCAGGGGCAATTTCTAAAAAGTCGATGGCGTCCGGGACGCCATCGTCGATGAGGGTGGCGAGGTGCTCCTGACGAAGTCCCAAGCCACTGCCCATTGGGTAGGTCATGGTTTAACCCATGCCGCCGCACTTACCTTCACCGCATTTGCCGTCTTTGGCTTTCTTGGAGTCTTTTGCACCGCACTTGCCATCGTTGCCCTTCATCGAGCCGCCGCACGAGCCGTCATGGGCTTTATCGTGGCCTTTGTGGTTACCGTGGTCATGGTTGTGATCATGGTTCATATCATGGCCATCTTTCTTGTCTTTGGCGCCCCCGCACATGCCCTCACCACATTTGCCGTCTTTGGCTTTGGGCTTGTCTTTGTCGCCGTGGTGCATGGCGACTTGATAGCCCTGTTCCATACTGGTGGCACTGAACGGACTGGTGTCAGCGCTGACGTGCATGGCGGTATTGCCCATGGCAGCAGCGATGGCGATACTGAGTGTCATTGATTTTTTCATCGTCATTCTCCGTGATTTGATGTCAAAATATTATAGAACATTGCACAGATGCATATATCTCTTTGGATTTTCTATAGTCCAGTCATGGGCCTACGGCGTAAAAAAATAAAAATACAAGGTGCGCTATGGCGAGTAAACTTCTATACGACGATTTATTAAAAAAGGGCTCGGTACCCCGCATGGTGGTGGAGTCTTACGATTTGTGTCTCTACCAGTGCTTTGCTGACCTCGGGGAGGGCGAGCGGCTGGTATGGCAAACGCCTACTAAGACGCTGACCACCCACAACCTCACCGCGATGCGCGAAAAACTCGCCAAATTGAAACCCGCCGAGGTGTTTCTGCGTCAGTCGAGTGCCTTCGATGAGATGATCGGGCAGCCGAACAAGACAGACAGCAATGCCTTGCTGCTTCCGCTATCGTTGGACTCTATTTTTTTCTAACAGGACGGCGCGCAACTAATGTTTGGTACAGCAGCATCACACCGGTCAACGTGAATAGCAAAGCACTGGCGGCAAAGGCAACGAGCAACGGGTGATTGAAATCATCGCGTTCATCGTAATCCATGATGTGCAGCATCCAGACAAAATCGAAGAGCCGCCATATATCGCTGCGCACCCGTTGCAGTTCTCCACTGATGGGATGCAGGTAAAACGAGGTGTTGTCCTTGTCCGCAAAATCTACCCGCCACATGGGGGGACGCAATGGTCTGGCCTCCATGGGAAGTTCCTGTAATAACTCGGCGCTTGTAATGTCGGCTGTTTGAGTAAACAAGCTGCGTGCAGTATCTGTGATGTATTGCTTATCCAAGGCGGGCATTGGCTGGCCGCTAACAGCGGAAAAGTAGCTCACCTGATCAGTGACTATCTTGTACACCGGTTCGTTACCCACGCTAATAAAGGCGACCTGCTTGGCGTTTAGCCCGTGCTCGACGAGTAACGCATTGAGTGGGTAGCGATAATCGGCTATGGCTAATTGCAGTGACTGGGGGTGGCGCAAGTGATCGCCGTGCACTTCGTCGATATCGAGGCTGGCCATGATGGTGCCGCCGCCAATCCAAAAGAGCAACTGCAGGCTCAACGCTAGGCCTGCCCATTTGTGCAGCCAGCGGTTCCATCGGTAGTAGGTTATCCAGTTCATCTTGTTGTGCTCGGGTTGAATACGGTCGCGCCCGCCGAGACGACTTGACGGTTACATCGTGTCAGGTCACATTGTGGCCATCATAATAACAATGGAGACGGCAATGGCCTATCTTGGATTGCTTTTTGGCTTGATTCTACTCATTTACTTGGCCCTACGTGGCGTCAGTATCGTACTTGCCGCGGTACTGTGTTCTCTGGTGGTGATCGTTACTAACGGTTTGCCGCTGGCGGATAGCCTGATGCAAGGGTTTGCGCTCGGCAAGTTGGGTGCATTTACCTTTGCCGGCAAGTTCTTTTTGTTGTTTGCCTGCGGTGCCATTTTTGGCCGCGTGATGGGCGACAGCATGGCGGCTACCAGCATCGCCATGGCCATGGTCAATGCCTGGGGCCGCGATAAAGTGTTATGGATTACGACGCTTGCCTGTGCCTTACTCACCTACGGTGGTGTAGTGGTATTCGTGGTGATTTTTGCCATTTATCCACTAGGCCTGCGTTTGTTGCAAGAGGCCAATATTCCTAAACGTTTGTTTACCGGCGCGGTGGCGCTGGGCGCGGGCACCTTTACCATGACCGCCTTGCCAGGAACGCCCTCTATCCACAATGTTATCGGTTCGGTAGGTTTTGGCACTGACCTTTATGCAGGTTCCCTGTTGGGGTTCATCGGCAGTGCCATCATGCTGGGTGGCGGTATGTTTTATTTAGAGCGCGAGCGTCGCCTGGCGGAGGCGAGAGGCGAAGTGTTTGAGCCTAGTCCTAACGATCGCATCGTCGACATTAACGACACCCATTTACCATCTTGGGTAGCATCACTATTTCCGATTGTGGTGGTACTAGGCACCATTTTGCTGCCACGTTTGATGAGTGAGGGCGGCGGTGCGATGATGGACTTTGCCCGCAGTCAGCCCATTTTGTGGCCCTGTTTCGCGCTGATTTTGGGTAGTGTAGTGGCCTTGATGATGTTTGCCGGCGTTCGCCAGCGTGCCTTTGAGGTGATGAGCCAAGGCACCCAGGAATCCATCATGCCTCTGATTAGCACGGCCGCGGTGATTGGTTTTGGCGGTGTTGTCACCCAGACGACAGGGTTTCAGTCGTTTATTGCCACTATGGCGGGTCTCGATCTGCCGCCACTTATTAAATTGTTTACCTCTGTCAGTTTGATCTCGGGTATCACGGGTTCTGCGACGGGTGGATTGCAGATCTTCATGCAAACCATGGCGGCGACCTATATCGAAACTGGGATTGCGCCTGAGGTGTTGCACCGTATCGCGGTGATGGCGAGCGGTGGTCTCGATTCACTGCCGCACTGCGGTGCCGTGATAGCCATGTTAACCATCACTGGCATGACCCATCGGCAAGCCTATCGCGACGTGGCAGTAGTCACTATTGTGATTCCCATTGTCGCCACCCTAGTTAGTATTGGACTGGTGCCCATCTTGTATTAATGGGTACATGGAGAGGCGTGTGCCTCTCCTTTTGAACGCTAGTCGTCTTTAAAAATAGCGCTATGCTCGTTACCGGAGGCGTCGATCCAAGCGCGGTACATGCCAGCCGAATTAAAACTCACTACGACTTCACCATTCGGGGCGAGGCCTACGATGCCTCCGTCGCCGCCGAGGCCGACCAATTCATCCTGAACCACATTGTCCGCGGCCTGCTGTAGGGATATGTTTAACAGACGGCTTTGGCTACAAATGTTGAAAGCCACCGCTGCGCGGATGAAATATTCACCGTGGCCCGTCGCCGAGATGCCACAGCTACGGTTGTCGGCGTAGGTACCTGCACCGATGACGGGCACGTCGCCGATGCGTCCATAGCGCTTGTTGCTCATGCCGCCCGTAGATGTGGCAGCGGTAATGTTACCGTGCTTATCCAGTGCCACCGCGCCCACGGTACCGGCGCGATCGTCTAATGTTTGGCGTTCGCGTGCCTGTATGCGTTCGAGTTGTAATTGTCGGCGCTCGGTAATGAAGTAGCTGTTCTCGACTAGGCTGAGTTGGCGTTCGGCGGCAAAGGTTTCGGCGCCTTCACCCGCCAGAAAGACGTGGGGGCTGTGGTGTATTACCTCGCGCGCTGCCAAGATAGGATTTTTGATCGTTTTTACCCCGGCAATTGCCCCGGCATTGCGATCGTCACCGCGCATGATAGATGCGTCAAGTTCCACTTCGCCGCGGTGGTTCAGCACGGCGCCATGGCCGGCGTTGAACAGCGGTGAGTCCTCCATAGAGGTGATGGCGGCAATCACGGCGTCTTCGCTACTGCCACCGGCCTCGAGAATCTGGTGGCCGCGCCTTGCCGCTTCACGAAGCGCGGCGTGGTAAGCCAGACGTTGTGCTGGGGTAATGTCCTTTTTCAAAATCGTGCCAGCACCACCGTGTATTACGATGGCTACGGGTGCCTCGGCGGCGTAGCTAGCGGCAGAGAATGCGAGTCCAAGGGCAGACAACAAAGCGGCAAGTCGCATAGAAAGGTCCTCGTGGTAAGGTTATTTTTGCCAGCAGGGGTGGTCGGGTTGGCTGGCTAGCTGTAAGAGCAGTAGGGCGCTGAGTTGCGCGCGTGGCACAAAGGTGTCGGCGAGCAAATACTCTTTGTCGGAATGGATGTTGCCACCTTGAATACCCAGTGTGTCGATATTGATGACACCAGCGGCAGCGAGGTTGTTACCGTCGCAGCAGCCTCCGGTGGGGTGCCATTGTAGATCTAGGCCGAGCTGTTGACCGCAATCTTGTGCCAAGCGGTAAAGCTGTTCCTGCCGGCCGGCGACTTGTTTGGGTGGTCTGCCAAAGCCCCCGTGAAGAGAGAGGCTAATACCTTCGCGTTGGTTGATATCCACGACGATTTCTTTGAGCACGCTCTCCACTTCTTGCATTTCTTCAAGGGTGGCGACGCGTACGTTAAATTTACCCACCGCGTTGTCGGGCACGATATTGAGGGCGCCACCTCCGTGGATGTAACCGGGGTTAAAGGTCACGCCCGGCCAGCGACCATTGAGCTTGTCGATCGCCGCCATGGTATCGCACAAGGCGCGAATAGCGTTGCGACCGAGGTGGTGTTCGCGCCCAGCGTGGGCAGCTTTACCGCGGCAAACAAGGCTAAAGTTGCCCGACCCTTTGCGGTCACCGGCGAGGTGGCCATTGGGCATGCAGGGTTCGTAGATCATGCCAATCTGGCAATGCTGTGCGAGCTCTTCAAATAAATGTGCCGAAGAGGGTGAGCCAATTTCTTCGTCGGGGTTAAGTAAAACATCCCAGCCGATTTGGCCGGCAAAGGGGGAGTTTTCCAGTACCCGCAGCGCTTCAAACATCAATACCAGCCCCCCTTTCAGATCCGCCACACCAGGGCCATTGAGGGTGTTGTCATCTAGCCATGTGCAACGCTGAAATGAGCTATCGGGTGGAAATACAGTATCGAGGTGGCCGGCCAATAAAATGCGCCGCGGTGCGTCGGGGTATTTGCTCAGGATGAAGGCATCGCCAAGCGGGGATTCACGCCACTCGCCGCGATCGTCGACCACGCGGTAGGGAACCGAAGGCTCTCGGCGCAACTCGGCGCCGAGATCACAGGCGTTGGCGACCAAGGCTTCGCCGACAGCGTTAACCCCATCGGGGTTAAAACTGCCGGAATTGATGTTAGCCATTTCAACGGTAGTCTCCACCATGGCCGCTTTTTTGGCGGCCAGCGTGTCGAGCAAGGGGCTGAAACTGGCGGTGTCCATGGCTAGGCCTGGCTAGTGATGTCCGCCAGCGCCGCACCAAGTCGCGCCATACCCTCGTCGATGTCGGCGTCGGGAATGACTAAAGAGGGCGCAAAGCGCAATACATTGGGGCCTGCCACTAAACACATCAAGCCGTGTTCCATGGCTTTGGCGATGATGTCGCCACCGCGGCCGTGCCAATCGGGCACTAGCTCCGCACCGATCAACAGACCCATGCCGCGCACTTCCGCAAAAAGGCCAAACTGCTCGTTGAGTTTGTTGAGGTGGTCGCGGAAACGTTGGTGCTTACTAGCCACACCTGCGAGTACTTCGGGTGTGTTAACAATTTCGATGACCTTGTCCGCCACGCTGCACGCCAGAGGATTGCCGCCGTAGGTGCTGCCATGGGTACCAAAGCCGAAGCTGTCAGCGATGTGGCTGGTGGTCAGCATGGCGCCCACTGGGAAACCGCCGCCCAGGGATTTGGCGGTGGTCAAAATATCTGGCGTCACACCGTAGGCCATGTAGGCGTACAGGTGACCACTGCGGCCAACACCTGATTGCACTTCGTCGAATACCATCAGCGCATTGTGCTTGTCGCACAGTTCGCGCACGCCGCGCAAGAAAGCGGCGTCGGCTGGGCGCACACCGCCCTCGCCTTGAATGGGCTCAAGTACCACGGCACAAGTGCGATCCGATATGGCGGCTTCTAACGCGGCCAAATCGTTGTAGGGTAGGTGGGTAATGCCTTCTGGGGCGGGGTGGAAACCGTCCAAGTATTTGGGTTGCCCACCTACCGCGACGGTAAATAGGGTTCGACCGTGGAAGGATTGCACAAACGAGATGATCTCGTATTTGCTATCGCCGTGGTGGTCGTGACCGTACTTGCGGGCCAGTTTAAAGGCGGCTTCGTTGGCTTCGGCACCCGAGTTAGCGAAGAAAACCTTGTCGGCGAAGGTTGCATCGGTCAGGCGTTTAGCCAGTCGCAAGGCCGGCTCATTGGTGTACACATTACTCAGATGCCACAGTTGATCGGCCTGGGCTTTAAGCGCGCCAACCAATTCAGGGTGGCAATGGCCCAGCGAGTTCACCGCGATACCACCTGCAAAGTCGATGTATTCTTTGCAATTTTGATCCCAAACACGCGAACCCTCACCCTTTACCGGGATGACTTGTTGTGGTTTGTAGTTGGGCACCATGACCTCGTCGAAGAGTTCACGGGTTAATTCGCTAGTCATTGCTTGTCCTCGTCAAATGTTCGATGCCTCGATCACAGGTGGGCATCTTTATGAATCTATTGTAGTGCCTCGCCACTTTTTGCAACGGGTCGCTTAGTGACCCGTCACGGCTGAGATTTAGGTGTCATAGTATCACCTGTTTACACAACAAAATATCAGCGCGGCGACACAATTGCTGCGCAACAGCGGAGTTAAATGATGAACGGACAGTGTTTGCTCAATGGTCAGTGGCGCGATGGTAGTGGCCAGCCTTTTGAATCCCATAATCCCGCCACCGGTGAGGTGGTTTGGTCGGGCGCAGCGGCCAGCGCTGACGATGTTGCCGAGGCGGTAGCCGCGGCGCAACAGGCCTTTAAGCCTTGGCGGCAGCACACCTTGGAGCAGCGCCTTGCTGTCATTCATGCCTTCGTTGAACAACTCAAAACCCATAGTGACGAGCTGGCAGACATTATTTCACGCGAGACTGGCAAGATCCTCTGGGATGCCAAGGGTGAGGTCGCCGCTATGATTGGCAAGGCGGCCATTTCAGAAAAGGCCTACCACGAACGCACCGGGGTCGTTGAGCAAACCTTGGGCGGCGTGCAGGCGCGATTGAAACACAACCCGTTGGGTGCGATGGCGGTGTTTGGACCCTACAACTTTCCCTGCCATTTACCCAACGGACATATTATTCCCGCCTTGATCGCGGGCAACACCATCGTCTTTAAACCCAGCGAGCTGACGCCGCTATGCGCCGAATTTACCCTGCAATTGTGGTTGCGTGCTGGTTTGCCTGAGGGGGTGATCAATCTCGTGCATGGTGCGCGTGATACCGGTGTGGCCCTGTCGCAGCATCCAGGTTTGGCGGGTATCTTGTTTACCGGTAGCGCCGAAACAGGGCGTGCGATTCACCGTCAATTGGCTGGCCAGCCAGAGAAAATGTTGGCCTTGGAGATGGGGGGCAATAACCCGCTGATCGTGGAGTCGGCTAGTAGTATTGCGGCTGCGGTGCAAACCACCATTCAGTCGGCTTTTGTCAGTAGTGGCCAGCGCTGTACCTGTGCGCGTCGTCTGATCGTTCCTAGCGGGCAGTGGGGGGATGATTTCCTGACTGAATTAGTTGCCACCGTGCCGCGGCTAACGGTAGGCGGCTGGAATGATACCCCCGCGCCATTCATGGGGCCATTGATTGCGCATGCGCCGGTCC
The DNA here is from genome assembly GCA_964598145.1 of uncultured Pseudomonadales bacterium. Classification (GTDB taxonomy): domain Bacteria; phylum Pseudomonadota; class Gammaproteobacteria; order Pseudomonadales; family JAHEIH01; genus JAHEIH01. The sequence goes on from CAZRAM010000002.1 coordinate 450,582, forward strand.
AAGCGGTGCTTAATGGTCAAAAGCATTGGTCGGCACTCGGGGGTGAAGTTTTGGTGGAAGCCAAGCTGCTTGACCGCGGGGAATGCTTTGTCTCGCCTGGCATCGTCGATGTCACCCAGGTATACACCCAACTTCCCGATAAGGAGATTTTTGGACCCTTATTGCAGGTCATCAGGGTGGCCGATCTCGATGCGGCTATCGATGTGGCCAACGCCACTCAATACGGTCTGTCAGCGGGTTTGATAAGCGATTCGGCAGCAAACTTCGAGTATTTTATGGCCAATATTAATGCCGGCGTGGTCAACTGGAACCGTCCCCTCACCGGCGCAAGTGGTGCCATGCCCTTTGGTGGGCCTGGCGCTAGCGGCAACCTCCGCCCCAGTGCCTACTATGCCGCCGATTATTGCGCTTATCCGGTAGCGAGCATGTACAGCGAGCAATGCGCAGAAGACGATAATTTCGACCGTTTCCTGCAATAGTTTTCCTGCATAACGCTGGCAACTCTGTCACGATGAACTAAGCTAAATTCATTTCATACTACAAGGACCCTATATGAAAATTGGCCTAGCGATCGTGGCAGTACTCTTGGTGATTTCAGGATATTTTGGCAAGCCGTACATCGATATGGTGCTTGATGGTCAGCCCGTTGGCTGCGTGATGGATCAGATCAATCTCGACATGAGCAGCGACGGTGGCATCAAAGATGAGTTGGCGCGCAAGACCAATGCCGCTAATTGCAAAGCCCAGGCCCTGCTAGAGGATGCTCGCAGCTAATAGTTGTGACGACAATCCACCCGTGATTGTTTAAGCGGCCTTGCTAGACTTGGCTTTTCTTATTTAGGGGAATTGCCATGCGACGCTGGGCCGTCTGCTTTTTATCATTACTGGCGCCGTTGGCCAGTGCTAATCACCACGATGACGTTATTCAGATTCCATTACTGGAGGGTAGTGTTCGTGTCGACGGTGTGTTGGATGATCCTATCTGGCAACGCGCGACCAAAGTGACCATGGACATTGTTTCTCGTCCATACCTAAATACACCCTCGCCGATTGAAACCACCGCCTTTGTCTTCGAGGATGGCGAGACGTTGTTTGTTGCGTTCGACGCGCGCGACCCTGACACTCAGCAGATTCGCGCTCTTTATCGCGATCGCGACAGTAATTTTAGTGACGATATGGTGGGCATTAAGCTAGACACCCACGCCGATGGCCGCTTGGCTTATCAATTTTTTGCCAATCCCTACGGCATACAAGCGGATGCCATTGAAAACCAAATGACCAACAGCGAGAGTGCCGCCTGGGATGCAATTTGGAAAACAGGAGGGCGTATTCACGACCATGGTTACGTGGTAGAAATGGCAATACCGCTCAATATCTTAAAGTTTGAAGAGAGCGATGGCGCCAAACGCTGGGCGATGGAGTTTGTGCGATTTTACCCGCGCAATGAAACCCTACGTATTTCTAATTTGCCATGGGATCGCAACAACGCTTGCTTCCTATGCCAAATGGGACCTGTGCAAGGGTTTGCTACGGCCGAACAGGGGAATAACTTGGCGCTAGTACCTTCTTTGGTGTTGGGCAGTGGGGAATCGCGCGATCCTTATGACAACCCTGAATGGCAGGGCAATAACGTCAGTGAAGTGAGCTTTGATGCCAAGTGGAGTCCCACACCAGAAATAGGGTTATTGGCCACCTATAATCCAGACTTTTCGCAGGTTGAAGCCGATGTGGCACAGCTGAGCGTTAATAATAACTTTGCGTTGTTTTTCCCTGAAAAGCGTACCTTTTTCACCGAAAACGCCGAGTACTTCGATTCGCTTTATCGCTTTGTCTACACCCGTAATATCCAAGATCCCGATGTTGGATTGAAATTGACTGGCCGCAAAGGCGCCCACACCATGGGATTATTTGCCGCAGATGATACCTCGACACTGATCTTTGTGCCCGGCAACTTGGGTTCTAGCTTGGTGGAGTACGAGCGCCCTTCAAATAATTTAGTGGCGCGCTATCGCTACGATGTCTCGAAGGATTTCTCGGTGGGCTTGCTGTCGACCCAGCGCCGAGCGACGGACTACAGCAATAGCCTCAATGCCTTGGATATGAAATACCAGTGGTCGTCGTTCGACGTGTTTAGGGCACAATTTGCACACAGTGAAAGCGAGTATCCGCGCGATCTATATACCCAGTTGTGCGATGTGGATTGTCTTTCAAATGACCTCAATGAGGGGGTGTTGCGCCTTCGTCGCGATGACGTGCTGAGTGATACAGCTTACAACCTTGACTATCGCCATGAGCGGCGAGACTGGATGGTACGCGCTCAACACCTAAAGAGTGGAGCGGATTTTCGTAGCGATCTAGGCTTTGAAAACTTTATCGATCGCACCCGTTCATTGCTCGGTGGGCACTGGCGCTGGTTTAGCAAGAACAGTTGGTGGAATACGGCAACGCTTTACGCCGATTGGGATATTACCCACAGCGAAGCCGGTGAATTATTAGAAGTGGAACGCGAGGCGCGGCTTTCGGTTATTGGCAGCTGGCAGACAGAGGCAACAGTGGGCGTGGTTGAAAGAGAAATAGCCGGCTTGCGACTCGACAATAGCACCCTGCAAATTGCCGGCAACAGCAATCGTTTTGGTGAACGAGGCGCGTTTGTCGACCTGCAGATGTCGCCTTCAATGCTCTTTACCGCCGGTTTGTACGCAAGTTATTCACCTGATAAGGTGGATTTTGCCAATGATCGCGTGGGTACTCAACGTACTTTGGCACCCTGGTTTGATTTGAATTTGGGTAAGCACTTGCAAATAAAATTGCGCCATACCTTCAGCGAGTTAGATGCGGAGGGTGCCAATGTATTTAGTGCTAATCTCACCGATTTACGCATGACCTACCAGTTCGATGCCAAACAGTTTTTGCGACTGATTGCGGTGAATTCTGATATTAAAAGAAACCAGGACAATTACCTTGAGGCAGTCGATGCTCGCAGCCGAAATTTAAGCCTACAACTACTGTATTCCTACAAGGTCAATCCGCTGACTAAATTCTTTATTGGCTATTCGCAAGCGGGTTTCCGCGATGATACGTTTACCCAATTAACCGATACCGACCGCTCGGTGTTTATGAAGATTAGCTACGCTTGGCAGCAGTAATTCAATCGGTCTTGCTATGCTTTTGCAGCGCTTCCAAGGGAATAGTGAGCAGCGCGTTTTGGTGGCAGGCTTCCAAAAACACTGGAGGCGCCACCCCGGCTAGCAACGCTTCACCCCAGCGACTAGCGCACAGACACCAGCGATCGCCGGGTTTTAAACCGGGGAATTCGTATTCGGGGCGAGGTGTCATCAAATTGTTGCCCCGGCTCAATGTGTACTGCAGAAATTCTTCCGTCATTTCAGCGCAAACCACGTGGCTACCCATATCCATCGGCCCGGTGTGGCAAAATCCATCGCGATAAAAGCCTGTCTTTGGACTGCTACAACAGGGCTGTAGGGGCGTGCCGAGCACGTTTAACGCAGGTTTGGGCGTGTGTTGAGTTGTCATGGGAATACCACCTGGTACATGAGTCTGGCGCCGACCGCGATCATGGAAAAGTAGCTGAGGCGATAGACGAGTTTGTCGGATACATGTTTTACGATGAAGGCACCTAAATAGACACCCACCGGCGCCAGTGGCAATAGCCACAGTGCCAAAGACAACGTGTCGCCGCTGAAATAACCTAGGCTGGCGTAGGGGACTACCTTGACCAAGTTCACCACCGCAAAATATACCGCGCTGGTACCGGCCAGCAAGAAGCGGTTAAAGGATTGTTGCAGCAGGTAGACCTTGATTGGAGGCCCGCCGGCGTGGATGCCAAAACTGGTAAAGCCCGATACGCCACCCCAAAAATACCCCCACGGTTTACTACCGCCAAAGTGCATGTTTTCACCCCAGCCGCGCAGATAGTAGATGCCAAAGAACATGGCCATGGCACCGATACCAAAACGCACCCAATCCTCGGGTAGAAAGTGGAAGGTGAAACTGCCTACGACAATACCCACTAGCGCGCCAGGAAGGATGACTTTGATGGTCTCGAGGTGAAAACTTTTGCGATAGCGCCAAAGCGCGAAGACATCCATGGCGATCAGTAGGGGCAATAAAATGGCCGCCGCCTTGAGTGGCGGAAAGCTGCTGCTCATGAGTGGAACGCCGATCATAGTGGTGCCTGCCACGCCGCCTTTAGACATGCCTACCAAGACCACCGCGAGAGCCGCGGGTAACCAAACCCAAAATTCCATAATGTCCCCTTCTAGAGGTCGCTACGGTAAACAATTCAAACCATCCTGCCAAGCACAAGCTTGCCGTGGCATTTTTGGCCGCATTGCCAGTCGGGGCTAGCGCTACCGCTGTGCTTCACCAACAATGGGGTTTTTTTGTAGGGGAATTCCATGAACAGCGTGATTAAAACTTGCTTTGCCGTCGTGTTGGCGGCTAATAGTGTTTGGGTCTCAGCGTCTGACGATGTTCGCGGCCAGGCCATCACCATTCAAGAGGCCGCGCGCGCCGATCTTACCGGCTATCACTTAGTGCGCGATCTGACCACCGAAGTAGGTGCTCGCATGCCGGGTACCGAGGCTGATAAGCGCGGGGTAGATTGGATGGTGAAGCGTTTTAAAGCGTTGGGCTTTGACAAAGTTTGGACCGAGCCGGTGACCTTTCCCAACTGGGTGCGCGGTGCGGAAAAGGCCTGGGTCAATGCCCCATTTAAGCAGGACCTACATATCACCGCACTGGGTGGCTCGGTGGGTACCGAGGGGCCGGTGAGCGGCGACGTGGTGATGTTCGCCGATCTTGAGTCCTTAAAACAGGCGGATCCAGCCTTGGTGGCGGGTAAAATTGTCTATGTGGCTAAGCGCATGTTTCGGCATATTGAAGGGGCTGGTTACGGCGAGGCGGTAGTGGCGCGGGCGCAGGGTGCAGGTGTGGCCGCTGAAAAAGGCGCCGCAGCCTTTTTGATCCGCTCCATCGGCACCGATAGTCATCGCTTCCCACACACCGGTATGATGTCGGCGCGCCCTAACATTGTGGCGGCGGCCTTGAGTAATCCCGATGCCGACCAATTGGAACGATTGTTGGCCAAGCACGCTATCAGCGTGACTATCGATGTGAATGCTGGCTTTCAAGGCGAGTACACCTCGCACAACGTCATCGCCGATATCACCGGTAGCGAGTTCCCTGAAGAAATCATTCTAATTGGTGGCCACTTGGATTCGTGGGATCTGGGCACCGGTGCCATCGATGACGGGGCGGGTATAGGTATTACCACCGGCGCCGCGGTACAGTTTTTGAAGCAGGGGCAGCGCCCCAAACGCACCATCCGGGTGGTGGCCTTTGCTAACGAAGAGCAGGGTTTGATCGGCGCTTACCACTACGCTAAAGCCCATGAAGCCGAGCTCGATAAGCACATTGTGGCGTCAGAATCAGATTTCGGCGCCGGCCCAGTGTGGAGTTGGGTAACCAATATCGACGAGCCACTGCCCACCTGGATGAACGTGGCGCGCGAAGTGATGATGGGTCTTGAGATTCCCTATCGTGGCAATCACGCCACGGGGGGTGGGCCAGACATCATTCCCCTGTTTCAAAAAGGCGTTAAGGTATTTCGCTTGAATCAGGATGGTCGCGATTATTTCGACCTGCACCACACCGCCGACGATACTTTTGACAAGATCGATCGCGACGCCTTTCAACAGAATGTCGCGGCGTGGGCGACCATGTTATATTTCTTCGCCCAGCAACCCGCGGTTGCCACCGAACAGAAATAGGAAATCGCCATGCGCTACAACAAACTCGGCAGTACCCCACTCGACGTTTCACGTGTCTGTTTGGGCACCATGACGTGGGGTAAGCAGAACACCCAGGCCGATGCCGATGCGCAAATCGAATATGCCCTCGCACAGGGGGTGAACTTCTTTGATACCGCCGAGATGTACGCTATTCCTCCCTCGGCGGATACCTACGGCAAGACCGAGGCCATCATTGGCGATTGGTTGTCGCGCAACCCCGGTCGCCGCAGCGAATTTGTGTTGGCCAGCAAAATTGCCGGCAATGGTTTGGGTTGGATCCGCAACGGCGCTGATATAACAGGTGCCAACATCGAATTGGCGGTGGATGCTTCGCTGCAGCGTTTGCAAACCGACTGCATCGATCTGTACCAGCTGCACTGGCCCAATCGCACAAGTCCGAGCTTTGGCAAGCACCACGAGGGGATGATCTCGTTTGCCAACAATCGCAAAGAGGTTATCGAAGCTGATCTATTGGATATTTTGCAGGGCTTACAGCGCTGTATTGAGGCGGGTAAGATTAAGTATTTCGGCCTTTCTAACGATACCCCTTGGGGCATTCAGGCCTTTATTCGCGTGGCCGAAAAGCACGGCTTGCCGAAACCCGTTTCGATCCAAAACGAATTCAGCCTAATCATGCAAAAGGATTGGCCATACACGCTAGAGATGTGTCACTACGAAGACGTCGCTTATCTGCCGTGGTCGCCGCTGGCGACGGGAGCCCTGTCGGGCAAGTACCTACATGGTGCCATGCCGGCCGGCACTCGCTGGTCAATGGGCCACCGCCACGGACTGTTCAGAGATACCCCGCGCTCTCAGGCCGCCATTGCTGATTACGTCGAGCTGGCCCATAGCTTCGGGATCACTCCATCGCAGTTAGCCCTGGCGTGGTGCGATCAGGTGGAGGGTGTGACCTCGACTATTATCGGTGCCACTAGCATGGAAAATTTGCGTGAGAACATAGCCGCGTTTGATATTACCTTGAGCGCTCAACAATTGGCTGATATCAGGGCAATCAATAAGCGACACATCGCACCGTTCTAAAAATGTGATTGTCTTTTTTCAGTGTCGGTATAGAATGGCGCCTTACTTTAGCTATTTCTAATTTAAGCGATGAAAAGAGAAGATCCCAACCACCCCGGCAACCCATCGGTCGCCAAAGAAAAATGGCAGCCCCGCTCCTATTTTGAAACACCCGATGAGGGTGTAGAGCCGCTAACGTTTTGGGAAACGTTTCGCTCCATCCTGCTCGGCCACCTCGGTGTAGCCTCGGCCAAACAGCGCGAGGAAGATTTTAACCGCGCCAATGGTTGGCACGTGTTGGCTGTGGGCATTCTCTATACCGCCATTGTGACGTTCATCATGATTGGTGTGGCGGTGTATCTTTCTTAGCATCATCAACCTTAATGCTGCTGGAATAATGTTAGAATTCTATTTTTTCTAACGAGCGCGAATACCGTCATGTTAAAAGCCCTGTTTTTCGATATGGATGAGACCCTGTGCGATACCGCCCATGCCAACGCGGTGGCAAAAAAGCTATTTGCTAGCGCGCTGCACAAACAATTGGGTGAGGGTTTTGATGGTGCCCACGTGGCCGACGAATACGTGCGCGGTATCTATCGCGAGTGGACAGAGGCGGAGCACGCGCGCTATATGCCGATCGTTGAGCACGAGGGCGAAAAAGCCTTCCGTGTTCAATTGATTGCCGATTTAGCGCAACAATACGCCGGGCGCGAGATAGACAGTAACGCCGCCGCAAAGCTGTTGGATAAGTTCGATAGCGACCGCCTAAAACACTTCGATTTCTACCCGGGTATTAGGGAGTTTTTACTCGATGCGCGCGAGTATTTCACCACCGTGGTCATCACCAATGGCCCGGAGCATTCCCAGTTACCCAAGTTGGCGGCGGTCAATATGGAAGACTACGTCGACTACATCATTGTGGGTGGGCAGGAGCCGGCGCAGAAACCTGCCGCCTCGATCTTTGAAAAAGCCTTGGGATTAGCCGGTTGTGAGGCACACGAAGCGATACACGTGGGAGATAGTTTAGCGGCCGATATCGCCGGCGCTAAAAACGCCAAAATTACCTCGGTGTGGATCCAACACCAGCAACCACTCGATGCTGAACTGGGTATCAAACCCGAGCATACCTTGCTCCACCCCAACGAAATCCCCGCCTTGCTGTTGCAACTTGGCGGGGTGCGCTTTTAAGCGCTAGCGGCGGTTGCCCCAGGGGTTGGTTGCATCACCTGCCGGGCGTTTGCGGCGGCGCGGTTTGCTGTTCTTTTTCGGGGCGGCCTTGGCCGTGGTTGGCTGAGTTTTGTTGGTGTTAGCCGGGGCGTGGTCGGTCTTCGGCTTCTTCGGTTTTTTGGGCTTTTTCGGCTTGCGCGGTGGTTTCAGCTCCGTGACCGGCAGCGGGAAGTTGGGCTCAAAACCTTCCATTTCTCGGCGTTCAAGCAATTTCTGAATGACCTGCTCGATATCGCGCAGTTGCTCTAATTCGTCGGCACTCACCAAAGAAATCGCTTCACCGGTGCTACCGGCACGCCCCGTGCGACCAATGCGGTGTACGTAGTCTTCGGGCACGTTGGGCAGGTCGAGGTTTATGACGTGGGGCAGTTCTTTAATGTCGATACCGCGCGCGGCGATATCCGTCGCCACCAACACCTGAATGCTATTATCTTTAAACGCCTGCAGCGCCTTGGTACGGGCACCTTGGCTTTTGTTGCCGTGAATCGCCGCCGCGCTGATATCGGCCTTGTTCAGTTTCTCCACCAGGCGGTTGGCGCCGTGTTTGGTGCGGCTAAATACCAGCACTTGGTGCCAATCATTCTGCTTCAACAAGTGAATAAGGGCGGCCGGCTTGTTGGCCTTATCAATAGGAACAATCCACTGGTCCACGGTGTGGGCGGTGGCGTTTTCCGGTGACACGGAAATTTCACTCGGGTTGTGCACGATCTCTTTCGCCAGGTCTTTGATATCGGGCGAAAAGGTGGCCGAAAACATCAAGTTTTGGCGCTGCTTAGGAAGCAGGGCGATGATCTTGCGAATATCGCGGATAAAACCCATGTCGAGCATGCGGTCGGCTTCGTCGAGGACAAAGATATCGATTTGGTCAAACTTAATGGCGTTTTGTTGGTGCAAGTCCAGCAGGCGACCGGGGGTGGCGATGAGGATATCGACGCCGCCGCGCAAGCGCTGCATTTGTGGATTGATCTTAACGCCTCCAAAAACTACGTCACTGCGAATGCGAGTGTGTTTGCCATAGTGGTAGGCGTTGTCTTGCACCTGAGCCGCCAATTCACGGGTCGGCGTCAATACCAGTGCACGCACGCTGTTAGCCTTAACTTTCGGGCCCTGTAGCAGCTTTTCAATAATCGGCAGAATAAAGCCGGCGGTTTTGCCCGTGCCCGTTTGCGCGGCAGCGAGTACATCACTACCCGCCAAAATCGGCTTAATGGCTTGTGCTTGGATGGGCGTGGGGGAGGTGTAACCCTTTTCCTCTAAGGCGCGGAGGATGTCGGGGGAAAGACCGAGGTCGGTAAATAACATGCTATGTGCTCATTGCTAACAGGCGCGCACTTTAGCATTTTGCGGGTCTAATCGCGATGAAAAAAGCGTCAAGAGGAGGTGTTTCTGGGAATAGTGATACGCCCATGGTTAGGGGCGTTTTAAATAGTCTTCAAAAAACGGCGCCAAGTCCTCTAGGCTTTCTTTCAAGAACTCCGATAAATTCTTGGCGTGGATATCCAGTTTTACCAGGGAATTAATTTCCACTAGGCGCCCAGATTTTTGTAGTCGCCGAGCGAAACCGCTATTGACCTTTTCCATGTCGCGATAAATGGTTTCCAGTCCTGCTAAATTGTCACTATTTTGGGCGCTAAGATGTTGTCCAATCAGGTAGGTGGCCAGCGCGCGGAAGGCGGTTTCTGTTTCGCTGGCTAGCGGCAGATGCATACGCGCCATCGGTTTGAAAAAAGTCGTGTAGGGGCAGCCGGTGGTGGCCATGATGAGCCCCATCAACGACGCGAAGGCGCTCGCCATATTGGTTTGGGTGATTACCGTACGCTCGGCGGACGTCACTTCCAAGCTGACCTCGGTATAGGACAATTCTTGACCCAGCCGGTTCACGGCGTCTTGCAAGTGGTGGGCAGGTGGGCAAACGGGGGTGTCACTAGGTTGCAATGGGCAGTGTTCGCATTGCTGAAACCCCAGTGCTGTCCACGTAGCCGGTGGCGGCAGATCGCTGGCGATCAAATCCATATTTTGGGGATTGAAGGCCATCTGAAACTGTTCTTCACGACCGTCTTGGAAGCGAAAGATATATTGAATGTGAATGGCCATCGCGGTCGACGTCACGCCTCTAATTTTGGATTATTTCAGCATAGTCCAAAATTGAGGCGCTCGGCCGTATTTATAACAATGTTGCGTAGCCTACCAGCGGTAGTCGTAACTCAGACTGGCGCTGCGGCCCATGCCCGGAGTACCGGGGTACATTTGAAAATCATCATCGCTGAGGTTGTCGACCAATAGGGAAAATTGGTGCTGTACGCTTGGCGTCCAAACGGTTGAAAGTCGCGCGAAAAACGCTTCTCGTGACGAGCGACGCAAGGTGTTGGGGGCCTGTTTGCGATATTCGGTATCCAGTTGAAGCGCCACTTGGCGACTCACCTGCCACTGTGCCGCTAAAGTGCTGCGCACCTTGGCGTAGTTGAGGGCATAGTAACTCGCATCGACCAGGTCAGTGGCGTATTGGAAATCCTTGTTAAGCAGCGTGACACCAACGCGAAGCCAGAACGCATCGCGCTGTAAGCTGGCTTGAAGCTGAGCCCCACTTACATCGTTGTCCATGGCGTTGGCTTGTCGAGCGTAGGGCGATTGGCTGGCATAGGTCCAGTCGGCCACATCCTGCTCACCGCGCCAGAAAATAGACGCTTCTAGCTGCCCATTTGAGTAGGCCTTCTTTACACCTAGTTCCACTTGCTCCGCGCGCTCGCGCGATAACTCGGGATTACCACCGAAAAGCCCAGATGTACCGGATTGCAGGGCGGTATAGCCGGGTAGTTGGCTAGTGCGGGCATAATCGACAAAGGCTGCCCAGAGTGAAGACGCGGGCTGCCATTCGAAGTAGGCATAGGGTTGCAGGGTATCGCTGTCACGGTTGCTGATGTCGCAGCTGAGACCGATATCGTATTGCAAGGTCCCATCGCTAAACACTTGTTGCTGGCGCACACCTAGGCTGCCTGTTAGATACTGGCGGCTTGTGAAGTTGCCGTGGGTCAGATCTGTGGACGAGACCAGTTTGTCGCCTGTCCACTGTGCGCGGTAGTGGAACATATCGCGCGCGCCTTCAATCGCCAAACCATAGCTCGCAGTCTCGTGTTCAAATGCGCCGGCCACGCCGGTTTCAAGGGTGCGGCGGTCAAAGTCGTAGTTATCGACTACGCGGCGGTAGTAGCCGCCCACTCGGGTATCACCTTGCTGGTGATTGAATAACATCAGGTCGGTATCGGTGTGGTCAGTTTCAGGCAGGCTGGCAAATCCAGTATAGGCGCCGGGCCAGCCGAAAAACTGGTGCTGGCTGGCTAGGATCAGAGCGCTTTGACTCTCGCCCGTGTCGCGCTGCACAGCTAAGTTAATGCGCTGGAAGTGGTGGTCGCCATTGTCGATGGTGCCATCGCCTACGCTTCGTTCCGCGGCAACGGCGATTGTGTAGTGGCCGTCAAGGTTTTGCGAATACAGTGCTGATTGGCTATTAAATCGGTCACTACCTGCACTTAGGCCTACGCGGCGGGTGGCTTCGTTAATATCGAGATCATAGCGCAGGGTAGCGACGGTGGCGTTAAAGCCCTCTATTGCGTTTTGCGCACCAGTTAACACACCGCCAAAGGTCAGCAGTTCGGGGCTGATGGGCAGGTTGGCCGTGTAGTGTCCGGTTTGCGGATCCATCAAGACCACTGCACCGACTTTGACCGAGGTGCTTTCAAACATGCTACCGCGCACGGTGATATCGGCTTGGCCTTCGGCTAGACCTCGGCTGTAGATTTCGACTTGTGGATCGTAAGCCAAGCTTGTGGCAATGGAGGCAAGGCTCGTGGCTGCCTGGCTGTTGGCTACACGACCGGCTTGTACGGTTACTTCTTCAAGGGTGTTGGCCAGAAGGGTAGAGGGGGCAAAAAGACAACTGCTGACGAAGGCGGCCAGCAGGGGGCGTCGAGCGTAGGCTGACATGGTGAAACTCCGCGCTAAAAAAGGCGCAGATGATAATCATTTGCAATAATAACTCAACCGCATTGGCGGCATTTTTAGTCTGATTTCGTATGTATCAAAATAATCGAGCAATATTTACGCAATTAATCGCTGAATAGTTTACTGGCGACCTTGAGCGCTAGCGCTGAGGCAGTAAGAACAATTATCTCCCACCCCAGCTTATTCGATTAAACGTAACCTAACCCTCCATTGCTTCCAGTTCTTGGCCCTTGGTTTCGTGCACGTATGCGATGACAAATCCGATCGACAGCAGAGCAAAGAAGGCGTAGATCGCATAGGCCGCCCCCAGACCAATACCTGCCAGCATGATGGGGAAGGTAATGGTGATCAGGAAGTTGGTAATCCATTGCGCTAGGCCGGTAACGGCTAAGCCTGAGCCGCGCATCCGGTTGGGGAACATTTCGCCCAGCATCACCCACATGATCGGCCCCCAGGACATGTTGAAAAAGAACACATAGGCATTGGCGGCGATCAGTGCCACGGGGCCCCATTCACCCATACTCAAGGCGCCGTTGGCATCAATGTTGGCATTGAGAAAGGCTACCGCCATGGTGCCAAGCGTTAAGGTCATGCCTATCGAACCGTATTTCAGGATGGGCTTGCGGCCGACTTTGTCGATGATGGCCACCGTAATCACGCAAGCGGCGATACTGACCGCGCCGCTAATGACGTTGATCAAAAGCGCGTCTGATTCCGAGAAACCCACCGCCTGCCACAGCACGGCGCCGTAGTAGAACACCACGTTGATGCCCACTAATTGCTGGAATATCGCCAAGCCAAAACCTACCCATACAATTTTACGCAGCCCGCCTTTGTGGGTATCGATGAGATCGCGCAGTGCTGGTTTGTGATCGCCGGCGAGCGATTGTTTGATATCTTCGAGTTTGTCGTCGCCTTCGCGATCACCGTACAGGCGTTTCAAAATGCCCTTGGCTTCAGTCAGTTTCTCCTGTGCCACTAAATAGCGTGGGCTTTCTGGGATGAACAACAACAGCAGTAAAAACAGCACCGCTGGGGCCAATTCGATCCAGAACATCCAGCGCCAGGCGGCGTAATCCAACCACAGCGGTTGCATGGAAGAACCAGCGACATCGGCCAGTAAATAGTTGCTCAAAAAGGCCACAAACAGCCCGGTGATAATGGCAATCTGTTGTACCGTAGCCAGCATGCCGCGGTAGTGCGCAGGTGAGATTTCAGCGATGTAGGCGGGCGCCATCACTGAGGCGCCGCCGACCGCAAGACCACCGAGGATACGGTAGAACACGAATTCACCCGACGAACCGGCGATACCCGATCCCCAAGCGCTGATGATGAAAAACACCGCAGAGGCAATCAGTAACGGACGTCGACCGAAGACGTCGGCCAGTCGTCCGGCGAAGAAGGCGCCGACCGCACAACCGAGCAACATGCTCGAGACGTTGAAGCCGGTACCGATGCTCTCGGAGTTAAAGGCGCTGCGCAGACCGTCTACGGTGCCGTTGATGACACCGCTGTCGAAGCCGAACAGAAAACCACCGATGGTGGCGATCAAACTGACGAAGATAATCGTCTTGTGGTTGGTATTGTCGTGCATGGCATGACCCTTATTGTTATTGCTTTGAATTTATTGATGGAAAGATACACTGACGGCCTGACCACTATAGGTCAGTTCGCGTTGCTCGGTTTCCGCGTCAACCCCTTGCCCTGCACGGTGCAAACGCACAATGACGTGTCGCTCTTGCGCCATGCCTGGGTAGCTCCCCTGGCGACCAGCAATCGACAGCGTGGCGGCGGCGTCATTCCAGTGAAGGCCGAGGCGACTGAAGGCACCCTGAGCGTACTGCATCGACACGCCGTCGTCCTCATAGAGATCAAACTGACCGTCTGCCCCTGGCCAGATGTCGACTATAAGTGGCGCATTGGGTATTTCGTCGACGTACTGCATCACCGGTCCCATGGGGATAATGCTGCCGGCTTTTACAAACACTGGCATCCGCTCAAAGGGAGCATTGGCGTCGATGGTCTTGCCACCTTCAAATAATTCGCCGCTGTTAAAGTCATACCAATCGCTTCCAGCGGGCAGATAAACGGGTCGGCTAGTGGCACCAAACGATGCTACAGGCGCCACCAGCAGGGAAGGGCCGAACAAGTAGCTATCGTTAATATGGCGAACATTGGGGTCGTCAAAGTCCATCGCGAGTCCGCGCATGATACTGCCATCGCGGTGGTAGGTGTCGGCGGCTAAGGTGTAGATATAGGGCATCAAGCGGTAGCGCAGCTGGCTATACCACACCATGGAGTCGCGCATGGTGCTGCCTTCGGGTGAGAGGTTGTACACCTCGCGGAAGGGGTATTCACCGTGGCTGCGGAACAGGGGAACAAAGGCCCCGAATTGGAACCAACGCAGGTTAAGTTCACGCCATTCTTTTAGATGGGCGGGATCTTCACGCGTGTAGCGATCTTCGACCGCAAAGCCGCCGATATCAAACGTCCAGTTGGGAATGCCGGCCATCGATAAGTTGACACCGGCAGCCACCTGAGCGGCCATATCGTCCCAGCGCGCCACAATGTCACCGCTCCACAGCGCCGAGGCGGTGCGCTGAATGCCGCCCCAACCGGCGCGGGTCAAAATGAAGGGACGGGTATCGGGTTGACTGGCCATTAAGCCTTCAAATACCCCTTCGCCGTGCACGAGAGGGAAACTGTTGAAATATTCGGCGCCGGGGCCAATGGCAGTGGGGCCCATGCGTTGAGCGCGCTCTTCCAGCGAGAGGTTGGAGTGAATATCAGGTTCGGTAGCGTCCATCCACCAGGCGTCGATGCCTAGCACGTGTAAGCGCTCTTTCATCTGCTGCCAATACAGTTGACGGGCTTCGGGTTGATACGGATCGTAATCGGTATTCAGATAGCCGGGGCCAACCCAGTCTTTTTCGCCCACCTCAAGGTTGCCCGGGTAGAAGTAGCCCTTTTCCTCAAAGGCCTTAAAGTTGTCAGTGTTGGGGTAGAACTTAGGCCACACCGAGATCATGAAGCGTGCGTTTTGAGCGTGCACGCTATCGACCATCCCTTTGGGATCAGGAAAGCGGCTGGGATCGAATTCGTGGCTTCCCCACTGGTCTTCGCGCCAGTAAAACCAGTCTTGAACAATGTTGTCGAGCGGGATGTTGAGTTCGCGGTATGTGGCGACCACATCCAGCAGTTCCTGTTGGGTGTGGTAGCGCTGACGACTTTGCCAGAAGCCATAAGCCCACTTGGGCAGCATGACGGCTTTGCCCGTTAATTGGCGGTAGCCGGCGATAACGTCGTCAATGCTTTGGCCAGGGATGAAGTAGTAGTTCACGGCCTGCGCGACGTCAGAGCTAAACCACAGCGAGTGGCGGTCGGCGTCTGGAAGGGGGCGGTTGTAGTGCAGCGACATGTAACCCGCATTGGGTTCCCATTCGATGCGGATCGCTACCGGCTTGCCGGCCTCTAACGGCAGTTCAAAGTTGTGATACCAAGGGTTCCAGTTCTGGCGCCAGCGGTCGAGAATGAGTTCGTCATTGGCGTACAGTTTGAAATAGCTCGAGCCATACAGTTGAAACTTCCACACGCCAGTCTCATCGGCAGTAACATCGCCCCGCCATATGACACGCTGGGTCTGCACCGCATTACCAGCGGTATTTTGCCCGCTATCGGCGGCCACCGTGGTGGCTTTTGCAGCCTCTGGCCAGTGCTGTTGATCGCGGATGTATTGATAGTTGATGGTGGCTTCTTGGCGCTGCACCGCTAGTTTATCGTTGAGATAGTAACTGGCTGACCATCCCGTTTGACCGTCTGCACTAACCTTGAGTCCGTCACCCACTAGGCGGTAGGGTGCTGGGTTGCCAAAGCGGCTGATGCTGTTGTTGTCCCACAGTACGCCGTAGCCAGCGTTCGACACCACCATGGGAATGCCAATGTCGATGTTGTGCTGCAACAGTTCAAGGTCTTCGCCGTTAAAATCCATCTGGCCATTTTGATGTTGGCCAAGACCGTAAAAGCTCTCACTGCTGCCCGCATTGAACTGCTGGCTGACAGCGACAAAGGGTTGGCCTTCGACCTCAACAGGGGTGAACGTAGGTTGCTTGGACTGCTGCAGCAAAGCCTTGCCTTCGGCATCATAAAACGTCACCTTGCCTGTATCTAACGCCACTGCCGCACGGCTGTAGTCGGTAGAAATGGTGAGCGTGTTTCCGGTGACATCATGTTGCCAAGCAGCTCGTGAGTCATCGACCACCATTAGACTGTCGGGCACGGGACGGTTGGCATCGTCGCGGCTGATAACGTGGAAAATGCCGTTATCTAACACGCTTAGGCTGATATGTTTAGCGGTGCCATGGGTGGGGTGGACGACCACACCGTGCTCGTTAAGGGTGAAATTTTGGCTGGGCGCATTACTACATGACACTTGAAGTGTCGCCACCAATAAACCGAGGGGTAGGCTCAATCGCATAGTCATATCCTTATCGTTATGCTTTGAGTCTCACGAGTTTTGCTTACAATGACAATATCTCAGCGTCAGATTTTCTAAGATTAGCGTTTACATAAGCGCATGCTGCCAGGGATTTATTATGTTTGTTCGTAACTGTTGGTATGTGGCCGGTTGGAGCCACGACGTGGCGCCGGAAAAAATCTTCCCGAGTCGTTTGCTGGGCGAGCCGATCGCCATTTATCGCAATGCCGAGGGCACTTTGCGTGCCGTGGCGGATCGATGCCCGCACCGCTTTGCGCCATTGTCGTTAGGCTGTGTTGAAGGGGATGGTATTCGCTGTCGCTACCACGGCCTGAAGTTTAATGCCGAAGGACAGTGCGATGAGATTCCCGGCGGCGGCCCGCTCGATGCGATTCAGCCACTGCGGCACTACCCCGTTGCCGAGCAAGACAGCTGGATCTGGGTGTGGATGGGCGATCACGAGAAAGCGGATACGGCGTTAATTCCGCGTGCCTTTGGTATTGATAATCCCGCTTTCCATATGCGCGCTGACCACTTCGATTACAAAGCCAATTACATGCTGTTGAACGACAACCTGTGTGACTTGTCGCACGTGGATTTTGTGCATGAGAACACTCTTGGCCTCGCCACAGGCGGTGGTTGGTCGACACTGCCGGTGGACATTAAGCCCGTCGAGCGCGGTCTGATTTTTAAACGCTGGTTTGTGGGGCAGCCCATGAGCCCCACCAACCCTAAACTGGTGGATACTTGGAACTCTTATTTCTATTACGTGCCTGGTATTTTTGTGATGGAGAGCAAGTCTTATCCCCACGGCACCGCCGAGCGTGTGGAGATGGGTGAACCTACCGAAGAGCCGATCACTTACCGTATTGAACAGCAAGCAGTATCTCCCGTATCAGAAACAGATACGCGTTACTTTTATGCCACGGGTTTTGATGCACGTATGCCGGAAAAGCTGCTCGACGGCATCTTTGGCATGGTGATGGCGGCCTTTGCTGAAGACAAGGAAGTGATTGAAGCACAGCAGTTAGTACTGCACGAAACGCCTGCCGATCAGAAAATGTCTTACATTCCTCACGACCGAGGTGTGACGATGTTTCGCCGCATGATGGAACGGATGATGCGAGAGGAACAAGCCTAAGCGACGTTGACTTGTTCCTTACACTTAATACCCAATGTGGCGGCTATTTCTGCGGCCACTTCATTCCCGTGAGTCAGCGGCACCATATGCCCAGCGCCGGCGATTTCCACCAACGCTGCCTCGGGTAATCGGGTTGATAATCCCTGCATGACCTGCTTGACGATGGGAAGTGATTGCGAGCCAAAGATGACTTTAACAGGCATCTTTAGGCGGGTTAACAAGTCGATGGTGGCAATGTCCTCTGGGCATGTTTCATCGTCTGGTTTACAGGCATCCACCACCGGGATTTGTTGAATAAGCCCGGCTTGAGCGGCTGCAGGGAGCTGCTTCCATGTTACGCCACCGCCCCAGATGTCCATGAAAATTCTTGCCGCTACATCATTGTCGCCCTTGGCTAGAGCGTCGAAGTGGGGCTGCATTTGCGCTAGGTAGCGATCCAATGCCGGGCGGTCATCAAGGCCTACAATGGCTAGATAGATAGGTTCAATTAGGGTTAATGAGCGGACTTTTTCGGGGTGGCGGGTGGCAAACTCCAGCGCCACTAGCCCGCCTTAGCTGTGGCCAACGAGATCAACACTGTCGTCACCGATTAGTTCCTCGGTGATATCGCGCGCGACATGGCGCATCAAACCACCTTCCATCCAAGGGGCGCTTTTGCCGTGGCCGGGCCAGTCGGGTGCTGTGATGGTTACGGATTCGCCTAACATGTTAGCGATGTTTTTCCAGCTTGCTGCGCGGCCGAGCGAGCAGTGCAGTGCTACAACGCGACGATCGCCATTGCCATAATGTTCTACATTGATGTTGTGTGTCGCAATAGTGCTGGTTGCCATGGGACGTTCTCGATCGAAAAAACACCCACCGTAACAACTTAAAATCATGTGGGAAAGGGGACTTTAGTCTTAGCTAATATCTTTTATCCAGCGCGCTGGTACGCCGCCAACCACCGTGTCAGGGGGGACATCCTTCGTCACTACAGCACCTGCGGCAACCACAGAATTTTCACCAATAGTCACGCCGGGCAAAATCGTTGCATTGGCGCCAATCCAAGCGTTGCGCTTGATATGAATGGGTGCGAGGTCCAAGGCTTTGCGATTATTGGGGTCGATGGGATGATTTTCTGTGATGACGCACACCTGTGGGCCGATTTGTACATCGTCTTCAACGGTGATGCCGCCCAGGTCTAAAAAGGTGCAGCCGTGGTTGATAAAGATATTTTTTCCGAGCTTGGTGTGTTGGCCTAAGTTGGTGTGAAACGGAACAAACACGGTGGTACTTGGGTCGATGTCGTAACCCACAATGTCGCTCAATCGCTCGCGCGTTTCTTCAACCGAAGTCGATGCATTGAGCGCAGGGTTTAGCGCCAGAGTGCGGCTGACAGCTGCCCAAAAGTCTTCAATGCCTTCGCCTTCCAAACGAATAACACCGCCTTCTAGCATACGTTCAAGTAACGTGGGGTCCTGTTTCGACATATTTGCTCCTATTAGATATGCGCATTTTACAGGTGATTTTGAGTGAAGCCAGTCATGCTCAATGTTTTTAACCGCTGTGTGTTTTTTGATCGATTTTTTGGATCGCTATCTTAGATTCTTTCAATCATAAAGTACGAAACGAACCACTAGGCTTAGTACGTACATGTAATCAGTACGAGCTCGTCCACGGTGTGCAGTACTGTCAGACAAGAGATAAATGCTCTGACTTAATAATTGTTTGAGGTATAAAACTATGAAAGCAAAGCAATTCAAAAAGACAGCCATTTCGTTACTCGTTTCACTCACTGTTTCAGCCGGTGTCATCGCCGCTGAAATGACCAAACCCGCTGGGGCATCTGGTCACGGCCACCATGCCGTTGGCCAAACCCGCGACAACCAATTCTGGTGGCCCGATCAACTCGATTTGTCGCCTCTGCGCGATCACGACGCGCGCTCTAATCCGCTGGGTGCCGATTTTGACTACGCCGAAGCGTTCAGCAAACTCGATCTGCAGCAGGTGAAAAGTGAGTTAAATGACCTTCTCACCAATTCACAAGATTGGTGGCCGGCCGATTATGGCAACTACGGCCCCTTCTTTATTCGTCTCGCCTGGCACAGTGCCGGCACCTACCGCACCCTAGATGGCCGTGGCGGCGGCGAGGGTGGTCAGATGCGTTTTGATCCCTTAAACAGCTGGCCCGATAACGGCAACCTGGATAAGGCACGCCGTTTATTGTGGCCCTTGAAACAGAAGTACGGTGCAAGCTTGTCATGGGGTGACCTGATGATTTTGGCGGGCACCGTGGCCATGGAGAACATGGGCTTTAAGACTTACGGCTTTGCAGGTGGTCGCACCGACGATTGGGAACCCGATATTGTGTACTGGGGGCCTGAGGTTGAAATGCTAGCCAGCGACCGTGAAGACCGCGACGGTAAGTTGCAAAGGCCACTGGGCGCGACTCATATGGGTCTGATTTATGTGAACCCCGAAGGTCCTAAAGGCGTACCCGATGCATTAGCTTCGGCGCGTAACATCCGCGTCGCCTTTGGACGCATGGCGATGAACGACGAAGAAACCGTTGCCTTGGCGGCGGGTGGTCACACCTTCGGTAAGATGCACGGTGCTCACAAACCCAAAGATTGTTTGGAAGCAGAGCCCGGTGCGGCGCCGATTGAACAGCAAGGTCTGGGTTGGAAAAACAATTGTGGCAAGGGCCATTCTGAAGACACCATTACCAGTGGTTTAGAAGGGGCTTGGACGCAGGCGCCCACCCAGTGGACCACATTGTATTTGAGCAACCTGCTCAACAACGAATGGAAGCAAGTGAAGAGTCCCGCCGGTGCGATTCAGTGGATCCCCGTGGATGAGGCACTGCACAATTCGGTACCCGATGCGCACGTTGAAGGTGTTTTCCATGCGCCGGTGATGACTACCGCTGACATGGCGTTTAAATATGATCCCGAGTATCGCAAGATCGCTGAACGTTTCTTGGCGAATCCTGAAGAGTTCCGCTTGGCCTTCGCTAAAGCGTGGTTCAAGCTGACCCACCGCGATATGGGACCCAAGGCGCGTTACTTAGGTAATGAAGTGCCCGAAGATATCTTTATTTGGCAGGATCCTGTCCCTGCGGTTGACCACAAATTGGTTAATGCTAAGCAAGTACGTTCGCTGAAGAAGGATATTTTGGGTTCAGGTTTAACCGTGCCTGAATTGGTTCGCACAGCGTGGGCGTCAGCCGGTTCGTTCCGCGCCTCTGACAAGCGCGGTGGCGCCAACGGTGCCCGCGTTATGCTTGCGCCTCAAAATGCTTGGGCGGTGAACAACCCCGATGAGCTGCAAAAGGTGACTGCCAAGTTGGCTGAGATTCAGCAAGCGTTCAACAAGAAGGCTCGCCGTGGGGTGAAAATCTCTATGGCTGACATGATTGTGCTCGGCGGCGCAGCAGCTATCGAAAAAGCGGCTAGTGACGCTGGTTACAAGGTGGAGGTGCCCTTTACCCCGGGTCGAACTGACGCCACACAAGAGATGACCGATATCGCTTCGTTTGAACTGTTGAAGCCCACTGCAGATGCTTTCCGCAACTACTTCGACGCAGAGGCAAGCTATCAGTCGCCCACCGAAATGTTGATTGATCGCGCCGATCAGTTGCAACTGAGCGTACCCGAAATGACCGCGTTGGTCGGTGGTATGCGTGTACTGGGTGGCAACAGCGGAGGCAGCAGCCACGGTGTGTTGACCGATAAGGTCGGTGTGTTGAGCAACGACTTCTTCGTCAACTTGCTCAACATGGAAAACCGTTGGGAAAAAGCGAGCGAAGAGGGTGTGTATAACGGCTACGATCGCAACAGCGGCGCGGCTAAATACACCGCTACCAGTGTCGACCTGATCTTCGGTTCCAACACTGAATTGCGTGCCGTGGCCGAAGCTTATGCCTACGACGGTTCGCACAAGGCCTTCGTGGATGACTTCGTCAACGCTTGGGTCAAGGTGATGCAACTCGATCGCTTCGACCTGAAGCATGACATCTAAGCGTTAGATGCGTTTGCAAGGCCAACCTCGGTTGGCCTTTTTTTATGGCTGATTATTAGTAAAAGTTGCCATTTCGGCTGAGGTTACAACCGCATCATTGCCGGTGGGTAGCGCTTAATAGGGTGTGCTCATTGGATTGTTCGGGTTGGCGGTCCACTCCTGCAGGGAGCCCATATACACCGCGACATGTTTAAAGCCCGCACGCTTTAGATTGAAGGCCACAGAGCTGGCCGCTACGCCGCTGCCACAGTAAGTGATAACGGGTGTCTCTGGACCACTTTCAAGCATCAGTGCAACTTCGTCGCTACTTATAAATTCCCGCTTAAAATTCACCATCATACTCGCCGAAACATTCACCGCCGAGGGGATATGACCAGGGCGTTGGTACATGGTGAAGTCACCCTCGTAGTGCGGGAGTGGCAGGGCGTCGACGATGACAATGTCACGATCATCGATAGCGGCTTTAACGGCGTCTTGGTCGGCGATCAAGTCGGGTTTCAGGTTCAATGTAAAATGTCCCAACGCATAGCTTTTTTGCTCGGTGGTTACAGGGTGACCCGCGGCTTCCCAAGCGGCAAAACCGCCATCGAGGATGGCGATGTTTTCATGGCCAGCCCAAGCCAGCATCCACCACACCCGGGTTGCCCACGAGTGGTTGTCCTTGCTGTAGATCACCACCTTAGAATCGTTGCTAATGCCGAGTTCCTGTATGGCTTTTTGCATGGCCTCTGGGGTGGGCAGGGCGTTATCTAATGTCGACTGTTGGTTGGATAAATGATGGATTAAATCGGCAAAGCGCGCGCCGGGAATGTGTCCTTCCAGGAAACTTTTCAATCCGCTTTGGTAGGTGATGCCCTCGCTAGGGGAAATGCTGAAGTACACCGTTGAGTCCAGCACAACGAGTTTGGGGTCGTCGATGTGCTGCGATAGCCAATCTACAGAAACTACGCTATCTAGCTGGCTATCCTCACCATGAGCGGGTATCACAAAAGCGAGTAGCAGGACGAAAAGAGACAGGGGGCGATGCATAATCTGAATAACTCTAAGCGGGTGATGATGCTTAGCTTAGAGCGGGGGAGGAGTTTTCTCAAGGGCGTGTGCCCTTGAGATGTGTTCAATATTGAATTTAGAAGGTGAAGGTCTTAGTAAATTCAATCAGCGCTTGTTTCAAACGGCGATTGCCTTTGTCCTCTATCACTTCAAGATCCTTGCCGCTCAAAACCAAGTCGCGGTTATAGACACCCTGATCCAATATGATCACCTCCAAATTGGGGTGAATCTCTTTCAGAACTTCATACACCGAATAGGTATCGACGTTAATGAATGGCGGATAGTAGTGACCGCTGGCATTGTCGGTTTGCGCAATGCTCACATTGACGACGTAGTCGAGCAGATCCTTGATGTAGATGTAGGGAGACACGCCATTGTTTTCGCCATGGATCTGAATACGCTTTTTAAAGTTGGCGTCGAACACCAAGCGATTGATGGGGCAATCGATGCGCAGGTTTTTCGAATAGCCAAATACCGTAGGCAGGCGCAGGTTTAGGTAGCGGTGGTGGCCCCCGCCGGTAAGCCGCTTGAGGTGGCGTTCGCCGCGCAACTTTGACACGCTGTAGTAATCCGACGGGTTGGGTTTGTCCTCGTCGATGTCCACTTCGCCAAAGCCAAACACTGATAGCGTACTGAAATTCACCAGTGTTTTGGGGGTGTAGTAGGCCTCCATCGTATCAACGATGTTTGACAGTCCCCAGTTGTTGATCTGTTCAAAGTGGTGCGGCGACACGGATCCCAACTCGGAGGGAACCTGCCCAGCAAGGTGGAAGATCAGATCGTTGCTTTCGATGCATTTGGCCAACACGCGGTTGTCGAGGATATCCCCCTCGATGAAATTGATCTTGTTAGATTCAAACTTTCGCAAGCCGCTAAAGATGTTGTAGTTGTCGCGGTTTAACGAATCGAGCAGGGTGATCGAGGTGACCTCACTGATCGATTCTAGGCGGTAGGCGAGTTCTAGACCGATATAGCCGGCCCCACCCGTGATGAGTACTCTCATGCTGATTCCTTAACAATAAGATCGGTATTGATCCCGCATTCGGTTTTGTTGAGTCCGAACCACCGCGCATCGCGCTCGTTGCCGCTGTATTTTATGCACGTGGTGCAGGGTTCACAGCCAATACTCTGGTAGCCTTCCTTGTCGAGGGGGTGCTCCGGAATACTGTGTAATTCGCGGTAGTAGTAGATATCGCGCGATGTCCAGTCGAGCATCGGGTGATAGCGGGTACAGCCAAACTTACTGCGTTCTTCAACGTTTAAATTTTTACGAAAACTACTCTGGTCGGCGCGCACGCCGTTGATCCAAATATCGTGCGACGCCAATACCTTGTTGAGTGGCTGCGTTTTGTTAATGGTGCAGCACAGGTCGGGGTCTGAGGCGTACAGGAAGTTACCTTGTTGGTCCTTCTGCAGGATCTTTGGTTGATCCGGGTTCAGTTTCACCAAGGGCAGATTGAAACGCGCACAAATTTCATCGGCGAATTCCAGTGTTTCCGGGAACAGAAACCCCGTGTTGGTCATGTACACCGAGATCTCGCCTGGTTCAAAAATCTCACTCAGAATGTGAAGTAGGGGCAGGCTGTGCGTTTGGAAAGACGACGTGACAAAGAAACGCTTGCCCTTGTGCTGCGCGACATAGGCTTTGATGCTGTCCAGTTTGGTCTGAAAGTCTGCAAGTTCCACGGCAATACCCTTTGAAAAAAACGCAATGTACCAGTTCTGCTTAGTTCAATCTAAGAATATAAAATGCCATTCTTATTACCTTTCGCTATTTGAAGTGGGGTATTGTTATGTGAAAAAGATAGGAATCGAGGGCTTCAATATATTTGGACGGATGCGCGGACTTGTTGTGCGGCTCTGTGGGAGCTTTTGCGCCGAACAAGCGAATGTTTTTCCCTTGATCTTCGATCAATTATCCAGAGTGGGAGCTTGTTCACCGAACAAGCGAATGTTTTACCCTTGATCTTCGGTCAATTATCCAGAGTGGGAGCTTGTTCACCGAACAAGCGAATG
>CAZRAM010000003.1:0-69066 GCA_964598145.1 uncultured Pseudomonadales bacterium
GGGAGGCGCACTATAGGGATTTCGCCCGAGGGACGCAAGCGTTATTTTGAAAATAAATAGAAATAAATAAGAACATGATCGCGCCTTGATCAAATCGATCAAAGCGCGATCAAATCGTTTAGATTTCGAACAGGTGGTACTTCTTTTTACCCAAGCGGACAACAAAGTATTTATCGTGCATAGCATTACCCGCAGCAAAAATGTCGGCCACCTGCATATTAGCATCCATACCGTAGGCGACGCCATTCACAAATACTGAATTGCGCTGCAAGGCATCTTTTACCTGCTTACCCGAAGCCGCCATACCATGCTCTGCCAACAAAGAGGTCAGCGGAGTTTCTGCCAATTCAGCAGGCACGATATCGGAAGAGGGTAGACCATCTAACTTTATCTGCGCCAAATCACTGGCCGACAACTCACTCAACTCACCACTAAACAATGCCTCAGTAATTCGCTGGGCTGCAGCCAAACCTTCTTCACCGTGTATCATCGCGGTCATTTCGCGGGCGAGTACGGACTGCGCTTGAGGACGACCTTCCGCCGCTGCATCTTCAGCCTCGATGCGAGCAATATCTTCTACAGGCAGGAAGGTAAAGTAACGCAGGAATTTGTAGACATCCGCATCCGCCGTATTCAACCAGAACTGGTAGAAGGCATAAGGGGAAGTTTTAGCTGGGTCCAACCAAATTGTGCCGCTTTCGGTTTTACCGAACTTAGTTCCATCCGCTTTAGTGACCAAAGGCATGGTCAAACCAAACACGCTACCGCCATACATGCGGCGCGCCAAATCGATACCACCAGTGATGTTACCCCACTGATCGGAACCACCGATTTGCAATTCACATTTATAGCGGTTGTAGAGCTCGGCAAAGTCATAGCTCTGAAGAATCATGTAGGTAAACTCGGTAAATGAAATACCAGCACCCTCACGATCGATACGCTGCTTGACCGATTCTTTGGCAATCATCTGATTGACCGAGAAATGCTTTCCGATGTCGCGAAGGAAATCCAACACACTGACATCTTTGGTCCAATCGAGATTGTTAACCACTAAGGCTGAATTATCACCGCAGTTAAAATCGATAAATGCAGAGACCTGAGCCTTTAGTTTGTCGACCCAACCGGCAACAACATCAGGGGTATTCAACTTTCGCTCTTGCGCTTTAAACGAAGGATCGCCAATCAGACCTGTCGCACCACCCACCAGAGCAATAGGTGTATGCCCCGCCAACTGGAAACGTTTCAGCATTAATAGTGGAACAAGACTACCAATATGCAGACTGTCTGCCGTGGGATCAAAACCGCAATACAGGGTACGTGACTGCGACAAAAACGCCTCAAACTCATCACCACCCGAAGTCTGCGATACCAGGCCTCGCGCTTCTAAATCCGCCAGAAAACTGCGACCGTCAATCATTGGAAAATCTCGCTCAAAACAAAAGTGAGCGCGCACCTTACAACAAAACCGCCAAAATGCAAGCAGGATGCGGCATACAGGCCATTAACGGCCAACCAAAAAGAATTCAGCAAATTGATCAATTTGTGATCTACGCACTAGAAAAAACAATAGCTTGCCAGTTATACTCCAGAACAAGCTTTAGCAACAAACAACCTTATAAGTATGCACAGACCACAAGCCACGCCCATCGCGCCCAAAACGGCCAGCAAATTCCCGCGCAAACACATGGTTGCCGCCGGCGCCATCGTGTTGAGCATGGCTGCAGGGATGTTATTAATGCCAAGCGAACCTGTTGAAGCAGAGCGTATTAGCCAGGCAGTGGAATTAAACGTCATCACTCCAAGCGTAGCTGAAACACCCGTTGTTGAAGAGATCGTCGAGCCACTGATTGAATGGCGCGAATTAATCGTCGGCAAAGGGGACACTCTGTCGGACATGTTCGCCCGCGCCAATCTTTCCGCCGGCGATATGATGAACATTATCAACAGTGGTAAACACGGCAAAAGCCTGACACGTATTTATCCTGGCCAAAGCATTAGCTATGCCCGCGACGACAGCGGCAAACTTATCGGGCTGCGCCACCATATCTCGCGCTTAGAAAGCACCGAGTTCACACTTACGGAAGACGGTATCGAAGCGGAGAAAATCGTTCTCACCCCCGACGTCTTTGAGCAATACAAAACCGCCACCATCGACAGTTCGCTTTTCTTGGCGGGTCAGCGCGCCGGCTTGAGCCAAAACCAAATCATGGAAGTCGCAGGGATATTTAGTGGCGTAATCGACTTCGTGCTCGACCCACGCAAGGGCGACAACTTCAGCGTGCTCTATGAAGAGCTATACCTCAATGGTGAAAAAATAGGCGACGGCAATATCATCGCGGCGCAGTATAATGGCGAAGACGGCGAATACACCGCTTACCGCTACACTGACGAGCAAGGCAATGTCGGTTACTACTCTCCCGATGGGGTAAGCATGCGCAAAGCCTTTCTGCGCGCACCACTCGACTTCACCCGTATCAGTTCGAGCTTCAATTTGCGCCGCAAGCACCCCATCCACAACAAGATCAAGGCACACCGCGGCATCGATTACGCGGCCCCTCGCGGCACCCCAATTTACGCGGCAGGTGATGGCCGAGTCATAAAAGCGGGATACAGCAAGGCTAACGGCAACTACGTATTTATTCAGCACGGCGAACAATACGTCACCAAATACCTGCACTTGCACAAGCGCAAAGTAAAGCAGGGCCAGCGCGTAAAACAGAAGCAGATTATCGGCAGCGTAGGCTCAACCGGTTACGCTACTGGACCACACCTGCACTATGAATTCCTCGTCAACGGCGTGCATCGCAATCCGCGCACTATCGTCGACAAACTGCCCAAGGCCAAGTCGATCGACAAGCGTGAAATGGCGCGCTTCAGTGAAGCGACGCAACCTGTGGCGCAGCAGTTTGCCGCTTACCAGCAACGCTTTGCCATGAATGATATCTCCGCCGATCAAGGCAACTAATGGCGGAACTCTACATTGGGTTAATGTCGGGCACTAGCCTCGATGCTATCGACTGCGTAGTGGTTGATTTTTCTGAGGGGGCCAAACTTCTAGCCGCCGAATCCTTTGCCATCTCCGACACCCGGCGCCAAGGTATACTCGAGTTATGCCAACCTGGCAGCAACGAAATCGACAAGATGGGCAGGCTCGATCGCCAACTGGGCATCGACTTCGCTAGCGCAGTAGAAGTTACCCTCAACCGACACCATATTAATAACCATGATGTGGTTGCCATAGGAAGTCACGGCCAAACTATTCGCCACCGCCCTAGTGACAATGATGAGCTTGGCTTCACCCTCCAAATTGGCGACCCAAGTACCATCGCCTACCTAACGGGCATCGACACCATCGCCGACTTTCGTCGCAAGGATATCGCCGCGGGCGGGCAAGGCGCACCTCTGGTTCCCGCCTTTCACCACGCGATGTTCGCGGAGCAGTGCAAACATGGAGCACTGCTCAACATTGGCGGCATGGCCAATATCAGCTTACTGGACACGCCGATTCTTGGCTTCGACACCGGGCCGGGCAACGTGTTGATCGACCACTATTGCCGCGAGCACTTTCAGGTTAACTACGATGATGGCGGTCGCTTAGCTGCCGCAGGCAAAGTGGACAACGAACTACTCGAGCGCATGATGCGGCATCCCTTCCTGGCGCTTCCCGCGCCGAAGAGTTGCGGCCGAGAAAATTTTGATCAACATTGGGTAGAGCAGATCCTGCAACAACACCAACGTATCGTTACCCCTATTGATTTAATCGCCACACTCACAGAATTTACCGCCAAGAGTATTTGCCTTGGCCTCGATGCGAGCGGTCGACGCATTGATCAAATCATTGTGTGTGGCGGCGGGGCGTTCAACCAACATCTATGCCAGCGCATCCAAGCCAACAGCGGCAAAGAAGTTATCAGCAGTGACCAATTCGGCGTTGCTCCACAATGGATGGAGGCTATCGCCTTCGCGTGGTTTGCCATGAGAACACTGAAAAAACTGCACAGTAATGCCCCCAGCGTGACTGGCGCCGCGCAGGAAGTGGTACTCGGCGCTATTTATAGCGCAAGGTAGTATTTAGATAGAAAAAGAAGAACCGCAACCGCAAGTCGTTTCTGCGTTAGGGTTGGTCACGATAAAACGCGAACCTTCCAAACCTTCGGTGTAATCCACCTCGGCACCTGCCAGATACTGAATGCTCATGGCATCGACCAAAAGACCCACACCATCGGTTTCGATCAACGTGTCGTCGTCAGCCACCAATTCGTCAAAGGTAAAACCGTACTGAAAACCGGCACAACCACCACCGGTCACAAACACTCGCAGGCGCAGATCGTCGTTGCCTTCTTCCTCTTTCAACGCACGCACCTTCGCCGCAGCGCGCTGCGTAAACTGCATAGTCATGGGGTCGAAAGTAAATGCTTCAGACATGTCGGCTCTCAGTCAAAATATCAGGGAGGCGATTGTCGCAAAAACCAAGCGCCACGGTCAAGTATTACTCGCCTGACTCGTTAATACCACGCTCATTAATTTGACGTAACTGCCCCGACACCACAGCACCTTTCACCATTTCCATACTTTTATAGTAAATAGTGCCCTGGATTTTGGCCTTGTTGGCCAATTCAATATGCTCACTGGCGTAGATGTCACCCTCAACGAAACCGTTAACCACGATATTTGGCACACGAATTTCACCGCGGACCACGCCACCTTCAGCTACCCGCAGGCTTGCTTTAGCGCCCTCAGCCGCAGCAATGTTGCCATGCAACTCACCTTCGATCTCCATGTGATCGGTAAATTCGATATCACCTTGTACCTTGGTGCCGTTTGAAATCAGACTAGTCAAGCTACCACCATTTCCATTCGAGCCGAACATACATCCACTACCCGCTATTATTTAATTATCGAAGCCCAAGCGTACTCGCCATTCGCTTCAACACTATTTTTACCAGAAGTCACAACGGACAAGTGTAGCATGACCGGCGTAAATCCCTCCGGCAACACCACCGTGTCCGCCGCATTTTGAAAATACTTAAAGCGCAACTTAATCGCACCGCCGCTGGCAAATGTATTACCGGTTAACGCCATTTCGCTAACGCTACCATCGGGCTTGGCTTGGACACCTTCAAGCCGCCAACGCAGCGTTCCTTTTATTAAACTGTGGTTGAGCGACAATTGCTGTACCACAGCGGAGACAGAGTATTCGCCCTCGCCGACACCCGGACGCACCTCAACGCCGCGAAAACTAATATTGCCATTCATGGTCGGGTCCATCAGACCCTTGTAGAAGGCAATTTGTTCCTCAAGATCGGCATTGGTCTGCTCAAGCGCCACCATGGCTTGACGCAATTCCTCACTGGAGCGACGCCCCAACTCAACACTCAACTCGTGACTCGTCAGCTGGCGCCTTACCATCGCCAAATCGTGCTCTAAGCGTTCTATTTTTTCGCGCTGTGCAACGTTGGTCTGCTCCAAGCTGTCGCGCCACTTCTTGCCGCTCAAGCCGCCTCCAAAGTAAGCCAAGAGCACCACCAAAAGAACCAAAGAGGCCGATACCCCCCAGCCAAAGTATCTACGCCAGGGAACGTAGCGAACCACTTCGCTTTTGTAGTGGGGAGTGCCGTGCTGCGACATAGTCTAAGGAATCAATCCCAAGCCCTGCAGGCCTTCGCGCTCATCAAAACCAAACATAATATTCATAATCTGCATGGCTTGACCCGAGGCTCCTTTCACCAAATTATCGATCACAGAAAGGACAACTACGGTGTTGCGACCCTGCGGGCGATGCACGGCGATGCGGCACATATTGGCACCTTTAACGCTGCGCGTTTGCGGGTGTGAGCCAGCTGGCATCACGTCGACAAAGGCCTCGTCCCGGTAGGTGTCTTCAAACAGCGCCTGTAGATCGTATTCACCCACATTGAGCTCGGCATAGAGCGTAGCGTGAATACCACGGATCATTGGCAATAAGTGAGGGACAAAGGTCAGGTTCACGTCGTCGTTGGTCATGCGCGCCAAGCCTTGTTCTATCTCGGGCAAGTGGCGGTGACCCGGCACACCGTAGGCTTTGAAACTGTCACCCACTTCAGCAAACAGGTTGTCGATCTTACCTTGGCGACCCGCGCCACTCACACCCGATGCCGCGTTGGCAATCAAGCGCGAGGGATCAATCAAGCCGTGGCGTAGCAGCGGCATGAAACCCAATTGCACGGCGGTAGGGTAACAACCGGGCGCCGCTACAACTTGTGCACTGGCAATTTCGTCGCGACTAAATTCAGGCAATCCATACACCGCCTGCTGCACAATGTCAGGGCAACTGTGGGGCATGCCATACCATTTTGCCCACAGCTCGGTATCTTTAATGCGGAAGTCTGCCGACAGATCGATCACTCGCACACCACGAGCCACCAATTCAGGCATCATCGCCATCGCCACACCGTGCGGGGTGGCAAAGAACACCACATCACACTGGCTCAATACTTCGACGTCGGGCTCAGAGTAGCGCAACTCATCGTAGCGGCCACGTAAATTTGGGAACAACTCCGCCACGCTCATACCCGCTTCCGAACGCGAGGTAATCGCCACCACTTCTGCCTGAGGATGGGTCGCCAATAAACGCAACAGTTCTACACCGGTATAGCCGGTGCCGCCTACAATACCTACTCTGATCATGACTCTCACAAAGCTCAACAATGAATAAGCCGTCTATGATAAGCTGCTGCGACATAAATCAAAAGCGGCAAACCGCGATAACCCAAGGATGACTTGCGCCAAGCCATGCTAAACGCCCTGCGTGAACGACTCGAAAATTCAGAGCGCACCACACACTACGCCACCCTAGGCATTTTATCGGGGTTGTTGGTGGGTCTTGTCATATTGGCATTTAGGATGGCGTTAGAACTCCCCCAAGCCAACCTTTTACCCAGTGGCCTACTCGATGACTACGAGAGCCTCACTCCACTACAACGCTTTGCCCTCGCCTGTGGCAGTGGCCTATTGCTCGGCCTACTGCTATGGCTCAGCGGCAATGCCAATACTCGTACCGGCTTAGTACACGTTGTCGACCGCGTACACAATCACCACAGTGTCATGCCGCTGCGCAACGCACTGGTACAGTTTGTCGGCGGCGCCATCGCCATTGCTGGCGGTCAATCCGCCGGTCGTGAGGGCCCCGCGGTTCATCTCGGTGCTGCGGTCAATAGCTGGCTGTGTCGACGCTTTAAACTGCCCAATAACAGCCTGCGTATTTTGGTCGGCAGCGGTGTTGCCGCGGCTATCGCCGCCTCCTTTAACACCCCCATTGCCGGCGTCATTTTCGCTATGGAAGTGGTACTGATGGAATACAGCGTGGCAGGCTTTATACCGGTGATCGCTGCGGCCGTCACAGGTACCCTCATCACGCACACCGCCCTAGGATCGGCACCCGCATTAACGATCGACAATCTCAGCCTCGCCAGCCTATTAGAACTGCCGCTCATGGCACTGCTGGGCGTAGCCTGCGGATTTGTGGCCGGGCTTTTCATCGCGCTGCAGAAAAGAGTCACCCGCCTGCGCCACTGGCACATTGTGGCGCGCATGACGCTAGCCGGTAGCATCACAGGTGCCATTGCCCTAGCGGTACCCGGTGTCATGGGGCTTGGCTACGACAGCATACAACTGGCAATGACTGGGCAGATGGGCCTACTCGCCCTGTCCATGCTGATAGCCGCCAAGCTCATGGCCACTAGCATTAGTTGCGGCCTCGGCATGCCGATTGGTTTTATCGGCCCCACCTTCGTCATTGGCGCCTGCCTTGGCGCTGTGTTTGGCATCGCTGCCAGCCTCATCAACCCCGAACTTGCCTCGCCGATCGGCTTCTATGCCCTACTGGGGATTGGTGCCTGCATGGGCGCCACTCTCAATGCCCCCATGGCCGCTATCATCGCGGTGATCGAGCTCACCCAAAGCACCCATATGATCCTTCCCGTCATGCTGACCGTGATCACCGCCAATGTGATCAACACCGACCTGCTGCG
Organism: uncultured Pseudomonadales bacterium; assembly: GCA_964598145.1. GTDB lineage: Bacteria > Pseudomonadota > Gammaproteobacteria > Pseudomonadales > JAHEIH01 > JAHEIH01. The sequence goes on from CAZRAM010000003.1 coordinate 8,010, forward strand.
ACAACCTTCGCTGGTCAGCATGATGCTGGCGACCGTGGGCAGCCGCCACCAGATGTCGCCCATGCGCAATGTGCTTCAACGCATGGTCGTTAACAGCTGCATGGCCAAGCAAGTCAGCCATCTACCGGAAAATATCAAAACCAGTACCTTCGACGCCCTATTGCAAGAAGACGTCAACTTTTTTACATGTAAAGTCGACCACCAGTGGTATGTATTTGAGCGTAGCCAAATCGACTTGCAGCGGGCCGAAGATGACGACGCAGAATGGCCCACATTAGACTTCGTCGATGCGCCACGACGCGCCCACGTCATCAACAGCAATGCCACTCTGTTAGAAGCCCACCAAACCCTGCAACAACACAACCGTGACGCCCTCGTCGTGTTCAACAGCACCCACCCTCAACCCGTTGGCATCCTCAGTCGTAAAATGCTCAACGACGTTGTCGACATCGACACCGAACTGGGGCGATAGGCAAGCATGGAATGCCCATAAAGGGTATACTAGCGCCGCTCGAACAAGGGGATGACCATGCTTTGGATTAAAGCTTTTCACATAATTTTTGTGGTGTGCTGGTTTGCCGGCCTATTTTATTTGCCGCGCCTATTCGTCAATCACGCCATGACCGACGACGCCAACACCATTGCCACCTTAAAAGTCATGGAGCGTAAACTGTACCGCTTCACTACTGGACTCGCCCTGTTCGCCATTGGCCTAGGCAGCTATCTAGCGGTGAGCTATTGGGAAGCCTACAGCCTGCAAAAGTGGCTACACGTTAAGCTAGGGCTGGTTATCGTACTGATCGCCTACCACCTAAGCTGCGGCTACTACACCAAGGTATTCGCTGAAGACCTCAACAGTCGCGGCCACAAATACTTCCGCGTTTACAACGAAATCCCCGTATTTTTACTTTTTGCCATCGTCATTCTGGCGGTGGTCAGACCGTTTTAAGGACTTGTCATGGATCTGTTTAGTGAAGCCCAACAATACATCCCCGGCGGCGTAAACTCGCCCGTTCGCGCGTTTAAAGCAGTGGGCGGTACCCCTATCTTTTTCAAGCGCGGCGAAGGTGCCTACCTGTACGACCACGATGACAAACAGTACATCGACTACGTTCTGTCATGGGGCCCCATGCTGCGCGGCCACTGCTACCCACCGGTGGTAGAAGCAGTGCGAGACCAAGTGACTCGCGGCCTTAGCTTTGGCGCCCCCACCGGCCTAGAAACGGCTATGGCCAAACGCCTGTGCGAAATGATGCCCAACATGGATTTGGTGCGCATGGTCAACTCAGGTACCGAAGCCACCATGAGCGCCATTCGCCTAGCGCGCGGCTACACCAACCGCGAAACCATTATCAAGTTCGAGGGCTGCTACCACGGCCACAGCGACTCACTACTGGTTAAAGCCGGCTCAGGCGCGCTGACCTTCGGCGTGCCCAGCTCCCCCGGTGTGCCAGCGGCGCTGGCAGAAAAAACCGTCACCCTGACCTACAACGATATCGAAGGTGTCAAACAAGCCATGGCCGATATCGGCGACCAAGTGGCCGGTATCATCCTCGAACCGGTGGTGGGCAACATGAGCTGCATCCCGCCCGTACCCGGCTTTTTAGAAACACTGCGCGAGGTTTGCGACCAATACGGTGCACTGCTGATCGTCGACGAGGTCATGACCGGTTTCCGCGTATCCAAAACAGGCGCCCAGGGTTACTACAACCTAGAAGCCGACTTGACCTGCTTGGGCAAGGTAATCGGCGGCGGCATGCCCTGCGCGGCCTTCGGTGGCAAGCGCGCGATTATGGAACACCTCTCTCCCCTCGGTCCGGTTTACCAAGCCGGTACACTGTCCGGTAACCCAGTGGCCATGGCCGCCGGTCTGGCGATGATGGATGCGGTGGAAGAAGACGGTTTATACGAGATGCTTACGCGCGCTACTACGCGCCTGGTCGAAGGCATGCAAGGTATCGCCGACGACTGCGGCATCCCCTTCACCACCAACCACGTGGGCAGCATGTTTGGCATCTTCTTTACCGAAGAGGAAAAGGTTCAGAACTACCAACAAGTGATGGCTTGCAACAAGGACCACTACAACAAGTTCTTCCACGGCATGCTGAACGAAGGTGTATACCTGGCACCGGCCTCCTATGAAGCGGGCTTTACCTCATCGTGCCACACCGACGATGTCATCGACGCCACCCTCGAGCGCGCCTTGCGCGTTATGAAAACACTGTAAGCACTATCGGGCGAGCGGCTAGAGCACCTCTAGCAGCTCGTCCAACATCCGCAACGACAATCCCCAAATACGATACTGCTGGTAGAAGTAGCACGGCATGGTATAGGTTTGTCCGTCATGCACTATTTCAAAGCTCTGCCGCTTACCCGGCGCAAAAAAGTGCAGCGGAATCCACATCGATTCGGCTACTTCTTCGTTGGGCACCACGTGAATATCGCTGTGAGCAAACATCAGGTAGGGCGTCACCACCAAGGGCAGCACACGGCCACGCCCCGTGGCGCGAATATCCGACAGCCGCACAGGGGTATCAGCCACCGCCTCCACATCAAAGCCCATCTCTTCGTGAACTTCCCGCGCTGCGGTGGCAAAGGTCGAGGCATCACCCGGTTCCTGACGACCGCCAGGGAAGCCCATATGCCCCGACCACGGATCTCCGTCGCGCTCGGCGCGCTTCATCATTAGCACCTCGGCACAGGCATCACCCTCGCGCAGCATAATAACCACCGCCGATCGCTTCACTTCGTGCCGCTGCGGATGTTTATCTACGCGCAACCTTGGCAGCGCACGCCGAATCTTTTCAATTGTGTACATGTCAGTCCCTTATTCTTGCCCTCAGCTTACACCATTACCCTTTTTAAGGCGGGGTCAATGAAGTCATATTTGGCATACCTCACAATGATGACGGCAATTCATGACAATGGGGTGGCGGCGCCGGCTGCGACTGTTAGAATGCTGTAAAAAATAAACACGGAAACCACCATGAAAGATTTTCTGATTGCCCCCTCAATCCTCTCCGCGGATTTCGCCAAACTCGGCAGCGAAGTTGAAGAAGTCTTGGAGCTCGGAGCCGACATCGTCCACTTCGATGTGATGGACAACCACTACGTCCCCAACCTGACGGTAGGACCCATGGTGTGCAAGGCGCTGCGCGATTTTGGTATCACCGCCCCTATCGATGTGCACTTGATGGTTAGCCCCGTCGACGCCCTGATCGAACAGTTCGCCAAAGCGGGCGCCACGTACATCACCTTTCACCCCGAAGCCTCGCAGCACGTTGATCGCTCGCTTCAACTGATCAAAGATTTAGGCTGCAAGGCCGGCCTGGTTTTCAACCCAGCCACGGGACTCGACGCCGCCAAATACGTGATGGACAAGCTCGATATGATCCTGCTGATGTCGGTTAACCCCGGCTTTGGTGGTCAGAAATTTATTCCGGGCACGCTGGACAAGCTGCGCGAAGCTCGCCAACTCATCGATGACAGCGGCCTCGACATTCGCCTCGAAATCGATGGCGGCGTCAATGTGGATAATATTGCCGAGATCGCCGCCGCCGGTGCCGACACCTTTGTGGCGGGTTCCGCTATTTTTAACGCCCCATCGCGTGGCGAGGCCATCGCTCAGATGCGCAGTCAGCTTAGCGGGGTAAATCGCGGCTAGGGCTTTGTGTTAAGCGGCGCAGCAGTTACAATGCTGCGCAACTTTTAACTTTCAAGGATCTCACGTGTACCTAGCAGTCACTCACAGTTTGCGATGGCGTCGCTAATTGACCACCGCCACTTCGACTGAACTAACGCACTGAGATTGATACTATGACACCCGAACGCTTTTCTGAACTAGCCGCTCAAGGCTACAACCGCATCCCTGTGATCCGCACCGTGCTGGCCGACCTCGATACACCGCTGTCGAGCTACGTAAAACTGGCGCGCGGCCCATATTCTTATTTATTTGAGTCGGTACAAGGCGGAGAAAAATGGGGCCGTTACTCGATTATCGGCTTGCCATGCCGCACCATCATGGCAGCGCGCGGCAACATGGTTACCGTCAGCATTGATGGCGCGATCACCGAACAATACGAGTACGACAATCCCTACCACTTTGTAGAAAAGTTTAAGGCGCGCTACAACGTGCCCGATATCGAGGGCATGCCCCGCTTCCACGGCGGTTTGGTCGGCTATTTTGGCTACGATACCGTGCGCTACGTCGAGCAACGCCTTGCCCACTCCACCCCCAACGACGACATCGGCAACCCCGATATTTTGTTGATGGTCTCGGAAGAGGTTCTGGTATTCGACAACCTGATGGGCACTATCGCTATCGTATGCCACGCCGACACCAGCGAACCCGATGCCTTGGAAAAAGCCAACGCTCGCATCGACGCACTGGCGGCCAAATTAGATGAGCCTTCACCCCACTTGCCAAGCCTAAATCTCAACGACGGCGATACCGGTATCAAGGAATCTGACTTCACCTCGCAAATGGGCCAACAGGCCTACGAAGCAGCGGTGGAAAAAATTCGCGAGTACGTGCTCGCCGGCGATGCAATGCAAGTGGTGCCTTCGCAGCGTCTCAGCGTGGAATTCAGCACCGACCCGATCCATTTGTACCGCGCGTTGCGCCACCTCAACCCGTCGCCGCACATGTATTTCTTAGATCTCGACGACTTCCAGATCGTGGGATCATCGCCTGAGATTTTGGCGCGTGTCGAAGACGATATCGTCACCATTCGCCCCATCGCTGGTACCCGTCCACGCGGCGCCACCGAGGCGGAAGATCTGGCGCTGGAAAAAGAACTACTAGCGGATCCGAAAGAAATTGCTGAGCACTTGATGCTGATCGACCTCGGTCGCAACGATGTCGGCCGCGTGGCGCAAACCGGCAGCGTAGAAGTCACCGAAAACATGGTGGTCGAGCGCTACTCGCACGTGATGCACATTGTCTCCAACGTGCAGGGCAAATTGGATCCTTCCCTGAGCGCACTGGATGTATTGCAGGCATCGTTGCCCACCGGCACATTAAGCGGCGCCCCCAAGATCCGCGCCATGGAAATCATCGACGAAGTCGAAACCGTCAAGCGCGGTGTCTACGGCGGCGCGGTGGGCTACATTTCTTGGCAGGGCAATACCGATAACGCCATCGCCATTCGCACCGCGGTCATTAAGAACAACACCTTGTATGTTCAAGCCGGTGCTGGCGTGGTGGCGGACTCGGTGCCGACCATGGAGTGGCAGGAAACCATGAACAAGGCGCGAGCGATAATTCGTGCCGCGGCACTAGCAACGAGAACTGCTTGACATCCCCGGCGGGAAAAGGAATAATTCCCGCCCTTAATTTTCGGCACTGAAGTTTGCCGCACTACAACTGTTAAACCTAGAGGATTACAACGTGGCGAATTCACCACAAGCTAAGAAAAGAGCAAAACAGGCTGAAAAACGCCGTCAGCAAAACGCTAGCCTGCGCTCAACTGTTCGCACCTACATCAAGAAAGTAGTTGCTGCTATCGAATCAGGCGACGCTGGCAATGCTAAAGCGGCTTACGAGACTGCTGTTCCTGTGATCGACGCCATGGTTAACAAAGGCATCATCCACAAGAACAAAGCTGCTCGTCACAAGAGCCGTCTGAGCGCCAAAGTTAAAGCACTGGCCGCTTAATTCTCTAGCGACCGGTGTTCTACCGGTCGCACTTTTCCATGCCCAGATTATGTTTGTTGCGATAGATGTCGCGGCACACTTTCGCGTGCGCGTTAGACCATGACAACCATGTTGTCGCGATGAATGAGCTCGGGCTCACCTTGATAACCTAAAATACCCAGAATATCGGCACTGCTGTGACGAACGATTTTGCGCGCATCGCCGGCGCTGTAGTTGCTTAGACCACGTGCGATAAGAATGCCGTTTTGATCGCGACACTCCACCACAGCGCCACGCTCAAACTCACCGATAACATCAGCCACACCGACAGGTAGCAACGAGCGGCCGTGACCGTGCAGCACGCGCGCCGCACCATCATCCAACACTAACGTGCCAGACACATTTAGCAAGCCCGCCAACCATTGTTTGCGTGCCGCCAATGGCTGTTGACGCGCCTCTAAGCAGGTGCCCAGCTGCTCGCCCGCAAACAAGCGTCGCAACACATTAGGCTGCGAACCGCCGACAATAATCGTCGACGTTCCCGAGCGAGAGGCCAATCGCGCCGCGCGCAACTTGGTGTACATGCCACCGCGCCCCAACTCGCCTTTCGATTCGCCCGCCATACCATCCAGCGCGGCATCATCGGCAAAGGCATTTGAGATCAAGGTCGCCTCGGGGTTATTACGAGGATCAGCATCAAACAAACCGAGCTGATCCGTCATAATAATCAGACCGTCGGCGTCGATCAGGTTGGCCACCATCGCCGCCAAAGTATCGTTGTCGCCAAAGCGAATCTCGTCGGTCGCCACCGTGTCGTTTTCGTTAACGATGGGGATGACCTTGTGATCGATCAGCGTATTGAGGGTACTACGCGCGTTCAAATAGCGTGGACGACTCGCCAAATCGTCGTTAATCAACAGCACTTGCGCGGTGTGAATATCGAACGATTTGAACATCATTTCATAGCTGTGGATCAGACCCATCTGACCAACGGCGGCGGCAGCCTGCAATTCATTGATCGCCGTGGGGCGCTTTGTCCAACCCAGCGCCCCCATACCCGCTGCCACGGCGCCCGACGACACCAGCACGATCTGATAACCGGCCTGAGCCAGCTCTGCCATCTGCTCAACCCAAGCCTGCATCGCCTCGCGGTGCAAGCCTTTGCCATTATTGGTCAGCAGCGCGCTGCCAATTTTGATCACCCAACGGCGACCGCGCAGCAGGCTTGCTCGTCCCTGATCAGTCATGCAGTGGCTCCTTAGCGCACGTACTCGAATTCGACGTCGTAATCGTCGTCATCCCAATCATCAAAGTCGTCATCGTCGTTGAACTCGCCACGCGCTTCAGCGCGTTTCATGCGACGTAGATTTTCAATCTGCTCACGCGCTTCCTGCTGCATCGCCAGCTGTTGCTGGTGCTCCTGCTTAGCCAACTCAGGATTCTCTTCCTCGGCTTCGCGGCACTCTTCGATGTAGTTCATGATGTCTTCACAAAGACGCTGGGTACCGGTTGCGCTGATCGCGGCGATCTCGTACACCGGGCCTTCCCAATCCAGCGCTTCGATAATTTTCTCGCGCACTTCGGCCATCGCTTCGGGCTCGAGCAAATCGGTTTTGTTCAGCACCAACCAGCGATCGCGCTGCGCCAGGGTAGGACTAAAATATTCGATTTCGTTGGCAATCGCTGTCGCCGAAGCAACAGGGTCCGACAAATCGAACGGCGCCACATCGACCAAGTGCAATACCAAGCGCGTGCGGGTTAGGTGGCGCAAGAAGCGAATACCCAAGCCGGCACCGCCAGACGCGCCTTCAATAACACCAGGGACATCCGCCATGACAAAACTACGGTACTTCTGAATGCTTACCACACCCAAGTTTGGCACTAGGGTCGTAAAGGGGTAGTTCGCCACCTTGGGGGTTGCGGCTGACACAGCGCGAATGAGCGTCGACTTACCGGCGTTGGGCATACCCAACAGACCGACATCCGCCAGCACCTTCATTTCCAGTTTCAGGTTGCGTTTCTCACCTTCGGTGCCCGTCGTCGTTTGACGCGGGGTACGGTTAGTACTTGATTTAAAGCGCGTGTTACCCAAACCGTGGAAGCCACCCTGGGCAACCAACAGGCGCTGACCGTCTTCGGTCAAATCACCCAAGATTTCGCGGGTATCTTCATCAATCACGGTGGTGCCGACAGGCATCTTAAGGATCAAATCATCACCGCTGGCACCGGTACACTGCTTGCTGCCGCCACTCTTTCCGCTCTCAGCGCGGAAACGACGGGTGAAGCGATAGTCGACCATGGTATTCAGGTTGATGTCGGCCTCGAGAAAGACACTACCGCCATCCCCACCATCGCCGCCATCGGGACCACCCTTGGCGATAAATTTCTCACGGCGGAAGCTCAGGCAGCCGTTACCACCACGACCAGCTTCTACCGTAATACTCGCTTCATCTACGAATTTCATAACTCTCTATCCTCGGGCAAAAGGTGTTGCCCAAAACAAGAAAGCCCCGTCAATGACGAGGCTTTCGTGAAGATCACTAGCAGCTAATTAAGCGCTAACGATGTTCACGTATTTGCGGTTCTGTGGGCCTTTGACCACGAACTCAACAGCACCGTCAACGGTAGCGAACAAAGTGTGATCTTTGCCCATGCCTACGTTGGTGCCAGCGTGGAACTTGGTGCCACGTTGACGAACGATGATGCTACCAGCAGAAACTTGCTGACCGCCGAAGCGCTTCACACCAAGGCGTTTACTTTCGGAATCGCGTCCGTTACGAGTACTACCACCAGCTTTCTTGTGAGCCATTGTATTTCTCCTACCTTAATGCTTATGCACTGATACCAGTGATTTTAACTTCGGTGTACCACTGACGGTGACCGGCTTGCTTGCGGTGGTGCTTACGACGCTTGAATTTCACGATGGTCACTTTGTCGTGACGGCCGTGAGAAACGATCTCAGCACTTACTTTAGCACCAGCAACAACGGGCTGGCCGATTTTAACGTCAGCGCCTGCACCAACCATCAATACTTCGTCGAAGTTAATTGATGCGCCAGTTTCGGCTTCAATTTTTTCCAGTTTCAGGGTTTCGCCTTCAACTACACGGTGTTGTTTACCACCGGCTTTAATAATCGCGTACATGTTTTACTCCATAATGGCCTGTTTGCATCCTGTGATTCGCGATTTGGGAATGCCGCCTTGCGTCATTCACTGTGGGCAAATCAGGCACTAACCCGTGTCCGGGATAGGTTTTTGACGAATTTCAGGGCCGCGAATTGTATGCGATCCCTATAGCCATAGCAAGTCTTTCACACACACAAACACAATTATTCCGAATAAAAGTCATTTTTTATTACTTTTATAGCTGCTATTAATGAGCAATCGCTAAAATAGGTGATAAACTCAGCGTTTTTGTAACAAAATACCTAGCTAAGACGGGATTCCCTCACCATGCAACACGCCAGAGCACTGGTCGCCGACGATTTTGAACGCGTTAATCAATGCATTATCGACAAATTGCATTCGCGTGTCCCGTTGGTGGAAAACATTGGTCACTATATTATCGAAGCTGGCGGTAAGCGTCTGCGTCCGATGTTAGTTTTGCTGAGCAGTGGCGCCCTGGGCTACGCAGGCAGCCACCACATTCAATTAGCCGCCGTCATCGAATTTCTACACACTGCCACGTTATTACACGACGACGTTGTGGACGTTTCCAGTATGCGCCGTGGCCGACCTACCGCTAACGCAGAATTCGGCAACGCCCCCAGCGTACTGGTGGGCGACTTCATCTACTCGCGCGCCTTCCAAATGCTGGTAGAGCTAGGTGACATGGATATCATGCGCCTGATTTCAGACACCACCAACACCATTGCCGAAGGCGAGGTACTGCAGCTCACTAAAGCCGGTGACCCGGAGACCGATCTCGACGCCTATCTGCAGGTTATCACTACCAAAACTGCAGTATTGTTTGGTGCCGCCACCCGAGGTGCAGCCCTATTAAAGGGCGCTAGCGAAGAGGTGGCGCAGCAACTGTATGACTACGGCCTCAATTTGGGCATCGCCTTCCAGCTGATCGACGACGTGCTCGACTACAGCGGCGACCCCGCTGAAATGGGCAAAAATTTGGGCGACGACCTAGCGGAAGGCAAACCTACCTTACCGTTAATACGCACCATGCAAGTTGGCAACCCGGAACAAGCCGAGCGGGTACGCAGCGCCATCCTAAATAAAGATGCCAGCCAACTGGAACAGATTGCCGTGGACGTCAAAGCCTGCGGTGCACTGGACTACACCTATGATATGGCGGTGGCTTACAGCGAAAAGGCGCTAGCTAACCTCGCCAGCCTTGAAAACAATAATTACACAGAACAAATGGCACGCTTGGCCAAACTGGCCGTTGAGCGCAAAGCCTAAGGAGCATTCATGGAGTTGTACCAGGCACTGATCCTTGCCATCGTGCAAGGTTTGACCGAGTTTTTGCCCATTTCTAGCTCGGCCCACCTGATTCTGCCGGCACAACTGTTTGGCTGGGAAGACCAAGGCCTTGCCTTTGATGTCGCCGTCCACGTTGGCTCACTCGCCGCGGTGGTGTGGTACTTCCGCATGGACTTGTGGCGCATTGCTCTGGCGTGGCTTAACCGCGTGTTCAAAGGCGTGAAAAGCGACGACAGCAAACTGGCTTGGCAGGTAATCTACGCCACTATTCCCGCGGCGTTGGTTGGCCTTGCCGCCGACGACTTCATCGAAGCCCACCTGCGCAGTATTACCGTGATCGCCACCACCACTATCATGTTTGGCATTTGCTTGGGCTGGGCGGATAAATTCGGTAGCCGTCGCTACGAACTAGCTCAACTCACCATGGCCGCAGCCATCATGATCGGTATCGCCCAGGCCTTGGCGCTTATTCCCGGCACCTCACGCTCAGGCATCACCATTACCGCAGCGCTATTGCTCGGTCTCAACCGTCACTCGGCGGCGCAATTTTCCTTCTTACTGTCCGTGCCACTGATATTAGCCGCCGGCGGCCTGAAGACGATCGAACTGGCCACCTCGGATATCGCCGTGCACTGGGGCGACTTATTCTTGGGTGCTGCGATGTCGGGTATCACGGCCTATATTTGCATTCGCGCCTTTCTGGCCTTCATTGACCGCATCGGCATGACACCCTTTGTGATATATCGTTTACTTTTGGGCACCGCGCTGTTTGGCATTGCCCTGATTTAAACCATCACAAGAGGGATCTCCATGCTGACGCACAACCTCCTTAAGCGAGGCTGTGGTGTATTGGCTATTGTTGCGCTCGCCGCTTGCAGCAACGACACCACCCACCAAGCCAAACCCACCGCCGCCGACGCGAAACAATTTCTCGCCGATGCCCAAGCTGACCTGCAACAACTGCAACTCCCCGCTGTTCAAGCGGCCTGGGTTTACCAAAACTTTATTACCGAAGACAGCGCGGCGCTCAGCGCTCACTTGGGTGAAAAACTCAGCTCGGCGGCGGTTCGCTACGCGGTAGAAGCCGCCAAATTCAACGACGTAGAGGTCGACCCCGACACCCGTCGACAACTGGAATTACTGAAGCAGTCGCTTACCCTACCTGCCCCCTCTGACGCCGCGAAATCAGCTGAACTGGCGAAGATCGGTGCCGACTTGGATGGCATGTACGGCAAAGGGAAGTACTGCCGCGACAACGGCGAATGCCTGAGTCTGCCTGACATGACCCTGATCCTCGCCAACTCTCGCGACCCCGCTGAGCAATTGGAGCTATGGGCGGGCTGGCGCGAAGTATCGCCTCCGATGAAAGACTTGTATGTGCGTCAAACGGAAATCGCCAACGAAGGCGCCAAAGAGCTTGGCTTTAACGACCTGAGCGATTTGTGGCGCGCCAAGTACGACATGCCCAGCGCCGACTTTGGCAACGAAGTCGACCGTCTGTGGGGCCAGGTTAAACCCTTCTACGATGCACTGCACTGCCACGTCCGCGCCGAGCTAGGCAATTACTACGGCGAAGATATCGTGCCGCAAGACCAAGCCATCCCCGCCCACTTACTGGGCAACATGTGGGCCCAGAGCTGGGGCAACATCTACGATATCGTCAAACCCAAGCAAGACATGCAAGTGGTCGACGTGACCCAAGCGCTCAAAGACAACAACGTCGATGAACTGCAAATGGTGAAAACGGGCGAGGCCTTCTTCAGCTCGCTGGGCTTTGCGCCGCTGCCCGACACCTTCTGGGAGCGCTCGCTGATTACCAAACCCGCCGATCGTGACGTGGTGTGCCACGCGTCTGCCTGGAACATCGACGACAAGGACGACATCCGTATCAAGATGTGCACCCAGCAAACTGATGAAGACTTCCAAACCGTGCACCACGAACTGGGCCACAACTATTACCAACGCGCCTACAAGGACCAACCCCTGCTCTATCGCGGCTCCGCCCACGACGGCTTCCACGAAGCAGTGGGCGATACCATTGGCCTTTCGATTACGCCCAAGTACTTGAAAGAAATTGGCCTGATTGACGAGATTCCCGACGCCAGCAACGATATCGGCATGCTGATGCAGTTAGCGCTAGAAAAGATCGCCTTCCTACCCTTCAGCGTGATGGTCGACCAGTGGCGCTGGAAGGTATTTTCTGGCGAAGTTGCCCCCGAGGACTACAACAAAGTGTGGTGGGAGCTGCGCGAGAAGTACCAAGGTGTGCGCGCCCCCATCGAGCGTCCAGCCGACGCCTTTGACCCCGGTGCCAAATACCACATCCCCGGCAATACGCCTTACACGCGCTACTTCCTCGCCCACATCCTGCAGTTCCAACTGCACGAAGCGCTGTGTGACATTGCCGGCGACGACGGCCCGATCAATCGCTGCACCATCTACGGCAACAAAGACGCCGGCAAGGCGCTCAACGCCCTGCTGGAAATGGGCATGAGCAAGCCCTGGCCCGACGCTCTAGAAGCTATTGCCGGCACCCGCGAGATGAACGGCACCGCCATTGCCAACTACTTTGCCCCGTTGAAAGTGTGGCTCGACGAGCAAAACCAAGGTCGCCAGTGCGGCTGGTAAGTTAGCACTCGCTTTCTAATCGAGCGATGAGCTGCAATAGCTCATCGCTCTTTTCCTGCACCAACCCCACATCCCCTCGCGATTCAACGTTCAAGCGAATTAAGGGCTCGGTATTAGACGCCCGCAGGTTAAACCGCCACGCATCAAACGCCACGCTCAAACCATCGATGTGATCGATGTGCCGTGCGGAACTGGCAAAGTGTGCCTCGACCAGTTCAAGCAGGGTACGGCTGTCGCCCTGCACCGGCAGATTGATTTCACCACTGCAGGGGAAGGCGCGTCGGCTAGCCCCCACGCGTTCAGATAGAGGTTGATCGGACTGCGACAACAAAACCAGCATCAACAGGCAGGGCAGGATACCGCTGTCGCAACAAAAGAAATCCCTAAAGTAGTGATGGCCGGTGGTTTCGCCACCATAGATCGCTCCGCTATCGCGCATGGCGCGTTTCATATACGCGTGCCCCGAAGCACTGGGAAAGGATACGCCCCCTGCCGCTGCGATCGCTTGCTCACTGTGCCACGCCAAGCGAATATCGTGCACGATGGTTTCGCCTGGGTGGCTGTCGAGATAGGCCTGACTCAACAAACCGACGATGTAGTAGGGATCGATATACTGGCCGCGCTCGTCAAAGAAAAAACAGCGGTCGAAATCGCCGTCCCACGACATCCCCACATCGGCGCCGACGGCCACCATATCGCGCTGCGTCTGCAGGCGCTGTTCAGCTAGCATGGGGTTCGGTACACCGCGCGGGTAAGTGGGGTCAGGATTGAGCGTCGTCCCCAACAACTGCGCCGGCAAACGCTCAAACAGACGTTGTAATATTGGGCCGGCGCCACCGTGGCCAGCATCGGCCCACAAGTGCAGCGGTTGCATGGACTGGATATCAATCAGCGACAGCAGGTGGTCGATGTAAGCATCCACACAATCCAGTGGCGACACGCTGGCCACCGTCTCAGCCACCTCGAACACCCCGGCCGCGACTAGATCGCGAATCTCTGCCAGGCCGTTATCGAGCCCTATCGGCGCGCCACCCGCCGCGACGAATTTCATGCCGTTATAGCGCAGGGGATTGTGACTGGCGGTAACCATCAACCCACCGTCGAAGCCATACTGCGCGGTGGCAAAGTAGACCTGCTCGCTGCCGCACTCACCGATATCCGCCACCTCGACACCCGCCTCGGTAAGGCCGCGCATGAGCGCCCGCGCCAATCCCAGCGAAGTAGGGCGAATATCTCGCCCCACCACCGCGCGCCGTAAACCCGCCCAATTGGCGTAGGCGAGACCGATGCGATAGGCGATATCCTCGTTCAGTTGGTCGGGCACGGTAGCCCGCACATCGTAGGCCTTAAAGCCGCCTGGGGTGGGCATTGCAGGCAAAAGCAGAGGCTTCAAAATGGGCTCCTAGAATCGCGAAAGACCGTCTTAGCTAGACATACGTGGTCAAACATATAAACTTGTCATCCTTTGAGGTGGTCTACGCATCATAACCAATGCGCTAGAGACACCAAAGATTAACAACAAGAGTTTTACAAATGTCACTACAAAATAGCTTTACCAAAGAAGAATTGGTCGCCTGCGGCCACGGTGAATTATTCGGTGAAGGCAACGCGCGTCTGCCCGTAGACAACATGTTGATGTTGGACCGCATCGTTAGCATCACTGCCGATGGCGGCGAATACGGCAAAGGCCAAATCATCGCCGAACTGGATATCAACCCCGATCTTTGGTTCTTCGAATGCCACTTCCCCACAGACCCCGTTATGCCCGGCTGCTTAGGCCTAGACGCTATGTGGCAATTGGTGGGCTTCTTCTTGGGCTGGAAAGGCAACCCCGGTCGCGGCCGCGCGCTGGGCTCAGGTGAAGTGAAATTCTTTGGTCAGGTATTGCCTACCGCCAAGAAAGTGACCTACAAAATTGATCTGAAGCGCGTGATTGAGCGCAAATTGGTGATGGGCATTGCCGATGGCAGCCTGAGCGTTGATGGCCGTGAAATTTACACCGCTACCGACTTGCGCGTTGGCCTGTTCACCTCTACCACTGATTTCTAATCGAGGTTTAGCATGAAAAGAGTCGTCATCACCGGTTTGGGCGTTGTTTCTAGTCTGGGCAACGACGCGGCCAGCGTCACCGAGTCACTGCGCAACGGCACATCTGGCATCAAGTTCAAGCAAGACTACGCCGATCTTGGCTTCCGTAGCCATGTCGCCGGCAGCATCGACATCGATATCTCTGAGCACATCGATCGCAAAATGCTGCGTTTCATGGGCAACACCGCGGCCTACGCCTTCATCGCCATGCAACAAGCTGTAGCAGATTCAGGCCTGAGCGAAGACCAAGTGTCGAACATCCGCACTGGCATCATCGCCGGTTCAGGTGGCGCGGGTTCTGCCGCCCAAGTGGAAGCTGTGGATACGCTGCGCGAAAAAGGCAACAAACGCGTTGGTCCATACCGCGTAACCCAGACCATGGGTTCAACCGTGTCGGCCTGCTTGGCAACCCCCTTCAAGATCAAGGGTGTGAACTACTCAATTTCTTCGGCCTGTTCAACCAGCGCGCACTGCATTGGTAACGCCTACGAAATGATTCAAATGGGCAAACAGGACATCGTATTCGCCGGCGGCGGTGAAGACGAGCACTGGACACTGACGTCGTTGTTTGACGCCATGGGCGCGCTGTCTAGCAAGCGCAACGATGCTCCAAGCACAGCGTCACGCGCCTACGATGCCGACCGCGACGGATTCGTCATCGCTGGTGGCGGCGGTATGCTGGTACTGGAAGAGCTGGAACACGCGCTGGCGCGCGGTGCCAAAATCTACGCCGAAGTGGTCGGTTACGGTGCCACCTCTGACGGTTACGACATGGTTGCCCCCTCTGGCGAAGGCGCGATGCGCTGCATGCAAATGGCGATGTCGACTGTCGATGGCAAGATCGACTACATCAACGCCCACGGCACCAGCACCCCCGCTGGTGACATGAAAGAGCTGCAAGCAGTGAAAGAAGCTTTCGGTAGCGAGATCCCCATGGTAGGTTCTACCAAGTCGCTGTCAGGTCACTCTCTGGGCGCCGCCGGTGTTCACGAAGCGATCTACACGCTGTTGATGCAACAAAACAACTTTGTGGCTGCGTCAGCTAATATCGAAACGCTAGACCCTGAAGCAGAGGGCATGCCCATTGTCACGCAGCGTGTAGACAACGCAGAACTGACAACAGTGATGTCTAACAGCTTCGGCTTCGGCGGCACTAACGCCTCACTGGTATTCCAAAAGTACCAGGGCTAAACCGCCACATCCGCGAGTGCGTCGCGCAATGCTTCGACGCGCTCGTGGAGTAACTCCTCGCTATACTCTAGTTTTTCAACGACACCCCATACCGGCCCAGGCCACGCTTCGTCGCCTTCATAACGCACAATATGGTGCAAATGAAGCTGCGGCACCATATTGCCCAGCGCTGCCACGTTGAGCTTATCCCCCTGAAACAGCGCCATCATGGTTTCGCCCAGCGCACTCGACTCGCGCAATAGCTGCTGCTGATCGGCGCTATCGAGCTCATAGATCTCGCGAATACCGGCGCGGCGCGGTACCAGAATACACCAAGGGTAGTTGGCATCGAGGCTCAACAATACCAGCGACAGCGGCCATTCCACCACCGTGATCGTATCGCTATCTAACACAGGATTGAGTTCAAACATGGCTATCTCCGCAGGATTCCAAGCGTAGTGATTTTTAATGATAGGCAAGCGCCGCAACGATCTATAAAATAGCGACTTTTACATTTTTAGCAACGAGTTTAACGATGCGCGCTAGTAAGTACTTAATCGCCACCCTGAAAGAAACCCCCGCCGACGCCACCGTCATCAGCCACAAACTGATGCTGCGTGCAGGCTTAATCCGCAACGTGGCTTCAGGCCTCTACAACTGGCTGCCGACCGGTTTGCGCGTACTGCGCAAAATCGAAAACATCGTGCGCCAGGAAATGGACGCCTCAGGGGCGCAGGAAGTGCTCATGCCGGTGGTGCAACCCGCGGAGCTGTGGCAAGAATCTGGCCGTTGGCAGCAATACGGCCCCGAGCTGTGCCGTGTATCGGACCGCCACGAGCGCGAATTCTGCTTGGGCCCCACCCACGAGGAGGTCATTACCGACTTGGTGCGCAACCAAATCAACAGCTACAAGCAGTTGCCCTGCAACTTCTACCAGATCCAAACCAAATTCCGCGATGAAATCCGCCCCCGTTTTGGCGTAATGCGCGCGCGTGAGTTCACTATGAAGGACGCCTACTCCTTCCACCTCGACAAGGCCTCGTTGCAAGAGACCTACGATGTGATGCACCAGACCTACTGCAATGTGTTTGATCGCATTGGCTTGGACTACCGCCCCGTAATGGCCGACACCGGCTCTATCGGCGGTTCTGCGTCGCACGAATTCCACGTACTGGCTCAATCGGGTGAAGACGATATCGCCTTCTCTAACGTCAGCAACTACGCCGCTAACGTCGAACTTGCCGAGGCAATTCCTCCCGTTGGTGAGCGCGCCGCGCCCAGCCAAGAGATGAGTGAAGTGGCCACCCCCGGCCAAAACACCATCGCCGAGGTATCTGAATTTTTGGGCATTCCCGCCACCTCTAACCTGAAAACCCTGATTGTAATGGGCGAAGAGGACGAGAATGGCAAGGCTGACATGGTGGTGCTGATTTTACGCGGCGACCATACCTTAAACGCCCTCAAAGCAGAAAAGATCCCCGGCGTAGCCAGCCCCCTGACTTGGGCAGACGAATCATTGATTGAGGCCAACCTCGGCGCCAAAGTGGGTTCATTGGGCCCTGTCGGTGTGGTGGGTAAGTTCCGCGTCATTGCTGACCACAGCACCCGCATCATGTCAGACATGCTGTGCGGCGCTAACAAAACCGGCTACCACTTAGCAGGCGTTAACTGGGGCCGCGATCTCGACGAAAGCCAAGTTGAATTCGCTGATTTGCGCAACGTTGAAGCCGGTGACCCAAGCCCTTGCGGCCAAGGCACCTTGGAAATCAAACGCGGTATCGAAGTGGGCCACATCTTCCAGTTGGGCACCAAATACTCAGAGGCTTTGAAAGCCACCGTGCTGGATGAAAACGGCAAAGACGTGGTGGTTGAAATGGGCTGTTACGGCATTGGTGTGTCGCGCGTAGTAGCGGCGACCATCGAGCAAAATCACGACGACAACGGCATTATTTGGCCCGACGCCATTGCCCCCTTCCACATTGCCTTGATCCCGATCAACATGCACAAAAGCGAAGCGGTAGCGGCACAGTGTGAAGCCCTGTACGCCGAACTGAGTGCAGCGGGTTTCGACGTATTGTTTATGGATGAAGCCAAAGCGCGCCTAGGTGTGATGTTGGCGGATACCGAATTGATGGGCATTCCGCACCGCGTGGTGGTAGGTGACCGCGGCCTTGAAAAGGGCAGCGTAGAGTACAAAGGACGTCGCGACAGCGAAAGCCGCGACATCGCACTCGACGATCTGGCGGCCTTCTTAAAAGACACCATCCGTCTGTAAACGACGCGCCTGTTAAACGCCCTGGCCCAGCTAATAGATTAGTTGAGTCGGGGCGTTGCCGTATTGGTGGGCGCTATCAGGTTCTGCAGCTCTTCCAAGCGGCGATTCACCTGCTTGCGGTAGGCATTGATCGACTCGATCCACCGCTCGTTGCTGGCAATGCGCTTCTCAAAATCACCCTGCGATCCCTGCGCACGCGCCACACTGGCCTCCAGATTATTGACCTTGGTCGCCATGCCGCCCGCCGTAGCCACGGCTTTATCGATCTGCGCCTGCAAAGTCCCCAACTCGGCGACGCGACGCTCTAGGTCGGGCACGCCTTTAACGGCTTTCTGCAAAGATTCCAAGCTGGTTTTGAAGGCACCAGACTGCTTGTTAATGCCCTTAATATCGTCGCGCAATGCGGCGATTTCACTTTGGTTGCGACGCCAAGCGGATGCCCACAGTTTATCCATTTGGGTCCACAGCTCATTGGTCTTGTCGGTCAACTCTTTCAAGCGCAGGCCAATAGTCGCACTGGACTGGTCCATGCTTTCACCAGCCTCCGACAAGCGTGATTCCAAGGTCGTGATACGCTCATTGGATTTCAGAAGCTCGCTATACAAGTAGCCGGCGGCACCACCCACGGCAAGCACCAACACAAATAAAAACCACACCAAACCCGTGCTGGCTCCACCACCCGCGCTGGTCTCCAACAACAAATCACTGCTGGCGGCTTGCCGGCGCGCTTTGAGTTCGTCGCTATCGGGGGCAAAACTGGGCAAATCGTGTAAATCGTCGTCGCGGGTGTTCATGCTGGGTCTCGTGAAATAGTGGATAGCTCAAATGATGATACAGGCGGCGATGCATGGCAACAGCCACACCCGCCAACGCACAAAAAATCCATCATTTATAGGTACAGTAAGCCAAATAACAGGGCAGTTAGCCCAACACTCAGGTGGGCGACGCCACGGGTGGTCGCCATAGGGCCCATTTTTCCCATCACGCCATTTACCTGCAGCGCAGCAATCAACAGCAGCGCCAACCACAGCCCGGCACTGATCCCGTCACCACTGAGCAGGAAGCGTTGATCGTATCCTAGGTGGGCCGACCCCAGCATGCCAAACGCCATCGGCCCCGAGTAAAGCACGTTAGTACGCGAAATCAGGCCAGCTTTTGCCGCCGCAGCCGCCGCGTCACCCGCCACTTCGCCAAGTACGATGCGCTGGTTGGGCAAAATAATCAGCCAAACATTGAGGAACATGAGCGTACCTAGGCTCGCCGCCAACACCGTGTAAGCATTCAAAACGCCTTGGTGGCCAACGACAGCGAGCAACACCAATCCTGAGGCCAGGGTAAACGCCGCACCCCAGCGGAACCACCACAGCGCCCGCGGTATAAGCTTAGCTTTCACATCGATGAGGGCATGCTTTTCAGCGTCTTTGAGGTATTCCCCCTGCACGAAATTGAAATAGTACAGCAGCCCCATCCAGATCACGCCAAACAGGAGGTGTAACCAACGAAATAAAAACGCACCTAAGTCGTGCCAATCCACGCCATCATCCTCGAAAAGTAAACAAACAACAGTGTACGTGAAGCGGGAAGAGAGACAAGGGGGCGAACGCCCCCTCGTTGATTAATGAAAATCTTGCGCCAGTGAACCCTGGGTCTCGGGGGCAATTTCGTCGACGCGGTGGCTGTAGTTTTTGTGGTCGACGCCCATGGCGATCGCCGCACCGGATTTAACCGCCGCAATCATCTCAGGGGTAAACTCAAAACGCATGAAGTGCACTGCACTGGTCTTCTCTTCGGTGCTACGCTCTAAGTCTTCGTCGGCGATGGCGTAGACGCGATCGTGACCACTGACCTGAATGTAAGTGCGGTGTTCAATGCCGCTCAGCTTAGCCAATTCGCGCTTGCGCTCTTCGACATCGACAAACTCGATCAACATGGTGCCCTTCAAGTTGCAACCATCGGGCACCAATGGATTGTAGGCATCCAATTCATCCTGAATGCCCTCATCGTCGAAGGTCTTTTCGATACGCAGCATCTCTTGGATCTGGTAGCGAATCGTCAACTCGTCCTCAAATTGTAGCGTCACATTGGGACCGATAAACACCGTGCGCACGCGGCGGTGCTGCAAGGCCTTTTGACGAAACTCAGGACGCTCGCGGTGGTAGGTCTCAAGCGACATCAAGGAGTCGCGGGCGATCTTAACCATGATTTTTCTCCTCTAAATTCCGTACGACTTCCGCAGCAGGCTGATCGGGTGGGCCTTTTGCGGTGTCTGTTGGTGGTTTTTCTCAATGCCTTCAGCGATGTGCGCGCCACCCAAGGGACAGTCGCTCGAAATATAGTCAGGCTCGGTGCTACTCATTTGGCGGAACACCGGGCGACCAATCTTCATCGCGTGGGCGTGAAATTCTTTTTTGACTCCGTAGGTACCGGCGTGGCCACTGCAACGCTCCACGGTATTAATTTCGGTATCGGGAATCTGCTTCAGCATTTCCTCGGTTTTCTTACCGATGTTTTGCACGCGACCGTGGCATGGCACGTGGTAGGACACCTTGCCCAAGCCGTGCTTCAATTCACCCTTCAAGAGGCCGTCTTTCTGACGCGCCAACAGGTATTCGAAGGGATCCCAGAACGCCTCTTTAACGACTTGAACGTCCTCGTCATCGGGGAACAGCAGGGGAATTTCCTGCTTGAACATTAGCGTACAGCTTGGCACCGCCGACATTAGCGCATAGCCCTCGCGGGCCAATTTTGCCAAGCGTGGAATGTTAACTCGCACCAACGCCTCTACGCCTTCTAAGTCACCCTGCTCAAGCTTGGGCATGCCGCAGCACACCTCTTTCTCGGCAAAGCTCCAGGCGATGTCGTTGTGCTCCAGCACGGCGATTAAGTCTTCGCCAATACCGGGTTCGTTGTAGTTCACGTAGCAGGTAGCAAACAAGCCAACCTTGCCGGGAGTGCGCTCGCCATCGACCGGTTCGATCGCTTTGGGCTTGGCAGTACTGCGCAATTTTTTGCTCGCCAGCGGGGGAATCCACGCCTCTTCATCAACGCCAAGCGTTGCGGCTAACACTTTGCGGGTGGGTGTCCACTGGTTGACGGTATTAATGGTTTCGGTAATAACGGGAATGCCCGCCAATTTACCCGTGCCGTCGGTATCCGAGAGGAATTTATCGCGGAACGACATACCCTTTTCTTTGGTCTCAACCGCTTTGGCTTGCAGCATCAAATGCGGGAAATCCAGGTTAAAGGGGTGCGGCGGCACGTAGGGGCACTTCGCCACGTAGCACATATCGCACAAATAACATTGGTCAACCACCTTGATATAGTCGGCCTTGTCGACGCCATCCATTTCCATGGTGTCACTTTCATCCACCAAGTCGAACAGGGTGGGGAATGCATCGCAAAGACTGTGGCATCGGCGGCAACCGTGGCAGATATCAAACACGCGCTCCAATTCGGCGTCTAGTTTTTCACGGTTGTAGTACTCCGGGTTCTTCCAGTCGATGGGATGTCTGGTGGGCGCCTCAAGATTTCCTTCTTTCGGTGTGCTCATTATTGTGCTCCGGCGGTGTGCAGAATGGGGACGAGCTGGGCAATACCCAGCTCGAAAGTAGCGCGATTAAGCTTCCGCTTTGTAAGCGTCCAGGGTTTTCTGGAACTTGTTAGCGTGGCTGCGCTCAGCTTTGGCGAGGGTTTCAAACCAGTCAGCAATCTCGTCGAAGCCTTCTTCGCGAGCCGCTTTTGCCATACCCGGGTACATGTCGGTGTACTCGTGGGTTTCACCCGCGATAGCTGCTTCCAGCGCTTCCGCTACTGAGCCAGCAGGCATACCAGTGCCGGGCTCACCTGCACCGCCGCTGATCAAGTATTCCATGTGACCGTGGGCGTGACCGGTTTCGCCTTCCGCAGTGTTGCGGAATACGTTGGCAACTTCGGGAGCGCCTTGGATGTCAGCCATGTTGGCGAAGTACAGGTAACGGCGGTTAGCCTGCGACTCACCTGCAAACGCTTCTTTCAAATTTTCTTCCGTTTTAGTTCCTTTGAGATTCATACGAATACTCCTGTTATTGTCACTGTGAATTGATTTCAACCCAAACCCAAACGCGGGCTCTTGATCGAGTATAGAAATGACCACCGTTTCGTCCAGTTAAATATTACGATCAAAACGATCTATAAAACCTATCAATAAGCCACTACTCTCTCAATGGTCTTTTTACGCCTAGATGAAAAAAAAGGCGCCATTGGCGCCAGAGATTATCGAGGATTGATCCATACCGGTGAACTGTAGGCGCGTTCTTGAATGGTGGCGGGCACACGATCGGGCAGTGGCTCCCCATAAAACACCGCATCCTTAGTCGACCAGCGAGGCGTCGGAATTTCCAGCACGCGAACGTAGTACATGGCGTGTTGCTTTGGGTCGTATCTAGGGTCGCGCCAGAAGGCCATGAGCACGGCTTCACCGATGCTATTGCTGTAGCTAGCGGTGGCCACATCCACGGTGTTGCCAACCGGCTCTTTTGCTCTACCTTCGGCGTCAATAGCGCGGTTGCCCGACACGGCCACGTCATAAATTTTCTCGTGGCTGGCGCCGCTGTCATCCACCCATAATTTGATCACCTGGACGCGATCCAAAAAAGCGCCCTGAGGGTCGGCCTGCGCGCGAATAATAAATCTAGGGGCATTACTGGGGTCAGCATTTAGTGACCCACCCATCGGTACCCCTTTGGCATAGCCGCGCTCGGCAAAATCTGATCGGGCCACATCCTCAGCGGTGAAATCAAAACCCGCGAACAAACGCAAGCCAATTCGACTACCGGTGGTGGCGTAGGTCTCTTTGTTGTTGAGGGCATGCCAAATACCTTCGCGTGTGTTTTCTTTGGCCCATACCGCGGTGAGTCCACTGGCGCTCGACTCCACCGACAATGCGCTGTTATCACTGCCGTCGCTAGCGGGAATGCGCCCAAGAATTTTCTCGCTAAATCGCATATCGCGGCGCGAGGGTTCAAACATCGCCACTTTGCCAAACCAATTGTCTTCCGACGCCGTGGCTAGGGCGGTGTGGGAGTCGGTACTGCCAATCAAACCAAAGCGAAAGGGATTGGCGCCAATCTGTTGTTGCAACTGCAGTCCACGCTTATAGGCCGAGCGTGTGTATTCGGCGGCCAACATGCTTTCATTGTGTGGCGCGGCACCAAAGCCGCCGACATCCCAGGTTTCAAAGTCGGCGAATTCATCATTCGGCGATAACACCGGGTGGGTTTCGCTGTCGCCCTTCGCTTGCGTGGTTTCATAAAGCGGTTCATAGCGCTGCCGCGTCAAGGCGTATTCTTTATCCATGGCGGAACCATCAAAGCGCGTATCCGCAAACATTCGCCCCACCGACAAGTTGCTGTTATGGGGAATCGCCAGCACGCGATCACCCGTTTGCAGTTGGTAGCTATGCATCCACTGCCAAAGAGCTTCCGGGTCTTCGCTATCGAACTGAGAAAACGGCAGCGTTTGTAGCGCCTGTTCGGCCCCACCTTTGAAAATAACGTTGCGATGTAAATTATCGCCACCAGGTGCCGAGGTCCATTCATAGCCGATCAGCGCGGAAAACTGCCCGGGGTCATTGTATTGCTCTGCCGCGGCCACAATGTCCTGCCAGGCCTGCTTGGCTACTCCATCAAAGCCCTGTAGCGGATCAACACCCTTATTTTTAGCCTCAATCCACATACCGTAGGCACCGGTTTGATTGCCTGATTTATAGGCGTCATGCACGCGCTGCCCCCAGCCAGATTTGAGTAACTCAGGATCGGAGCGCACCACCATCGGAGCCAAGCCTAAATTCTCCGCGTGGTCGGTCACCGCTAGGAAATCCAGCGGACGCGCGATCTGTACCGGCGAACCAAAGTTTGAGATCAATTTTTCACCCCGCGCAAAGCGGTAGGCTTCGGCGGGGCCTAAACTCGCTCCAACCATCCCCGCATCGGTGGAATACGACGTGTGTAAATGTAGATCACCAAATAATAACTGAGTGGGAAAATCCACCGCCGCTCGGGGCGAATACACTTTTTGTGCCTGAGCTAGGCCCGGTATTAAAGCGAGGATGCTCAGTGCGAAGAGAGCTTTCATTGCAGATTCTTCGGCCATTCAATCACCACTTGGCGACTATCGATCAGTTGTTGTTGGAATGTTGCACGCGCCTGCGCGCGCTTAGCCTCAGTGGCATCGCGCTGCACTTGGCTATAAATCGTATCTAACGAGGGCGGTGACGCCTCTATCCGCTGGGTCAGTTTGATAAAGTGCCACCCGAGCGGGCTTGCCATAGGACCCTGCCATACCGCTAACGGTAGCGCGACGATCTGCTCAACGAATGCACTCCCAAACGCACGGGCTAGCTGCTGTTCGCTGGTATCCTCATAGTGATCGTTAAACAGACTCGGCTGCGAAGCCATATCGCTGCCATTTTGCAACGCCTTTAACACCTCAGTAAGTTCAGCTGCGGGCGTTGCCTTAGAGAAAAAACGATGCTCTAGACTATAGCGAGCACCGCTGGCATAGGCCTGGGCATTATCTTCAAAGTAAGCACTAACTTCCTCTTTGGTTGCTAGTTCTACTGACAAATCGTTGAGCATCTCTAGCTTCATACGCATACGGCGCGCGACCACGGGATCGTCTTTGTGCATATCCATGGCGAAGGCGCGCTCGGCAAACATCTGATTGGCGATGTGGTTGTCTATCGCTTGCTGTAATGTCTTTCTGTCGGGTTCTTTCAACCAGGTTTTGCGGTATTGATTGGCCAGTTGCTCGACCGTGGCCGCATTCACGACCAAGGAGCCTTCGTCAGTTGGTCCCTGCCGCCATTGGTATACCGCGAATATCAACGCCCCTAGCAACAAGAAATGTAATAGCGGCTCTTTTACTAGTCTTTTCATTAAAACCAAATCGTCCGTTCAATCATCCAAAAGGCAGCCATCGCGCCAATAGCGTAGGAGGGCATCACAGGGTTTAACCAAGCTGCAGGTAATGTCTTGCGCGCGACATGCCACACTCCCAGCAGCAAACATACGAACAACAACTGACCGACTTCAACCCCGACGTTAAACAACAGCAGCGCCGCCACGCGAGCCTCTTCGGGCAAACCGATCTCGGCTAATACGGAGGCAAACCCAAGCCCGTGCAACAAGCCAAAACAAAACGCGACCACCCAGGGCTGGCGTGAAGCAATATCACTCCCACCGCGCTCGCGCATCACAACTTCACGCGCCACAAATACAATACTGAGTGCAATGACCGCTTCCACCGGTGCGATGGGCAGCTGCAACCACCCCATCGATGCTGCGCCCAAGGTTAGACTGTGGGCTACAGTGAACGAGGTAATGGTCCACACCAACATGCGCATTTGGGTCACCAGCAACATCAACGCAGCGACAAACAGCAGGTGGTCCGCGCCTATCAGAATATGCTCGACCCCTAAACCAACATAGGCCCATACACCGACGCCACTGCCAGCACGCCAATCCACCTCAAGACGCTCACTGTCGGCCTGCAATCGATGCGTGGCTCGTTCGCCGCTGGGGTAATCCAGACTGATCAGTAATTCGGTGTTGGTGTTGGTTAAGCCACCCACCTGCACGCTAAACGGGGTAGGTAGTTCAACCTGCTGGCGGCTGATCCAATAGCTTCCTTGGCGATAACCTGTCGCCTTCGATTCGTCTAGCAGTGATCCATTCAAGGTCAGGCGCAGCGGCAGACGACGATCGCTATCGGCCATAGGCAACTGCCAGGTCACGGCAGTAGCGCCGTTTTCGAGTGCCTGCAGACGCAGCGCCGCTGGACGCATTTCGTCGGCGAACGCGGCGTGAAAACTCATCAGCCAAAGCAAAAAAATGGATAGGTATTTCAATGGAGTGCCGTTTTATTATTTTGTGTATGTAGATTATTGGCTAATAACATTCAAAGCAATGGTAAGACATGCCAATTTGCCGGCCAAAAAAAAGACCGCCGAGGCGGTCTTTTCTATTAGCGCGAGGCTAGGGGGATGATTACATCATGCCGCCCATGCCGCCCATGCCGCCCATGCCGCCCATATCGGGCATTGCAGGACCGTCAGACTTGGGCTTTTCAGCAACCATCGCTTCGGTGGTGATCATCAAGCCACCCACTGACGCTGCAGCTTGTAGTGCAGTACGGGTCACTTTAGCGGGATCCAAGATACCCATTTCGATCATGTCGCCGTAAACGCCAGTCGCAGCGTTGTAACCGTAGTTACCAGTACCTTGCTTCACTTTGTCGACAACCACAGAGGCTTCGTCGCCTGCGTTGGTCACGATCTGACGCAAAGGTGCTTCCATTGAACGACGCGCGATGTTGATACCGGCGTTTTGATCTTCGTTGTCGCCAGTCAGGCCTTCAACTGCCATCAGGGCGCGGATCAGTGCAACACCACCACCCGCAACAACGCCTTCTTCAACCGCTGCGCGAGTTGAGTGCAGCGCGTCTTCTACGCGAGCTTTCTTCTCTTTCATCTCAACTTCGGTCGCTGCGCCAACTTTGATCACGGCAACACCGCCCGCCAGTTTAGCGACGCGCTCTTGCAGTTTTTCACGGTCGTAGTCTGACGTGGTGTTTTCGATTTGAGTGCGGATTTCAGCAACACGTGAAGTAATTGCAGCCGCTTCGCCAGCACCGTCGATAATGATGGTGTTTTCTTTGTCCATGGTGACGCGCTTAGCT
The DNA here is from genome assembly GCA_964598145.1 of uncultured Pseudomonadales bacterium. GTDB lineage: Bacteria > Pseudomonadota > Gammaproteobacteria > Pseudomonadales > JAHEIH01 > JAHEIH01. The sequence continues at coordinate 34,957 of CAZRAM010000003.1, forward strand.
TGACCCAAGTGCTCCAGAGTCGCAGATTCCAGCTCCAGACCCACTTCTTCAGAAATCACAGTACCGCCAGTCAGGATAGCGATATCTTGCAGCATAGCTTTGCGACGGTCGCCGAAGCCAGGTGCTTTACACGCAGCCACTTTCACGATGCCGCGCATGGTGTTAACAACCAAGGTTGCCAACGCTTCGCCTTCAACGTCTTCAGCGATAATCACCAGAGGCTTAGAGGCTTTAGCAACTTGCTCCAGCAGGGGCAGCAACTCACGGATGTTAGAGATTTTCTTGTCAACCAACAGAACGAAAGGCGCATCGTGCTCGACGTTCATGTTTTCTTGGTTGTTGATGAAGTAGGGTGACAGGTAGCCACGGTCGAATTGCATACCTTCAACCACGTCCAACTCGTCTTGCAGACCGCTGCCTTCTTCAACAGTGATCACACCTTCTTTACCCACTTTTTCCATCGCTTCAGCGATGATTTCGCCGACGCGGCTGTCGCTGTTTGCAGAGATGGTACCTACTTGGGCAATCGCCTTGCTGTCGGCGCAAGGAATAGCGGCGTCAGAGATGGCTTGAACCGCTACAGCAACGGCTTTATCGATACCGCGCTTCAGATCCATGGGGTTCATGCCTGCAGCCACTGACTTCAGGCCTTCGTTAACGATGGCTTGTGCCAAAACGGTCGCGGTAGTGGTACCGTCACCCGCCACGTCAGACGCTTGTGAGGCCACTTCTTTAACCATTTGTGCGCCCATGTTTTCGAACTTGTCTTCCAGTTCGATCTCTTTAGCCACTGATACACCGTCTTTAGTTACGGTGGGGGCACCGAATGCTTTGTCCAGAACAACGTTGCGACCTTTGGGGCCCAGCGTTGTTTTTACTGCGTCAGCCAGGATGTTGACACCCGCTACCATACGCTTGCGAGCTGAATCACCAAATTTAACTTCTTTAGCTGCCATGTTGATATCTTCCTAAATATGTTTCAGTAAATGAATTAGTTTTCGATTACGGCGTAGATTTCGTTTTCGCTCATCAGAATGAGCTCTTCGCCATCAACCTTGATAGTGTTGCTGCCGGCGTATTGGCCGAATACAACAACGTCACCTACCTTGACTGACAGCGGGCGAGTTTGGCCGTTGTCCATCACTGCGCCAGAGCCAACAGCCACGACTTCACCCTGGTTGGGGCGTTCTTTGGCTGAACCGGGAAGAACGATACCGCCAGCGGTTGTTGTTTCTTCTTCTTTACGTCGAATAACGACGCGATCATATAACGGACGAATGTTCATCGATTGTGTCTCCAACTAAGTCGTTGTCTTCATTGTTGTGATAAAGGGGTTAACCCACTGGTCACTGGATATGGGGCTAGCTAAACCCTTTTCAAGGGCAGGGATATAAAAAAATGATTTTTTTTTAGATTTAGCGAATTTTAGGGGTGTCATCGGGGTCGTTAACGACTTCTCCCTCGATGATATCGTCTTCGCGGCGCGTGCCAAACGGCCCGCTTTGGGTGTGTTGCTGGTGGTAGTAAAACTGCTGCTGGCCGCTTACCTGCATCTTGCTGAGTATAGCCTTACCCATCGCCGCTCGAACCGGAGGCAGCAGCAACAAGAAGCCAAAGCCATCGGTAATGAATCCCGGTGTCACGAGGCAAACCCCCGCCACTGCTAACAGAAGGCCGCCAAACATTTCTTGGGCGGGCAATTCTCCCACCTGCATTTTGCGTTGCGCCTCTAACAGCATCGACATGCCCTGCACGCGCAGGCAAAAAGCGCCGATCACTGCGGTGAGCAGGACTAGCCCAATGGTGTTTAATCCACCGATATGGCTGCCGGTTTCAATCAGCACCCACATCTCGAGAATGGGCAGGACAACAAAAATGACAAATAGGGGCACAGGCTTACCAGTTGTAGTTCACACCGATCGACAATTTGCGATCGCTATTGGTTTTACCCTCTGGCGGATCGTTGTCGTAGTCGTATTCAAGCATTAATAGGCCGTTGATCTTACCCCAAATCGGCGCGCGGAGCCCGGTTTCGGTTTGCAAAATCCACTCGCTCATCTGATCAACCGGCAGCAACAGCTCGTTTTTGTGCACTAACTCCGAATTCCAATAGCCCGTTTTCATCCGAAAATCGGTCGACCATCGGAAAGCCGCGTAGTCTTTATCATCGGCGAGGATATTGTCTTCCTGCACGTATGCAAGGCCCGCGTTAGCAGACAAGGCACGTGTTTCAGTATCGAAAAACTGGTGACCGCCACCGGCACCCAACGTGATACGGCTATTGAGGTCTTTGACCGGATTACTTTCGTAGGAGGCGATGGCATTAGCGAACCACTCGGGGCTAATGAAGTAGTCGAACGAATACTTCAGTTGCTCGTGGTCTTTACTAATCACATCATTCAATTTCTCACGGTCATAGCTCGCTTTGACCCGGTGGCGCATTTTCTCTTGGCGCAACTCTGCATCGGCGCCGATATGGAAGGTGCTGCTATTGGTGTTACCGCTGGAATTATTGTAAGCCGCGTCGACGTTGCCGCGATGGGTGAACAGCGGTGCCTCAACCACTTCCTTAGAAATGGAGGCCAAGCGCGTCATTTCGTTGATCATGGTGGAGCTTTCACCACAGTGTAACCACTGGCCGCGACCTGGGGCGTAGGCAAAACTGCAATCCTTGAGGGGAAGTACGCCGCCGTCACCCATTTTCACGTTGTATTGTTGGTCGAGACTCATGCCGCGCACAGCGGTCATTGGCACAGTGATGTTGCCGAAATTTTTGGTCGCCCATTCCACTTGCCCGTCTTTCAAGCTGGCAATTTCACCTTCGACGCGGTCACCGTTGGTCAACCATAAACGCCCAGCCGATGCATTCGACGCTACTCCCACTGCCAACACAAGGCAGCCTAAACGACTCAACAAATTCACAACACCCTCCGCAATCAATAGTCCGTGCATTTTAGCCCATGACCACACCAAAAGCTTGGCAAATGCCGCCAAAGTTCATGCACACGTATGCAAAGCGCGTCGCGACTCGCACTGATTTGTCGCCGCGTGTACACTTGCCAAAAACCAAGGAAGCTCTCCATGCCCGAGCAATGGCGTCAAACACTGCAACACTTTCGCGACCCGCGCCTGTGGTGGGTGTTTTTGCTCGGCTGTAGTAGCGGTTTTCCCTGGGTGGTGATAGGCAGCAACCTCAACGGCTGGCTGAAGGATGCCGGGGTAGGGCGTGCGGAAATCGGTCTGCTCGGTAGCGTGTTTACCATGTACGCCATCAACTTTATGTGGGCACCCCTACTTGACCGGGTCAAATTGCCGCTGTTTGGCAGGCTCGGGCAGCGCCGCGGCTGGATTCTGTTTTGCCAAGCCGCCATGCTGCTGTGCCTAATCGGCATGACCACCCTCAAGCCTTCCGAACAGCTATTTATGACCGGTTTGGTGGCTTTAATGGTGGCCATCTTTTCCGCTACCCAAGACATTGCCATCGACGCCTTCCGCATCGACCACTTCAACGACAACGAACGCCACTTATATCCGCTCGCGGCGGCGATGGGTATCGTCGGCTGGTGGACAGGCTATTCTTGGCCGGGCGCGCTTTCATTTAACATGGCCGACAGCATTGGCTGGCACAACGTGGTGTGGCTGATGGTGGGCGTCAACGCGCTTCTTATTGTGTTCACCCTAACCGTGCGCGAACCGGTGGTCGACCGCGAGGCCCTACAAGCGCGCGCCGCGAGCGATTACAGCCACGTCGGCGGTTTCACCCGTTGGCTGCTCGTCACGGTGGTCGAGCCCTTCCGCGACTTCTTCCACCGCAACGGCATCCAGGTGGCACTCACCCTGATGGCCTTTATTTTCTTGTTCAAGATCGGCGAGGCCTTCCTCGGCCGTATGTCGATCGTGTTCTACAAAGAAGTGGGCTTTAGCAACGAACAGATCGGCGACTACAGTAAGATGTTCGGCTGGTTTGTCACCGTGGCATTTACCTTGTTGGGTAGCGTAATCAACGCCCGCTTTGGGGTGGTCAAAGGCTTGATGATCGGCGGACTTGCCATGGCCGCCAGCAACCTGATGTTTGCCTGGATCGCCGTCGCCGGCCCCGAGGTTTGGTTGCTGTTACTGACCCTTGTGGTGGACAACTTCACCACCGCGTTTTCAACCGTGGCCTTTGTCGCCTTCCTAACGGCGTTAACCGGGCGCGCGTTTTCAGCCACGCAGTACGCCATGCTGGCGTCACTCGGTAACTTAAGCCGCACAACGCTGGCTAGCAGCAGCGGTTACTTAGTGGATTGGCTGGGCAGTTGGGAGCGATTCTTTATCGTGACCACTCTGATGGTGATCCCGTCGCTGGTGATGTTGTGGTTGCTGCGCGAGAAGCTTGAAAAGGCGTCGCGTTAGCGGGGCTTGTTGTCCTCGCTGTGGGACCTTGATTTGCCACCTGTGGGACCTTGATTTGCCACCTGTGGGACCTTGTTAGCCACCCGTGGGACCTTGTTAGCCACCCGTGGGACCTTGTTGGAACAACAAGGGAACAGTTCCCTTTCTCTGCGAGAAAGGTCCCACAGGGTGCAAGCTTAGGGAACTTATCTGAAGCTATTCCCTTTCTCTGCGAGAAAGGTCCCACAGGGTGCAAGCTTAGGGAACGATTTAAACAGTTCGCTTGTTGTTCCAACAAGCTCCCACAGGGACAACAATCAAGGTTCCACAAGAGTCACTAATCGCGGAAGTTGTTAAACTGCACAGGCTGGCCGATATCGGCGCCGCGCAAAAAGCCCATCACTTCTTGTAGGTCATCGCGCTTCTTGCCGGTCACACGCACAGTCTCACCTTGGATCGACGCCTGCACTTTAAACTTCTCGTCTTTAATCATCTTGACCACTTTTTTCGCCACGTCTTTATCCAAACCGTGCTTCATGGTCACCACTTGTTTAACGCCCTTGCCCGACGTAGCCCATTGACCCACGTCCATCGCGGCGGGATCGATCTTGCACTTCATCAAGGCACTGCGCAAAATATCGACCATTTGTTGCAACTGAAAATCGCCTTCGGCCGTAAGAGTAACCTGGCGATCATTGCGTTCAAACGAAGCATCAACGCCTTTAAAATCGAAGCGGTTGCTAATCAGACGGTTCGACTGGTCGACAGCATTGGTCAATTCGTGCAATTCGACTTCAGACACGATATCAAACGATGGCATAACTTTTACTCCAACAGGTAAAAGCCGCATAATAGCACAGCCCCAACGGCTTGCGAGATGAGGATCAACATGGGTAACCGCCTTTCAAAGATTTACACCAAAACCGGTGACGACGGCACCACTGGGCTCGGCAACGGCGAGCGCATCGCTAAGGACCACGCCCGCATGGAAGCCATCGGCAACATCGATGAATTAAATTGCACGGTGGGATTGTTGATCGAATACCTCGAGAATGACCGCTACCTGAAGTTACTGCGCGGTATTCAACACGACCTGTTTGATCTAGGCGGCGAATTATCCATCCCCGGCTTTACCCTCATCCAAGAAGGCCACGTCGAGACCTTGGAAAACGCCTTGGACGATATCAACGCCGACCTGCCACCGCTGAAAAACTTCATCTTGCCCGGTGGCACCAAAGCCGCCGCGCAGTGCCACATGGCCCGTGCGGTCTGTCGCCGTGCTGAGCGCAGTTTGGTGAGTTTATCGAAGGAGGAAACAGTCAATCACGAAGCACTGTTGTATCTAAACCGTTTGTCAGACCTGATGTTTGTGATGGCGCGCGCCATTGCACGAGCCAATGGCGGCGATGAAATTCTGTGGGATTCTAAACGCGGTCAGGACTAGATAATTTGTAGAATGGCGATGGCGATTAGCCATACCACCACCGCGCGGTGCACCAGATTTTGCACCTCTGACCACTCGATGATCGCACTGCTACGCATGTCCAAATCGCTGTTGCTCATGCCGCTTGAACCCAAGCGCAACGCGGCGGCGGCGTAGTTATCACATAGGGTATCCGACGCCACATCCGTTTCTAGCACATCGCGACGCCAGCGATTGATGGTGTTGCTAAAGTCGCCCACCAGACCAAAGGCCAGACCCAGCAAGCGCACCGGCGCCCACTCCAAGAAGTGCACCCAAGGTGTCATGATGTCCATGCCGCGGTCTTGCTCTAAACGGCACAGGCGGTATAACAAAGCGCCCGACGGGCCTAGCAAAACGAACCAAAACAGCACCGCAAACCAACGCTCTAGCGAACGGTAGAGGAAGCGCTGCCGCAATTGCTGGTTGAGGCTGTCTTCGTCTAAGTCGTCGGGTAGCTCGCAACCCCATTCCTTAGCGATGTAGGTGTCAGCCTGCTTATCGCCGCGTTGCCAGGCATCTAAGTAGCGGTTGAGTTCAGCGGTAAGATCACCGCGCCCCAGGCTGTACATGAGGATGAGGATATAGATCAGCAAACCGACCAAGCCGAATAGCCAGTCGCCAATCAATAGCACCACAACGCCAATGATCAACGGTGGAAAGATCACCACGCCGTAGCTTTGTTTTTCGTGGCCGAGCACCGCCTTGGCCGCTTCGCGCACTTGGCCCAGCCAGCCATCGTGCTGCACGGGCTTAACGCTGCCCCACACCTGCAGAATGACGAAGACAATGACGACGCTAATGAAGCTCATGGGCGGTTCCTTATTATGTTGAGATTTATAATAAGTCCAATGCGCGCAGATGACTAGCCAGAAGTTGCGTTATTCATTGCTGAGGGCGCTTCTTCGAAGCAATCGTGGGACCTTTATAGCGCCCCTGTGGGACCTTGTTCGCAGAACAAGGGAACGACTGTAATTAAATAAAAATTTAAAACCGTTCCCTTTCTCTTCGAGAAAGGTCCCACAGGAGGGGCGAACAAGGTCCCACACGAGGTGAGATCAAGCTTCCAACAAAGCAATAGCCACGCAGCCAGCTTCGTTAACTACACGCGTTCGAAAATAGCCGCAATCCCCTGCCCACCACCAATACACATGGTAACCAACGCATACTTACCGCCGGTGCGGTGCAATTCGTAAATCGCCTTGGTGGTAATGTAACCACCGGTCGCACCCACTGGGTGGCCCAAGGCAATCGCGCCGCCGTTGGGGTTCACTTTGGCGGGGTCAAAGCCAAGTTGTTTAGACACTGTTAGCGCCTGGGCAGCAAAGGCTTCGTTGGATTCAATCACGTCCATTTGCTCGATGCTCAAGCCGGTATTGGCCAACACGGCGCTGCACGCGGGAATAGGACCTTCACCCATGATGTGGTTTTCCACGCCTTTCACCGAGTAACCCACCAAACGCGCCAGCGGTTTAAGACCTCGCTGTTTCGCCACGTCTTCGTTAGCCAGCGTGACAAATGACGCGCCGTCATTAATACCCGAGGCATTACCCGCGGTCACGCTGCCGTCTTTTTTGAAGGCGGGGCGCAGGCCTGCAAGACTTTCGGCGGTGGTGCCGGCTTTGATGTGCTCGTCTTTGTCGAACAGCACTTCGCCCTTACGGGTTTTCAGTTTAACGGGCACGATTTGCTCGTCGAAGTAACCGGCTTCAACGGCTGCCGCGGCGCGGCGGTGCGACTCGGCGGCGAAGGCGTCTTGCTCTTCGCGGCTGATGTTCCATTTGTCGGCCAGGTTCTCTGCAGTGATGCCCATGTGCATATCTTCAAATGGGTCAGTCAAACCAGCCATCATCAGGTCAATCATTTGGCTGTGACCCATGCGCGCACCGCCGCGCATCGCGGTCGACATATAACCGGCGCGCGACATCACTTCCACACCGCCGCCGATGGCGAAATCGGTCTGGCCCAATTCGATTTGTTGGGCACTGCTGACGATCGCTTGCAGACCCGAGCCGCACAGGCGGTTCACACCCATGGCCACGCTGTCCATGCTGAGACCAGCCTGGATTGAAGCGACACGCGCCACATAGGCAAAACGGCTGTCGGTGGGCAGCACATTACCCACGGTGACGTAGTCATAGGTCTGAGCATCCACACCTGAGCGCGCAATCGCTTCGGCCATCACTTGACCGGCCAATTCAGACGGTTCGATACCGCTCAGCGCGCCGCCGAAACTACCAATGGCCGAACGCACGGCGCTTAACACTACTACATTGTTTGTCATCATCTTGTCCTTTTATTCCGCCAGCTCGGGCAGGTCTTTGTATAAGTCGAGCGCTTCGGGGTTGGCTAGCGCTTCGGTGTTTTTCACGGGGCGGCCGTGCACGACATTGCGCACCGCCAATTCGACAATCTTGCCGCTAATGGTGCGGGGAATATCCGCCACCGCAATGATCTTGGCCGGCACGTGGCGCGGCGTAGTCTCGGCGCGAATAGTCTGGCGAATCTTAGCCTGCAGCGCGTCATCAAGAACCACACCGTCACGCAGCATCACGAACAATACCACGCGCGTGTCGTCTTCCCAGTCTTGGCCAATACAGAGGCTGTCGATGACCTCTTCCACCTTTTGTACTTGGCGGTAAATTTCGGCGGTACCAATGCGCACGCCACCGGGGTTGAGGATGGCATCCGAGCGGCCGTGGATGATCATGCCCTGGTGGATGGTCTCTTCGGCAAAGTCGCCCTGCGCCCACACATTGGGGTAAATGCCAAAGTAGGCATCCAAGAAACGCTCGTCCTCAGGGTCATTCCAGAAACCGACCGGCATGCTGGGGAAGGGCTTCACACACACGAGCTCAGCTTTTTCACCGACCACGTGTTGGCCGGCGTCATTCCAACATTCCACCGCCATGCCGAGCCCCTTGCACTGAATCTCACCTTCCCACACGGGCAGGGTCGGGCTACCTGGCACGAAGCAAGAAATGATATCGGTGCCACCCGATACAGACGACAAACAGACATCTTCTTTAAAGTCGCGGTAAATGTAGCGGAAGCTCTCGTGGCTCAGCGGAGAACCGGTCGACATCACGCTGACGACAGAACTCAAATCGTGGCTTTCGCGGGGTTTCAGGCCCTCTTTTTCAAGCGCGGCGATGTACTTGGCGCTGGTGCCAAAAATGGTGAAGCGCTCGCGCTCGGCGATGTCGAGTAGCACTTTGTTTTCAGGATAGAACGGGCTGCCATCGTAAAGCACCAAGGTCGCGCCTTGGGCAAGACCGCTGACCAACCAATTCCACATCATCCAGCCGCAGGTGGTAAACCAGAAGACAACATCGTCAGCGCTAATATCACAATGCAGGCTTTGCTCTTTGCAGTGCTGCAGCAATGTGCCGCCAGCACCGTGCACAATACACTTAGGCTTACCGGTGGTACCCGATGAATACATAATGTACAGCGGGTGGTTAAAGGGCATGTGTACAAAGTCGATGTGGCCGGCCGGATATTGTTCAAGTAAGGCGCCAAACGTCACGGCCTTCGCGTTATCCAAACCACCGTTAGCCGTCGTTTCAATCAACACCACATGCTCGATGGAATCGATGCGCTCGACGATTTCCTGTAAGCGAGGGCGGCAGTCGATGGTTTTGCCGTTGTAGTAGTAACCGTCGCTGGCGAACAGCACCTTAGGTTCGATTTGACCGAAGCGGTCGAATACACCGTTGACGCCGAAGTCGGGCGAGCACGACGACCAGGTCGCGCCCAAGCTCACCGCCGCCAACATACCCACCACAGTTTCGGGCACGTTGGGCGTCCACGCGGCAACGCGGTCGCCGGGCTGTACACCCATCGCCTTTAAGGCTTGCGCCAGCGATGACGCCTGCGCATATAGGTCGTTGTAACTTAGCTGGCGACGCTCGCCGTTTTCCAGGTAGGCGATCAAGGCGGGGTGATCGTCGCGGCGACGCAGCAGGTTTTCCGCAAAGTTCAGCTGCATCCCTTCGAACCAGCGACTGTCGATAAAGCGCTCGCCCAACGTCAGCACGCGTTGGTATTCACCGCTGTAGACGATATCGCTCCACTCCAAGATGGCCTGCCAAAAGGCCTCCGGGTTGTCGATCGACCACTGGTGTAATTGGGCATAACTGGCGTCGGCGGGCAATTCACCAGCCAACTTTTCGGCCACAAAGCGGGTCATGTTAGCGGCGGCGATGCGCTCGGCGGATGGGGTCCAGAGGGGCTGTGCGCTCATAATAGTCTCCGTATTTAGCATGAAAGCATTGTAAAAGAGACTTCAGATAAGTAAATTTTAATTAATTTATTAATTGGTAAATTATTTTGAACAATATTTCGCGACGCCAACTGCAGTTCTTTGTCATCGCCGCCGAAGTCAGCTCCTTCGCCGAAGCCAGTCAGCTGCTCAACGTTACGCCACCTGCGCTCAGTTCCGCCATTAAAAACCTGGAAGACGAGATCGGTGGTAAGTTATTCGAGCGCCGCCAGCGCCGAGTGAGCCTCACCCCCGAAGGAGAGTATTTTTTACCGGTGGCAAAAAATCTGCTGCGCGAATGGGAAGATAGCCTCGATAAATTGCAACAGCGCATGACCCTCGATCGCGGTAGCCTGACGGTCGCCGCGATGCCATCGTTTGCCAGCCACGCCCTGCCACCTTGCTTAGCCGCGTTTCAACAGCAACACCCCAACATCAACCTGAGCGTGCGCGACGTTGTGATGGAAGATGTGATCGACCTGGTTGAGCGACAACAAGTGGACATGGGGCTGACCTTCCAAAGCGATCGCCCCAGTAATACCCGATTCACGCCGCTGTTTGACGACACCTTTATCGCGGTAGTTGCGCCGCAACACCCCTGCGCAGCGCAGGGAAAGATTGATCTTGCCACTTTATTAGCGTCCCCTCTTATTACGCTCAACCGCGAATCCGCCGCGCGCCGCTGGGTGGAAGCCTACCTCGAGGCGGGTGACCACTATGTACCGCAACGGATCGAATGCATGAACCTTACCACCGTAGGTGCCCTTGTCGCGGCTGGAGTTGGCGTGTCGATCGTGCCCAATTTGTGCCGCCAGCCGATGATTTCCCAGGGCGTGGTACCGCTGGACCTTATCGATGTCGACATTACTCACGCGGTGGGGATCCATCTGCCCATGCAGCACCCACCCTCGGCGGCGACACAGGCCATGCAGAACATTCTCTGCCAGCAGCTCAAAAGGGGTTGATGGTCATATGGCAGTTATAAAACTTCATATTTTTTTATAAAAAAGCATCATTTTTTGAGGGCTGTCATATTAATGTCATATAAGCAACATATAGTGGCGCACATTGAGAACACAATGGAGATCGCACAACATGCGCAACAACCTGTCATTCATCACTCTTTCTTTGGCGGCGGCAACCTTATCTGCGGCTGCTAACGCCGACGTAGAAATCTACGGCAAAGGCTTTGTGACTATCGAAAACTACGATAACGGTTCAGAAACCATCACCGAAACCAACAGCAATGCTTCTCGCATCGGCTTCAAAGGCAGTGAAGATCTGGGTAACGGTTTGAAGGCCGTCTTCAAAATCGAGCGTGAAGTAGACCTGACAGGCGAATCTAGCGAACTTAAAGCCCGCAACACTTATGTTGGCCTGAAAGGCGCTTTTGGCCAAGCCATCATCGGTATCCACGACACTCCTACCAAAGATCTGTCTAAGAAGTTGGACCTGTTCAACGATATGACAGGCGACTACAAAAACGTGGTAGAGGGCGAAACCCGCGCTAAGAATGTTGTCCGCTACACCTCGCCCAAATTCAACAACGTGGTCGTTGACGCCATGTTCATCGGCGATGAAACCACTGAAAACAGCGGCATCACCGATTCAATGTCTCTGTCGGCTAGCTGGAGTGGCGACAACGTTGTGCTGGGTATTGCACAAGACATCAACGTGAAGTCTGGCAGCTTTGAAAAAGACTACCTGAACCTGACCCGCGTCATGGCTTACTATACGACTAAAACCCTGACTGTTGGCGGTTTTGTACAGCAGGCTAGCGAAGGCGACAGCTACGTGGGCGAATACGACCGCGACAGCTACCACGTAAGCGCTGCTTACAAGCTGGACGGTGGCTACACTCTGAAAGCACAATACTCAGCGGGTTCAGATAACTTGGTTGATCAAGACATCTCAATGCTGTCACTGGGTGTTGACTACAAACTGTCTAAAAACACCAAAGTATTGGCGATGTTCACCGACTTCGAAAAGAACGTCGATGGTGCGGTTAACAAAGAATTCACCAGCTTGGGTGTAGGTATCGAGTACAAGTTCTAATCGAACAGGATACCGCGCTGCGCCAAATCACGGCGCAGCCTTTGCCACTGAAAAACCGGCCCTGGGTCGGTTTTTCTATTTGGGGCAATGTCACAATGACCCGCAATATTACTCGCGGGAATTTCGTAACCCTTCAGTAATTGTGCCACCACGTCGGCCAGCACTTGGTACTGTTCATCGGTGTAGGGCGTGTCATCATCGCCTTCCAACTCAATACCAATACTGAAATCGTTACAACCCTGGCGCCCTTCAAAACAAGACACTCCGGCGTGCCAAGCGCGTTGATCAAAAGGCACAAACTGTACCGCCTCGCCATCGCGGCGAATCAGCAAGTGAGAAGACACTTCCAAGCCCTGCAAATCGGCGAAACTGGGGTCTGCTTGGCAATCTAAAGTATTGCAAAACAGCTGTTCAACATAGGGCGTGCCAAAGCAACCCGCCGGCAGGCTAATGTTGTGAATCACGATCAAATCGATCGCCACACCCTCAGGCCGCGCGTTAGCATTGGGGGAAGGCACAAAGCGCGCCGTTGTCAGAACATGGTCTTGGATCATGCCCTAAGTCTACTCGCTCGTGCGGCGATGCGATAGCTCCCACTGTGGGCTTACTGTTACAATGGCGCTTTTACGTGACAGAGCAACGCCATGGACGCCAACACCCTGCAACAAGCCATCGTCGACAATGTTCGTATCGCCCTTGCCGAAGACATCGGCAGTGGCGACATCACTGCGCAATTAATCGGTGCTGACAGTCGCGCTCATGCGCGCATTATCTCGCGCGATGAAGCCGTCATCGCCGGTGTAGAATGGGTCAACGAAGTATTTCGTCAGGTCGATCCCGATGTGGTGGTCACTTGGCACGTGGCGGATGGCGATCGCGTGCAACCGAATCAGTGCTTGTACGAATTAGAAGGCAATGCGCGCGCGTTGTTAACCGGTGAACGCGCTGCGCTCAACTTTTTGCAATTGCTGTCTGGCACCGCTAGCCGCTGCGCCTACTATGCCAACATCGTGACTGGCACAAAGGTAAAATTGCTCGACACCCGCAAGACCATCCCCGGCCTGCGCATTGCCCAAAAATATGCCGTGACCTGTGGCGGCTGTCACAACCACCGCATCGGCCTGTACGACGCCTTCCTGATTAAAGAGAACCACATCATGGCCTGCGGCGGCATCGAGCAAGCAATTGCCACGGCACGCAAAAACGAGCCCGGCAAACCGGTAGAAGTCGAGACCGAGTCGTTGGAAGAGTTTCGCATTGCGTTAAATGCCGGTGCCGACATCATCATGCTGGACAACTTCAGCCTCGATGATATGCGAAGCGCTGTAGTGGAAAATGCCGGCCGCGCCAAGCTAGAAGCCTCGGGGGGCGTCACTGAAAAGAGCTTATTAGGCATTGCCGAAACCGGCGTGGACTATATTTCGATTGGCACCCTGACCAAGGATTGTCAGGCGGTAGATCTTTCTATGCGCCTGACCATGGGCGTTTAACCCACAGCCAGGCAATAACTATTAACGCTTGCGGTCGATCGCATCGCGCATGTCGCTAACTGAGCTGTGCCGTACGTCGCGACCAAGTACCGTGTAAACCACGTGTTCGGCAATGTTGCGGGCGTGATCGCCGATACGCTCTAGTGCGCGCAGCGACCAAATCACATCCATGACGCGACCAATGGTACGCGGATCTTCCATCATGTAGGTCACCAGCTCACGCATGGCCGAACCGTATTCACGGTCCACTTCCTTATCTTTGCCCGCCACAGCAACCGCGGCATCGACGTCGAGACGAATAAACGCGTCCAGTGCATCGTGTACCATCTGCTTAACCATATTGCCGATATGGCGCACTTCCACATAACCGCGCGGTGAATCACCGTCGCCACCGCTCAATGACAGCGCCATTTTAGCGATGCGACTGGCTTCATCACCGATACGCTCGAGGTCGGCAACGGTTTTAGAAATGGATACCACCAAGCGCAAATCGCCAGCCGCGGGTTGGCGGCGAGCGATGATATTGGTGCACTCTTCGTCGATGACGATTTCCATATTATTGACCGCCTTATCGCGCTCAATAATTTGGTCTGCACCATCGCTGTCGCCCTCTACCAATGCTGTAATAGCGCGCTCAACTTGCTGCTCGACGATGCCACCCATTTCCATCATGTGGCTAGTTACTTTGCGCAGATCGTTATCGAACTGCTCTGAAATGTGACTTCCTTTGTGATCTTGAAACGTCATGGGGCACCTTGCTTAACCGTAACGGCCGGTAATGTAGTCTTCAGTTTTCTTTTTCTGAGGGTTGGTGAACATCGCGTTGGTGTCACCAAACTCAATCAATTCACCCAAATACATAAACGCAGTATAGTCCGATACACGGGCCGCCTGCTGCATGTTGTGGGTTACGATTACGATGGTGTAATCGTTTTTCAATTCGTAGATCAACTCTTCGATCTTCAAGGTTGAAATGGGGTCGAGTGCCGAGGCGGGCTCATCCAACAACAGTACTTCGGGTTCTACCGCGATAGTGCGAGCAATCACCAGACGCTGCTGCTGACCGCCCGACATACCCAGTGCGCTCTCGTGTAGACGATCTTTAACCTCGTCCCACAGCGCAGCGCCGCGCAGCGATTTTTCAACCACTTCATCCAACACGCGCTTTTTGTTGATGCCTTGAATGCGCAAGCCATAGGCCACGTTTTCATAGATCGACTTGGGGAAGGGGTTGGGCTTTTGGAACACCATACCGACACGACGGCGCAGCTCAGCGACGTCGATACTGCGATCGTAGATGTTTTTGCCTTCCAACAGCATTTGACCTTCCACGCTGCAACCATCTACCAGATCGTTCATGCGGTTCAAGCAGCGCAACAGCGTCGATTTACCACAGCCCGATGGGCCGATGAAGGCGGTCACGCGCTTTTCGGGAATGTTCATCGACACATTGTGTAGCGCTTGTTTCTCGCCGTAGTAGAGGTTCCAGTCCTTGATCTCGACACAGGTTTTTTCGTTGGCCAAGTCCAAGTGTGTAGCGCCTTGACTAGCGCCACCCAGGGTAAATTTGTCATTACTTACAGTAGATTGAGTCATATTCATTTCCTCGCAAGCCGCAATCGGCTGTTACATTTCAAGCGACTTGTATTTTTCACGTAGGCGGTTACGCATAGACACCGCCGCCATGTTCAGCAACGCAATAACGACCACCAACAGCAATGCCGTGGCGTAAACCAGTGGGCGTGCCGCTTCCACGTTGGGGCTTTGGAAGCCGACATCGTAGATGTGGAAGCCCAGGTGCATAAATTTCTGATCTAAGTGCAGGTAGGGGTAATTGCCATCCAGAGGCAATGATGGTGCCAGTTTCACCACACCCACCAGCATCAACGGCGCCACCTCACCCGCGGCACGTGCAACCGCCAGGATCAAACCGGTCATCATGGCTGGGCTCGACATCGGCAACACCACGCGCCACAAGGTTTCTGCCTTGGTGGCACCCAGTGCCAAGCTGCCCTCGCGCAGCGCCTTTGGAATACGCGACAAACCTTCTTCGGTGGCGACAATCACCACTGGCAGAGTTAGCAAAGCTAAGGTCAGTGAGGCCCACAACAAGCCTGGCGTACCAAAGGTTGGTGAGGGCAATGCCTCGGGGAAGAAGGCCTGATCGATGTTGCTACCAACAAAGTAGATGAAGAAACCTAAACCGAATACACCGTAAACGATCGAGGGAACACCGGCGAGGTTGTTGACCGCGATTCGGATTGTGCGGGTAATCGGACCTTGGCTGGCATATTCGCGCAGGTATACCGCGGCGATCACACCCAACGGGGTCATCATCACCGACATCAGAAGAACCATGAGAACTGTACCGAAGATGGCGGGGAAAATACCGCCCTCGGTGTTCGCTTCGCGCGGGTCATCGCTCAGGAATTCCCACAGCTTGTCGCCGTAGACACCAAATTTTTCCACCACGTTTAAGGCGTTTGGTAATACTGCCCGCACCACTTTAGCCATTGGCAGCGTGACGATGGTGCCGTCCATGGTCTCAGCGGTGAAGCTATCGCGTTCAAAGGCGCGGTACAGCTCAATCAGCTCCGCTTGCATGCCTTGATACGCCGCTTCAAGCTCCGATTGCTCGGCGGCTAATTCAGCCAATTGCGCGGCGGCATCGGCAGGTTGATCGAGCTCAATACGACGCTCGGCCAAGCGAATACGCTCCATACCGTAGTTAATCGAGCCAATCTCACTCTTCTCGAGCTCTACGATTTGGCGGTAGATATTTTCAGAACGCTCGAGCAGTGCCTCAAACTTGGCCCAAGCCTGTTGATTAACCGCACCTTCACCCGTATTGCTGGCAACCACCTGGCCGTCTTCCACCACATCGCGCAGGAAGCCGATAAAGGCACCCCACTCGCGGCGTTCAAGAATCATGGCACCCAATGGGTAATCTACCGACTGGTAATGCTCTTCAACAAACCACGCGAAGTCCATACCCGTGACATCGCGGTTACCCATTTGCAGCAACTGTCGATTGAACAATTCCACGTCGTTGTCGATTAAGTGATCCATACCCGAAGACACCAACTGCTCGCGCGACACGGTAACATCATCAACGTCGATGCCGAGTAGACGATACTCCGCCTGACTGCGCGGATCCACATAGTTGATCGAAGCGATGTCTTTGGGCCAGAAGTGGCTAAAACCATTCACCGCCAGTACGGCTAACAGACCGATAACCGCAATCGCGCTCATCGCCACAGCGGCAGCGTTTAACCATACAAAGGGCTCGCCGCTCTTGTACCAGTCCGCTACATTTAACTTACTTTTCTTTTCCACGTGACAACCCCTTACAGCGAACCGTATTTCTTACGTAAACGCTGACGAATAATCTCAGCCGTCGTATTGACCAGGAAGGTGAAACCAAACAGCACGAAGGCCGCCAAGAACAACACGCGATAGTGGCTCGAATCCACCTCAGCCTCTGGAATTTCAACCGCAATGTTGGCCGCCAAGGTACGCATACCTTCGAAAATGTTGGCGTCCATAATGGGTGTATTACCTGTCGCCATCAGTACGATCATGGTCTCACCGACCGCGCGACCCATACCGATCATCAGCGCCGAGAACATACCGGGGCTGGCGGTAGGCAGCACCACACCTATCAGTGTTTGCCAGGGTGTCGCACCCAGAGCCAACGAGCCATAGCTGAGCGATTTTGGCACCGAGAAGATAGCGTCCTCGGCAATCGAGAAGATGGTGGGAATGACCGCGAAACCCATCGCAATACCGACTACCAGCGCGTTGCGCTGATCGAAGGGGATGCCCGCTTCGTGGGTCAACCAGGCGCGCATATCACCGCCAAAGAACAACAACTCTACGTAGTCACCGCTCTCCACACACAGCAAGCCGACAATGACAATCACTGGCATCAACAGTGCAGGCTGCCACCCGTCGGGCACCAGGAAGCGGAACTTGGCAGGCATCTTGGCAAAGCCGAACGAGGCCAATAACACGCCGATGGGCATGAAGATGAGGATCATAAAGATCGACGCGAGGTTGTCTTCCATGAACGGCGCCAACCACAAACCTGCCAAGAAGCCCAAAATAACCGTCGGCAGGGCTTCCATCAATTCGATCAGCGGTTTGATCTTGCGACGCAGCGCCGGCGCCATAAAGTAGGCGGTGTAAATCGCTCCGCAGATAGCCAGTGGCGCACCGATCAACATCGCGTAAAACGCGGCTTTTAATGTACCAAAGGCCAGTGGAGTCAAGCTCAACTTGGGCTCGAAATCGTTATTTGAAGCCGATGACTGCCAGGTATATTCGGGCTCTTGGTAGTTCTCGTACCAAACCTTTTCCCACAGCGAGTGCCACGACACTTCGGGGTGTTTGTTTTTGATATCGATACGGTGAATGGTGCCGTCGGCATCTTCCAATAGCAGCGCGGTAGCACGCGGGCCCAAGGCCCATGAATTCACAGCAGTGTCGGTAAAGCGTTCGCTCAACAAATGACGGTGTGCCGTACTGTGGTAAATGTTTACTTGGCCGTTATCTTGTACCGACAAGAAACCTTTGCGGCGCTGCTCGGTAATAATACCGCTGACATTACCGCTCGCATCACCTTCGAAACTGCGCACCAATTCCATTTGCCAACCGGTCGGCTTGCGGACCATAAAGCGCTGCTCGATGTGGCCGTCATCGTAGCCCAGCAATAAGGAAATACCACCCAGCAACATCGTCATAGAGCGTGCATTGGGCACTTCTTCGCGGGCGTGAACTTCAATGTCACCATCCACCGCTGACGCCATGTTGATAATGGTGAGGTAGCGCTCACCCAGCACGAACAACCAACGCTGGTCAGCATCGAACGCCATGTCTCTGGCTTTGAAGTCCAAATTGGGAACATCGACGTCGACTTCTTCTAAGGTCATTTCGCCAGAAAGGAAATCCTCCTCCTTGGCGAATACTTTAACGAACAGCTTATTGCCGTCAGAGCCGGCTAAATAAAGTGCTTCTTCACCATCGCTAATGGCCACCGAGGTCAGCGCTTCATCCGCTAGGGCAATAGGCTCTTCACCATAGGGGTATTCAAGGCGTGGCGTGATCACGCGGACATCGTTGGGATAGCTCACCAAATAGTTGTGTTTAGCTAACACCACTTCGCCGTTGTCCGCAGCTACCGCCATCAAACGGCTGGCTTCAGACATCGTAGAGACGGCGGTTACCTGAACCGGCGCGCTGAACGGTAGCTCAACAGTAGCTGCAACGCTACCATCAAGGGCGCTAAAAAAGACCGCTTGGCCATCATCACCCACGCGCAACGCCACTTCGTTCTGTTCTTCCATCGCCATGTACATGGCGCGGCTGTTAGCAGGTGCACTGAAGCTAGCCGATTGCTTCATTTCTGCCGAGGCAAACATCGGCATCACTTCGTACAGCAGGTAGGCAAAGATCAATAGAATGGCCGTTAAAATTGACCATCCGCCCACACCAACAAAAACCGTGGTGAGGCGATCCTTTAGATAACGCATCTTGCGATAACGCAACAATGCTGGGGTATTAAAGTCCAGTTTTTCGCTCATATTGTCTACTCAAAAGACACTTTTTAAACGCAAAGAAGCGCCCCTCTGGGACGCTTGCCTTACCTCAACAACACTATTACAGGTCGAGAGATTTCAGTACTCGTTCCGCCACTTTAGCCGGCAGAGGAATGTAACCGTCTTTCATAACCACTTCTTGGCCTTGCTTAGACAGCACTTGCTTCACAAACTCAGCTTCCAATGGAGACAGCGGCTTATTTGGCGCTTTGTTGACGTAGACGTACAAGTAGCGCGCTAAGGGGTAAGAGCCGTTAATTGAGTTCTCTGCATTGGCCTCGACGAAGGGCTGACCTTCTTTTTTGCTCAAGGGCAACAGGCGAACAGACGAGGTACGGTAGCCAATACCTGAGTAACCAATGCCGTTAATAGACGTTGAGACCGACTGTACTACTGACGCAGAACCTGGCTGCTCGTTGACGGTGTTTTTAAAGTCACCTTTGCAAAGCGCCTTGCCTTTGAAGTAACCGTAAGTACCAGACACCGAGTTGCGACCAAACAATTGAATATCGCGACGCTGCCACGCACCGTCCAAACCTAAATCACCCCAGACATTCGCATCCGCTGCCGCGCCACACTTGCGGGTGGAAGAGAAAATGGCATCCAACTGAGGAATGCTCAAGCCTTCGATCGGGTTATCTTTGTGGACAAATACTGCCAATGCGTCGATAGCGACAGGAATAGCGGTGGGTTTGTAGCCGAACTTAGCTTCAAACGCGCCCAATTCTTTGTCTTTCATCTTACGGCTCATAGGGCCCAAATTTGAGGTACCTTCAGTCAATGCTGGCGGTGCCGTTGAAGAACCGGCCGCTTGAATTTGGATGTTGACGTTAGGGTAGTTGCGTTTGAAATCTTCTGCCCACAGTGTCATCAAGTTAGCCAGCGTATCTGAACCTACGCTAGACAAGTTGCCAGATACACCGCTGACTTTTTGATAATCGGGAAGCGCTGCATCCACTTCAGCTTGGGCTGACATAGCGGTCATGGTCAGTGCTGCTACCGCACTCAGTAATACTTTCTTCATTGCTTTACTACCTCGTTAGTTAACGTCCTTTCGAACATGACGCCATAGTAAAGAGGCTTTATGACAGTAATATGACAAGTAGAAATATTTTTATGCGCTGTCCTGCTGAGCTTTCTCTGCTGACAATAAGCGAGAATTCGGGAAGTGACAGACAAAGG
This sequence comes from uncultured Pseudomonadales bacterium, assembly GCA_964598145.1. Lineage (GTDB taxonomy): Bacteria > Pseudomonadota > Gammaproteobacteria > Pseudomonadales > JAHEIH01 > JAHEIH01. The sequence continues at coordinate 55,381 of CAZRAM010000003.1, forward strand.
ATGAACCCAGTCCCTGAATACTGGTAACACGCAGTTCTCCGCCGTGCCGCTGCATAATGTGCTTCACAATGGCCAATCCCAACCCCGTGCCACCCGAGGCGGTTGCGCGGCTATTTTCGACCCGGTAAAAACGCTCGGTAAGGCGCGACAAATGCTCGGGAGCAATACCCGGACCAGTATCTTTCACGGTAAAGGTGGCGCCAAAATTGGTTTTCTGCCAGATCAACATGATCTTGGCATCAACCGGCGTATATTTAATGGCGTTGAATACCAAGTTCGAAAACGCGCTGTAAAGTTCTTTGTGAGAGCCCTGCAGCAACCAGTCGTTGTCGACCGAGATGTCGATCACACGCTCTTCGTTGGCCATTTCAAGCGCTTCTCGCTGCAGGGAATCCGCCAAATCGCGCACATTAATAGGTGACTCGTCTACTTCTAGCGGCACCGATTCCAAGCGCGACAGCCAAATAATATCGGTTATCAGTGACTTCATGCGCTCGCCCTGGGTCGACATTTGATCTAGCGCGCGGTGCAGTCGAGTATCAATCTTATCGCGCTGATCTTGCAGGGTTTCTAGGTAACCGGTAATGACCGTCAACGGCGTGCGCAACTCGTGCGATACGTTGTCGGTGAAATCGCGGCGCATTTGGTCGAGTTGGCGAACCTTGGTGACGTCGCGGGCGAACAGCATATGCTCATTGCTGCCAAAGCGGCTTAAACGAAGTTCGAGCTCCACCGCAGGATTACGCGGTGAGGGAATATAGTAGGAATCATCGAACTGGCGTTGGTTGATGTAGCGGACAAATGCCGGCTGGCGCAATAGATTAAGTAGGTACTGGCCAAAATCGCGTGGTGCTTGAATGCCCAGCCATTGATTCGCTGCGCGGTTACACCAGTCGATACGCCACTGGCTGTCGAGAATGATGACCGCATCGGGCATGGCTGAAAAACTGCGTTCAAAGTAGTCGATGCTACTTTCCAAACGCTGACGCTCGGCGGCGTTGGCTTTTTGCAATTCGTAGAGGGCATCAAACATTTCCGCCCAGCTGCCATCACCTTCCGGCGGCGGCAATCCACCATCCTCCGAATCCATCCAAGCTAACGCTTTGCTGCGCTGCTTAAGATGACGGACCACCATCACCAACAGCACCAAACTCAACAGATGGAAGGGATAGCCCACAAGCGTTCCTATGGCCCAAGTGAGAGCCAAGGTACCCGCTAATTTGAGCAAGTCTGATTGCAGTCTGTTATCCAAAACAGCGCCCTACGAAAAAACAGAGCGTGGAGTATAACTTAAAATTTAGCCGGCGGCCTTGACCGAGAAGCGATAACCCGCGCCGCGTACTGTTTGGATGAGATCACCGTAGTTAAATTGATCGGGCTGACTTGGTTCTAGTGCCTTACGTAGGCGGCGAATATGCACATCTACCGTGCGCTCCTCAATGTAGACATTGCCGCCCCACACGTGGTCGAGCAACTGCCCACGGGTATAGACACGATCGGGGTGAGACATGAAAAAAGCCAACATTTTAAATTCGGTGGGGCCCATATCGACAATGTGTTCATCGATGCTGACCTGGTGACACGCCATGTCGAGTTCTAACCCACCCACACTGATGATGGCATCAGGGGTTAGCGTGCCACTGCGTCGCAGCACCGCGTTAATGCGCGCGATGAGTTCCTTTGGGACAAACGGCTTGGTGACATAGTCATCGGCGCCATTCTCAAGGCCTTGAACCTTATTGTCGTCGTCGTGCTTGGCGGTAACCATGATCACCGGCAACTGCTTGGTGAGGTCTTCCTTGCGCAAGCGCTGCAAAAACTGCACCCCCGAGCCGCCGGGCAACATCCAGTCCAGCAACACCAAGTGCGGCGAATGATCGACGATTTCTTGATAGGCCTGACGGGTATCACCCGCTTCCAGCACCTCGAAATCCTGCAACTCTAACGCCATGCGCAGCATGTCGCGGATCGGCGCTTCATCATCTACCACCAAAATTTTAACCGCTTGCATCGTATTTTTAACTTCCATGCTTTCTTATCTCGCGGTTATTAAAGGGGTTGATTATGACAGTAGTATGACAGGCTAATGTTTGTCGTTGAAATCGTCCACATCGTTGGTGATGTTCACGTCGACTTTCGGCGGCGGAATCACAAAATCGTGCACTCGCGCCCACTCGCTGGCACCGGGTACGCGCTCCCATACCGTACCGGCGTTGTAGTCCAACAGCGGCTTCACGCTGGGGTCCATTTGGCCCATTTGCTCCAGCGTGACCGGGATCATATTGACCAAGTCCTGCTCCAGGAATTCCTCGCTTTCATAGCCGGTATAGACCCGCCAACCGGTGTCGTTCAAGTGCTCGGGCACCGTTTTAAACATAAAGCGAAAGGGCAGCTTTTCATCGACCACCAAACGCGACATCAAGGCCACAAAGCCCTGCTTGGTTTGGTTGTTTTCGCCTTGGTGAGGTTTTTTGTCGTTCGAATCGGTCATGGCTTCCTCCAGATGGACGTATTAGACCGAAGCTTGAGGCGAGAAGCAAATGTGGGACCTTTCTCGCGCCCCCTGTGGGACCTTGTTCGAAGAACAAGGGAACTGTCTAAATCCACTCCCTTGCTCTCGATAGCTGTGGGACCTTTCTCGCAGAGAAAGGGAACTGTCTAAATCCACTCCCTTGCTATCGATAGCTGTGGGACCTTTCTCGCAGAGAAAGGGAATAGATCTAAAAGCGTTCCCTTGCTCTCGATACCTGTGGGACCTTTCTCGCAGAGAAAGGGAATAGATCTAAAAGCGTTCCCTTGTTCTTCGAACAAGGTCCCACAGGGGGCACGAGAAAGGTCCCACAAAGAGTAGTTAAACAATTAGTAGCGTTAACAAAGCAATAGCAACGCAGTTAGCTACTAATAGCTACTAACCAAACAGCTCATCAGCCATCGCCAGCAAATCGTCATTATTGCTATTGCGCACAGACTGACCACACATCTCTGCTCGGGGCAGGATATGCTCTAAATAGAACCTCGTGCTGTGCAACTTGGCCTGCATTTGAGTATTGCTGGCATCCGCCTCTAACTGATCATGCGCCACCATCATGGCTCGCGCCATATGGTAGCCACCGAAGCAGTAACCGGCCTGCATCATATAGTTAAACGACGCGAGCATGGCCTGCTGAGGATTGCTTTGCAGCATCGCCAACACCGCGGCGGTGCTATCTTTCAAACCAGCGATGGCTTTCGCTAGGTAATCGGCGTGGCTAGCCGCTTTACTATGCGCTTGCATCGTCGCGAGCACGCCTTCCATTTCTGCAATAACAGCCATCATGGCTTGGCCGCCATCCATCGCCAGTTTACGGCCCACCAGGTCGGCCGCTTGAATGCCGTTAGTGCCTTCGTAAATCGCAGCGATGCGAATATCGCGCATAAACTGCGCGGCGCCGGTTTCTTCCACGTAGCCCATGCCACCGTGAATTTGCACACCTAGCGAAGCGGTCTCTTGGCCCACTTCGGTCATCCAGCCTTTGATGACGGGAATCATGAGGTCAACACGGCGCTGCATGGCATCGCCGAGTTCACGGTCGGCGTGGTGGTGGGCGATATCGAAGTTCACCGCTTCGTTGTAGGCGTATGCACGCATTGCTTCGGTCAATGACTTCATGGTCATCAACATACGGCGTACATCCGCGTGTCTGATAATCGCCGCGCGCTGACCTTGACCGTCGCGACCCTGTACACGGTCCTTGGCATACCACAACGCGTGTTGGTAGGCCGCTTCCGACACACCCAAGCCTTCGATACCTACTTTTAAACGGGCTTCGTTCATCATGGTAAACATGGCCTGCAGGCCGCGGTTTTCTTTACCCACTAAGTAGCCAATGGCACCGCCGTTATCACCGTATTGCATCACGCAGGTGGGGCTGCCGTGGATACCCATTTTGTGCTCGACAGACACACAGTGAACGTCGTTGCGCTCGCCGGGTGTGCCGTCTTCATTGAGCACAAACTTGGGCACAATGAATAACGAAATACCACCAGTGCCCTCGGGCGCGCCTTCGATGCGCGCCAACACCAAGTGAATAATGTTGCTGGTGGCGTCGTGGTCGCCATAGCTAATGTAAATCTTCTGACCGCTGATCAGGTAGTGGTCACCCTGCGGCACCGCCTTGGTTTTAATGGTCGCCAAATCCGAACCAGACTGTGGCTCGGTGAGGTTCATGGTGCCCGACCACACCCCCGACAGCATATTCGGCAGGTAGGTCTGCTTCTGCTCTTCACTGCCGTGGGCAGAGATCGCCAGCGCAGCACCGGCCGACAACAAGGGACCGAGCGAGAAAGCGATATCTGCACCGGTCCACATTTCGTTGGCGCTGGTATTAAATAATTCCGGCAGGCCTTGGCCACCGTATTCAGTGGGCATCGAAATCGCGTACCAACCGGCTTCGCCCATCTGCTTGAATGCTTCGTCGTAGCCTGGCGCCAGTTTCACTTGGCCATCCACCATCACGCTGCCAACGCGGTCACCCGCTTCTCGGTTGGGTGCCAACACGCCACTGGCAAACTTGCCGGCTTCTTCCAGTACCGACACCGCAAAGTCGCCATCCATTTCGTAGTCAGCGAACGCGGGCAGGGCCGCGAGGGCGTCAAAATCGATTAAATGCTTAATGACAAATTCAATGTCTTCTAGTGGGGCGCGATAATTAGCCATGCCTATCTCCTCTGTTAAAGGCATATTGTGGCAAAGGCTATGAAGACTGCCCTAGGTGCGAATTCGACACCGGTCATTTTATGCCCAGCGTGGCATCAAATGACTTATTTGCGTATAAAAAATTGAACGGTGGAGATGATCGCCGTGAGCGGGTAAAATAGCGCCTTTTCTAGCTTTGCCGCCCATCTAGCGGCCGATACAGGACACAAAACTCGATGAATATCCGCGAGATGCTCAATCAACGCGTACGACACGCCATGGATGCCGTTGGCGTTCCCGCTGACTGCCAGGCCATGGTCGCCCCCAGCAAAAAGGCCGGCTTTGGCGACTACCAAGCCAACTGCGCGATGGGCGCGGCCAAAAAGATGGGCACCAATCCCCGCCAATTGGCAAGCGATATCGTGGCCGCCCTCGACCTGAGCGACATGGCAGAAAACATCGAAATCGCCGGCCCAGGCTTTATCAATATTCACTTAAAGCCCACTTGGCTGGCCGAACAACTGCAAGCGGCGGCTAACGACGAACGCTTGGGCGTCGCCACTGTCGCCAAACCCGACACTGTGGTGATCGACTACTCATCACCCAACCTCGCCAAAGAAATGCACGTTGGCCACCTGCGCTCAACCATCATCGGCGATGCGATGGTGCGCCTGCTCGACTTTTTAGGCCACAAAGTGATTCGCCAGAACCACGTGGGCGACTGGGGCACCCAGTTCGGCATGCTGATCGCCGAGCTGGAAGAACAGCAGCAATCCGGCGATATCGAATTGAAAGACCTCGAAGTGTTCTACCAACAGGCCAAGAAACATTTCGACGCCGACCCCGCCTTTGCCGACAAAGCGCGCGAGTACGTGGTGAAACTGCAAGGCGGCGACGCCAAGATCCTCGAACTGTGGGAGCAGTTCCGCGATATTTCCCTGAGCCACGCCGATGACATATACCAAGCACTGAATGTGAAACTGACCCGCGACGACGTGGCCGGCGAGTCAATGTACAACGACGACCTGCCCGTGTTGGTGAAAGACCTGGAAAACAAAGGCCTGTGCGTAGAAAGCGAAGGCGCCAAAGTGGTGTTCCTGGAAGAACTCGCCGACAAAGAGGGCAACCCCTCGCCCGTGATCATTCAAAAAGCCGGTGGCGGCTACCTGTATGCCACCACTGACCTAGCGACAATGCGCTACCGCGTTGGCACCTTAAAGGCCGACCGCTCGATGTACTTCATCGACGCTCGCCAGTCGCTACACATGCAGCAAATCTTTACCCTGTCGCGCAAGGCCGGGTACTGCCCAGAGAGTGTGTCGCTCGAGCACCACGCCTTCGGCACCATGATGGGCGAAGACGGCAAACCCTTCAAAACCCGCAGCGGCGGCACGGTGAAATTGGCCGACTTAGTCAACGAGTCTATCGAACGCGCCAGCGCGTTAGTCGCTGAAAAGAATGCCGACCTCAGCGCCGAACAGCGCGCCGAAATTGGCCGCAAAGTGGGCGTGGGCGCGGTGAAGTACGCCGACCTATCAAAGACACGCACCAACGACTACATCTTCAGCTGGGACAGCATGCTCGCCTTTGAAGGCAACACCGCCCCCTACCTGCAGTACGCCTATACCCGCGTGCAGAGCATCTTCCGCAAGGCCGGAGTAAGCCCCAGCGATGTACAAGGCAGCCTCCACCTGCAGCAAGAGCAAGAAATTGCCCTCGGCCTGAAACTCGCCCAGTTCGAAGAAGCCCTCGAACAAGTCGCCCGCGAAGCCTACCCCCACGTGTTGTGTGGCTACCTGTACGAACTCGCCGCCCTGTATATGCGCTTTTACGAAGCCTGCCCGATTTTGAAAGAGGGTGTGAGCGAGGAAGATCGTGCTAGTCGGTTGGTGTTGTGTGGGTTGGTGGCGAATACTATTCGCACCGGGCTGGATTTATTAGGCATTGAAGTCATGGATACTATGTAAACATTCGCCATCTAGTCAGTATGTGACAAAAATTGTCACATACTGACTAGATGGCTCCCACAAGGTGCCACTCAGATCACCCGATGGCAGACCGCATCCAAACCAAATCGCATAACAACCACCCGCCTTTAGCCACATTTTGTGATATGCATCACACGACAAATGTGTCTCCACCCACAAAAATCAACACAAGTCACCTAAGTTGGCATTTCGACAGCAGACTGGCAAAACCTTTGCTACGTTTATTGTCAGTGGCGCCGGCAATAGGGCTTGCATCACGAACGAGCCCCCCGGGCGCATTATTTAAAACACACGAGGTGAGTAATCATGCGTATTAATCAAAAACAAAAGGGTTTCACCCTGATCGAATTAATGATCGTTGTAGCAATTATTGGTATTTTGGCAGCTGTGGCGTTGCCTGCTTATCAGACTTACACCAAGAAAGCTAAGTTCTCAGAAGTTATCATGGCCACTAGTCCATACAAAACCGCTATTGAACTTGCCATTCAAGAAGGCGATACAGCTTGTGATACTCTAGAAGAGTTAGACGCTGGAGCTTGTGGGATTCCTGCCAACGCTGGTGCAACCGGTGTGATAACTTCTGTTACGGTTGAGGATGGCGTAATTACGGCAACAGGAACTACTGAAGTTGACTCAAAAACTTACTCTTTAACGCCTACGTTAACTCTGCCAGTACAGTGGACCGAAGGTGGCAGCTGTGCTGAGCTTTGCTAAAGTTAGCTATTTAAACGGGCGCCATTTGGCGCCTTTTTTGTTTATACTTCCTGAAAGTGTTTAGGAAGACTCTCCATGGCAATACCCAAACTCAGCGGCCTTGCGCGCCGGCTCGTCAACGACAGCCTCCTCGATGAAGAACAGGCGGGGGAATACGCCAAAGCTGCCCAAGCCGAAGGCCTAAGCTTTGTTTCTTATGTTGTTGGGGGCGGCAAAGTCAACGGTCTAAAAGTTGCCGAAGCGGCAGCGGACGAGTTTGGCTCGCCGCTGTATGACCTAAGCTGTCACTCCTCGCATTCCTTCCCTAAGAAAGTCATCGACGACAAGCTGATTCAAAAGCACCGTGCCCTGCCGCTGTATGTGCGTGGCAAGCGTTTGTTTGTAGCGATGTCCGACCCCACCAATCTGCGTGCGGTAGATGAGATCAAGTTCAACACCGGTATGAACGTCGATGTGGTGGTGGTAGATGAAAGCCAGCTGGGCGATGCCATTAAGCGGTATCTAGATGCCTCGGGCTCCAACTTCAGTGAAGGTTTGGATGACGACGCGCTGGATGAACTGGATGTTCAAGCCGTTACCGATGATGATGACGATAAGGACGAGGGCGATGAGCAAGACGAAGCGCCCATCGTGCGCTTTATCAACAAGATTTTGTTAGATGCCATCAAAGGCGGGGCATCGGATTTGCACTTTGAGCCCTACGAACACACCTACCGGGTGCGTTTTCGAACCGATGGTATTTTGCACGAAGTGGCCAAGCCCCCTATTGCACTGTCTGGCCGTATCGCGGCGCGCTTGAAGGTGATGTCGAAGATGGACATTTCTGAACGCCGTGTCCCTCAAGACGGCCGTATCAAGATGAAAATCAGCAAAACCAAGGCGATCGACTTCCGTGTTAACACCCTACCCACATTGTGGGGTGAGAAGATCGTACTGCGTATCTTGGACCCAACGTCTGCACAAATGGGCATCGATGCGCTGGGCTATGAAGACGACCAAAAGCAGTTGTACATGGATGCCTTGAGCCAACCGCAGGGCATGATTTTGGTGACCGGCCCTACCGGTTCGGGTAAAACAGTGTCGTTGTACACCGGTTTGAACATCTTGAACGTGCCTGAAACCAACATTTCCACTGCGGAAGACCCTGTGGAAATTAACTTAGAAGGGATCAACCAGGTTAACGTCAACGCCAAGGTTGGGCTCACCTTCGCCAGTGCGCTACGTTCGTTCTTGCGCCAAGACCCTGACATCATCATGGTGGGCGAGATCCGTGACTTGGAGACGGCGGAAATCGCCATCAAGGCAGCGCAAACCGGTCACATGGTGATGTCGACCCTGCATACCAACTCGGCACCGGAAACCATTACCCGTATGCTCAATATGGGTGTGCCAGCGTTTAACTTGGCGACCTCGCTCAACCTGATTATCGCCCAGCGTCTTGCGCGTCGCCTGTGTAAGCACTGCGCCGAGCCGCACGATGTCCCGGAAGAGACCCTGCGCAAAGAGGGCTTCAGCGATGAGCAAATTGCCTCGATGACGTTGTTGAAACCGGTGGGCTGTGACAAGTGCTCGAAGGGCTACAAGGGTCGTGTGGGTATTTACGAGGTGGTGAAAGTCACCCCCAGCATCTCGCGCATCATCATGGAAGAGGGCAACTCGATCGAGATTGCCGACAAATGCCGTGAGGAAGGCTTTAACGATCTGCGCCGTTCAGCTTTGATCAAAGCCGCCAATGGCTTAACCAGTTTGGAAGAAGTGAACCGCGTCACAACCGACTAGCGAATTTTGGTCTACGCTTAGGGAGTTAATGATCGCGATACGTTAAAGGAACTGACCATGGCCAAGGCCGCTACCGCAAAAGCCGGAAAAGGCGCAAAAGTTGTCGAACTGCATACCTTCGTTTGGGAAGGTAAGGATCGTCGCGGCGAAAACGCCAAGGGCGAACTGGATTCGGAAAACCAAAATCTCGCCCGTGCCCAATTGGCCAAAATGGGCATCAAGGTCAAAACCATTAAGAAAAAACCCAAGCCGCTGTTCGGCGGCAAGGGCAAACCCATTACGCCCGCCGATATCGCTATCTTCGTCCGCCAAATGGCCACCATGATGAAAGCCGGTGTGCCGCTGGTGCAAAGCTTTGAACTGGTCGCCGAAGGCTCGGACAAGCCCGCCATGCGCAAGATGATTTTAGGTATCAAAGCCGATGTCAGCGCCGGCGGCAGCTTTGCCGAAGCCTTGGAAAAACACCCCAAGTACTTTGACGATCTGTTTTGTAGTTTGATTGCTTCGGGTGAGCAAGCCGGTGCCCTGGAAACCATGCTCGACCGTGTAGCCACCTACAAAGAAAAGAGCGAGGCGTTAAAGGCCAAGATCAAAAAAGCCCTGACCTACCCCATTTCGGTACTGGTGGTGGCCTTCGTGGTGACCTCGATTCTGTTGATCAAGGTGGTGCCGACGTTTGCCGAAGTTTTCGCCGGTTTTGGTGCCGACTTGCCCGCCTTTACCCAGTTCGTGGTGGATTTATCCGAGGTGTTCCAAGAGGTGTGGTACATCATCTTCGGGGCGATTATCGCCGCGGGTTACGCCTTTAAAAATGCCGTTGCTAAAAGCCCGGCTTTCGCCGACAAGGTCGACGCTTGGATGCTGAAAGCACCTGTATTTGGCAGCATTGTTGAGCTATCTGTCATCGCTCGTTTTGCCCGCACCCTTGCCACCACCTTTGCGGCCGGTGTGCCGCTAGTAGAAGCGCTCGACTCAACCGCTGGCGCCGCGGGTAACGCGGTGTATCGCGACGCCATTAAACGCATTAAAGACGATGTCACCGGCGGTATTCCGCTCTACGGTGCCATCCGCACTACCGGGCTTTTCCCCACCATGCTGCTGCAAATGGTGTCGATTGGTGAAGAATCGGGTGCACTGGATGCCATGCTAGAAAAAGTTGCTATCCACTATGAACAGCAAGTCGACGATGCGGTAGATAACTTGACCGCGCTGATGGAACCGATGATTATGTCCTTCCTCGGTATTGTCGTCGGCGGTCTGATGATCGCCATGTACATGCCAATCTTCATGATGGGTTCGGTGGTTTAAAACACGATGGAAGTACTCGAACGCCTCGTCAACGACGCGGCGCTACTTTTACCCTTGGTGGGTTTATTAGGCCTATTTTTTGGCAGCTTTTTCAACGTGGTGATCTACCGCGTACCCGAAGCGATGCAGCGCGAATGGCGCTATGAAGCGGAGTGCTTTTTAAACCCCGACCAAGACATCCCCGAACCCGAGCCCTTTAACGTTGTGGTGCCAGGTTCGCGCTGCCCACACTGCGCCACCCCCATTAAGCCCTGGCACAACATTCCCCTACTCGGCTATGCCCTGATTGGCGGTAAATGCGCCGCTTGCAAGGCACCCATTTCGTTGCGCTACCCACTGATTGAAGCCGCCACCGCCGTGCTCGGTATGTTAGTGGTATACCTAATGGGCCCAGGCATCACGACGCTGTTTTATATCGCCTTGGTGTGGACGCTACTGATTCTCACCATGATCGACATCGACCACCAATTATTGCCAGACAGCCTAACGCTGTGGTTGCTATGGTTGGGGCTTGGGTTCAACGCGGTATTTGAAGCTATTCCACTAGTTGATGCGGTATGGGGCGCCATCGTGGGCTATTTGTCGCTGTGGTCGATTTATTGGCTGTTTAAGCTCGTGACCGGCAAGGAAGGCATGGGCTACGGGGATTTCAAATTGCTCGCTGCCCTCGGGGCCTGGCTCGGTTGGCAGGCACTGCCGTTAATCGTGGTGCTGTCTTCTTTTGTAGGCGCCGCCTTGGGCATAGCCGGCATCTTGCTGCAAGGCCGTGACAAAGCCCAACCGATGCCATTTGGGCCCTATCTTGCCATTGCTGGTGTTATCGCCCTGCTTTGGGGTGATACTATTACCCAACATTATTTACGGTTATTGGGTTAATGTTCGTCATTGGTCTCACCGGCGGGATTGGCAGTGGCAAAACCGCCGCATCGGATTATTTTAAACAGTTGGGTATCGACATCGTCGATGCCGATGTTGCTGCGCGTGTCGTTGTTGAGCCGGGCACCCCGGGGCTTAATCGCATCACCTCTCATTTTGGTGAAGACATTCTGCTTAAAACTGGCGAGCTTAACCGCGCCCTGCTGCGCCAACGCATCTTTTCAAACCCGGCTGAAAAAAAGTGGCTTGAAGAGCTGCTGCACCCGCTGATCGCCAGAGAAATCGATCGTCAGCTGGCTGAAACAAGTAGCCCCTATGTGATTTTTGTATCGCCGTTATTGCTTGAAACCCAACAACACCAGCGCTGCAACCGTATCTTGGTCGTCGACGCCCAAGTCGACACGCAGGTCGAGCGCGCCGCCGCTCGCGACAACAATAGCGCCGACATGATCCGCGCCATCATCAAGAACCAAATGCCACGCGAAGCTCGCTTAGACCGTGCCGACGATGTGCTACTGAACGATGCCGACATCGACACCCTACACAAGCGCATCGAAATACTTCACCGCCAATACCTCGAACTTGCCCTGTAAGGCTTCCACAGCCGCTAAATTTGCGTATACTCATGCCAATGCAACCGGTTCCAACGAAACGGTAATAACACCATAACACTTGCAAGGACTGATCATGCTCGCCATTCAACGCCAGCTCTCACCCTCGTTTTACGCCATTTTAAGCCTACCTTCTACCGCGATGGGCTTCGCGCTTAGTGTACAGATTTCTGCCCTAAGTTGGATTCTCACCACCCAGTACGGCCTCGACATCCATGATGTCGGCTTGGTGTGGGCGGCGGGTCCCTTGGCCGGCATCATCGGCCAAGTGTTGATCGGCATCATCAGCGACAAGGTCTGGCTGTGGCGTGGACGTCGCCGTCCCTTCATTTTAGTGGGCGGCGTACTCGCGGCCTTGATGTTATTAGCTCTGCCAAGCATCGACGTGATCAGCGACAGCATGGGCATTGGCGGCATCTTGGGTGTCGCCATCGCGGTGGCACTCACGCTCGACCTCGCCATTAACATCAGTTTCAACCCCACCCGTGCCATTATCGCCGATGTCACCCCCAGCGGCGACGCGCGCACCAAAGGCTACACCTGGATGCAGACCATCTCAGGCAGCTTTGGGGTCATTGCCTACGGCATTGGCGCCGTGTGGGACAATTACGCCCTGATCTACTTCGGCGTCGGTCTGGTGCTGCTGTTCTCGCTCATTCCGCCCTTCTTCATCGAAGAGCCGCGCGAATTAGAAGATGACAGCGACACCCCCGAGCAAAGCAAGGCGGGATTCAGCGAAATCATGATGAACATCCAGCCGCTGTGGGGCTTTTTGATCTACGACGTGTACGCCATGACCCTGCGCCTCGCCCACATCGAGGTCGACCACTACTACGTGGAATACGCCTGCGTCGCGCTGACCATTTACCTCGTGTTCAAGGCACTATTCACCAAGGAAGAAGGCCTTAGCCACCACGAGGCGGGCTTGGTCGGTTTCAAAAAAGTCCTCGCCGCCCACTCGTTCAGTTGGATCGGCGTACAAACCATGTTCATCTATATGGTGGCCTACACCCAATTCGCCATGCCCGACCTCGACGACGCCAGCATGGGTCGCACCGTGTCGATGGCCTTTTTGGTATTGAGCGCGATCTCCGCAGTGCTGCCCGCTTTTGTGCTGGAACCGATCAGCGAAAAGCTCGGCCGCGTGCGAACCCATACCCTGTGTCTTGCCATCATGGCAGTCGGCTATTTCGCCATCGCCAACATGGTGTCGGGGCCCACTAGTCTTTACATCCTGATGGCCATTGTCGGCATCGGCTGGGGCGCGATTGTATCGCTACCCTTTGCGATCATGTCGGTGAAAGTGAACCAAGCGCAGATGGGCTTGTTCATGGGGCTGTTCAACCTATCGGTGGTTTTGCCACAGTTGGTAGCTAGCCTTGGCATAGGCTTGCTGATTAGCCGCGCCGAAGACAAAAGCATCGTGTTTATTATTTGCGCGGTTTGTTTGGCGCTGTCGGCGCTGTGTTGGTCGAAAGTGGGTGAAGACCAAACCTCGGCTGCACAGCAAACCCCAATGGGCGGCGGCCACTAATACAAGCAACGCACATATCGCCCGCCCTGTCGCAGACTTCTCTACATTTGTCGCAGGGCTTGATTTACTGGCGCATCAACTCAAAGGATTAACCGATGCGCCTGCTAATTGTTGTTTCATTATCTTTTATCCTAACGGCATGCGGTGGCGCGGGCAGCTCACCCGTGTCAAATGCTGTGCAGAGCACACCTCCAGTTACGG
>CAZRAM010000003.1:69166-72251 GCA_964598145.1 uncultured Pseudomonadales bacterium
ACACCACGGACACCACGGACACCACGGACACCACGGACACCACGGACACCACGGACACCACGGATGATACCGTGGAAGAAACTCCACCCAATAGCGACCCGATATTGGCGCTATTGGAGCGAATGACCCTCGAGCAAAAAGTTGCACAAATGATTCAAGCCGAAATCGGCTATATCTCATTGGCCGATATTCGCCGCTATGGCATTGGAAGTGTATTGAACGGTGGCGGATCCTACCCCAATGGCAATCGCGCCGCCTCGGTGCAAGAGTGGCTAGACTATGCGCGAGATCTTCGCGAAGCCTCGCTTGATACGTCGCAGGGCAGTGCGGGTATTCCCATCATTTGGGGCACCGACGCTGTCCACGGACACAACAATGTTCGCGGCGCCACCTTGTTCCCTCACAACATCGGCTTGGGCGCAGCCAACAACAGCGACTTACTATTTGATATTGGTGTCGCCACCGCCAAAGAAGTCGCCGCCACGGGTATCGACTGGATTTTTGGCCCTACCGTCGCCCAGGCGAAGGATTATCGCTGGGGTCGTACTTATGAGAGCTACAGCGATGACAGCGCATTGGTCAAAGACTATGCCGCAGCGATAGTGAACGGCATTCAATCGCAAAATATCGCCGCCACGGCTAAGCACTTTATTGGCGATGGCGGCACCCAAGGGGGCACTGACCAAGGCAACACCGTAGCTACCAATAGTGAGCTATTGCGTGATCATGCCTCGGGCTACGAGGGTGCGATCGGCGCTCAAGTGATGAGCGTGATGGCGACATTCAATAGCATTAATGGCAAAAAAGTCCATGGTGAGCGCGACATACTCACAGGCATGTTGCGCGAGCAACTTGGTTTTGAAGGCATGGTCGTCAGCGACTGGCACGGCATTGCACAAGTCAGTGGCTGCAGCACTGATAGCTGTGCGCAGGCCATTAACGCCGGTATCGACATGATAATGGCGCCAGATAGTTGGTTAAATCTGCTCAATAACACGGTACAACAGGTACGCAGCGGGCAAATTACTGAAAGCCGCATCGACGACGCGGTGCTGCGCATTTTGCGTATGAAAGAGGCGCTAGGCTTGTTCGAGGAAACCTTCGACCCGCAGCGTGCAGATGCAAGCGTGGTTGGCTCAAGCGAACACCGCACACTGGCACGGCAGGCCGTTCGCGAATCCTTAGTGGTGCTAAAAAATAACCAACAGCTGCTACCGCTCGATCCAAGTCAGCACATCCTGATTGTCGGTGGCGCGGCTAATGACATTCCCAAACAATCTGGCGGTTGGTCGGTGAGCTGGCAGGGTAGCGGGACCAACAATAGCGATTTCCCCGGCGCAACGACCCTACTGACAGGGTTTACCGCCGCGATCAACAACGCACAGGGCAACTATACCTACTCCATTGACGGTAGTTATACCACACGCCCAGATGCGGCCATCGTGGTGTTCGGCGAATCCCCCTACGCAGAGGGCGCCGGTGATTTATCTGAACTGGCCTACAGCAACAGCGACCTATCGCTTAACTACCTGCGCGCATTGCAAAACGATGGCATACCTACGGTGGCCGTTTTTCTTACGGGGCGCCCTCGCTGGCTAAATAAATGGATCAACCACAGCGACGCCTTCGTGGTCGCGTGGCTCCCCGGCACCGAAGGCGCGGGTGTGGCGGATGTCTTACTGCAAGATCGCACCGATCGACGTTACGACAGCACTGGCCGACTCCCCTTCGCTTGGCCAGGCGGCTCGGTCAATCCCAGTAATCCACAAGCCTCAGTGGCTGCCGAGCTATTCCCGCGCGGCTATGGTTTATCGCTGGATGACAATACCGAGGTTCCAGCATTGAGCTTGGCGGCAAACAACACCACTAGCGGCATAGTGCCACTGGATGAGACAAGCTCAGAGACTGATGAGAGTGATGTCGTCAGCGCGCCACAGGACGCTATCTGGGTCCTGCGCAATGGGGCTGTCGAGGCACGCTTCGAAGGCGGGCTAAAGGCATTTGATGAGGCGATCGGCTACGGAGAATGTGTTAACGATGGCGGCGCCGCCTGCCCGAGCATCGATTGGGCATGGGTGAGCGACACCGAGCGCGGCCAAGTATTGGAAGTGAGCCATCCTGCCGAGGCACAATTCGCAGGCTTATTCATGGACACTCTGACCGGCATTGACGCGAGCCAATTTGCTAATGGGGTCATTGCCTTTGATATCTTGCACGTTGAAGGCGAAAACCAATACACCATGAAACTAGATTGTTTTTGGCCCTGTACTTCTGGCCACCAAGGCATTGGTGCTGTGGGTGACTCAGCCTGGCAAACGGTACAGGTGTCGTTAGCAACGCTCGCTAACGGTGGGCTTGATCTCAATAACGTCAATACAGGACTGGTTATTTGGGCAACCAATCACAACGGCACTCGCTTCAGACTAGACAACATTCGTTTTCAAGAAGCGCAATAACATCAATTAGCGACTACAATAAAGCCATAATCAAAGGAGTGAATTCTATGCGTTTATTGTTATCCCTAAGTCTGATTGCCGCCCTGTTAAGCCCCTCGGCCTGGGCGGCCAGCAAGCAAGAAATTGATGCCTACGTGCAAGAGGCATTGTCCGAGTTTTATAAACATTCTCCTGCCGGAGAGAAACTGTCACGCAGCGCCAAGGGTATTTTGGTCTTCCCCCGTGTTTACAAGGCCGGCATTGGTATCGGCGGTGAATACGGTGAAGGCAAATTGCTGGTTGGTGGCGCCACCAAGGGCTATTACAGCGTGTCAGCGGCCTCGGTGGGCTTTCAGTTTGGCGCACAGCAAAAGTCGCAGATTTTGTTGTTTATGACCACCGAAGCGCTCAATAACTTCCTCAACAGCGATGGCTGGGATGCGGGTGTGGATGGCAGCGTGGCGATTGCGACCCTTGGGGCGGGTGGTGAGATTGATACCAAGACGGCGAGTCAGCCGGTGATTGCGTTTATTTTCTCTAATAAGGGGTTGATGTATAACCTCACATTAGAGGGCTCGAAAATCACTCAGATAGTTCGTTGAAGCTAACAACGTTGCGATTTCTTTGTTGGGATTTTTCGCCTGTAGGAG
>CAZRAM010000003.1:72351-402834 GCA_964598145.1 uncultured Pseudomonadales bacterium
GCATCTCGAAAAGATGGCGACATCATCGCCGTTTGTAAACAAACGCCTCCTACAAGTTATTTTTCGCCTGTAGGAGGCATCTCGAAAAGATGGCGACATCATCGCCGTTTGTAAACAAACGCCTCCTACAAAAGCTTTCGCCAACCACTACTGATCAGCTGCCAAACAAATCCCCGCCATCAAATCCAGCATACTCGGCACGCTACCGACGTAGGGCAATATATTCACCACCAACTGCGGATTCGCTGCGGCCACTTTGTGCACATCTTCGGGTACGTCGGTGACAACGTGACGGCCGGCTGAAAGGAAGTAGGGCAGCACATCGATATGGGTCGCGCCGGCGTCGATACACGCTTGCATGGTATGGGCGATATCGGGCTCGGCCATTTCTAGGAAACCCGCCGCGACGTGTTGGTACTTGCCTTCGACCTTACTGGCCAAGCGGTGGGCGAGTTCGATAACTTCTTCGTTAGAGGCCGCGCGGCGGCTGCCGTGGGCGATCACGAGTAGTGCGTGCATGTTAATCCTTACTGTTGGCTGTGCTGTGATTGGTCGATGAACAGGATGTCGTTGTGGGCAAAACCCAAGGCTTGGGCGCGGGCGACAAAGTGTTGTTTTAGGTCTTCATCGACATGCGGGGTGCGCGACAGGAACCATAGATAGTCTTTATCGCGGCTGGTGACAAAGCTGTAGCCGTAATCATCAGCCAGTTCGAACACCACATAGGAGGAGTAAAACGGGCCGAAAAAAGACACCTTTAAATGACCAATGTCAGGAGTTTCAACGAATTTGGCTTTCCCCTCGGCTTCACCCCAGCGCGATTCGGCGTCGATGTAACCGCGGTTGAGCACTTTTACCGAGCCGTCGTCGTTGAGGCTGTAATTCGCAGTCACCTGCGACATGCCTTCTTCAAAGCGGTTGTCGAGGCGGGCGATTTCGTACCAGGTTCCCAGGTAGCGGTCGCGTTCAAAATTGCTAACCGGGGTAATGCCTTCGGGCACACCGGTGCAGGCCGTTAAGCACACCAAACCGAGCAGTAGAAAAAACTTTTTCATCGTTCAAATAAATCCTTCATAGCCGCTTCAACGCTGTTGAAGCTAAACGTAAATCCGTCATCGAGCAGTCGCTTGGGTAGCACTTTCTGCCCATCTAACAACAGCGTGGATGCTTCGCCGAGGGCGATTTTTAGCGCGTAGGCCGGCAGTGGCATCCAACACGGGCGGTGCAGGGCACTGGCTAGCGCCTTCACAAAACGCTTGTTGCGCACGGGTTCGGGGGCGGTAAGATTATAAGCGCCAGAGCTGCTATCAGACACCATCAAGTGGTGCAGCGCCGCTAGGTAATCCTCCATATGGATCCACGACATCCACTGTTCGCCGCTGCCCACCGGGCCGCCGAGGCCCATCTTAAAGGGCAGTAGCATTTTATCCAGTGCGCCACCGTCGCTGCCCAGCACCACGCCGGTGCGCAGTAGTACCACACGGGTAGAGGCCTCGGCAAGTTTGGCCTCGCGCTCCCAGCGCTCGCACAACTGGGTGGAAAAATCCTCTCGTAATGCTCGGCTCTGCTCATCAAAGCTGGCCTCGTGGTCGATGCCATACACGCCAATCGCCGAACCACTCAAGAACACCTGTGGTTTAATCTCGGCCCGCGACATCCAATCCACCAAGGCTTCGGTGGTTTTCCAGCGGCTTTGGCACAAATTATGTTTCTGCTTATCGCTCCAGCGCACGCCCACAATCGGCTCGCCGGCTAAGTTAATAACAGCGTCAAAACCGCTATCTAGTGGCAGTTCGTCGAGGTGGCTGATGTAGCGGTGTTGGCTGCCCAATTCTCGATAGGCGCGGGCGGTATCGCGGGTGAGCACGGTGTACTGGTAGTCCGCAAAGCGCGACATAAAGTGGCGACCGATAAATCCCGTACCACCTGTGATTAAAATTTTCATGAGCATCCACCATCAACAAGCCTTTGCCTTCCTTTTTTATACGATGTAAGTTGAGTCTGAGACCTTTGCAAACACGTATAAAAAATGGCTTGGGTAAGCCTATCCGAGCTAATCAGGAGACACAATGCAAGACTTCGACGCCATCGTCATCGGTGCCGGCAGCGCGGGTAGCTTTGCCGCTAAGCAACTTCATCAATTGGGCTACTCGGTCATGGTGCTGGAAAAAAGCCGTGGCGCCGGTGGTCGTTGTGCGCGCCGCCAAGTAGGTGATGAAAGCGTCGATATCGGCTGCATTAGTCTCGATGCCGAGCAACTGGCCAATGCGCAAGCTGTGCCAAGAGTACAACAGCAGCTCGATGACTGGCAGTGCCGTGGCCTACTGGCCGAGTGGGCAGTCGACTACGGCGAGGGCGCCGAACGACACATGGTCGGCGTGCCACAAATGAACACCCTGCACAAAGATCTTTTGAACAATATCACCATCAATACCGAGCAGCGCGCGCACCGTTTTGAACGCAGCGAGCACGGCCACTGGGTGGTGGAGTGTTTAAGCGGCGCGGTATTTACCAGCAAAGCGCTGATTGTGACCGCCCCACCCGCACAAGCTAACGACATGAGCCACGCCTGGCCGGCCGAATGGCTGCCCATCTTTGACGAAGCCGACAGTACCATCCAAGCACAGTGGAGCATCGTGGTGGAGCTGCCCACAGAGATCGAGGTTCTCCATAACGGCTTCCGCCATCACCCTGTGATCGAACACGCGGTGCTCGACAGCAGCAAGCCCGATCGCGATCACAGCCGCCAACTGTGGGTGGTACAGGCTAGCCCGGTGTGGACGGATCGCCATTTAAACCTAGATAAAGAGCACGTTGGCGACCTGCTGTGCGATGCCTTCTGCGCCATGCTAGACATTCCCAGCGACTCAGCCACACTGCTCAACACCCACCGCTGGCTGTTTGGCCGCACCGACCATCAACACACGCCCGACGGCTGTCTTTGGGATAGTGAGCGCCAACTAGGTGTTTGCGCCGACTGGCTCAACGGCGGCGGTGTCATGGCGGCCTTCACCAGCGCTGCCACCATCGTTAACCATCTAACCGAACAAGAGGCCCCCGCCCTCGCATGACTATTGCCATCCACTGGTTCCGCCAAGACCTTCGCCTCGCCGACAACCCCGCCCTCTGCCAAGCCGTGGCTCGCGGGCAACTGCTACCCATCTATATACTCGACGACGACAACGCTGGCGATCACGCCATGGGCGGCGCTAGCCGCTTGTGGTTACACCACTCGCTGACCGCGCTGAACAACAGCCTTAGCGGCAAGTTGCGCGTGTATCGCGGGCCAGCGCAAGAAGTCCTGGCCAAGCTGTGCAGCGAACACGACATCAGCACGGTGTGCTGGAACCGCTGCTACGAGGCGTGGCGTATCGAGCGCGATTCCGCCATCAAAGAACAACTCAAGGCACAGGGTGTGGAAGTGATTTCTAGCAATGGCAGCCTATTGTGGGAACCCTGGCAGGTGCTGAAAAATGACGGTACGCCTTATAAGGTGTTCACCCCCTTCTTTAAAAACGGTTGTTTAAAAGCGGCCGAACCGGCACCCTGCAAGCCCGCCCCAGACAATATTGCTTTTGCCGATGGCAATTTTGGCGCCCTGGCCAATATCGATGCCCTCGAACTGCAGCCCACCATCCCTTGGGACAAGGTCATGCTGGAGCACTGGACCATTGGCGAGGCCGGCGCGCTAGAGAAATTGCAGACTTTTGCCGACGAGGGTGTTGGCAACTACAAAGAGGGCCGCAACCTTCCCGCCCGCAACTACACCTCGCGTTTGGCGCCGCATATGCACTTTGGCGAGATCTCGCCGCGCACGGTGTGGCACTCCGCTACGCTGATGGGCGACGATGAAAACGTCTACACCTTTAAATCGGAACTGGGTTGGCGTGAATTTTCATACAGCCTGCTGTATCACTTCCCCACCATGCCGCGGCAAAACATGTCGCGCAAATTCGACGCCTTCCCGTGGGGCGACGACCACGCAGCCTTAAAAGCATGGCAGCGCGGCATGACCGGCTACCCCATCGTCGATGCGGGGATGCGCGAATTGTGGCACACCGGCTATATGCACAACCGCGTGCGTATGATCGTCGGGTCGTTTTTGGTGAAAAACCTGCTGCTGCACTGGCACCACGGCGAAGCGTGGTTCTGGGATACACTGTTCGACGCCGACCTTGCCAGCAACAGCGCCAGCTGGCAGTGGGTGGCGGGATGTGGCGCCGACGCGGCTCCCTACTTCCGCATTTTCAACCCCATTACCCAGGGTGAAAAGTTTGACCCCGAGGGCGAATACACCCGCCGCTGGGTACCCGAGCTGAAGGATATGCCCAAGAAATACCTCTACCAACCCTGGGAGGCGCCACCGATGATGCTGCAGGCCGCCGGTGTCGAACTGGGTGTGACCTACCCGAAGCCCATCGTCGAGGTTAAGGCCTCGCGCGAACGCGCCTTGGGTGCGTTCAAATCACTGGCAGGGTAATTGACGCCAACGCGGCGCGCCCTTGCGCAAATAGACTCCCCCCAAACGGGGGGATTCACTTACGATAGCAAAAATAACGCTAATTCGTGAGGATCCCATGGCTCTACCCGCGCAACTACAAAACCGCTTAAAACTTCCCTTAGTCGTGTCGCCCATGTTCTTGGCTTCTGGCCCCGAACTGGTCATCGCCGCCTGTAAAGCGGGGGCGCTTGGTACCTTCCCGGCGCTCAACCAGCGCACCAGCGAAGGCTTTGAGGAGTGGTTGCAACAAGTTAACGCGGCGCTGGGCCCCGACGATGCCCCCTACGGCGTTAACATCATCGTGCATCACAGCAACACCCGCGTGATGGCCGACCTGGAACTTTGTGTGAAGTACAAGGTGCCGGTGGTGATCACCTCATTGGGCATCGACAAGCGCGTCATCGACGCCGTGCACAGCTACGGCGGCTTGGTGTTCCACGACATCATTAACGTACGTCACGCCAACAAGGCGGCGCGTGAAGGTGTCGACGGCATCATCGCCGTGTGCGCTGGCGCCGGTGGCCACGGCGGCACCCTGAGCCCCTTCGCGCTGACCAGTGAAATTCGCAAGTTCTTCGATGGCTGCTTGCTGTTGGCAGGTTGTATTTCGGATGGGGGCCACATCGCTGCCGCGCGCAGCATGGGCGCCGACTTGGCCTACGCTGGCACCCGCTTCATCGCTACCCAAGAAGCGCGCGCCGAAGACCGCTACAAAGACATGATTGTCGAATCGGCTGCCGCTGACATTATCTACACTCCGAATATCTCGGGGGTTTACGCCAACTTTTTACGTCAAAGCATCGTCAATGCCGGTTTTGATCCAGACAACCTAGCGCCGAAGAAAGAAATGGACATGGAAGAGGAGCTTGGCCTGAAAGAAAACGAAGGTAGCAAGCAAAAAGGCGCTTGGAAGGAAATTTGGTCGGCAGGGCAAGGCGTTGGCGCAATAGACGACATTCCCACCACCGCCGATCTCATTCAGCGCATGACAGAGGAATTCCACCACGCGCTGAACAACGCCACCAAGTTCTAAACGCGGTACAAGTCGTTGAGGTAGGCGGGCACAACCGCCTGCCAACTAAAGCGTTGAGCGGCTGCCGTGTCGCGCATCTGCTGCGTTTTCTCAGCATCATTCTGCAAGGTATCCAAGGCGCGCTGCAGCGCTACTACCATGGCGTGCGCCTGCGGCAATAAGCCGTTGGCCGCAAAACAGAAACCACTCACACCGTCTTGCACCGTGTCGCGCAAACCACCCACCGCATGTACCAAGCAAGGTTGGCCGTGACGCATAGAGATCATCTGGCTAATGCCGCACGGCTCAAAGGAGCTCGGCATAATGAACAGATCACCATTCTCGTAAAGGCGCTGGCCGATGTCGGCGTAAAAACCCTGCAGGAAGACAAAGTTGGGATGGCGTTTACTCGCCGCGTAAAGGAATTGCTCCAGCATCACATCGCCGTTGCCCACCATCACAAAACAGCCGCGATCACCTAGCGCTTCTAGCATGGCATCGATGGCAAAGCGACCATCCTCCATACGCTGGCGCAGGATTAACATCTTCTGGTCGGAAATCCGCCCCACCGAGGTGAGCAATAATTTTTGGTGGTCACCGCGGCCCAATAATTCTTGCAGGCGATCCGCCGCCAAGCCGTGCACACTTTGCAGCATGATGTCTTCGGCGGCGTATTCGCGCATCTGCATCATCATCATGTGGAATAGCTCATCACGGCTAATTGGAGCACGCATCTGCGAGGCGTAATCCACCCCGTTCAAAATACCCACTAAACGCTGTTGCTGCTGTGCTGCCAACAAGTCCGCCTCGAGACCTTCGCCGCCGAAAAAGCCCTCTTCAGGCTGGCTAGCGCGCATCACTTCCTCGGCGTAGCTAGGGGATACCACGTGCACACGGTCGCACAAATTAATCGCCGCTCGCATGGGGTTGTAGCAATCGCGGTAGCGCGGATCGATGATGCGCTCGTCTTCGGCCACCGCACCGTCGTACCACACTTGTAGCGAAGAGTTGTCGCCGCGCAGTGGGCGAATACCCTGCAACGCCAAGTTGTGGATGGTGTACACACAGGGGAGCGACTGTAGACAGGTGTAATCGGGGTGCAGCGCGCGCAGCGTAGCAAAGGAAGCCGCGTGCCAGTCGTGCAAATGAATGCGGTCGTAGTCGCCAAGTAGACCTAATTTAAAGGCTTCGGCCACGGCGATAGAAAACAGGGCGAATTTGATGCCATCGCTCGCGAAGGGCTTATCCGGTGGATCATTGCAGTAGATTTTACCCACACCGGCTGAACCAAAGATGGGGTGCTCGACCACCAAATGCTCAACACCTTGCATGGGATCTTTGCCCGGTACACGAAACAGACTTATTTCGTTGGCAAAGCCTGAAAAGGGCACATCGAACTGACCGATTAACTCCGCACCGGGCAGCGTAGAAAACCACTGGTACCCCGGGGTGATCACCGAGACCGAGTGACCCGCTTCCGCGAGTGCACGCGGAAGATCGCGGATAACATCGCCGATCCCGCCGACCTTGCCTTTCGGCAAGGCGTCGTTTTCGGATGCGAGCATCAAAAGCTTCAAGGAAGACTCCTAGGTAATGACGTCGGGGCGAACGCGACCGGTGTACTCTTCGATGCCGGCAATGGCGTGCGCCGCCTCGATCAAGCTCGCCAGCGCTTTTTGAGGATCTTGACCCAACAGTGCAGGATCTGGCTGGTAGCGGTCGAAGTAAACGCGCAGCGTAGCACCCGAAGTACCCGTGCCCGACAAGCGCATCACAATGCGGCCGCCGTCTTGGGTATAGATGCGAATGCCTTGCTTTGCGCTCTCGCTACCGTCGACAGGGTCCACATAGTGGTAGTCGTCGGCGGACTCAACCGTCAATTCCCCGAAGGTCTGGCCAGCGAGGCTTGGCAATTTAGCGCGCAGTGCATCGATCATCTGGGCCGCGCGAGCGGCATCGACGCCTTCAAAGTCGTGGCGTGTAAAGTAGTCGCGGCCGTATTGCGTCCAGTGGTCGCGCACAATGGTGCGTGCGGGCTGGTTGCGCTCGGCAATGATATTCAACCAGAACAATACCGCCCATAGACCATCCTTCTCGCGAACGTGGTCCGAACCAGTACCGAAGCTCTCTTCACCACACAGGGTAATTTTGCCCGCATCCATCAGGTTGCCAAAGAACTTCCACCCGGTAGGGGTTTCGTAGCAGGGAATTTCCAAGGCCGCCGCCACGCGATCCACCGCGCGACCGGTAGGCATTGAACGCGCCACACCGCTAACCCCATCTTTGTAACCGGGAATCAAGTGAGCGTTGGCCAACAATAGCGCCAAACTGTCACATGGGTTGATGTAGAAGCCACTGCCGAGCACCATATTGCGGTCACCGTCGCCGTCCGACGCGGCCCCAAAAGCCAATGGCTCGACACCGTTCATGCGCTCAACCAATTCATGGGCATGCACTAAGTTGGGGTCTGGGTGACCGCCGCCAAAATCTTCGCTGGGCACGGCATTCATCACCGTGCCTTCCGCCGCGCCGAGGCGCTTCTCGAGGATTTCTACTGCGTAGGGACCGGTAACCGCGTGCATCGCATCAAAACACATTCTGAAACGGCGGTTGCTCAACAGGCTACGCATCTTGTCGAAGTCAAAGATGCTTTCCATCAGGTCGGCGTAGTCGGCCACCGAATCGATGATCTCCACCTCGGTATCCAACACGCGCACACTACCAATAGCGTCGAGGTCGATATCGCTACTTTCGCAGGTGCGATATTCGGTCAGCGACTTGGTGTAGGCAAAGATTTCTTCAGTCACTTTTTCGGGAGCTGGGCCGCCGTTGGCACCGTTGAATTTAATGCCGAAATCTTCGTCGGGACCGCCGGGGTTGTGGCTAGCAGACAGCACAATACCGCCACACGCACTGTACTTGCGAATCACGCAAGACGCGGCGGGCGTAGACAAAATACCGCCCTGGCCAATCATCACTTTACCGAAACCATTCGCCGCCGCCATGCGCACGATAATCTGCACCGCTTGGCGGTTGTAGTAGCGGCCATCGCCACCCACCACCAGCAACTTGCCGGCGCAATCACCAATGGCGTTAAAAGTCGCTTGTACAAAATTTTCTAAATAGTGGGGCTGTTGGAATTCCACCACCTTTTTGCGGAGACCAGAGGTACCAGGGCGCTGGTTATCAAAGGCCTGCGTCGCAATTACTTTTATTGTCATTTACGTAAACTCCAGTGTTAGGCGAAGCCTTCTTCCTGACCTAACATACCGCGTGTTACCAACGTCACGCCGTTAGACGTGACGCGGAAGCCATTGGCGCGATCCTGTTCGTGATCAACACCAATCGTCATGCCGTCGGGCACTTGGCAACCGCGATCGATAATCGCTTTATTAATTTTACAGTTCATGCCGATGGTGACATCAGGCAGGATCACTGACGCGTCAACGTAGGTATAAGATCGAATCACTACGTTGCTGAAAAGTACCGACTTGCGCACTTCAGCGCCGGAGATTATACACCCTCCAGAGACCATTGACTCAAGCGCCATACCCTTTCTGTCGTGATCTTCAAACACGAACTTACAGGGCGGCAACTGCTCCTGGTACGTCCACAACGGCCAATCGCGATCGTAAATATTCAGCGGCGGTACGGTATCAATCAATTCCATGTTGGCCATCCAGAACGAGTCCAGCGTACCCACGTCGCGCCAGTAAGCGCGACCACCGGTGCGAGGGTCGCGGAAGGCAAAGGCATTCACATGGTGCTCTTGAATGATCTTGGGGATAATATCGTGGCCAAAGTCGTGGCTCGACTTGGGATCGTGAGCATCTTTAATCAAGCAATCGAACAGGAAATCGGTGTCAAAGATGTAGTTACCCATCGACGCCAAACACAACTCGGGGTTGCTCGGCAGTGGATCGGGGTGCTCGGGTTTTTCAATGAAGTTAATGACGCGTGAATCTTCGTTCACGCCCATCACACCATAGGCCTTGGCCGCTTCTTCAATCGGCACCTCTAGGCAAGACACGGTCATTTTGGCGCCTTTTTCAACGTGGTCCGCCAGCATCATGCCGTAGTCCATTTTGTAGATGTGATCACCCGAAAGCACCATCACGTACTTGGGTTTTTCAGCACGGATAATGTCGAGGTTTTGATAGATCGCGTCGGCGGTGCCTTGGTACCAGCTATCTGAATAGCGCTGCGAAGCTGGTAGGACTTCCACGCCTTCGCCTAATTCGCGTTTAAAGTGCGACCAACCGCGATTTAAGTGGCGCACTAGCGAGTGCGATTTGTACTGGGTCAGTACACCGACACGGCGAATGCCTGAGTTAATGCAGTTCGACAGTGGGAAATCGATGATGCGGTATTTGCCGCCGAAGTACAGCGCGGGTTTGGCGCGCCAGTCGGTAAGCTCAAAAAGACGCGAACCGCGACCCCCTGCCAGTACAAGGGCCATGGTGTCTTTGGTCAAGCGGCTAATATGACGTTGTGGTTCCTGAACCATGAATCGCTCCGTGATCTTTCATAATGGTGACTATCGCTAGTCGTTAATTTAAAACCTTTAGTACAAATCGCGACACATTGTAGTCGCCATCGCGGCTATCTTCGCGCTGCAGTGTGACCTTTTCATTAAAGTAGTCAAAACTGCCTAAAATTAAGCCCTCAGCCAAATCGGCAAAGGGACGTTTCGAACGGTATACCATCACTAACGTATCGCCCTGCCGCTCGGTATCGAAATGGGGCAGCTGCGCGTCGGGGTAGAGCTTCAATACCTCGGTGTGTACGGTATCGTGCACCGACTGCAAAAAGTCGAAGGTCGAATGCATGTTGGCAAAGAAGTGCGCGTGCCCCACAACAAATCGATTCAACAAATATCCGCCAAATGCCCTCACTAATTCAGGCACCGGTGTTTCAGTCAGCTTACTGAGCGCCGTGACAAGAGACAACATCTCTTTGTAATCATACAGACCCACAGAGGTGTAGGCGCCACCACTTGGCACATTGGCATCAATGATCATACGGTCGGCAATTTCAGGAGAAAAACTCTCCTCGACCATTTCAACAAACTCTGTAAAAACCATGCCTTTCATAAATCATACTCTTTTATTGTTTGTCTAAAATATAGGCAGCGGTTAATGGGGGGTCAAACAAGACAAAACGGAATTTACTGTACAAATAACCAGTTTTTTCTTGCATTCATGGTTTTCACGAATATACTGTGTGCATATACAGTGTTTCGGAGAAGAGAAATGACCGAGATTGCCTTTACCCAAGTTGATTACAGTAAATTTCGTATGGTGAATCGTCGCTTTGCAATTGGCGATGTACGCGCCCAAGGCGATGCAACAATTATCTATGATCAGCGCAATATGCCGGTAGCGATGATGAAAGCAGCCTGCATCGATGCGCAAGGTCGCTGCCACAGCCCCGAATATTTTATCCGTGCTGTTTAAGGGAGTTTTTTAAGCAGCTCTTGGCGAGCCTGGATCATCGCCTTATACGTTTGCACCAGGCTGCCATCTTGCTCACCCTTTTCTTCTAGCAAACGACGCGACAGCGTCTCAATTTCACGCATCAATTGATGCTTGAGCGCTTCTTTAGAGTACTCATCTTTGACGGTTGTTCGAGCCCGCAAACCTCCATCCTGGAAGTATTTTTCGCCGCTTGTCATTGTTGCAACCCCGTAACATATTCGTTACAGAATAAACTTATTTTTAAGAATTACAACACTTAATCAATACAGACTGGGCTCGCCCTCGGGACGGCTTTTGAAGCGCCGGTGCGCCCAAAGATACTGCGTGGGGTCTTGACGAATTGCGTCTTCCGTCAACTGGCTAATACGCGCCATATCGGCTTGCTTGTCACCACTGGGGTAGTTCTCTAACGGCTCGCTAAAAGTCAAACGGTAGGGTGCCCCGCCACCAGATTCACGGCGGATGGAGACAAACACCACCACCGCATCAGCCTGCTCAGGCAAATCGCAGGCCGAGGTGACCCAAGCCGTGGGCACCCCAAAAAACGGCACAAACACTGCGCGGCGTTTGCCAAGATCTTGGTCGGGTGCCATTAAGGTCACTTCTTTATTTTGCATTGCCGTAATAAACGCACGAACATTTTTGCGCCCAATCAGGCCAACCTTGTAGCGGATACGCCCCCAGCCAGACACACATTCCCACAAGGGATTGTCGTGAATGCGATAAATGGCGCTGAACGGCGTGTGGAACGATATCGCCACGTAACCCATTTCAAGGCAGGTATTGTGCATCCCCACCAACATCACGCCTTTGCCCGATGCCATCGCTCGCTCAAGACCTTCGGCATTTTCAACTTGGGTGAGGCGCTTCATGCGCGCCTGCGAGGACCACCACACAACCCCCGACTCAAACAAGGTCATGCCCATGCCTTCAAAGCTCTTGCGACAAATCGCTTCTCGCTCAGCGGCAGACTTGTCGGGGAAGCACAACTCGAGGTTGCGCAACGCTACCCGGCGGCGGCTCTTGGCGAACTTATAGAACAAGCGCCCGACACCGGCCCCAATGGCCTGCACCACGCCAATCGGCAAGCGGGTGATCAACCACAAGATGGCAAACCACAACCACATCAACCAGTATTTTGGCGCTAAATAGGACCAACGCCACTGGTAGTCCTCGGGGCGCTCTTGGGAGGCACTGACCTCAATCACTCGCTGTCACCACGCTGCACTTCCAGTGCATCGACCTTTTGTAAGCCGCGCGGTAGCTTATGACCACGGCGACCACGTTCGCCAATGTAGTGCTCCATTTCGCTAAACTTCAACGAAAGGTGACGTTTGCCGGCGTGCAATACCAACACATCCTTTGGCGTAATCACTTGCGCGCCAATGACATATTCTTCGCGATCTTTCACGCGTGCCGACGGAATACCCAGCATTTTATTGCCCTTACCGCGCGCCATCACCGGCAGGTCTTTGAGCGGGAAGACCAGCATCCGCCCTTCGTTACTGACCACCACAACGTGGGCGTCTTCCGTGGGCACCACGGCCACTGGCGGCTTGACGCGACCACCGGCCGGCAAACTCAACACGGCCTTGCCCGCCTTGTTTTTCGACAGCAGTTCTTCCAATGAGGTCACAAAGCCGTAACCCGCATCGGAGTACATCAGGTATTGATCGTCGTTTTTACCCATCAAACCGGCGATGTACATAGCGCCCGCGGGAGGGTTGATCTTACCGGTCACAGGCTCGCCCTGACCGCGCGCTGAAGGCAGGGTATGGGCAGCGATCGAATAGGTGCGGCCCGTGCTGTCGAGGATAATCACCGACTGGTTGGTTTTACCCTTCACCGAGAAGTTGTAACTATCGCCCGATTTGTAACTTAGCGCAGCTGGGTCAACATCGTGGCCCTTGGCGGCGCGAATCCAACCCTTGTCTGACATAACAACGGTGACGGGATCGGCACCCATCAAATCGATTTCGCTGTAGGCCTTCGCCTCCGCGCGCTCCACCAGTGGTGCGCGGCGGTCATCGCCGAACTCTTCGCCAACGGCGGTTAATTCTTTTTTCAGCAAGCTCTTCAAGCGGCGTGGCGAATCCAATGTCGCCTGCAGATCATCGCGCTCTTTTTCCAGTTCCGACTGTTCGGTGCGAATTTTCATCTCTTCAAGACGCGCCAACTGACGCAGACGGGTGTCGAGGATGTAATCGGCTTGGGTCTCTGACAGATTAAAGCGCGCCATCAACACGGCTTTGGGCTCGTCTTCGGTGCGGATGATGTGGATCACCTCATCCAAGTTGAGGAAGGCGATCAGCAAACCGTCTAATAAGTGCAGGCGGTGCAACACTTTTTCGAGTCGGTAGTTGAGGCGGCGGGTGGTGGTTTCGGTACGGAACGCGATCCACTCGCGCAGGATCTGCGCCAAGTCTTTCACCCCGGGGCGACCGTCGATACCAATCATGTTCATGTTGACCCGATAGCTCTTCTCGAGATCGGTGGTAGCAAACAAGTGCGCCATCAAACCTTCAAAATCGATGCGGTTAGAGCGTGGCACAATCACCAAGCGGGTGGGGTTTTCATGGTCTGACTCGTCGCGCAGGTCAGCTACCAACGGCAATTTCTTGGCCTGCATCTGGGCGGCGATCTGCTCGAGGATCTTGGCACCGGACACCTGATGGGGCAGTTCGGTAACGATGATCTCGCCTTGGTCGATGTTGTAAATGGCGCGGCATTTAACGCTGCCGCGGCCAGTTTTGTAAATCTCCAGCAATTCTTTGCGGCCGGTAATAATCTCCGCCCCAGTCGGGAAATCGGGGCCCGGCACGAATGACATCAGTTCTTCCACGTCGGCCTTGGGGTTATCCAACACGTGCAGCGTGGCTTGCACAACTTCGCGCAGGTTGTGGGGAGGAATGTCGGTAGCCATACCTACCGCGATACCGGTGGTGCCATTCAACAATACCGATGGTGCACGGGCGGCGAGGAACTTGGGCTCATCGATGGTGCCATCGAAGTTGGGCACCCAATCCACGGTACCTTGACCCAATTCGCTCAACAACAGTTCCGCATGGCGCGTTAAGCGCGACTCGGTGTAACGCATCGCCGCGAACGATTTCGGGTCGTCGCTGCTACCCCAGTTACCCTGACCGTCGATCAACGGATAGCGATAGCTGAAATCCTGCGCCATGATGACCATTGCCTCGTAAACCGAGGAGTCGCCGTGTGGGTGGAACTTACCGATCACGTCGCCCACGGTACGCGCTGATTTCTTGTACTTGGCGGAGGCCTTTAAGCCCAGCTCAGACATGGCGTAAACAATGCGGCGCTGCACGGGCTTCAATCCATCGCCGACAAAGGGGAGGGCGCGGTCCAAAATCACGTACATGGAGTAGTTGAGATAGGCCTGTTCGGTGTACTGCTTTAACGAAAGCTGTTCAACACCATCGGCGCTCATCTGAATCAGATCTGTCATTGATTGGTTTCCTTAGCGGTTTGCCTACAAGGCCGCGGGATATTATTAGCGGCCTATCATAGCAACCTTGGGGGGAGAATGGGAGTTGCGTGCAAGGCTAATTTAGACCAGTTTAACTGGCTCACGCGCGGCCAAGGCGAGGCCTTCAAACACCAGGTCTTCGAGCCATACGCCGCGATCGTCGCAGGCTTCTCGTAGTATGCGTCCGCCGCCCCCGGTGAATACCACCTGGGCATTGTCAAACGGCAACCGAGCAATGGCCTGCTCGACGAAGCCCACCAACATCAGTTTCACGCCAGCAACAACGGCATTGCCGGTGTCCTTGGCGAGCGACAAATCGCCATTGATCTCACTCTCCGCCCAACGCACTTTGTCGGTGTCCTTAAACAGCGAGTTCAACAAAAGTTGGTAGCCCGGCACAATGTAGCCGCCGAGGTGGATACCATTTTCATCCACCGCGTCGACCGTCATCGCGCTGCCGATGTCGATCACACAGCTAGGGCCATAGCGATAGTAAGCCGCCAATACCGCCAGCCAACGATCCACCCCCAAGCGATGCGGCTCGGGATAGGCACACACCACACCCGAGGCCTGCTGGGTCACCACGGCTTGCTGAACCTCAATGCCAAAGGTCGAAGCCCACTGCGCCAATGCCTCGACATAGCGTGCATTGGCGACACAGGCCGCCCAAATCTCACTAACCCCAAGCTGCGGCACATCGTTAAGACCATCGCTGTTATTGGCGAAACTACCGCGACGCACCACCTGGCCGCCGTCCAGCAAGCGCCATTTGTGGTTAGTGTTACCGATATCAAATTCGAGTCTCATAGCGCACCCTTGGGACGTAAACTCACTTCTCCGCCGTGGAATAATTGTATGCCTGTGGCTGTTTGTAAGCGCAGCGCGCCGCTGTCGTCAACGCCACTGGCGGTGCCAAATATATAGTCGTCGCCCAATTGCACCATGACTTCTGCGCCGGCGTATACGTCGAGCGCCTGCCAGGCATCTTTTAGCGCGACAAAACCACCCTGCTTGTATTCGCCTAGCACCGCCACAAGCGCATCGAGCATGGCAGCCACCAATTGGTTGCGACTCGGCCTAGCGCCATCGCAAAG
Organism: uncultured Pseudomonadales bacterium; assembly: GCA_964598145.1. Taxonomy (GTDB): domain Bacteria; phylum Pseudomonadota; class Gammaproteobacteria; order Pseudomonadales; family JAHEIH01; genus JAHEIH01. The sequence goes on from CAZRAM010000003.1 coordinate 87,926, forward strand.
CGTTTCGACATCGACCCAAGGCTGGGTAATTAACGCGGCGTGGTTATCCGCCATTAAAACGTTGAGCCCAATCCCGATCACCACTTGGCACTCCCGGCTGGGATCACCCTGCATTTCAAGCAGCACACCGCCGAGTTTTTTACCGCTGGCGAGAATGTCGTTGGGCCATTTTAAGCCAACGCCCGCAATGTTAAGAGACTGCAACGCGCGGCATACAGCCACACCAACCGCCAAACTCAGAGCGCTAATATCACTTCGCCCGTTAAACTGCCAAACCATGCTCATGTAAATATTGCTGGCAAAGGGCGAGATCCATTCACGGCCGCGACGACCGCGCCCGGCGGTCTGTTGCTCGGCTAGATACACATGGCCGTGGCGTCGTCCCTGCTCGATGCCCTGCATGGCCGCCACGTTGGTCGAGCCGATCACTTGATAGTGGTGGATGTCGTGCAACTGTTGTCGCGTACTGTCACCAAGGGTCTCGATAATAAGCTTGGTATCGAGCAGGTCTGCAACTGGCGAGGTGGTAGAGGTGGTGTCCATCGGGGTCTCAACGAGGGAAAAATTTCACGGCCGGTGCATCCATAGTGTACTCTGGTCGCGTCTTATCAGTAGTTAACCACAGAGAGCACACATGGAAAACCCTGCTGACAGTTTGATTATTCGCGCCCCCGAACAACGCTTGGTGACGCTGACCTATATTATTTACGGTCTGCATTTATTCAGCGCCATTACGGGAGTATTGAGTTCGGCGTTCGTGGTCACGGCCTTTTTAACGGGCTGGCCATCGATTATCGCCGTGGTGCTGAACTACGTGTATCGCGACGATACCTTTGGCACCTACCTCGACAGCCACTTCAGCTGGCAAATCCGTACCTTCTGGTTTGCCGCGCTGTGGTACATCATCGCCATCGCTCTGTTCATCACCATCATTGGCTTTCCAGTGGCGTTCGCCATGATGCTATTCACTGGCCTGTGGGTGTTGTACCGCATTGCTCGGGGCATGATCCGCATGTCGGAACAACGCCCCATGCCCTGGGATTAAGCCAGGGCGCGCTCGAAGTCGGCGATCAAATCGTCGATATCTTCAATGCCAATAGACAGGCGCACGGTGCCGTCGGCGATGCCCATCTCGGCGCGTCGCGCGGCGCCCATTTCATAGAAAATGGTGTGTGCCACGGGTATCGCTAGGGTGCGGTTGTCCCCCAGGTTGCTCGATACCACCACCAAATCCAGCGCATCGAGGAAGTCAAAGCAATCGATGCTGTCGTGTAACTCAATGCTCATCAAGAAGCCAAAGGTGCGGTAGTTGGCCGCGGCAATGGCGTGCTGCGGGTGACTTGCAAGACCCGGGTAGTACACCTTATTGACCTTGGGGTGGGCTTCAAAAAATTGCGCCAGTGCCAGCGCATTCGCCGACGAACGCTCTTGGCGCAGCGCCAGTGTTTCTGCGCCCAGCGCCAAAATATGCGCCGCCTGAGGCGCCAAGGTTGCACCGGTGTCGCGCAGGCCTTTCTTCTTAATCTGGGTCATACCCCACAGGCGAGGATCGCCCTTTTTATAGGTATCGATCAGGTTGTCGAACTGGCACCAATCGTAAAGGCCTGTTTCAGTAATCGCACCACCCAGCGCATCACCATGGCCGCCGACGCACTTGGTCAGCGAGTTGACCACCATGCTGGCTTTGACCGCCCTGGGGCGGAATAAATAGGGCGAGGTCATGGTGTTATCGACGATGTAGACCACGCCGTGTTGCTCGCACAGATCTCCAATCGCACCAAGATCGCCGATTTGCGTGCAAGGGTTGGCGATGGTCTCGACGAATAGCGCCTTAGTATTAGGGCGGAAGGCCTCAGCTACGGCAGCTGTATCGGTAATGTCGACGAAGGTGACGTCGATACCAAAATTGCCCAGCGAATTAAACAAGCTGTTGGTATTGCCGAACAGGAATGAGCTGGCGATAAAGTGATCGCCCTCTTTCAAAAGCGCGAACAAAAAGGCCGTTATCGCCGCCATACCGGTCGAAAAACAGGTGGTCGCCACGCCATCTTCCATGGCAGTGATCTTATCTTCCAAGGCGGTGACCGTGGGGTTCACCTGACGGGCGTAGGTGTAGCCGCTCTTCTTGCCCTGAAACACCTCCGCGATATCGCGCGAATTGCGGTATTCAAACGCCACCGACGTGTGGATGGGCTTGTGCAGGGCGCCGTGTTCAATCGGCTTGCTGCGGTCAGAATGGAGGACGGTAGTGGTAAAACCTTGCTTGCTCATGGTCAGCTCTCGGCCAAAAAAGAAAGTATTTTAGCGCGCGAACAGCACAATAGCAGCCACTAGCGTGCGATTAGTCGCCTAACCTTGTAAAGCGCAGCACGTCTTTGCCATCGACATTGACCGTTTCAAAAAACATATGCGCCGGGCGAACCCACAATTTTCCCTCGCCGTAGAGAGGCCGGTAGACCACCATCGGCTCTAGGGTTTCGCTGTGGATGGCGGTGTCCATCACACGGTACTCGCCACCTTTGTAGTGAACGTAGAGGCCTGGGGTTACTTCTGGTTGAGACATGCAATGGCTACCTGTTTGGCTTTACTAAAGTCGGTTTTGCCCGAGCCGAGCAAGGGCATTTCCTCGAGCGTGAAGACCTGCGCAGGAATTTCCAGTGGGCTCGCCCCGGCTTCGGTCATGCCCTTCTTGAGGGATTTCAAATCGACATCAGTATCACACAACAGCACGATCTTCTCACCCTTCTTATCGTCGGGTACGTTCACCGCAATCGCAACCACATCACCACCCAGCGCCTGCTTGGCATAGGTTTCAACGCGTCCAAGCCCCACCATCTCGCCACCGAGCTTGGCGAAGCGCGAGTAGCGGTCGACGATGGTCAAGAAGCCATCGTCGTCGATCCAGCCCTTGTCGCCAGTGACATACCAGCGCGTGCCATCGATCTCTTTGATCACCTCGGCGGTCTTCTCGGGGTTGTTCAAATACCCCTGCATCACCTGCAAACCGCCAATCAGAATCATACCCGCCTCGCCGCTGGGGAGCTCATCGAAACTGTCGGGGTCGACAATCTTAAAGCTGGTGCCGGGAAGGGGCATACCCACCGTGCCGACCTTACCCGCCACCTGCACCGTCCAGTAGTGGGTGTCGAGGACGTCGGGCAAGTTGCAACTGGCCACCGGGGTCGTCTCGGTAGCACCGTAGCCCTCAAGCAAGCGCTTGTTAAATTTCTGCTCAAAGGCGGCGCGCACTTCCGGCAACAGTTTTTCCGCACCGGCTACAACATGGCGAACACTGTCCAGCATCAAGGGATGCACCTTGCTGTTGCGGGTGTAAAGACGGAAGAAGGTCGAAGTACCAAACAATAGTGTGGCGCGGTATTTCGCGACCGCCTGACAAACGCCGACCGCATCGGTGGGATCGGCATGGCAGATCATCGGCATACCTTCGATCAACGGCAGGAACATGGTCGCGGTCAAACCAAAGGCGTGGAACAAGGGCAGCGAGGCCATCACCACGTCATCTTCACCGGCGTTCAACACCAGCGAAATCTGCTTCATATTCCCCATGATATTGCGATGACTCAGCATCACCCCTTTAGGCTTGCCTTCGCTGCCGCTGGAAAACAAAATCGCCGCGGTAGCGTTGGGGTCGCGGGCCTTGTTGAACAACCGCACAATCACCGACGATGGCAACACCATGAGCGGCAGCAAAGTCGGCAGCAATACCAATTTAGAAAGCGAGGCTTTGACGTCTTCAAGATAGATCACCCTGACCTTGTCGAGCATCTTATCCAACACGATACCGCGCTGCGACAAGCGGTGCATGAACAACTTCGAGGTGTAAACAGTGCGCAACTCAGCTTCGTCTACAGCGGCACACAGGGCGTCGACATTAGCGGTGTAATTGAGGTTAACAATGGTCTTACCCTGCAGGGCAATCGCCATATTAGCCAGCGCGCCACCGGCACTGGTCGGCATCAGCACACCGATATTTTGCTCAGGGCTATTTTTACCGATGAAGCGCCCCATATTGATGGCCGCAGTCATGGCGCGATAAGCACTCAAGGGCTCACCGATCATGTCGGCAATCACCATGCGGTTGCCCAAGCGCGACGCAGTACGCAACCACGCGGCACCGACCGTTGGCAAATTGGCCAGATAGTTTTCCCACGAACTGATCGACAAGTCGAACACACGGCGCTTGAGCAGATCCGCGCCGGTATTCACCGCCAGCGGCTGGCCAAAGGCAAGGATTTGATCGCGCTGGGTTTTCTGCAAATTAGGGCCGCGAATCAAACTTGCCAAACCCGTCGACTCGCTATCGTTCATGCCCGATAAATACACCGGCACAATCAACACGTCGTCATTACAACGGCGGCATACCCGTTCGTAATCGCGGTTAAAAATACCGATATGGCCAGTGCGACTTGTGGTCCCCTCGGGGAAAGCCAACACGATGTCGCCGCCGTTTAGCGCTTGCGCGACCTTATCAACATCATCATCGGTAGGATCGCTGGCATTAATGTAAATGGCACCGGTACGTCTAAAGTACCAGCGCACAAAGCCACGCTCATGGGCACCCAGCGGTCTAATCACTCGAATACGGCGCGCACAACCCACTTGTACGATCGCCCAGTCGAGCCAAGAAATGTGGTTAGCCAGCATAAACACCCCACCACTGAGGGGAATGTTTTCGCTGCCTTGCACATAAATGTTGTGTCGCTGCAGGGTTAAACCCGCGATCAGCATGCGCGCCATCGACCACGGCAGTCGGAAAATGAGCTGCAAAAGTGAAATGGTCACCAATACCAGCGCGATGGCAAAGGCAAACAGCGGCGATTCACTGATCTGCAACACCAACAAATGCAGACTGATACCTACCACGGTGGCCAGAGCGATGGTGGCTGTTTCCAACTGCATGATCAGCGCACTGGTCTGCTCGTTTTGTTTCACCCGGCCCAGTGCGCGCAGGCTAATCAAGGCCATCATGGCGCCGCAGCCCGCACTCAAAATCACGATGGAGTAACCAAAACTAGAGTCGACCGTGAGCGACATCGCCAATGAAAACAAAAGGATGATCAGGCCGAGGGGCAGGCTGCTGGTTTCAACAAAATCGCGGTGACGGCGGGCACTAAGCAGTGCCCCCAACAGTAAGCCCGCGGCAGCGGTGTAGCCCACGCCATCAACTGGCACCGAAGTGAGATCGTTGGCCGACATATAGCGCATGGCTTGAATGGCAAAAATCGCCAGCACCACCAACATACCCTGCGGCAACAAAATCGCCATAAGGCGGGTGCGAAGCGCCGGGGGCAAATGCTCAAAGCCCTTGCGATACGACGCGGCATCAAACCACGCAGCCAGTGGCGGCAGCGCCTGGCTTTCCTGTGTTTCGGGGCAACGCGTCGCCAACCACCACTGCAACACGGCAATACCCAATAGCAAGCCGACCACCGGGCCGAGACCAAAGCTGCTGAAGGTATAGCCCACCATTAAGTAACCCATGGTGGCGGCACAAACCCCGATCGCTATACGCATGGCAATCACCGTTGCCACCGACCAATGCCGCTGCTGGCGCTGCACGATTAACAAAATAGATGGCCAGTTGAAAGCCAAGCGACAGGCGTAGAGGGCAAAGGCCAACAGGGCGAGCCCGGGGGCGAGATATAAACTCACGGCTACCGCTAGCGTGCCAAAGATGGCCCACAGCGCGGCTCGAACCACGGTGCGCTCGGGCGACCAAAAGACACTTAGTTTGGCGGCGGGCAAGGCGAGTAGTACCGTAGGGACACCCGCTAATAGGGCGAAGGTCGTGGCACCGTGCACGTTTTGCGCCCCCAAATAGGTCAGGGTTAGCACACCTACATCGAGGCAGGTACTCAACAGTAATAGCATCAGTGATGTTTTAGCCGCACTTACGGCAGAGCGATATTGACCCATAGCCACCTCAATTTTTATTTTTTTATTTTAATTTCTTTACCACGCGGCATCAGCGGCAAAATACGCCACAAATTGACCTGTAAAAATAGTTTGCCATTACATTGCTTTTTCATTAGGGGTCAACCATAATGATTTCAGCACGAAAAACAGTTGTTTCACGGTAGTCAAAGCTTTATAAGGCCCCTCCCTAGCAATACCTGTGTTTCCCGCTATATCGAAATTTATGAAATACAGGAGAAATGTATGTCTACTATTACTGGCCAAGTTAAATGGTTCAACGATTCTAAAGGTTTTGGCTTCATCGAGCAGGAAGGTGGCCCAGACGTGTTTGTACACTTCAGCGCTATCCAAGCTGACGGCTTCAAATCACTGGCTGAAGGCCAAAAAGTCCAGTTCACTGTGACTCAAGGCGCCAAAGGCCCACAAGCTGAAAATGTTGTACCCGTATAATCGGAACGTTTAAACGCTGAAAGAACCCACCAATTGGTGGGTTTTTTTTGACCATTATCAAACACGCCAACACTTTTCTACAGCATCTAAAATTTCTGCCGATACTTTGCCTACTGAGTCACTCTTTCTACAGTAGGTAGCCACGTGAAAAAGAATTTACCCGTTACTAACCGCGAGAATGATTACCCCGCCTCACAGCGCATCGTCTCGACCACCGACCTAAAAGGCATCACCAATTACGTCAACGACGATTTTTTGAGTATCGCCGGCTTTAGCGAAGACGAACTGATGGGCAAGAACCACAACGTGGTAAGACACCCCGACATGCCCCCCGCGGCCTTTAAAGACTTGTGGGACACCATCAAGGCAGATAAACCTTGGATGGGTATCGTTAAGAACCGCTGCAAGAATGGCGACCACTACTGGGTAGACGCCTTTGTTACCCAGATTAAAGAAAACGGACAGACCATCGGCTACCAATCGGTGCGCCTGAAACCCAAGCGTCAGTATGTAGACACCGCCGAAAAACTCTACAAAGACGTTTGGAAGGGCACCCCAGGCTGGAAAGCACTGCTCGGTAAACTCACCCCCCAATTAACCGGCAGCATCGTTTACAGCCAAGTCGCCGCGCTAGTTGTTGCCACGGTGGTAAGCATCGCGATGGCCAGCATGGGCTGGGTCGGCGCGGTTGCAGGTTTAGTCGCCGGCTTAGTCGTGGGTATTGTTGGCGCCAACATGATCGCTTCGCCCTGGCGCCAAGCTGCCAGCGAAGCGGCAGCCATCTTTAGCAACCCCATCGCCCAGCATGTGTATACCGGTCGCGCCGATGAACTTGGCCAACTGCAGCTCGCCATTAAAATGCTGCAATCTCAACTCGAAACGGTGGTGTGGCGCATAGGTGACGCGGCAGGTAATTTAGAGGAGTCGGCCCTACAGGCGGTAGAAGTGTCGCGTCGCACCAATGACGACATGGATCGCCAAGCCAAGGAGATCGACATGGTCGCCACGGCGATGAACGAAATGACCGCCACTGTGCACGATGTGGCCTCTAATGCCACGCACACCGCTGAAGCCACCCGCGTGGCCGACCAAGAGGTGCAAACCGGTAAAGCGGTGGTCAATGAAAGTATTACCACCATTGGTCAGCTCGCTAAACGCGTGGAAGAAGCCGTGGCGGTGATTGCCAAGTTGGCGCAAGACAGCGAACAAATCGGTTCAGTGGTGGAAGTGATTCGCGGCATTGCCGAGCAAACCAACCTGCTAGCGCTCAACGCAGCCATTGAAGCGGCCCGGGCAGGTGAGCAAGGCCGTGGCTTTGCGGTAGTGGCCGATGAAGTGCGCACTCTAGCCAGTCGCACCCAAACCTCTACCGACGAAATTCAGGACATGATTCAAAAGTTACAAGACGCTGCCGGCCAAGCTGTAGGTGTGATGGAACAGGGTCAGCAGGCAGCGCGTTCAAGTGTTGAACAAGCCAGCCATGCGGGTGAGTCACTCGAAAGCATCACTCGCGCGGTAGATACCATTACCGCCATGACCACCCAGATCGCCACCGCCGCCGAAGAGCAAAGCGCCGTCGCCGAGGAAATCAATCGCAACGTGGTCAACATCAGCAACCTGGCATCTGGCACCCACGAAGCCGCCAACACTGCGCTATTAGACAATGAGAAACTGGAAAGAGAAGTGCGCAAATTGCAGAGCATGGTGAAGCAATTCGGCAGTAGTTAGCATAAGATAGATCCACATAAAAACAATTGTGGATCTTTATCATGTTCAAGCAATGGCTTATCGCCCTGATAGCGATATTTCCCCTAGCGGGCTTCGCCGATATCACCACCACGGCGGGCGTTTACAGCAGCACCCAGCAAGACAATATCACCAGCGTCAAAGGCATTCGCTACGGCGAAGCCACACGCTGGCACGAACCTGTAGCCGTCGTTAGCCAGCAGCGATTCAGCGGCGAGCAATACGGCGCGCAATGTCACCAACCCCTGCGCCCAGGCACCGACATCACACTGGCTGAAGACTGCCTGTTCTTAAACGTTTGGCACCAGCAGGGCGCCGACGAGCAACCGGTTATGGTGTGGATTCACGGCGGCGGCTTCCGCTTTGGCAGCGGCGAAGCCCCCGGCGAGCAGCTCGCGCAACACGGTGTTGTGGTGGTGTCGCTCAACTATCGACTCGGTCCGCTAGGGTTCATTAAACACCCTTTACTAGCCAATTCTTCCGCCAACCTGGGCTTGAAGGACATGGAGTTGGCGCTGCAATGGGTGCAGGACAACATCCACCAATTCGGTGGCGACAAAAATAACGTGACTATTTTTGGGGTGTCAGCCGGCGGCATGGCGGTCAATTTGTTGCTCGCCTCCCCCAATGCCAAAGGGTTATTTCACAAGGCTATCGCCCACAGCGGTTACGCCACATGGCCGCTGCATCGCACCACGGCCATGGCCAGCGATAGCATTGTGCACTGGTCGGGCGAATCCCCAACCAATGCGGAGCAACAAGCCAGCGCGATATTTGCCAAGCTAACCCACGCCGATAGCGATTTAAAAGATCTTGAAGCGCTCGACCCCACCGCACTCATCAATGCGATCGAAGGCTTCCAACTCCCCATCGTCGACGGGGTCAGTCTGCTCGAAGAACCCGCCGTATTGATCAACCAGGGCGACTATAACCGCGTACCCCTTATCACCGGCGGTAATCGCTACGAGGGCAGCGTCATGCCCGGCGCCAAGGTCACCAGCGTCATGATGTCGGATTGGTTTATGGATGACCACGACACCGTGGCGGATCTCTACGGCGACGATTGGTCGACGTCTAGCCAGCAGGCATGGCAACGCATGTTTGGCGATGTGCGCTATCTTCTGTCGGCTGTGGTAACCGCCGAGGCATCGCAACGTCACGGTCACGCCGCCTATCTGTATTACCACCAGCTGAGTGGCGACAGTGCCGCGAGCCCACTTGGCATGACCCACGGCAGCGATGCCTACATTCTTTGGTACGGCCATCGCTCAGAGGATGGCCGAGTGCGCGATGCAGCCAATCGCATGCGCCAGTATTGGGTAAATTTTGCCCATTCGGGCAATCCCAATGGCGAAGGCCTGGAGCAATGGGAAGCCTTTGCCGAAGACAAGCAAAACTGGCTGGTGTTTGATAATGGCACCGGCAACCAGGACGGACTACTAAAGAATAAAATGGATTTTTTGAAAGCGAAATATCGCGCTAGATTCATTCACGATTGATTGTTTACTCAGTGTAACCTTAAGCTCCTTATGCGACCTTGTTCTTGCAACTGTGAGACCTTGTTAGTGCCCTTCCTGTGGGACCTTGTTTGTGCCCATCCTGTGGGACCTTTCTCGAAGAGAAAGGGAATGATTTAAATTTTTAATTAATTACAGTCGTTCCCTTGTTCTGCGAACAAGGTCCCACAGGGTGCACTAACAAGGTCCCACAGGGTGCACTAACAAGGTCCCACAGGGAGCACGAAAAAGATTAAATAGCGGCGCGAAAAAGATTAGACAGCGGCGCGAAAAGGTTACACAGCGGAGAACAGGCACGCACAAAAAAGCCGCCCGTAGGCGGCTTTTGCTTTACTGCTCAGACGCTTACAGGACCAAGCGGCGAATATCGGCCAGGAATTCACCCAACTGGGTGAAGAAACGACCGGCGTCACCGCCATTGATGGCGCGGTGGTCGTAAGACAACGACAGCGGCAACATCTTGCGAGGTACGAACTCACTGCCATTCCAAACCGGCTTGATATCCAGCTTAGACACACCAAGAATCGCGACTTCAGGGCTGTTGACGATAGGGGTAAAGCCCTTACCGCCGATGCCGCCGAGGCTTGAAATCGTGAAGCAACCACCCTGCATTTCTGCAGCGGTCAACTTGCGATCTTTAGCCTTCTTACCCAACTCAGCGGTTTCCGCCGCCAATTGGTAGATGCTCTTCTTGTCGACGTCGCGGATCACGGGCACCACCAGACCAGCCGGCGTATCTACCGCGACACCGATATGCACGTAATCTTTGTACACAATGGTTTCACCATCGGCACCGAGTGACGCGTTGAACTTAGGATTTGCACGCAGCGCGGCCGCACAGGCCTTCAACAAGAAGGGCAGCGGTGTCAACTTAACACCCTGCTTCTCGGCATCCGCTTTCACACTGCTGCGGAAGGCTTCCAACTCAGTGATATCCGCGTCGTCAAACTGGGTCACGTGGGGCACGTTCAACCAGTTACGGCTCATGTTTTCTGCCGTCAGACGGTGCAGCTTGCTCATCTTCTCTTCGCGGACAGGGCCAAACTTGGAGAAGTCGACCGCGGGTACCGCGGGAATACCAGAACCGGCATTGGCCGCAGGTGCAGGCTCAGCCAGACGGGCTTTGATGTAGTTGTGCAGATCGTCCTTAGACACGCGACCACGTGGGCCGGTACCTTTTACCAGGTGCAGATCCACACCCAATTCACGAGCCAGCATACGCACGGCGGGGCCTGCGTAAACGTCACCGTGTTTCTCAACTACCTCAGAGCGAGGCATGGTGGGGGTTTTGGGCTCAAACGACTGGCTAGGTGCGGCAGCAGCGGGTGCTGGCGCAGCAGCGGGTGCGGGCGCCGCTGGCGCAGGTGCGGCAGCTGCTGCTCCTGCAACTTCTAATTCTAGAATGACATCGCCAACATTAACCGTACTACCGGTTTTAACTGCCACTGAAACAACCTTGCCAGAGAAAGGCGAGGGAACTTCCATCGAGGCCTTGTCGGTTTCCAAAACGATCAGGCTCTGCTCTTCGCTCACCTCATCACCAACCGCTACACAGACTTCGATACACTCGACGTCACTGGCACCGCCCAGATCGGGCACGGTGACTGTTTGGACGCCGGCAGGGCCTGCCGCCACAGGGGCTTCAACCGCGGCGGGCGCAGCGGCTGGGGCAGGAGCCGCCTCAGCAACAGGCGCGGGGGCTGCTTCGGTAGCGCCGGCGACTTCTAATTCCAAAATCAGATCGCCCACGTTAACGGTATCGCCTGCTTTAATCGACAGCGAAACCACCTTGCCGCCCATAGGTGCGGGGATTTCCATCGAGGCTTTATCGGTTTCAAGTACGATCAAGCTTTGCTCGGCTTCGATAACATCGCCCACGGCAACACACACTTCAATACACTCGACGTCGCTGGCGCCACCCAAATCGGGCACGTTTACTGCTTGCACAGCAGATGCCGCTGGCGCTGCTGCCGGAGCAGCGACCGGTGCGGGTGCGGGCTCAGCAGACGCTGCCGCAGGAGCTTCTGCCACAGGCTCGGCGGCGGCCGATGCACCTTCCACTTCGACTTCCATGATCGCGGTGCCTTGCGACACTTGATCGCCGACCTTGACGGTAATGCTGACAATCTTGCCACTGACTGGTGAAGGCACTTCCATCGACGCTTTGTCGCTTTCCAGTACCAACAATGAATCTTCTGCCTCGACGCTATCACCTACCGCGACGCAGATTTCGATTACTTCAACTTCATCAGCGCCAATATCGGGGACTACTACGGTTTCAATACTCACGTTGTCGTCTCCTTAGCTGTACTGTGGGTTGGGCTTGCTGGGATCAATATCCAGCTCTTGCATGGCTTTTTGCACCACGTCGGCTTTGATCTCACCTTCGTCGAGCAGCGCGCGCAGCGCGGCAAAGGCCACGTACTTACTATCAACTTCGAAATGGTGACGCAGAGCCGAACGGGTATCACTGCGGCCGTAGCCATCGGTACCCAGTGTCACAAAGCGCTGCTTAATAAAGGGGCGCAACTGCTCGCTGTAGGCCTTCATGTAATCAGTCGCGCTGATTACGGGACCTTGGCGACCATCCAACAATTGGGTAACGTAAGGCACGCGAGGCGTTTCGCCCACGTGATACATGTTCCAACGGTCACAGTCCTGCGCTTCGCGGGTCAGTTCGTTGATGCTAGGTGCGCTCCAGATATCGGCGTTTACACCGTAGCCGGCCAAAATTTCTGCTGCTGCTTCAACTTCGCGCAGGATAGTGCCCGAGCCCATTAACTGAACGCGCGGCTGGCCTTTCTTGCCTTTGGCGCCTTCTTTCAGCAGGTACATACCTTTGACAATGCCCTCTTCAGCACCCTCTGGCATATCGGGGTGGCTGTAGTTCTCGTTCATCAGGGTGATGTAGTAGAAAATGTTTTCGCGCTGCTTGTACATGCGATCCATACCGTTCTGCAGGATCACGGTCAGCTCGAAGTTATACGTGGGGTCGTACGACACACAGTTAGGCACCATATTAGCCATCAAATGGCTGTGACCATCTTGGTGCTGCAGACCTTCACCATTGAGAGTGGTACGGCCGGCGGTCGCACCCAGCAGGAAACCACGTGCTTGCGAGTCACCCGCTGCCCACGTTAAGTCCATCACGCGTTGGAAACCGAACATCGAATAGAAGATGTAGAACGGAATCATCGGACGCTTGTGGTTGCTGTACGAGGTCGCACACGCCAACCAAGCTGAGAAAGCACCCGACTCGTTGATACCTTCTTCAAGGATCTGGCCGTCTTTCTCTTCTTTGTAGTACATGATCTGGTCGCGATCGTGCGGGGTGTATTTCTGACCCTGTGACGAGTAGATACCCAACTGACGGAACAGACCTTCCATACCGAAAGTACGCGCCTCATCGGGCACGATCGGCACGATGCACTTGCCGATTTCCTTGTCCTTGCTCAAGGTAGACAGGGTGCGCACAAATGACATAGTGGTCGAAATTTCACGATCACCAGTGCCTTTTAATTGGCTCGCCAGTTTGTCCAAGGCAGGCACAGGCATGGGGTTGAACTCGTGAATACGCTCAGGCAAGTAGCCACCCAGCGCTTGACGGCGCTTGTGCATGTACTGCATTTCTGGGCTGTCGTCTGCAGGCTTGTAGAACGGCACCTTGGGCAGCTCTTCATCGCTAATAGGCAGACCAAAGCGATCACGGAAACGCTTCAAGCTTTCCAGATCCAGCTTCTTCAGCGAGTGGGTTTCGTTTTGCGCTTCACCAGCGGCACCTGTGGCGTAACCTTTAACCGTTGCCGCCAAAATGACGGTAGGCTTACCGGTAGTGGCTACCGCTTCGGCGTAGGCCGCATACACCTTGTAAGGGTCGTGGCCACCGCGGTTGAGGTGCATAATGTCGTCGTCGCTCAGGTCTTTGACCAGTTCGAGCAACTCGGGGTATTTGCCAAAGAAGTGCTTACGGGTATAGGCGCCACCGTTGGCTTTGAAGTTTTGCAATTCACCGTCGCACACTTCGTCCATGCGTTTTTGCAGCAGACCAGTTTTGTCTTTTTGCAGCAGTGGATCCCAGTGGCGGCCCCAGATGACCTTGATCACGTTCCAACCCGCACCGCGGAAGACACCTTCCAGTTCTTGGACGATTTTGCCGTTACCGCGAACTGGGCCGTCGAGGCGCTGCAGGTTACAGTTGATCACGAAAATCAGGTTGTCCAGCTCTTCGCGGCCAGCCAATGAAATGGCGCCCAACGATTCTGGCTCATCACACTCGCCGTCACCCAAGAAGGCCCATACCTTGCGATCGCCCTGTTCAACCAAGCCGCGGCTTTGTTGATACTTCATGACGTGGGCTTGGTAGATCGCCTGAATGGGACCCAGACCCATAGAGACGGTGGGGAACTGCCAGTAGTCGGGCATCAACCAAGGGTGGGGGTAAGAAGACAGACCTTTGCCGGTAGATTCACGGCGGAAGTTGTCTAGCTGATCTTCAGTGATGCGGCCTTCCAAGAAAGAGCGAGAGTACATACCCGGCGCTACGTGGCCTTGGTAGTAAATCAGATCGCCCAGCTGACCATTGGGCTGGTTGTTGCCGCGGAAGAAATAGTTAAAGCCAACATCGTACAGGGTGGCGCTCGAAGCAAAACTGGAGATGTGACCACCCAGACCTTCGTTATTCATATTGGCGCGCATCACCATCGCCATCGCATTCCAACGGATGTAAGAACGAATACGACGCTCCATAAACAAATCGCCAGGCATTGGCTTTTCGTCAGAGGGTGCAATGGTGTTTTTGTAGGGGGTAGTGATTGCAGCGGGGACGTTAACGCCTTTATCAGCCGCTGATTCGGTCAACACTTCAAGCAAATGTGCCGCGCGTTCCTGACCGTTGAATTTAATTACTGACTCAAGTGAATCTAACCACTCTTGAGTTTCGATAGGATCTCTATCTATCTCGCTCATACTAAGACCTCATGCACTGATGGTGCACCAACTATTGTTATCTACCTGCAAACGGCCGATCGGATACGACGGGGCGATGCTAGGCGCGGAGGACAAGGGGGAGATTAGGCCCATCATCCTAAAGGGGTAAAAATACTACACCCGGGTGTGGCAAAAGTAAATCACCAAACCCCTAAAGCACTGAATTATATAACTTTTTACCTCTTGTAAAAGAAGTAGCGAGCGAAACTAACGGACGCCTAAAAATCGCCAAAATAAAGCAAAAAACACATATAAATCAGCACACTATGTTTTTGTAAAAAAACTACAAGAAATGTGGTTTAGGCCGCTCAATGACGGCCCATTTTGACCTTCTGCCAAGCGGAATTTGTCAGATTTTGAACATTTTTAGCCGAATTTTTACCCGCCGCACGCAAAACCATGCGGTGGAGATAATCATTTTGCAGTGGCACTAGACCGTTGCTCAGCCAATCTTGACACTGCCTCGCACGGGATAGATCCGCCAATCGCTGCTTGCTGTTGAAATCCAACTCGCCGTACTGCAAATCCTGCCAGAAGTCTCCCACTTGCTCGGCAAAATTCTTGGGCTTTTCAGCCAGCTGGGTCGCCACAGCGGCGGCCGACAGTGCAAACTCGCTGCACACCTCGCCTTGCTCACGCGCAATAAAGGCCGCATTAAAGGTATCGATAGCCTGCACGATCGCATCGGTGCTGGCGGTGGGCGACTGCACCAGCAGCGCCAACCCCGGGTAGCCATGTAAGGCATAGGGGTAGGCGCCCACCACGTAGCCCAACTGTTGCTCGGTGCGAAGACTCTGGAAGAAAGGTGACTGCATCATATTGGCCAAGATCGCCATGTCGACACGGGCGATATCGCTCTTATCGCGCCCCTGCAGATAGACCAACACGGCGCTGTCGTTGTCCTCTACCACCATTTGACCTGTACAAGCCTCTGCGCAAGCCACTTGGGCGACCTGCACCAGTGGGGGCTCAAAAGTCGCCCGCTCGGCGGGTAGTATGCCGCGCAACTTGGCCGCTAATCGATAGGCCTCTTCGCGATGGTAGTTACCCGCCAGCATAACTTCCGCCTGCCACTGCTGACTGAAGCGCGCCATATAGGACGCCAAGTCCTCGGCGCGAAGCGCTTGCAACGCCTCTAAATTGGCCTCAACGTCATTACTTGGCGTCATCAACAACTGCTGAGCGCGGCGCATAATTTGGCGGAAGGGCTTATCGATCAAGGCGCGCTGCAAGTCTTCCTGCATATCCTGCGCAAGCCGATTAAAGCGAGCTTCATCCACCTGGTGAATCATTAAGCTGGCAAGCACCTCATCTAGCAACACAGCATGCCCCGAGCTAAAGCCGCCCAAGCGAATGTCGATGCCTTTATTGCCGCCTGACACACCAAAGCTCACTCCCGCTATCTGAGCGGGGTAGGTAAATTCATTCAGTCGGTCCGAGACCAGCCGGGCATAAAGGCTGCTTAATACCGTGTCTCGAGGCGATGGTTGAGCCATACCGGGCTGCGATAAGCGCACAATGACCTGCCCTTTCGGGACCTTAAATTGATCATCCTGTACAAACCACAACTGCAGCGCGGGCTCGTCCACCAACAACACCGGCTTATCGGTATAGTCGGGATCCACCTCGACCAACTGGTGTTCACCGATGAAGGGGTTGGCCGCTGGCGGCTGGATGGCGGCGATGTCAGGCGCCTGTTGCCATGCCCTTAAACGATCGGTCTCAATCGATGCCGCCTTGAAGGGTGCATTGAAATGGGGCGACTGTTGATCCGCCTCGACATCGGGCGATGTCAGCGTCAGCAGCATATTGTCGGGGCGCAGGTAGGCCACTAACTCGGCGATGCGCTGTGGTTCAAAGTCGCTCAATAAATAGTGGCCGCGCAAAATATCCTTGGGCGCAAACTCGTGCATATCCGACGCCCACTGGCTTACCTCACCCATCGGCGACTGCGGCTCGCGATTAGCAAAGGCCTGCTCGGATACTGTGGCCTGTTCTAAAAACAACGCTTTCTGAATGCCTCGCTCGGCCAGCATATCCACCGCGGCGAAGACCGCGGCAACAATACCGTCGATATTAGTCTCTCCCGCGGGGGTTAAATCCATATTAATGGCAAACATCGCGCCACCCTTATAGGAAACACTTTGACCGGCCGACAGAGCGTCGACCCAGCCCTGCTGTTTCAGATACGACAGCAGCGAACCCTCACCTTCATGCCCCAATACATTGCCCATGTAGGCGGTGGGCTTGCTGCGGTATTCTTCGCTGATATCGGGGATGGGAAAGGCCAGGCTCAACTGACGCAACTCGCGGTAAGGCACCACTCCCACCAGCATTGGCAGCGTATCGGCGTTGAACAATGGCTGTTCGATGCTTTCAACTCGGCGCTGATAATTGGGGATGGCTGAAAACTTGGTCTCCACCCAACCCTGAAGCACGTCGAGGGGCTCGGCACCGTAAACCACAAGACGCATTTTATTGGCGGAGTAGTGCTCGCGATAGAACGTCATCAACTGATCACGCAACGCGTCGTAGTCGCCATCACCCGCCAGACTTTGCAAACTGCCCACGCTGAATTTCGCCATGGGGTGGGCAGGATTGAGCAGGTGCTTGAAGACATCGTAGCCGCGACGGAAATCGTCTAGCATTTTGGAGCTGTACTCCGAATGCACGGCGTTGATTTCGCGCTCAACGTAGCGGGGGTCAAAGCGCGGCGCGATAAAAAACTGCGCGAAGCGATCGAGCGCGCCCTCTAATTGCGGCGCCGCAATATCAAAGAAATAATTGGTGTGATCGAAAGATGTGTAGGCGTTTTGGCTGCCGCCGTGGCTGGCAATAAATTGCTGGTAGTCGTCGGGGTTGGGGTACTTATCGGTGCCCAAAAACAACATGTGCTCCAAGTAGTGCGCCAAACCCATGCGGGTCTCGGGGTCGTCGCCTGAACCAACCGCTACGTCGAGGGCAGCCGCCGCTTTGTCGGCGCTAGCATCCGAAACCAGCAGAACTGGCAGTTGATTGTCGAGCTCGAGATAGCGGAATTCGCGCTTATCGTTAGGACTGGCAATGGGCTGCGCCGGCGAGTCGTTGTGCTGGTTGGGGGTTACCTGACTACAGGCGCTTAAAATCAGTACAACAAATACACTCGCAATGCGTCGCATAAACACTCCTTATTGGCTTTCTTCTCCTGGGTGGCGGGCCCGTGGCCATGCATAAACCAGCGCCTTGATAAGGGTAGCCAAGGGAATCGCAAAAAACACACCCCAAAAACCCCAAAGCCCGCCAAATACCAATACCGCCATGATAATAGCTACCGGGTGCAGGTTAACTGCCTCGGAGAACAGTAGTGGTACTAGTACGTTGCCATCTAGTGCTTGGATGACCATATAGACACCGAACAGCCAATAAAATTCAGCCCCCATGCCCCACTGATAGAAGCCCACCGCCAGCACGGGAATGGTAACCAACGCGGCGCCGACATAGGGAATTAATACCGATAAGCCTACCGAAATTGCCAACAAGGCGGCGTAATTCAGATCTAGTACGACAAAGGCGATATAAGAAGCGCTGCCAACAATGATGATCTCGATCACTTTGCCGCGCACATAGTTGGCGGCTTGATCATTCATCTCGTGCCAGACCGCTTTCATGAAGGGGCGATCAGCGGGCAAAAAACTGCCCAACCAGTTGAATATGACAGACTTGTCCTTGAGGAAGAAAAACACCAACAGCGGCACCAACACCAAGTAGATCACCAAGCTGAACAAGGTGGTAATGGTAGCGAACGACTGGCTAAGAATGGTTTGCCCAAGATTACCCACTTGGCTATTGAGGGTGGCCATCCATTGCTTCACCTGCGCTTCGTCAAGAAACTCAGGGTAGTTGGCAACAAAGTCATGCAACCAGTGCTGCATGTTGCGCAGCATGCTGGGCGCCTCGGTAAACAATAACTTGCTTTGGTTAAATACCAACGGAACTAGGAACAGAACTATCCAGAAGAACACGCCAATAAACAGCGCGTAGGTCAGCCCGACCGCTAGGCTCTCAGGCACCTTGTAGCGAACCATACTGGCAGTGGTTCCCTGCATCAAGAACGCCAGCACGATACTGGTGAACACCGGCGCTAAAATTTTACCCATAGAGAAAATCACCGCCGCCGCTACCAGCAACAACACGGTTAAAATCACCGCCTCTTCGTTACTGAAATAGCGCTCTACCCAGCGCTGAAAAATCTTTAGCATGTGACGCTCCGTCTAAGCCTTTTGTAAGATGTGGATGTAAATCTCACCCTCTTGGGTGGATGAAATCAAAGTATTGCCGCTAAGCTCGGCGAAGACCGCAAAATCGCGCACCGAGGCCGCGTCGGTGACCAGCACTTTTAACTGCTCACCGCTTTGCAAATCGCGCAGCGCGACTTTTGCTTTTAAAAGAGGCAGCGGACAGGCGAGGCCGGTAACGTCAATTTCTTGCAGCTTTTCTTGCACCTTGGATTCCACGTTATGCGTAAAAAACGCTAGTATAAACACAGCATAGAAAGGAAATGAATTTTTTCTGGGTTTTATGTTCAAAGGCTAAAACCTGACGAGAGATTATGTACAAATACGCCCTGACCCTGTTCGCAAGCCTAATGATGGCGGCTGCGGTACAGGCCGACATCGACCACATCAAATTGCCCTCCCTCGGTGATGGCATCTCGGGCATTGTTTCCAAGCAACAAGAGCGCGCCCTAGGTGATGCTTGGCTGCGCATGTTCCGCGCTCGCGCCAATACCATCAGCGATCCGCTGTTATTGGAATACACCGAGAACTTGGTTCGACGCATGGCCAACTACAGCGAACTTGAGGACAAGTCCATCTCACTGGTCATCGTCGATAGCCCTGCGATTAACGCTTTTGCGGTACCCGGTGGCGTGATGGGGATCAACAATGGCTTGTTCCTCAACGCCGGCGGCGAACAGGAATTCGCCTCGGTCGTCGCCCACGAATTGGGTCACCTCAGCCAGCGCCACTTTGCCCGCAACGTTGAAAATGCCCAAGCGCGCTCGATGCCCACCATGGCAGGTTTATTGGCAGGCATGCTGATCCTCGCCGCAGGGGGCGGAGACGCGGGTGTTGCGACCATCGCCGCGACCCAGGCCGCCGCCGCTGAATCCCAACTCGCCCACAGCCGCCTGCATGAAATCGAAGCCGACCGCACCGGCATGGACACCATGGTGCGCGCGGGTATGGAACCCCTTGCCATGGCGCGCATGTTTGAAACCATGCTCGACGCTAAGCGTTTTTCCGGCAAGAACTACCCCGAATTTTTGCTAACCCACCCCCTTACCGAACGACGCGTATCGGATGCTAAGACTCGTGCGCGCAGCTATAGCATTGAAAACAAAGAGAAATCGCTCGACTACCACCTGATGCAATCGCGGGTGAGAATGCATTTCGCCCACTCGCCGGGTGAGGCCATTACAATTTTCAAAGCCGAGATGGCCAACACCCTCGATCCCGTCGAGCACACCGCTTACCGCTACGGTTTGGTGCTGGCCTATACCGAAAGCCGCCAGTTCGAAAATGCCCAGCGTGAATTAGACAAACTGCTGCAAGACGACGGTCTGCGCTTGGTCTACCAGTTGGCCCAAGCCGACATTTACAGCCAAGCGCAACAACACGCCAAAGCCACTAGGCACCTAGAAAACATGTTGAAAATCACCCCTAACAGCCACGCAGTTACGATGGCGCTGGCGCGTAGCTATTTACAGGTGGGCGAGGCGAAAGCCGCGGCAAACTTACTCGAGCAACACAGCCGCCGCCGTCCTGACACGCCGTCGGTGTGGTATGAATTAGCGGAAGCAAAGGGTTTAGCTGGAGATATTTTAGGTGTGCACACCGCCCGCGGAGAATACTTCTTACTGACCGGCATTCTCGATGAGGCGGGGCGCCAATTGAATTACGCGCTTAATATTGCGCGCGGCGATTTCATGGAAACCGCCAAATTAGAACAACGCTTGCGCTACCTAGAAGAGCTGCGCAACATCAAACTGTAGGCTAGTTGCGCAGGCTTGCGGCGAAATCCAACATACGGTTCAGCGGCAACATGGCGCGCTCGCCCAGCTCGGGGTCGACAAAGATTTCATTGTTGCCCTTGAGCAATACTTGCTCCAGTGCATCCAGCGAGTTCATTGCCATCCAAGGGCAGTTAGCACAGCTGCGGCAAGTAGCACCGCTACCCGCGGTGGGTGCGATAATCAACTCTTTGTCGGGCACCATCTGCTGCAGCTTATAGAAAATACCTTGGTCAGTGGCCACGATAATGCGCTGCGCGGGTGATGTTTTTGCGGCGTTAATGATTTGCGTGGTAGAGCCCACAAAATCTGCCATTTCCACAACCGCCGCGGGCGACTCAGGGTGCACCAATACCGCCGCATCGGGGTAAACTGCTTTCAAATCGCGGATACCCTGCGCTTTGAACTCTTCGTGCACGATACAGGCACCATCCCAACACAACACATCGGCACCGCTCTGCTTCTGTACATAGCTACCAAGGTGTTTGTCGGGGGCCCACAGAATTTTTTCGCCCAGACTATCAAGGTGCTCAACCACTTCAAGTGCAATGGAAGAGGTCACCACCCAGTCGGCGCGGGCTTTTACCGCCGCCGAGGTATTGGCGTAAACCACGACTGTGCGATCGGGGTGTTGGTCGCAGAAAGCAGAAAACTCTTCAATCGGGCAACCGATATCCAGCGAGCAGGTCGCTTCCAACTCTGGCATCAGCACCCGTTTTTCTTGGCTGAGAATTTTGGCGGTTTCACCCATGAAACGCACACCCGCCACGATCAAGGTTTGCGCGTCACAGTGCTTGCCAAAGCGCGCCATTTCTAGCGAATCCGACACACAGCCACCGGTTTCTTCGGCCAGCGCTTGGATCACAGGATCGGTGTAGTAGTGGGCGACAAGGGCAGCATTCTGCGCCTTCATCAAGGCGATGATGCGCTGTTTTTGCTCGTCAATTTCGGCAGGCGATTTGTTGCCATCGGCGGGGCCGACAACTGGGATGTTCATATTGGTCATGCGATTCTCGACTGGCCATGCAGGCCGGGCAGCTAACAAAGCTCGCTATAATAGCATAAGCCTGATGCAAGTTAAGTCATCGGCGCTTAACTCTAGCGGCTCGGGGCGCTCGACTACTGGTTCGATATCATGGTCAATTGGCGTGTCTTCTACTGCGGCTTGCTCAATGGGTGGGGTCATAGCGGCGCTACCTTTTCGTTTTAGGGTTATACGCCGCCGCTCACTAAAAAGCCTTTTCCAGATATTGCCGGTTTAAAACCACCGCTTCTTCTTAAAGACCACCACCATGGCCGTGGCCAGTAGGCCCATAACCGTCAGCAGAATGAAATACCCATTGTGCATGTGCAGTTCCGGTATGTATTCGAAGTTCATGCCGTACAAGCCGGCCAGAAAACTCAAAGGCACAAAGATCGCCGTAATCACGGTGAGTACGCGCATGGTGTTGTTCAGCTGGTGGGCGCTGAGCGAGAAGTAGCCGTCGACAAGGTCGCCGCAAATTTCGTAGTGCTGGGCCGACAAGGTATCCAGTCGCTCACACCGATCATAGAGATCGCGCAGGCGGTGGCTCAATTCGTCGTCGTTATTCTCTGCATCCCAGAATTCAACCAACTCTTCTGCCATGCGGCTGTGATAGGTAAAGGTGCGACGCATCTTGCGCAGTTGCGAGCGATCGCGAACCAAGTCCTTCAACAGATCGTCACTGCCGTGTTGCAACATGGCCTCCTCGATATCTGCCAATTCGGCGTCGTAGGCCAATAGACTTTCTAGATAGCGGCCGCAGGAGTAGTGCATAATGGACAGCGCGAGGTGTTTTGGGGCCGGCAAAAGTTCGCTGAGCTCTGGCAATTGTCGATGGTGATCGATGCTCAGCGAGAGCCCTGGATGAACCGTAATGAGATAGTTTTCGCCGACAAAAAACGACAGCTGCAGCGGCGCGACAATCAAGTTTTCCTCGATACTGTGAATACCTCGGAAAATGATAAAGCTATGCTCGTTAAACACTTCAAACTTGGGTGGGTGGCGCTCGCGTGCGACGTCTTTAATGGCGAGGGGGTGGCAGCCGAAACTGGCCAACAGCGCGGTGCTTTCAGCGTCGAGGCTTTGCTGAATATCGAGCCACAGAAAACCACCACTTTCGCGCCACGCTTGCAGCAATTCTTGTTCGCCGAATTGCGTCGGCTGATTTACAGTATATAGACAGGTTCGAATCATGAGCCCAACCCTATGAGAAGCGTTATGGAAGAGATTATATCAATATTAGAACAACCCCTATTAACTTTTGCGGGTAAAACGCTCACGGTGCTCGATTTGTTGATCGTACCCACAGTGTTATTGCTGGGCATCATCTTTATTGGCTGGAGTACGCGCCTGCTTAAAAAGGTGATGCGCCGTCGTGACATCACCCCTGACGCCATCCAAGTGATCACTCGGGCTTACTGGATAATCGCCTACGCGATGCTGTTTTTGGGGTTGCTATCACTACTTCACATCCCCCTCACCGCGTTTGCCTTTGTCTCTGGCGCCATCGCCATCGGTATTGGTTTTGGGGCACAGAACATCATCAATAACTTTATCAGCGGCTGGATTCTCATGTGGGAACGCCCCATCCGGATTGGCGACTTTCTTGAGATGGGTGATATTCGCGGCACCGTTGAATCCGTTAACACCCGCTCCACCCGCATACGCCGCAACGACGGGGTACACGTGCTAATCCCCAACAGCTACTTGCTGGAAAACACGGTGATCAATTGGACGCTGGTCGACAAATTGATGCGCACCACGGTGCGGGTCGGAGTCGCCTACGGTTCCGATGTAAAAGTTGTTCGTCAGTTAATGGAGCAAGCCGCCAACGAACACCCCGAAGTGCTAAACGAGCCGCCGGCAGTTGTTTTCTTTGAAGACTTTGGCGATAACGCGTTAATTTTCGACCTAAAGCTGTGGATAGACTCTGGCGAAGAACGTGACCTGCGCCGCATCCGCAGCGACATCCGCTTCCGCTTAGAGGAACTGTTCGACGAAGCGGGTATTGTGGTCGCCTTCCCGCAGCGGGATATTCATGTGGATGGGCAGTTAAAAATTACCCGCGAAGCGTAATGAGTAGATATTCTGACATAGCCTACGCCGACACGCCGTAAATACGGTCCCTGTAGGCTTGCTCTCGACATCCTGTCTCGAGACAGTCGGCTTAAGGCTAATGTCAGAATCTTGAAACATCGCGGCAAGACCATTCGCGAGCCCTTCGGGCTTGCTCCCACAAGAGCTGATTAAACGATTAGGCTTTCTTATACAAATACGAACGGCGAAGCGTTAAACAAGGAGAAAGTAGCCTCTTTAAAAAATGGATTAAGAAGCGTCAGCGAGGCAGGCAGTGCGAGGCGAGATTAGCTTTTGAGCGAGGAGTTTAGTGCGCCTAAATGACGAGTTCAAAAGCTAAGCTCAACGAAGCAATGTCAACGCAGCTAGCTTCGCCTCGCCGCTCTCGGGCGAGTTCTAAATGCCACACGTTGGAACTTGATCACGTCCCTCTCGGCCATCCATGGCCTCCGGGACATAAGGCCATCCATGGCCAAAAAAAAGGCCGGAACACATTCCGGCCAAACTTGCTCAGTCACTACAGACAAGGAGTCATAAGCACAAAGGGATAGGGGTTACCCAACCTTTGTCACCTTATATACGAATACCTTCGACGTGGAGTTCCAACATCACGGTACCGAAATCGGTGGCAAAACCGTAATCAGCCATGTCAATTTCCGCCACGCCTTCAAAACCGGCGCGGTAACCACCCCATGGATCCTTACCTTCACCCACTTTTGAGGCGTCGATGGCGATATTCTTAGTGACACCGCGCAGGGTGAAGTCACCATAAACTGTCATTTCATCTTCGCCGGTCACTTCGACCTTGGTGCTGACAAACTTGGCATCGGGGTACTTATCCACCTCGAGGAAGTCTGCGCTGCGTAGGTGCTTATCGCGCTTGGCGTGGTTGGAATCGATGCTGTTAGTGTCGATATCGACGCTAATGACAGACGCCTCGACGTTGGCGGGGTCGTAGCTAAAGTTACCCGAAAAGGTATTAAAACGGCCGGTCAGCCATGAATAGCCAAGGTGCTTAACTTTGAAGTTGATCGAGGCGTGTGCGCCTTGATCATCGATGCGGTAATCCGCCGCCCACACAGGGCTTGCTACAGCGGCTGACAACAATGTGGCTAACATCAACTTTTTCATATCTTCATCCCTCACTGGATTAACATGCGTTTGAGTGTGTCATCGCGGTCGATGACGTGGTGTTTGATGGCGGCAGCGGCGTGCAGCAGCGACAGCGCAATCGTGGCGTAGGCAATGAGTTCGTGCCATTCACCGAGTACTGATTCTTGCTGGGGAATAAAACTCCCCATACCGGGAATTTCTAAACCGAAAAATAACAGCGGCCGCTGGTCGGCGGTACTAAGCCCATAGCCGGTCAAGGTCAGTAGCACAATACAAAGCAACAAACTTAGGTGGGCAATGCGGGCCGCTAAACGCTGCAGTGGCGGCGCCTCAATTACCGGATTTTGGCGTTGCAACATAAAGCGCGCCAACGTCGCGATAAACAACAACACCCCCACATTGACGTGCCAGGCCGGTGCGCGCTGATACCAGGCATCGTAGTATCCGAGCTCAACCATCCACAAACCAGACGCGAACAATCCAACAACGGCAAGTGCCGACAGCCAGTGTAATATTTTTCGTGTGCTTGAATAGCGGGTATTTGTCATTGCTGCCTCCAGATGGAAATCAGTATATGACTGCGGAATTAGAATAAAATACTTATTTTGTAATGTTTATATTCTAAATTTTAGAAACGTTGCGCAATTCATCGCTCAACATCTGCCCTGCCGGACCCAACTGATCGATATCTGCTACTAGCATATGCAAGGCTGCGCTGCGCACGCTTCCTTCCAGTAGCGGCAAGCGCATCAATTTACCTGATAGTAAGTACTCCTCTACTTCAGAGGCGGGCAACCACGCAAAACCAAGGCCGCGGCAGATCATATCAATCGAGGTGCGGATGTGGCTCACCGTCCAGCGTTGGTGGGAACCCAACCAACCTGAATCGCGATTGGTGGACAAGGCTGAATCGCGCACCACAATTTGACGATGCGATTTTAGGTCTTCAAAGTTGATGGGGCCTTCACTTTCTATAAGCGGGTGGCCGGGGCTCGCTACGGCGACAAAATCGATACGGCATAGCTCTTCGCAGTGCACGTCGGATTTGGCGACGGGAGAAATGGCCAACTGCACACGCTGATCGCTCAGTAGCTCGACCGCACCGGTCAGCACAGTTTCCATTAATTCAATGCGCAATAGGGGGAAGCGCTGTGAGACACGCTGCAAGGCATCGCACAAAAAATGCTGCGGGAAGGCTTCATCCACCGCTAGGCGCAGCACCGTTTCTGCACCGTCGCTCAAGGAGGCGGCCACTTTCTCAAGCTTCTGCGCTTCACGCAGCAAATAATCGGCACGGCGCAGCATGGTTGCCCCAACATCGGTGAGAACCGCTTTACGACCGACCACCTCGAGCAGCTTAATACCAAGGGTTTCTTCGAGCTTGTGCACCGCGTAGTGGATACTCGATTGGCTCTTGTGAACCACATCGCTCGCCTGACTAAATCCGCCAGCTTCTACTACAGCGCGAAACATGCGCCACTGTTCTAATGTCGTCTTGTTCATAAGGCCTCTTCCGTTGCCCAGTTTATACGCCACGATTTGTAAAAAAGACTTACGGGGTTCGTTTTTTTCGAAGAATATCGGCAAAATTTCGCCATTGTTATTCAGTTTTGGTGGGGCTAGCCTTATATCAAATGGAGATATCACTATGGCAATTACCAAACTCGCTAAGCAACACCCCACCCAGGACGGTGACGGCGTTAACATCGCTCGTATCGCTGCCTTTCACGACTTGGGTCTAGACCCCTACCTGATGATCGACGAAATTCGTTCGGATGACGCCAGCGATTATATTGGTGGCTTCCCGCCCCACCCCCACCGCGGCATCGAAACCTTTACCTACATAAAAAAAGGTGGATTTGAACACCGCGATCAAATGGGTAACGTCAAGGCGATTCGCGCCGGTGATGTGCAATGGATGTCCACAGGCCGCGGTGTTATCCACTCGGAAATGCCTCTTGCCGATGCCACCGACGGCATGCACGGCTTTCAGATTTGGCTGAACATGCCTGCTGCAGAAAAGATGCGCGCACCGCGCTATTTTGACTCCTATGAAAATGGTCTGCCCACGCTAAACATTGCCCAACAAAGCCGCGCTAAGGCCTTGGCGGGACTGTGGCAATTTGATGGCCAGCCGCTGCAATCCCCCTTGGCGGGGCTCGCCGGCGATGGCGCCATTGCCGACCTTGAACTCGCTCCCGGAGACAGTGTCAACGTGCTCATCGAAGGCGGCGACTCGCGCACACTGATTTTTTGCTATCACGGCAGCCTTGACGATCCTCAACTGGGCGATGGAGAGCTCGCCCGTGCCGAGTCCAATGGCGACAACCCTATCAGCCTTTGCGCTGGCGCAAACGGCGCCCAGGTTTTGCTGCTGCGGGGCACCCCCATCAATGAGAAAATTGTTCACATGGGGCCATTCGTAATGAACACTCAGGCAGAAATTGAACAGGCGATTATGGATTATCGCGCCGGCCGTTTCGGCACCATTTAGGAGGAAACATGGGATTACTCGTTGAAGGACGCTGGCTCGACCAGTGGTACGACACAGAAAAAAGCGACGGCGCTTTCAAGCGTGAAACCGCGCAATTGCGCCACTGGATTACCGCCGACGGCAGCGCAGGCCCAAGCGGCGAAGCGGGTTTTGTGGCCGAATCGGGACGCTACCATCTGTATGTCTCGTTGGCCTGCCCCTGGGCGCACCGCACACTGATCTTTCGCCACTTGAAAGGACTAGAAGACCACATCGATGTATCGGTGGTGCACCCGCACATGCTGTCTAATGGCTGGCAATTCAACGACGGCGATAGCTGTACGGTCGACAAGTTGTTTGGCAACGACTATTTGTATCAGGTGTATCTTCGCAACGACCCCGAATACACCGGGCGCGTAACGGTACCGGTACTGTGGGACAAGCAACAACAGCGTATCGTTAGCAATGAATCTGCCGAAATCATTCGCATGCTGAACACAGCGTTTAACGACATCACCGGCAATATGGACGATTACTACCCCGAAGCCCTGCGCGTGGACATCGACGCCATCAATGATGAGGTCTATCACCACGTCAACAACGGGGTCTATCGCTGCGGCTTTGCCACTAGCCAAGAGGTGTACCGCGAGTCCTACCTAGACCTGTTTACTACCTTGGACAAACTCGATGCCCACCTCGGCGAACACCGCTACTTGGTCGGCGATCAACTCACCGAAGCCGACTGGCGCTTGTTCACTACCCTGATTCGTTTCGATGCGGTTTACCACGGCCACTTTAAGTGCAACAAACAGCGGCTAGAGGACTACCCCAACTTGTCGGCCTTCACCCGCGACTTGTACCAACGCCCAGGGGTTGCCGAGACGGTGAATTTTGAGCACATCAAGCAGCATTACTATTTTAGCCACACCATGATCAACCCCACCCAGGTGGTTCCTGAAGGACCAGAAATCGATTACTGGCGCCCACACGGGCGTGGCTAATTACTTGCTGAGGTGTTTGTAAACGCCCTGCCAATCCGACTCGGGGGCATGCTCGCGGTAGTGGGCGATGCGCTCGAGGTAGATCTCAAATAGCACGGCGTGACGCTTGTGAAGCAACTGCTGAAAAATCGCCTCGGCTTCGTCCCAGTGGCGCGCCAGATATGCTTCGCGTGCACGGCGGTAGAGCTCCTCCTCTGCAAACACATCGGCATCGACCTCAACGGCTTCACCCAGTGGGGTATAGATCGCCACCGCTTCTTCCTTGCCCTTGACCTGGATACGATCGACCTCGCGCCACAGGAATTGATCGGCCAGCGGGCGGTAGGTCTCTTCCCCCACCAACAACTCGATACCGTAAAACTTGGTGATACTTTCGATACGTGAGGCCAAGTTTACCGGGTCGCCGATCACCGTGTAGGCGCGGCGAATTTCCGAGCCCATGTCACCCACGTTGACAACACCGCTGTTGATGCCGATACCCACGTAGGCCTCTGGGTAACCCTTGTCGCGCAACTGAGCGCGCAATTGTTGCATTAAGCGCGATATTTCCAGTGCCGCACGCACGCCATTCTCACGGTGTTGGTCGTCTTGCAGGGGCGCCCCCCAAAATGCCATGACCATGTCGCCAACGTACTTATCGATGGTGCCATTGTGGTCGAAAATACACTGCGTCACCGGGGTAAAAACACGGCTCAAAAACTTCTTCAAGCGCGCCGCATCAAGGGTTTCCGAGATCGAGGTAAAGTCGCGAATATCCATAAAGAAAATAGTCATCTCGCGGCTTTCGCCATCGAGGTTAATACTCTTCGGATCCTGCAGCATGGTATTAACGTGCTGAGGCGGGACGTATTGGTCGAAAATCTCTTTGATGCGCTGCCGAGTAGCGGCCTCGGACAAGAAGCCCTGCGCCATGGCGATCATCATGGTGCCCAAAATCAGAATCAACTGTGACGCAATCGGCAGCTCCATGCCCTGGTAGATCCACAGGTAGTTATTCACCCCCAGCGACAATCCCAGCGAGGCAATGCCAAGAATCAACAAATACAGCGGGCTGACGCGCGGAAATATAAAGCTAAACAGCAGCCCAAAAAACAACAACCCGACAAAGCTGGCACCTTTTTCCCAGTCGGGCCGGTAGGGAATTTCCCCCATCAGCATGCCGTCGATAAGGTTGGCGTGAACTTCTACGCCCGGGTAGACCTCGCTCACTGGGGTAGAACGCAGGTCATACAGTCCCGCTGCCGAGGTGCCCACCAACACAATCGCGCCTTCGATGGTACGCTGGGCCTCCTCATCGCCATTCATCAATGCAGTGGCAGACACATAGGGGAAGCTAAACGGCCCGCCTCGGTAGGGCACCATCACGTTCATATTGATATCGGTATTCACCCAATGCTCGGCAATTTTGATGGCGCGCACGGCGCGCAGCGGACCGTAGGTTTCGATCTTTACCTCGGGCGCCTCATCCATCAGCAGATAGGCCAACACACTGGACAGCGCCATGGAAGGATAGAGTTGATCGCCAAAGCGCACCATCAAAGGTGAGCGGCGCACCGAGCCATCGCTGTCTGGGAAAGCGGTCACAAACCCCGAGCGGGCCGCCACTGCCTGGAACATGGGCAAGTTACTGGTGTGGCCCTTTTCTTCGTAGGAGACAAATGCGTTAGATACCTCTTCGCTGAGGGTAATTAACGGCTCGGGGAGGGCGTTGTTTTGGTAGCTGGCGTTGCGCGTGGTGAAGTATCCCAACACCGCATCGCCCATACTAATGGCATCAGCCAATTGCTGATCACCGTCAAAACTGTCGCGGTAGGCGAGCAATTCGTCCGCTACCTGCCCGTTGTCGAGTTGCCCCACCACGGTGTCGACGATATTGGCCTGTGGTTCAGAAAACACAATATCGTAGGAAAGCACAATGGCGCCGGCATTGAAGGCACTGGCGGTGAGTCGCGCCAAGGTCTCGCGTGGCCAGGGCCAGCGACCCTCGGCCTGAATACTGGCGTCGTCGATGTCTAACACCACTACCTTGTGCGGGCTTTCGCGTCGCTCTAAGGGCATGGCGCTAAAGCGAATATCGTAGTACACAAAGTCGAGCCGTCGCAGCCACTCCGGTGGGTACTCGAGAATGGTCTGAACATAGATCAAACTGGCGCTTAACAACAAGCACAGTAGCGTAGCGACATCTTGGCCAACGTAGCGCCAGATCGTTAAAAACAGACGAATCAGCACATTTTGCTGCCCTTGTTGGCCCACCCTTTTCACTGTGTCGTACGCTCCTGCCGGGAGTCGAACATAGACGCCTTCCCTGTTTAAATTGCACCGCGCGCGGTGGCTCATTAGTATGTTCAGTATGGTAGACAAGAGCTGAACCAACAAGCGGAGGATTGGGATTACCGTGCTGACATTTAACGCCACCATTACCAGTAGTTTTGGCGCCTATATGCTGATTGTTTTCGCCATCGCGATTTACGCCTGGCGACAAACCCAAGACGCGACTGACTACTACTTGGGCGGCCGACGACTATCTCCCACGGTGGCGGCACTTAGCGCGGGGGCGTCTGACACATCTGGCTGGGTGCTACTCGGCCTACCCGGCTTTGCCTATATTTCCGGGCTTGAGGTGATATGGCTATCGCTTGGTCTGTGTTTGGGTATCGCATTGAATTGGTGGCTTACCGCTAAGCGGCTGCGGGTGTTTTCCCACGACCTCGAGGACGCCGTCACCCTGCCATCATATTTACAACGCCGCTTTGCCGATAACAGCCCTTGGCTCACCAGCGTCTCGTCGCTGTTCATCATTCTGTTCTTCCTGTTCTACGTGAGCTCTGGTCTGATCGGAGGTGGTAAACTGTTTGAATCGGTATTCGGCTTAGACTACTACTACGCGGTGTTTATCGGCGCGGTGATCGTGATTGTGTACACACTGTTTGGCGGCTTTCTCGCCGTGTCGTGGACCGACGTATTCCAAGGCTTGCTGATTACCGCGGCGCTAGTGTTAGTGCCGGTGGCGGTGACCATGGAGTACAACGATGCGCTAACGACAGTTAACAACATCAACCCGAACATGCTGGATATGTGGACGGACTACCAGGGTGAACCGCTGACGTGGATCGCCATCGTCAGTTTGATGGGCTGGGGGCTTGGTTACTTTGGTCAGCCCCATATTCTTAGCCGCTTTAAGGCCATCGCCTCCGCCAGAGACATCCCTCTAGCTGCCGGCATCGGCGTTAGCTGGTCAATTCTGGTGTACGCCGCGGCGATTGCCGTGGGTATGTTCGGCAATGTCGCACTGTCGGAACCGCTGGCGGATTCTGAAAAAGTCTTCATCATGTCGGTCGGGGTGCTGTTCCACCCGCTGGTGGCCGGCATCCTACTGGCGGCCATCTTAGCCGCCATCATGAGCACCATCGACTCGCAACTGTTGGTGTGCTCCTCATCGCTGGCCGAGGACGCCTACCCCTTGCTGCGCAAAGGCGAAGTTACCCAGCAACAGCGCCTCGCCGTGGGGCGTTGGTCGGTGGGAGTCATTGCGGTCATCGCTACCCTGATTGCCATGGACCCCGAGTCGAAGGTGTTGGATGTGGTATCCTACGCATGGGCAGGCCTAGGCGCTAGCCTCGGTCCGGCCATTTTCTTAAGCCTGTACTGGCGTGGCATGAACCGCTGGGGCGCGCTGGCCGGTATCCTCGTGGGAGGGATTACAGTGATTGTTTGGAAGGAATTGAGTGGCGGCGTATTTGATCTATTTGAGCTGGTGCCGGGCTTTATTCTTTCGCTACTGGCCATCGTGGTAGTCAGTAAGCTCGTCGATGACGGCGACGCTGCAGCGGTGCGCTTCGACGCTTTGCTAAAGAAACTTTAGCGCTTCGGTTTCGCCAAAAAAGCAAAGGGGATGGCAAGCGGCCCCACCAAAATGGCCATCACCACCCAAAACACTGTGTCGCCGCGGCGCTTTGCCACAATATAGTGGCAGGCGAAAACGCTGATCACGGTGACGATGAGTAATCCAACTAACGGGTGCATGCGGCGGTCCTCAATACTTGCCTAACAGGGTTTCAATATAGTCGATGCCGCGCGCCGGCGAAACCCCGCTACGCAATTCCCACGCTGCTACAATCGCCGCATATACAGCGCGATAGACGCGAAGTTTGTGCACACTATCCAACGGCAGGCCGTAGGCTTGTAACACCGTGCCATGACGTCGATCAGGAATCGCGTGGTTTTCCACCACACTCGCTAAATCGAAGAATACGTCGCCCATGGCGGCGTACTCCCAATCGATAATCCACGGGGTGTGGTGCGACTCATCTTTTGACCAAAGAATATTTTCTGGCACCAAATCGTGGTGGCAAAGGGCGCGATGGGTACCGTATGACTCGTCTGCGCGCTGCATGGTTTCCCCCAAACGCAGAAGAATGCTCGACCAACTTGAATGGCATTGCTCGGGCAGCAAAAAGCGAATGCGGGCGAGGTAGTCGATAGCGGGATCACCTAAATCGATACTGTGGACTTCTCGCAACAGCGGCATGAAGCTAGCAAACTCTGGGGCGCTAAGGGGCTGGGTTCGCGCCCTGACAAACTCGCTGAGCATGTAGTGCTCGGTATGTTCGAGAACCGGCAGCCCGATACCCTTGGGTAGTTGCTGCATGATGCGCTGTTCTAAGGCACGGTCGATACCCAATTCAGCGCCACCGACATTATTGACCCGCAGCACATACCACTGGGTACGCTGCGATACCATAAAACTGTCGTTGGTTTTTCCTTCTTTAATTTGCGACACCGGCTGCAAGCGCCAGCCACGCGCCTTCAAATCGCTTAGCGCGCGGTTGAAGGCGATATAGTTGATGTCGTTAGTTGGCGTTTCCATTGCCAATACCCCACGCAGGCCAAAATGACATACAGCACAAACAATAACGCGGTAATGTTTAACTCCCGCGACACATATAAATAAATCGAGGCCATATCGATGACAATCCAATACAACCAATTTTCTAGAACTTTACGGGCCACCATCACCGTCGCCACAATACTCGCCCAAGTGGTAAAGGCGTCCAAATAGGGCAGTGCAGCATGGCTGTAGTGTGTTAACAAATAGCCCGACACGACGGTAAGAAGGGCAATCGCCACCACCGCCAC
The DNA here is from genome assembly GCA_964598145.1 of uncultured Pseudomonadales bacterium. Classification (GTDB taxonomy): domain Bacteria; phylum Pseudomonadota; class Gammaproteobacteria; order Pseudomonadales; family JAHEIH01; genus JAHEIH01. Next base: position 121,434 of record CAZRAM010000003.1, read on the forward strand.
CAGGTGTGAACGCGGCGTCCATGTCACTACGGGGCTGTGCTCACTATCGGCGTGCCAATACCACCAGCCATATACCGCCATGGCCATGTAATACACCTGCAGCGCCGACTCCATCAACAGGCTGACATCCCAAAAGATGACGGTATAGATGGCAGTACTCGCGAAGGCGGCATACCAACAGGCGCGCTTTTCCATGATAGCGAGCACCAGGTAGGCCAGCGCGAGTAACATGGCTAGCAACTCTAGCCATGAGCTCATCTGCAACCAGGCTAACAGTTCCAAAGGCGGACTCCTACCACTCCCAATCTAGGCTCACGCCTAGCACGCGGGGCTCGCCATACTGAACGTATTGACCTACCTCATAGCCGGTGCGGGGGTCGTTACCGAAACTGCCAAAACCGCGTACCGCGACGTCTTCATCGCCCAAGTTACGGCCCCACAGCCGCGCCGTCCAACTGTTGGCGCGATAGACGAGCTGCGCATTCCACAGCACGTAGGCCTCAGAGCGGGCGTTGTGGCGATCCGAGAAGTAAAAGGCGTCTTTCGCCTCGGCGCTCACCACCAGCGCCCAACGACTGGCAAAGTTGTATTCGCCCTGCAGGAAGGCCTGGTATTTGGGGGCGTGCGCCTGCTCGCGGCCACTGAGATCCAAGCCCTCGGGATCCGCTTGTGTGGCGGGTGCCAAGTATTCATCGAAGGTGGCATTCAGATAAGCAAAGCTGCCGTTTAACGCCAACGCGTCATTGGCGCGCCACTGAAATTCCACTTCAAGCCCGCGGTTAACACCGCTAGCGGCGTTTTCGATGTAATCGACGAACTCGGTGCTACCGTCGTCACGCGGCAACACAAAAGCGCCTTTCACTTGCTGGTCACTGCGCTTGGCGTGGAATACCGCCGTTTGAGCATTGAAGCGGCCATCGTCGCTGCGCCACTTGTAACCCGCTTCGATACTGTCGAGGGTCTCGGTGCCAAAGTCGCGCTCAGCCGCAGGCAGCGAACCGTCGGTGTTAACACCACCGGGTTTGTAACCGCGCGATAGGGTGGCGAACAGCGAGCCATTGGGCGCCATTTGCCACAGCACGCCGAGCTTGCCGCCCCACAGGCTCTGATCACTGCCGATGACGAGATCGGTGCTATCGCTGTAATCTGCCGTCCAGCTATCGCGGCGCATTCCCACACTGACGGTCAAGGTATCGCTCAGGTGCGAGTCGAGCTGTCCGTACAGTGCGCGGTTAAAAGTGCGATAAGCGCTGGTGAAGTCGCCGTCGAGGTAGGTGTACTGACGGCGTAAGTCTTGGTCGCGCTCGAGGTAGTAGTACCCCAACACCCAATCACTCTGACCATTGAACAAACGGCCGTTTTCGGTCGACAAGAAACGCCAGTCGGCACTGCGGGTTTGTTGGTTGCGCAGGTAGTTGTCAAAAGACGAGTACTCCCAACCCTCGAAGTCGGTGCCCGCAGCTAAGGTAGGGTAGGCCCAGTCCTCGTCGTAGCCATACTCGCTATCGCTGTTGGCGACCGCCAAGGTCGCTTCAAAAGCCACTTTGTCTGACAGGGTCGTGGCAGCGCGCAAACTAGTGCCGGTGGCGTCTTGCCGGTCGTGACCGGGCTCATCCGATAATGTGGTGCGGCTATTGTCGAGGGTAAACGCATCGTAGCCATTGTCGATATCGGCTTTAAACAGGCTGAGATCTAGCAGCGTGTCGTTGTCGGGCTGGTAGCGCACCCGCAGGCGGCCGGTCAGCTCATCGCGTCCGTTGGTGTCATCGCGGTCCAGCGTGGCGTTGCGGTAGTAGCCGTCACTAGCTTGCTTTTGCACCGCTAGTCGAGCGCCCCACTGCCCCTCGCTATCCAGCCCAACACCATGGGCAAAGGCTACCCCGTAGTTTCCGTAGTTACCCGCCTGCAAGGCCAGCTTACTCGGCGCGTTGGTGAGCGGTGCAACGCTCTGAAAATTGATGACCCCGGCCAAGGCGTTGGCACCAAATTGGGTGCCTTGTGGGCCGCGAAACACTTCCACTTGCTCAACATCGAACAGCGTCGCCATCGAACCCAAACCACTCATATCGACGCCGTCGATCAATAGCCCAACCGAGGGGTTAATCGGCTCTTTAAACTGGCTGCGCTCGCCGATGCCGCGAATTTGAATGTAGCGGGCTCGGTTACTGCCGGCCGAGAAATTCACGTTGGGTAGCGTGTTGAGCATTTCTTCCAAATGGGTAGCACCGCGCTGCGCCGCAGACTCGGCGTCAAACACACTCACGCTGAGGGAACTATTGAGCAGGTCGGTGGGGCGGAAATCGCCTTTGACAAGAATTTCTTCGACACCGCTATCACTGGCGTGGGCGATGGCACTGACCATAGTGGCCAAAACAAAGGGAAGGGTAATACGTGTAGGCACTGCGTTCATCCTATGTTGCAAAATGGATACAGCACCAGCGGGTGAAATGAACGACCTATTCCTCCGCCGGTACTAACCGGATCAGGTTCAAGGGTTTGTCCACGGACATCTCAGGCAACTGCCACCCCTTAGGTTGAACAAATTATACGCCCCTTGCGGGGCGAGGGCTAGCTATTGAGGTAGCGACTGTGGAACTGGATGTGTTCTTCGATGAAGCTGGCGATGAAGTAGTAGCTGTGGTCGTAACCCGCTTGCATTCTAATGGTCATCGGATAATTGGCTTCAATGGCTGCCGCTTGCAGCAACTCGGTCTTCAATTGCTCGACCAAGAAACCATCGGCACTGCCTTGATCAACCAATACCGGCAGGCGCTCGGTAGATTGTTTTACCAGTTCGCAGCTATCGTATTGCGCCCAAGCAGCGCGATCATCACCCAGGTAATTGCCAAGGGCTTTTTGGCCCCATGGGCAGTTGATCGGGCTACAAATCGGCGAAAACGCCGACACCGAGCGATACTGCTGAGGGTTTTTTAAGGCGATGGTCAGCGCACCGTGGCCACCCATGGAGTGACCCATGATCGACGCTCGGCTGGTATCAATCGGCAAATCCGCCAGTTGCGCGGGCAGCTCACGGGTGACGTAGTCATACATGTGGTAGTGCTGTGACCAAGGCGCCTGTGTGGCGTTGACATAAAAGCCCGCACCCAAACCAAAATCGTAGGCCTTGTCAGCATCGTCGGGCACATCGTCGCCGCGCGGACTGGTGTCCGGTGCCACGATGGCTACACCGTACTTCTCTGCGAATTGCTGCGCCCCGGCCTTGGTGACAAAGTTTTCATCGGTACAGGTTAAGCCTGACAGCCAGTAGATCACTGGTACCTGGCGTTGGGTCGCCACCGAGGGCAGGTAAACAGCGAAGACCATGTCGCAATTCAACACCGCCGAGCGGTGTTGAAGGCGCAACTGCTGGCCACCAAAACAACGGACGTTACTGAGTTGTTCGGTAGCCATTAGTATTCCACCACGGCGCGGATACTTTCACCGCTGTGCATCAAATCGAATGCCTTATTGATATCCTCGAGTTTTAGCTTGTGGGTAATCATGGGGTCGATTTCGATCTTGCCATCCATGTACCAGTCGACAAACTTCGGTACGTCGGTACGGCCTTTAGCGCCACCGAAGGCGGTGCCTTTCCAAACGCGGCCAGTCACTAACTGGAAGGGGCGAGTATTGATTTCAGCGCCGGCGGGCGCTACACCGATAATCACCGACACACCCCAACCGCGGTGCGAACACTCCAGTGCATCGCGCATCACCTTGACGTTACCGGTGGCGTCGAATGAGTAGTCTACGCCGCCAAATTGATCCTGCTCGGTTTTGGTCAATTCGATGATCGCCTCGGTCACGGTACCATCAATTTTTGAAGGGTTGACGAAGTGGGTCATACCGAATTTTTTCGCCATCTCTGCCTTGCTGTCGTTCAAGTCGACACCGATGATCTTGTCGCAGCCGGCCATGCGCAGGCCCTGGATAACGTTCAAACCAATGCCGCCTAGACCAAACACCGCGGCGGTAGAACCGATTTCCACGCCAGCCGTGTTGATTACCGCACCGATACCGGTGGTCACGCCACAGCCGATGTAGCAAATTTTGTCGAAGGGCGCATCGTCGCGCACTTTCGCCAGGGCAATTTCGGGCATGACGGTGTGGTTTGCGAAGGTAGAGCAACCCATGTAGTGGTAGATAGGGGTGCCATCCAGCATTGAGAAACGGGTGGTGCCGTCGGGCATCAGGCCCTGACCTTGGGTGCCGCGAATGGCGGTACACAGGTTGGTCTTGCCACTCAAACAGGCGTGGCACTGACGACACTCGGGGGTGTACAGAGGAATAACGTGATCACCGGGTTTGAGGGTAGTGACGCCCTCGCCCACTTCAACCACCACACCGGCGCCTTCGTGGCCCAAAATACTGGGAAAAATGCCCTCTGGATCGTCGCCCGAGCGGGTAAATTCGTCGGTGTGACAGACACCGGTCGCTTTGATTTCAATCAGCACTTCACCAGCCTTGGGGCCGTCCAGATTGACTTCCATAATTTCGAGGGGTTTGCCGGGGGCAAGCGCAACAGCTGCACGTGTTCTCATGGGGTATATCCTTTCTATTTTCTTTAGGTCACTAAGCAATCTAATGGCATAGGCATTATCGAATAAAAGAACAGGATAGGCGTTGTTAGGCGACTAATTCAAGCGCCAGAGAGGCATTGTGACAAATAGAGAGAGTACCGGCGCCAGAGCGGCGCCGGAATATGCGTTTACGCGTGGTATTTGGCGCTGAGCTCGTGTACCGATTCGATAAAGACACCGGCGTGCTCGGGCTTCACATCGGGGGTGATGCCGTGGCCCAGGTTAAACACGTGGCCATTGCCGTGCCCAAAGCTCTCTAGGATACGACCTACTTCGGCGCGGATGGCCGCGGGCGAAGCGTACAGCATGGTGGGATCCATGTTGCCTTGCAGAGCGATCTGGCCGCCAACACGCTGGCGCGCATTGCCGATATCCGTGGTCCAATCCAGACCCGCGGCATCGCAACCCGTGGCCGCGATGGCTTCCAACCACTGGCCACCGTTCTTGGTAAACAGAATGACCGGAATCTTGCGACCGTCGTGCTCACGGATCAAGCCGTTGACGATTTTTTCCATGTAGGCCAGTGAAAATTCACGATACGCCGCGTGGCTCAGAGCTCCGCCCCAGGTATCAAAAATTTGTACCGCCTGGGCGCCGGCGTGGATCTGTGCGTTTAAGTAATCGATAACGCTGTCGGCCAACTTGTCGAGCAGCATGTGCATCACTTCAGGCGTGTCGAAAGCCATTGCTTTGGCACGGCGGAAGTCCTTACTAGAGCCACCTTCGACCATGTAGGTCGCCAGGGTCCAAGGGCTGCCAGAAAAACCGATCAAGGGGACGCGACCGTTTAATTCGCGGCGAATCATGGTAACGGCGTCAGTCACGTAGGTCAGGTCTTTGGCGGTGTTAACTACCTGCAGTGCCTCAACTTCTGCCGCGCTGCGAACAGGCTTGTGAAAGCGCGGGCCTTCGCCAGTTTCAAAGTACAGTCCGAGGCCCATGGCATCGGGAATGGTGAGGATGTCTGAAAACAAAATCGCTGCGTCCAGCGGGAAGCGCTCCAGTGGTTGCAGGGTCACTTCACACGCCAACTCAGTATTCATGCACAGCGACATGAAATCGCCGGCAACCGCACGGGTAGCACGATATTCGGGCAGATAGCGACCAGCTTGGCGCATCATCCACACGGGGGTCACATCCACCGACTCGCGGTTCAACGCACGCAGGAATCGATCGTTTTTCAGGGCGGGAAAATCGCTCATTACTTATCCTTAAAAGAAAAGAGGTGGCAAGCCACCTCTTGGTTTCGACGCTGATTATACGTCGAGATAGTCCAAAATGCCTTCTGCGGCCTGGCGGCCTTCCCAGATAGCAGTCACCACCAGATCGGAACCGCGTACCATGTCACCACCGGCGAACACTTTCGGGTTAGTGGTCTGGAATTTGAACTCTTGTTCTTCGGGGGCAATCACGCCGTCCCAGCTATTGGTTTCAACACCGATATCGGCAAACCATGGCGCAGGACTGGGGCGGAAACCGAAAGCGATCAACACCACGTCGGCGGGGATCACTTGCTCGCTACCCTCGATCACTTCAGGGCGGCGACGACCATTTTCATCGGGTTCACCCAAGCGGGTTTCAACCACTTTGACGCCTTCCACTTTGCCTTCGCCTACGATGGCAACAGGCTGGCGGTTGAACAGGAACTGTACGCCCTCTTCTTTGGCGTTAGCCACTTCGCGTACCGAACCGGGCATGTTCGCTTCGTCGCGGCGGTAGGCACAGGTGACTTGCGCCGCGCCTTGGCGGATTGAGGTGCGGTTACAGTCCATCGCGGTGTCACCACCACCCAGAACAACCACGCGTTGGCCTTTCACGCTGACGAAGTCAGCGGCGTCTTTTTCCCAACCCATGTTGCGATTAACGTTGGCAATCAGGAAGGGCAGCGCATCGTGCACGCCGGGTAAGTCTTCACCGGGGAAGCCGCCTTTCATAGAGTTGTAGGTACCGGTGCCCATGAACACGGCATCGTAACCCTCTACGATTTCTTGGATGGTGATGTCAGTGCCGACATTGGTGTTAAGGCGGAACTGAATGCCCATGCCTTCAAACACTTCGCGGCGACGCTGCATAACGCTCTTTTCAAGCTTGAATTCGGGGATACCGAAGGTCAGCAGTCCACCAATTTCTGGGTAGCGGTCAAACACGGTGACTTCTACACCTGAACGCGCCAATACGTCGGCACAGCCCAGACCCGCAGGGCCCGCACCGATAACCGCTACGCGCTTACCGTTGGGAACGACTTTCGACATATCGGGACGCCAGCCCATGCTGAGGGCGGTGTCGGTAATGTATTTTTCCGCTGAACCGATGGTGACGGCACCAAAGCCATCGTTGAGGGTACAGGCACCCTCACACAGACGATCCTGTGGGCACACGCGACCACACACTTCTGGCAGCGAGTTGGTTTGGTGGCTCAATTCAGCCGCCTCAAAAATATTGCCTTCCGAAATCAGCTTCAACCAGTCGGGGATGAAGTTGTGTACAGGGCATTTCCACTCACAGTAGGGGTTGCCGCAGGCCAAACAGCGGTGTGCTTGACCGGCCACTTCTTCCTTCTGGAAGGGCTCGTAAATTTCAACGAACTGGTGCTTGCGCACGTCGATCGCTTTCTTAGAAGGATCGGTACGTCCCACTTCGATGAATTGGAAGTTGTTGTCTAAACGCTCAGCCATAATATTCTCTCTCTACACCCGGCAGACAATTAAGCGGCACTGCGCTTGAAGTTGTGCAGCAAGCTTTCCAAGCTGGCGGCTTTTGGTTTCACCAGCCAGAACTTGCGCATGTAATCTTCAAACTCATCCAGGATGGTTTGACCCCAGGCGCTACCCGTCTCAGCGACAAACTCTTGAATCACACTGCGCAAGTGGTTGCGGTGTGCTTCGTAAGACTCTTGGGTAATGCGTGAAATTTCCACCAACTCGTTGTTGTACTTCTCAGAGAAGGTGCGATCCAAATCCAGTACGTAGGCGAAACCACCGGTCATACCTGCACCGAAGTTGTAACCCGTTTTACCCAGTACGGTCACCAGACCACCGGTCATGTATTCACAGCAGTGATCGCCGGCGCCTTCAACCACAGCGTGGACGCCAGAGTTGCGGACGGCGAAACGCTCACCCGCGCTACCTGAGGCGAACAACTTACCGCCGGTACCACCGTACAGACAGGTGTTGCCGATAATGGCGGTCTCTTGGCTCGCAAAGGTGCTGCCCTTGGGTGGGTAAATCACCAGCTTGCCGCCGGCCATGCCCTTACCGACGTAGTCGTTAGCATCGCCTTCGAGGTACATGTTCAGACCGCCGGCGTTCCACACACCGAAGCTCTGACCCGCGGTACCATTCAGCATCAAGTTAACGGGGACGTCAGCCATGCCGTCGTTGCCGTAACGCTTGGCAATCTCACCGCTCAAACGCGCACCGATCGAACGGTCGCAGTTGGTAACGGTAAATTCGAAAGTACCACCCGCTTTGGCTTCGATGCTCGCCAACGTGGTTTCCACCATGCGCTCAGCCAGCAATCCCTTGTCGAAGGGTTCGTTGCGCTCCGATTGGCAGAAACGTGGCAGGCGAGGATCCGCACCGCCATCTGACAGGATGGGGCTCAAATCCAATTTAGCGTGCTTGTCAGTTGTGCCTTCAATCACTTGCAGCAAATCGGTGCGACCGATCAACTCTTCCAGCGAGCGAACGCCCAATTGCGCCAACAACTCGCGCACTTCTTGTGCCACGAACAGGAAGAAGTGTTTCACCATTTCCACGGTGCCGATGTAGTGGTCGTCGCGCAGGCGCTTGTCCTGAGTGGCCACACCGGTAGCACAGTTGTTTAAGTGACAGATGCGCAGGAACTTACAGCCCAGCGATACCATCGGCGCGGTACCAAAACCGAAGCTTTCCGCACCCAAGATAGCGGCTTTAATCACATCGAGACCGGTTTTAAGACCACCGTCTGCTTGTACACGCACCTTGCCACGCAGGTGGTTAATACGCAGCGCTTGTTGCGCTTCGCTCAAGCCCAATTCCCATGGCGAACCGGCGTTGCGAATAGAGGTCAGCGGGCTTGCCGCGGTACCGCCATCGTAGCCAGAGATGGTGATCAAGTCGGCGTAGGCCTTGGCCACACCGGCAGCAATAGTGCCAACACCGGGCTCAGAGACCAGTTTTACCGACACCAGCGCACTGGGGTTGACCTGTTTGAGGTCGAAAATCAGCTGCGCCAAGTCTTCGATCGAGTAAATGTCGTGGTGGGGTGGAGGCGAAATCAGGGTCACGCCGGGTACCGAGTAACGCAGGCGCGCGATCAGATCGTTCACCTTGCCACCGGGCAACTGACCACCTTCACCGGGCTTGGCGCCCTGGGCCACTTTAATTTGCAGTACTTCGGCGTTCACCAAGTAGTGTGGCGTTACACCGAAGCGGCCAGATGCCACCTGCTTGATTTTAGAAACGCGGTTAGTACCGTAGCGAGCGGGGTCTTCACCACCTTCACCCGAGTTAGAGCGACCGCCCAAGCTATTCATTGCCTCGGCCAGCGCTTCGTGCGCTTCAGGCGACAGAGCACCCAGCGACATACCCGCTGAATCGAAGCGCAGCAAAATATTTTGCAGCGGCTCTACTTCGTCGACATCGATCGGGGTGACGTCGCTGCGCAGTGCCATCAAGTCACGCAGGGTGGCGATGGGGCGCGTGTTCACCAACTCGGCATAGCGACGGTAGGCGTCGGGGTTGCCAGTTTGAACCGCTTCTTGCAGTGCGCGGACTACATCTGGGTTGAAAGCGTGGTATTCGCTGCCGTGAACGTATTTAAGCAGACCGCCCTGCTCAACAGCTTTACGCGAGGTAAAGGCCAGCTTGGCCAGTTTCTTCTGGTCGGCTTCGAGTTCGGGGAAGCCCGCACCTTGGATGCGCGCGGCCACACCTTTGAAGCATAGGTCAGCCACGTTGCTGTCGATACCCACAGCTTCAAACAGCTGCGCACCACGGTAAGAGCTGATGGTTGAAATACCCATCTTCGACATGATCTTCAACAGACCCTTGTTGATGCCCTTGCGGTAGTTTTTGTGCGACTTGTCAGGATCACCCAACAGCTCGCCTTTGGCGATCAGGTCGCTCAATACCGAGTAAGACAGATAGGGGTAAACGCAGCTTGCGCCAAAGCCGATCAATGTAGCGATGTGGTGCGAATCGCGAGCGGTGGCTGTTTCAACCACGATGTTTGAATCGGTACGCAAACCTGCAGCAATCAAACGGTGGTGCACGGCACCGGTCGCCAACAGCGCGTGCACAGGCAGCATGCCCTTGCTGATGTCGCGATCAGTCAGAACCACAAACACAGTACCGGCGCGAACGGCCGCTTCTGCAGCGTCGGCGATATCGCGCACCGCTTGCTCGAGGTTTTTCTCCTCGGGATTGTATTGCAGGCTGATGGGCAGTGCGGGGTAACCGCGCTCTTCCAGGTTCATCAGCGCTTGGAACTTGCTGTCAGACAACACAGGAGAAGACAACACCACGCGGTTGGCGTGCTCTGCTGTTTCCTCGTAGACGTTCAGCTCGGGACCCATACAGGTTTCGAGCGACATCACGATCGCTTCACGCAGTGGATCGATCGGCGGGTTGGTTACCTGGGCGAACTTCTGACGGAAGTAGTCGTACAGCGAACGTTGCTGGCGTGACAGTACTGCCATAGGGGTATCGTCACCCATCGAGCCGACAGCTTCTTGGCCGGTTTCACCCAAGGGGCGCAACACTTGCTCGGCTTCTTCGAACGACACCTTGAACATTTTCATGTAGGCGTTGAGGTCGTCACCGGTAATTTGGTTAACGGGCTCGTCGCTGTCCAAGTGGCCTTCGATAACCACCGTGTTCTGGCGCAACCATTTGCGGTAGGGCTTCGAAGACTTGAGGCGCTGATCGATATCATCGGTCAACAACAGCTCACCGGTTTGGGTGTCCACAACCAGCATCTGGCCGGGGCCGATACGCCCCTTGCTTACAACGTCTTCAGGGGTGTAGTTGTACACACCAATTTCAGACGCCAGGGTAATGAAGCCATCTTTAGTAATGACATAACGCGCTGGGCGCAGGCCGTTGCGGTCGAGCATACACACGGCGTGGCGACCTTCGGTCAACACCAAGCCCGCTGGGCCATCCCAGGGCTCAAGGTGCATCGAGTTGTACTCGTAGAACGCACGCAGGTCAGAGTCCATTGACTCAATGTTCTGCCAGGCGGGTGGGATCATCATGCGCAGGGCGCGGAACAGGTCCATACCACCGGTCAGCAGCACGTCCAGCATGTTGTCCATACTAGATGAGTCAGACCCTGTGCGGTTAACCAACGGCATCAGTTCTTTGATGTTGGGCAGCTTTTCGCACACGAACTTGCTAGAACGTGCATCGGCCCAGTTTCGGTTACCTTCAATGGTGTTGATTTCACCGTTGTGCGCCAACAAACGGAAGGGCTGTGCCAACGGCCAGCGTGGGCTGGTGTTAGTAGAGAAGCGTTGGTGGAATACGCAGATAGCGGTTTCCATGCGCTCGTCGGCCAGATCCAAATAGAAGCGCGGCAGGTCAACCGGCATGACGAGGCCTTTGTATGACAGAACACGCTCAGACAAGCTACAGATGTAGAAATCAGGGTCGCTCTCGAGCGCTTTTTCGGTCAGGCGACGCACCACAAACAACTTGGCCGACAAGTCAGCGGGATCTACGCCGGGCGCATCGATAAAGAATTGCTCGATGTCGGGCAGCGTTTCTAGTGCGATCTCACCACAGACGCTGGGGTCAACCGGCACTTTGCGCCAACCGATAGCCACCAAGCCCTGGGCTTCGACTTGTTTTTTGAATTCGGCGCGCGCTTTTGCGGCCAAATCGGCATCTTTGTTCAGAAAGATCTGACCTACGGCAAAGTGGTCGCCCATGGTGTGGCCCAAATCGGCTTCGGCAACACTACGCAAGAAGCTCTCAGGGCTTTGAATCAACAGACCACAACCGTCGCCAGTTTTACCGTCTGCGGCAATACCGCCACGGTGTGTCATGCATGTAAGGGCCTCGATCGCGGTGCTCAACAAGCGATGACTTGGCTCGCCCTGCATGTGTGCAATCAAGCCAAATCCACAGTTATCTTTAAACTCACCAGCGGTATACAGTCCTGCGCTCATAGACAATTCCGTAAAAAATAAATAAAACAATGTGTTAGCCAGTTTCAGGTGGCGCGAAGCATCTAACACAAGAAAAAGGGGATCGACATTCTACACGTGAGGCCTTGTTCAAACAAATTTTCGACCTCAAAAATATTACGAATTGCTCATAAATCGTGCGAATCTTACGAAAGGTTAAACAAGATAATTTATGTATCAATAACTTAGCGAATATCGGCACGCATACGAATCCATGGCTCGCCAGGCTTTAGATCCGCCGGAATGCGCGGCAGCTCGCGCCTTGCCGTCGCTTTATCGGGATAGGCTCCGTACAGAAGCACATACCAAGGCCGCCCATTGCGTTCGGTTTCGACGATATCCAGCGGTTGATCGAGGTGCTTGTTGCGAATGCTCTGCAACCTCGCCCGCTCATAAACGCCCATCAATTGGATCGTAACGGGAAGTACCGGGGCCGCTATTGGCTCAGGTGGCGCTGGCGTCTCCACCGCAGCAGTTTCTGAAGTTTCGCTAAGCGGCTCGGTCAGCTCTAGCGTTTCTGTCTCCTCTATGCCTTGCTGCTTGATGTCTTCGACCAGCGGCACCTCGGGCTGAAGGCTTGGTGCCACTGCCACGACAGGCGCAACGCTCGGCGACTCATCGCCTCCCACCAACACAAAATAGATACCCCCGGTGAGCATCATACTCAACGCCACCACCGCCACAACGGTGCTGCTCAATCTGGTCTTGGCCGCGATGGGTTGATGATGTTGCGCAATTAATTGCTGCAGCGCATCTTCCAACTGAGCAATATTACCTTTAGAACTAGCGATAAGATTATCCAGCGCCTTCACCGACAACAACTGGTGCATTTCAAGGCCGCTGGGGGCTAATCGCTCGTTGAGATGGTGGATAATCTTGTGCGGGTGCAAGGGCTGTAGAAAAAGTTGTGGCACGGTATCTGCGACATCGAAACCCTCGAGGCACTCTCGATAGTAGCTGTCGGTCACCATCACCATTTTTAGCTGGCTGTGTGGCAACTGCGACAATTGCCAAAAAAATCGCTGACTACTATCGCGCAGGGCATCAAAGTGATCTAAATAAAGCAACACATAGCGGCCCAAATCGGCCTCAAGCTCTGCGTGCTGCAATAGTTTTTCCGCGGCTTCACGGCGCGTTTTAAGCGGGCCGCCACTCAGCCCCAGCGCATCGAGGATATAACTCAGGATATCGTCAGCTGAGGTCAGCACTTTGCAGTCGATGTAGAGCGAGACCACATCGTCGGGGAGCATATCTTGGGCTTTTTTAACTAGCGCCGACTTGCCTACGCCAGGATCGCCGCACAGCAACACCGTGCCGGAATACTTCCAGTGGTGGTCCATCTGCTGCACCGTATCGCTTCGATGCGCATCCAGATAAAAACTGTCTTTTGAGGTCGTCAATAAGCTTTCCACGGACTGCAATACATCTCCAGTAAATGCGGCCTTACTCGCTTCCATGCCTACCTCACTCGTGACAGAAGGCCCCCAGGGTTGCTTCCAGTGCAGCGGGCGGGAAGTCGTTTCCGACGTAGGCCTCGCCAAGGCGCTTTAACAGCACCAAGCGCAACGATCCGTCGAGCACTTTCTTGTCCACCGCCATGAGGGACATATACGTTTCTTGTGACATGCCTTGCGGGCTGAGGCTCGGCAATCCACAGCGCTCAATTAAGTCGCGCGTGCGCTGACAATCTTGTTCGCTAACCGCGCCCATTCGCTGTGAAAGATCCATCGCCATCAACATACCCACCGCTACGGCCTCGCCGTGCAGGTAGCTCGTGTAGTTGGTCGCTGTCTCTATCGCGTGCCCGAAGGTATGACCTAAGTTAAGAATAGCCCTAATTCCGCCTTCGCGCTCATCTTGTGCAACAACGTCCGCCTTGGTCTGACAAGACTGCGCGATGGCGTATTGCAAGGCCGCTTCGTCGCGAGCCATGAGGGCATCGACATTGGCCTCTAGCCAAGCAAAAAAATCGATATCGGCAATTAAACCGTACTTGATCACTTCCGCCATACCCGCCGCGAATTCACGATCGGGCAAGCTGCGTAAGGTATTGGTATCGATGAGTACACTCTGTGGCTGATAAAACGCGCCAATCATGTTCTTGCCCATCGGGTGGTTGACACCTGTCTTACCACCCACCGATGAATCCACTTGAGAAAGCAAGGTGGTGGGAATTTGCACGAAATCGACGCCGCGCTGGTAGCACGCCGCGGCAAACCCCGTCATATCACCAATCACACCCCCGCCTAAGGCGACGAGTGTCACCGTGCGGTTAAAGCGCTTTTCAAGCAAGGCATCGAATACCGTATTGAGCGTGGTCAAGGTCTTAAATTTTTCGCCATCGGGCAGAATCACATGCGCAACGGTTTTACCGGCTAACGCCTCTATCACCTGCGGCAGATAGAGTGGCGCAATCGTTTCGTTGGTTACCACCATGACTTGCTGGCCACGTATGTGCTGCTGCAATAGCTCGGCGTTGGTCATCACCGAGGGGCCGATGTAAATTGGGTAAGAACGATCGCCCAGTTCAACGTGAAGTTGTTTCATAGCTCTCTCTAGGCTAGTTGACGGATGTATTGATTAATTTGTTCGCCGATATCGCGCGCCACAATATTGGGCGGGCGATTGTCTGTCGTGACGATAATATCGGCCACTTCTCGATAGAGCGGGTCGCGAACCGCAAAGAGATCCTCTAGCACTTGGCGAGGGTTGTCATTTTGCAGCAGCGGCCGATTGCGATCGCGCGCGGTGCGATCTACTTGCTGATCGACTGTAGCGTACAGGTATACCACCACACCACGCTCACTCAACAGCTGGCGATTGATTTCACGGGTCACCGCGCCGCCGCCGGTGGCGAGTAACACCCCTTCGCCTTGGCTCAACTCGTCAATCGCCCGCGTCTCGCGTTCGCGAAAGCCCGCCTCACCTTCAACATCAAAAATCCAAGGGATATTGGCACCGGAGACTTCTTCGATGTATTTATCGGCGTCGACAAAATTCAATTGCAAACGATCGGATAGCAATCGACCAATGGTGGTTTTGCCTGCCCCCATCGGGCCAACAAGGAAGATATTCGTGGTGTTTTTCATGGTCGCTCTCACAGCGCGTCCTCATGACGCCGGGGCATTATATCCCCTTACCGCGCTGTGGTGAAATTTACCGACGCCCATAAAAAAGCGCGGACAATTCCGCGCTTTCAAATCAACTGGAAGGTGGCTGCCAAAAAGACTAGCGCAGCGCATCCGCCAGAATACTGGGGGTAATAAAGATCAATGTCTCAGTCTTATTGGTTTGCTTGCTCTTTCTCTTGAAGAGGTTACCCAACACAGGAATATCACCCAACAACGGCGTCTTCGTCGTAGAGTTGATGTCCTCTGTTTGGAACACGCCACCCAGTACAATGGTCTCACCATTATCCACTAACACTTGGGTTTCCAATTGAGTGGTATCGATCAATGGCTGGTCGTTACTTGCCACCCCCGCCAAGGCATCCTGGGTAATGATCAAATCCATGATGATTCGATTATCCGGAGTGATTTTGGGTGTCACCTGCAATTTCAACACCGCCTCTTCCAGAGTAATGGTTGCTTGCTGGTTGCCGGCGCCCTCTGACGCCCCGGTTTGGCGCGTCTGGTAGGGAATTTTGACACCCGAACTAATCATCGCTTCCTGTTTGTCGCCGGTGATGACCTTAGGCTGCGACACCACTTCACCGTAGCCACCGGACTCCAGGGCAGACAACTCAAGGTTTAACAACATGCCAGCGTCTGCATAGCCGATGCTGAATTTAGTTGCTCCAGTATCGAGAAGTCCTAAATCCACAGCAAGTGCATCAGGGTATGTCGCCTCTAAGCCACCTCCTGAGCTAAAGCTATCACGAAGGTCCGTAACAGAAGCCAAACCGCCACCGGAAATTAAACGACCGTTGTCCGCGGTGCCGACACCGCCCCACTGTACGCCGAGCTTTTCAGAAAAATCCGAACTCGCTTTGACGATTCGCGCCTCAATCATCACCTGGCGGATCGGCACATCGAGCAGCTCGATCAAACCGCGGATTTCGTCAAGCTTAGCAGCGGTTTCAGTCACTAACAGCGCATTGGTGCGCTCATCGACATGAATTGAACCGCGCTCTGATAACAAACTTTGATTGTCATCTTCACCATCGCCGGTACGACGACGGCTAGAGCTCTGATTCATCTGCTCATCATTACCCATAAACATGTCGTACAACTCTTTGGCGTCGGCGTAGCGAATCTTGATGAATTCCGTCTGTAGCGGCGCCAATTCCTCGCGCTGCTTGTTGTGCTCAACTTCTTTACGCTCGCGCTCGGCAATTTCATCGGCGGGACCGACCATCAACACATTGCCTTCGACACGCTTGTCTAGGCCCTTGGTTTTCAACACCAAATCCAGCGCTTGATCCCAAGGCACATTTTGCAGGCGAAGGGTGATATTGCCCGCCACAGTGTCGCTAGCCACCAAGTTCAGGTCGGTGAAGTCGGCGATCAACTGCAGCACCGAACGGACCGGGATGTCTTGGAAGTTAAGCGACAGGCTGTCGCCAGCGTAAGCAAACTCCTTGCGTTTTTCGGCCAACTCTTCTTCGCTCAAGGGTTTGACACTGATCACGTACTGTTCGTCGGCCTGGTAAGCCAAGTAGTCAAACTGTCCCTCGGCCTGCATGTTAATAGACACGGCGTTGGGGGCCTGTACTACCTCAAAGCCACTGATAGGGGTGGCGAAATCAACCACATCGTATTTGCGCTGTAATTTCTCTGGCACATTCAAATCGAGGAAATCGACTTTTAGGCTAGAGCCTTCAACGCGCACATCCACATCGATACGCTGCTCACTCAAATCGATAATCAACATGCCTTCGCCCGCGGGACCGCGCTTAAAGTCGAGACTATTAATAGAGCCCACGGCGTTAGCGTTGGCTACCGCGCCGCTGCGTTTTAACGATGCACTCAAGACACCCTCAGTGGGGCGCGTCACGTAGTCGCCAGCTCCGGCTTGTCCGAGCTCAATAAACAGCGAATTACCGCGCACATTAGTACTGTAGGGCGACATGGTTTTCAGGTTGACGATGGCTCGCGTGCGATCGCCCGCCTCTAACACCATCAGGCTCTCTGCATTGGCCAAACCAAGGCTGTGCTTTTTCTGCTCGAGGCGGCTGATCACGCCTTCCATATCTACCACCAGACGGGCTGGCTGAGTAATGGTATAGGTCTTCGGACTTGGCGGCGCGCCGTCAAAGTCGAGTCGAATCTCCAGTGCACCACTCGCTTTATTGGCAAATTCCACATTGGTCACTGCCACCTCCGCCCAAGCCGCACTGGAAAGGGCCGCGCAAAGACATGTCGCCGCCCAACGTGCTGCACTAAACAAAGTGTGCGTAAATCCATTTTCCATAACTTTCTCCGACTCGCTTAATTCTCAAGCACTTTCAAATTTAAGGTTTTGGGGCGCTCTAACCAACCACCCAAACCATCGGGGACAATTTCAATTAAAGAGATAAAGGTGTCACCCAATTCAATCACTTTGCCGTGGTTGCGACCCATGTAATTATTGATCGCAACTCGGTGTACATTAGCCTCAGTGTCACGCACTAACGCCCAGAAACCCTTGCTGTTCGACAATGTACCGACCATCGATAGGTTATCTAGATCGAAGCCTTCCAAGAACTCTTTTGGACGAGAAAAATCAGGCTTAATCGTCGAATCGCCTCGGCGTTTTTGTAATGCCAAGATATCAACCGGCTTTTCAAACGGCGGACGCAGCGCCTGGGCTGAATAGGTAAAGGCTTGATAGGGTTTAAACACGGGGATAGGGGGTACCTTACCCACGGGCTTGGCCTTGGTTTCGTCAACAAACTGCTGCAAATCTTCGTTGCCACCGCTACAGGCGGTTAATGCCGCCAGTGCCAACAGAGCGATCCATCGTGTCATAGGAGTCATTATTCATCCTCCTTGTAGCGATAGGTCTTAGCCAAGATATCAAGGGTCAAACCTGTGACCGTTTTGCCATCGGGCCTAATGGTGAAATCGTGCAGGGTCACGATGCGTGGTAATGCTGCAACACCGCTAACAAAGCCACCCATGTCGTGGTAGTTGCCCTGGGTGTTGATGGAAATAGGCAGCTCGATGTAGAACTCCTTGCGCTGCTCGGCCAGTAACTTAATGCTATTGAAGTTGAGGCGAGAGCTTTCTCCGCGGTTGCTAATATCCTCTAACAGACCTGGCACTTCGGTGTCGGTGGGCAGTTGTCCCAACAACTTACCAAAGGACTGCTCCATTTCAGCGAGCTGGGCTTTCAGCATAGGCAAATTGGCTGCCTTAAACGCCTTGGCTTCAAATTGCTGACGCAATTCCTGCTCGCGGCGCTGTTCATTCTCCAACTGTTTCATCATGTCTTCGACGAATAATTTGTATCCGCCAAACAGCGCGCAAAGCGCTAGAAATACCGCTGCAACGACCTTGGCTGGGGTTGGCCAAGAACCGGGGTTTTCCATGTCCAACGAGTTAAAATCAAACTCTTGCAGCGCCTGCCACTGGGCTTTGAGATTTGAAGTATCCATTACTCATCGCCCTCCACGCTGTCATTGGGGTTAGCCAACTTGACCGTCATGACAAAATTGTTGGCGTTTTCACCTTCCGCGGGATTGGCGGTAACTGACGTCAACAGCGGATCAGAAAACCACTCTGAGGCTTCAAACGCGCGCATCAGGCTAGATACGCGATTATTGGATTCCGCCGTGCCATCCAAACTGATGGTTTTATTGGCTTCGGTGTACTTCACAGTGCGGTAGTAAACACCGTCGGGAAGGGTGCGCACCAATTCGTCAAACAAACGCACAATCACTGGGCGATTACCCTGCAATTCTTGAATGACGCGCATGCGCTCTAACAGTTGATCGCGCTTTTTCTCCAGCTCTTGGATCTCACGAATCTGAGCATCCAACAAGGAGATCTGCTGATTTAGGAAATTATTGCGGCCGCGCTGACCATCGATCGCCATACTGTAGGCCTGCATCACCAACACAATCACCAATACAGCGGCGCCGGCGGCGAGACCCAACATAGTGAAGAACTCTTTTTTGAGCTCTTCGCGGCGCTCTTCACGCCAGGGTAATAGGTTAATGTTGGCCATCGTCGAAACTCCTCAAGGCCAGACCGCAGGCAATCATTAAGGCGGGGGCATCTTTAGCAAGTGCTTCTGTATCGACTTTTCCGCTGACGCCCATTTGCGCAAACGGATTGGCGACGATGGTGGGGGTATCGAGCTTTTGCGCCACGATGTCGGCTAGACCATCCATTGCCGACACACCTCCGGCCAACACCACCAAACTGACGTCATTGTATTGGCTAGATGAGAAAAAGAATTGCAGCGCGCGGATCAACTGCTGCACGACCGCGTCAATGAAGGGCTCGAGTACTTCGGTCTGGTAATCATCCGGCAGACCGCCTTGCTTCTTAGCAAGACCCGCTTCTTCTTGAGAAAGGCCATAGCGACGCTGGACTTCGTCGGTCAATTGACGACCACCAAACAGCTGTTCACGGGTATACACCGAATGACCATCCACCAACACGCTGAGCGTTGTCATGGTGGCACCGATATCAAACACCGCAACGGTGTTATCTTGGCCCGTCATATCAACGTGATCGGCAATAATACCGTAGGCGCGCTCAATGGCGTGGGCTTCAATATCAATGACCTTGGCGGTAAGACCCGCTTGCTCGAGGGCATCAACCCGCATATCCACGGTTTCTCGACGACAAGCCACCAGCAACACTTCGCTCATGTCGGAGTGATCAGGCGAGGGACCTTGCACCGTAAAATCGATCGCTACCTCGTCGAGGGGGTAGGGAATATACTGATCGGCTTCTAGATTAATCTGGGCCTCCATCGCATCGTCGTCGAGCTCGGCGTCCAATTCAATTATTTTGGTAATCACCGAAGAGCCCGTCACAGCCGCAGCAGCCGTTGTCAGCTTCGTTTTTGATCGGAGTAGCGCAGATTGAATGGCATTAGCTACCGCGTCGCTGTCGACGATGTTTTTTTCCACCACAGCATTCGCGGGTAGCGGCACTACCGCATAACTTTCCACCTTGTAAGCTCCATCGCCTCGACTCAGCTCCAACAACTTAATCGTTGTTGAGCTTATGTCGACGCCTAGAACCGCAGGCTTCTTCTTTTTAAGAAATCCCAACACTGATGTCGATCCCGTCCGTGAAAATGTTTCCCACTGGTTTTCCCATTTGTCGGCCTTGTGGAATAGTGTTTAAGCACACCGTAAATAGTGGCTATAATGGCTCTGCCCAAGGTCGAGAGAAAACCGTACAAACACAATATAGACTATATGAAAACATTCCGCGTTATCGCTTTAAAATTAGTTTGGTTTTTTCTTTTTTCACTGGCGTCGGCGGCCATGATTGGCGCGGCGGCCTACCTCAGTTTGAGCCCCTCGCTGCCCGATGTTAAAACGTTTCGCGACTACAAATTGCAAACGCCACTGCGCATTTATAGCGAAGATGGCTTGCTAATCGGCGAGTTCGGCGAGAAAAAACGCACCCCTCTGCACTACGAAGACATTCCACAAGGTTTTATAAAAGCCCTGTTGGCGGCTGAAGACGATCGTTTCTTTGAGCACCGCGGCATCAATATGAAAGGCCTTGCCCGTGCGGTAATCGACATCGTCACCACCGGTGAAAAAGGCTCCGGCGGCTCCACGATTACCATGCAGGTTGCACGCGCGGTCTTTCTGACCAAAGAGCGCGTATTCATTCGTAAATTCAATGAGATCATTCTCTCGCTCGAGATGGAAATGGCGCTGACCAAGGAAGAAATCCTTGAAATGTACGTCAATGAAGTTTTCCTAGGCCACCGAGCGTATGGCTTTGAAGCCGCCGCCAATGTCTACTACGGCAAGTCCCTGCACGAACTTAACCATGCACAGTGGGCGATGCTAGCCGGACTGCCCAAGGCACCATCGGCCTACAACCCAATCGTCAATCCGCCACGCGCCTTGATTCGCCGCGACTGGATCATCGATCGCATGCACACCCTGGGCTATATCAACAGCGATGAGTATCGCGCCGCCAAGGCCTTTGAAGACAACGCTACCAAGCACGATACCCCGCTGGATCTCTACGCCCCCTACGCCTCAGAGATGGCGCGCCAAGTGCTGCTGGAAATGTTTGGTCCAGAAATTTACACCGACGGCTTTATCGCCTACACCACCCTGCGCGGCAACCTGCAGGCGAAGGCCGACAGAGCAGTGAAAGATGGCCTTTATGCCTACGATAAACGCCACGGTTACCGTGGACCTGAGGCGATACTCGCCGCCCCAGAACCGGCCGGCGACGACAGCCTCGCGGTCGACGAGAGCGAGAATGCCGCAGACGACCTTTTCAGCACCCCGCTGGCGGATAGCGCGCCGATCGACGAACTGGCAGAATTTAGGCCTGTTTGGTTAGAAGCCCTTCAAAAGCGCCGCGAGCTTGACGGCAATGTACCCGCGGTGGTGACCGCCATTGATAGCTACGGCGCCGACCTGATGTTGGCCGACGGCGAATTCGCCCGCCTCGCCTGGGAAAACGGCCTCGCCGACGCACGACCCTACATTAGCGAAAACAGCCGTGGCAGCAAGCCTAAGTCGGTCGAAGATGTGGTCGCCGTTGGCCATCTGATTCGCGTGAAACAGGCCGAAGACGGCCGCTGGCACCTCAGCCAAATCCCGGCAGCGCAGGCCGCGTTAGTCAGCCTCGACCCCAACAGTGGCGCCATTAAAGCGGTAACCGGCGGGTTCGACTTTTCGCAGAGCAAATTCAATCGCGTGACCCAGGCGGCGCGCCAACCTGGCTCCAACTTGAAGCCGTTCATCTACGCCGCGGCGCTTGAAAACGGCTTTAGTGCCGCCAGCATCTTCAACGACGCTCCAGTAGTCTTCAACGATAAAGCGCTGGAAAGCACTTGGCGACCCGAAAATGACAGCGGCAAGTTTGCCGGGCCAACGCGCCTACGCGAAGCGCTCTATAGCTCACGCAACTTGGTGTCGATCAGACTGCTGCAGCAACTCGGTATCCGCAATGCGATCGACTATTTAACGCGCTTTGGATTTGAACGCGACAAACTTCCCCCTGACTTGTCGCTGGCGCTAGGTACGTTGGCCGTCACACCACTGCAAGTAGCGCAGGCCTACGCCACTTTTGCCAACGGCGGTTTTAAAATCGATCCCTTTATTATTCAGCGCATTGAAAGCTTTGACGGCGGCGTCCTTTACGAACACGCACCGCTAATCGCTTGTGCCGACTGTAGTAGTAAGGGCAACCTCGACAACAGCCTGAGTGACGAAGAACAAACCGCCATGGCGCTGGCGATGGAAATGGGTATTCGCGAAGAGGGCGATGAAGTGCAGGTGCAATACGCCGAGCGCATCATGGATGAGCGGGTTAATTTCATCATGACCGACATCCTCAGCGACACCATCAAAAAGGGTACCGGACGTCGCGCACGCGCTCTGAAACGCAACGATATCGCCGGTAAAACCGGTACCACCAACGGCCCTACCGACGTGTGGTTCTCAGGTTTTAATGAATCCATCGTCACCACCACTTGGATGGGCTTCGACAACAACACCGACCTCGGTTCGGGCGAATTCGGCAGCAATGCCGCGCTGCCAATGTGGATCGACTACATGGAATTGGCGCTACCCGAGACCCCTCAAAAACGCCGCAAACAACCCGACGGTCTAGTGACTATCCGGATCGATCCGGAAACGGGCAAAGCCGCCAGCGCCGGACAGCGCAATGCTATTTTTGAGATATTCCGCGAGGAAAATGCGCCACTGCCCGAGAGCGAATCAAGCAGCAGCAACCCGGAACCGGAAGTCGAAGAGCTAGCGCCGGCAGAATTGTTCTAGTTCAGCGGTATCAGCATATCGGGGTACATGAGGCGCACGAGCCAACGCTTGTGCTTGCCTTGCCTACCGTTGCGATCGACCATCCAGCCCTTTACCAGCACCCGCTGACCCTCAATCTGCTGCCACCAATCCGCGGAGAAACGATGCCGTTCACGGTCGTCTACCCGCAGCACTACATCGCCCTCGGTTTCTATCCATGTCGCCTTGCGGCTGCGTTCGACGCGCTCGATACGCCCCTGCAAAACCACAAACCCAGCGCGTAGCTGGGGGCTATCAAAGGCCATCGGCGCCCAGTAGCGCTCGCTCCATACACCTCGCTTGGCTTGCCGCGCACGTTGTTCTGCCAGCCGCAAGCAATCGGCCATACCCGTTGTGGGATCACTGCCGACAAAAAAGCCTAGGCCTTTTTCCAGCAATACCTCTTCAGCAGAGCGACCACTACTAGAAAATACGTGACTCAAGCGTCGTCCATAGCGATCCTGCGGCTGATCACCATCGACCAAAAATAATTGCTCACTCAGTAAGCTGCGCAACGCTTCGCTAGCCTCCTGCGCCAACGGCTGGGCAGCACGGCCACTCCTCGCCAACTCCGGCGTATTTAAACCCAATAACCGAACCGATGTGCCACCCACCAACTTAAGCGTATCGCCGTCGCTAATTCGCAACAACTTGGCTGGCTGGCTAGTCGCGGGCATAACGCAACTCGCCAGCGCCGCGGGCGCCATGCAGGCATAAAAAAAGGCGCTCACTAAGAGCGCCTTTCTGATCAGGGTCGTGAGGTTCATGACCTCATCTTGCCGCGGTGATCTTATTTCTTCAAGCTGCGAGCGCCGAAACGCTTGTTGAAGCGATCGATACGGCCGCCGGTATCCAGAACTTTCTGCTTACCAGTGTAGAAGGGGTGGCAAGCTGAACATACGTCCAAGTGCAGGTCGCTGCCCAGAGTTGAACGAGTTTTGATAACGTTACCGCAGCTGCAAGTTGCAGTAATGTCAGTGTAATTTGGGTGAATATCAGTTTTCATTTTCAAAGGCCTTTAGCATGTCCGATGCCGCCACTGGCCATTCCCATAATCGCCAGCACCGCATCTCGTTAGCTCGACCTGCCACAGGGCAGGTTCCACAGAGCCGCGCATGATACCAAAAAACAAGCCTCTGGCAAGCAATTTCGTTTAAAAAGCGAACAATCGTCAGCGGCGACAACACCGCTTGATTCGGGGTAAACTGCTGTTTTTGGCAAGACGACCCAACCACGTGTTTTTAAGACTGGCACTTCCCACACCGCTGCGGCGACTTTTCGATTACGCGCCTCCTACCGATATGGCGGCGGCAGACGTGGCCTCATTGCGGCCAGGCCAACGCGTGGCCGTGCAATTCGGACCGCGCCCCATGGTGGGAATATTGATCGAAGTGGCATCACATACCGATGTTCCTGCCGACAAAATCAAACCCGCGGTAGCCATTCTAGATAGCGCCCCTGTCGTGCCCGATCGCTCGCTCAATTTTTATCAATGGGCGGCGCAGTACTACCACCACGCCCTCGGCGATGTCCTGCAAAACGCCCTGCCTGGCTGGCTGCGCCAGGTCGACCGGCGCGACATCGACACCTGCCCTGGCTGGCAATTGACCGAGACAGGTGGCGGTGAGCAAGCCCAGTCCTCGCTGGGCAAAGCCCACAAGCAAATCGCCTTACTGGATCATTTGCAGGCACAGAACAAACCTGTGTCCGACCAGCAGTTATTATTGCTTGGCCACAAGCGCAGTGCCATCAACGCTCTGCATGAAAAAGGTCTGATAAGCCCATGCCGGCTGCCACTAGACAGCGGCCTCGCTCCAGAATTTAGCTCATCGCTCAGCCTCAACGACGAGCAGTCCGCGGCACTGGATACTATTCAATCCAGCACCGGCTGCACGCTACTGGCCGGCATCACCGGCAGCGGCAAAACCGAAGTTTATTTGCAGGGCATTGAAGCGGTATTACGCGAGGGTAAGCAAGTCCTCGTGCTGATCCCAGAAATTGGCCTCACCCCGCAAACCACGGCGCGTTTTGAACAGCGCTTTGGCCCCTGTGTCAGGGTCTTGCACTCGGCCTGTAGCGATGGCGATCGACTCGACACCTGGCTCGCTGCCCGCGATGGCCGCGCCGCCATTGTGATTGGCACGCGCTCCGCCATCTTCACCCCGATGGCCAAGCTTGGCCTGATCGTGATCGACGAGGAACACGACGCCTCATTTAAACAGCAGGACGGTTTCCGCTATTCGGCGCGCGATTTAGCCGTGGTGCGCGGCGACATGGAAGGCGCCAGCGTGGTGCTAGGATCCGCAACGCCCTCGTTTGAATCGCTGGCCAACGTTGCCAATGGGCGCTACCGCATAGCAAAACTCACCCAGCGCGCGGGCGATGCCCAACCACCCCATATAGAAACCGTAGACCTGCGCCACCAAGCGCTTAATTGCGGGCTGTCCGAGGTGGGGTTGCGCGCCATTCGCGACTGTCTGCAGCGCGGCCAGCAGGCACTGGTCTTTATCAATCGGCGCGGCTATGCACCGGTGCTGATGTGTCACGACTGCGGCTGGTACGCCCACTGCGATCACTGTGACGCACGCATGACAGTGCACATGCGGCCAGCCCACATGCATTGCCATCACTGCGATGCCCGGGCGGGATTACCCAGCCGCTGCCCTAGTTGCAGAAGCCCCCAAATGGTGTTGATAGGTCAGGGGACAGAGCGCAGCGAAGAAGCCCTGCAAGGGCTCTTTCCCGACATCGAAGTACTGCGCATCGATCGCGACACCACCTCGCGTAAAGATGCCATGCGCGAAATCATTGCTCGAATCAACGATGGTCAGCCGCGCATCCTTGTTGGCACGCAAATGCTCGCCAAGGGACACCACTTCCCCAAACTTGGGGTGGTGCTCATTCTCGATGCTGACGGCGGACTGTTCAGTGCCGACTTCCGCGGCCCCGAAAAAATGGCGCAGTTACTCATTCAAGTGGCAGGGCGCGCCGGGCGTGAACAGCAGCGCGGCGTGGTGCTCATCCAAACCCACCACCCCGATCACCCGCAATTGCAACTACTGCTGCAGAAGGGCTACTTCCACTTTGCTAACGCCCAATTAACATTGCGGGAACACATGGGGCTGCCCCCCTACCGAGCGATGGCCATGCTGCGCGCCGATGCCAACACCCCAGATGCGCCAGAACAATTTTTGCAACAAGTGCTCGACATCGGCCAACACATCGCCGCGGGCAAGGTACAACTGATAGGGCCGCTGCCCTCGCCCATGCCCAAACGGGCGGGTAAATTTCGCGCTCAACTGGTGATACAAGCACCACACAAAGGGGTATTAAAGGCCTTTCTGAGTCACTTTATACCCGCCATTGAACCTCTGCGCGGCAGCGCACAACTCAACTGGTCACTCGATGTCGATCCTATCGATATGTTTTAGCGCTAAAGGCGGTGCTACAATAGCGCGATGCTAATGCTGATGACCTATGACACACGACTTTAAACCCAAAAATAACGCTACCAAACGCGGCAAGCCGGCGCGTTCGGCCCGTAAACCCGCCGCTAAAAAAGCTGCCGTGCCCGGTTGGCTGATTCTGCTCGCCATTCTTTTACTGGGGAGTTTTGGCTATGGCTTGTACTATCTCAACAGCACCCGCAGCCAGGTTGTTGAAGAGGATACCCTGCGCGAAGTCGTCAAACAGGCCACCCAAACCTCCAGCGCCAGTAGCGCCGATAACACTAGCGAAAAGGGCTCTACCCAATTTGAGTTCTACTCCCTGCTGCCCAAGCAGGAACCCGTGTTAGCCAACGAAACCCGCACCAGACCTGCCGCCAAGCAAGAGGTCAAAAACTACCACTACATGCTGCAAGCGGGTGCCTTTAAACAAAAAACAGACGCCGAACGCCGCCGCGCAGAGCTTATTTTGAACGGCTACGAAGCCAGTTTAGAACCTACCAAATACAACAATGGCCAAACGTGGTACCGCCTTCTCATCGGCCCGTTTACCTCGCAATCCAAGCTGGCTAAAGCGCGCTCGGAGCTGCTGCAGAGCAACATCGAAACGCTCGTCATCAAGCGCAATAATTAAGCCTTGAATTACCTGTAGACGCCCCCACATACAGGGGATAACTCACTGCAGGAGCAACACAGTGGAACAATTCCGCGGTACCACCATCCTCGCCGTTCGTCGAGGCAACCAAGTCGTCATCGGTGGCGATGGCCAAGTGACCCAGGGCAACACCGTCATGAAAGGCAATGCGCGCAAAGTGCGCCGTCTTTTCCACGGCAATGTTATCGCCGGTTTTGCCGGCGGCACCGCCGACGCCTTCACCCTGTTTGAACTTTTTGAAGCACAATTGGAAAAATTCCAAGGCCAACTGACCCGTTCGGCGGTAGAACTCGCCAAAATGTGGCGTACCGAACGCTCGCTACGCAGCCTCGAAGCCCTGCTGATTGTGGCCGACAAAACAACCTCGCTAGTGATTACCGGCAACGGGGACGTGATCGAGCCCGAGGATAATCTGGTCGCCATCGGCTCTGGTGGCGCCTTTGCCCAATCCGCCGCCACCGCCTTGCTGCACAACACCGAACTTTGCGCCCGCGACATCGTCGAAAAAAGCCTTCATATCGCTGGCGATGTATGCATTTACACCAACAAGAATTTGACCATCGAGACCCTCGATCTCGACTAAGGGAAGACTATGTCGACCATGACTCCGCGCGAAATCGCGCACGAATTAGACCGTCACATCATTGGCCAGCAAGATGCTAAACGCGCGGTCGCGATCGCTCTGCGCAACCGCTGGCGCCGCTCGCAATTGGACGAAGACCTGCGCCATGAAGTGACTCCGAAAAATATCCTAATGATCGGCCCTACCGGGGTGGGTAAAACTGAAATCGCGCGCCGTCTGGCTAAACTCGCCAACGCGCCCTTCATCAAAGTGGAAGCCACTAAGTTTACCGAAGTGGGTTACGTCGGCCGCGATGTCGAATCCATCGTGCGCGACCTGGTGGAAATGTCGATTAAATTGGTCCGCGAACAGGCGATGGAAAAAGTCCGCGCCCGCGCCGAGGACGTCGCCGAAGATCGCATTCTCGATGCGCTGCTGACACCCGCCCGCGATAGTAGCCCAGAGGAAAAAGAGAGCTCAACGCGCCAGCTATTCCGCAAGCAATTGCGCGAGGGCAAGCTCGACGACAAAGAAATCGATATCAACGTTACCGCTGATAAAGTGGGCGTTGAAATCATGGCCCCACCGGGCATGGAAGAGATGACATCGCAATTGCAAAACATGTTTTCCTCCATGGCGAGTCAACAGAAGACTACCCGCAAGATGACCGTTAAAGCGGCCTTCAAAAAGGTGATCGACGAAGAAGCGGCCAACATGGTTAACGAAGAGCAAATTCGCCAACAAGCGCTGGAACGAGCCCAGCAACACGGCATCGTGTTCATCGACGAGATCGATAAAATCGTTAAACGCCAAGAAGCTAGCGGCGGCGATGTATCTCGTGAAGGCGTGCAGCGTGACCTGCTGCCACTGATCGAAGGCTGTAGCGTGCAAACCAAATACGGCATGGTCAACACCGACCACATCCTGTTCATCGCGTCGGGCGCCTTCCACTTGGCTAAACCCTCGGATTTGATTCCTGAGTTGCAAGGGCGACTGCCCATTCGCGTCGAACTGGAAGCACTGCGCCCTGAAGATTTTGAGCGTATTCTTACCGAACCGCGCGCCTCACTGACCGAGCAGTACGCCGCCTTGTTGGGA
This sequence comes from uncultured Pseudomonadales bacterium, assembly GCA_964598145.1. Classification (GTDB taxonomy): domain Bacteria; phylum Pseudomonadota; class Gammaproteobacteria; order Pseudomonadales; family JAHEIH01; genus JAHEIH01. The sequence goes on from CAZRAM010000003.1 coordinate 149,885, forward strand.
ACCGAAGGCCTGCAAGTCACCTTCAGCAGCGACGGTATCAAACGCATTGCCGAGATTGCTTGGGACGTCAACGAGCGCACCGAAAACATCGGTGCACGACGCCTGCATACGGTCATGGAACGTCTGACCGAGGAACTGTCCTACGACGCCGCAGATCTGGCCGCCAAAGGAGACGCCATCGTGATCGATCGTGACTACGTTGAGCAGCATCTGGGCCACCTGTCGGTCGACCAAGACCTCAGCCGCTACATCCTGTAGGAGACGCCGCCGTGACCATGCCCAGCAAAGTGAAGTTGCACCGCGGCTCCAACACCCTGGAGCTGCAATACGCCGACGGCCGCCACTATCAATTGGCGGCGGAGTATCTGCGCGTGTACTCGCCCTCGGCCGAGGTACGCGGCCACGGCCCAGGCCAAGAAGTATTGCAGTGGGGCAAAAAGCAAGTCGCCCTCACCGACGTGCAGGCGGCGGGCAAATACGCGCTCAAATTGGTGTTTTCCGATGGCCACGACTCGGGGTTGTACAGCTGGGGCTACTTGTTAGAACTGGCGGAGACCGAAGCGGAGAAATGGCAGAATTATTTAGATCGTCTCGCCAACGCCGGACTCGATCGCGATCCCGACGTGAGCGTAGTGAAATTACTCTAGAGCGACTCTTGTGGCTCGTCGGCGTCTTCGGCGGGCTGGCGGCTTTTCACAAAGCGGCCGAAAAAGATCCCTACCTCAAACAACATCCACACCGGCACCGCCAACAGCGACTGTGAAATTACATCGGGCGGGGTCAACAACATACCCACCACAAAACAACCCACCACGATGTAGGGGCGCTTAGCGGCCAAGGCGTCGGCGGTGGTGGCACCCGTAATGATCAGCAACACCGTTGCCACAGGCACTTCAAAGGCGATACCAAAGGCAAAGAACAGTTTCAAAATGAAGTCTAGATAGCTGTTGATATCGGTCATGACGGTGACGTTTTCCGGGCCCACTGAGGTAAAGAAACCAAAAATGAGTGGGAAAACCACGAAGTAGGCAAACGCCATACCGGCATAGAACAGCAACACGCTCGAGATCAGCAGCGGAAAGGCGAGGCGCTTTTCGTGCTTGTACAAGCCCGGCGCAATAAAGGCCCACGCCTGGTAAAGCAAAAAGGGCACGGCGATAAACACCGACAACACCAAGGTCAGCTTGAAGGGGGTTAAAAACGGTGACGCCACCTCGGTGGCAATCATGGTTGAGCCTTCCGGCAAGAAGCGGCGCAGGGGCTCAGAAATAAAGGTGTAAATTTCGTTGGCGAAGTTAAACAGGCCGATAAAAATGACCAGCACAGCCATCAAGGCGCGCAGAATTCGCGAGCGCAACTCGAGCATATGCTCGACAAAGGGAGACTTCTGATCGGCGTCGCTCACTTAGGCACGTCCTTGTTCTCGACCGGCTCATTGCTTTGCTCTGTGGGGCTAGCAACCGCCGCTTTTTCACTGGCTTCACGCGTTTCACGACGCTTGGCGATAGCGGCCTTTTCCTCGTCGCTGAAGAACTCTTCATCGCCCTCGCGAATGCCAAAGTTGGCCGCGTCGTTGAGGAACTCATCTGCCATGGAGTAGACGTCGGACTTAGCCTTATCCATTTTTTCGAGGCTGCGCATCACTTCTTCATTGTGCAGCTGGCGACGAATTTCATCGGCGCCCACCTCGCGCTCGATATCGGTTTTAATATCGCGGATGCTGCGGCGAATTCTACCCACCCACAGCCCCGTGGTACGCAGTGCTCCGGGCAAGCGCTCAGGGCCTAGCACCACCAGGCTGATCACACCAATGACCAGCAGTTCGGCGAAACCAATATCAAACATAGATTGACTTACTCAGCCTTGTCTTTGCTTTCAGTTTTCTGTGGCGTGACATCGATCACATCGTCTTGCGCCACTTTTTTGGTCTCTTCTTCTGCCTTGGGGGCCTCTTCGTTCATAGACTGTTTAAAGCCTTTGATCGCACCGCCCAAGTCGCCGCCCAAGTTGCGCAGACGCTTAGTGCCAAACAACATGACCACGATGACCAAAACGATCAGCAATTGCCAAATACTAATACCACCTAAACCCATGGTTATCTCTCTCTTAGTCCAACAAATAATTCAACAAATGATTATGCGGGATGACGCTGGCGTTTTTCTTCCAGCCCCGACAAATTGAAGCGGCGCTGCAGTTCTGTCAGCACATCTTCCGCGGTTAAATCCAGGTGCGACAGCATCACTAAGCTGTGGAACCACAGATCGGCGACCTCGCCAATCAGCGCCTGCTTGTCACCGCCCTGTTCAACATCTTTGGCGGCCAGGATCACTTCAGTGCCCTCTTCGCCGACCTTTTCTAAAATCTTGTTCAAGCCTTTTTGGTGCAAAGACGCCACATAGGAGGTATCTGCCGAGGCGTTTTTACGCTGCTCTAAGACCTGCTGCAGCTCTTGCAATACATGGCTCATTTTGAATAAATCTCATCTGCTGACTTGAGTACGGGATCGACATCGACCCACTCGCCCTCGCGCCAGAGTTTATAAAAACAGCTCTGTCGACCGGTGTGGCAGGCAATCCCACCCACTTGCTCAACCTTCATCACAATAGCATCGCCGTCACAATCGAGGCGCAGCTCGTGTAAACGCTGCACATGACCAGACTCTTCGCCTTTGCGCCACAGTTTTTGCCGCGAGCGCGAATAGTAGATGGCGCGTTGCTCGGCGAGGGTTAACGCCAGCGCTTCGCGATTCATCCACGCCATCATCAGCACCACGCCAGACTCGACGTCTTGGGCAATCGCAGCAACCAGGCCATCGTCGTTCCAACGCACCGCATCTAAAAAGGCTTGTTCGGTCATGAGTTTTCTCTAAAAGATGCCGATTATGACGAGCTAACCGCGAATCAGCAAGGCGAGCACAGCTCCAACCGCTAAATATATCAAGCTCTGACTGTCAAAGCTCAAATTTTCCGAGGCGTTTAGTAACAACGCGCCGAGGCCGAGACCGAGCACCCACAGCCCACGCTGTTGGCGTTTGGTCGCCGCCAATTTGGCCTCTAAGGCGGCTAGCCGGGAGGTACTCTCATCGCGACCAGTAAAGGGGGGCTGCGTCAGGGCATTGAGTAATTGGTCGGGCACCTTGGGCAGTTGTTCCAACCAGCCCGGCGCGCGCTTTTGCATTTCTTTCAGCACGCTCTTCGGCGAATAACGCTGCTTGATCCAATCTTCTAGGAAAGGTTTGGCAGTGGTCCACAAATCCAGCTCGGGGTAGAGCTCGCGCCCCAAGCCTTCGATGTTAAGCAGCGTCTTCTGTAGCAACACCAGCGAAGGCTGCACTTCCATTTCGAAGCGGCGCGCGGTGCTGAACAAGTAGATTAGCAAGTGGCCAAAAGAGATCTCACCTAATGGCTTTTGGAAAATAGGTTCACACACCGAGCGTATCGCCGCCTCGAACTCGTGCGCTTTGGTATGGCTGGGCACCCAGCCGCACTCGATGTGCAGGTCGGCCACTAGTCGGTAATCGCGATTGAAAATCGCCAGTAAATTGCGTGCGAGGTAGTAGCGATCAAAGTCGGTCAGACTGCCGATGATGGCACAGTCGATGCCCATGTACTGCGGGTCTTCGGGGTGCTCGCGCGAGACAAAAATATTGCCTGGGTGCATATCGGCGTGGAAGAAATTATCGCGGAACAATTGCGTGAAAAAGATTTCTACGCCGCGCTCCGCCAACAATTTCATGTTGGTACCTTGCGCCTTTAACTGCTTCACGTCGGTGACTGGAATCGCGTAGATGCGCTCCATGACCATGACATTGTGGCGCGTGTAATCCCAGTACACCTGGGGAATGTAAAGCAGGTGCGAATTGTCAAAATTGCGGCGCAGTTGTGAGGTATTGGCCGCTTCTCGCTGCAAATCGAGCTCATCAAAAATGGTGTGCTCGTAGTCTTCCACCACTTCCACCGGGCGCATGCGCTTGCCGTCGCGCAAAAAGCGCTGAGCAATGCCGGCCAAGGTATACAGCAGCTTCATGTCAGAGGCGATAATACGTTCAATACCCGGGCGCACCACTTTGACCACCACATCTTCACCGCCCTTCAGCGTGGCGGCGTGCACCTGGGCGATCGACGCCGAAGCCATCGGCTCGGTGTCAAACGCGGCGAAGATTTCGTCAACCGGCGCGCCTAAAGAGGCTTCGATGGTGGCCTTGGCCAGGGGCGACGAGAACGGTGGCACGCGGTCTTGCAACAGCGCCAATTCGTCGGCGATATCGGGTGGCAAAAGGTCGCGACGCGTCGACAGTAGTTGGCCAAACTTGATAAATACTGGGCCTAAATCCTCCAGGCTACGGCGCAACCGCTCGCCGCGAGACATTTTTGGCTCGGGCCAAAAACGCAGCGGCGTCAGATTCATCAGCAACCACAGCCCCCACGGCAAGATATCATCGGGCAATAATTTATCGAGCCGGTAGCGCAACGCCACACGGGTAATCGTCAGCAGGCGTCTCAGTCGGATCACTTATCCACTCCCTGGTCGCGGCGTTTGCGCAACAAATTGACCTTGGCGCGCAGCCGTTCGATATTCACATTTAATTCGCCGACACCCTTCACCCAGGCATCGAATTCCTCGCGTCGGGGAGTCAAACGCGCTTCGTCAAAGAGATGGGTTTCAACGCGGGCCTGTAGCTTGGGGGGCACCGTTTTGGCATGCGCTGCCGCGCGCCGGATGCCGCGGCCGATTTGATGGCCGACGGGTTCGCCAAAAATATCTGCCAACGGCTCTTCCCAGTCGATATCCACCTGTTTAAGGATCTGCTGCAATTCGATCAGCGGACCGCTTTTACCGTGCACACTAATATCGCTGTTGATCAACGCGGAGGCGGGGTCATCGGCGCCAAGTAAGCTTGCAAAATCGCGCGCGCTGCCCACCACTCGAGTAGTGACATCGCCCTCGTAACGCTCGGTTAAACGCAGCGGTTCATCGATATGCAGAAACAATTCCAGCGCCGGCTCGCTGCACTCCAAGGCAAACACGTGGCCGTGTAATGCCTGCAAGGCCAAACGGGTACCGGGGTCGAGCACCAAGGCGCGATTGATAAGGTGTTCTAAAGCACCAAAAGCGGCGGTTTTAGCGAGGAATACCTGCTCTGCCATGGTATCAGCCTAGGGCTTAGTGCCTTTGTGCAGAGCGACGATGCCGCCCGTCATATTGTAGTAGTCGACTTGTTCAAAGCCAGCCTCGACCATCATCCCCTTGAGAGTCTCTTGATTGGGGTGCATGCGGATACTCTCGGCGAGGTATTGGTAGCTCTCGGCATCGCCGGCGACCATTTGCCCCAATTTGGGCAAGATCGAGAACGAGTAGGTGTCGTAGGCCTTTTGCAGCATGGGGTTTTCGGGGTGTGAGAACTCCAACACCAACAGGCGACCGCCGGGCTTTAATACCCGCAACATTGAGCGCAGGGCGGCGTCCTTATCGGTGACATTGCGCAGGCCAAAGGCGATAGTAATCACATCGAAGGTATTGTCTTCGAATGGCAGGCACTCGGCGTTGGCCTGCACGTACTCAACGTTTTCTACCACGCCCAGGTCGGTCAGCTTGTCGCGACCCACAGCGATCATCGAATCGTTGATATCGGCTAATACCACGCGGCCTTCTGGGCCCACCAAACGCGAAAACTTGGCGGTTAAGTCACCCGTGCCTCCAGCTAGATCCAACACCGTATTGCCCTTGCGGACACCAGAGACCTCGATGGTGAAGCGCTTCCACACGCGGTGGATACCGGCAGACATCAGGTCGTTCATGATGTCGTACTTCGCCGCTACCGAGTGGAATACGCCGGCCACCATGCCGACCTTTTCATCTGCGTTGACTGTTTTATAGCCAAAATGGGTGGTTTTTTGCTCTGCCATAATTCTCGTTCACAATCGCTGACCGCGGCAAAACGCCGCGGCTTTGGTGCATTGTAAACGTCTAACCCGCTGCTGGCTATGTGGATTATTGAATCGCGATACGCTGCGGCTGGGCTTTTTCTTCGATGAGCTTGGGTACTTTCAACTGCAACACGCCATCAGTGTAGTGCGCTTCGATTGCCTGAGCGTCGATGGCAACCCCGAATTCCAAGCGTCGCTGGTAGCGCTTATTGGGTCGTTCGCTGCGCAGACTTGAGACGTTTTCCAAACTGTGTGCCTTGCGCTCAGCGGCAATGCTTAACACCTCATCGTGCCAGCTGACCTCGATATCCGCTTTGTCGACGCCCGGCATGTCGAGCAGCAAGTAGTAGGCCTGCTCGTCTTCCAAGGTATCCATGGCGGGGCGCTGCACGCTCGCCTTGGGTTCGTTGTGGCGCAGGGTTTGCTCCATATCGAACAGGGGTTGGAACACGTTTAACAATGGGTCTTGACGATACATTTTCATGGTAATACCTCTCAGTGGCTGTTGACTCTTATATAGGGGCCAATTTTTTACTTTCAAGAGATAAAATCATTAAAAATCAATTATTTATTTTAAAATTAGGGGCTTGAAAAAGTATTTTTAGCCCCCATATAGCACGCTTAAAATTCGCGTATACGGCGATCCGCCTCGCGCTGGAAAAGCTTCAGGAAGGTATTGGGGAAGAGCCGTCTCAGGTGATAACTCACCAGCGCAATCCCATCCGCCACAATGACCTCGCGCTTTTGGCTTTCCATCGCCGCCACAATTTTCGCCACGCAGCGCTCCACCGGCATACCGCCGGCAATATCCTCGTCGGTCTTACCAAAGGGCTCGCCATTGGCGGCCAGCGCATTGATGGACGAATTGGTCTTGATAAAGCCTGGGCAAATGTTGGTTACCGCGATGCCGTATTGGTTGATCTCACAGCGCAGAGCATCCATGTAGCCGATCAGCGCGTGCTTAGCACCGGCATAGGTCGAACGAAATGGCGGCCCCACCTTGCCCGCTACGCTACAGATATTCACAATGTAGCCGCTGTGGCTTTCAATCATGATCGGCAGCAGGGCTTTGGTGAGGGCTACGGTACCAAAGAAGTCAATTTCGAAAATGCGCCGATCAAATTCCAACGGCAGGTCCTTGGCCAAACCGCGCATGCTGACGCCGCCATTGTTAACCAGCACATCGATGCGCCCAAACAACTGCCGCGCCTGTTCCACCACCGCGGGCATGGCGTCGATATCTGTAAGGTCGAGGGTTAATACCTTGTGAAAATCCGGCGAGGCACACGCTTTGCGTACTCGCTCCAGCTCGCTTTCGCGGCGCGCCGACAAAATCAACTTCGCACCACGGCGACTCAGTTGATACGCCAACTCTTCACCGATACCCGACGAGGCACCCGTAATCCAAATCACTTTATTCTCAAACATCTTGCCCCCCACGTGGAGCAGACAGGCTATTGAGAATGAACATGCCATTAAAGGTTATTTAGCGTCTTGAATACTTGCAGGCACGTCGATACTAGGCGAGCCTTGACGAGCGGGACACTGGACGCGACAGCAAATCGTTGACGCAACTCAACACGGTGTCTTTATCCGCAGGCTTAGGAATAACCGCGGCAAAGCCTGCCGCCAAATAGGCGTTTCTTTGCCCCTCAAGAACATTCCCTGTTAACGCGACGACAGGGATGTCGGGATAGTGCAATGCCATGTATTGCTGCAGCTCTTCACCACTCATGACGGGCATGCTGATATCCGTAATCACAATATCGTATTTATCCGCGGCAAACATCTTAACGGCATCGGCACCATCAGTCGCCAAATCAAAGCGCGCAAAACATTCTGCTAGCATTTCCTGAGAAACAAGTCGATTTGTTTCGTTATCTTCGACAAACAGTACCCGAGTGGTCTGTGTATTAAATACAGCGTCTTGTGCTTGACTAACGCCATTGGACGTAAAAGGAAGGTTTGTTTGTATGGGTAGATGAATCGTTACCGTGGTGCCATGCCCAAGCTCAGACTCTATAGCAATGCTGCCGCGCATCGCATCAACCAAGCCCTTGGTAATGGCCATGCCCAGCCCCGTGCCGGCATAGCGCTTCGTGCGAGACGAATCCGCCTGTTGAAAACGCTCAAAAATACCTTCGACATCCTCTGAGGACATACCAATGCCGGTGTCTTTAACCTCGATGAACAATTGGCCCTGCTCAATACCGTAGCGCACGTTGATGATGCCGTTGTCGGTAAACTTAATAGCATTACCCAAAACATTATTAACGACCTGCGCTAAGCGCTGCTCATCGCCATACAACTCAATTTTGGCAGGGGCCTCATTGGTAAATGTTAACGAGATATGCTTAGACGCAGCGCTACCTTTAAACAAGTTTTCACACTGCTCAAAAAATGTCCGACACGAAAACCATGTAGGCCGAATGTCAACTTTTCCCGCCGTGAGTTTTTGGTAGTCCAAAATATCATTCAAAATAGCAGTGAGTGCTTTAGTCGATGTTAATCCCGCACTTAGCATTTGCTGCTCTTGGGGAGAACTACCTTTCAGAATCTGCAGCACGCCATAAATACCGTTCAAGGGTGTGCGCAGTTCGTGTGACATATTGGATAAAAAGGTATCCATCGCCCGGCGGCTTGATTCAGCCTCGAGTGTTCTTTGTTTTAATGCTGCACCCTTGCGAATACTCAGCACCACGTACACGAGGGTAATCAAAATAATGATCGCCAAGGCAAGCGATAACATCTCGATGACCTCGCGCTCGGAATAAGTATCTTGCCTATTGACCACCTGCACCCCCGCCGGCAGGTCATCCTCATTCAATCCAAACTGATCTAGTTGCTGGGCATTAAGCCTTGGGGTGAGTATTTTGTTTTGGGTGAAATCTGTTTCAAGCCCCTCAGCCACTGCCACCATATGGCGGCCCATTTTTTTTCCGTCGATCACCACACCGCCCAAGGTCTCGTTAAGGCGATGACTAAAAATCGTAAACACCGGCGCCATGGGGTTGCTGTACAGGGTTTGCAGCTTGGCATGCTCTGTGACTGAATACTCTGCCAGTGCAATAGCAAGAATGGCCGTATCATCGCCAAAGCCACTTATTTGATCGGACAGGGCTTGCAAAGGCACATCGGCGAACACGGGGATATACTCAAGACCGGGGTCATCTTTTAAGTAGCTTGCGAAAGCGTCCGCAACTAGCGCACTCCAATCACGGCGGTTAAAAAATACTGCTAGCTGTTTTTTAGCGCTGAACAATTGCTTGATTTGCTCGACCGTTTGTTGTGGGTCAAAGTCCGAGGGAACCACCTGCCCACGCGAAGGCTGCCAAGTAATTTGATAGTAATAGCGCGCGGCCTCTGGGTACAGATTCGGGCTATCTTCGGCGAAGGTAGCCGGGGCTGAACCTTGAAAAAAGATCTGCTCAATCGGCTGCGAGGTATTTTCTTGAACGTTCGCCTCAATCACGGACAGCAAATAGCGCTGCGCCGCCTGGCGAGCTTCAATATCAAGATCGCGATATTGAGAATCGACATAGGCAAACACCCAATCCTCACCAAGCCCAGACTCGTCGCGTGCCTCTTCAATGCCCTGCAGGATCAGAGAGACAAGATCATTTTGCCCCAGGCGTTCAAATACCACCAGGTTAGCGGCCTGCACTGAGCTGGTAAAGCCTACTATGGCGAGACAAAGACTGAATAAGATGGAGTAACGAAGTTTCATGGAGGCCCTATTATCATTCAATAGAGCTTAGTACAAACCTGTTACTTTTTGCAAAGCCGCTTGCGTATTTTATGTCAACATCATCATAATAATAAGCGTTACTGAGGCAGCTATAGCTAGGCGCAGCAACATTTTAGGATGGGAGTTTAGATAAACTAAATGACCTGACTAAAATTTTGTTGCAACGCCGCTATAGCAACGCAAGTAGCTTATTTAGCCACAGATACCAATTCAACTTCAAAGATCAATGCTTGGTTGGGGCCAATAGGACCGCCAGTGCCGCCGGGGCCGTAAGCCAGATCCGAGGGGATGTACAGCTCATACTTGGCGCCTTCCTGCATCAGCTGCAGCGCTTCGGTCCAACCGGCGATCACACCGTTAACGGGGAAGCTAACGGTCTCGCCACGACGGTAAGAAGAGTCGAACTCAGTGCCGTCGATCAAGGTGCCGCGGTAGTGAACTTCAACCGTGTCGGTCGCACCAGGCGTTGCACCAGTACCTTCGGTGATCACTTTGTACTGCAGGCCACTCTCGGTGGTCACAACGCCTTCTTTGGTAGCGTTTTCAGCCAGGAAAGCGGCTGAAGCTTCTGCGTTTTGGCTAGCTTCTTCACCTTGTTTGGCTTGCATTTTTTCCATTTGAGCTTGTTGGAAGCGCATCATCACTTCTTGCATTTCTGCTTCGCTCAGTTTGGGGTCGTTGCCAGACAGCGCGTCAACGATACCTTGATTCACGTAGGCAGGATCCAGATCCAGGCCTTGGTTTTGAAAGTTCGCACCGATGCTCAAACCGATGCTGTAAGCCACTTTTTGATCGTCGCTTTGCATGTTTAACTCCTTAGCTTGCTCGCCTTGACAACCCTGCAAGACAACCAGCCCCAGAGTAACAATTGCTACAAATAATTTTTTGTTCACCATAATCTCCTATGATTCCGTCTGGTCGTTACCAGCCGGGGCCCATGCTAGTACATGCGTCTGCGTTTTTATAGGGGATGGCTTCAAAAAGTGCCTAATTAGACAGGGTGACAGTACATTGCATGATGAAAGCGCCGTTAGGTTTCACTCGGGAGCGAGTCAAAGTATCTTGTTAATATTAGAGTGAGCTTCAGTATCATGATCCTGCCACCCGGATAGAAAATTCATAATTTGCGCTTTTCCTCGTGGAACATAACTACGTTCACAGTAATGCCCCCTACCATCCTGATAGAAGTAATCGCAGGGGGTCATATGCCATGCCCTCCCCAATATTGGGTGAGAATGAGGCAATTGCTCTCGTCATGTTCATTGTTAATAATTCTGGCCTTACCCTTTGGGCAACATGGCTCTTGAGGGTGACATTCGGCAATGCATTAACGAGGAAACTCGGCAGCAGGGATGCTGCCGCGTAGCCTACATGGATGTATTCACGGCGGTTCCGAGTAATGCATGCCGAAGGTCACCACCATGAAACCAATGGTCACCACCATGAAATTGCTTCAACTCGAAAACAAAAACTACTCCGCGCGCTCACTCAAAGTTACAATGCCGCCATGATTACACTCTCCGACATCCAACTCAGCCGCGGCCAAACCAGCCTCATCGAAGACGGCAACCTCACCATCCACCCCGGTCAGCACATCGGCATCATCGGGCGCAATGGCTGTGGCAAGTCCAGCTTGTTTAAACTGCTGCTCGGCCAACTCCACCACGACGGCGGCGAATTATTCATTCCCAAGGATTGGCGACTGTCGCACATGGCGCAGGAAGTCAGCGCCAGCGATCGCCCAGTGCTGGAATACGTCATCGACGGGGACAAAAAGTTACGCCAAATCGAAGCGGATATCGCCAGTGCCCAAGCCCGCGGCGACGACGATGCACTGGGGCATTTGTACCACGACTTAGAAGCCATCGACGGCTATCAAGCCAAGGTGCGCGCCGAGCAACTGCTGGATGGCTTGGGCTTCAGCGCCGATGAAATGCATCGCCCGGTGAGTAGCTTTTCGGGGGGCTGGCGCATTCGTCTCAACCTTGCTCAGGCACTGATGACACCGGCCGACATTTTGCTACTCGACGAACCGACCAACCACTTGGATATGGACGCCACGCTGTGGTTAGAGCAGTGGTTACAGCGCTATCCTGGGGCAATTTTGTTGATCTCGCACGACCGCGACTTCCTCGATGCGGTGACCCAGCACACACTGTCCTATGAGCAAAAACACTTAGTGCTCTACAAGGGCAACTACAGCGCCTACGAACGTCAGCGCGCCGCACGTTTAGCGCTGCAGCAGGCCGCGTTCGAGAAGCAACAACGCGTGAAGGAGCAGATGGAATCCTTCGTGCGCCGCTTTAAGGCCAAGGCCACCAAAGCCAAGCAAGCGCAAAGCCGAATTAAAGCACTGGCGCGCATGGAAGACATCGCGCCGGCCCACATCGATTCGCCCTTTCACTTCAATATTCGGGTGGCGGATAAATCGTCGCAAACACTGGTTAGTCTGAGCGATGCCTACCTAGGATTCGATGCCGCACAGCCGATTTTGAACAAGGTCAACATCAACATCCTGCAAGGCTCACGCATTGGTCTGTTAGGCCCCAACGGTGCGGGTAAATCGACCTTGATCAAAAGTATCGTTGGTCAGTTGAAGCCCCTTAGCGGCGACCGCCACACCGGCGAGCACAGCCGAATTGGCTATTTTGCCCAGCACCAGCTAGAGGCGCTCGACCTCAATGCCAGCCCGCTGTTACATATCCAACGCCTCAGCCCTGAGGCCACCGAGCAAGACATTCGCAACTTCTTGGGCGGTTTTGATTTCCACGGCGACGATGCGCTCGGCAGTATCGCCCATTTCTCCGGCGGCGAAAAAGCGCGCTTGGCACTGGCCATCGTGACCTGGCAGGCGCCGGCATTGCTGCTACTAGACGAACCGACCAACCACCTAGACTTAGAGATGCGCCATGCGCTGACGCTGGCGTTGCAGAATTTCCCCGGCGCCGTGGTTATCGTGTCGCACGACCGCCACCTGCTGCGCAACTGTGTCGATGATTTCTTGCTGGTCGCCGAGGGCAAGGTGTCGACCTTCGACGGCGACTTGGACGACTACCACCGCTGGTTAAGCGATTTCAAAGCGCGCCGCGAAACGGCCGAAAAACCCGCCGCGACGGGTAAAAACCTCAGCGCCGACGACAAGCGCAAGCAAAAGCAGCGCGAGGCAGATATTCGCAAGCAATTGAGCCCGCTAAAGAAACAACTCGACGCCTTGGAAAAATCGGTCGACAAGCTGCAGGGGCAATTGGATGCCGTCAACGAGCAACTGGCGGATGCCAGCCTTTACGATGACGACAACAAGAAACAGCTCAATGCGCTACTCGCCGAGCAAGCGTCACTCAGCCAACGCCTCAACAGCGAGGAAGAGGCATGGATGGAAGCGCAGGAAAACTACGACACCCTCGCCGCAGAGTTGAGCGCCTAAGGGCGCTTGGCCTCGGCGATATAGGCCCTGACTTGCTCGCTCAAGAGGGCCATTGGCAGGGCGCCATTGCGCAGCACGGCGTCGTGAAATTCGCGTAAATCAAACCGCTCACCCAGCGCCGCCTCAGCTTCGCGGCGCAGCTCCCAAATCAACAGCTCACCCAATTTGTAGCTCAGTGCCTGCCCTGGCCACGAAATGTAGCGGTCGACCTCTGACACGACGTTTTCCATCGATAGTGAAGTGTTCTTAGCGAGGTAGTCGATACCCTGTTGGCGGCTCCAGCCCTGGGTGTGAATGCCGGTGTCGATCACCAAGCGGGCCGCACGCCACATCTCGTAGCTGAGTCGGCCGAAGTGCTCGTAGGCATTTTGGTAGATACCCATCTCAACGCCCAACTTTTCGGTATACAGCGCCCAACCCTCACCAAAGGCACTGAAATACAACTGGCGTCGAAATTCGGGCACACCCTCTAACTCTTGCGCTAGGGCGCCCTGCAAGTGGTGCCCGGGCACCGCCTCATGCAAGGTTAGAGCAGGCAATTCATACAGGGGCCGTTGATCGAGGCGGTAGGTATTCACCATGTAGGCACCGCCGCGGTCACCCTCGAGCGGCGCTGGCCAATAAGCCGCCGTGGAATAGGCCGGGGCGATTTCATCCGGCACGGGTTCTACGCCGTAAGGCGTGCGCGGCAGGGTAGCGAAGTACTTGGGCAATACGTAATCAATGCGCTTGGCGACATAGGCTGCCTCCTGCAGTAGTTCTCGTGGGGTGGTGGCATAAAACTGCGGATCGCTGCGCAAAAACGCGATGAAGGCCTCGAGGTCACCGGCAAAGCCCGCTTGCTGTTTGACCTCTTCCATTTCAGCGCGAATGCGCGCCACTTCGCGTAGGCCAATGGCGTGGATGTCATCAGCGCTGTATTTGTCACTGGTGACGTATTGCAGGATTTGAGCGCGGTAGTAGGCGTCGCCATCGGTCATGGCAGATGCCCCCACGCTGTCTCGGCTCGCGGGTAAATATTCATTGCGCATGAAGTTGGCCAACTCGCTGAAGGCGCGCTTAAAGCCCTTCTCGAGTGCCATACTGAGCCCGTCATCTAACGCGGCCTGCAAGTCGGCAGAAAACGTGTCGGGGTAATTGCGCACGCGTTGCCAGAGCGGATTGTCCTGGGGGGTGGGGTACACTTGTGCCTCAATCGTTTTCAACACCTTTGCCACTACCACGCGGGGCATCACCTTACCCTCGTTGATACCACGGCGCATGTTGTCAGCGTGCTGGGCAAAATAGTCAGGCATGGCCATTATCCGCTGCTGTAAGGCTCTATAGTCTGCCTCGCTGCGCAGGGTGGTATCCGCCATCGACATGACCGGATAATTGAAAAACGAGGAAAAGGTATTGAAAGGAAGCGCGTATTCGCCGCTGTCAAACGCCGCGATGCGGCCCGCCACACGCCACGATAACAAAGCGTGATTTATTGCCGCCTGCCCCTGCAAGGCCTCGCGATCGACCGCTTCGATGTCTCGCAACAGCAATGCATCCTCGGCGCGCTGCCGCTGCAAAGCCGCAAAACTGGCATCGGGGAGTAAGTGATCGTAGTCGCGGATACCACTGGAAGTGGCAAATAGTGGATCGCGCGCCATCATCAATTGCCAGTCGCGGGCAATGAGGGTATCAAGATCGGCGGCGAGCGCCGCACTACAGAAAAAGCTCAACAGCCAAACCAGTGCACGGCGCATTGATGTCTCCTTGATTATTCGGTGTGGTAAACGCCGTTGGCGGCTTCGATGGCTCCCGATTGAATGGCCACTCCCTGCGCGCGAAGAACACTCTCCAAGGCGTGCAGGCAAAGTAGCACGTTCTTGCGGTTAGCGGCGTGGCCCATTAAGCCAATCCGCCACACCTTGCCGGCTAAGCTGCCCAAACCGGCGCCAATTTCTAAGCTGTAGTCATTCAGTAAGGCAGTGCGCACTGCCGCGTCGTCGGCACCTTCGGGAATATTGACCGCGTTGAGTTGCGGCAGCCGGTACTCGGCCGCCACGCGCATCGACAAGCCCATCGCCTCCAAGCCTGCCACGAGTGCGCGGTGGTGAAGGGCGTGGCGCGCCCACGACGCCTCTAGGCCCTCTTCTTCGACAATACACAGCGCTTCATGAAGGGCATACAGTGCATTGATCGGGGCCGTGTGGTGGTAGGCGCGCTTGCCTTCGCCGCCCCAGTAGCCCATCACCAGATTCATATCCAAAAACCAACTCTGCACCTTTTGCTGGCGGTTCTGAATGTGCTCTACCGCTCTAGGGCTGAAGGTCACCGGTGACAGACCTGGCACACAGGAAAGGCACTTCTGGGTACCTGAATAGACCGCATCGGCGCCCCACTCATCGACCGCTACGTCGATACCGGCCAAGCCTGTTACCGTATCAACGATGCTCAACATGCCCGCATTGCGTGCCATGGCGCAGAGGGTGGCAGCGTCTGAACGCACCCCCGTAGAGGTCTCTGCATGCACAAAGCACAGCGCCACCGCCTCGGGGTGGTCGGCGATGGCCGCGGCGACTTTTTCGATGGACACGGGTGTTCCCCACTCGTCTTCCACCATCACCGCCTTGGCACCACAGCGTTCCACGTTTTCCTTCATGCGCCCACCGAATACGCCGTTCTGGCAAACAATCGCGGTATCGCCACAAGACAGCAGGTTGACGAAACAGGCTTCCATCCCGGCCGAGCCAGGAGCAGAAATCGGCAAGGTCAGGGCATTGTTGGTTTTAAACACGTACTGCAGTTTGGCCTTCACATCGTCCATTAACGCGATAAAGGCAGGGTCGAGGTGGCCAATCGTTGGCCGCGACATGGCCTCTAAAATACGCGGATTCACATCTGAAGGGCCTGGGCCCATAAGGGTGCGCTGGGGCGGGTGAAAGGAAGCGGCCATGCTATGTCTCCTGAATGTTATTTAAATTTTCCGCGACCGCGGCTAGGAATCCGTGCATATCCACCACGTTTTCCTTGTCGGGATTATTGGTTTTGCCCTTGAGGTCACCGGTGATGGTGCCCTGCGCGACCGTCTCGATCAACGCCTTCTTCATGTTGTTGGCGTAGTTTGACAGCGCCTGGTTATTCTCGCGGCGGGCGATGGTTTGCAGGGCGTTCGCCACCGCGTAAATCAAGGCTGAAGAATTGAAAATAGCGACCTCGCCGTTGCTCTCCACCCACTTCAAATACAGGTCGTGCGCTGTGCCGTGCGGCGCTTCGTAAAGCATCACACCGGTCTTACTCTCAATCACTGAACTGGCTGTTGCCAAGCTCCCCCCAAGCGCGGCCGAAATATCGGAAAAGATATCGCCGTCGAGATTTTGCGCCGGGTAGAGTGCGTTGCGCGAGGGGTCGGTAATCATTTTAATCAACTGACTCGAGGGGCGCATGATCATGAATGACGGCAACACGTTGACGCCCTCGTTGTTCACCAGTTCCTCGCGCGATTCGCGAATGACGTCACTGAAAGCGACGTCGTACTTCATGTATTCGCGTTTCAAACCAAAATAAATTTCCTTGTCGTTTTCCGCCGCATCGCGGAATACTTGCTTGACCCAGTCCTTGATCGCGCTGCGGTCATTGGACATAAACAGAATCGGGTCGCCGCCCGCCACGCGACGGGCGTGCTGCTCGACGCCATCCAGTACCACCTTGACGATACCGTCTTCACTGGCGGCCATATTAAAGCTGCCGTACTGGTCACCGCCGCCCGCGCTCATGCGCGAGATCGACACATGGGTTTTGCGGTCGGGGATGCCAAATTGCTTGAGGCTTTCCACTAATTTGTAGAGCTTGCGGCCGGTGTTGTTATCGGGCACACCCCAAATCGCTCGCTCGGGCGGGTTGGCGACAATGCGCGCCGCCTGAGCATCGATCAATTCGTAGTGGTATTGCAGACCTAGCGCATCGATTTTGGCTTTGTAGTGGGTGTAATAAATGTGCTCAATACCTTGTCGCATCACGCCGTCGTAGCCGGCGATAACGGTGTCCTTCAAGCCGAGATAAATATCACGCTTCTCGTCGATGGCGCGCTGGAAAAACGCGTGCGCCCAAGCCTCGACGTCGGCCATTTGATTGGTACTCAACAGCCACGGGTCGCCCTTGCTGATATCGCGGCGGTGCAGCTCTACCGGATCGCCGCTGTTGCCAACAAACAATACTTTGATCACCCCCGTGACCTCGGAAACGTCGTTGTAGGATTCTTTGATACCGCCAATCTCCATGGTATCGACGACGATATCGCGGCCAATCCAGTCGGGGGTGTTGACCTTGAGGTTGGTGAAAGGAATATCTTCGCGGGTAATATTGCCACCGATGCCTTTGCGGATAGCACCGTTGGGCGATTTGGTGGCCAATTTATCGAGATCGCCCTCGCGAATGCCGTGGTACTTTTCTAGCAATTCATCGAGCTGGGCGCGGTTGACGGTCATGCCCGCATTTTTGATACCCACGCCGTGGGTATTTAGCATATCGATGGCATCGTTGACGGCTTTGCCGTTCGTGACGAGACGGTTTTCAGCGGTCAGATCGACCTCGACTAACTCGATGTCCAACGGCGTTTTGATGAACATATCGAGGATGCGTTCAAAGGCGACCTGTGCCATCTCGTCGCCGTGTAGCACAACGAGTGGTTTTTCAACGTGGATTTTTGAGCTCATGCTGCGTCCTTTGAAAGTTGTAGAAAAACAACATTATAGTCGACCAATTTGAGAGCATTAGTGTCTACCCATGTCAGCTCCGCCGCAATGCGGCTTTAGTCGGAATTAATCCTCGCGAATATCCAGTACCGGCAATTCTGTTTTGCGCAACACCGAGCGCAGCACAAAACTTGAATGCACGCCGGAAACCCCTTCGATGCGCGTCAATCGGCCTAGCAAGAACTCTTCGTAGTAGGCCATATCGGGCACCATGACCTTCAATAAATAGTCGGCCGCCTGGCCGGTGACGACGTTGCACTCCACCACTTCGGGAAAGGCCGCCACTTCGCGTTCAAAGTTTTCAAAGCGCTCGGGGGTGTGGCGATCCATCGAGATACCAATGATCGCTGTCAGCTTTAGACCAAGTTTATTGGGGTTGAGCAGGGTCACGTGGCCGTCGATCAGGCCACTGTCTTCCAGTTGTTTAACACGGCGAGAACAGGGCGTGGGGGACAAGCCCACCCGGTCGGCGAGCTCTAAATTAGAGATACGGGCATTGGCCTGTAGCTCTTGCAAAATACGTCGATCAATGCGATCAAACTTCATATCGTGGCCTTTTGAGACAATTTAACTACAAGAAACGTTAACATTAGCTAATAGTTGCAAAAATAGCCACATTTTGTGCAATCTTTGCAATCACTCCCTCAAGCCTTTCGCCTACAATGTGTCACATGAGGTTAGCGATACGCCAGGCTGTAGACCCCACCGCCAATGCGCCATCAACCGTCACCCACCCTGTGACATTGCGGTTCATCAACACCGCCGACCTCATTAAATTCCCCGCTACCCAAAATAAAAAAGCGCCCGTAGGCGCTTGTTTACTGTTTCATCCCTCGATACATCATCTCGGTAATTTCATCAACGTTAAAGGTGGCCGGTTTCATGCGCGGCGGGAACTGCTGCATGCTCATCACGAATTTACCCACAATCGGTTTGGCGGGATAAATCAAGTAACTGTGCTCGCCAAACCAGCGTTCATAGCTATTGGACTCGTGCTGGGCGCGCTCGTAGGGATCGGTGCGCAAATCAAACAGCAGCGGGGCGCGCAGCTTGACGAAGGGTTCACGCCACACGTGTAAGCGCGTTGCGCGCTGCTCCGCGAATACCAGCTTCCAACGATCACCGTAGCGTAAGCCCACTAAATCACCGTCATCGCTCCAGTATAAAAACTCATAGCGAGGACTCTGCTCAGTTTCACCCGTCAATACCGGCATAAAATCGTAGCCGTCGAGGTGCACGCGATAGCGCTTGTCACCGGCTTGATAGCCCTGCTTGAGCTTGCTGGCGATATCTTTCACACCCGCCGCAGACAGTAGCGTAGGCATCCAATCGAGGTGGGACATCACCGCCTGAGACTTGCTGCCCGCGGCAATCTTGCCCGGCCAACGCACGAACATAGGCACGCGGAAACCGCCTTCCCAGTTGGTATTTTTCTCACCGCGGAAGGGTGTCATCGCCGCGTCGGGCCACATATTGAGATGCGGGCCGTTATCGGTGGTGTAAATCACAATGGTGTTGTCGGCGATGTTGAGTTCATCCAGCTTACCTAGAAGGGTGCCAACGTGGTCGTCGTGTTGTAGCATGCCGTCGACATATTCGTTAAGACCCGAGCGACCACGATACTCCTCGGGGGCGTGGGTAAAATAGTGCATGCGGGTGGCGTTGAACCACACAAAGAAGGGCTTACCCTCGGCGTGGGCGCGATCTATAAAATTGAGACTGGCGGCGAGGAAGTCCTCGTCGATACGCTCCATGCGCTTTTTGGTGAGTGGGCCAAGATCCTCGATGCGACCATCGGCATACGAGCGAATCACGCCGCGCGGGGCGAACATCTGGCGCATGGCGGGGTCTTTGAAATAGTGCTCGCGCTCGGGTTCTTCTTCCGCGTTGAGGTGATAGAGATTGCCAAAGAACTCGTCGAAACCGTGGTTGGTGGGCAGGAATTTGTCGCTGTCACCGAGGTGGTTTTTACCAAACTGGCCAGAGGTATAGCCGAGCGGCTTCAAAAGCGCAGCAATCGTTGGGTCATCGGGGTGAATACCCTGAGGTGCACCGGGCAAGCCCACCTTGGTCAATCCCGTCCGCACGGTGCTTTGTCCCAAAATAAACGCCGAACGACCGGCGGTACAGCTTTGCTCGCCGTAGTAATCGGTCATGAACATGCCTTCTTCGGCAATGCGGTCAATATTGGGGGTTTGATACCCCATCATGCCGTGGGTGACATAGCTGATATTGCTCAAGCCTATGTCGTCACCCATGATGACGAGGATGTTGGGTTTATCATTGGCTTGGGCAAGACTAGTCAGTGCTACCAAGGCCAGTGCAAAAGAACGTATTATATTTTTCATGGCAAACAGATCTATTTCATGGACTGGCCAATTTACCGCAACTAGCGCTAGGCGGCATCATCCCCGTCGGGGTTGGCGGGAAATGCCTCCTCTAAAAAGCCAGCGAAATGACGCATGGCATCAGTCGAGGTGAAGATTCCAACCATCTCGCCATCCTTCAACACGATCACCGATCCCAGTTTATTGTCGATCATCGCTTGCAAGACAGGGACTAGCGGATCGCCGACATCGACCATGTAGGGACGGTGATTCACCAGATCCGACACAACGATATCGGTTTGATTACTCAAACGCTCACCCAGGCTTACCGCGCGCAGTAAATCGCGATGCGAGATGAGACCCACAATATCGCTGTCGTC
Source organism: uncultured Pseudomonadales bacterium (assembly GCA_964598145.1). Lineage (GTDB taxonomy): Bacteria > Pseudomonadota > Gammaproteobacteria > Pseudomonadales > JAHEIH01 > JAHEIH01. Next base: position 170,418 of record CAZRAM010000003.1, read on the forward strand.
GACAACGGGTAGATGGTGAATCGCATATTCATCCATCAGTCGCTTGGCCTCTTCGAGACTGGCGTTGGGCGCAATAAAATGTGGAAATGGTGTCATCACAGACACCATGGTAGGCATGCGTTTCTTGCTCATAAAACCTCCGTGCTAGTCATTAATATTTAGCACGGAAATGCGCATTGAGCTTTGATAAATATTAAAAACTAGTGCGTTGCACAGGCTTCAATGCGCGCAAGGGCTCTCTTCAAACGCGCTTCACCACGAAAAATCATCGCCGCTACTGGCGTCATAGCGTCGTGTACGGTGGCGGCTTGCGCCTGGCTACAAAGTCCGCCCAAGGCATCCAACCAACGCACACGCTGCGCAGGAGAAAGCTTGCGCATCACCTTGTCGCGATTGGTCGACAACCAATGTAATTGACTATCTGCCTGTGGTGAATGCATCAACCGCACAAACAGGGCATCGCTTTGGTCGGGCGATAATGCACGGTTTAGAAACAATTGTTGAAACCAAGAAACCACGCGAGTATCGGTCGATTCCGCGAGTGCAAACAAGGCCATGAGACGCTCTTCAGCCGAAGTAGCCTCGGCACTTTGTTGGCGCAACCAACCACTCCAGCGCTCAAAATCACGCGCCATGGCATCTCCCATGGCCGCAGCCCAAGCATCACCGAACTGTGAATTTAGTTCCAGCAAGGGAATGTCTTGTGTTGTACTGGTGATACGCTCAAACAAGTCGACGACTTGTGGCTCACGCGCCAATTCGCGCCACTGCGAGAGGGGCACACTAGCAGGGTCTTGTAGGGCCTCATCCACACTAAACACTCGTTGCGAAGATGCTGGCCGGTAACGACAGTCGTCTTTGCAGGCGCTCGGCATCAAGCGGCCATCCTGCAAGACGGTATAGATACGTTGGTACAGCGCCGGCATGAAGTCTTGCGCACCGCGAGGCGTGTCGCGCCCAGCTAGCCAATCACGCCACACTTGCTCGGCGATGATATCGGCGCCCTTAGCATCTTCTAGCGTCAATAGCGCCGCCGCCACCAAGGCATGGTCTTCAACCTCAGCCAGAGGTAACACCTTGTCTGAAGGGAGATCCCAACACATCGCCCCCAGCGGGTTGGCGTCGAGGTCCAGCGCTCGCTGCCACAGGCCATCTTGTACCGACTGTTCGATCATATTTGCGTTGCGATAGGCATCCAGACCGGCCCATTTAGCAACGCCACGCGCTACGCACTGCGCCTGCCAACTGCGATAGTGGGCGGCGTGATCAAACCAATGCTGCGCCAAACGCTCAGCCTGAACTTCCGGCGCGGATTCTGGGTTAACGATCAAGCCGGCAGCGTTGATCACCTCGTTTACATTTGGCAGCGACACCACATCCAATTTCGGCATGGGGTAGGGGTATTCGCTGCGCAGCTCAAGCGCCGCTACACCCTGCAGCCATGGCGCTGGGTCAAGGTCGTAACCGCTGACCACGGTGTGATCTGAACGCGCTTGCGCGGGATCCTCAAAACTCGACACCACTAGACCCATGGCACCTAATGACAAAGCAGGTGTTTCGGCAAAACGCACCACTCGACGCTGATTTTCAAGTTCGGTGCGATTGATCACGCCGGTACTGGCGAGGGCATCTAGCTGACTGGGGATGTCTATCGATAGGCTAATCGGCGCTCGATAGCGTGGCTCATCAAAGCCTGGTAGCACATAGCGTGCGCCGCCGTCAGCCATACTGGCGACATAGGCCGCCTTATCGCGACTACGGATAAAGCCCTTCAAGCCAAGGCTGTAAGGGGCGGAATAATCGAGGATGATCTTGCTGCGCCCGACCGGCACGGTGCGATCGAACACGATACTCGCCAAGCCCTCGGCGGTATGCTGGCGCCATTCACCAGTGGCAATCGTCCCGCCAACCACTTGCACGGTGCCCACCTTCAACTGCGCGCCGTGTAGCCACAAACGATCAAAGGCCTGCTGCACATCGACGTCGATCTCGACGTGACCGGTGAATTCGTCTTTGCGCGGCTGCAGATAGAGTTCGATGTTGTAGCCCAGAGGCTCAAGCTGCGCTGGCAAATGGTCAACCGGCAGCTGATCCGCCGCTACCGGCGGGTTACTTTCAGAACAACCGAAGAGCGCCACTAAGCTCGCGGCAATACACCAACGCCACCACTGTCGCACCTTAGATCTCCGCCATATCGCCTTTGGTTTCGAGCCAGGTCTTGCGATCGCCAGCACGCTTTTTAGACAACAGCATGTCCATGATTTGATGGGTGCCGTCGTCCTGCTCTAAGGTGAGTTGTACCAAGCGACGCGTATCGCGGTTCATGACCGTTTCGCGCAGCTGCATGGGATTCATCTCGCCCAAACCTTTAAAACGCTGAACGTTGACCTTGCCCTTACGGTTTTCCGCTTGGATACGGTCAAGTACGCCTTGTTTTTCGGCCTCGTCGAGGGCGTAGTAAACGTCCTTGCCGATGTCGATTCGATACAGCGGCGGCATCGCCACATAGACGTGGCCGGCATTTACCAGGGCGGGGAAGTGCTTCACAAACAGCGCGCACAGTAGAGTGGCAATGTGCAGGCCATCGGAGTCAGCATCAGCCAAGATGCACACCTTGCCGTAGCGAAGTCCGGTCAAGTCATCAGAACCGGGATCCACCCCCAACGCCACCGCGATGTTGTGAATTTCTGCCGATGCCAGTACCTCGGATGAATCGACTTCCCAGCTGTTCAGGACCTTACCGCGCAGCGGCAGAATCGCTTGGAATTCACGGTCACGCGCCTGTTTCGCCGAGCCACCCGCCGAATCACCCTCTACCAAGAACAATTCGCCGCGCATGGCGTCGTCGCCAGAGCAGTCGGCCAATTTACCGGGCAGTGCGGGACCGGCACTGACGCGTTTACGCGCTACCTTTTTGTTCTTGCGCAGACGGGTCTGGGCATTGCTAATGAACAGTTCTGCCAGCTTGTCTGACTCTTCGGTGTGCTGGTTTAACCACAGCGAAAAGGCGTCTTTAGCCACCCCGGAAACAAACGCCGCACACTCGCGTGACGACAGGCGCTCCTTGGTTTGACCGGAAAATTGTGGATCGGCCAATTTCGCAGACAGGATGTAGCAACACTTATCCCAAATATCTTCTGGCGATAATTTCACGCCGCGCGGCAGCAGATTGCGGAATTCACAGTACTCGCGCACCGCCTCCAACAAACCAGTACGCAAACCGTTCACGTGGGTGCCGCCCTGGGCGGTGGGAATCAGGTTGACGTAGCTTTCTTGGGTAAGTTCTCCGCCCTCAGCTAGCCACTGTACCGCCCAATCAACCGCCTCGCTGTTGCCGCTAAAACTGCCGACGAAGGGCAACACAGGCAGGGTTTCGTAACCCTCGGTTGAGGCGCGCAGGTAGTCGGTCAAACCATCTTCAAAGTACCACTCCTCGCTGTTGTCCGGGGTCGCTTCGTCGACATAGGTTACTTTCAAACCGGGGCACAGTACCGCTTTGGCTCGCAGCACGTGCTTGAGACGTGGCACCGAAAAACGCACCGAGTCAAAGTACTGCGCATCCGGCGAGAAACGCACAATGGTACCGGTGTTGCGCTTGCCGACGGTGTCGATCTCGCGCAGTTCACGCGCCAAGTTGCCGTCGGCAAAGTTGATCTCAAAGAGTTTGCCATCGCGCTTAATCCGCACATCAACGGTCTTGGACAGGGCGTTTACGACCGAGATACCTACCCCGTGCAAACCGCCCGAAAACTGGTAGTTTTTGTTGGAGAATTTGCCGCCGGCGTGCAGCGTGGTCAGGATGACTTCCACGCCTGGGCGCTTCATTTCTGGGTGAAGATCGACCGGCATACCGCGGCCATCGTCTTCCACACTCAACGAACCATCGCTGTGCAGGGTGATTTTCACTTGGCTGGCATGACCCGCCAGCGCCTCATCCACCGAGTTGTCGATAACCTCTTGGGCTAAGTGGTTGGGGCGGGCGGTATCGGTATACATACCGGGGCGCTTGCGCACCGGGTCGAGGCCGGTCAATACCTCAATAGAATCCGCGTTATAGTTACTCATATTCGATTTTTATTCCTATAAGCCTTCGATGGCCGCCATAGCAGATTTGGCAGCACTCATGAAATATAACGGAGGGATAGTAAAGGATATCGCCGCAAACTGCACATGCAGAGTGGGCGATGCAGAAAAATTGTGACGATTAGTAGCCGCCGGAGTTCATATCAAAGCTAAATTCCACACCTTCTACGCGCGAAATGCCGGTGCGGAAAGTGCCATCGGCACACAGATCAAACCAGCGGTAGCCGGGTGATAGCTCGTCGAGGATGAAGTCTTCCTGCAGCGGCTTAAACTGAATGCACGTGCTAGGTGTCGACATAATGGGCAGACCGCGATAGCTGGTTTCCCAGTGCTGGTGGATGTGGCCGCATATCAACAACTTAACATTGGGCAGGGCCACTAACGCGTCCAAAAATGCCTCGCCATTGCTAATGCGCTGGGGGTCGATCCACTCGCAATCAATCGTTAGCGGCGGGTGATGGCAAGCCACCAGCACGTGCTTGTCGGCATATTGAGCAGCCAGACTAGCCATGCGATCTAGCTCGGCCTGTTCCACCCGACCGCCCACTTGGCGTGGGATGGTGGAATCGAGCATGATGATCAACCAATCGCCAATCACAATATGGCCCGCCATCGCCTCTTCGCTACCACAGTGCTCCGCCATCACAGCGTTATCGTCGTGGTTGCCTGGCAGCCACACCACCGGCGCGTCGAAGGACTGCATGTAGTGAGCAAAGCGTTGATAGGCCTGGGGGGTACCGTGGGTGGAGATGTCACCTGTGGCGAGCATAAGATCAATACGCGCGTTATCGCGCTGTACTAAATCCAGTACATAGCGGAGGCTTCGGTCAGTATCCATACCGAGCAGCGTACCCCCCTCTTCGGGTTCGAGATGGGTATCACTTATTTGCACCAAGCGAATTGGTTCACTCGTGGTGACAACATCCATGCGTTATCTCTGTGTCGTTGTTTTAGGTAAGTGTAAACCCTGATCAACAATTCGTCACATAGGATTTTTCTGGGGCGCCAAATGGGGTCTGGCGAGCGATGCCATATTTCAAACAATAGGCCAACCACTCGCCCAAAAACTGATTCACTTGGCGCTTTTCATCGTCGCCACTGTGGTTTTTTTCACCGCCCACAAACAATTTTAAACGGCGCTGACCATTGAATTTAACCACTTCGGCCATGGCTGCATCAAAATAGACACCCACTTCAAAGTCTAGGTCATGTAACCAATACGACAAAAACTGGTCTGCACTGACGGCGACAATGGCGGTGTGGGCCGAGCGCTCGATAACTTCAAAGGTCACCGCGTAGTGCAGCGGGCGGTTGGGTAGGGCAACATCGAAATACAGCGTCTTGCCCTGCTCGGCATCCCCGAGCAGGCGTCGCATTGCCGCGAAGTTAGACTCGCAAAGAGCCTGTTCGCGACCGAGATCAACGCTGTAGTTTTTTAAGAAACCCACCAAATTACCTTCAACCTTACAAAAACGAGCAAAGATAGCTCATTGTGCACTTCAATTTGCGCCTCATCAAACTACAATACTGCTTTATTACACAGTCATTGCATATTTTTGGTAAGCTACCGCATCCATAATGATAGCTGCTGCGTCTAAGCTCTATCTTAGAATTTTCAAAGGAATGTTTTTGTGAAGTTAAAAACTCTGGTTGTTTCTTGTTCATTGGCCATGCTAGCGCACACCGCCAGTGCCGATTCGTTGCTCGACGTCTACCAGCAAGCACTGGCCAACGACGCACAATTACAGGCCGCGCAAGCTAACTTCAATGCTGGCCGCGAAGCAAAAAACCTCGGCCTGTCGTCGTTACTGCCTCAGGTCAACGCCAGCTTCAGCCGCACCGAGAGCGACATCGATGTGTCGACCTACGATGCCGATACTGATATGACTTTTAGCGGCAATCGCGACACCACCACCGAAACCACCGAGGCCAACTTGACCCAAGCGCTGTTCAACCTGCCCGCATGGCATGGTTACAAGCGTGGCCAAAGCTTGTCGAGCCAAGCCGAAGCGCGTTTCAAATACGACCAGCAAGACCTGATCATCCGCGTTGCTGAAGCCTATTTCGGCGTGCTGAGTGCACAGGAGCGACTGACCTCAGCCCGCGCTGAAGAAAAAGCCATCGAGCGTCAACTCGAGCAAACCATGCAACGCTTTGAAGTGGGGTTGATCCCCATTACCGATGTGCACGAAGCACGCGCCGCCTATGACTTGGCCGTTGTGGCCCGCCTCGCCGAAGAGGGCTCTTTGAATATCGCCAAAGAATCGCTGACCGTATTGACCGGTCGCGACAATGCCAACCTCTCAAAACTGGCCGCCTCCTTTGAAGCTAGCGTTCCCAGCCCACAGGATCCCCAGCAGTGGGTCGATTGGGCGAGCGAGAACAACGCCCTTTTGCAAGCGTCTAAGTTCGGCGTTGATGCCGCTAAGCGCGCCTCGGATAGCGCTCGCGCACGCCACCTGCCCACCGCGAGTGCGCGCCTCGGCTGGAGCGATACAGACACCAGCGGCGATAGCTTCGCGCAAGCGGTGAACGACGCCAACGACGGCACCAGCATTACCTTCCGCGTCGATGTGCCCCTGTTTGCCGGTGGCGGAACATCAGCGGCGCGCCGCCAAGCCTACCAGCAGTACTTGTCAGCGCTGGAAAATCACAAACTGGCGCAACGCAACACCACCAAGTTCACCCGTTCGCAGTTCATCAGCGTGACGACAGGTGCCGCGGCAGTTAAGGCCCGCGCCCAAGCCATCACCTCGGCCAAAAGTGCCCTTGAAGCCACCCAAGCCGGTTACGACGTCGGCACTCGCAACGTGGTTGACGTGTTGAACGCGCAGAAAAACCTCTACCGCTCGCAACGTGATTTCGCCAACGCCCGTTACGACTTCGTGGTGAACGTTTTGAAATTACGCCTGCAAGCTGGTCTGTTGAGCGAAGAAGACGTTCGCATCCTCGACCAACAAATGGCTGCGCCCACTAGTACCTCTGCTAGCGGAGCCTAAACCGCGTGCTCGCCCGTATCGCCTATAGTTGCGTCTACGGGCTGCTGCTCCCCCTCATTGTGCTGCGCCTAGTTTGGCGCGGCCACTCAACTCGCTTGCAAGAGCGGTTGGGGGTCATTGCATACAACGATAAACCCGTCATTTGGTTACACGCTGTGTCTGTCGGCGAAACCATTGCCGCGGCGCCTCTCGTGAAGGCCCTACAAGCGCGCTATCCCGACTATCGCCTGTGTATCACCAACACCACCGCGACAGGATCAGCCCGCAGCAAAGCATTATTTGGCGACAGCGTCATCCACTACTACAACCCCTACGATTTGGGGATATTTGTCGGCCGCTTCCTCAACGCACTGCGCCCCACTATCTGCATCGTGATGGAAACCGAACTGTGGCCCAACATGCTGCACCAGTGCCGTCAGCGGGGCATTCCGGTGCTAGTTGCCAACGCGCGGCTGTCGGCTAAATCCGCCGCTGGCTACCAAAAAGTCGCCCGCTTGAGCCGCGCCATGCTGCACGACGTGCACACCATCGCCGCGCAAAACAACCGCGACGGCGAGCGCTTTGTCGAATTGGGACTACCAAAGGACAAATTAGCCATCACCGGCAGCATTAAATTCGACCTCGATTTAAATTCAGAAACACGCAGCAAAGCCGCCGATCTGCGCGCCCGCTGGAGCAATGAAGGTAAAACGCCGCTGTGGATTGCGGCCAGCACCCATAAAGGTGAAGACGAGATCATCCTTCTCGCCCATCAACGACTGCGCCAACGCCATCCCGGAGCGCGCTTGATACTGGTGCCGAGACACCCGGAGCGCTTCGATAGCGTTTACCAATTGGCCTGCGACAGCGGCATGCATGTTATTCGGCGCAGTGCGGCAGATACGCCTGACGAATGGGATGTTTTGTTAGGCGACACCATGGGGGAACTACTGGCCTTGCTCGGCAGTGCTGACATGGCCTTTATTGGGGGAAGCTTAGTGCCCAACGGCGGCCACAACATGCTCGAAGCTGCGGTGTGGCAAATTCCCGTGCTGAGTGGACCGCACCTGTTTAACTTTCAAGAAATCAGCGAACTACTGATCGACGCCGGCGGCATGGCAGTGGTTGACGATGGCAAAGGACTCGCCGAACAACTGACACTGTGGTTTGACTGCCCTGCACAGCGGTCTCAGGCGGGGGCAGCGGCAGCAGCCATTGTCGAGGCCAACCGCGGCGCGCTAGACAAGCTGCTGGGCTGCATCGATCGGGCAATGCCCTAGTCGCAGCGGCCTACCTGAAAGACGTTGCGGTCGCTTAACAACGCCGCCACATTGGGTTGTGCGGCCAAGGCGGCCACCATGATGTCATCGTTGATGGTGCTCAGTAAGGTTGGAACCCCGGTAAAGATCTCAGCCACCACGGCATCGTAGCGACCAATATCCATCGACACCACATCAAAGGGTCCCCAGCTGTAGGACCATTTCATCCAATACACATTCAACCAAAAAACCGGCGCCGCGTGGCGTGAATTAGGGCTGATCAAGTAGCTGGTTGGCACACCGCGCGACTTTAGCAATAACAGGTAAAAGGGATTGCGCGATTCGACGTAAACCCGACTTTGGGGCGCGTATTGCGCCAGTAATTGCTGCAAGCGATCCGCCGCCGCGACGGCATCCCACGGCGCTAAGCTGGCAAAGTTTTTTGCGTCCAGCCACAGCCCCATCTTGGCCGGGCCCAAGACCGCTAAAAAGCGTTCCAGATTATCTCGCTGCGCTTTATCGGCGGCGCTGGGATCGTCGTGGATTACCCAAAAATGCTGCTGCTCAGGGTCGTAGTGAATATCGAGTTCGAGTCCTGCCACACCCAGCGCCAGCAAGCGCTGCGCACTGGCCAGAGTATTTGGCGGGTCGCTCTCTAACCGGCCGCGGTGAGCCCACACTTTATCGCAGCTTGCGACGGGGGGTGCCGACTGCACGACCCGCTGAAAGCGACTATCGATGCCCCACTTGGCCACCCCCAACAGCAACAACGCAAGCGCCAAGCGCCAAATCCAACGCACTAGTCACGCTCCGCCAAGGTACGCGCTACGTCCACTAGGGCCGTGGCCTCCCGTTGCACTGTGTAATCGCGGGCGACGCCAACCAAGCCATTGGCCGCGCATTTGGCACGGTAGCTAGTATCACTCAGCAAGTACTGTAGCGACTGTGCCGTGGCATCGACATCACCGCAGGGGACCAATTGACCCGACTCATGGGTACCCAAAATATCGGGCCATGCGCCGGCCTTGCTCGCCACCACCGCCGTACCGCTGGCCATCGCCTCTAGCACGGTAAGACCAAACCCTTCGTTGCGACTCAATGCACACACGACATCGACCGCAGCGAACCAACGCGGCAGCTGCTCAAACGGCAATTTACCGAGGAAATGGATGCGCGACGCTAACCCCTCAGCCGCGATACGCTGTTGCAGCTGTTCGACAAAGTCGCGATCGGCAGATTTGATTTCACCGACGATAAAACCGTGCACATCGGGCTGAGCTGGCAAGACCTGTAACAGTGCTTCCACGAACACATCGACGCCCTTCTGCTGGCGAACGCGACCGAAAATTCCCACACCACGCACGCCGGGGTAACCAAGCGCCGCCATCGCGGCCGCCTTGTCGTCCAGCGGATGGAAACGGCTGGTATCGATACCGTGCGGAATCAGCACCTTGGGCTTGGGTGTCAGGTAGTTCGCCGCCGCTTCGCAGGTAGAGATCACCTGGTCCATCTTGCGCATCAACCAGCGGCTAAAACTGCTGTGCAGGCGCTGCGCGGTGGAGGTGAAAAAGATTTTTAGTGGCGCCTTACTAAAGGCGCGCAGCAACAACGCTTGAATCATTTCGTCGTTGCGCCGAGCGTGGAAAACAAAGCGCACATCGCGGTATTGCGGATCGCGCAATCGGCGTAAACACTCAGCAAAACTGAGCCATGCTTGTCCATCGGGTAGGTTGTGCGCCCCCATCACCCAAGTCTCGATTAAACGGCTCTGCTCAGGCAACACCTGCAACATGGTCGAGGTCACGCCCGAGAAACGCTTATTGCTGTTGCCGATAATCAAAATGGTGCGCATTATTGACGCCCTCGCATACTCCACACCCCTTTTAACAGCGCCACCAAGGCGCAGCAAAACCGTGTTTGCGCAGAGCATAAACACGCGAGCGCCCCATATGCCAGGCTTTTAGGGCGGCGACCTCAGAACTGCGCACCGAACCCGCGCCGCCGATGTGCGTCAACACAGCACCGCGAATAAACATTAGCGGCCCATGCGCTTTTAGCCGCAGCGACAGGTCGTCGTCCTCGTGGTAGAGGAAAATGGCATCGTCAAAGCCGCCGACCGCTTCGAAAGTGGCACGCTTAATAAAAATGGCCGCACCACTCAATACACTGACTTCACGGTCACTGGTCGGCCATCCACGTGGCATGTATTGCTCGCGTGGCAACAAGGTACTCGAGCGTTTGAAGTACTGCTTGCCGTTGCCCTCTTCGATGGCCGGGTTAAAGGCCGACGCCTCGGGGTAGCGCGCCGCGGCCTGCAACAGTGCCGCCACCGTGTGCTCGCTCAGGTGAGCGTCGGGATTTACAAAAAACAGATAGTCGCTGCTGGCGTGCTGCGCACCGATATTACAGGCCACGCCGAAGCCGACATTTTGTGGATTGGCAACGACCGTCACCTGCTCGCTGGCAAGTGTTTGTAACTGGTCGATATCACTCGAACCATTGTCGACCAATACCACACGTACGCCAGGAGGAACCGAAGCGACAAGGTCTTTAACAATGCTGGAACTGTTGAAGGTGACACTGACAATGGTCACTGAAGAAAGATCTGCCGAGGCGGCTGCCTCGGCAGTGGATGGCGCGAGTGCGGCGTCATCCATAGTGCGGGATTATCCCTTATAGCAGGGTGACAGCCACTCGGGGTGTTGCTCGCGGCGACCGTACACTGAATCGAAGTACATGGTTTGCAGTCGCTCAGTGATGGGGCCACGTGCGCCGCTGCCGATCTGACGACCATCCAACATGCGGATGGGCAGTACTTCGGCCGCGGTACCGGTGAAGAAGGCTTCGTCGGCGATGTAGACTTCATCGCGAGTAATGCGCTTCTCTTTAACGGTTAAACCAATCTCTGCCGCCAAGTGGAAGATGGTGTTGCGGGTGATACCGTCCAAGCAAGAGGTCAGTTCGGGTGTGTAGAGAACGCCGTCTTTAACTAGGAAGAAGTTCTCACCGCTACCTTCGGCCACGTAACCCTCGTTGTCCAACAGCAGGGCTTCATCGCAGCCGCTGTCTAGCGCTTCGCGCAGGGCTAACATCGAGTTCATGTAGTTGCCGTTCGCTTTGGCTTTACACATGGTAATGTTCACGTGGTGGCGAGTGTACGACGAGGTGCGAATCTTGATGCCCTGCTCTTTGGCTTCGGGCGACATGTACGAGGGCCAGTGCCAGGCAGCGACCATGACATGCACTTTCAAGTTGTCTGCGCGCAGACCCATCGCTTCGGAACCCAAGAACGCCATCGGGCGCAGGTAGGCTTCTTGCAAATTGTTTTCTGCGACAACGCGGCACTGCGCGTCGTTCAATTCTTGTTTGCTGTAAGGCAGCTTCATACCGAGGATGTGCGCCGAATTGAACAGGCGGTTGGTGTGCTCGTTCAAACGGAAAATACTCGGGCCCTGTGCTTCGCTGTTATACGCGCGGACACCTTCAAACACACCCATGCCGTAGTGCAGTGTGTGGGTCAGGACGTGCACTCGCGCATCGCGCCAAGGCACCATTTCACCATCAAGCCAAATCACACCGTCGCGGTCGGCCATCGACATAATAAAACTCCTACTCTTGCGAGAAAAATGTAGCTACTGCTGTTCTAGTAAACGTCGCCAAATGGCGACCACTCGCTGGCTGGATTCGCGGTAGGGCTCGATCGGTAGCACCGATTTTTGTTCCTGCAGGGCCAGCGCGTGACCTGCCGTTCTGAGGGTCCGGTAGGTGTCGCACAAAAATTGGCTGTCATCATACCCAATCGCGTCAATTTTCGCCAATGATTCTAGTAAGCGAATATTGTCGGTAAAGCGCGCTACGTCGGGGTGTTCGTGGGTGTGAGCCAAGACGGCGTATTGCACCATAAATTCAATATCGACAATGCCGCCTGGGCTGTGTTTTAAATGGAACATGGTGGCGTCATCGCCCTTGCATTCGGCGGGCAGCAGGTGGTCGCGCATTTTCTCACGCATGTCACGCACCTCACCCTGCAAGTGGACAATATCACGCGCTCGACCCAGCACGGCTTGGCGAATCTCATCGAGACGTCGACCCAGCGCCGCATCACCCGCCACGACACGGGCGCGCACTAGGGCTTGGTGCTCCCAGGTCCAGGCATTGTTTTCTTGGTAATTGCGATAGGCCTCCAGGGAAGACACCAACAGCCCGGAGGCACCCGAAGGTCGCAGTCGCATGTCGACCTCGTAGAGGGTGCCACTCGACATACGGGTGGTCATAATGTGCAGCACCCGCTGCCCGAGACGGGTGAAAAAGACGCTGTTATCAATATCTTTGGGGCCATTGGTATAGCCATTCATGGGTGCATCGTAGATAAACACCATATCTAAATCAGAGCTGTAACTGAGTTCGATACCGCCCATCTTGCCGTAGCCAAGCACGGTAAACCCTTGGCTAATCACCTCGCCACTCGTGGTCGTGGGCTCACCGTATTTGCGGCGCAAATCATCGCGCGCCAAGTCCACCACGAACTCCACTAGCACCTCGGCGATCCAGGTCAAGTAATCGCTAGCTTTCATCAGCGGTAAGCGCCCCGTCACTTCAGCGGCGGCAACCCTAAGGGTGTGGGCCATTTTGAAGGTGCGCAAATTGTCCATGTGGGCCTCGAGATCCTCCAGCGGAATGCGTAGAGACGACATGGTCAACTCGTCTTTCAACGCCTCGCGCGAGGGCGGCGCGTATAGCGAGGCGGCATCGAGCAACTCGTCGAGCAACACGGGATACTTCGCTAATTGCTCGGCGATCCATGGGCTCATGGCACACAGGGTGCAAAGCTCTCGCAGGGCCGTGGGATTTTCCTCTAGCAACACGATGTAGGCCGTGCGGCGCTGAATAGCGACCAGTAGCGGAATGATGCGTAACAGCGCCAAGCTTGGCTGTTGGCTGGCGGCACAGGTGGCGAACAACAGCGGTAAAAAGCGATCAATACGCTCGCGGCTTTGGCTTTCTAAGGCCAAAAAGGTACGCGATTGGCAGAACTCTGACAGCTTGTCGTACACCATTTCGGTATCGTCAAAGCCCTGCTCACCCAGCACGGCTAAGGCGTCATCGCGATCATCAAAGTGGCGCCAAAAGGTGATCCAGACCGGGTCGGCATCTTCTTGTTGATCTTCCTCCTCGTCGCGCACGATGTCTTTGAAGCGAGCACTAACTTCGCCCCTAAGCCTTGTTAATTCTTGCTCAAAGGGCACCACATCATCGAAACCAAGTGCCGCAGCCACGCGCAGCCTATCCTCCATCGAGGCGGGTAGGTTCTGGGTTTGTTGATCATCGAGCGCTTGAATGGCGTGTTCTGTATTGCGCAAAAAGACGTAGGCATCGCGCAGCAGATCTCGATCCTGCGGGGTGAGCAATTCACGCGCCGCCAACATATCGAGCACCTTCAACACACTGCGCTCTTGCAGTTCTTGATCGCGACCACCGCGCACCAGTTGGAAGGACTGGGTGATAAATTCAACTTCGCGGATACCGCCCGCGCCCAACTTAACGTTATCGTGCAGACCCTTGCGCGCCACCTCCTGGCGGATCATGGTCTTTAATTTACGCAGCGACTCGATGACCGAAAAATCGATGTAGCGGCGGTAGGAAAACGGCCGCAGAATATTCATCAGTTCGACGCCGTCGAGTGGACAGCCTGCCACCGGACGCGCCTTGATCATGGCGTAGCGTTCCCAGTCTCGGCCTTGATCCTGGTAGTACTCCTCCATGGCATCGAAGCTGAGAGCAAGCGCGCCACTGTTGCCATAGGGCCGCAGCCGCATGTCGACGCGGAACACAAAGCCGTCGGCGGTCATCGGATCGATAGCCTTGATCAAACGCTGCCCTAATCGGGTAAAGAAGGCCTGGTTGTCCAGTTCCTTATCGCCATCGCGGGTATAGCCGCCCTCGCGATAGGCAAAAATTAAATCGATATCGGACGACAGGTTGAGCTCGCGCGCGCCTAGTTTGCCCATACCCAACACCACGAGTCCCACTTCGCGTTGCCCATCGCGGCTCATTGGGCGACCGTACTTGGGCAGCAATTGTTGGTAGCAGACATCCAGCGCGAACTGCAGTGCATTTTCCGCTAAGCGGCTGATATCGAGAGTGGTCTCGGCCATATCGGCCAAGCGGTTGAGATCGCGCCAGATAATGCGCACCATTTCTCGCCGCCGGAAAAGCCGCAGCTGCTTTTGCAAGCCTTCTTCATCGCTAGGCCTGTCCTGTGGCAGATGAGCCAACATAGCGTCATCGTCCGGATAGCGCTGATGAAGATCACCGCTATCGAGTAGTTCGAGCAATACCTCGGGGTGGCGGCGCAGCGTCTCGGCGACAAAGCGGCTGGTGGCGACCACCCGCACAAACTGCTCAGCCAACCCCTCCACCGCTTGTATTCGTTGGGCAAGTGTCTCGCCCGCCGCATCGATAACGTCTTGCGCATCGCGCTGCGCATCTGACTGCAGCGCGGCGGGAAGGGTCTGACTAGCCTGCTCGATCCATGCCATGGGGTCTCCTTACTTGGCTTGAATGAATTGCCTAATATCCTCGAGGAATTGGTCAAAGCTGGGGTGGTGGATGTACATCATGTGCCCTGCTTCATAGTATTTATAGACCACTCGGCTTTGATCCACACCGGCGCGATCCAGAGCGTACTCGGCGCCCATTAAGGGGGTGGCAAAATCGTAGTATCCCGCTGCGTTGAATACCCGCAGCTGGCTGTTACCGCGCATCGCCTTGCCGATGTAGGGCGTCACATTGAGATAGGCCTGGCGCCACATATTTTCACTGAGTTTCCAATTCCAACTGCTCACACCACCAATGATGGTGTACTCGCGATCGGGGTTGAAATTAAGGCCGTCGCGCAACCAGTGGTTTACCGCCGCGGTGTAGGCGCCATCGATGCCATAAAAACTTGGATCGGTTTCTGGGGTTTCTCCCACCGCATCCACCTCGTCGCCCTTAAAGCGCGAATCCAAGCGTCCCAGCGACACGCCCTCCTCGCGCAACAGTTCGCGGTTAAAGCGCGGATAGCTGACACGCAGGTTGGCGCGGTCGAGGTAGTCTTCCGACAAACCCGTAAAACTCGCCAGCTTGGCGCGGACATCGGCGTGGCGCTGCTCGTCTAAACGGCTCCCTAAAAGCAGCGCAGGTGCGTATTCTCGCAGAGCAAATTGGCGCGCCTGTTCCACCCATTCCTCCAGCGGCACGCCCTGACCAGCCTTGCCGTGGTAGTGCGCTGTGGCCGCCATGGTGGGCAGTGCTACCATGTAGACCAGTTCATTACCGGGGTCGTAGGCATCGAGGCTGAAATCCAAAATGGTTGAAATCAATAGCAGGCCGTTAACGCTCACATCGTCAAAACGACCTTCCAATTCGTTGACTAGCGCCGCGGTGCGGGTAGTGCCATAGCTTTCTCCACCGATATACTTGGGGCTATTCCAGCGGTTGTGTTCGCGCAACCAAGCGCGGATAAAACGTGCCACCGATTTAGCGTCTTCGCTCACCCCCCAAAAGCTCTTCGCTTCGGTCTCGCCTAGCGCGCGGCTGAAACCCGTACCGACCGGGTCAATGAACACCAAGTCAGTCACATCGAGCGGTGCTTGCGGGTTATCGACGATGGTAAAGGGTGCCGCACCATCATCTTCGGCGTCGGAGGGCAGCACGACTTTTTTGGGACCAAATACTCCCATGTGCAGCCACACCGAAGAAGACCCAGGGCCGCCGTTGTAAATGAAGCTCACTGGGCGGGGGCCCTTGCCGGGATTGGTAGCGATGTACGACACGGAAAAAATCGTAGCTTCGGGCTCACCCTTAGCATTTTTCAAAACCGTTTCACCGGCAATCGCTCGGTATTTTAGGCGCTTGCCATTGAATACCCCGCTGTGTTCGGTCACGCTCGGCGCGGCAACGTCTAGGGTGGGGGTAGCTTGATCGGCAGCCATTAGCAATGACGGCAATAGGCTTAACACAAGGCTAATAAATACAGCTAATCGTTTCATAAAATCCCTCTGTCACTTGCGGGAGCAAAGGCTGTCCGTCTATAGTCGATGTCACGATTAACGGCCAACGTAGCCTTCACCATGCATGCATTACCGACCTTTGAACAACAACTCGCGCGCTTAATTTCACTCGCCTCGGTGAGCTCTGCCACCCCCGCGTGGGACATGGGCAACCTCGCAGTGATCGAACAGCTCGCCGAATGGTTCTCTAGTCTGCACTTTTCCACCGAAGTTTTGATCGATCCCGAACAGTCTAATAAGGCCAACCTGATCGCCACCCTCGGCAGCGGTGAAGGCGGTTTAGTGCTGTCTGGCCACACCGATACGGTGCCCTTCGACGAACAACTGTGGCATAGCAACCCCCTGCAAGTCGCCCTGCGCGACAACGCCTACTATGGCATCGGCACCGCCGACATGAAGGGTTTCTTTGCGGTCATTATCGCCGCGCTGCGGGATATGGATTTGCGCCAGCTCAAACATCCCTTAATTATTGTCGCCACCGCCGACGAAGAGAGCTCTATGAGCGGCGCACGCCGCTTGGCGGCCTCCAGTTTGAAGACCCCACGCGCCGCGGTGATTGGCGAACCCACGGGGCTGAAACCCATCCGCGCCCACAAAGGGGTGATGATGGAGACCATTCGTATTACCGGTCGCGCCGGTCACAGCTCTAACCCGGCACTGGGTATTAACGCGCTCGATGCCATGGCTGAAGTCATCCAAGCGCTGCTGAGCTACCGCGCTGATTTGGCCACGCGCTACCGCGACCCGCTGTTTGAAGTCGACCACCCAACCATCAACCTCGGCCACATTCACGGCGGGGACAATCCCAACCGTATCTGTGGTCAATGCGAATTGCAGTTCGACGTGCGCATGATGCCAGGTATGGCCATCGATAGCGTGCGGGAAGAAATTTTGGCGCTGATCTCGCCCATCGTAGCCAAGCACCGCGGTCAACTTAGTTTTGAAGCGTTGGTACCCGGCGTAGAACCCTTTCTATTGGATGGCGATAGCGAATTGGTGAAAGCCGCCGAGCGCATGACGGGACAAGATGCGGGCATCGTCGGTTTTGCCACCGAGGCGCCCTTCTTTCAAGCCATGGGGGTCGACACCATCGTCATGGGCCCGGGCAGCATCGATGTGGCCCACCAACCCGACGAACACCTACCGCTTGAGCATATCAAACCCGCGATGGAGATCATCCAGCGGCTGGTGCAGCACTACTGCCTGTAGCGCTGCAAGTAGGCGCGAACTTCCGGGGCGTTGGGCGCAATCTCTGACAAGTTGGCGACCCACCCCGCCAGTGCCGGACTGTCACCCACGCCTTGTTGAAAATTGATAGCTGTACTCAACAGGGTGTAGTCGTAGGGCCAACGCTCTAGTGCCTCACTCAACACCTGCAGCGCCGCGTTTATGTCATCCTGATTTTGTAGCGCCACCGCCAGCACGTAGTGGTGTTGGGGAATGGCGTTATCGGTCGCCACCGCCGCGCGCAAATACCCTAGCGCCGCCGCGTAATTCTTACGCCGCACTTCACTCAAGCCCATGCTGTACTGCACCAATGCCGAATCGGGGGCAACAGCGAGGGCACGTTGCAATAAGTCCGCGGCCATATCCTCCGATCCCAACTGGCGATTGAAATCAGCGTAATTTAACAGGCTGGCCACATCGGTCGGGTCAATGCCCAAGGCGATTTCAAAGTGTCGTTGAGCGCCCAACAAATCACCGCGTTGCAGGGCGATATCGGCCAAACCCAACTGCGCAGCGGGCATATCCGCACTGGCTTGCAATATGGCTTGATACTCTTCTTGCAAAGCCGCCACCCGCGCTTGCTGCTGGCCAAACTGCTCGCTAGGAATGCCGCGCAATGCCGGCGCCAGCGCCATGCGCACCACCTTGGAGGCGTCGTCTAAACGATTGCGAAGCGCCGGCCAGCGCGAGGCGGGGGGCAAGGCTTGTAATACCTGTATCGCCGCAACGCGCAGCAACGGATCGGGGTGGTCTAACACTCCCATCGCCGCCTGCATCGACATCCGCGAGGGCGAGGCGGCCAGTTGTTCTAAAAGACTGGCTCTGACCAACCCTGGCTGGGTCTCATCGGCAATCCACTGACTCAGGGCTCGCACCGCGCGGGGATCAAAATCTCGCGCCGCCTGAAGATCGCTCGCCCAATGGGCGGTATTAGTGCCCCACTCGCGGCGTGCCTGTTCCACTTTGGCATCGTTTTGGTGGCAGGCCTGACAGGCATTAGGCTGTTCTGGCAAAGCCGACGTTGGGAGGTGAAAACCGTGATCGCGGCGCCAGTCAACGCCCATGTAGAGTCGGCTACTCATGTGGCAGTCGACACACTGCGCAGCACCTGCTGAGTGGCGGCTGTGCTGTTCGGTGGCATAGGTGCTGGGTTGGTGGCACTGAGCGCAAAGTGCATCACCCTGGGCGTGGGTTTCGCCGCTGTGCGGGTCGTGGCAATGGCTACAACGCACGCCCTGTTGGTACATCACGCTCTGCAAAAACGACCCCAGCACAAACACTTCGTCCTGGATCTGGCCATTGGCAAAGTACAACTCGGGTTGCAGGGTCGACAGGCGGAAGCGGTCGTGAAAATCCTCTGTAGGTAGCGCGTTTTCTTGCAACAAACTGCGACGCGAGTGACAACCCCCGCACATGGCGATTTCACTGTCGTCGCTGCTTCCCTGAGGCGAGGCTATCGCCGCGCCGTCCTTGTATACAAACGCCGCCGGTGCAACGCTATTGATAAGACCACTGCCCAATGACCAATCTTGTTGTTTAGCGCGCGCCACGTGCTCGCTGGCCGGGCCGTGACAGGATTCACAGGCGACGTTGACCTCGGCGAAAGTGGTGTTGTAACTCAAGCTCTCCTCATCAAAACCGCGCTCGACACCGGTAGAGTGGCAATCGGCACAGCGCGAGTTCCAGTTCTGGTAGGCGCCACGCCAAAAGAAGGGGTGGCCCGGCTGGGGGTTTTCTTCCGGCTGAAGATGGTACCAACGTTGCCCGCCACTTTCCGCGGGGCGGGCATCCCAGGCGATGTCAAAGGCCTGCAGTCGGCCACCTTCAGTTTTCACTAAGTATTGCTGCAGAGGGGTAAAGCCAAAGGTGTACACCACTTCGGCATCACGGGGCTGACCAGTATCGTCGGCAGCATTGATCCAATAGCGGCCGTCGCGCTGAAAAAAGCGCACCTTGGTGGCACCTTGGGTAAAGCTCTCTCCCGCAAAGGGTGCCAGCACCGTCTCAGGCTTGGCCGGCTGCATCGCCATGGCGTGGTGCGAGCGCTGCCAAGTACTGACTTGCTCACTGTGGCAGTCGGCACAGGCGTCAACGCCGACAAACTCCTGCGCCAAACTAAGAGGAAGATATAAGGAGAGCAGGCTAGCGAATATAAAACGAATCATGCGTTTCCAAATGGCGCGACACAGGGCGAGCCAACCGTTTAAAAAAGTGACGAAGTAGGTGGTGGTCATCGACGTCAACTAACGCGCTCGCGCCGGAGTAGGCCGCATCGAGCAAACACGTCAATCGACGCTGGGCGGACTCATCACACAATTGCTCGATGGTAACCCTTATAGACTGCTGGCGATAGTCCGCATAGCTGTCGTGCAGGGCATAGATGTGTTGCGCCAACAATGCCCAATCACCTTGTTTAGCAGCAGCTAAACAGGCGTCTCGGTGGGTGGCTCGCAAGCGATGCAGGGGTGTCATCGCCCGTTGGGCATCGCTTGCCACGATGTATAACGCGGCAAGCATAAGTACCAATACTAGCCAGACTAACCACGGTCGATCGCTGTCGCGGACCACCACGTTATGGCTCGCTGGGTTGATGCCAACAGCGGGAAGTTCGGCCGTACGACGTTGCTGGGTGTTCTTGTCGAGCCATGCGACCTGCAAGCCCGGCAAATAAAGCGACAATGGGCGCTGTGCCAGCAGTGTATAGCGATCTTCTCGCCTGGCGGTGCGACGGCCACGCTCGTTATCGTCACGCAGGGTCGGCAATTCGGCGTACACCGCTACCCCGGCATCCGCCGAAAGACTTGGCGATATCTGCGGCAGAAACATCGCCAGCGTATGCTCAGCCTGGCTGGTGTAGGTGATTTGCAAGGAATCCCCCGCGGCTAACTCTATGTCACCCTCAGCATTCGGTTCGACACCACTATGATCGACTGAGATTTGGTACTGGCTAGCCACGAGCTCAACATCAGGCAGCGGCACACCAAGTACGTGAAAACCGCCCAAGGAAAACCTTTTAAGGACACTGCGCCCCTCGCTATCGGCCACACCCACCTCGACAACCAATGGCATCAGCAACAATTTACCGCTAGAGCGAGGGTAAACGGACAGCGGCCAACGCTGTACCGTCCACATACTGCCATCGATGCGCTCGCGGCTGTTATCGGCAAAGACTTGGCGCTGCAGCCACATCGCATCCGCCTGGGTTGGCAAGCTGATATGCGCGGCGCGAGTAAACCACTGTGGCGTCGCCAACTCCAAACTAACTGACACCTCTTCAGAAAGGTAAGCACGTTCCTGCGAGATCACCAGTCGCGCTTTGACATCGGCCTCATCCACCTGCCACGCCAACACAGGATTCGCCAACAACAGCACCCAGCAACACAGCCACCTAATCATCAATTGCCTCGCTTACTTGGGCGGCAAATAGGGCGCTCAGATAGTCTCCCACGGCGGTATTGATATGGGCCATCCAGCGCTCGGCCAAGTGTTGTTGCTCGAGGATGTCTTGTCCGGTCAGTTGTTCGGCCATGGCACTGTCTGACAACAATGCGGGGTCACCCATGAACTGCGCCTCGACGATCTGCTGGCTTTCCACCTCGTCCAAGCCGGCCTGTTGTGACTCGCTGAGTTGCTGCCGCTCCGCTAAGCGCTGCTCTATCGCGGCAATATTGTGTGCCACGATATCAGCGTAGGGGTGTTGTTCATCTAGCGAGTGATAGACGGCGAGCGCCCGCATTAACAAATCTTGTTGTGCCAGTGCATTGGCATACATCAGTCGTGCATAAGGGGTATCTACCGTCGATAACGCCTGTGCAGCGGCCTCAAAATCGCCCGCGCGATAGGCGCTCAAACCGCGCCAAAGGGGTTCTTCAAAGGCCTTTGCAGCGGTGCGGTATGCGCCTTTCTCAAAGTAATAACGACCACGTTGCTCTGCGCTAAAGAACCATTCAGCCACACCAGCGCGCTCTTCTTGCGCAAGACTTGGCGGCGCGTAAAAGCCTAGCTGGCAAATCAGCAGTACGCTCCAGGCCATGCTCCAACCGCGGCGGAACCATATTAAATACACTAATGCAAACGGCAGTATTAGAAAGTAACCGTCGTCGCGCCACTGGGTACCTGCCTCGGCGGCGGCTGTCATATCCCGTGCGAGGGTCGCTAGCACGGCGCGAATGTCGCTGTCATCCACGCTGGCCAGCACTGCACCCGAGGGCTTGGTTGTTGTGTTAAACAGCCAAGATCGCAATGGCCAAGGCGTTTGATCGACGTTGTTTGGCGATTGGTCGCTAAGCAGCAAAACGCTACTCACCTTGAGTCCGAGCGTCTCAATCGGATGCTGGATGCGCTGCCAGTACTTTCCATCTACCGGCATTTTTAAGGAATTCAGCCCAGTAAGGGTATACGCCAGCAGCGCTTTGTCCTGTGTGGGTGGCAACACCCAGTGCGCCGAGCCAGCAAAGGCAATGATGCCCACCCGCGCGGGCGGCATGGCTGCCACAAGGTCACGACTCTTCAATAGCACACGCTGCCAGGCTGATAAGCCCTGCGAACTATCCTGCATAGCCGCGCTGGCATCCAGCGCAAGAATCACCACGCTATCGTCGCGTTGCAAGGGGGTGTCAGCGCGTTGCCAACTGGGTCCCGACAGAGCGATACCTGCAACCGTAAGCATGAAAAGGGCGAAGGGTAAGGGCGCGATCCAGCGCGCCGAGGCGCGACGCACAGTCAACACCTCTCGCAGGTGATCGGCGATCGCGGGTGCACCCGCTTGCTTATCCGGCAAGCGGGCGTAAAACCAAAGCAATAGCAGTGGCGGCAGAGCAAATAGCAACCATTCAGGGCGGACAAAGGCGAGCGGCAAGGGATTCATAGTCGCCCCCCTCGCTGTTGCCGGCGGATACTTACCACGGCGATAAGCATGGCAAAGATATAACAAAACAGAACGGGGTAGTGGTACAAATCACGGCTGGGGTAGTACCACTCAACCCTTCGCTCGCTGGGCAGCGCAGCGGCGAAATCCTCGCTCAGCCGCGCCATCGCGTCGGCGCTGCGCGCATCGTAATACGCGCCATCACTGATTTCTGCCACATCTTGCAGGGTGGCTGTGTCGACCTCGGCACTATCACTTGCGTCGCCAATCGCCACCGTAAATATGCGCACCCCGCGCTGCGCTGCGACCAACGCCGCTTCTCGCGGCGGAACCAAGCTGCGATTATCGGTGCCATCGGTCAGTAGCAATATGGCTTTGTCGCGCTCATCATCGCCCTGTAGATGTTTGAGCCCTAATCCAATGGCATCACCCAGCGCGGTATTGCGCCCCGCGGGTCCAACCCGCGACTCCAAAAGTAATTCACGCCACGCCGCGCTGTCGGCGGTTAGCGGTGCCTGCAGATAGGGGCGGTCAGCAAATACAATTAAACCTAGGCGATCACCCTGGCGCTGTTCGGCAAAATCACTCAGGGCTAGTTTCAAGCGCTGGAGGCGAGTTTGACCACCGCTGTCACGCTCGCTCATCGACCCCGAAATATCCACCAACACCACCAAGTCGCGGCTGTGTTGTTCGATCGGCAACGGCTCTTCGACCCACTGGGGGCGAGCAATGGCCAACACCACCAAGCACCAGTTGAGGATCAATAAAAACACTTGTAACGGGGTACGACGGTGCACCCACGCGGCCTGTTTAGGCCGCTGCTGCGAGGCCGCCGCCAACTGCTGATACATGGGTGCGCGTACGTGCGGCACGTAGCGCTTGTAGGGGCGCATGAGGCGCACTAATAGCGGCAAAGGCAGCAGAGCAAACGCCAAGGGGTAAACGAATTCAATCACCGCGCGGCCTCCCGGCGGTTTGCATGGCCGCAGCTATAGTCGTTAGCTCCCCCGCCACAGCAGTGCTTACCGCTATTATCTCGCCGCGATAGCACACCGACGCTAACCAAGCTTGGCTATGTTGAAAATGCTCGACACCACAGTACTGGCACAGTAGTGCCAGGGATTGATCGGCGCGCAGGCCAGCCACCTCGCTGCGCGGCCAATAACACAACAGAGTGCCTTTTAATTGATAGGCTAGCGCTTGTGCCTCGCTGGATTGCCCATCCCGCGAGGCCACTAAAAAGGCGTCAATAAGGGCCTGCCAGGCCGCATTGGCACGCTGTTCTGCCAATGTTCGACGCCGCCACTGCAGCCACAACAGTAGGCCCACCGCGAGCAATAGCCACCACAGCGGCTGGGGTGCCCCCCAGCTCGGTAGGTCCGGCAACGGCGGGTCAAGCACCAGGGCACTAGTGGCCATAGCGCAACCTAGCAAAATAACGCAGCACGTCTTCCACCCCGTCACGGCTAGCGTCTAAAGAAACACAGGGAATACCCAAATTATCCAGAATGTCGATTTTCGCTCGGTGGCCATCGCCGCCCGCGCTTTGAATGTGTAGCTCATCAACCTGCAATTGGTAGGTTTCGTCACCAAACAAGTTGCCCTTCGCCATGGCTAAGTTGCGCTCCAACGGGTCAAAGGCTAACACCACTAACACGTCGTGGTGTTGGTTGAGTAAGCGCAATAATCCCGGGCAGTCGTCGCACCAGCCCGCCAGGTCGGAGATAAGGATAATCCGCTGGTCTGCCACACCGGCACCGATCGCCATCTGTAGTTGATCGCGCAGAGTGCGCGCCTGCACAGGGACGGCTCTATCGGCGCGCAATTGCGTATTGAAATCGACAATGGCCTGCATGCATTGCAACAAGTGGTTTTGACGCCGCGACGGCTTCAGCCACAGCTGTTCTTCCTCATTAAAGACGTGAAGACCAAAGCGGTCGCCACACTGCACATCGCGCCAGCCAATCAATGCAGCGATTTTGGCGGCGGCGCTGGATTTGGTGTCGTAGCGACTGCCAAAGAACATCCCCATGCGCTGGTCGAGCATCACCATGGTGGTGCGGTCACTTTCTTCGCTGTAGACCCTAACATGGGGGGCTCCGCTGCGCTGGCTCACACGCCAATCAATGCGGCGGATATCATCACCTTGCTGGTAGTGGCGTAACTCTTCAAAATCGAGGCCACGGCCACGCTGCGGCGAGGGTTGTTGGCCGGCAAAGTGTTCAAACAAATTGCGGTTGGGCAAGTCACGCCACACCTTTAAGCGTGAGCGAATCGCCAGTAAATCCTGCATCGCCACATAGGCTTGGCCGGTCATTACACCAACGCCACCTGAGCCGCCAATTCCACGATCACATCGTCGGGGGTGATGCCTTTGGCCATGGCCTCGTAGCTCAGTGCAATGCGGTGGCGCAACACCGGGTGCAACATGGCACGCACGTCATCCGGGTCGACAAAGTTGCGACCCGCCAACCACGCGTGGGCGCGGGCGGCGTGTTCGAGTGCTAGGGTCGCGCGGGTACTTGCACCGACAAAGATCCAGTCTGGCAGGCGGCTGTTGGGATATTGCTGCGGCTCTCGGGTCCCCATAACCAAGGCCACGATATAGCGCTGCACATTTTCAACTACCTGCACCGCGTCAATTTCCTCGCTCGCTTCTTTGAGTGTCTCTAGCGCGATGGCATGTGTGGTTGGAGTGGTGTCTTGCTCACGGCGCAGGGTCTGCAAAATCTGTAATTCCTGTACCGCATTGGGTCGCTCTACCAACAGCTTTAACATAAAGCGGTCGACCTGGGCTTCAGGCAGCGGATAAGTGCCCTCTTGTTCTATGGGGTTTTGGGTGGCCAACACCATAAAAGGTTGCGGCAACGGGTAGCTATTACCGGCCACCGTGACCTGCTGCTCCTGCATCGCCTCCAGCAGCGCAGATTGAACCTTGGCGGGCGCGCGGTTGATTTCATCCGCCAAAACCACGTTGTGGAAAATAGGACCCGGCTCGAACTCCAACTGCTGCGATTGGCCCTGCCCCACCAATACCTCGGTGCCGGTGATATCCGAAGGCAACAGATCGGGGGTGAATTGTACGCGCCCAAAGGAGGCACTGATGTGCTGCGCTAAATGGGTAGCCAAGCGTGTTTTGGCGGTACCCGGCAAGCCTTCCAACAAGACATTGCCACCGCACAACAGCGCGATCAGAACGCCGCGCACCGCTTCGTGTTGGCCGATGATCTCGTGTTCAAGGTCTTGCAGCAGGCGCTGCAGCGCCGCGCGTGATTCGCTCATGGTCACTCTCACAGTGTTGTTATGGTTATGTAAGCATCATGCCTGAAAAATGCACCAACGGTAGGCATGAACAGCTAATTGTCATATATTAACTTTTTAGTTCATAAATGAAAGGTATGCCGCCGGTGAGCGACGAACTGTCTTACGTTAAATGGTTCCGCAATGCGGCCCCCTACATCAATAATCACAAGGGTAAAACCTTCGTATTGATGTTCGGTGGCGACGCGCTGCACGACCCCAACTTCGCCAACATCGTGCACGACATCGTGTTGCTGCAAAGCTTGGGCGTTCGTTTGGTATTGATCCACGGCGCGCGTCCGCAGATTGAAGAACGGCTCGCACTGCGCGGCATTACCTCGCGTTTTCACAAGAACGTACGCCTTACCGACGACAGCGTCATCCACGCCGTCAAAGACGCCGTGGGCAGCATCCGCTCGGATATCGAGGCCATGTTCTCCACCGGCATCGCCAATTCGCCCATGCACGGCGCGCGCATCAAGGTGTGTGGCGGTAATTTTGTCGCCGCCAAACCAATGGGGGTCATCGACGGGGTCGATCACGAGCGCACCGGCGAAGTCCGCAAGGTACACGCCGAGAGCATCAAACAGCTACTCGACGACGGCAACATTGTGCTGCTATCACCGATTGGCTACTCCGGCACCGGTGAAGTCTTTAACCTGCATGTTGAAGACTTGGCGGTGAGTGCGGCGGTGGCACTGCGGGCCGATAAACTGGTGGTGTTGTCGAGCCAGAACGGTCTGCACGATGAAGATGGCCATTTGGTGCGCCAGTGCAACCTCGCCCAGGCGAAATCCTGTATCGCTGAACAGCGCTTGCGCCACGCCGTAGTAGGTGCCTGCGAAGCGGGCGTACCGCGCAGCCACATTATTAGCTACAGCGAAGACGGCGCGCTGCTGCGCGAACTGTTTACGCGAGAGGGCTGCGGCACGTTGGTGTCGCAGGACCCCTACGAATCACTGCGGCCAGCCAAACTAGACGATATTCCCGGCATCCTAGCGCTGTTACAGCCGCTGGAAGACCAAGGCGTACTTGTTAAGCGCTCGCGTGAATTGCTGGAAAACGACGTCAATAAATTCTTTGTCATCGAATTAGACGGTCTGATCATTGGCTGCGCCGCGCTGTATAACTACGATGGCAGCGACCAAGCCGAACTGGCCTGTATCACCGTTCACCCCGATTACCGTGAGGGCAGTCGCGGCGAGCGGCTGCTCGAACATATCGAAGGCCTTGCCAAGCGCGAGGGCTTTGCCCGTTTGTTTGTGCTCACTACGCGCACGGCACACTGGTTCCAAGAGCGCGGTTTTAATGCCGAAGAGCTCGCCAACCTACCCCAGCAGAAGCAGGCTCTGTATAATTACCAGCGCAATTCAAAAGCTTTTGTAAAACACCTTTAATTTTAGAGATTTACCATGCCCCAATATCGTTCTAAAACTTCGACCGCTGGTCGTAACATGGCTGGCGCACGCGCACTGTGGCGCGCCACTGGCATGAAAGATGACGACTTTTCGAAGCCCATCATCGCCATTGCCAACTCTTTTACCCAGTTCGTGCCCGGGCATGTCCACCTGAAAGACATGGGTCAATTGGTCGCCCGCGAAATCGAAAAGCACGGCGGTGTGGCGAAGGAATTCAACACTATCGCGGTGGATGACGGTATTGCCATGGGCCACGATGGCATGCTGTACAGCCTACCCTCGCGCGACATCATCGCCGACTCAGTAGAGTACATGGTCAACGCCCACTGCGCCGACGCCTTGGTGTGTATCTCTAACTGCGACAAGATCACCCCCGGCATGTTGATGGCTGCTCTGCGCCTTAACATCCCCGTGATCTTTGTGTCTGGCGGCCCGATGGAAGCCGGTAAAACCAAGTTGGCCGACCACGGCTTAGACCTGGTAGACGCCATGGTGATCGCCGCGGACAGCAATGCTAGCGATGAATTAGTCGAAGAATACGAGCGCTCAGCCTGCCCCACCTGTGGCAGCTGTTCGGGTATGTTCACCGCCAACTCGATGAACTGTTTGACCGAAGCGCTGGGCCTGTCACTGCCTGGCAACGGCTCGATGTTGGCGACCCACGCCGATCGCGAGAAGTTGTTCTTGGAAGCCGGCGCGCGCATTGTTGAAATCACCAAAGATTTCTACGAGAACAACAACGCCAAAGTGTTGCCACGCATGGTCGCTAGCTTCAAAGCCTTCGAAAACGCCATGATGCTAGACATCGCGATGGGCGGCTCGACCAACACCATTTTGCACCTGTTAGCTGCCGCACAAGAGGGCGAAGTCCCCTTCACCATGGCCGACATCGATCGCCTGTCGCGCGAAGTTCCCCAGCTGTGTAAAGTGGCACCCAACACCCAGAAATACCACATGGAAGACGTTCACCGCGCCGGCGGTGTGATGGGCATCTTAGCTGAACTGGCTCGCGCCGGCCTGTTGCATGTTGACGTACCGACGGTTCACAGCTCAAGTATGGGCGCCGCACTGCAATTGTGGGACATCATGGAAACCGAACACGATGCGGTGAAAGAGTTCTACAAGGCCGGACCTGCAGGTATCCCCACCCAGACCGCCTTTAGCCAGAGCACTCGCTACAACAGCCTCGACGCCGACCGCGAAAACGGCTGTATCCGCTCCATCGAACACGCCTTCTCGCTGGAAGGTGGTCTGGCAGTACTCACCGGTAACATTGCGCTGGACGGCTGTGTGGTGAAGACCTCCGGTGTCGATGAAGACAACCTAGTGTTCGAAGGCCCCGCCCACGTAGTGGAAAGCCAGGAAGACGCGGTAGACAACATCCTCAACGACTTGGTTAAGCCCGGCGAAGTAGTCATTGTTCGCTACGAAGGCCCCAAAGGCGGCCCCGGCATGCAGGAAATGCTCTACCCTACGTCATATTTGAAATCGAAAGGTCTAGGCAAAGCCTGTGCGCTGCTGACCGATGGTCGCTTCTCGGGCGGCACATCTGGTCTATCGATTGGTCACGCCTCACCCGAAGCCGCCGCTGGCGGTGCCATTGGCCTGGTTGAAAACGGCGACATCATCAAGATCGACATCCCCAACCGCAGTATTAACGTGGCGCTGAGCGATGAAGAATTGGCCGCGCGTCGCGCCGCCATGGAAGCCAAAGGCGATGCTGCATGGCAACCCGTCAAAGCCCGTCCTCGCAAAGTGTCGACGGCGCTGAAAGCCTACGCCAAACTGGTGACCAGTGCGGATACAGGTGCGGTTAGGGATATTAGTAAGCTGTAAGTTGGCTATTGTGGTGGATTTCCTTCCTCTGTGTGGGACCTTCCTTGCAGAGGAAGGGAACTCACCACCATTCTAGAAGTGCACTAAAGGGCAACGACATCCCACAGGCATAAAAAAGGCACCCGTAGGTGCCTTTTTGTTTGGTCTTAACGCTAGATTACTCTTGCGCCAGTGACTCAATACGCTTGATCTCTGAATTCAGGTATTGAATCCATTGACGCGCGAATTTTTCAGTTTTCTTGAACTTAACCGCTTTGTTGAAAGTTTTCTTCGCGTCTTGGTACTTCTCTTGGTAGAACTGGGCTTGGCCCAATACCAGTAGAGTGTTCTCCTCAGAGCGCAAATCACCTTTCTTCAGCGCCAAATTAGCCGCATCTTCGGCTTCTTTGTAACGGTCCAAGCTGATGTAGACGTTGGCCAAACGTGAAGCAGGTTCACCGTTTTTCGCCAGATCTGCTGCACGCTTCAAAGGATCAACTGATTTCTTGATCTCTTGCGCAGACGCCAAGAAGTTACCCATGTATTCCATGTTCTTAGACGTTTCTTTGATGATGCCGGCTTTAAGGCCTTTTTCCATCACTTGCGCCGCTTTGAAGGGCACGTCGTTACCCGCGTATAAGCCTGCCATTTGCAGCAACTCACTCTCACGAGTCAGCATACCTTGAACATAGGCCGTTTCCATGGTGACCATTTGCAGCAATTCTTTCTTCTGCTCGCCGTACATCATCGACAACTGAATCCAGTACTCACCTTTGGGGTAGAGCTTAACCAGTGTCTCCAAGGTATCAACCATCGCAGGAATGTTACCTTTTTCGAAGTACAGAACGCGCGCCAACAGCAACCATGGCTCTTTGGGAAGCTTGCCTTTTTCAGCATTCTTCGCCAAGCCCGTTTCCACTGACTTGATCGCGTTGTCCCATTCTTTCAGTTGGTAGTAACCCTGGGCCAGCAGCATGTGCGCATCGGCGTTGGGGTTATCAGCTACAGCAAACCACTCTTTCAGCATGCGAACAGCATTTTTGTAATCTTCAGTAACGAAGTACAACTGTGCGATAGAGTATTTGGTGTTAACTTCCAACTGCACAGGAATATCGGGCTGGGCAATCAGGTTGTTGTAGGCTTCGATCGCTTTGGGGTAGTTTTCTTCTGAATAGTATACGAAGGCGTACATGTTCCACATGTTTGCCAGCTCGTAGCTGTTCAGTTCGTTTTTACCACCCGCTGTGCGCATGTCATCCAGCAGCTCTTTGGCCAGTTTCATATCTTGCGCTTCAGCAGCTTGTTGAACCGCTTGCAACTTTTCGTAGACCTTGTTGCGCAGTGCAGGCGTCTTACGGGTTTCTTGTTGCTTTTTCTGCTGTTGTTCCTGAGCAAAAGCCACACCCGCTTGAACACCGAATGCCTTGCCAACGATAGGCGCTACCGCCATTGCTGCACTTAGGCCAGTCGCTGCGACTAAGGTAAACGCTGTTGTTTTAAATTTCATAGACATGATCTTATCTATACCTTAAGCGTAACCGGAGTGGGCCGAAGCCCACCGCGATTTATTTTTCCAGAGTGTAGGTGAACTTGTTTTGAACACCGGCCACTTCGATTGGCTCACCGTCAACCACGCGAGGCTTGTATTTGAACTTTTCAGCTGCTTTTACAGAAGCCCGTTCAAAAATGCCAGAGGGTTGGCAGTCAACGGCTTGTGGGTCACGGATTGAACCATTCTTGGTTACCGTGTATTCCACAATACAGTAGCCCTCAATACCACGCGATGTCGCACGACGCGGATAGATGGGAGCAACTTTTACGATGGGCAGATATTCACCGTCAGATGCACCTAGACCGCCACCCAGACCAATTTGAACATTAGCGGCTGCAGGAGCTGCCATATTCAGGGCCATATCGACATCAACCACCTCAACATCAGGGGTTTGCATCGGTGGTGGTGGTTCCTCGGGCTCTTCGGGCTGTTCAGGTTTAAGTTCTGCAACACGCACATCAATCTCGGGCTCGGGCATAACGATATCAGCAATTTTGTCGTTACCTACGTCGTCCAGTCTGACCTCATCGGTCAACACCAGCGCGTACATCAGGTAGAACAAACCTACTGTGATACCAACACCCAGAACACCGGACAGTAGAAGTTTTGATGATTTCATAACTTAATTTGCCTGTTCCGAATCAATCGAGAGGTAAATGTTCTCTTTAGGGATACCCGCGTCAGTCGCGGCCTTAAACAGAATGTTCCAACTCTCGGCGTTGGATTTTGCGTCCATACGCATTGAAAGCTCAGCGGCAGAACCCGCATCCGCGTAGATCTTTTGCAGTTCACGTTTCAGGTTGCGAGCTTCAATGGTTTTGTCGCCATAGACAAAGTCATTGGTCTCGGTCACTGCCACGATAATCTTCGGCTTTTTAGTCTCAGATGTCACTGCACCAGCCAACGCGTAATCAGCTTTCGGAAGCTTCACGAAAGAAGCTGTTACGATGAAGAAAATCAACATGATGAATACAACGTCGAGCATCGGCGTTAAGTCGATTTGCCCGCCTTGATCATCTGAATTACGTTTTCTTTTCATGAAAAGCTCTCTTTAGTGATCGGTTGTTAAACTATCAGCTAACAACTCAGACTCCCTAGACGCAATACTTGTTACGTAGGTATTAGAGAACACCCCAGAAAGTGCTGCCACCATGCCCGCCATAGTAGGGATGGTCGCTTTCGACACACCGCCCGCCATGGACTTGGCGTCACCACCACCGGTGACCGCCATGATGTTAAACACTTCAATCATACCCCATACCGTACCCAGCAGGCCGAACAGGGGGGCAAGAGCTACCAATGCCTGAATGAATGCAAGATGCTCATTGATCTTCAAATTCATTCGAGAAATCAGTTTTTCTCTCACCTGGTGTGCATTCCAAGACTTTCTTTCAGTCCGAGCTTCCCATTGATTGAGAACCTCGGCCTTATCTTGTTTGAAAGTGGTCTTGTAATACCAAACGCGTTCAAGAACTAGTGTCCACAGAATCAGAGTCAAAGCTGCGATAGCCCAGAGTACTGGGCCACCCTTATCCATAAATGAAAGTAGCGCTTTGATGACTTCATCCATTGTATTAACCCTTCATACTGGCTTCAGTATGTTCAGCAATAATACCCGTGGTTTGCTCTTCCAAAATGTGAATGATTTCTTTTGCCTTACCGTTAACGATGGTGTGCATCAGTACGGTAGGAATAGCAACAATCAGACCCAATACAGTGGTTACCAGAGCACCAGAAATACCGCCAGCCATTGCCTTCGGATCGCCGGCACCGAAGATGGTGATAGCTTGGAAGGTTACGATCATACCGGTTACGGTACCCAGCAGACCCAGCAGAGGTGCTACAGCAGCAATGATCTTCAACAGAGTCAGGTGCTTCTCAATAGCAGGGGTCTCTTTCAGGATGGCTTCACTCAGTTTCAGTTCCAGAGTTTCAGTATCCATAGATGGGTTGTCTTCGTGTACTTTCAGAACACGACCCAGTGGGTTGTTGGTGTTCGCAGAAGAAGCTTTCAACTGAGCTTTAACTTTCGAGCTCATGCCACTCAGAACTACCAAACGCAGGATTGCGATCAACATAGCAACAACACCTACTGCAGTGATCACGTAACCTACGTAACCACCTTGGTGCCAACGCTCTTCCAGGTCAGGGCTGTTAATCAGCGCTGCCAAGAATGAACCGCCAGTGGCGCCTGTGGGGTCAACATAGAAAGGAGACACTGAAGAGGCAGTGGTCAGAGCGGCTGCTTCAGCAGTTACAGCAGGCTGACGAGCCAGTTCAGACAGTGCGCCAGTTTCTGGAACGAACTGCAGGTAGTTACCTTCAGCAGATACGATGTTGAACAGACCTACGCGAGTTACAGTGCTGTCAACTTTGTCGCCATTGGGCTTTTCGATAGTCGCGGGGAATGAAACCACACGGCCAGACTCAACCATTTCTTGCAACAACAGGTACCAAACGCGCTCGATTTCCTCGATGCTAGGCAGTTGCTCACCGCCGCTCATCTTGTCTACCAGAGCAGACAGGAATTCTTCACGACCTTGGAATTGAGCGCTAGTCAACGAACCTTCGAAGTTCGAGCGAGCGTCACCCGCGGTTGAAGTGATGTGACCGAACAGTTCTTGCAGTGAACCCATAGCATCGCGCAGACGCTTCTGAGTTGCTGCCAACAACTTTTCGTTTTCTTCAAATTGCTTCTCAAGCTGAGCTGAACGACGCTCTTGACGAGTACGCTCGTCTTTTGCTTCTTGCAGCATTTTCGCTTGCTCGGCTTTTGCCGCGCGGAAACGCGCTTCACGAGCTGAGTTTTCTTTCGCTTCGTTGGTTTGACCTTGCTTAACAAAGCCTAACAGCTCGTCCAGTGAACGGGCGTTGCTTTCTTGTGCGAAGGCGCCATTGGCTGCCAACAATACGCCACCGGCAAGTACGATGGACTTAGCAATATTCATTTTCATTACTTAGCCTCCGGTGGAAGAACAGGCAATTTCAACAGGTCGTAAACCGCTTCTTTCTTAGCGATCTTGATCGCTTTATCAACGGCTGATTGGTAGTCGCCATCTGACAGAGCTTCCCACTGACGGCTGTTTTGGTTCCACATGCCAGTCATGGTTTTGTCAGCAGTTTGGTAAACCAGAGCTACACGGCCAACCTGCAGGGTGGTTACGTTGCGCTCTACGCCATCGATTTCGATGGTGGTTTCAGCGGTTGAAAGCATACGACCGTATTCGTTTTCGATCTTGTAAGCTTCCAATACTTGGCGGAATTTTTCTGCGGTAGTCAGATCTGAACGCTCCATGCTGTTGCGCAGCAATTCGAGGTTGTCCATACGACGATCGTAGTCGAAGGGGATGTCCAGAGTAATGAACTGCTCGAGGCCGTCCATCATCTTAACCAACAGGGGGTCAACTTGACGCTGGATAACAGTCACGTCAGAGATCGACTTCTCCAGGTTAGCCAGACGTTGCTGTTGCTTAACCAGTGAACGCTCCAGACGAGCGTTGTATACACGGAGACCGTCAACGTCTTTCATAACGGTTTTGTAATCGGTAACGAGATCACGAGTTTCGTCGGCCAGACGGTCAACTTTGACTTGTGATTGTTTAGCGGCGGCGTGGCGATCTTGGCCAACCTTCAACACAGCTTCCAAGCTTTCGGCTTGAACGTTAGCTGCGGTCGCGAGCAGTGCGCTAGTAGCGGCACATGCTAAAAAGACCTTATTTAAACGATGCGTTTTCATGAGAATTAACTTTCCTATCGGAGCGTTAGTTATTATCCGCCGGTCGGCGGTTTCCATCATCAATATTGACAGCGCACA
This sequence comes from uncultured Pseudomonadales bacterium, assembly GCA_964598145.1. Taxonomy (GTDB): domain Bacteria; phylum Pseudomonadota; class Gammaproteobacteria; order Pseudomonadales; family JAHEIH01; genus JAHEIH01. The sequence continues at coordinate 204,785 of CAZRAM010000003.1, forward strand.
TCGCAGATGCGCGAGGTACGCCAAAATCAACGAACCCGGATTCTATGAATGGAGTGCATGTTTAATCAAGGAAGAATTGTAACGAACGAAACTTTTTCGAAAATTTAAGTAGATAAGAAGCCAAGTGTTACCAAAACCAAGGCATCTTGGTAACACTTTTGCGCATAAGTAACACTATTTGTGGTCGAGAATACGTATCTGATAATCGTATGGATTAGGTCCTTCGGCCTCGTATTTGTGGCAGGAGGACTCCGACCACTGCGCTTCATCAAACTCGGGGAACCAAGCATCACCCTCCACTTCGGCCATCACTTCGGTCAGGTATAGACGGTCCAAGCTGTCCATGAACAGGCGGTATATTTGTTCACCTCCGATCACCATGGCTTCGCTACCACCGTCGATAGCAAGGATGTTACCCGCCAATTCACGCGCCGCTGCAACGCTTGTCACCACACTGATGCCCTCGGCGCTGTAGTCTGGGTTGGTACTAATCACAATATTGGGTCGACCCGGCAACGGCTTACCGATGGACTCAAAGGTTTTGCGACCCATGATCACCGGTTTTCCCATGGTGACGGCTTTGAAGTATTTTAGGTCGTTGGGCAGATACCAGGGTAGGCTGTTGTTTATGCCAATCACTCGGTTTTGCGCCATAGCGACGATGGCAGACAGGGTAAAATCACGCATAGTTACACCGCAAATGGATATTGAATGGCGTCGTGGCACTGGTAGCCCACAACTTCGAAATCGTCGGTGCTGACCCACGTCTCGATATCTTCTAATGACTTAATCGCCGGATTGATCGTCAACCGCGGCGGCTCGAAAGGTTCGCGCTGCAGTTGCACATCGCGCATGAGATCAACTTGGTTTTCATAGATGTGGGCATTCACAATCTTGTGGTAGGCCACACCTGCCTTGTAGCCGGTGATCTGCGCCATCAATGCCAGCAGTACAAAACACTGTATCTGATTGAAATTCAGCCCGAGGGGGACGTCGCAACTGCGTTGAAAGCTATTCAGGTACAGGGTATCGCCCAGCAGTGAGAATTGGTGGGTGTGCATGCAGGGGCGGAGACACCCCAATTCGAATTCACCAGGGTTGTAAAAGGTAAGAATTTCACCGCGATCGTCGATGCCCTTAGATAGGTTGTCGACGATCTTGCGCAGTTGATCAAGCGAGCTGCCGTCGTGCTTGCGCCACGCGCGGCCCTGCACACCGTAAACACGCCCCATGTCGTCTTCACCTTTACGGTGGGGATTGTTTAGCCACGCGGTATTTTCGTTGGCGTTAGCGTTCCAGGTATTACAGCCAATAGCGCGAAATTGGGCGGCGTTGTCGTAGCCTCGCAAGTAGCCCAACAATTCGGCAATGGCTGCTTTATAGAAACTTTTGCGGGTGGTAATGAGCGGGAATTGGTTGTTACCAACATCGTACTCTAGGTCCGCATTGACCACGGTTAAACAGCGAATGCCGGTGCGCTCGTTTTCAATCCAAGTACCGCTGTCAATGATACGCTGGCAAAGCGCCAAATACTGTTTCATAAAATTATCTCACTGTGGCTGGCGACGCTGCGCCCACACCATTAATGCCACCCCAGCCAACAACATGGGGATACACAATAACTGACCGCGCGTCATCCAACCGAAGGCATCAAAGCCGATGTGGTTATCGGGTTCACGCACAAACTCAACGCTGAAGCGAAACACCGCGTAGCCCGCTAAAAACAGGCCACCCACAGCCGGCGCCGGACGCGGCTTTTTGCTATACAGGTGCAAAATAATAAAGAGACACAACCCTTCCAGCAAGGCTTGGTACAGTTGCGAAGGGTGGCGAGCCACCTGCAGTGGATCGTTGGGAAACACCATGGCCCAAGGCACATCGCTGGCGCGGCCCCACAATTCCTGGCCAATAAAGTTACCCAGCCGCCCAAGGCCCAATCCGATTGGCACCACCGGCGCGATGAAGTCGTAAACCGCGAAGGGGTCGAGTTTGCGCTGCCTTGCAAACAGCGCCAGTGCCGCGATAACGCCTAACAACCCGCCGTGAAAAGACATGCCGCCTTCCCAAATGCGAACCAGCCACAAGGGGTCTTCGAGGAAGCGGTCAAAATTGTAAAACAGCACGTAGCCAAAGCGGCCACCCAACACGACGCCCATAGCGCCGTAAAAAATCAGGTCTTCGACCTGCGCCGCTTGGATGGGTCCACCACTGCGTGCCTTGCGCACCGATAGCCACCAGGCAGCACCAAATCCGAACATATACATCAGGCCATACCAGTGAATGGCAACGGGGCCCAGGGCAATCGCCACCGGGTCAATGGCAGGGTATTGGATCATAGCAGTAGGTTTCTCGTGATAAGTGAGAGGCTCACCAAAACTAAAAAAGTAATGAAGGACCACTGTAGCGCTTTTTCGGAAATACTCGACGCCAATTTTGCACCTAATTTAGCAAAAATAGCGCTGGTGGAGATAATGCCGATGAAGGCCGGCATATATACGTAGCCAAACGCACCCTCGGGTAGATGCTCTAGGTGCAGTCCTTCCCACACGTTGGTGCCCGCACCCACAAAGGCGATGGGGATGCCACACGCCGCTGAAATACCCACCGCGCGCTGCATAGGCAAATTTGCCCAGCGCAAAAAGGGAATCGTGAGATTGCCGCCGCCAATTCCAAAAATGGACGAGCCCCAACCAATCACCGTACCCGCGCCAAACAACCCGCCCCGCCCAGGAATAGTGTGCTCGGGCTTGGGGTTAAAGCCCAGCGCCATTTTTAGGGCGATCAGCAGGGCAAAGCCGGCAATCAACAACTGCAGGGTTTGACCACTCAACGACAAGGCTGTCTGCACGCCGAGCCAAACACCGAAGATCATACCGGGGGCGAGGGCATTAAATATCGTCCAGTCGATATTGCCGTATTTGCGGTGCGCCAGGGTTGAACTGATCGAGGTGATGCAAATGGTCGCCAGCGAGGTGCCGACCGCCATATGGGTGGCAAAATCGCTTTCAAAACCCTGCAACGTAAAAGTAAACAACAACACGGGAACGATGATCAAGCCACCACCCACGCCGAGTAGCCCAGCCTGTAAACCAGCCAGCGCTCCCATGGGTAAATAGATCAATAAGTCTTGCATGGCGGTGGCTATTCTCGCGTAAACTGGCTGAAAGTATTGAGGTGTCTATGTGTTTGATTGTGTTTGCGCTTAACGCTCACCCCGAGTGGGACCTAGTCGTCAGAGCTCTGGAACATACGGCTGAGGCCTAACTCGCGCAGCAGACCGTCAACACTGCGCTGAACGTCGCGCGCGCTGTCCATTTCCAGCACGCGGTGCAGCATGTCTTGAGCCTGCGTCATACTGACTTGGCGCAACACCGATTTCACCCGCGGCAAGTTGTTGGCGCTCATCGACAGCGTGCGATAACCCATCGCCGCCAGCAATATCGACGCCCCCGGATCACCGGCCAGCTCGCCACAGATCGACAATTCCTTGCCTTCTTGTTGCGCGTCCTGAGCAATCTTCACCAGCGCCTGCAATACTGCTGGGTGGTATTGGTGGTACAAGTCCGCAACGCGGGCGTTGTTGCGATCGACCGCCAACAGGTATTGGGTCAAGTCGTTACTACCCACCGACAAAAAATCCACGCGGCGCGCAAGTTGTCTGGCTTGGTAGACCGCTGCGGGCACCTCCACCATCACCCCCAACTTGGGCATGGGCGATTCAATGCCCTCATCGATCAATTCTTCGTAACAGCGCCGTATCAGCTCCAGCGAGTCATCAAGCTCAGAGACATTACTAATCATGGGCAGCATGATTTTGAGATTGCCTAGCCCCTCGTTGGCGCGAATCATAGCGCGCAACTGCACTAGGAAAATCTCCGGATGATCGAGGGTGACACGTATGCCGCGCCAACCGAGGAAGGGGTTTTCTTCTTCGATCGGGAAATAGGGCAGGGCCTTATCTCCGCCAATATCCAGCGTGCGCATGGTGACGGGATTCGGAGCAAACGCTTTCAGGTGTTCGCGGTAGATGCGGCGCTGTTCCTCTTCAGACGGGAAGCGCTCGCGAATCATAAACGGCATCTCGGTGCGGTACAGACCCACGCCTTCAGCACCGTGATCAAGCGAGCGGCTCACATCAGAGTTTAATCCGGTGTTTACTACCAACTCAATGCGCTGCCCATCGAGCATTTCGCAGGGCAGGTCGCGCAACTCCGCCAGCGCGTCGATTTCCTGTCGTTCGATTTCCAAAACTTCGCGGAAATGCTCCAGCAGTTCATCGCCGGGGTTGGCGTAGACGGTACCGGCATAGCCATCGAGAATCAGTTGGCGCCCTTCAAGGCGGGCGTAGGGCAGTTCCATCACCCCCATAACGGTGGGAATACCCATGGCACGCGCCATGATGGCGACGTGGGAGTTACCCGAGCCACGCACCGACACCAAACCGATCAATTTGTCTTTCGGCACCTCACCTAACATCGAGGCGGTCAGTTCCTCGCCGACCAGAATGGTATTAGGGGGATATTCTTGCTCGCCTTGGTTGGCGTTTTGCATGTAGGACAGTACGCGTCGACCGAGATCTTTTACATCGACCGCACGCTCACGCAGGTAGGCGTCCTCCATCAGCTCGAAGGTTCGCACGTGCTCCAAAATAACACTGGCGAGGGCACCCTGCGCCCATTCACCACCCCGGATACGTTCTAACACCTCGTTGCCAAGGGCGTTGTCGTTGAGCATACCTAGGTATACATCGAACAGCGCGCGCTCTTCGGGGCGCAATTGCGAACTCAGCTTTTCGCGCAGTTGCCATATGTCCATCCGCACCGAATCGATGGCGCGATTATAGAGTTCGATTTCGCTTTCAATATGCCCCGCCGGGCGACTGGGCACAGCCTCTAAATTGGCTTGGGGAGAGGCCACCACGGCGGTACCGATCGCCGTGCCACGCACCGCGCCAATACCCTGGAATTTTGCATTGGGGCGCTGACCTAGCTCTAGATTGGGATCATCGTGCAGCGCACCGCTGGCTTCGGCGTGGGCGATCACGCCCGCCAACTGCGCCGACAGGGTCACCAGAAACGCTTCTTCGGCCTCGTCGAAGCGACGCCGTGCCGCCTGCTGCACAACCAGTACGCCGAGCACGCGGCGTTGGTGGATGATGGGCACACCTAAAAAGGCGCTGTAGAGTTCTTCGCCAATACCTTCCATGTAGTGGAAGCGAGGGTGGGCGTCGGCGCGTTCGAGGTTGAGCGGCTCCTCGCGCATTCCCACCAGGCCGACAAGACCCTCATCGCGGGCGAGACTTAGCTTGCCACACAAGTCTTGGTTGAGGCCTCGCGTCGCGGTAAAGAAAAACCGCTGCGCGTTATCGTCCCACATATAGATGGTGCATACGTCGGTGTTCATCGCGTCGGCAACCCGATCGACGATGAGCTTCAGGGCCTCGGCATAATTTTTGACCGAGTTAACTTCCTGAACGATACGACGCAGCGAACTCAGCATGGTTTATCCCGTTCGAACCATACGCGCGTGGTTGGCCGACAATTCGCGCATGGCACGGCGGTAAACATCTCGCTTGAAAGACACTACCTGGCCCAATGGGTACCAATAACTGACCCACTGCCAGTGGTCGAATTCAGGCTTGCAGTCGCCGCGGTTCAACACCACGCGCTCGTCGTCACCGACCATTTGCAGCAAAAACCACTTCTGTTTCTGACCGATACACAGCGGTTTGGAATGTTTGCGGATTAAGCCTTCCGGCAATTTGTAGCGCAGCCAACCCTGGGTTTGGGCAATTAGCTTCACATCGTCGGGCTGCAGACCAATCTCTTCGTCCAATTCGCGGTACATCGCTTCTTCAGGCGTTTCGCCGGCGTGGATGCCGCCCTGTGGGAATTGCCAGGCATCTTGGCCGCAGCGACGCGCCCACAATACGCGACCTTGTCCGTCGGCAACCACGATGCCGACATTGGCGCGAAACCCTTGGCGATCGATCAAATTTTCATTGTTATTTCTTGTCATTTGAATCCCTTAGACAAGTCTGTGAAAAAACAAACTCGGCCAATCAGTATAGGCGAGCAGGGACATTAAGTCGACTGGGGCATTCCTGCCCCAATCTAAAAATGGCAGGCATTTACACCGGGCAAACGCGGCAGAAAAGAGCTTTCAAATACTCGGTTTCAGGAATGGCGGGGTGCACGGGGTGGTCGGATCCTTGCCCGCCGCTAGCAAAGATCTGCACGTTGCGGTCGATGTGACGGCCACCGGCACGCACCACCTCGGTAAGCTGGGCACGGGACAGGTGCATCGAGCAAGACGCACTGACTAAAATGCCGTCTTTATTCAACAGGCGCAGTGCCAACTGGTTGATGCGATGGTAGGCCTGTTCGCCCTTGGCGCTGTCTTTGCGCTTCTTGATGAAAGCTGGTGGATCCACCACCACGATATCGAAGCGTTCGCCACTGTCGCGCAACTGCTGCATGGCATCAACCGCATTGCCCTGAAGGGTCGCTACGCTGTCCTGCACACCGTTCAAGGTGGCATTTTGATGCACCCAGTCGAGCGCCTGCTCGGAACGATCCACACAGAAGACTTCGCTGGCACCCGCCGCGGCCGCCTGTACGCCCCAGCCACCTACGTAACTGAACACGTCGAGTACTCGCTGGCCTTTTGACAGCTGTTGCAAACGGGCGCGGTTCTCGCGGTGGTCGTAGAACCAACCGGTTTTTTGACCGTGCCACACCGGCGCCATAAAGTTCACCCCGTTTTCGACCAGCGGCACGGATTCCGCCACATCACCATGAATCACGCGGATGTCTTCCGCCAGACCCTCGTCGGCGCGCGCGACGCTATCGTTCTTCAACAGGACGCCGCTCGGTTTAACAACTTTGATCAGCGCGGCAAGGATATCCTCTAGCATGGCATCCATCGCCGCATTGGAAATCTGTACCACGCAAACATCGCCAAAGCGGTCGATCACCAAGCCCGGCAAGAAATCCGAGTCACCGTAGACTAAACGGTAGTAGGGTTGATCGAAGCAGCGCTGGCGCAAGCTGAGCGCTACGTTGATGCGGTGCACCAACAGCGACTTGTCCAAGGGGTGCTGCTTGTCGCGACTCACCAAGCGTGCACAAATCAAATTGCTGGGGCTCATGCAGGCGTAACCGACAAAACGTCCCTCGGCGTTTTCTACCACCACTTGCTGGCCAGCGCTAAACATCTTCAGCGGCGAGCGCTGCACGTCGACCTCGTTGCTAAAAATCCATTGGTGGCCTTGTCTGAGGCGACGGTCTGATTGCTTTTTGAGGTAGAGGGTTTGAAACGACATGGCGGGGCTTCCTAAAAATAAAAAAGCCAGCCGCACTTGCGACTGGCCGAAGAAACGTGCGGATTGTTGAGCTTACTCGTCGATTTCGGCGGCGTAGCCATCCGCGTCGAGCAAATCATTCAACTGATCTTCGTTGTCGGGCTGGATACGGAACATCCAACCGTCACCGTAGGGGTCACCGTTGATGGTTTCGGGGGCATCTTCCAGGTTTTCGTTGATCTCAACGATTTCACCTGAAACCGGCGCGTAGATATCAGACGCTGCCTTGACTGATTCAACCACGGCACACTCAGCGCCCATAGCCACGGTGGCACCCACTTCAGGCAATTCAACGAATACCACGTCACCTAGTGCATCTTGAGCGTGGTCGGTAATGCCTACGACCACACTGCCATCGTCCTCGAGACGAGCCCATTCGTGTGATGCAGCGTAACGTAATTCGGTTGGTAGGTTACTCATGGTTTTCCCCTGTATGATTCCTTGCCTTATTGGCTGTTTTCCGCATTTTACCCTGTCGCTCGGTTTCGGCAACTCGAAAATGCACAATTGCTAATTTTGACCGCAGTTGCCAAGGTTTAGCCTAGCTTTAATGACTTCGCAAGAAGCTATGGCGCCGCCACAAAATCTACCACACGCCCCGCGTCAACCTTGTAGCAGTCCATACCGGCCGCCGCCGCGGCTCGTATACCGATAGCGGTATCTTCAAACACCACGCAGCGGCTAGGTGGTACGTCGATTAACTGCGCGGCAGTCAAAAAGGTTTCCGGATGAGGCTTGCCGTGCTGAACGTCGCTGGCTGTGACCAGCGCCGATAGCAAAGGCAGAATAGCGAGTGGGCCAAGCTGCTCCAAGGCGTGCTCTCGACTGGCGCCCGTACCGACTGCGACGGGAACGCGTGCCTGTTGTTCCAGCAGAATTTGATAGACCGGTTCTATGCGTACCGGCGTTTTGCACATATCTAAAAAGAGGGCTTCTTTTTCAAACGCCACTTTAGCCACCGGGTGGTCGAGACCAAAGCGCTCGTTCAACAGCTGCACCGTGCCTAAGGTGGGAACCCCACTCAGCTCCGCCATAAAAGCGCGATCACAGGGGTAGCCATAGCGCTCGCAGATCACCTGCCAGGAATCTAGATGGGGCGCGACCGAATCCACCAGGGTGCCATCCATGTCAAAAATGATCGCTTGATAAGGTTCTAAGTTAATATCCATAGCAGTACTAAGTGTTTGATTGGCCTCGTTTACCGGCAAATAAACTCACCTTTTTCATTTTTTGTCGTGATACCTGGATAAGCACAGAGTGGACGGGTGACCGGTTCGGTGTATCCAGGTGGTGTTCCAGTGGCTTGGATAGGACCCGGCGCGACATCATTTTCGACCCAGTCTATTAAGGGCGACAGTGCATCGAAATTGGTGAGTCCCTGGCCGCCAGAACAATGGTGAACCCCTGGAGTTAAATATAAACGTGCAAATTTAGCCGTGGCTTCTGCACCACCTGACGCTTGTTGTAACGTGTTGTACCAATTGACTAGGTGGGCGGTCGAGAACGCACCATCGGCGGTACCGTGCCAAATAATTATCTTGCCACCTTTAGCTGAAAAATCACCATAATCGGTGGATGTCGCCGACCAAATTGGCGCGGCTTCTGCCAGCATCTTTCTGTCGTCTACCTGGAAACTCATAGAGTCATAGGCGGGGTTGGGTGGCGTATGGGCGATATTCTTTAGGAATCCGTCCTGAAAATCAGCGCCTGCACTTGAAGGACGGGGGCCTGAAATCGCACCGATTTCCCACAAGCGGAAACCCGTTGGTCCATCGATGCCTGCCAGGTCCCAACCTGCGTAAATGAGGTTGCCAGCGCTATCGCGGGGTCCTTCTTGAATCTTTTTAAGCGCCTCAACCTGCCCCTTGGAGAGGCAAGCTTCGCTGGCGCCAGCCTTGCACTGTAACTGCGCCGGATCGAAACGGCATTGCATAGGCGCCATCACCAAATTGTCGTTAACACCATCTACTTCATCACACGCGTCGATAGCGGCGGTAGAAATCATGGTCAGCTCAGCGTCACTAAACGTCGCTGCCACGTCGCCGTTGCGCTCTGCATCCGCCAAGGCTTTCAACACACGGCTATTCCAGTTCCAGGCGACAATACTCGAGGGAATATCAAAGGCTGGGGCAGCGGCCAATACCCCGTCGTAATATTCGGGGTAGCGGGTGGCGGCTACCATGCCCTGCCGTCCACCATTAGAACAACCCATGAAATACGATCGCGCGGGAAGAGCACCGTAGAATCGCTCGATGATGGCACGGCTTCGCTCGGTGACCAATTTTACCGAGTTGTAGCCATTATCGTGTCGAGCTTTGATGTCCTTGCCCCACCAAGCATCGCGCGGATCATCGCCATAGTGGCCTGCATCAGTAGAGGCGACAGCAAAACCACGTGCCAAGGCAGGATTATCGCGATCAGCGGAGTTCATACCCACGGCAGGATTGACCGTGCCGTCAAATCCGCCACCGCCTTGCATCAAAAACCGCCCGGACCAATTGTCAGGCATTCTCAGCTCAAAACCGGTCCCGTATTGCTTGCCTCCCGCACCAATTCGCGGCTCGATAACACCGCGGACTAAACAGTGCGCAGGCAGAACATCATCGCTAACCATGGCTGTTACCGAGGAAATAATAGTGTCGTGGGCGGCCACACCCACGAGGGACTCGCACAGGCCATCGCTACTCGCGCTGAGCGATTGAGATAAAAGACCCAGCACGGTGAAAAGAGCGAACGCTTTGATATTGGAAGGCATCATATTCTCCGTTGCAATGTAAATGCTCTCTAACCGGTCGTGAATCAGCCACGCAGTATCATCGAGCCAAGCATTTGGATTGATGATAAGCGTTAAAGCTTTGTGAACAACAGATCCCAAACGCCATGACCTAAGCGTTCGCCGCGGGCTTCGAATTTGGTGTGAGGACGCCAGGCAGGTTTAGCCACGTAGTCACCGCTGGGACTGTCGTTGCTGATATCGGGGTTGGCTTGCAGCACCTCGAGCATGTGCTCAGCGTAGTTTTCCCAGTCGGTGGCCATGTGAATTTTGCCACCGGGTTGTAACTTGCGCACCAATTGCGCGACAAATTCAGGCTGAACGATGCGACGTTTGTGGTGCTTTTTCTTATGCCAAGGGTCGGGGAAGTACAGCTGCACCCGCGCCAAACTGCCGTCGGCGATGCAGTCTTCCAGCACGTCGTTGGCATCGGCCATGTAGGTTTTCAGGTTGTTCAGCCCTTCATTGCCAACGCGGTTAATCAAGCGCCCCACGCCAGGTGGGTGAACTTCAATACCAATAAAATCGCTATCGGGATCCGCCGCGGCCATATCCACCAGCGAATCGCCCATGCCAAAGCCAATCTCAACCACGAGCGGGGCTTTACGGCCGAACAATGCCGATGGGTCAATGGCGCCATCAAACAAACTCAAACCGACATTTTTCCAATGGCTGTCGAAGGCCTTGGCCTGCGACTCGGTCATGCGACCACTGCGAATCACAAAACTGCGAATCGACTTCTTTTTATACTCGGGGCGGTATTCGGTGGTAACGGTAAAGTCATCACTCATAGCGAGGGCAATCTCCAGCAAGCGACGGCGAAAGCAATCCAACCGCCAATGAAACACACCCCACCGATGGGGGTTATGGGGCCGAGGATACGTGGACCACCCAGCGCCAAGCCGTAAAGGCTACACGAAAACAGTAATACACCGACGACGAACAGGCCGCCGGCCCAGTTGAGCGCCGAAGACGGCCAAAGGCGCGCCATAACACCCACCGCCAATAGGGCAAGGGCATGGTACATTTGGTATTCCACGCCAGTTTGAAAGGTACTTAACAAGCGTTCGCTGAGTTGGCCACGCAGACCGTGCGATGCAAAGGCGCCTAGACCCACCGCGGTGGTGCCATAAAGGGTGGCGAACAATAAGAAAATTTTATCCATTGCTGTCTCAAATAAAAAAACCGCCGCTGCCGAGCAGGGGCGGTTTGATAAGGTCGCGCAGGCGTTAGGCCTCTAAAACAGCGCGCACCTTTTTCATAGCATTGTTTTCCAACTGGCGAATACGCTCGGCAGATACCCCGTATTCAGCCGCCAGATCATGCAAAGTGCTCTTGTCTTCGCTTAACCAACGCTTGGCGATAATGTCGCGGCTACGCTCGTCGAGTGACTCCAGCGCCATATGCAGGTTCTGCATGGTGTTGGCTTCCCAGTCGGCGTTTTCCAGCAACATGGCAGGGTTGTGGCTATTGTCTTCTAAATAGTTGGCAGGCGCTACAAAATCGCTGTCGTCGCTGTCGTCGCCGTAGCCATCGAAGGCGGCATCGGTCGAACTGAGGCGATTTTCCATCTGCTGTACATCGCGAACTTCAACCCCGAGGTCGTCGGCGATGCGCTGCGCTTCATCCTGTGACAACCACGCTAAACGCTGCTTGCTTGAGCGCAGGTTGAAGAACAATTTACGTTGCGCCTTGGTGGTCGCCACTTTGACGATACGCCAGTTGCGCAACACGAATTCGTGAATTTCGGCTTTGATCCAGTGCACGGCGAACGATACCAAGCGCACGCCCTTTTCGGGGTTAAAGCGCTTTACGGCCTTCATTAGGCCGACGTTGCCCTCTTGGATCAGGTCGGCTTCGGCCAGACCATAACCCGAGTAACTCTTTGCAATATGCACCACAAAACGTAGGTGCGACATAACTAGCTGTCGAGCCGCATCGAGATTGTCGTGATAGTAAAGCTCTTCAGCCAGCGCTAACTCTTCCTCTACTGTCAGCAGTGGAATCGCAGATACAGTCTGCGTGTAAGCCGCGAGATTCGCCCCGGGACTCAAGTTTGCGTAGGTTTGTAAGCTAGTGCTCATTACTCCTCCAAAATGACAGTGTTCCAACACTATCTACGTATAGCCGCGTAATAATAGCAAGACATAATAGATCTGCCAATGCCGCTATATATGACACTATGGGGCCTGAAAGTTCCCATTTCAAGCGCAAAGTTTAACTTGGCTCAATTTCTCGCAAATGTTTGAACACCGCCACGGAACTTCCCAACAAGCCCATGACCACCCCGATAGCGCAAACCGCCAGCGCCGGCAGCACACCCAGGCTGTGGGCATAAAAGCTGGCTTGGTAGGCATCGGCCAAGGCTTCAATAGGGCCGGACAGCCACCAACTGGCCACCCAGACGATGACACAAGCCAGTATGCCACCCCCCAAGCCGTACCATGCACCGGCGTATAAAAAGGGCCGTTGCACGAAACTGTCTGAGGCGCCAACCAACTTAGCCACCACGATTTCATCACGGCGCTGTTCGATGGTCATGCGCACGGTGTTGCCTATCACCAATATCACCCCGAGGGCTAACAACAGCGCCAACACGGCGGCGAGGCGATCAAACAAAGCGAGAATCTGCTGTAGGCGGTTGACCCACTGCATATCCAACTGCACCTTTTCTACGCCGGGAATACTGGCCATGGTTTCAATGAAACGCTCGCTGGCCGCACTGCTCATATTGAGGTCGGCCGGGGTCACCACCAGCACCGAGGGCAGTGGGTTTTCATCGAGGTAACTCAACACGTTGTCGAGGCCCGAGACTTGCTCGAATTCCCGCAGCGCTTGTTCGCGTGAAATAAACACCACCTCGCTCACATCGTTTCTATCGCGCAGGGTATCCGCCAGCTCGCGGGCACGTTTTTCGGCTACTCGCGCATCTAAAAACAGCGACGCCGACACGCCACCGTCCCAGTGGTCACCCAGCGATTGCAGGTTATCGATGGCAATGCTCATGCCGGTAGGCAAGCTAAGCGCAATCGCAATCACTAGCCACGCCATCACGGTGGCAAAGGGGGTCACAAACAGTCGATGCCAACTTTCTGCGGCCACGCGCTTGTGATCGAGTCGATACGCCGCCCAGCGGTGGCGCCAGGTCACGCGCGACTGTACTGCGCCCTTATTACTGTTCATCGGCGGCCACCGTCGAGTAGTTGGCCGTGGTCGAGCACCAAGCGCCGACACCCCATCGACTCGATCAAGGCGATATCGTGCGAGGCAATCAGCACGGTCACACCCACTTGGTTGAAGTCGCGAAATAGTTGCATGATTTCAGCCGACAATTCGGGATCGAGGTTACCGGTGGGTTCGTCTGCAAGTAGCAAGGCAGGTTTGTTAACAACCGCACGGGCGATACCCACACGCTGCTGCTCACCCCCTGACAAGGTAATAGGCATGGCCTTTTCTTTATCCAATAGCCCGACTTTATCCAGCGCGGCGCGCACCCGACGACCAATTTCACGATGGTCGACGCCGCAAATTTGCAGGGGTAGAGCGACGTTATCGTACACCGTGCGATCGAACAGCAAATGGTGGTTTTGAAACACCACGCCAATACGCCGGCGCAACTGGGGAATGCCGGCGCGGCCCATGCTTTGCAGCGACTTGCCGCCCACCAATACGTGGCCTTGGCTGGGCTGCTCCATCAACATGATCAACTTCAGCAGGGTCGACTTACCCGCCCCGGAATGCCCGGTAAGGAAGGCCATCTCGCGCGCATCGAGCTGAAAGCTGACACGACGCAAGGCTTCGTGACCGCAGGGATAGCGCTTACTGACGTTGTCAAATTGGATCATGGCTTAACCAAACAGTGCGTCGACGAAATCTTTGGCGTGGAAGGGGCGCAGATCGACCGCTTTTTCGCCGATGCCGATGAAACGCACCGGCAGGCCGAGCTGGCTCGATACCGAACAGATCATGCCGCCCTTGGCGGTGCCATCCATCTTGGTCAAGGTAATGCCGCTCACGCCAACCGCATCGCGGAAGTGTTTCGCCTGGGCGAGGGCGTTTTGACCGGTGCCAGAATCAAGTACCAGCATCACTTCGTGGGGTGCCTCGGCGTCGAGCTTTTTCATCACCCGCACACACTTCTTCAATTCTTCCATCAGGTTGTCTTTGTTGTGCAAACGACCGGCGGTGTCGGCGATCAACACATCGACCTTGCGGGCTTGCGCGGCTTGCAGAGCGTCGAACAGTACCGAGGCGCTATCGGCGCCGGTGTGCTGTGCAACAACGGGCACCTCGTTACGGCGGCCCCACTCTTGCAGTTGCTCTACCGCCGCGGCGCGGAAGGTGTCACCCGCCGCCAACATCACCGATTTACCCTCGGCCTGGAAGCGACGCGCCATCTTACCAATGGTGGTGGTCTTGCCCGCGCCGTTAATACCGACCATCAAAATCACGAAGGGGCCTTCGCGTTCCGGGATCTCCAGCGGCTGCTCTACCTCGGCTAGCATTTCGGTCAGGATGTCTTTGAGTGCCTCGAGTAGGGCTTCGCTGTCAGACAGCTGTTTGCGCGCCACCCGCTCGGTTAACTGGCGGATAATATTTTGGGTGGCATCGATGCCAATATCAGCGACTAAAAGCTGAGTTTCCAGCTCTTCCAGAAGATCGTCGTCGATGGCCTTTTTGCCCAGTAACAAATCACCAATACCGCCGCCCAGCAAAGCGCTGGTTTTGCTGAGGCCACGCTTCAATCGCCCCATCAAACTGTTGTCGATCTTTTCAACAGCCTCCGCTTCACGGGTTTCGTGATCGGGCGCCGACTCGTCGCGCAACGTTTCTTCTATGTCTTCGTCGAGCAGGCCTTCGCTGCGCATCAACTCGACTTCGGTTTCGCGCTCGCGTTGCTCGGCATCGGCCGACTTTTTCTTCCAAAAAAATATCATTTCAACAACCTGTAATGGCAGCCTGATCGAACCCGATCGAGGATTGCGCATGAGTGTAGCTCGCAAGTGCGGTATGCTACCACATTCGTTAACCGATTGAGGATGCTATGCGAGCGAAGCGCCCCTCCAAAACACCCCAGCCAGAGATGGGAAGATTGCGCATCATTGGCGGCCAATGGCGCGGTCGCGTGCTGCAGTTCCCCGATGTTGCGGGCTTGCGGCCAACCGGCGACCGCGTGCGCGAAACACTATTCAATTGGCTGATGGGCTACTTGCCCGAAGCACGCTGCCTCGACCTATTTGCCGGCAGCGGTGCGCTGTCACTAGAAGCCCTATCCAGAGGGGCTGACAGTGTGTGCGCACTAGAGCTCGATAAGCGCGCCGCCCAAACCATCCGCCACCACGCCGCCACCCTTGGCACCCAACAGCTCAAGGTCTACAGCGACGACAGCTTGGCCTTCCTGGCGCGAGGCAACAACGAGGCCCCGTTCGATATCGTCTTCATCGACCCGCCCTTTGCCGCCGAATTAGCGGGGCAGTGTGCTACCTTGTTAGAAGAGGGCAACTGGCTGAGCGATCAGGCCTGGATTTATATCGAAGCCGACAAGCGACTACCCGCACCCAGCGTGCCGCAACACTGGCATCTGCACCGTGAAAAGAGTGCCGGGCAGGTGGTTTATTCGCTCTATGAGCGCGGTGCGGATGATGATTGTTGAGACCCTTGATCAATATGTATACTATGCGCCCGCAAAAGTGAGCTGAACTATGAAAACTGTCGTTTACCCCGGTACCTTTGACCCCATCACCAACGGTCACGTCGACCTTGTGGAGCGGGCGTCAAAATTGTTCGACAAAGTTGTCCTCGCCATCGCCAGCAGCGAAAAGAAAAAACCGCTGTTTAGCTTGGATGAGCGGATCGATCTTTGCGAAACCGCGCTGGCCCACCTCGACAACATCGAA
Source organism: uncultured Pseudomonadales bacterium (assembly GCA_964598145.1). Lineage (GTDB taxonomy): Bacteria > Pseudomonadota > Gammaproteobacteria > Pseudomonadales > JAHEIH01 > JAHEIH01. Next base: position 220,818 of record CAZRAM010000003.1, read on the forward strand.
GTGTGTGGTTTTAACTACTTGTTGACCGACTTCATCCGCGACAAGGGATCAAACGTTGTGATCCGCGGGTTGCGTGCGGTATCCGACTTTGAATACGAATTTCAGCTCGCCAACATGAATCGCGCCCTCGACTCACATTTTGAAACGGTGTTCCTGACCCCGGCCGACCATCTGTCGTATATATCTTCCAGCCTCGTGAGAGAAATTGCGTCGCTGCAGGGGGATGTCACCAAGTTTGTACACCCCGTGGTGTGCGAGGCGCTGCAAGCCAAATTTGGAGATCAATAATGTCGTTAAAGATTACCGACGAATGCATTAACTGCGACGTGTGTGAGCCAGAGTGCCCCAACGAGGCCATTTATCAGGGCGAAGAGATTTATGAAATCGACCCCAATAAATGCACCGAGTGCGTGGGCCACTTCGACGAGCCACAGTGTGTCGCCGTATGCCCCATCGACTGCATTCCCGTCGATCCCGATAACATCGAGACCGACGACGAACTACGCGAAAAGTACTTCCGCTTAACCGGCCAAATCGCCGAGTAATCTAGCGCTGGCAGTGGCGGCAAAACACCGTCGACCGCTGCCCCAAGCGAATCTCTTTCAGCACCTCACCACACGAAACACAGGGCTGTCCGCCGCGCCCATACACCGCCAACGTTTGCTTGAAATAGCCCGGCTGACCGTCACTGTTGACGAAATCCCGCAGCGTTGTGCCGCCCTGCTGAATCGCCGCCGCCAACACTTTTTTAATTTCAGCGACCACGCGCTCACACGCGGGCTTAGTGAGCTTACCCGCCGCCTTATTGGGGTTAATCCCGGCGGCAAACAAGGCTTCATTAGCGTAGATATTCCCCACGCCAACCACCACCTTGCTGTCCATAATGAACAACTTACTGGCCAATTTTCGGCCGCGCGACAGCTTGTATAGATAGGCCGCATCGAAGTCATCACTCAGCGGCTCGGGCCCGAGGTGGGCAATGAGATCGTGTTCATCCACCGCGGCAGAAGTCCACAACACACAGCCGAAACGGCGTGGGTCGTGATAGCGCATCTGCATGCCATTGCCGAGGCTAAATACTAGGTGATCGTGTGTTTTCAGGGGTGTGCTAGGCGCCACCATGCGCAAACTGCCAGACATCCCTAGATGAATGAGCATGTGCCCCGCGTCAAAGGCGAACAGCAGATATTTGGCGCGGCGGCTGACCGCGCGTATCGTTTGGCCAACGACAAGGTCGACCAAATCATCGGGCACTGGCCAGCGCAAACTGGGGTTGCGCACTTCTAAGGCTGTAACAACCTGTCCGCTCACATGGGGGGCGACTCCGCGCACGGTTGTTTCGACTTCGGGTAACTCTGGCATATCCGTGACCTTCTTTCGACCATAAAAAAACCCGGACAATGCCGGGTTTTAGAAGGGTGCGTCAAGTGCTTACTTGATTTTGCCTTCTTTGTAGATAACGTGCTGACGAATCACGGGATCAAACTTTTTGATTTCCATTTTTTCGGGCATGTTACGCTTGTTTTTGGTAGTGGTGTAGAAGTGACCAGTACCAGCTGATGAGTTCAAACGGATCTTATCGCGCATGACACAATCTCCTTAATTCAGCCGAAGCTTAGAATTTTTCGCCGCGAGCGCGCATGTCTGACAACACTTGCTCGATACCGACTTTATCAATGATACGCATACCTTTAGAAGATACACGCAATTTAACGAAACGCTTCTCTGCCTCTACCCAAAAACGGTGAGTGTGCAGATTGGGCAAAAAACGACGCTTGGTTCTGTTCTTCGCGTGAGAAACGTTGTTCCCGGTTACAGGACGCTTACCGGTAACCTGACATACTTTAGACATGACTACTCGCCTTTCCCACACTCAGTGGGTATCTGAATACACTAAAAAACCTTGCATAGACCCGTGTTATGCAATGCAAATCACGAGACTAACGAAAAGAGCGCGACTTTATACCAGAACTTATTGGCAATCTCAACTTTATTCGCATAAAAATGCAAATAATGTGCACTGCGCAGGGTCAACTAAATCAAGCCGCGCTCCGCCAACGACACCACATCAGCATCGCCCACCACGCAGTGATCGAGCAATCGAATATCCATTAAGTCGAGCGCTTCCTTAAGTTGCTGGGTGATGCGTTCGTCGGCCCGACTGGGCTCAGCCACCCCCGACGGGTGGTTGTGCGCGACGATCATGGCGGCCGCGCCTAGTTCCAGCGCCCGCCGCACCACTTCCCTTGGGTACACAGAGGCCACACTGATACTACCGTAAAAGAGCTCTTCATACCGTATAAGTGCGTGCTGTGCCGTCAGGAACAATCCTACAAAAACCTCACGCGGTTGGTGCCGCAGCCGCATCACTAAGAAATCGCGCGTCGCTCGAGGGCTGTCAAACACCGTATCACGCTGCAGGGTTTCCTGTAGATGGCGCCGCGAAATTTCCAACGCCGCCTGCAACAGGCAATACTTTACCTCGCCCAAGCCTGGCTGTTGGCAAAAATGTTCGCGACTTGCCCCCAACATCGCTCGCAAGCCACTAAAATGACCCAGTGCCTCGCGTGCTACATCTAGCGCCGACTTGCCGCGCGGCCCACAACCGATAAAGAGCGCCAGCAATTCGGCGTCCGATAGGGACCCAGCACCGTGACTAAGAAGTTTTTCGCGCGGTCGCTCGCCACTGGGCCATGTTTTAATCGCCATTGTCAGACTCCTTGTAATGAGACTGTGAAGTTCATTGGATACCTGCAATAATGTGCGCTTATTGATAGTGAGTACTTATGCTGCAACTCTATAAAAAGCAAATTATCGTCGGTATTAGCGGCGGCATCGCCGCTTATAAATCCGCAGACTTAGTGCGCCGCCTGCAAGATCAGGGGGCCATTGTGCGGGTGGTCATGACCCGTGGGGCGCAGGCTTTTATTACCCCGTTGACCTTGCAAGCCCTGTCGGGCTTTCCGGTTCACACCGATCTACTAGATACTGATGCTGAAGCAGCGATGGGACATATTGAACTGGCTCGATGGGCAGACTTGGTACTGGTCGCCCCCGCCAGCGCCAATACCATTTCACGGCTGTGCCACGGCGCTGCCGACGATTTGTTAGCTACCCTGTGCTTAGCGACTACCGCGCCAGTGGCCATTTCACCGGCGATGAACCAAGCGATGTGGCACAACCCCAACACCCAAGCCAACCTCGATACCCTTCGTGAGCGCGGCACTATCGTGATAGCGCCCGGTGTTGGCAGCCAGGCCTGCGGCGATGTTGGCCCCGGCCGGATGCCCGATAGCGACGTATTGGTCGACGCTGCCATTCAGTGTTTAAGCCAAGGATCAATGCAGGGCGTGCGCGTGGTTATCACGGCCGGCCCAACGCGTGAGGCGATCGACCCCGTGCGCTATATCAGCAACCACAGCTCGGGCAAAATGGGTTTTGCCCTGGCGGAAAAACTCGCCGAAGCCGGCGCCCAGGTCACCCTGATTAGCGGGCCGGTGTCGCTCGACACCCCCGCTCGCGTGGATCGCGTTAACGTGATCAGCGCCGCCGATATGCTCGACGCCGTGCGGCAACACATGGATAACTGCGATGTCTTTATCGCCGCCGCCGCGGTCGCCGATTACACCCCCGCGCAGGTAGCCGATCAAAAAATGAAGAAGGGCGACGACGATATGTCGATTGCCCTAGTGAAAACCACCGACATCGTGGCCACCGTTGCCGCGCTGCCGAATAAGCCCGTCACGGTCGGCTTTGCCGCCGAAACCAACGACGTGGTGGCCTACGCTCGCGGCAAATTACAGCGCAAGGGCCTCGACATGATTATCGCCAACGACGTGTCGGATAGCCGCATTGGTTTTAATAGCGACGACAACGCGGTCACGGTGATTACCGCCGACGCCGAAACCCACATTGAACAATTACCCAAGCGCGCGCTAGCGGCCGCGCTGGTTGAACACATTGCCCCCCTTTTTTGGAGAATTCGTAACCCATGACCCTCTCATTGGACAACGCAAAAAGCATCGCCAAGGTACTCACCGAGTCACTGCCCTATATCCAGCGTTTCACCGGCAAGACAATTGTGGTGAAGTTCGGCGGTAACGCCATGGTCGATGAAAAGCTGCACGCCAGCTTCGCGCGCGATATCGTTTTGATGAAATTGGTGGGAATGAACCCTATCGTGGTCCACGGTGGCGGCCCGCAAATTGGTTCACTGCTGCAGCGTCTCAATATCAATTCTGAATTCGTCGACGGCATGCGCGTCACCGACAGCCAGACCATGGACGTAGTAGAGATGGTACTGGGTGCCGCCGTGAACAAGAACATTGTGGCCTCTATTAACAACCACGGCGGCAAGGCCATCGGTATCACGGGTAAAGATGGCAGCTTGATTCGCGCTAAGAAACTTAAAATGACCCGCAAGTCCCCCGAACTGAACGCGTCGGAAATTATCGACATCGGTCACGTGGGCGAAGTGGAGTCTATCAACACCGAAGTCCTGGATGTACTGTTGAACTCAAATTTCATCCCGGTCATCGCACCCATCGGTGTCGGCGCCGACGGTAGCTCTTACAATATCAACGCTGATTTAGTGGCCGGTAAAATTGCTGAAGTGACCCGCGCTGAAAAATTGATGCTGCTGACCAACGTCGCCGGTCTACTGGACAAGGAAGGCAACGTGTTAACCGGTTTGAGCACCGCCCAAGTGGACGAATTGATCGCCGACGGCACCATCTATGGCGGCATGCTGCCCAAGATCAATACCGCGTTGAGCGCGGTTAAAGAAGGTGTAGGTAGTTCGGTGATTGTCGACGGCCGTGTGCCCCATGCGGTACTGTTAGAAATCTTCACCGACGCCGGCGTCGGCACCTTGATCACCAATAAAAACTAATTAGAGAAGACCATGACTCAAGAGACCAAAATTTCACGTCGCGACCAGATCTTGCAAGCGCTCGCGCACATGCTAGAGACCGGCCAGGCCAGCAAAATTACCACCGCCAATTTGGCAAAAACGGTTGGTGTGTCTGAAGCGGCGTTATACCGCCACTTCCCCAGCAAGACCAAAATGTTTGAAGGGCTGATTGAATTCATCGAGCACGCCATCTTCACCCGCATCAACACCATTGTTAAAAGCGAAGAGAGCGCCGCCGCGCGCTGCGAAAAAATCATCGCCCTGGTGTTGGCCTTTACCGAACGCAACCCAGGCTTGTCTCGCATTATCAGTGGCGAAGCACTGATCGGTGACACCGAGCGCCTGAGTGGCCGAATCGTGCAATTCCACGAGCGGATAGAAACCCAAATCAAGCAGTTGTTGCGCGAAGCGGAAGTCAGTGAAGGTATTCGTACCAGCGTACCAACCAGTATCGCAGCCAACTTTATGGTGGTTCACGCCACCGGCCGCATTTGCCAGTTTTCACGCAGCGAATTCAAACGCAGCCCCACCGAAAACTGGGCCCAACAATGGGCCATGATCTCAGCGGCGGTCTTCGCCTAAGCCGCGCCGGGCTGCCTCGGCAGCCTTTAATTCTTTGAGACGAGCCAGCTCTTTGGCAAAGCGCACTTGGCTCGTTTCATGTTCTTGCTTGCGATCCACCAGTTGTCGCTCGACTTCTTTGACCTCGACCTTCAGCAGCTGCGCATTTTTTTCATAGAGCGGGCGCTGTTCGTCTTCGGGTGAGAGTTTCTGCAGCGAGGCTTCGGTCTCGGTCAACTGTTGGCGCGCCGTGCTGAGGGTGGCTTCAAGAGAGTCGATACGGATGGATAATTCGCGAAGATAGCGGTCGCGCGCGGCCTCGACATCCACCGCCGAAGAGTAACGGCGCAACAGTGCACGATCGTAGTTTTCTTGTTCAACCTGCATCCGGCGCTTGCGCTGCTCGTCGGGTGTGCCAATGCCTGCAACGACTTCGATAACGCGGCCGTAGACATCAAGGATCTCGTAGCCGCGTTCGACCATATGAGGGGGGATATTATCGTCGATCACGACCCGTCCGTTGCCGTCGTAATAGCGATAAAATTTGCTATTGTCGGCGCACACCGACATAGCACTGAGTAGGCCCAGTAGCAAAACAACGCGTTGTGTCACTGGGCGCATGGCTTACACTCCGTATTGCTCCCGATACGCGTTGATCGCAGGAATGTACTGCTGCAGATCGTCGCGCTCGGCGATAAAGCTGATAATGTCGTGTAAATCGATGATGCTCACTACAGGAATACCGTAGTCGCGCTCTACTTGCTGAATGGCAGATTCATCGCCGGTGCCGCGCTCCAAACGATTCAATCCAATCACTACCGCGGCGGGCGCCGCGCCGGCAGCATTGATAATGTCCATCACTTCGCGAACGGCAGTGCCTGCGGTGATGACGTCGTCAATGATAAGAATGCGTCCCTCTAACTCGGCGCCCACAATGGTGCCGCCTTCGCCGTGGGTTTTGGCTTCTTTGCGGTTGAATGCAAAGGGCATATCGCGCTGGTAATCATTGGCCAAGGCGACGCTGGTGGTCGCTGCCAAGGGAATACCCTTGTAGGCTGGACCAAAGATCACATCGTACTGCAGATTGGCATTTTCAATCGCCGCCGCATAGCAACGACCCAGCGCTGCTAACGCTGCACCACTGCGAAAACGACCCGCATTAAAAAAGTAGGGGCTTACACGGCCTGATTTGAGGGTAAATTCCCCGAAATTCAGAACGCCGTTGTCTAAGGCCAATTGAATAAACGCTTTTTTGTAGTCTTGCACAGTGCTTCCCTTGGATTTCAGTACTAAAGTGTAAACGCTAGCCGCTCTTTTTGCTCCAAATTGGAGTTTTTTTCGCGGCCGAGGCTTTAATTTCTAATAACAACCACAATTTTATCGAATTATGTGCACTAAATCCCGATGAAATTCGTTATCATATTAACGAGTTAACCAGAGTGAGCCAGATGCGAGTCATAAATTTTTGCGCCGAAGGAATTGAACAAGCGGCAGCAGCAGGTTTTTTCGAGTGGGTTTTACAGCAGGACGCTGACATTATTGCCATTCAAGATTTGCAGGCACAAGAGTACGACTTGCACGACAACGTCTACTTTCCGCCCGAATACAACGCCTACTTTTTCGACGCCGTCGAAAAGAAAAGTAACGGCGTAGCTATCTATACCCGCCAATTGCCTAAAGCCATCATGACCGGCATGGCCATGGGTGATATGGATATGGAAGGCCGCTACGTGCAGGCCGATTTCGACAATATCAGCATCGGTAGCTTGCTGGCACCCTACGCCAGCGATGAAGACGACGCCGGTATTTCTAAGAAAAACCAATTTTACCGCTACCTGTTGCCCCACCTGGACAAGATCAGCAAAAAGCGTCGCAACTATATTTTCTGTGGCAACTTCAATGTGGCACACGCCGACATCGACGTGCAGCACCCCAGCCGCCATGAAAATACTACCCCGGGATTCTTAAACCACGAGCGCGATTGGTTGGATGAAATGATGGGCGGTGGCGACTACTTAGACGCCTTCCGCGAATTGAATTACGACCCCGACCAGTTCACTTTCTGGCCCGATGACGACAGCCGCGAAAACAACGGTTGGCGTATTGATACGCAAATCGTATCAGCCGACTTGCGCGATAAGATTACCCGCGTCAGTATTTACACCGATCGCGTATTCTCTCGCCACGCGCCGGTGATCATCGATTACGACATCGAGCTTTAAACAGCGAGCCCTAGCTTGCTAGGGCTGCTTTCTGTATCTCTACAATTTCAGCAATGCTCTGCTTCGCCAGCGTCAACATAGCGTTCAATTCAGCTTCGCTGTAGGGCTCGCCTTCAGCGGTGCCTTGTACTTCAATGAAGCCACCAGCCTCGGTCATGATCACGTTCATGTCGGTTTCAGCTTTAGAATCCTCGGCGTAGTCTAAATCGCTCACCGCGACGCCTTGGTAGATACCGACCGAAATAGCCGCCACCATACCTTTTAGCGGATTACCCGATACCATGCCCTTAGCTTTCAAATAGCTAATGGCGTCGGCCAGCGCCACGCAGGCGCCTGTAATAGAAGCAGTACGCGTGCCCCCGTCGGCCTGGATCACGTCGCAGTCGATATTTATGGTGTTCTCACCCAGTGCCTTCATATCCACCGCCGCGCGCAACGAGCGACCGATGAGGCGTTGAATTTCTACTGTGCGTCCACCTTGCTTGCCACGGGCCGCTTCGCGGTCCATACGGCTGCCAGTTGAACGAGGCAGCATGCCGTATTCAGCCGTTACCCAACCCTGGCCTTGGCCTCTGAGAAAGCGTGGTACCCCGGGGGATACCGAAGCGGTACAAATCACCTTGGTATCGCCAAATTCCACCAATACCGAACCTTCGGCGTGCTTGGTAAATTGACGGGTAATACGAATGTCGCGTTTCTGTTCAGGCTGGCGGCCGCTGGGTCGTTGCATAGTGATATCTCCAAAATTTGCGCCATTATACCCGATGCCACTGGCCTAGGCTTGTGTTCAGGACAAGTTCCCTGCGTTAAACTAGCGGCTTCATTTATTGGCAAGGGCACTCCCATGATTTTTTCAATGACGGCATTCGCTCGCGCGACCAGCGATTCTCCACAAGGCAGCGTGACCTGCGAAATCCGCTCGGTAAATAGTCGCTACCTGGAACCGCATTTCAAATTGCCGGAAGTGCTGCGCGCCATTGAAGGGCCGCTGCGCGAAAAACTGCGCCAGGAACTCGGCCGTGGCAAGGTTGAAATTGCACTGCGCTACCAAACCACCCAGCAAAACGACGAAGGCCTGACCATTAACGAATCGTTCGCCCAGCAACTGATTAACGCCGCCCACCAACTGGCACAAAACAACAGCAGCCTCGGCCAAATTAACCCCCTCGATGTGTTGCGCTGGCCCGGCGTGATGCAAGAAGCAAAAACCGATGAAGAGGCCCTTCAAAATACCGCCTTAGCCGCCGCCGATGCTGCTATCGCTGATTTAAAATCCGCACGCGCCCGCGAAGGCGAAGTGCTGGCTGGATTTATTGAACAGCGCCTCGCCGCCATCAGCGATATCTGTGACGAGGTGGAAACGATTTTGCCCGATATCATGGCCCATCAGCGCCAGCGTCTTGAAAATCGCTTGGCTGAACTGAGCGAACAACTCGACAGCGAGCGGGTAGAGCAAGAGATGGTGATTTTGTTGCAGCGCGCCGACGTGGATGAAGAACTCGACCGCCTGCGCACCCACATTGCAGAAGTGCGACGCGTACTGAAGAAGGGTGGCCACTGCGGACGCCGCTTAGATTTTTTGATGCAGGAACTCAACCGCGAAGCCAACACGCTTTCTTCTAAATCGCAAGCGGCTAGCACCACTAGCAACGCGGTGGAGTTAAAAGTTTTGATCGAGCAGATGCGCGAGCAGATTCAAAACATCGAGTAAATCACAAGCCAGTACGGACGTTTTCTACCGTCTTAGCCTCGATCGATAAATGGTGGATGCGATGCGTCGCACCACCTTGCAACGGACTTTGTGCTTCAACACCGACCTTCACCGATGCCGCAGCCGGCATCTTTGCCACGCGGGTCATGCGATAGTTTTCACCGTCTAACGACCAGTGCATGGCGTAGACATCGCCCTTGCGAATTAGCTTCAACCAGACTTGCTGCGTGTCTTTTAACACCACGCCGTTGGCATCGTCCGAAACGCCCCGCGTAACAACACTCACGATACTTGGACCGGTAGCGTCAGAATTCTCAAAGGCGAACTTAATCCAATTCTGATCGTCGATTAACACCATCAGCGCCACCGCGTGCCAGGTGTCTGAAAAGTCGGGTTCAACCAGTGCGCTGGCCACAAAGTCGCCTTCAACGGGGCGCCAAAGTAGCGGTGCAGAAGCGCTGCTATTGCCGTTTTCAGGATCGATAAAAAAATCTGTCTCGGGAGACGCAACGACCGTCAGGGAACCCTCTTCAAAGCGCGCCTGGGGTGGAGGGTTTAACCATTGGAAGGGCGACATTGTCTCGCCATCCATCGACAGCAAGACGTTGCTTGGGGGAGCCGCCGTAGCAGCCACACTGAGCAACACGCCTGCCAGTAGTGTGGCTAGTCTATACAGCTTCAAGATAGGTTACTCCACGCGCTGCCAGTCTTGGCCCATGCAGAAAAAGGCCAAACAGCCGTCGAGGTGCAACACGTTAGGATCTTTGTCGTCCAGTTCGATGCTCGACTTAAAGAATTTGTCCATGTGTGGATGCCAGATTTTACCCTTGCTAAAGTTGTTCTCTTTTTTAGGCTTGGGTTTAAGATCCACCAACATGGGCTTGCCAACAAAATCATTTTCGGTGTTTTCACTGCCATCTTTGAGGAAGGATTTCACGATCGTCCCGCAGATATTTTCGGCGTTGTCTTCACAGGCATGGATGCGGACGTGGTCATACTTACCTTTGCCGCCGCCACCGGTGATTCCCTTGTATTGCTCGGTTTGCCATACACCCGTGACATCTGCCGCCAAAGAGGTAAGTGGAAGGGTAAGGGCCATGGTGGCGATCAAAATAAGCTTACTGCGCATGATGTTAACTCCATTATCATTATATTAGTTTGGCCTTATATGCCAGTTAACTATATGCCTAGTTAACGCACGGAACAAGCAGAATCTTAACTGCAAATTTGATCTCGCCCACCTTGCTTAGCGTGGTAGAGGTTTTCATCCGCACGCTTCACCAAATCTGTAAGCTCCTGATCTTCTGCTTGGATACAAGACAACCCAATGGACACCGTGTATCGCAGCGGCGCTTGATCGGCCAGTGGAACTTCAATGCTGCGTACCAAGTCAAGCAGTGCACCTCCTAACGAAAGTGCCTCTTCAAGATTGGTGTCGGGCAGTAAAATAATGAATTCTTCTCCACCCACCCGGCCAAATATATCGGTCATCCGCACCCGTTTATCGATCGACTGCGCAAACACGATCAGCGCTTTGTCACCCACATCGTGACCATAGGTATCGTTGATCTTTTTGAAAAAATCGATATCCAGCACCATGGCGCACATGTCGTTGTTAAGGCGCTTGGCTCGACTAAACTCTCTATTGCCCACCTCAAACACATGGCGTCGATTATGAACACCGGTTAAATCGTCGAACCGGGTCATACGCATCAGTAGGTCGGTTTGACGCTTCAGGGCAATGTGGGTTTTCACCCGCGCCACCATCACAGCAGCGGAATAAGGTTTAGTAATGAAATCCACCGCGCCGGCGGCAAAACCATTAGCTTCCAGTTCGTGGTCTTGGTTGGCGGTGATAAATATCACCGGGATCTCACTATAGGTAGGGTGCTGTTTGAGTTGTTGGCATATTTCGATGCCATTGGCATCGGGTAGATGGTAGTCGAGTAGAATCAAATCCGTATCGGGTGCACAGCGCGCGATGGCATCAGCACCGCGCGTGCCGAACGACAGGTCGTAGCCAGCAGGCTCAAGTATATCAGCAATGAGGTGCAGGCTAGTGGGATCGTCATCGATCACCAAAATCTTACCCTTGTTGTCTGTCGTCATGCTTTTCTCACTTTTATTCGGCTAGCGAAATGGCACTGGCAATTTTTTCTAATTCTGACAGCGCCCGATCAAAATCGAAGCCATGGCAGGCATCGATAAAATCGGCAAAGTTGTCAGCCTGGGGGGTGCCGGCCAAATTGGCTTTTACAGCCTCTACCTTATCTTGTGGCAGTCGCTTCTTACGCTGCAGTAATTCTTTAAACAAGGCCAGCGATTCGGCAACTTCGTCGTCTTGAAGCGCTGCCACCTCGATCGATTGTTCGTTTTGCGCTAGGAATTCTTTGATCGCCTGATCGACGCGCAAGTGTTCTTGGCGCAACAATCCTTGCAAACGAAGCCTCTCCTGTTGATCGTCGGGTGACTCTTTTAGAAGTTGCTCTAACTCCGCCGCCAATGCTGCCAAGACAGTGGCATCAAGGTTACCGGCGGCCCCTTTTAAAGTGTGGGCGTGCATTTTAGCCTCGACCCAACGCTGCTCGTTAAATAACTGCGTAAGCTGAGCATTCCAGTGCGCAAAATCAGCGACATAACGCTTATAAATGCGCAATAACATTTCATTTTCGCCCGCCATACGCCGCAGCGTCGCCTCAGGATTAATTGCCAGTCCTTCACCCTCTGGCGGCCCTGGATCTGCTGTGACCTCTGCCTCGACTGGCTCAGCTACCCCATCCTGTTCAGCCCTAAGATCGGCGTGCGGTCGGTCGCCACTGACCCATTTGGTTATCGAGCGACGCAATTGTTCAGAATTCACAGGTTTGGCTAAAAAGTCATCCATGCCCGCTTCAATGGCAAGTTCACGGTCGATATTGAATTGATTCGCCGTTACCGCCACGATGGGGATGTCTGTCAACCCAAGCTCTTTTCGGATGATTCGAGTAGCCTCTAAACCATCCATGACCGGCATCTGCAAATCCATAAAAATCATTTGATAGCTATTGTCTTGGCGCAGCTTTTCGACGGCTATGGCACCATTTTCAGCGACATCAACAACCACGCCCATCTTACCCAGAATTTGCCCGATCACCTCGCGATTAGTGGCGTTATCCTCGACGATTAAAATACGGCTCCCCGCGACATCTACCGTTGCTTTGGCTGAGGCGCTCTGCTCAAAAACCAATAAATTATCCACTTGTTTGCGGTGATACACGTCCGGGATATTTAGATCGGCAGAAAAAATAAACGACGTTCCAGTGGCGAAGTTTTCAATTGTTAAATCTGAGTTGAGACGCTGAACCAACTTTCGCGCCAGCGCCAAATCGATGTTAGAACCACCAAGCTCAATTTGACTAGCGTGTTCAAAGTTGTTGGAAAAAACGGCATTAAGGCGATTCACCAGCCGCGTATCGCAGGTGGCACGCAATTCGAACTGCACGGTGTGGGCACGTTTGGTGCGGCCATTATTTACGACCACTATGGTCAGGCGATCGAGTTCTCCCAGCGCAGCAATGGTTCTGACAAGAAGATTGACCAGCAGCTTTAAAGAATCGGGATCCATCAGATACCACCCGGCCAGAGTGCTGTCGACCGAGGCATTAAAATCACATCGGCCTTCGAGAATTTGCTCGGTCACATCCGCAATGATTTCGTCGATCAAGGTGACCATTTGAACAGGTTGCAAATCTAACTCAAGCGCGCCGTGTTCGAGCTGCGAGTAAACCACAATCTGGTTAAAGCGCGACAACAGGAGGTTGATCGCATCGCGTGACTTTTCGATAAATTGGGTATTCTTTTCCGATACCGGCATCAATTGCAGGTAGCCCAAAATGGCGTTGATCGGGGTGCGTACCTCATGGCTGATATTGGCAATAAATTCGCTTTTCAACTGGTTTGATTGATCCGCTTCCTGCAGCGCGGTCAGGATCATTTTTTCATCTTGTTTACGCTTCGTGATATCGATACACAGGCCACGTATTAGGGCAATACGCCCCTTCTTGTCACGTTGCTCAACTCGTCCTCGTACGTTAAACCAAAGCCAATAACCTAGTTTGTGACGCAAGCGAAGATCGATATCAAATTGCACTTCACTGCCGCTTTGCAGATCATTGGCGATCAGACCTACACGCTCGACATCTTCATCGCTCATTAAGGCTTTGATGAGCGTTCCATCCATGACATCGACTCGGCCAAAATCGTATCCGCTGGCCATAAATAGCGTGGGCGCATGGATAATCTGGGCATCAATACCCTCATAGCTCCATTCGTAAACTTTTTCTGGAAGGGCCGCGCGAATTCCAGTAGCCGCTGTATCCGCTAAACGATGGCGACGAAAACCCGGTAAAAACCCATTCCAAACAAACCAGAACAACACCATCGAGGCGCCGACAATGCTAATCAATGGCCAAGTAAAGACGCGATAAAAATGCTGGTTAACCTCAACTTCGGAGAGCCGGATAAGAATCTTCCAGTCAATCTGTTCAAAGATATCGCTGTCTTCATTGCGGTATGCCACCAGAGAATTCTTGTACCAAGCGTCTTTGTCTAACAGAAAATCACTATTAAATTCAAAGCGATTAAAGCGTTGCAGGATATCTTCTTGGGTGAGTTCATCCACATAACTATTGCCAACCCGTGCAATAATATTGGTATAGCGATCAAGCAGTACAAACGCGTAAGGCGAATTCTCTGGCAATAAGGTCTCTAAATTGAGCAAGGCGTTATCGATATTAAATTCGAGCAGCACAATACCCATATTGGTTTCGCCAATATTGCTCAGATTGTGTAACAAGAAAAGCGATATACGGTGATTATCTGTAAAGGCAAATTCCAACAGGCCGTGACCTTTTGGCATTTGATAGGCGCGCAACATTAAACTGGTTAAATAATTGGGTATTTTTTTCGCGATCACCTTGTTGTCGCCCATGAGCGATCGCTTATGATCGTTATCTACACCCATCCAGTACGCACTAATCAGCCGTGGTTCGAGTAATTTAACTTTACTAATTTCATCCTCAAGCGGACCAATGTCATTGTTTTTAAGCGCTTTGATAACGTCCCAGTTAGACAAGCGTTGATTCAAGCCAGCAACGACCGCGGGCTGAGATTTTTGAAGGGCACTGGCGACATTGCGATGCAACATTGATAGATCGTCTTTAATATCGTCGATCACCAACTGCCGCAAGGGATATAGACACCCCATAATGAGCACTATTGCCACGGCAAGAAGTATTGCTGCGTGCAATATTTTGGTTTTTGCCCGTACTGGATAATCGCTCATATCGTCGCTAACAGAATAAATTTATTGAGCATTCGCACAATGCATTTGATGTAACAAAAAGTTATTAAAAATCAATTTGGAGCATAGAAGAGGAACGACATTTAAGCAACGCTTTTGCAGTAGTTGCACTTTTGCTAATTTAAGAATATCTTGTGGACTGTATAACTATAAATGACTATGTCAGAGCGAGAATACACATGAAAAAACAATTAGCAGTTGCTGTAGCGTTTGGCGCCGCAGTCATGAGCGGCCAAGCATTGGCCACCAACGGATATTTTACCCACGGCCTAGGTACTAAAAACCAAGGTATGGCCGGCGCGGGTACCGCCTCACCACAAGAAGCCATGGCGACCGCATTAAACCCTGCCTCAGCGGTTATTGTTGGCGATCGTAGCGAAGCAGGCATTGCCATTTTCTCACCCAACCGTAGCTACGATGTTAGCCAAAGCCAACTGCAAATGGGCGCACAAATGGGTGATGCGCAAGCCATGGGTGCCTACGGCATGGGTGCGTTTACCCTCGACGCAGGTAACGTTGATAGCGGTAGCAACTTCTTCCCCATTCCCCACTTCGCCAAAACCTGGGCTTACAGCGACACCAGCGCTGCCGGCGTAGCGATTTACGGCAAAGGCGGTATGAACACTGACTACAGCGACGGTTCGGCCTACTTTATGAATGCCCTCGGTGGCGAAATGATGCCTAGCAGCAAACCCGGCACTTTCGGCGGCGGCAATGCTGGCGTTGACCTGATGCAATTATTTGTCGACTTGAGCTACTCAGGCCGCTCTGGCGAGTTGGCCTATGGCGCCTCATTGATTATGGTGGCCCAGTCGTTTGAAGCGAAAGGCCTAGGCAATTTCACCCCCTATACCACTACCTTTAACAACGCGTTCGGTGCAGCCTTCCAGGGCTACATGCCCGCCGTTATGTCTGGCGACATGACCCAGCAAGAGGCAATGGGTGCTTCGGCGATGGCAGCGATGGGTGAAGAATACAACCTGACTAACCGCGGTGCCGACATTAGCACCGGCGTAGGTTTTGGCTTGGGTGTGATCTGGACCTCAGATGCAATGAGTGTATCTGCCCAGTACAAGAGCAAGGTCAGCATGTCGGAATTCGACAAGTACAGCGACCTGTTCGCCGAGGGTGGCGCGTTCGACATCCCCTCTAGCTTTGGCGTTGGCGTGAGCTTTAAAGCCGACAACGGCGGTGCTTTCCACTACGATTTCGAGCAAATCAACTACACCGATGTTGCCTCAATCTCTAACCCCATGGCTAACCTATTCACTTGCCCCATGGCGTCGATGGATTTCAGCAACCCCACCAGTGGCTGCTTGGGCGGTGCAAACGGTGCCGGCTTCGGTTGGAGCGATGTACAAGTACACAAAGTCGGTTACGAGTGGAGCATGGCGGGTAGCCCAGACGTGCGCTACCGTGTTGGTGCATCGTTCGGTGAAAACCCCATTGCAAGCAGCGAAGTGATGTTCAACATCTTGGCTCCCGGTGTCATTGAAAATCACTACACAGCGGGCTTCACGCGTAAGCTGGATGATGGTGACGAGTATTCTGTAAGCATTATGTATGCACCTGAATCTAGCACCTCGGGCAGCAGTCCATTGGACCCCACGCAGAACATTGAAATCAAAATGAATCAATGGAGCGCTGAGTTCTCTTACAGCTGGTAAGTAGCAACTTTTCAGACCAAGCGGCGTCATTAATGATGCCGCTTTTTTTTTGATAATTTGAAAACGCTATGATATTGAATGTTTTTAGCCAAGGATTTGCATTAAGCCTTGGTCTCATTGTCGCCATAGGGGCTCAAAATACTTATGTATTGCGGCAAGGGCTTCGGCGCGAACATGTTGGCCTGGTCGTTATCTTTTGTGCAGGTATCGATGCCCTGTTAATTAGTGCAGGGGTGCTCGGTATGGCCGCCCTACTTGGCGAAAACGCTCTGTTAACAAAAGGGTTAGCACTGGTTGGCGCGTGCTTTTTGGGCGTTTATGGGTGGCAGGCATGGCAACGTGCCCGGCGTGGAGAATCCCTTCGTACAACGGCACAAACAATCGCACAATCGAAAACACAAGTGCTTTTACAAGCAGCCGCGTTTACGGTACTTAACCCGCACGTTTATCTCGACACCGTTCTCCTTATCGGCTCAATTGGTGCGCAACACCCAGTTCCCGAACAATATGGGTTTATTGCTGGTGCATGTTTGGCTAGCGCCATATGGTTTTTTTCGCTAGGGTTTGGTGCCAAGTTACTAGCGCCTATTTTTGCCAAACCACTGGCGTGGCAAATTTTCGACAGCGCGATCGCACTGATTATGTGGAGTATCGCGATCAGTTTGTTGGTGAACTTTTTATAAGCACAAAAAAACCAGCCCGTAGGCTGGTTTTGGATTTCTGCTAGCTATTACGCTTCCGTATGGGTACGTGCTTCAGCTTCGGCTTCCATGACGTCATCCACGCTGGGGGTCACTTCTACACTCTTAGGTATGCGGTACACGAATACCGCCGCCAGCGACAGCATGACACCCGCCAAGAAGATCGCGTTACGTGGGTCACCGCCCAACAGTGAATCGTAGAAGAAGCCAATCGAGAACATCTCGATAATCTGCGGCAGGCAAATAAAGGCATTCAACAGACCCACATACACCCCAATTTTCGCCGCAGGCACTGCCGCGGTGGTGATGATGAAGGGCACGGTAATAATCGCCGACCAGGCAATACCCACTAGAACCATGGTTGCCAGTACAACGTTCAACTCATTGGTCAGTTGTTGGGCCATGAAGCCAATACCACCAAGCAGCAGGAACAGGGCGTAAGTATGGCGAGCGCCTATCTTGCGAATCACCGAAGGAATCAAGAACGACATAATCACCGTGGTCACGTTCATCACTGTCAGTGCCAAACCGACGTTGGCGGCACCTTCGGCAAACCCGGGTGAGTCTGGGGTAGGGGCGTTAAAGCAGTGACGAGCAATAGACAGCGACAGGTATTGCCACATCAAAGGCAAACCAAACCAGCTGAAGAATTTTACCCACCACAAGCTGGCAATGGGTTTGGGCAGATCGCGACTTATCACCCAAATTTCTTTAACTGCCGCCACGAAGACGTTTTCACCACTGTGTTCTTTTTTGAATTCTTCGATGTTTTCAGGTGGGTATTCGTCCGTGGTATAAGCTGTCCAAGCCACAGATACCAGCATCGCCACCACGCCGATCAAAAAGGAATACTTCACGATGTCCGGGACGCTATTGCCGTCGGTGTTATCCGATACTCCCATAGCCAGCATAACGAGCGGCATTAGGCCCGCCAAAATCTGGCCACCGGCAATCATGAACGTTTGAACTGAGAAACCGATGGTGCGCTGTTCGGTGTTGAGCTTATCGCCCACTAACGCGCGGTAGGGCTCCATCGCGGTGTTCATCGCTGCGTCCAAGATCCAGAACAGACCCACCGCCATCCACAGATAGGGCACGTAGGGCATGAACATCACCGCAATACTGCCAATGAGCGCGCCCAACAAGAAGAACGGTTTGCGGCGCCCAAAGCGGGTCCAGGTGCGGTCGCTGATTGCGCCGATTAAAGGCTGGATCAATAGGCCGGTAACAGGACCTGCCAACCAAAGAATGGGCAGTTCGTGTTCATTGGCGCCAAGGTAGCGAAAGATCGGGCTTAAGTTGGCTTGTTGCAGGCCAAAACCGTATTGAATACCTAAGAAGCCGAAGCTCATGTTCCAAATCTGCCAGAACGACAAAGATGGGCGTTGCTGATTACTCATATTTTTGTTCTCCACTGCAATAGTGTTTGCATGCTTATCGCTGCTAATTATGGTGCAGTCATTCGTGTTGGACCCTGCCCGTTATGAGGCTATTATTGTGGTCTGCGAAACATCATAACCTAGTTTTGGAACCGGTTGCATTAATCTTGACAAGTATTTACATGTTGCCCTCGCCGAAAGCCTGTTATTCTTTACAAAATCATTAACTAACCGTGAACCGCACCATGACTCAAGGCACGCTCTACACCATTTCAGCACCCTCTGGCGCCGGTAAAACCAGTCTGGTTGCCGCTTTGCTACAGCAGACCGAGGGCGTTCAAGTTTCGATTTCTCACACCACCCGCGCCATGCGGCCGGGCGAAGTTGACGGCGTTAACTACCACTTCGTCAACAAACAACAGTTTATCGACATGATCGGCGCCGATGATTTTCTTGAGCACGCGGAAGTTTTCGGCAACTACTACGGCACATCACAGGCTTGGGTCGCTGAAACACTGCGCAAAGGTATCGATGTCATCCTCGAAATTGACTGGCAGGGGGCACAACAGGTGCGCCGCGTCATGCCCGAGACCGTTGGCATATTCATTGTGCCACCATCGATCGAAGCGCTGCGCCAACGCCTCACCGGGCGTGGTCAGGACGACAGCGAAGTCATCGAAAAGCGCATGGCGGAAGCCATCAGCGAGATGTCGCACTTTTCCGAAGCCGATTACATTGTGATCAACGACGATTTTGATGTGGCACTGCGCGATTTACAGGGTATTTTGCGCACTCACCACCTCACTACCGCGCAACAAACCGCCGCCAACGCGGATCTGTTGCAGCAACTACTGTCCAAATCGTAAATATCGGTTTATAATCTCGCTCTTTTCTTGACACATATAGGTATCCTTCCATGGCACGAGTCACAGTTGAAGATTGTTTGGACAAGGTTGCTAACCGTTTTGAGTTGGTGATGGTAGCGAGCAAACGCGCCCGTCAGATCGCCACCCAAGGCAAAGAGCCCCTGGTTGAAGAAGATTCAGACAAGCCTACCGTTATCGCCCTGCGCGAAATCGCTGACAACCTGATCGACGCGAGTATTTTGGACGAAGAGCCAGAGCAAGAAGTGCGCTTTGACAACTTGTCGCTGGAGCCCAGCTCAGTTCCCCTGTCAGACGACGATTTCTAGGCTTTTTGCCACTCGCAATCTAGTGTATCTTAGAGCGTAATAGGGCGCTCTAAGGTTCATCCCCCTAGCGCCCGAAATCAAAACAAGGATATTGTTTCGAGCATGGGCGCCATCTCAGAAGTAAAAACCATCGACGAATTGGGCGAACGCCTGAAAAATTACATGGATCAAGCGTCCATTAATCAAGTGCGTCGTGCCTACCTGTATGCTGAGCAGGCCCATGACGGCCAGAAGCGACGCAGCGGCGAACCCTATGTCACCCACCCCCTCGCGGTAGCCGGCATCCTCTCAGAAATGCACATGGACGCCCAAAGCTTGATGGCCGCGATGCTGCACGACGTGATCGAAGATACCGAGGTCGAAAAAGACGCCATCACCGCCCAGTTTGGCGAAGCGGTGGCAGAACTGGTAGACGGTGTCAGTAAACTGACCCAAATTGAGTTCGCCTCCAAAGCCGAAGCGCAGGCCGAAAACTTCCAAAAAATGGTGCTGGCCATGGCCGAGGATATTCGCGTCATCCTCGTTAAACTATCCGATCGCCTG
This sequence comes from uncultured Pseudomonadales bacterium, assembly GCA_964598145.1. Classification (GTDB taxonomy): domain Bacteria; phylum Pseudomonadota; class Gammaproteobacteria; order Pseudomonadales; family JAHEIH01; genus JAHEIH01. The sequence continues at coordinate 241,047 of CAZRAM010000003.1, forward strand.
CACAACATGCGCACCCTTGGTGTGTTGCGACCCGACAAGCGCCGCCGAATCGCCCGCGAGACCTTAGATATTTATGCGCCCATCGCCGCCAAACTCGGTATGCACAACCTGCGCATAGAATTTGAAGACCTCGGTTTTCGCGCCATGCACCCAATGCGCGCTGCACGTATCGAATCCGCGGTAAAAACCGTACGCGGCAACCGCCATGCCCTGCTAGAAAATATTCGCCTCGCCATCGAAGACCGCCTGCGCAAAGAGGGCCTAGTGGCGATGGTAACTGGGCGAGAAAAACACCTGTATAGCATCTACCGAAAGATGTCTAAAAAACCCTTTAAAGACATCATGGACGTGTTCGCCTTCCGCGTCGTTACCAATAACGTAGATTCGTGCTACCGCGCGCTAGGTATTGTGCACGGCCTCTACAAACCTGTGGCGGGGATGTTCAAAGACTACATCGCCATCCCCAAATCCAATGGCTACCAATCACTGCACACGGTGTTGTTTGGTATGTACGGGGTACCCATCGAAATCCAAATTCGCACCCACGAAATGGATGTCATTGCCAGCAACGGCATCGCCGCCCACTGGCTGTACAAATCGGATAAACAAGCCGCCCATATGACCGGCCAAGCCAAGGCTCAACAGTGGATCAAGGGCCTGCTAGACATGCAAGCCAAAGCGCGCGACTCGATAGAGTTTATCGAAAACGTCAAAATCGATCTGTTCCCCGACGATATCTACGTGTTTAGCCCCAAAGGCAAAATTTTCGAACTGCCTGCCGGCGCCAACGCGGTCGATTTTGCCTACGCCGTGCACACCGACGTCGGCAACGCCTGTGTCGGTTGTCGTATCGATCGCCAATTGGCACCGGTCAGCACGCCGCTGCAAAGTGGCCAAACGGTAGATATCATTACCGCGCCGGGCGCGCAGCCCAACCCCAACTGGTTGGATTTTGTAATTACCGCTAAAGCGCGCTCCGCCATTCGCCATTTCTTGAAGAGCCGCGAAGGCAATGAGGCAGTGGCCCTTGGTAAACGCCTGTTAGCCAAAGCCTTGAACGGCCTCGGTAGCGATATCAACGAGTTACCCAGTAACGCCATGGAAGATTTATTGGCGGAGACTAAGCTCGATGAAAACACCCTGCTACAGGAAATTGGCATCGGCAAACGAGTCGCCTATCTCACCGCGCGACGCTTGATAAACCACGGCGATGACAACACCCCCGCCAAGCAGGATTCAGCACTGGCGATCACCGGTGCCGAAGGCTTGGTGTTGAACTACGGCAACTGTTGCCATCCGCTACCAGGCGATCCGGTGGTCGGCTATATCAGCTCGGGGCGCGGCATGGTGGTTCACCTCGAATCCTGTGCGAATGTCGCTGAACACCTCAACAATCCCGACAAGTGCCTGCATTTAACGTGGGCTGACGAGGTTGTAGGTGACTTCCACTCAGAACTGCGCATAGACTACCAAAACGAGCGCGGCCTGTTGGCAAAAATCGCAGCCCGTTTAAACGATTCAGGCATCAACATTGAAAAAATTCGCACCGAAGAGGTCGACGCGACCTTCGGCGCCATTTATCTTCTCATCTCGGTGAAAAGTCGTATCCACCTTGCGCGGATTGTTAAAACCCTGCGCAAACTCGACGCGGTCCTCAAAGTCACCCGCGTTAAACACTACTAAGGAGTTCTCATGAGCAACAAAGCGGCCATCCACACCTCTAGCGCCCCCGCCGCGATTGGCCCCTACTCACAGGCCATTAAAGTCGACAACACGGTCTACCTGTCGGGCCAAATTCCCCTCGATCCAGACACCATGGAATTGGTCGGCGATGATATCAGCGCTCGCGCACGCCGCGTATTCGACAACCTAAGCGCCGTGGCGGAAGCGGCCGGTGGTTCGTTGGACAACTTTGTGAAAGTGAACATTTCACTGACCGATCTGGGTAACTTCGCCGCCGTCAATGAAGTGATGACGACCTACTTTAAAGAACCCTTCCCCGCTCGTGCCTGTGTCGGCGTAGCGTCTTTGCCCAAGGGCACCGACATCGAAATCGAAGCCATCATGGTGATCTAAGGGACGCCTCGCGCCCCCTTATTCCCGCATGCTACACAATCAACTGGCCAACACCCCAACCGATAAGCTCAACGGGGTGGGGCCAGCGCTGCGCGACAAGCTCGCTAAGCTCAATATCAATAGCGCCCAGGACCTGATATTCCACTTCCCGCTGCGCTACCAAGACCGCTCGCGAATTACCCCGATTGGCGCCAGTATGCTGGGGCAAGAAATTGTGGTGGAGGGCGAAGTCAGCCGCTGTGACATCACCTTTGGCAAGCGCCGCTCGCTCATGGTGCGCCTGCAGGACGACACGGGCGTGATTAATCTGCGCTTCTTCCATTTCAGCGCTGCCCAAAAGGCCATGTACCAAAACGCCAGCAGATTGCGTGCCTTTGGCGAGATCAGGCGCGGCCCACAGGGCTACGAAATGGTGCACCCGGAGTGCGAAGTTGGCCAGTTGGGCCAACCGCTGCAGCCTCTACGACCCACCCTGACGCCGGTGTACCCCACCACTGAAGGGCTACACCAAGCTAGTTGGCGCAAACTGTGCCGCCAAGCACTGAGCCTACTGGATAATACCGATGTGCTGGATTTGTTGCCGACAAGCCAATTAGTGCCCAACATCACCCTTAACGCCGCCGTTCGCTATCTGCATGAAGCGCCCTTTGACGCTGACGTACAAGCACTGCGGGATGGTGTTCACCCCGCCCAACAGCGCTTGGCGCTGGAGGAATTGACCGCGCACCAGATCTCTATGCTGCAACGCAAACTACAGTACAAACAGCAGCCGGGGGCGCCGATGGGCGACCACGGTGGGCTTGTTGATCAACTGCTTGCCTGTCTTCCCTTCTCTTTAACCGGTGCACAGCAGCGCGTATTACAAGATATCGAAGACGATCTCGGACGCCACCAACCCATGCACCGGCTCATCCAAGGTGACGTCGGTTCCGGCAAGACGATTGTCGCTGCGCTCAGTGCTCTGTACGCCATTGCCAACGGCTACCAAGTGGCGTTGATGGCGCCCACTGAAATTCTCGCGGAACAACACTTAGAAGCCTTTAGCGAGTGGCTAGAACCACTCGGTATTCGTATCGGCTGGCTCACCGGAAGTAGCCGGGCAAAACAGCGCCGCGAAGTATTGGCGGGACTCGCTGATAACAGCATTCAATTATTGATTGGTACCCACGCGCTATTCCAAGATGGGGTCGACTTTGCCCAACTCGGTTTAGTGATTATCGACGAGCAGCACCGCTTTGGCGTACACCAACGGCTAGCGCTGCGCGAAAAGGGCAAGAATATTCAGCCCCACCAGCTGATTATGACCGCCACGCCCATCCCGCGGACCTTGGCTATGAGCGCCTATGCCGACCTAGATGTGTCGATCATCGACGAGTTGCCCGCCGGCCGCAAACCGATCAACACCGTATTAGTGGACAACCGCCGCCGCGAACAAGTGATCGAGCGCGTCGCCAACGCCTGCGGCGAGGGCAAACAGGCTTATTGGGTGTGCACCCTGATTGAAGAATCGGAAGCGCTGCAATGCCAAGCGGCGGAAGACTGCGCCACCGAATTGCAGGAACAATTGCCCAGCACGCGTATTGGGTTGGTTCACGGCCGCATGAAACCCGATGAAAAATCCATCGTGATGGACGCCTTCAAACGCGGCGAGATCGATCTACTCGTCGCCACAACGGTGATTGAGGTGGGGGTAAACGTACCCAATGCCAGCCTAATGATTATCGAAAACCCCGAGCGTCTTGGCTTGGCGCAACTGCACCAACTGCGCGGTCGCGTCGGACGTGGCAGCGAAGCCAGCCACTGCGTACTGATGTACCAAGACCCGCTATCGCAAAACGGCAAGCATCGCCTCAAGATTATGCGCGAGACCAACAACGGCTTTGTGATTGCAGAAGAAGATTTGAAATTGCGTGGTCCCGGCGAGGTGATGGGGACGCGGCAAACCGGCGTGGCGCAATTTAGAGTGGCGGACTTAACCCGCGATGCGCATCTATTCGACGAAGCGCGCTGCCTCGCCGAACAGGTGATTAGCCAGCAACCGGCCGCCGCCCATGCGCTGGTAGAACGCTGGCTCGCAGGGGCCGATCGATATGCGGATGCTTAATTTACCGAGTCTTTCAACCCTTTACCCGCTTTAAAACCCACTGACTTCGATGCTGCGATTTGGATGGTCGCACCAGTCTGGGGGTTTTTACCGGTGCGCGCTGCGCGCTCGCGGGGAGAAAAGGTACCAAAACCTACCAAACTAACGCTTTCACCACGCGCCATGGCATTGGTAATCTGATCTGTAACGGCAGACACCGCTTGAGCGGCTTTTGCTTGAGAGATGCCCGCACTGGCGGCTACGGCGGCGACTAATTCCGATTTGTTCATAGTTATTCCTCATAATTATTAATGTAACTCGAGTAAGGTCGTATAACTCTCTAATTTGAACAAGCCTACTTTAGTCTAAGAAATGGCCTTAAACGCCCAAATAGTTGTCTCATAAAGCTTGAAGGGCTATGGTACGGGCTTTACCAAGACATCAGCCAAATACGCGCCCCATGCTAACAAAAGCCCATATCCCTTTTTACATTCAGCTCATGCGGGCCGACAAACCTATCGGTACCTATCTGCTGCTGTGGCCAACACTCTGGGCGCTGTGGCTAGCCGCCGGGGGTTGGCCCAGTATTACCAATCTAGTGGTATTTTGTTTGGGTACCTTCGTGATGCGCTCTGCGGGATGCGTCATTAACGACTACGCCGACCGCGATTTTGACCGCCACGTGGCGCGCACCGAGGCACGGCCACTTACCAGCGGACAAGTGAGCGAGCGAGAAGCACTACAATTGTTTGCGGTATTGGTAGCCATCGCCGTACTGTTGGTCCTATTTACCAATCCCATGACCTGGTTATTGGCCCCCGGGGCACTGCTGATTGCCAGTGCCTACCCCTTTATGAAGCGCTACACCCACCTACCTCAGGTAGTGCTAGGCGCGGCGTTTTCATGGTCGATTCCGATGGCCTACGCCGCTGAAACAGAGTCTCTTCCCCTCGAAATGTGGCTACTCTACGCCGCCAACTTACTGTGGGTGGTGGCCTACGACACCTATTACGCCATGGTGGACCGCGACGACGATCTCAAAATTGGTATTCGCTCGACGGCTATTTTATTCGGACGCTACGACAGGCTTATCATCGTTGCCTTACAAGCCATTGCCCTCACCATAATTTATTTCATTGGCGAACGCGCCAACCTTAGCTGGCCCTTCCACGTATCACTAGTAGTGGCCGCCGCGCTTTTCGCACAGCAGTGGTACGCCACTCGCGACCGCGACAGAGCGCGCTGCTTCAAAGCGTTTTTAGACAACCACTACGTCGGTTTGGTGATTTTTTTGGGCATCGCCCTAGGGAGTTAAATGAGCACAGCTTGGCGCTTTGCAACCATCGAAGATATCTCTGTCATCGACGCGGCAGCGTGGGATCGCCTGTTTGATCACTACCCTTTTACCCGGCACGCCTTTTTACACGCCCTAGAAGCCAGCGGGAGTGTTGGCGGCAAATCTGGCTGGCGGCCGCTGCACATCGTCGCCTACCATGGCGACTCCTTGGTACTGGCCATGCCAGGTTATTTGAAATACCACTCCTACGGTGAGTACGTCTTCGATTGGTCGTGGGCCGATGCCTACCAACGCCACGGGCTGGAATACTATCCCAAGTACATCAACGCCATTCCATTTACCCCAGCCGCCGGGCCACGCATAGGTTGTGTTGGTAACGACTATCTCGCGCCGTTGCAGTCCTACCTAAAGGCGCTGCTTGAGGAACGCCAACTGTCAGGTCACCACCTGCTGTTCCCGCCTGCCGATAGCCTAGCTCCCTGGTTAGAAAACGGCTGGGTTGCGCGCCGCGGCGTGCAATTTCACTGGTACAACCACGACTACCGCGATTTCGATGACTTTTTGGCCGGGTTTACGTCGCGCAAACGCAAATCCCTGAAACGAGAACGGCGCCGCATTGATGAGCAACAATTACAGTGCGAGACCGTGCGCGGCGACCTAGCCAGCCCTGAACAATGGCAGCGCTTCTACGAGTGCTACCAGATGACCTATTTGAAACGCAGTGGCCACGGTGGCTATCTCACTAAATCCTTTTTCCAGCGCATCGCCGACACCATGGGCGAGCAGATTGTGCTGGTGTGCGCGCGGCACGAGGGGGATATCATCGCTTGTGCACTGTGCTTTGCTGACGATGAGAACCTTTATGGCCGCTACTGGGGCTGCTTAATGGACTTCGATCAACTGCACTTTGAATTGTGTTACTACCGCGGGATTGAATACTGTATCGAGCACGGTCTGCGCCACTTTGACCCCGGCGCCCAGGGCGAACATAAGATTCAGCGAGGTTTTGAGCCGATTCACACGTGGTCGCTACACCACCTGAGCGACCCAGAATTTCATCGCGCAGTAGCGGATTTCTGCCAACGTGAAGCCGCCCACAACGAAGACTACCTCGAAGCAGCCAAGGAATTGCTACCGTTTAAAACTAGCGCTTAGAAATATAGCGCGACAAGATGTCGAGTTTTTGCGGGTCGTCGTCGACGAAGCGAAGGGTGATCTTGATCGCGGTGCACTCGGGCCGCTGATCCGCGGCGCGCAGCGAATAGACATAAGCGTTAAGGCGCGCCACCTGTTCTAGGTCACTGCCCACGATCGACACCACGCACTGCTCCATAATCGCCGGCATACTACTGTCGCGCTTGATCAAGCCCCCCATAGCTTGCAGGCTCATTTCTTGAACCAAACACAGCACTTGTCCACCGCTGAACTGCAACTGTGCCTGCTCGGTTTTGCGCGGGGCAGGCTTAGGGGCAGGGGAGGCGCCACCGGTTAGGGCGCTAACGCTATCAGACACGGGAGCTACAAGGGGCGGTGTGGCCGGTTTTTCTGCTGGTTTGGACGCGCCACCGCCGGTAAGCGCGCCAAGGCTTGAGGTTTCGCTGCGATCAACACTGCGGCCGGCGTGGCCGATCTTTTGCAGTTGCTTGTTAATTTTGGCGACCAGGTCCTCGGCGGTAAACGGCTTGCCGATGTAATCACTCACGCCGGCTTGGATGGCTTTAACGATGTATTCTTTTTCGCTGCGGCTGGAGACCATGATGAATGGGGTACTGGCGTAGTGTTCCTGTTCGCGCAACCACACGAGGAACTCTTCGCCGCTCATTTCGGGCATTTCCCAATCGCTTAAAATGATGTCGTAGCGCAGCGACTTGGTCATCGCCATCGCACGTTTGGCGCTGTTACTGTCGTGTACCGTTGAACCGGGAAAATTATCCCGCAGAGCTTTTTTGATGAGGTCGCGGATAAACGCGGCGTCATCGATAACCAGAAATTTTATCGCTGCCATGCTTACACCCCTCCTAGGGAACGGTGTAAGCCTAGTTCAAAAAATCAGCGTTCGCCCTGAGAATCGCGAATAAATACCCACTCGTTGCCGTCGCTCATCGACTCGCTGTAGCGATAGCCTTCCACATCAAATTGTTTGATGGCTTCAACGTCGGTGAGGCGGTTTTTGATGATGTAGGCCGCCATCATGCCACGCGCTTTTTTCGCGTAAAAGCTGATGATTTTGTACTTATCGCCTTTCAGGTCTTTGAACACAGGGGTGATGATTGGCAGCTTAAGCTGCTTGGGCTTGACCGCTTTGAAATACTCGTTGGAAGCGAGATTGATCAACACCTCGTCACCATTGTCAGCGGCGCAGGCATTGAGCGCGTCGGTCAGGGTATTGCCCCAAAATTCATACAGATTTTTACCGCCGGAGTTAGCGAAGGGCGTGCCCATTTCTAAGCGGTAGGGCTGCATGATATCTAGCGGGCGTAGCAAACCGTACAAGCCCGACAAAATGCGTAGATGGCGTTGGGCAAAGGCGAGATCGTCATCGCTCATATTATCGGCGTCGAGACCGGTGTATACATCACCTTTAAAAGCGAGTACCGCTTGCTTGCCTAGCTCTGGCTCGGTAGGTGGTTGCCAGTCTTGGAAGCGACCGAAATTCAAACTGCCCAATTTATCGCTGATTTTCATCAGCGACGAAATGTCGCCTGGGCTAAGCGCGCGCAATTCCTCAATCAATACCGCCGAGCGGTCGAGGAAATCGGCACGACTAAATTGGTCTGTAACCGCGGGGGTCTCAAAGTCGAGCGTCTTTGCAGGGGAGATTACGAGTAACATAGGCCTATCAAATCGGTTTTAAAATATCGGTCCACCAGTTCAGTGGGGTTTCACCGTCGTTGGGGTCATAGACGTTGCCGTACAACCACATGCAGTCATCGCGGCCGCTAATGAATTTGTTGAGGATATCCTCAATCGCTTGAAACCCGCACGACACGTGTATGCTATACACCAATATACGTTCGCTTTCGATGTCCAGTTGCCCGCCGAGCTTTTCCAACTCACCCGTCAGGGCATCGCGAATGGCGCTGAGAGACGATTTCGCCAGCACCCTAATCGCCAAATTACCACCGCGGGTTTGCAGGCTGAATTCACCCGTCTGCTGTGGATTGACGGTTATCACATCGCCACGCGCCACGTCTTTAACGAAAGCAGGCGTGCTTTCAAGTTCGTACCAGTGTTGATCGTTGAGTTTTTTGGCGGGGACGTTTTCAATCACCGCCTGGCCGTCGGGTCGAACACCGGCCATCAAAGGAAGGGTTACACGCATAATCTAACAAACAAAATGGCCGGCTTTATCGGCCCTTTTCTCACATTCTCGTTGGTAGTTTTCGCAGGCAAAAATCATCGCCGGCGCCGGGGATTTCATGGTTTTGCACTCTTTCACTTTGGCGCGCATCTCGCGGTCACTGAGTTTACTGAGCTCGCTGTTGGTATCGCAGCCTGTCACAAAGACACAACACAGCACTAAAGCGCTGGCGAATTTGGTTGGAGCGTTAATCACAGCCATGTAAATCCCTTTGATATCTCTGCGATAGACAGCAGAGTTTGTTATTATGCACGCTTCAAATTTAGAATAAAAAACGCGACATGACGAAACTTTATCACATATTGCGCGCGGCGGGGGAAGCCATTGACCGCTTTGTAGCGGCGGTTGGACGTCTCACCGCATGGCTTAGCGTTAGCTTGGTACTAGCCACCTGCATCGTGGTGCTGCTGCGTTATGGCTTCGGCATCGGTGCCATCGCCCTACAAGAATCAGCCCTGTACATGTACGCTGCGCTCTTTATGTTAGGCGCGGGTTACACCATGTCGCGCGATGGCCACGTGCGTGTCGACGTATTCTATCGTAACTTCAACGTCCAACAGCGCGCCTGGATCGATATCCTGGGCGGGCTGTTTTTATTGATCCCCACCGCGCTCTGTATGGTGCTACTTAGTTGGGACTTCGTCGCCCAAGCCTGGGTCAACCGCGAAGGCTCGATCGAGTCCGACGGCCTTCCTTTCGTCTATCTACTCAAAACCATGATCCCTGTGTGCGGTGGATTATTATTCTTACAGGGCCTTGCTAGTGTTATTAAAAACACCTTGGTATTAGTGGGGGTTGTTCCTCCCGAAGCCCCCCATGTCGACGAGGTGGTGGTGTGATCGAATTGCTGCCTCTGTGGATGTTTATCGCACTGTGCGCGGTGTTGATGCTGGGTTACCCGGTCGCCTTTAGCTTGGCAGGTACCGCGTTGTTGTTTGCTGCCGGGGGTATCCTCAGCAATCACTTTGACCCGGCGCTACTGGGTGCCTTGCCAAGCCGCATCTATGGCGCAATGACCAACGCCACCCTCACCGCGGTGCCGTTGTTTGTCTTTATGGGTGTCACCCTTGAACGCACCCGCATTGCCGAAGGTTTGTTAAATTCGATGTCGTCGCTGTTTGGCAATCGCCCGGGCGGCTTGGGGCTAGCAGTGATTTTAGTGGGTGCGCTACTGGCAGCCAGCACCGGTATTGTGGGTGCGACCGTTGTTACCATGGGATTGTTGTCGCTACCGACCATGCTGAAAGCGGGCTACTCGCCACGTCTCGCCGCGGGCACTATATGTGCTACCGGCACACTGGGGCAAATTATTCCCCCCTCGATCGCGCTGATTCTGCTCGGCGACACCCTGTCAAACGCCTACCAGCAGGCACAATTGTCACTCGGTAATTTCAACAGCGAAGCGGTATCGGTGGGCGACCTATTTATCGCCGCGCTGGTGCCGGGCTTGCTATTGGTTATCGCCTACTGTGTCTATGTCCTTTTTGTAGCGCGCTGGCGCCCACAGGATGCACCAGCAGCCAATTTGCCTAAGGTGCCAATATTGCACTTGTTGCGCGAACTGATCGCGCCCATGGCGCTTATCATTGTCGTGCTTGGGTCAATCTTGCTGGGTATCGCCACGCCAACCGAAGCGGCGGGCATGGGCGCGGTTGGCGCCCTGTTGTTGGCCGCCAACAAGGGCAAACTCGACCTCAGTGTGACCCGCGACATCAGCCGCACCACGCTGGAAGTGAGCGCCATGGTATTCATGATCTTAATTGGCGCGACCTTGTTTTCATTGGTATTCCGCGGTTTTGGCGGCGAAGAGATGGTGCAAGCCTTTTTTGATGGCCTCCCAGGCGGCCGCTACGCAGCGCTGCTGGTGGTCATGCTGTTCATGTTCCTGCTGGGCTTTGTGCTGGATTTCATCGAAATCACCTTTGTAGTGGTACCCATTGTCGGCCCCATCCTTATGCTAATGGGCTTTGACCCAGTGTGGTTAGGGATCTTAATCGCCATCAACTTACAGACCTCGTTCTTAACACCGCCGTTTGGCTTTGCACTATTTTATCTGCGCGGCGTGGCACCACGCTCGGTCGCCACTAGCGATATCTACCGCGGGGTTATTCCCTTTATCGTCATTCAGTGGTTGATGATGGGGCTGTTGATCCTTTGGCCAGAATTGGCCACTTGGTTACCCGCGGCGTTAAAAAACTGATGCCAGCAACACCACAAGCCGCTAGACTGGCCACTTTATTACGGAGACACACCCATGGCAGACATTGATGATACACCGGGACCGATTGGCGAACTGACCCTGCAGACCATCGCAATGCCCAAGGATACCAACCCCCAAGGGGATATCTTTGGCGGTTGGTTGCTATCGCAAATGGACTTAGCGGGTGGTATTACGGCGGGCAACAAAGCGCGCGGTCGCGTCGCGACGGTATCGGTTGATCAAATGAGTTTCATGGTGCCGGTGAAGGTCGGTGACGTGGTCAGCGTCTACACCGAGATCGTCAATGTCGGTCGCAGTTCGATCACCATCGCCATCGAGGTGTGGTCATCGAACCACGAGACCTTGGAATTGCAAAAAGTCACCGACGGCGTATTTGTGTTTGTCGCCATCGATGATAAGGGTCGTACGCGCAGCGTGCCTAACGCTTAATTTTCCTGGTAGGGCAGGTCGCGCGCTTCCACAAAGGCCTGCTCAGCAATGCGCTGGTAAACGATGCTCTTGGCGCGGAAGTCCATCCACGAGCGATAGACGCGTTGCGCCAAATCATTACCTTCCACCATTTCAGCGAGTACTTCTTCAGACGCTTGTCGCATCGCGATTAATACGTCGTCAGGCAGCTTTTTCAACTGCACGCCGTGGTTGTCGATCAAGCTCTGCAGCGCATCAGCGTTACGCGCGGTGTACTCGTCCAACATATCTTGGTTAGCTGCGCGAGCCGCCACTTCGACAATGGCCTGCAAATCGGCGGGGAGTGATTCCAGCGCGGGCTTGTTGACGATAATTTCCAGCGTCGAACCCGGCTCATGCCAACCTGGGTAGTAGTAGTATTTTGCCGCTTCGTAGAGACCCGATGTTTGATCGTTGTAGGGGCCAACCCACTCGGTGGCGTCAATCACCCCAGTTTGCATAGCCGTGTATATTTCGCCCCCGGGCAGGGTAACCGGTGTGCCGCCGAGGCGACTTAGCACGGTGCCAGCAATGCCTGGCATGCGCATCTTCAAGCCCTTTAAGTCTGCGACACTATTGATTTCGCGGTTGAACCAACCGGCCATTTGTATGCCTGAGTTGCCACCCGCCAGCGGCACCAAATTGAAGGGCGCATAGGCTTCGCGCCACAACTCAATACCGCCACCGTAATAAAGCCAGCCGTTTTGTTCCTGCGCCGTTAGCCCAAAGGGCACGGTGGTAAAAAATGCTGCACCGGTCATTTTGCCGCCCCAGTAGTAGGGCGAGCTGTGGCCCATTTCTACGTTGCCGAGTGATACCGCATCAAACACACCCAGCGCCGGGACGATTTCGCCCGCGCCGTGCACTTTAATTAGGAGTCGGCCGCCACTCATTTTGGCGACATTTTCAGCAAAGCGCTCCGGCGAGGAGCCCAGACCAGGGAAGTTTTTGGGCCACATGGTGACCATGCGCCAGTGGTAGACTTGCTGCTCGCCCGCCTGTTGGGTGTCGGCACTGCGGTAGTTGCTGGCGCGGTCTAATACCAACGCCATGCTTAAACCGACAATAGCAGCTAACAATAAAACGACGATGGCGGGGTAGTGATGTAAACGTTGTGTCATTAGATTGCCTGCAATTTGGCGTAGGCCAGCACTAACCACTTGCTGCCCTCGCTATCAAAATTAACTTGAACCCTCGCGCTTTTGCCCTGGCCTTCAAAATTGACCACCACGCCTTCACCAAAAATCGAATGGTAAACGCGCTGGCCAAGTGCAATACCGGTATCGGGAATATCGTAATCGTCAAACCCTGCACTGGGCGAGGAGGGGCGAGAAAAACTGACCGGCCGAGACACCTTGGCCTGCATACGGATTTCACTCAGGTACTCGGTGGGTATTTCTTTGATGAAGCGCGACGGGGTGTTGTAGGTTTCGCTGCCGTGCATGCGGCGCGATTCCGCCATCGTGATATAGAGTTTCCGCATGGCGCGGGTGATACCCACATAGCACAGACGGCGCTCTTCCTCTAAGCGACCGGGCTCTGACACCGACATCTTATGGGGGAAGAGGCCTTCTTCCACACCCACCATGAACACGGTATCGAACTCGAGACCCTTGGCTGAGTGCAGCGTCATTAACTGCACGCTGTCTTCAAACTCATCGGCCTGCGCTTCACCCGCGTCGAGCGCCGCATTGTCGAGGAACTCCGCCAAAATGGAGCGCTCCTCTTCGTCTTCAGCGGGCTCGTAGACCTTACACGCCGACACCAACTCCTCTAAGTTTTCGATCCGTGCCTGACCCTTTTCACCTTTTTCCTTGCGGTGGTGCTCGATCAAACCGCTGACAGTAATGACGTGGTCTGCCAGTTCCGCCAACTCAAGTGTTTTGGTGTCGCCATCAAGGCGCTCGATCAAATCGTAGAACGCTTCCAGTGCCGAACTAGCGCGGTTGGGTAACAATTTGTTAACCACCATGGCACTACCGGCGTGCCACAGCGAACAACCGTGGTCGCGCGCGTATTCGCGCATGGTGTCGATGGTTTTACTGCCGATGCCGCGCACTGGCGTATTGATCACCCGCTCAATCGCCGCATCGTCGTGGCGATTTACCAGCAGACGCATGTAGGCGAGGGCGTTTTTAATTTCTAAACGGTCGTAGAAACGCTGACCACCGTATATTCGGTAGGGCACGTTGGAACGAATTAGTGCCTCTTCCATGACCCGCGACTGGGCGTTGGAGCGGTACAAGATGGCGATATCGCTGCGCGCCATGCCGTCATCCACCGCCTTCATAATCTGATCGACCACAAAGCGCGCTTCGTCCTGCTCGTTAAAACCGGCGTAAAAGTCGATTTTCTCGCCCTCCAAACCATCGGTCCACAGCTCTTTGCCGAGGCGACCGGCGTTGTTGGCAATGACCGCGTTGGCGGCGTTGAGAATGTTAGAGGTTGAGCGGTAATTCTGCTCCAAGCGGACGATTTTTGGATCGCTGAAATCGCGGCTGAACTGTTGGATGTTTTCAATCTTGGCGCCACGCCAACCATAGATCGACTGGTCGTCGTCACCCACCGCCGTGATGCTCACCGCATCGCCCGCCAATACACGCAACCAAGCGTATTGAATGGTGTTGGTATCCTGGAACTCGTCGACCAATATGTGGCCAAAGCGCTGGCGGTAGAGTTGCAATAATTCGGGGTGGTAGAGCCACAGCTCGTGGGCGCGTAACAACAACTCGGCAAAGTCGACCATGCCACTGCGTTCGCACGCCTCTTCATAGGCGGTGTAAACGCGCACCATGGTGCGTTGATACATGTCACCCTGACCGGGGTCGATGTGGGCAGCGCGGCGACCCTCGTCTTTCTGCGCGTTGATAAAGCCAACAATCTGGCGGGCGGGCCAGTGGCTTTCATCCAAATCTAATTGCTTGGCAATGCGCTTCACCAAGCGCAGTTGGTCATCGGCGTCGAGAATTTGAAAGTTTTCATTCAACTTGGCTTCGCGCCAGTGCATTTTCAATAAGCGGTGGGCGAGACCGTGGAAGGTGCCAACCCACATACTGCGGTTGGCAAATCCCAACAATTCTTCGATACGGCCACGCATTTCGCGCGCCGCCTTGTTGGTAAAGGTCACCGCCAATATCTGGTGGGGCGACAACCCCTCGGCTTGAATCAACCAGGCAATACGGTGCACCAGCACACGGGTTTTACCCGAGCCGGCACCGGCGAGTACGAGCATGTTATCCAGCGCGCCAGTGACCGCATCGCGCTGGGCATCGTTAAGATTATTGAGAATATGTGATACGTCCATCGGCGCATTCTAGCAAGTAAAGCGCGCCACCGGCAGACTAAAGATGAGTTTACTTTGCTGCCCCTTGGTTTATAGTGGGTCAACAATAACAAGGAGCTAGCGGTGAGCGACGATATCATCGACACAATCAATCGAAATCTCGACAACATGCGCCGATCTGAGCGCAGTGTCGCCAATTTTGTGCTGAAGTATCCCGACGAAGTTATTCATATGCGGATCGTTGATTTGGCCTCCGAAGCCCACGTCAGTGAACCCACCGTGGTGCGTTTTTGCCGCGCCATTCAATGTGATTCCTTCCAGGCCTTTAAGCTACAACTGGCGCAATTACTGGCCGCCAAGCCTTCCTTTAACCGCTTTAATGTGCCGGTCAACGCCACCACCGCCGACTACTGCGAAACAGTGTTTGAAACCACCACCAACACCCTGACGGCGGTGCGCAAGGCTCTCGACTACGGTGCTATCGAAAAAGCGGTGAAATGTTTGACCAACGCACGCCGGGTAGAGTTTTATGGCTTTGGCGCGTCAGCCTCGGTAGCGATGGACGCACAACACAAATTTTTCCGATTGCAGATTGCCTCCGCGGCCTACTCCGACCCACACATTCAAGCCATGTCGGCGATGTCGCTCGGGCCAGAGGACGTGGTCGTGGCAATTTCACAGTCTGGCCGCACCCAAAACTTAGTGGACGCGCTGCGCATGGCCAAAACCTCCGGCGCCACCATCATCACGCTCGCACCGCGCAATACTAATGTCACCCAGCAAGCCGATGTGCCGATTCACATCGATGTACAACAGGCCGATGAAAACCACTACACCCCGCTGCCGTCGCGCATCGTGCACATGGCGGTAGTGGATGTTTTGGCGGTGGGGGTATCTAAATTGAAAGGCCCGTCGGTCGACGAGCACCTGCGCAAACTATCGAAGGGCCTACAAACCCTGCGTCACACTTAGTCGTTGATCGGGGTAGGCACCAGCGCCTGCTCGTCCTCGGTTTCGGTCTCGGCATCGAGGCGTTTGTCGCGCAGTAAGGTGTAGGCCACCACGCAGGCGATAATCCAAGCCAACAACATGCTCACCAGTGTGTGGCTAAAAAAATGGTCGCCAATGGCCATTTTATACAACCCCGTTATCCACCCCAAGCCTACACCGACAGCCAAGCCTTGGAGCTGCTGGCGACGCTGCTTGAACAGGAAGAATAGCGACATCAGCGCAAACCCTCCGCTAGCGTGGCCGGCGGGATAACAACGCAAGCTGGTATCGTGCAAAAACCAAGAGGGATAGTGTTCAAGCAGCGTGACGTAAGGCGCATCGCCGCCAAAGGCACGAATATCTCGCGGGCAGGGAATATCGGTGTACCACTTCAAAAAATTCACCACCAACGGCACGATAATCATGGTCAGCAGCACCACAAGCAACTCGCGACGACGATCGGCAATGATGGCCACATAGCGGTGGCCCAGGGTGACCGCTAAAAATAACCCCAGCACGATTAACGCGAAGACCTTCTTGATACCGTCATAAAAGATAAAGCGCCAAGGCTGTTCGTTGCGCTCAATCAACCAACTGCCGATGCCGCTATCGAAAAACCATTGCTGCACTAGCATGTCGACGTTGCTGATTTCAAAAAAAACCACCACGCCCAACAGGATAACAAGTTGGCGGTTGATCATGGCCGGTAGACTATTCACCTTGCACACCCAACAAATCCCACTCAGGGCGATAGACTGAGGTTTCAATGTCGAGCAAACCCATGACGGTGTGGGATATCACATCGTGGCTTAACCGGGCGTCCAAATGCTGCTCCAATGCTTGTGCATTCACACGCTGTTTTAAACCTTCATTCAACCACATCACCATGGGAACCTTTTTCTGCTCATCGGGCGCAAAGGTGTAGGGCAGACCATGCAAGTAGAGGTTGTTTTCACCGAGTGATTCACCGTGGTCACTGACGTATAGCAAGCCGCTGTCGAATTGGGCTGAGTAATCGTCCAACACGTTGATAACCCCATCGATGAAGTAGTCGGTGTAGTGCACGATATTGTCGTAGGCATTAACAATGTGCTCGCGGGGGCATTGTTCTAATTGGTTTGTTTCGCACACTGGGTTATATACCGCGAAGCGTTCGGGATAGCGGCGATAGTAGGCCGGACCGTGGTTACCCATTTGGTGTAACACAACTAGTACGTCTCCACTCTTGGATTGATCCACCACATCGCGCAACCCCTGCCACATGCCTTCATCACGGCATTCATCGTCACATATAGGGTTGTTAGATGGGTTCTTGTAATCGATGAAATCTACTCGATCGGCGACACCTTTGGAATCCGAGTTATTATCGATCCACACCACCTTCACACCGGCGCGGTGCGCGATATCCAGCACGTTCTCGATATAGCGCGCTTCGTCGCGGTCGTAGTTTTCCATACCTTCTACAGCAAACATACACGGCACGGCAAAGGCAGTAGAGGTACCGCATGCCCACACGTCTTTAAAGCTATAGATATCGTCCCGCGCGGCGAGTAAGGGTGTGGTTTGCCGCTCATAACCATTCAAACCGAAATGATCACTGCGCAGTGTCTCACCAACAATGACCACCATCAGGCGGCGCTTTTGGTGGCTAATTTGAACTGCATCTTCTCCGCGCGGCTTGAGCGTTCGATCGGTCACATCGACTTTATTTTTGACTAAGCGACCCACCGAATAGAGGTAGTAACTGGGGTTGGCATAAAAACGCAGCTGCTTGTGTTCGCGCAAAAAAGACGCGTAGTAACTGCTTAAACTGACCACACAAATCGCAATCACCGCGATCGAACCCAGCAACAAACCCACGCGTTGCAGCGCTGCACGGCGCCAACTCACATCCGCCATCGGCAGCTTGTATACCAGCCAAGAGGGAAGGACACCGATAAACAAGAAATACAGCAACTGCTGCAGGCTCAATAAGTCCAGCGTTTCTGCTGTATCGGTAGCCATGGCGTTTTCCAACATGGTGTCGTCGATCACCACGTTATAAGTGTCCATGAAATAAGCGGCCTGCGAGCTGCAGACAAAGATGATTGGCAGTAGCCATTTCAAGGTGGCGCGGAAACACACCAAACCAAGCAGAAAGACATTGACCGCCCAAAACACCACAAACAACGATAGCAAGAAGGGCAGGTTGCTCGAATTGACAGGATAGACACCAGTAACCGCATGGTACATACCAGCGTTGCCCGCCAGCATCAAAAACAGCGATGCCAAGATAATAATGCGCGTTTGTGTCATACCCACCTCTCCGAATAAAGCGCATTTTAATCGCTTCATATTAAGAAGTCCTTAAGGCTTTGGTAGATGACTTGGCGTCGTACAACCTCGGCAACGTCAACCAGTCTGCTAGACTCGCGGTCTAACTTTGGAGGGTTCGCTGTGAGAATGTTATCTGTTGTACTAGGGATGTTGTTAGCCACGACTGCACACGCGCAAGTGGTGCAGAGCAAGGGCGATTTCGTCGACAAATTCCGCCAGCTAGATGAAGTTCTGCCAACGCCCAACGTTTATCGTAACGCCGCCGGCGAGCCTGGTCATCAGTACTGGCAGCAGCAGGTCGACTACAAAATCAACGCTCGTCTAGATGAGGACAAGCGCCGCCTCAGTGCAGAACAACGCGTCACCTACTACAACAACTCGCCCGATACGCTGAAGTATCTGTGGTTACAACTAGACCAGAACATTTTCAAAAATGATTCGATGTCAGAGCTGACCAATAGCTTCGCCGGCATTGGTCGTCGCGGCCCGGTAACTCGCGAGGCGAAAGGTAGTGAGCCCGCCAAATTAAGCTTTGAAGAATTGCGTCGTCAACAATTTATGGCCGACAACCAACTCGGTTACAGCATTGGAAAGGTCACCGACAGCCGCGGCAAAACGCTTCGCCACACCATCGTCGGCACCAACATGCGGATTGATTTGGCGGCGCCTCTGAAGCCAGGCCAAAGTGTCGAATTTCAGCTTGAATATGCCTACAACATCGTCGAAGAGGACGCGGTGTGGGCGCGCAGTGGCTACGAGCACTTCCCCGATGATGCGCGCGAAGGCGGTAACGATATTTTCCTGCTCGCCCAGTGGTTCCCCCGCTTGCACGCCTACACCGACTACGAGGCATGGACCAATAAGGAATTCCTCGGCCGCGGTGAATTCACCCTAGAATTCGGAAACTACGAAGTCTCGCTCGACGTCCCCGCAGATCACATTGTGTCGTCAACCGGAGTGCTTGAAAACCCTGAGCAGGTTTTGACCAAGACGCAGCGCCAACGCTTAGAAAAAGCTCGCACCGCCAAACGCCCCGTGTTTGTGGTGACCGAAGAAGAAGCTCTGGAGAACGAGAAAGAGGGTACCAACAAACGAAAAACGTGGCGCTTTAAAGCCGATAAGGTACGCGACTTCGCCTGGGCCTCATCGCGAAAGTTTATTTGGGATGCCAAGGGCTACAAGCAGGGTAACGACACCATTATGGCGATGAGCTTCTACCCCAAAGAGGGCGGCGATCTGTGGAAGAAATATTCCACCGAAGCAGTTATCCACACCATGGAAGTCTACTCGCGCTTTTCGTTTGATTACCCCTATCCTGTGGCACAGTCGGTGAATGGCCCCGTCGGCGGCATGGAATACCCCATGATTACCTTCAACGGCCCACGCACCGAATTGCGCGACGATGGTAGTCGAACCTATACCCAAGGTGAAAAGCGTTTCTTAATCGGCGTGGTCATTCACGAAATTGGTCACATCTACTTCCCTATGGTGGTCAACTCCGACGAGCGCCAGTGGACCTGGATGGACGAAGGACTCAATAGCTTTCTAGACGCCGTAGCTTGCCGCGAATGGGATGAAAACATGCCCTGGGGTGTTGAGGCGCGCGACATTGTCGGCTACATGAAATCGACCAACCAAGTACCGATCATGACGCAGTCTGACAGCGTGTTGAACTTGGGCCCCAATGCTTATAGCAAACCTACCGTGGCACTGAACATTCTGCGCGAAGTGATCATGGGCCGCGAATTGTTCGACTTTGCCTTCAAAGAATTTGCCCAGCGCTGGAAGTTTAAACGCCCCACACCGGCCGATTTCTTCCGCACCATGGAAGAAGCCTCTGGCGTTGATCTGGATTGGTTCTGGCGCGGTTGGTTTTACACCACAGACCACGTCGACATTAGCATCGATAACGTCACAAAACTGCGCTTGGACACCCTCGATCCCGATATCGATTTTGCCCGCGAGCGCGAATTTGAAAACGATAAGCCCACCCCGCTGTTCTACCTAAACAACCGCGCAGAAAAACGCGATACTTGGGTTGAAGAAAATCCAGATGTGCGCGACTTCTACGATGACAACGACCGCTTCACTGTGACCAACAAAGAGCGCAACACCTATCGTGACATGCTGAAGGATTTAAAACCGTGGGAACGTGAAGCGCTGACCCGCGCAGTGAAAGAGGACAAGCACTACTACGTGTTTGAATTCAGCAACCAGGGGGGGTTGGTAATGCCGATTCTGCTTCGCCTGACCTATACCGACGGCAGCGTGGAAGACGTCAATATTCCGGCCGAAATTTGGCGTCGCAGCCCGAAAGAAGTTAAGAAAATGTGGGTGACCGATAAAGAGCTGGCCTCACTGGAGATCGACCCGCACTGGGAAACCGCCGACGTCGACGTGAATAACAACCACTTCCCAAGGGTGATTCAACCTTCGCGCCTGGAGGCTTTCAAATACAAAAGCCCCTCGCGCAGTACCAAGGTGTGGCGCGACATCATGCAAGACAGCAAAACCGAACTGAAAACGGACGAGGAATAATCCATGCGCCGTTTTCTTATTCCCCTATTGGCGCTGCTGTTTGTAGCGCCACTTTTTGCCCATCAGCAAAAGGCGGCATTCAGCCAGGTTTTGTTAAACCCCCGCACGGGTATGTTAGAGGTGGCGCACCGCTTTTGGCTGCACGACGCTGAGCACGCAGTACAACAACTGTTTGATAGCAAAGCCGACATCATCGCAGACCCCGCTACCCAGCAGCGCTTTGCCGACTATGTGGTGGCGCGGTTTTCGATTCAGCAAAGTAACGGTGAAATCCTGCCCTTAAGCTTTGTCGGTGTGGAGATCGAGCGCAACTTTATTTGGGTTTACCAAGAAGCACCACCACCGGTAGGCGAACAGCTCACCATTAGCCACCAAGCCCTATTGGAGATTTGGTCGGGACAGGAAAATATGGTCAATGTGGAAGGGTTAGGTGAGCTAAAAACGCTTTATTTTCAAGCTCACCGAGGAGTAGCTACGATAGATCTCGAATGAGCTCGTAGTTGTATTCCATGCTCTTGGCCATCGCCAAGTCGAGGGTAGAGACGGTTTTCAAGTTGGGTGTGATCAATGCCACATCGACTTTATTTTTACGATTGCGCCACTCGGGGTGGTGATCCATCGACTCAGCTTCTTCAGCTATAACATCGATGAATGCTTTAGCTTGCTTGAAATCGGTAAAGGTAAACTCGCTACGCAGCGCTTTATTTTCCAAACGCCAGCCGGGGTGGCGGAGCAAAAAGTCGTCGACTTCTATTTGAGATACCGGGCTCATAGGACATCCTCGTCACATTTTTCTAGCCTAAAAAGACTAGTTCAACTTCCGTGTTACGCAAGTGTAACGGGGTAAATTTTTACCCCGTTCAATGATTAATTTACTCTACAGTAACCGACTTAGCCAAGTTCCTAGGCTGGTCGACATCGGTACCTTTAATCAGCGCTACGTAGTAACTCAACAACTGCAAGGGCAGGGTGTACACGATCGGCGCAATGGCAGCGTTGCAGTGAGGTACCGCGACCACGCGCATGGTGTCATCGCTAGCAAATTGCGCGTCGCTATCGGCAAACACGTACATGATGCCACCACGGGCGCGGACTTCTTCCACGTTTGATTTAAGCTTTTCCAGCAGCTCGTTGTTGGGCGCGACCACGATCACAGGCATTTCGTCGTCGATCAGCGCCAAGGGGCCGTGTTTCAGCTCACCCGAGGCATAAGCTTCGGCGTGGATGTAGGAAATCTCCTTCAGCTTCAGCGCCCCTTCCATGGCGATGGGGTACTGCTCACCGCGGCCCAGGAACAGGCTATGATTTTTATCGCTGAACTCTTCGGCCAAGTCTTCAATCGATTTTGCCAAACTGAGGGTTTCTTCAATTTTGCTCGGCAGGGTGTGCAAACCGTCGATGATGGTCTGTTTGTCTTCTCCGCTCATGCCGTTGTGTTCACCTAGCGCCAAGGTCAGCATCAAGAAGGCAGTAAGCTGGGTGGTGAAGGCCTTAGTTGAAGCCACGCCGATTTCAGCGCCAGCGCGGGTCATGAAGGCCATATCCGATTCACGCACCAGCGACGAACTTTCAACGTTACACACGGTCAGGCTCGACATGTAACCAAGCTCTTTTGCCAAGCGCAACGCGGCCAGTGTATCGGCGGTTTCACCCGACTGCGAAATGGTCACCAACAGGCTGTTGGGATGAACCACTGACTTGCGGTAGCGGAACTCTGAGGCAATTTCTACGTTGCAGCTGACATTGGCGTATTGTTCGAGCCAGTAGCGGGCTGTCATACCGGCGTGATAAGAGGTACCACAGGCAATAATCTGTACGTGTTTCACATTGGCCAATAGCTCTTCAGCGCCTTCACCGAAGATACCGGCGACAACGCCGTTATCAGCCAGTCGACCCTGCAGAGCGTTGCGCACTACGGTAGGTTGCTCGTAGATTTCCTTCAGCATGTAGTGACGGTAGCCGCCTTTATCGCCGGCATCGTGCGACACGTTTGACTCAACAACATCGCGTTCAACCATTTCGCCGTCAGCGTTGTAAATGGTCACGCTGCGACGGGTAATTTCAGCCACATCGCCTTCTTCAAGGTAAATAAAGCGGCGTGTCACTGGTAGCAGTGCCATTTGATCTGAGGCGATGAAGTTCTCGCCGATACCCAAACCAATCACAAGGGGACTACCCGAGCGGGCTACGATTACGCGCGAAGGATCTTCGCGATCCATTACCACCGTGCCGTAGGCGCCGTGGAATTTTTTCACCGCCGCTTGAACGGCAGCCAGTAAACTGCCGGCGCTGGGCAACAAGCTGTGCACAGTGTGGGCAATGGTTTCGGTGTCGGTATCGGTATCGATCGAATAGCCTTGCGCTTTCAGTTCAGCACGCAGCTCTTGGTAGTTTTCGATGATGCCGTTATGGACAACGCTGATGCGATCTTTGGAGACGTGCGGGTGGGCGTTATTTTCTGTAACACCGCCGTGAGTAGCCCAACGCGTGTGTGCAATGCCGACATTACCCACACCGTTTTGCTCGTTAATGGCATTGGCCAATTCCTGTACCTTACCGGTACGGCGAACGCGATTATAAGTGCCGTCATTACTCAATAAAGCCACGCCGGCTGAGTCATAACCACGGTATTCCAAGCGGCGTAAACCCTCTAACAGGATTTCTACGACGTTACGTTCTGCGATTGCGCCTACAATGCCACACATATTACTTATCCTTCTTGGTTGGTTTTTTCCAACCGTCAATATTGCGTTGTCTGGCGCGTCCAACCGCCAGCTGATTGTCTGAAACGTTGCTCGTAACGGTTGAACCCGCCGCAACAAACGCCCCGGCGGCGATATCGATAGGTGCCACTAGGGTAGAATTTGAACCGATGAAGACACCGTCACCCATCAGTGTTTTATGTTTGTTCACACCGTCGTAGTTACAGGTAATGGTGCCAGCACCGATATTAACACCGTCGCCGACCTCGGCATCACCGACATACGACAGGTGATTAATTTTACTGCCTTTACCCAGCACGGTCTTCTTGGTCTCGACGAAGTTGCCAACCTTGCTGCCTTCACCCAAGTGCGTGCCGGGACGGATACGCGCAAAGGGCCCTACTGTGGCACGCGCATCGATGCGCGCATCTTCCACTACGGTATTAGCCAAAATGTCGGCACCATCGCCAATAACGGCGTTGTAAAAGGTACAGTTAGGACCAATGCTGACGTTGTCACCCAACACGCAGTGGCCATGGAAAACCGCGTTGATATCGATGAAAACATCATTGCCTACGGTCAGCGTACCGCGCACATCGAAACGTTGCGGATCTACCAAGCTGGCGCCGGCTGTCATCGCAGCTTCCGCTTGTTGACGCTGGTATTCGCGTTCTAGCGCGGCTAATTGCACCCGATTGTTGACGCCCTGGACTTCCATCTCGCTACTGGCTTTAGCAGACACGATCTGCAGACCTTCAGCTATCGCTAATTCGATGAGGTCGGTTAAATAGTATTCGCCTTGGGCGTTGTTGGAACTCAACATCGGCAGGCATTTTTCTAACAGGTGGCGGGGAATAGCCATAATACCGGTGTTGGTTTCGGTAATGGCTAATTGCTCAGGTGTGGCATCCTTGTGTTCGACAATTTTCTGCACCTTGCCATCGGCATCGCGCACGATGCGTCCAAGTCCTGTTGGATCAGCCGACTCCACGGTTAATAGACCGTAGCTTTGTGTGTCAACACTATCTAACAGAGCCTTTAAACTGCTTGCTTGCAAGAGGGGTGTGTCGCCGAGTACCACGAGGGCAATATCGCCGCGCAAATTGGGCAAGGCCTGCATAACCGCGTGACCGGTGCCGAGTTGCTCTGCTTGTACTACCCAAGACAAATGTTCTCCAAGCACTTTTTCACGGACTTGTTCAGCGCCGTGGCCTATGACCACATGGGTTGCCAAAGGGGATAATTCAGCCACTGTGTTGACGATGTGCTGCAGCATCGGAGTGCCGGCAATGGGGTGGAGTACCTTGGGCAGTTGTGAGCGCATGCGCGTGCCTTTGCCCGCAGCGAGAACAACGATATCAACTTGCATATTCTTCCCTAAATGTTTCAAAGTTGTACCAATATAGCAAAAAAAAAGCAGCCGAGGCTGCTTTTTTCATTCGGATGTAAACCCGAGATTAGCCACGCTTGTTGCGAATCTGCGCCAAAGTACGCAGCTGTGCTGCGGTTTCGGCCAGACGGGTCGCCGCCATCGAATAATCGACATCGGCATTGTGGTTGGTGATGTCGCTTAGTGCTTGTTTCTGAGACTCAGCCGCTTTTGCTTCGTCGATGTCATCGGCGCGCAAGGCGGTATCAGCCAGTACAGTCACACTGTTGTTTTTAACGACTAGATAGCCGCCAGAGACGTAGAAAATTTCTTCGCTACCATCTTGTTTAACAACGCGAACAGGACCGGGTTCCAAACCCGTCAGCAGAGGCGCGTGACCGTAGCCAATGCCCAAATCACCCAAGCTACCTGTGGCAACCAACAATTCCACCAAACCGGCGAAAATGGATTCTTCTGCACTGACGATATCGCAATGTAAGGTCATAGCCATGCTACTACTCTCTTTAATCATTGATGTGGTTAAACCACGCTCTCTGTCCTTAGAATCACTAACTCATCCTTGAGTTAGGGAGGTGCTAGGCACCTCTTACTTCATTTTGTTCGCTTTCTCGATAGCTTCTTCGATAGTGCCAACCATGTAGAATGCCTGCTCGGGCATATCATCGTAGTCACCATTCAAGATGCCTTTGAAACCAGCGATGGTGTCTTTCAGTGAACAGTACTTACCGGGTGAACCGGTGAAGACTTCTGCTACGTGGAAAGGCTGAGACAAGAAGCGCTCGATCTTACGTGCACGGGCAACAGTCTGCTTATCTTCCTCAGACAGTTCGTCCATACCCAGAATCGCAATGATGTCTTTCAGCTCTTTGTAACGCTGCAGTACAGTCTGTACGCCACGAGCAGTTTCGTAGTGCTCGTTACCGATCAACAGAGGATCCAACTGACGTGAAGTAGAGTCGAGAGGATCTACTGCAGGGTAAATACCTTTAGCAGCAATATCACGGCTCAATACAACGGTTGAGTCCAAGTGAGCGAAGGTGGTCGCAGGTGAGGGGTCAGTCAAGTCATCCGCAGGTACGTATACCGCTTGGATCGAAGTAATCGAACCCGTCTTGGTTGAAGTAATACGCTCCTGCAGTACACCCATCTCTTCTGCCAGTGTAGGCTGGTAACCTACCGCAGAAGGCATACGGCCCAACAGTGCTGATACTTCGGTACCCGCCAAGGTGTAACGGTAGATGTTGTCAACGAACAACAGAACGTCACGGCCTTCGTCACGGAATTTTTCCGCCATGGTCAAACCAGTCAATGCTACACGCAGACGGTTACCTGGGGGCTCATTCATCTGACCGTAGACCATCGCTACTTTAGATTCTTTGAAGTTTTCAACGTTAACAACGCCGGCTTCCTGCATCTCGTGGTAGAAGTCGTTACCTTCACGAGTACGCTCACCAACACCCGCGAATACTGACAAACCAGAGTGCTCAGTCGCGATGTTGTTAATCAGTTCCATCATGTTTACGGTTTTACCTACACCGGCACCACCGAACAGACCAACTTTACCACCTTTCGCGAAGGGGCAAACCAGGTCGATAACTTTAATGCCGGTTTCCAGCAGTTCTGCTGAAGCCGCCAGTTCATCGTAAGCAGGCGCTTTACGGTGAATAGAGGCGCGCTCTTGTTCGCCGATAGGGCCACACTCGTCAATGGGGTTACCCAGTACATCCATAATACGGCCGAGAGTCTCGAGACCTACGGGTACTTGGATGGGGGCTTTAGTGTTGTCAACAGACAGACCGCGGCTCAAACCTTCTGAAGAACCCATGGCAATGGCGCGTACTACACCGTCACCCAACTGTTGTTGAACTTCAAGGGTCAGGCCTTTGTCGGCCACAACCAGCGCATCATACACTGAAGGTACTGCGTCACGTGGAAATTCCACGTCGATTACTGCACCAATGATCTGAACGATTTTTCCGCTACTCATCTTGCGGGTCCTCTTCAATTTTAAGTTTCAAACTTCTCTCAGAATGTGGGTATCGGGCGATTATGAAACCGCTGCCGCACCACCCACAATCTCTGACAATTCCTGAGTAATAGCTGCTTGACGCGCCTTGTTGTAAATCAACTGCAATTCGCCAATTAACTCACCCGCGTTATCGGTCGCATTTTTCATTGCCAACATACGTGAGGCTTGCTCACAAGCAATGTTTTCGACTACCGCTTGGTAGACTTGCGATTCGATGTAACGCTGCAAAAGACCGTCGAGCAGTTCTTCTGCGCTGGGTTCGTAGATGAAGTCCCACAAGTGGTGTTCTTCATCTTCACCAGTTGACAGAGGCAGCAGTTGTAACTGCTCGGGCTTCTGCGTCATGGTGTTGATGAACTCGTTGCTCATCAAGTACAGCTTGTCGATGGTGCCGTTTTCAAACGCATCCAACATGGTTTTAACGCTACCGATCAACTGCTCTAACTCGGGCGCTTCGCCCAGGTCGCGAACAGAAGCGACAACATTGCCACCCACGCTGTTGAAGAAGCTGACAGCTTTAGCACCGACGGTGCAGATATCAATCTCGTGACCGAGTTCTTTCTCGGCCGCCATCGCGCGCAGTGCTGCTTTGAACAAGTTGATGTTCAAACCACCACACAGACCGCGGTCGGTTGATACCACGATAAAGCCGACGCGCTTAACTTCGCTGCGTTCTTGCATGTAAACGTGCTTGTACTCAGAGTTTGCTGCTGCCAAGTGGGCAACAACGGCGCGGATGCTTTTGGCGTAGGGTTTACCCAACTGCATACGGTCCTGAGCTTTACGCATTTTACTGGCAGCCACCATCTCCATCGCACTCGTAATTTTCTGAGTACTTTGAATACTGGAGATTTGTGAACGAATTTCTTTTCCGCTTGCCATGCTCTTTACCTAAATTCTTGGTTCAATGAGTGGGGCCGCAGCCCCACACCTGTGGTTTAGTAAGTTTGAGTTGCCTTAAACTTCTCAACCATTTCTTTGAATTTAGCCTGGTACTCGTCGTTCCAGTCACCGCTTTGAGCGATGGCATCCATCACGTCGCTGTACTCAGCTTTAGCAAAGGCCAACAGGGCAGATTCAAACGCTTGGATCTTGTTCACTTCAACGTCGTTCAAGTGACCTTCGTTAGCGCAGAATACCATCAAGCCCATTTGAGCCACGTTTTGTGGAGCGTACTGAGTTTGTTTCATCAACTCGGTAACGCGCTCACCGTGGTCCAGCTGTGCTTTAGTAGCTTCGTCCAAATCAGAAGCGAACTGAGAGAACGCCGCCAATTCACGGTATTGAGCCAAAGCGGTACGAATACCACCAGACAGTTTCTTCATGATCTTGGTTTGTGCAGAACCACCTACACGTGATACCGAGATACCAGCGTTCATCGCAGGGCGAATACCCGCGTTAAACATGCTAGCTTCCAAGAAGATCTGACCGTCGGTAATCGAAATTACGTTAGTCGGTACGAAAGCTGATACGTCACCTGCTTGAGTTTCAATAACAGGCAGTGCAGTCAATGAACCGGTTTTACCTTTAACTTCACCATTGGTGAAACGCTCAACGTAGTCAGCGTTAACGCGCGCAGCGCGCTCCAACAGACGAGAGTGGAGGTAGAATACGTCACCGGGGTATGCTTCACGACCTGGGGGACGACGCAACAACAATGAGATCTGACGGTATGCCCAAGCTTGCTTGGTCAAGTCATCGTAAATGATCAGCGCGTCTTCACCGCGGTCGCGGTAGTATTCGCCCATTGAACAGCCAGCGAAAGGTGCCAAGAACTGCATTGCTGCAGGATCAGAAGCGGTCGCTGCAACAACAATGGTGTGATCCATTGCGCCGTGCTCTTCCAGCTTGCGTACTACGGCAGCGATAGATGAAGCCTTTTGGCCAACCGCTACATAGATACACTTAATGCCGGTACCCTTTTGGTTGATGATGGCGTCAACAGCGATCGCTGTTTTACCGATCTGACGGTCACCAATGATCAACTCACGCTGACCACGACCGATGGGTACCATCGCGTCAACAGCTTTCAGACCGATTTGTACGGGCTGGTCAACTGATTGACGGTCAATAACGCCAGGAGCAACTTTTTCCAACAGGTCAGTTTGCTTGGCATTGATGGGGCCTTTACCGTCGATGGGGTTACCCAGTGCGTCTACAACACGACCTTGCAGTTCGGGGCCAACAGGCACTTCCAATACACGGCCGGTACACTTACAGGTTTGACCTTCGGCGATCGACTTGTAGTCACCCAGTACTACGGCACCAACTGAATCACGCTCCAGGTTCAGTGCCATACCGTAAACACCGCCTTCAAACTCGATCATTTCACCGTACATTACGTCGGTCAGACCGTGAACGCGGATAATACCGTCGGTCACAGAAACGACAGTACCTTCGTTCTGTGCCTGACTGGTCACATCGAGTTGCTCGATGCGTCCTTTAATAATTTCGCTAATCTCGGATGGATTCAGCTGCTGCATTGCTATTTCCTCTATCGGTGAACAACAGGGTTGTTCACTTTACGAATTCATTGCCTTGGCGAGTTTGTCTAAGCGTCCACGAATAGATGCATCGATAACCACGTCGGCTGCGCGGATAACCACACCACCGATCAGTGACTCGTCTACCTGTGAAGACACCACAACGTCTCTTTCCAGTTTCTTGCTGAGTGCTGCTGCGAGTTTCTTCTCAACAGTGGCAGTCAAAGCGAAAGCGGTATCGATGCTGACATCGACGCTGCGCTCGCGATTGGCTTTGAACTCAGCGAATAAAACTGCGACGTTAGGCAACAAGCTCAGGCGCTTGTTTTCAGCCAACACGCGTACAAAATTTTGTACCCCAGCGCCCAACTCATCGCCGCAAACGGCAATTAATTGTTCAGCTTGGTACTCAGTGGTCTGTGCTGGCGAAGCCAACAACGCGGCAACCTTGCTATCAGCTACGATGGCAGCCAACAGGTTGAGTTGCGATGACCACTGATCAAGAGCACTCGCGTCGACAGCGAATTCAAACGCTGCCTTAGCGTAGGGTCGTGCCAATGTGCTTAATTCAGCCATGTGACCCTCGCTTACAGGCTCTCTGCCAGTTGATCCAACATGGCAGTGTGAGCTTTCTTGTCCACAGTACCTTGCAATACTTTCTCAGCACCATCGATAGCCAACGCAGCGATCTGAGCGCGCAGCGCTTCTTTCGCACGGTTAACTTCTTGCTCGATCTCAGCTTGAGCGGCAGCTTTCAAACGGTCACCCTCTTCACGAGCAGCGTTTTTCGCTTCCTCGATGATTTGGTTAGCGCGTTTGTTAGCGGCGTCAACGATAGATGCTGCTTCTGTTTTGGCTTCTGCCAAACGTTGCACTGCTTTCTCTTGAGCCAATTCCAAATCGTGGCTAGCACGATCAGCGGCTGCTAGACCGTCAGCAATTTTTTGCTCACGTTCTTGCATGGCGCTGATGATAAAGGGCCATACGAACTTCATGCAGAACCACACGAAGAACAAGAAAGACAGTGACTGACCAATAATCGTCAGATTAATGTTCACGACGACACCTCTGTGTGTTTATTTAATTAATCCCAGCGAACCGGGGCTCGATTCAAATTAAACTTACAGAGTAGGCGCAACAACGAACAGAACGTACATGGCGATACCAACACCGATCATTGGCACAGCGTCCAACAGACCAGCGATCAGGAACATCTTACCTTGCAGCATAGGTGCCAGTTCAGGCTGACGTGCTGAAGTTTCCAGCAACTTGCCACCCAACATACCAAAGCCGAAAGCAGTGCCCAATGCAGCACAACCGATCAGAATAGATACAGCGATAAGAGCTAAGCCCATTTTACTTCTCCCGAATTAACGTTAAAAAACGATTTAAAGTTTAAGTTACAAAAAAAAAATTAATGTTCTTCGTGTACATCGAAGGCCATGGACATGTAGACCACAGACAACACCATGAACACGAAGGCTTGCAGAGTAATAACGAGAACGTGGAACACTGCCCAGCCCCATTGCAATACACCTGCGAATACGCCCAGGAACAAACCTGCACCGTACATTACTGCGATAAGAATGAAGATCATCTCACCGGCGTAAAGGTTTCCGAACAAACGCAGACCCAGTGAAATGGGCTTGGCGATCATTGCTACTGATTCCAATGCGAAGTTGATAGGGATCAAGATCGCTTGAACAAACATGTTCTTCGAACCAAAGGGGTGCAAAGTCAGTTCTTTTACGAAGCCCATGAAGCCCTTCTCGCGAATGCTGAAGAAAATCATCAAGAAGAACACTGTGAACGACATACCCAAGGTAATGTTGGGGTCGGTCGAGGGCACGACTTTGAAGTACAAGTGGGGATCACCTGAAATCAGAGCCGCCAATTGAGGCAGCCAATCAACAGGAATAAGATCCATAAAGTTCATCAAGAAGACCCAAACGAAGATGGTCAGGGCCATAGGCGCTACAAAGCGGCTCTTGTGGTGGAAAGTGTCCTTAACGGTATTGTTAACAAAGTCGATAATCAATTCGACAAAGTTTTGCATACCCGTAGGAACGCCCGTGCTAGCACGCTTTGCAGCGGCACGGAAAATAAATGAAAACATCAATGCCAGGCCAATAGACCAACCCATAGAATCTAAGTGAATGGCGTTAAAACCCATATCCTTAGCTTCTTCAGAGCTGTGAGCCAGCGTCCAAGTGTCTTGTTCTAAAACGTGTACGCTACCATCGGCACCGTGACGGGCATAACCAGCGGGTAACTTGCCGTACGCCATGTTTTGAAGGTGGTGTTGAATGTAGCCAATTGTTGTTGGACTTTCGCCTGCCATGTCGCAATTGCTCTCTCAGTCAAAATTAAAAAATTGTGTTATCGCGACAAACTGCGATGTGCTGCTAGCCAGATCGCCACCGTGGTAGCGACAAAGCCACCAAATAGGGCTGCTGTAACCACCGCTTTATAGCTGGCAAAGGTCACCGCAAACAACACCGCTGTGAGGACAAACTTGCCCGATTCAGCGCGATAGAATTCGTGCACTATCAAATTTGCTTTGCTCGCACCGCGGTGGCGAAACAACTTGATAGCAAAATACATCGTTGGCAGGAGAGCGGTTATCGCTCCTATGGCAGCCGACAGGGCTGCATCCACACTCCAAACGAGTGATAAAGCTGCTACTGTGAGTCCAACAATACTTGGTAAAAACAACAACTTACCAATAGATGGGGCGGGGATTGATGTGTTGGCTGATGCCATTTCTTCGATCCTCTCACGATCATGTTCTCAATGATCGTTCGCCACCTCACTTTAATAGGCGGCGAATTATAGAGATTTTGCTTGCAGGCATCAATCAAAAGTGGTGAAAAATTGATCGCATTTTCACCAATGACATAGGATTTTTTTGAAACGTGACTGGGTATTAGACTAAGTGGGCCAAAATACCGTCTAATTCATCGAGCGAATTGTACTTCAGTACGAGGCTGCCCTTGCCGTTGTTACCATGCTTAACTGTCACCGGTACACCCAGCTTTTCCGACAAGTCTTCTTGCAAGCGTGAGATGTTGGGATCGATGCTTTTGCTCTGTTTAGGTTTAGTCGCGGGTTGGTTGTGCCAATCGCGCACTAAGGCCTCGGTTTGTCGCACCGACAGGCCACCAGCGACAACCTCTTCGGCGGCTTTCGACTGATCAATACCTTCCAAACCCAACAACGCGCGAGCATGACCCATTTCCAGATCGCCGTGTTCTAACATCAACCGCACATCCTCGTTGAGGGTCATCAAGCGCAGCAGGTTGGTCACAGTAGTGCGCGATTTACCGACCGCATTGGCGACATCTTGCTGAGTGAGTTCGAATTCATCTTTCAAACGTTGTAAGGCCATCGCCTCTTCAATCGGATTGAGGTTTTCGCGCTGAATGTTTTCGATCAACGCCATGGCGATGGCTGCTTCATCAGGCACTTCGCGAATGACCGCGGGGATTTTATCCAAGCCGGCCAATTGAGTAGCGCGCCAACGACGCTCACCGGCAATGATTTCGTAGCGGTCTGCACTGATCGCGCGGACCACAATGGGCTGCATAACGCCCTGCGATTTGATTGACTCAGCCAACTCCTCTAGCGCATCTGGTTGCATATCGCGACGTGGTTGATATTTACCGCGCTGAATGATCTCTACCGGCAGGTAGCGCAGCGAGCCGTCTTTGGCGTCAAAACTTGGCTCAATGCTCGCTTCTCGGGGCGCCGTGTGCTCGCGTTGCGAACTCAACAGTGCATCCAAGCCTTTGCCTAAGCCTTTCTTTTTGACCATGCCAAACGTCCTCGTTTATTTTTTGTTTTTACGCAGGATCTCACCTGCCAATGCTAAATAAGCTACCGCACCCTTAGAGCCCTTGTCGTAGAGCAGGGCGGGCATGCCATAGCTGGGCGCTTCCGCCAATCGCACGTTGCGCGGAATCACCGTGTTGTAGAGTTTTTTACCAAAGTGATCGGCCAATTGGCGCGACACATCAACGCTCAAGCTGTTGCGGCCATCGTACATGGTGCGGAGCAGACCGACGATTTCAATTTTTTCGTTGAGTACTTCCGCC
Organism: uncultured Pseudomonadales bacterium; assembly: GCA_964598145.1. GTDB lineage: Bacteria > Pseudomonadota > Gammaproteobacteria > Pseudomonadales > JAHEIH01 > JAHEIH01. Next base: position 274,357 of record CAZRAM010000003.1, read on the forward strand.
ACGCGATTAACGGTGGCCATTAACGCGCTGAGACCTTCGAGTGCATAGTACTCACACTGCATAGGAATAATCACGCCATCGGCGGCCGACAGGGCGTTAACTGTCAACATATTGAGCGATGGTGGACAATCGATCAACACAAAGTCGTAGTCTTCTGACACCAGCTTCAACGCCGTGCGCAGACGATATTCACGGCCAGAAATATTTAGCAATTCCACTTCTGCGGCTGTCAGGTCGCTATTGGACGGCAACAGATCAAAGCCTCCGGTATCACTGTGCACCGTGGCTTCTCCCACCGAGGCATTGCCCACCAGCACATCGTAAATGCTCAGTTCAACGGCGTGCTTGTCGACGCCACTGCCCATGGTCGCGTTACCTTGGGGATCCAGGTCAATCATCAACACCTTGCGCTTCATCGCGGCTAGCGACGCGGCAAGATTGACGGTTGTCGTGGTTTTACCCACACCACCTTTTTGATTCGTAATAGCAAGAATTTGCGCCACAGTGTCCTCAGACAGACTTTATTGTTGTTGGGGCTCGATTAAAACCAAGTGTCGCTCACCTTCTTCACCTGGCACCCACAAATCGTGACAGGTCACCGCAGTAGCGGCGGGGAGCTCGTTAATTTCATCCTGATTGTACACGCCTTTCATGGCAAAAAAACGCCCGCCGGGCGCCAAAAGATGCTGCGTCCAGTGGTGCATTTGCCCAAGTGATGAAAAAGCGCGAGAAATAATACCATCAAAACCCTCCGCTGGGCGGTATTGTTCAACGCGGGTATTCACCACGCTTACATTGTCTAAGCCCAGTTCCGCTTTAACTTGGAACAGAAAGCGGGTTTTCTTGCCGTTGCTATCTAGCAAGGTGAAACGACAATCGGGTTTCATAATAGCCAAAACGATGCCGGGCAGGCCGCCGCCGGTACCAACATCGATGAAATTCTCACCCGTGACATGGGGTAGCACGCTCAAACTATCGACAATGTGCTTGCGCAGCATTTCGGCGGGCTCGCGGATGGCCGTCAAGTTATAGGCCTTGTTCCACTTGTAAAGCATGGCAAGGTAGCCAATAAGTAAAAGGGCGCGATCATCACTCAACGCGATATCCATTTCATTTGCGGCGCTTTTAAGCTGTGCGCAGAGCAGCTCTTTCTTTGCTTCGTCCAACACCATCATGACAGTGATTTTCCTTTCACCGCCGAATGTTTTTTCAAGTGGATCAGCAAAATCGACACTGCAGCCGGCGTGACGCCAGGGATACGCGAGGCTTGCGCCAAGGTTTCTGGCTGACTTTGTTGTAGTTTCTGCTTCACTTCATTCGACAAACCACCGATCACGCTGTAATCCAAGTCGTGTGGCAAGGGGGTATTTTCATGCCTTACCATCTTGTCGATTTCTTTTTGCTGGCGACTGATGTAGCCCTCATATTTCACCGTGACCTCTACCTGCTCAATCACCGTGTCGGGCAGCGCTTGTTCAGGTGCAGATACCTCAAGCAATTGCGGCATCGTCATTTGTGGGCGTTTTAATAGATCTAACAAATTGTATTCGCGCGCCAAGGGTGAACCCAAAATTTGCGCAGCCTTGTCGCCTGCGTCGGTGTTTGGATGAATAAAGGTGGTGCGCATACGCTCGATTTCACGCGCCGTCATCTCCTGCTTTTCACAGAATAAGCGCCACTGCTCGTCACCTACAAGACCCAGTTCACGCGCTTTTTCCGTCAAGCGCACATCGGCATTATCCTCGCGCAACATGAGGCGATACTCGGCGCGGCTGGTAAACATACGGTAGGGCTCTTTGGTACCGAGCGTGATCAAGTCATCGACCATAACACCGAGATAGGCTTCGTCGCGGCGTGGACACCAAGCCTCCTTGTCCTGTACGCGCAGTGCCGCATTGATACCCGCTAGCATGCCTTGCGCACCAGCCTCTTCATAGCCGGTTGTACCATTGATCTGGCCTGCGAAATACAAACCGTTGATATGTTTATTTTCCAACGAGTATTTCAGATCGCGGGGATCGAAGAAGTCGTACTCGATAGCGTAGCCTGGACGTGTGATATGGGCTTTTTCAAAACCTTTTATCGATTGGATAAACGCCAACTGGATATCAAACGGCAAGCTAGTAGAGATGCCGTTGGGGTACAGTTCGTGGGTGGTGAGACCCTCGGGCTCGATAAAGACTTGGTGAGAATCCTTGTCGGCAAAGCGGTTAATCTTGTCCTCGATCGAGGGACAGTAACGTGGCCCAACGCCTTCGATGACCCCAGTGAACATAGGGGAGCGTTCAAAACCAGTGCGAATAATATCGTGGGTGCGTTGGTTGGTGTGCGTAATCCAGCAGCATGTTTGCTGAGGATGATCGGCCGCGGTACCACGCGCTGACAAAACCGGCGTCGGGGTGTCGCCCCACTGTTCTTCTAGACCGCTAAAATCGACGCTGCGGGCATCGATACGCGCTGGCGTACCGGTTTTTAATCGGTCGACGCGCAAGGGGAGTTCACGCAGGCGATTCGCCAAGGCAATCGACGGAGGATCTCCCGCTCGACCACCTGGGTGATTTTCTAAACCGATATGAATTTTTCCGCCCAGGAACGTTCCCGCGGTTAGGATTACATTAGGGGCGTAAAACTTCACGCCCATGTTCGTTACCACACCTTGTACGGTATCGCCTTGCACAAGCAAGTCATCGGCCGCTTGTTGGAATATATCTAGCTGGGGTTGGTTTTCCAGCATGGCGCGGATAGCGGCCTTGTAAAGTATGCGGTCTGCTTGCGCTCGGGTTGCACGCACGGCGGGACCTTTGCGCGCATTTAATACCCTAAATTGGATACCACCACGGTCGGTCGCCAAGGCCATGGCGCCACCCATGGCGTCGATCTCTTTTACTAGGTGACTTTTGCCAATACCACCAATGGCTGGGTTACAGGACATTTGACCGAGTGTTTCAATATTGTGCGTGAGCAGAAGGGTCTCAACACCCATGCGTGCAGACGCAAGCGCGGCTTCAGTACCAGCGTGTCCACCGCCAATAACAATGACACCATAACGTTTTGGATAATCCACGAGTTGCACCCAGAAAATGAAAGGGGAGCAATTATAAAGATTGGCTAACTATTGATCAAAATTGTTTTTTAGAAAAATATATATATGTATATCTTTTTGAGAAAAAGAAAGAAGAATTATGTTGATAATAAATATAAGGGTTAATATTTCTGGGGATAACAGCGATTAATCTTATTATTTCAATGCGTTAAACCAATAATAAGTGCTGAATAAAGCGCTTATAAGGTTGTTAAAAGCGGTGGAAAGGGTGTGTTGGTAATATGAATAAAAAAATGCTTCCCGCGCCTATCGTCGATTAGCGGGGATAACTGGGCTGTTTATACCGAGGCTGTCTTCGTACTTTCCCCACCTTATACACAATAGGGGCGCGACACTGTGATGGACTTCACAGAATGATTATTTGCCAATGCAAAAAGATGAGAAAATGCGGCCGAGTAGATCGTCGCTGGTGAATTCGCCGGTGATTGATGACAGGGCTTCTTGCGCTTGGCGTAAATCTTCTGCCAAAAGCTCTCCCGCGGCGGCGCCGTGCAGTTGTTCTGCACCCGTGTCGATAAAGTGCTGAGCTTCTTGTAGAGCCTCAAGGTGGCGTCTCCGCGCGGTAAAGCTGCCGCCAATTTCAGGGTTGTAGCCCATTTTGTCTTTTAATGCCTGGCAGAAGATATCCATACCTTCGCCGCACTTTGCCGACACCGCGATGGCGGTATCGCCACTGTGTGTTTGCATGTGGCCTGCGGCTAAGCCCGATTTATCGCATTTGTTGTATACCAATAAGCGCGGTTTATCCAACACCAATTCAGGGGCTAGATCACGTAGCATGGCTACAGGGTCTTCATCCATATCCGTGCTGCTATCGACCAGCAGAATTATCAAGTCGGCATCTTGAATTTCCTTCAATGCCCGTTTAATGCCTTCTTTTTCTACCACATCGTTGGTATCTCTTAGGCCAGCCGTATCTATCATATGCAGCGGCATACCATCGATTTGTACATGTTCTTTCAGGACGTCGCGGGTAGTGCCTGCAATATCGGTCACAATGGCGCTTTCGCGTCCAGACAGGGCGTTAAGCAGGCTAGATTTTCCGGCGTTGGGGCGACCTGCAATCACGACGGTCATACCGTCGCGCATGATTTGTCCTTGGGTGGCTTGGCGCAATAGATCGGCGATATCGTGTTGTATATTGGCTAGATCAGCAGCTACTTTGCCATCGCTTAGAAAATCAATTTCTTCTTCGGGAAAATCTATTGCCGCTTCGACGTAGATGCGCAGATGAATCAGCGCTTCAACAAGAGTGTGCACCCGGTTGGAAAACACCCCTTGCAGTGATCGCACAGCATTGCGAGCTGCCGCTTCGGTGGCGCTATCGATTAAATCGGCAATGGCTTCAGCTTGGGTTAAATCGATTTTGTCATTCAGGAATGCGCGTTCAGAGAATTCACCAGGACGAGCGTTGCGAGCCCCGAGGCTATTACAGGCGCGAATCAAGCGATCTACCACCACAGGTCCACCGTGGCATTGTAGTTCGACGATGTCTTCACCAGTGAATGAATGAGGGCCTTGGAAATAGATGGCGACGCCGCTATCGAGGATTTCTTCGTTGTGTTGGAAATCGCAATAGTGGGCGTAGCGAGGCGTTAGAGTGCGTTGCGTGAGTGTGTGGGCAATGCTGGGCGCATCATCCCCACTGAGGCGGATGATAGCGACACCACCGCGGCCAGTCGCCGTGGCGAGGGCAACAATGGTGTCGTTATCGTAGAGTTTCATGACTACTTGGTTTGTGCGGCGAATTTCGCTTCGATGCGCTTAGTAATCACGTATTGCTGGGTAATAGACAGTACGTTGTTGACTACCCAGTACAGTACCAGACCGGATGGGAACCACAGGAAGAAGAAGGTAAACATGACAGGCATGTACTGCATAATCTTCTGCTGCATGGGATCGGTAAAGGCCATGGGTGACAGTTTCTGTTGCACGAACATACTTACACCCATGATCAGGGGCAGAATGTAGTAGGGATCCATGGCCGACAGGTCCTGAATCCAGGCAAAGAAGGGCGCGTGGCGAATTTCAACCGACTCCATCAGTACCCAGTACAGCGAAATGAACACAGGCATTTGAATGACGATGGGAAGACAGCCACCCATGGGGTTGATCTTCTCTTTCTTATAAAGCTCCATCATCATCTGCGACTGCTTTTGCCGGTCGTCAGCATAACGCTCTTTGATGTCGTTCAGCTTGGGCGTAACGCGGCGCATGTTGGCCATAGACTCGTAGCTCGACGCCGACAGTTTAAAGAACAAGGCTTTAACAAACACCGTTAACAAGATAATGGTCAAACCCCAGTTCGGAACGAACTTGTGAATCATAATCATGATCCAGAACAGCGGTTGGGCGATCCACCACAACCAGCCGTAGTCTACGGTCAATTCAAGGTTTTCAGCCACTTTTTCTAAGCGGTACTGATCTTTCGGACCTACATAGAGCTTGGCGCTTGTTTCACCTTGTTGGCCTGGTGCTACTTCAAGCATAGGCATGGTGAAACGGGCGATATTCATACCACTTTTACTAACCAGTGCGCCGAAGTTGTTGGTGGTGTTTGGATTGGGTACCCAAGCGCTCAAGAAATAGTGTTGTGACATAGCGATCCAGCCACCTTGAACCATCGCTTTGAAAGGCTCTTCAGCGATGTCGCCAAATGGTAACTTCATGTAGCGCTCTTCGTTGGTCGTGGCGGCTATGCCCAAGAAAGATTGCATGCCCATGCCTGAATCACTGGCGCTAGGGTCTTTGCTTGAATCGCGCTTAATTTGCCCAAACATGGCGGCTTGCCATGGTGCATCGCTCATGTTGTTGATCAAGTAGGTTTGGTTGATAACGTAGCTGTCGCGATTGAAGCTGTAGCGCTTTGTAATGAGCACACCGTTGTCCGCGCGGAAGCTCATATCAACGTTTAATTCGTTGTTATCACCGAGCTCAAAGCTAGCCTGGTCGACCAAAAAGGTGGGGCGACCCTCGCTGGTGTCGGTGCCATTGGGGCCAATCAAACCACTCTGTGCCACGTAGGTGCGGATATTGTCATTCTGCAGCAGGCGCAACACTGAATTGGGGTCTTTGACGTTGTCTTTGTGTTTCAACAAATCGACTTCGACGATATCGCCACCATTGGTATCAATTTTTACCACCATTAGATCGGTGGTAACGGTGATCAATTCCACATTGTTGGCATTAGCACTAACATCGATCTCACCGCTGTTGGGTTGAACCATCTGTGGCAAGTCGCCATTGCTATTACTAATAGCAGGCGCAGCGCTGGGTGCTGATTGCACTGCCGCAACCTGGGCGACGCCGGTACGCTCTTCTTTAAATGCTTGCCATTCGTTAATGAGCATCACTGATACTGCGGCGATAGCAATCCAAAGTATTATCTTTTGAAAATCCATAGTGTTAGGCCGAATCTTTTGTCTTAGTTTCTTTGTTGGGTACCGGATCGTAACCACTTCCACCCCATGGGTGGCAGCGAAGGATACGTTTTACAGCTAAAACACCGCCGTGCCAAGCACCGTATTGTTCTACCGCTTCGATGGCATAGGCAGAACAAGTGGGTGTATAGCGGCACTTAGGCCCTAGCATAGGACTGAGCACGGTTCGATAAACGTTGATTAGCGCTACGATAAGCCATTTCATCGTTGTGCCTTTTGCGCCACCTTGCGCCAAAGTTTATCCATGCGTTCGTGCACTTCCTGGTTTTCAAGGCGATCAATCCCACGCTTTGCGAGAACGATAATATCGACGTTGGTGAGGTTGTGTTGTTGCCTACGAAAACCATCGCGAATGATACGCTTTATTCGATTTCGATGCACGGCGAGACGCACATTCTTCTTGGCAATAATGAGACCGAGGCGGGGATGGGTATGCTGAGAACGACAAGCCAAGATCAACATCTCCGCATTGGAGACCTTGATCTTGGCATTATCGAATACTTGCTTGAAATCGTGACTATTCAGCAGGCGCAGCGTTTTAGGAAAACTGAAATTGCTCACTGAATAGTGGAGGGAGCACTACTTAGCTTATACAGCCAGTTTAGCGCGACCTTTTGCACGACGAGCATTCAAGACTTTTCTTCCGTTCTTAGTCGCCATACGAGCGCGGAAGCCATGAGTTCTTTTGCGCTTCAATACGCTTGGTTGAAAGGTTCTTTTCATCGTGATATCTCTGTTTGATAAGAAAAACGGACGCGAATTGTACAGACGATAGATTTGCGATGCAATCCTTTGGAAAGCCAAAACGTTAAAAAAACAGGCTTTTAGCGATGTTTTTTTACATTGTGGATATCTTGGTGTGGATAACCTCGCCAACTTATATGTGTGGTTAAATTGCACTGTGGAAAATTGGTAAGAATCAAAAATATGCTTTACTGACTTAAAGTTACTTAAGTATTTGTGTTGTATAAGTTGTGATTGATTGGCTTGCAATAAAGTACGAGTTGTTGGTATTTAACAAACTTATCCACAATTTAATAACATGTTAATAAAAGTTTGTATTATATGCTTTTTTTATGCAATTGCTGTTTTTTATAACAACATAAGTTATTGATTTTATTTAATTAAAAAATTATACAAAAAAGCCATAGGTTTTGTGGATAAGTTTTTTGGGGGGCGGTATACTCACACCCTTTCCCAATATTTGGGCACAATTACAATTACAAAAGAGATGACCCCTACTGTGTCGACGATTTGGCAGCGTTGCGCTGAGCTACTCGAAGGAGAGGTAGCTGCGCAGCAGTACAATACTTGGATTCGTCCGTTGTTTGCGGAGGAGTCGGCTGAGACCCTAACCCTTTACGCACCCAACCGTTTCATTCGTGATTGGGTAAGCGATCGTTTTCTACGTCGTATCAACGAATTGGTGAGTGAATTGGATTCGCGCCGCATCAACGTCGTGTTAGATGTGGGAACGCGTAAGTCAGAATCGGCACAGCCCACGGCAAGTAATGCACCGACTATGTTGCCAGAACAACGCACGGCTGATGCTGCCAGTATTAAGCCAGCAGCTGCCCCCAAATCCAATATCTCTTCACCCACCCGCAACCCCGATGTAGGTGGTGCGATTAAACACCGTTCCAGCTTGAACGAAGACTATACCTTTGAAAATTTTGTAGAAGGTAAGTCCAACCAGTTGGCGCGTGCGGCGGCACAGCAGGTAGCTGAAAACCCTGGTGAAAGTTACAACCCTCTGTTTCTTTATGGTGGGGTAGGTTTGGGTAAAACTCACTTAATGCACGCTGTAGGTAACGCATTATTGGCGAACAATCCTGACGCCAAAATTTTGTATGTGCATTCTGAGCGTTTCGTAGCCGATATGGTGAAGGCATTACAATTAAACGCCATCAACGAGTTTAAGCGCTACTACCGTTCGGTCGATGCATTGTTAATCGACGATATTCAATTCTTTGCTAATAAAGACCACTCGCAGGAAGAGTTCTTTCACACCTTTAACGTACTGTTGGAGGGTGGTCAGCAAATGATTTTGACCTGCGATCGTTTTCCTAAAGAGTTAAATGGCCTAGAGGAACGACTCAAATCACGTTTTGGTTGGGGTTTGACGGTGGCAGTAGAGCCGCCCGATCTTGAAACTCGTGTAGCCATCCTGAAGCGTAAAGCAGTACAAGTTAATGTTGAATTGCCCGATGATGGCGCCTTCTTTATTGCCCAGCGTATCCGTGGCAATGTACGTGAACTTGAGGGTGCGTTAAAACGCGTAGTGGCAAGCGCACACTTTACCAAGCGTGCTATCGACATCGACCTCATCCGAGAGGCGTTGAAGGATTTATTAGCGCTCCAAGAAAAGCAGGTCAGTCTGGATAATATACAGAGCGTTGTTGCTGAGTATTACAAAATTAAAGTTGCTGATCTCAAGTCCAAGCGTCGCTCACGATCTGTCGCTAGACCTCGGCAATTAGCCATGGCCTTGTCGAAGGAATTAACCAACCATAGTTTGCCCGAAATAGGCGATCGCTTTGGCGGCAGAGACCATACCACTGTGCTACATGCTTGTCGTAAAATCATCGAATTACAAGAAACGAGCTCTGACATCAGAGAAGACTATAAAAACCTGTTACGCACGCTAACGTCGTAATAGTATGGAAGAACCACTCAATAGGACCCCATTATGAAATTTTCCATTCTCCGAGAAGATCTGATTAAACCACTCACCTTAGTGGCCGGTGTTGTTGAACGCCGTCAGACTTTACCGATCTTGGCCAACGTACTCATCGTTGTCCGCGATGGTCAAATGTCACTTACCGGAACGGATCTCGAAGTTGAATTGGTAGCTCGTGTCGACCTCAGTGGTGATTTTGTTGAAGGTGAGATTACCGTCCCTGCGCGTAAGTTAAATGATATTTGCAAATCGCTGCCTGACGGTTCTACGGTAACCTTTGATGTTGATGGCGACAAAGTGGTGGTGCGTAGTGGTCGTAGCCGTTTCACGTTATCTACCTTGTCTGCTAATGATTTCCCCAATGTTGAAGATAGCCCAGCGTCTTACAAATTTACGATGGCACAAGATCAATTGAAAACATTGATTGATAGCACCGCCTTTGCCATGGCCCAACAAGACGTGCGCTACTACTTGAATGGTATGTTGTGGGAAGTTAAACAAAATAGCTTGCGCCTAGTGGCTACCGATGGTCACCGTTTGGCGATGTGTAATGAAGAGATCGACGCTGATGTTAGTGGTACACATCAAGTTATCTTGCCTCGTAAAGGGGTTATTGAATTGGGTCGCTTGTTAGATGGTGGCGACGCCTTGATTGAATTAACTCTGGGCAACAACCACATTCGTGCCGTTACCCAAGCCTTTACCTTTACCTCCAAACTTATTGACGGCAAATTCCCAGATTACGAACGTGTCTTGCCACGTGTATCTGACAAGATCGTCATGGCAAATCGTAAAGATTTACGTGAAGCCTTTGTCCGTGCGGCCATTCTTTCTAATGAGAAATACCGCGGCGTGCGCTTGATGTTAGAAATGGGTGAGTTAAAGATCTACGCCAACAACCCCGATCATGAAGAAGCAGAAGAGGTTGTATCTGTTGAGTATCAAGGCAATAACTTAGAAATTGGTTTTAACGTTTCTTACTTGCTCGACGTTTTGGCCGTTATCCCTGGCGACACCATTCGTTTCTCGATGTCTGATAGCAATAGTAGTGCAACAATTGAAGATTCGGCAGAATCAGATAAGGCACTGTACGTCGTTATGCCGATGCGTCTGTAAGGTGAGTTGCGCTAGTGCGCATTCGCGACCTTTCGATATCTCATTTTCGTAATATCCAACAGGCAAGCCTTACCGGGCTTGCCGATCTCAATATTTTCATTGGTCAAAATGGTAGTGGTAAAACATCACTTCTCGAGGCCTTATATTTTCTCTCTTCGGCGAAGTCCTTTCGTAGTCAACGCATTCAGCATGTTATTCAGCACCAAAAAGAGCAGTGTCTTTTGGTTGCCAAAGGTTTAGATCACGATGTGTTGGGTGTTGAAAAATCCTTAGATGGTACTGCCCATATTCGCTTTTGTGGTGAGACTATCAGGACGGCCTCACAGCTAGCGGACATTATTCCTCTGCAATTGATTAATGATGAAAGTTTTCAGCTTCTAACTTCGGGGCCACAATTTAGACGGCAGTTAATGGATTGGGGTGTGTTCCACGTGGAACATCAGTTTTTTAAGGTATGGTCGCACTGCCAGAAAAATCTAAAACAACGAAACGCGTTGTTACGCCAATACCGCCAGGCAACACCCAAGCCGCTTCTTAAAACATGGTCTGATGCATTGTGTGAGTCTTCACTTGCGCTTGATGCGATGAGAATCAAATGGTTTGAACAATTCCTCGTACACGTAGAGCCAATATTGCAAACGCTAATACCAGCATTGGCTGAATCAATTTCATTTACCTATTACTGTGGTTGGGATACAAAGCGTGGTTTGGAACGCTGTATAGAAGAGGGTATAGATACCGATCTGCAAAGAGGCTTTACTCACTATGGGCCGCAACGAGCGGATATAAGAGTTAAGGTAGATGGTAGACCCGCCGAAGAAGTGCTGTCGCGTGGCCAGCAGAAGTTGGTTGTTGCGGCAATGAAGGTGGCGCAACAACGGGTACTCGAGGCGATAGGAAAGCAGTCTTCTTATTTGATTGACGATTTGGCGGCAGAGTTAGACAGTAACAATGCATCTAAGTTATTAAATTTGATCTTGGCAGGGCAGGGAACTAAACAAGTGTTTTTAACCGCCATTACAGAAGGCGATATTCCTGCCATAGCTGAGGATAATGCACTTAGTATTTCAATGTTCCACGTGGAACATGGGGTAATAACCCCCGCGTAATGCCAAAAAGAATCGCCTAAAAAGGCGATAAAAGGTAAAATAAAAAGCTTAAATGGAACACTGCCAACGAAGTGGTGAAAAGGTAAAGTAATGAGTGAATACGATTCGTCCAGTATTAAAGTTCTAAAAGGTCTCGACGCCGTACGCAAGCGTCCCGGTATGTACATTGGGGATACCGATGATGGCACCGGCTTACACCACATGGTGTTTGAGGTCGTCGATAACTCTATTGACGAAGCCCTAGCGGGGCACTGTTCACAGATCGAAGTAGTCATTCACCCTGATGAATCAATTTCAGTATCCGATGATGGTCGTGGCATTCCCACCGAAATGCACGAAGAGGGTGTGTCTGCAGCAGAAGTCATTATGACGGTATTGCACGCCGGTGGTAAGTTTGACGATAACACATACAAGGTATCGGGCGGTCTGCACGGGGTAGGCGTATCGGTTGTTAATGCGCTGTCGGAAGAATTAAAGCTAACCATTCGCCGTGGAGGCAAAGTACACGAGCAAGTGTATAAGCACGGTGTTCCTGTTGCCCCATTAAGTGTAGTGGGTGAAACTAGCCGTACCGGCACCATGATTTCTTTCAAGCCCTCGGCTGAAACCTTCTCTAACATCGAATACCACTACGACATTCTAGCGAAACGCCTGCGCGAGTTATCATTCTTGAACTCGGGTGTTCATATCGTTTTGAAGGATGAGCGCAGCGGTAAGAGCGATGAATTCAAATACGAAGGTGGCCTCGAGGCATTCGTTACCTACCTTAACCAGAATAAAACGACCATCAACCGTACCTTCCATTTCACAGGTGAGAGTGAAGGCGTGGGCGTTGAAGTGGCATTGCAGTGGAATGATTCATTCCAAGAACAGATTCTTAGCTACACCAACAATATTCCCCAACGTGATGGTGGTACCCACTTAGCGGGTTTCCGTTCTGCTTTAACTCGCAACTTGAACACCTATATTGAAAAAGAAGGACTCGCTAAAAAAGCCAAAGTGAGTACTACCGGTGATGATGCGCGCGAAGGTTTGACAGCGATCATTTCAGTCAAAGTACCTGATCCCAAGTTCTCTTCACAAACTAAAGATAAATTGGTGTCTTCTGAGGTGAAAACCGCAGTAGAGCAGGCCATGAATGCGGCATTCTCTGACTACTTGTTGGAAAACCCTGCCGAAGCGAAAGCGGTTATTCAAAAGATGTTGGATGCTGCTCGCGCCCGTGAAGCCGCGCGCAAGGCACGTGAAATGACACGTCGCAAAGGGGCCCTCGATATTGCAGGTTTGCCTGGCAAACTGGCTGACTGCCAGGAAAAAGATCCTGCCTTGTCTGAACTCTACTTGGTGGAGGGTGATTCGGCAGGTGGTTCAGCCAAGCAGGGCCGCAACCGCCGATCTCAAGCGATTTTGCCTTTGAAGGGTAAGATCCTTAACGTTGAGAAGGCGCGCTTCGACAAGATGCTAAGTTCGGCGGAGGTTGGCACCATTGTTACCGCTTTGGGTTGTGGCATCGGTAAAGAAGAGTTTAATCCCGATAAGCTGCGCTACCACCAAATTATCATCATGACCGACGCCGACGTCGACGGTTCGCACATTCGTACCTTGTTGCTGACCTTCTTCTTCAGACAAATGCCAGAATTAATAGAGCGCGGTCATGTGTATATTGCCCAGCCTCCGCTCTATAAAATTGCTAAAGGTAAACAGCAGCAATATCTGAAAGATGAAGCTGCACTCGATGAGTACCTGACACAAGCGGCGATAGATAACGCGACAATCCACGTCAATGAGGACGCGCCCGGCATCGGCGGTGAAGGCTTGCAGGCCTTGGTAAGACAATACCGCGCCGTAATGGCCACCATTAATCGTCTGTCACGTATTTATCTGCAACCCGCCCTGGAAGCTATGATTCAAGCGCCTGTGCTGGCTTCAGACGCATTGAATAATGAGAGCGCCGTAAGCACTTGGGCAGCGAGTTTAGCGGAAGTATTGAACGCTGGTCATGTATCTGGCTCATCGACATACGACGTTATCGTTGAAAAAGATGACGAACGAAATGTTTACTTACCCGTGGTGAAGGAAACATCGAACGGCGTGACACGCGATTATGAGTTCAAGCACGACTTCTTTAACTCGGCAGAGTATGCATCGCTAGTAAAACTAGGTGAAGCAACCAATAACTTGTTTGAAGCCTCGGGCTACGTCAAACGTGGCGAGCGTAGCAAGCATGTGCTGAGCTTTGGTGATGCACTGGAATGGTTAATGAGCGAAGCTAAGCGCGGCTACAACATTCAGCGCTACAAAGGTTTGGGTGAAATGAACCCCGAACAATTGTGGGAAACCACCATGGACCCCGAAGTTCGCCGCATGTTGAAGGTCACTATTGAAGACGCTATTGGTGCAGATCAAATTTTCACTTGTTTGATGGGTGATCAGGTCGAACCACGCCGTGAATTTATTGAAGAGAATGCGCTTTACGTGGAAAATCTAGACGTTTAGAGCAGAGAAGAATATCGTAGTGAAAAGTAGTAAAGAAGAAATTTCAATCATCGAGCAGGTGCTTGCTCACAACGAAGCAGGCACAGGTGATTTGCTCGAAGATATGGCAGAGATGTCGATCAGCAAGTACTTAGATAAAGATCGTTTCCAACAAGAAAACGATATTTTATTTAAAGAATTCCCCATCATCGTTGGGCATGTATCTCAAGTAGCCGAAGCGGGCGATTTTATCACCCACGATGCTACCGGTGTACCGATGTTGATTACGCGAAATCGTGAAGGTGCTCTACAAGGTTTCTTGAATGTTTGTCGTCACCGCGGCGCTAAAGTGGAAGGCCGTCCCTGCGGTAAGGCGGGCACCTTTTCTTGCCCCTACCACGGTTGGACCTATGACTTTAATGGTAACCTACGCGGCCTACCCCAAGGGGATAAATTTGGCGCTTTGGATAAGGCTAGTTACGGGCTCGTTCCCATTCAGGTATTTGAACGATTTGGTCTGATTTGGGCGTGCCCATCAGCTAAAAAGGAAACGATTGATATCGATGCTTGGATAGCACCGATGGCCGAGCAATTAGCCTCGTTGAATTTGGATAGCCACGTTGTTTATCAAGCGTGGACTGTCGATGTCAGCGCCAACTGGCACGTATTGATCGAAGGTTTCCAAGAGCAGTACCACTTTTGCCACGCGCACAAGCACACGGCGTGTTCTACCTACTTAGATACCCAGGGTATTTATAAAAACAAATACCCCCACGTGCGACACTCAGTGCCGCTTGCACGCATAGTAGAACTGCGTGAAATGCCGGTCGAAGAATGGGATTACCGCAAAAATTTCATGGATCAAAACTATGTCTTTCCCTGTAACTTCATGCAGGTAATGACTGACCATGTCTACATTCATACTGTGTTGCCCAACGGTATAGAAAATTCGATCTTCCAGTGCATGATGCTTATCCCAGAAGCACCCGCTACCGAAAAGGCCGAGAAGTATTGGAAGGCCAACTACGATGTACTTCGAGTCGTGTTTGATGAAGACTTCACCATAGGTGAAACCATCCAAAATAGCCTTAAGAGTGGAGCCAACGAAAGCTTTATTATTGGCCGCTGTGAAAACACCATCCAGTTTGCTCAAGAGACAGTAGCAGCGGCACTAGATGGCAGGTTAAAAGCATAAAGTCTAATTAAATCAGGCGCTTAACGGCGCCTTTTTTATGCCCTTAATTGGCGGTGCCGTTAATACGCGCCATTTGTCCTTCGATGGCACGCTCTAATTCATCGGTTAATTGCTTAGTAGTCTTACCCTCTGAAGGAATGGCAGGCTCGATCACAACACTGATGCAACCAGGCTTGATAATCCAAGACTTGGCCGACCAGCACTCACCGGCGTTGTGAGCGATTGGTAAAATCGAAACACCTGTCGCTTCCGCAATACCCGCTGCGCTGCGGGCGTACTTTCCGGCCTTGCCGGGTTCAAAGCGGGTCCCTTCGGGGAAAATAAGCACGCTAATACCTGAAGCAATGCGATGTTTACCCTTTTCAAACACCTGCTTTAAAGCTTCGCGAGGCGAACTGCGATCGATGGCGATCGGCTTCATTAAAGCCAGCGACCAACCAAAGAAGGGCACGCGCAATAATTCGCGTTTTAAAATGGTCGATAGTGGGCGCTTAAAGAGGATCTGGAAAAAATAGGTTTCCCAGGCACTTTGGTGTTTTGCAGCGATTACGCATACATCGGCGGGGATATTTTCCGCGCCGTGCACGCGGTACTTAACCCCACAAATCCATTTCAAAAGGAAAATGGTGGTGTGGTTCCAAATGGTTAAGCCGCGCTGGCGTAAGGCGAAGGGCAGTAAGCCAAAAACAAGTGGCGCAATGGTACAAAAAACGATGGTAAAGACCACGTAAAAAACATAGAAAATACCGCTGCGAATGGCAGCGGTGTAGGTACTTACTTCCTTGTTAGCGCCCGGCATACTTACTTGGCGGCCAAAAGAGAGATATCAGCGATACCAAGGAACACCGCGCGCAGTTTAGCCAGTAACAAGCAGCGATTGGCGCGCACGGCGGCATCGTCGGTCATCACCATCACGTTGTCGAAGAAGTTATCCACTGGGCCTTGCAGTTCGGCCAAGGTATTGAGTACCTCACCATAACGCGCGTCCTGAAGCAGTGGTGCTGTGTCGGCCGCCTTGCTTGCCAACACATCGGCCAAGGCTTTTTCCGCGTCGTCTTGCAGCAAAGAAGCATTCAATGCCGCATCAGCATCAACACTATCTTCTAGTTTGGCGAGAATGTTCGATACTCGTTTGTTAGCTGCTGCCAGGCTTTGCGCTGCGGCGAGCTTACTAAACTCATGCACCGCCAGCACACGATTCTCGATATCCAACGGGCGCGATAACTGCTTGGCTTGTACCGACATGAACACTTCAGTACTGATGTTCATGTCTTGGTAGCGTGAGCGTAAACGCTCCAGCGTATAATCAAGTACAGTATCTACCACGCTGTCTGCCTTGGGTAAATCAGCAAAGCCCGCCGCGGCGAAAGTCAGTACATCGCGCAGATCGATGTCGAGTTTAGACTCGATGATAATACGTAGTACACCTAGTGCCGCACGGCGCAGCGCGAAGGGGTCTTTGGCACCGGTGGGTTGCTGACCAATACCGAAAATACCCACCATGGTGTCGATACGATCAGCCAGGGCAACCGCCATACCTGTGGGGTGAACAGGCAGTACGTCACCGGCGAATTTGGGTAGGTATTGCTCCTGCATGGCAGCTGCAACGCCTTGTGACTCGCCATCGTTTTCAGCATAGTAGCGGCCAGCGATACCCTGCATATTGTCGAACTCGAGTACCATCTCGCTGACCAGATCGCTCTTACACAGTTCACCAGCGCGTTTAGCATCGTCTAATTCAGCACCAACGATGGGTGCTAAGTAGCAGGCTAGGCGAGCGATGCGCTCGGTCTTGTCCCACACCGAGCCCAACTGTTGTTGGAAGGTCACTTTCTTCAGAGATTCACGGCGTTGCGCTAGGGTAAACTTCTTGTCTGTCTCAAAGAAGAAAGCAGCGTCGGCAAGGCGAGGGCGGATAACGCGCTCGTTACCTTCAACGATCTGCGCGGGGTCCGTGCTTTCGATATTCGCGATGGTAATGAAGTAGGGCAGCAGGGCACCGGCGGCGTTGACCACGTGGAAGTACTTTTGGTGCTCGCTCATGGAGGCGATAAGGGCTTCTTGGGGCACGTCCAAGAAACGTTCTTCAAATCCACCAATCAGGGCTACCGGCCACTCAACCAGCGCTGTCACTTCGTTTAGCAGGTCATCTTCTATGACCGCAACACCGTTAACGGTATTCGCCATAGCGATAGTCTGTTGTTTGATGATGTCGCGACGCTTGGCGAAGTCGGCTTCTACTTTACCCGCTTGTAACAGTGTGTCGTAGTAATCCGCCGCGTTGTTCAGTACCAGATCCTGGTCGCAGTGAACGCGGTGACCACGTGTGGTACGGCCGGCCGTCAGATCAAGAATTTCGCAGTCGACGACGTCGTTGTCTAACAGCATGACCAGCCATTTGACGGGGCGTACGAATTCAGTGCGCTTGGCACCCCAGCGCATGCGCTTGGCGATGGGTAGGTCAGCCAGTGATTTACTAACGATCGCGGGGAGCAATTCAGCGCTCTGCTTACCTGCAATATGCAGGCTGTAAGCGAGACGCTCGCCCTTGTCGGTATCCACTCGGCTCAGTTGGTCGAAGCTTACACCACAGCTGCGAGCAAAACCTTCAGCGGCTTTACTAGGGTTGCCTTCTTTATCGTAGGCAGCAGCGACGTTGGGGCCGAGTTTTTCTTCAACGCGGTCGGGTTGCTGGGTCGACAAGCCGTTAACCAATACCGCTAAACGACGAGGCGCAGCGTATACAGTGACGTTTGCAAAGGGCAATTGTGCGTCGTTCAAACCCGCAACAATGCCGTCTTTGAACGCTTCGCTTAACACCAGTAACGATTTGGGCGGCAGCTCTTCAGTACCTAATTCGACGAGGAAATCTACCGCTGACATTATTTGGCCTCCAGTTGAGCGAGTACTTCTTGGCGCAGGCTCTCTTCAGCCATGGGGAAACCAAGTTCTTTACGAGAATTGAAATAACCTTCTGCGGCCGCACGCGCGAGGGTGCGAACACGCAGGATGTAACGCTGGCGCTCGGTCACTGAAATGGCGTGACGAGCGTCCAACAAGTTAAAGGTGTGCGACGCTTTCATGACCTGCTCGTAGGCGGGCAGCGAGAGGCCTTTTTCAACCAGCTTGTGCACTTGTTGTTCGTAGTTGTCGAAGTTCAACAGCAGTTGATCGACGTCGGCTTCTTCGAAGTTGTATTGCGATTGTTCGCGTTCATTCTGCAAGTAAACATCGCCGTACGTTACGTCACCGTTG
Organism: uncultured Pseudomonadales bacterium; assembly: GCA_964598145.1. GTDB lineage: Bacteria > Pseudomonadota > Gammaproteobacteria > Pseudomonadales > JAHEIH01 > JAHEIH01. The sequence goes on from CAZRAM010000003.1 coordinate 292,730, forward strand.
GGACCGTGTGCCCAGACCAGGTCGTAGATTGAATCAACGCCCTGCAGGTACATCGCAATACGCTCTAGGCCCATAGTGATTTCGCCCATCACGGGGTAGCACTCGATGCCGCCAGCTTGTTGGAAATAGGTGAATTGGGTCACTTCCATACCGTTCAACCACACTTCCCAACCAAGGCCCCACGCACCGAGGGTGGGCGATTCCCAGTTGTCTTCCACAAAACGGATGTCGTGCACAGCGGGGTCAATGCCCAGCATCTTCAGTGATTCCAGGAACAGTTCTTGGAAGTTTGGTGGCGAGGGCTTCATAACCACTTGGAATTGGTAGTAGTGTTGCAAGCGGTTTGGGTTTTCACCGTAGCGACCATCGGTAGGACGGCGGCTGGGCTGAACGTAGGCCGCATTCCACGACTCGGGGCCAACCGCTTTCAAAAACGTCGCGGGGTGGAAGGTACCTGCGCCCACTTCCATGTCCAGTGGCTGCATAACAACGCAGCCCTTTTCTGCCCAGAAAGATTGCAGGGCAAGGATCAGGCCCTGAAAGGTATTGATATCGTGTTCAGCCGTCTGTTTGGTCACGTGATGCCTCGTTAAAACCGCCGCTGAGCGGCAAAATATGCAAAAGCGATGATTATACAGACATAATGCCTGCAGGCGAAGTGGATAGGCTAAACAAGGGCTTTGCGCTACACTTGCCGGCAATTAGGGAGTAGCCATGATTCAAGTGAAGGATTTTTTGTCCTGTGCCATGTTGCGCTTTTGCGCCATATTTAGTCTGCCCGGCTTGTACCGCGTGGCGGGGTGGATCAGCCAGTGTCTGATGATTATCCCCAACAGTGCTAAACGTGTCACCGAGATCAATATCAAGTTGTGTTATCCCAACTTGAGTGAGGCCGAGCAGCACCAATTGGTGCGCGATAGCCTTCGTGCCACGGCCTGCGTTGCGGTAGAGATGGGACCCCTGTGGCTATGGCCCCCCGTTAAACTGATGCAGCATATCACGCGGGTCGAGGGTCGCGAGTTGTTCGATGAGGCGATCGCCTCTGGGCGAGGCGTGATTATTCTGGCGCCACATTTCGGCAACTGGGAGATGCTCAACATCTTCATCAGCCAGCACCACACCTTGCATGCCATGTACAAGCCGCACCCCTATCCTCAACTAGATAGCTTGATTCGCCAATCGCGCGAGCGCGTCGGCTCCGTCACGGCGCCCGCTAATCACCGCGGCGTGGCCATCGTTCGCAAAGCCCTCAAGGCTGGCGGGATGACGGGCATTTTACCCGACCAAGTCCCCGCGGCGGACGGCGCAGAATTAGCGCCCTTCTTCGGGGTGCCGGCGCAGAGTATGCGCCTATTGCCAAGCTTGGCGAATAAGTCTGGTGCGGTAGTGATTATTGGTGCTGCTCAGCGCTTGGGCGACGGCAATTTTGCCATTCACTTTTTGCCGGTGTCAGATGACATCTACAGCGACGATATAGCGCTGGCCACGCGGGCGATGAATGCGGCGGTGGAAGACTGTGTGGCCATCGATCCCCCTCAATATCAGTGGGAATACAAACGCTTTAAGGCCGGTGGCGGCCATGGTGGCGACCCCTACGCCTAGCGGCGCCAGAAGCTAGGTGTGGCGATGACCAGCAGCGTGAACACTTCCAAACGGCCAAGTAGCATCGAGAAGCAAAGCAGATACTTACTGCTGTTGGGAATGCTGCTGTAGTTAGCTGCCACTTCCCCCAGGCCTGGGCCAAGGTTACTCATGGTAGCCGCTACCGATGAAAAAGCGGTGATGAAATCTAAGCCCGTACCTAGCACCAATAGCAGCAATACGGTGAATGAGAACAGGTACACCGCAAAGAAACTCCACACCGCACTAATAACCCGGCCGGGCACGATACGGTTGCCTATTTTCAATGGAATCACTGCATTGGGGTGGGCCAATTGCTGCAGTTCGCGGTAGCCCTGACGGATAATTAACAAGGCGCGGATTGCCTTAACACCGCCCGCGGTAGAGCCGGCGCAACCACCAATCAATGCCAAAATCAGCAAAAACAGCGGGATAAACGTTGGCCACACGGAAAAGTCTTGCGAGGCAAACCCTGTTGTTGTGGCGATTGAGACCACCTGGAATATGCCGTGTAGGGTGGCGTCAGAGAGGCTTAAGGTCTGCGAATTGTAGAGCTGAGAAATGACCACGATGGCGCCCACCGCCAACATACCAATATAAAAGCGAAATTCGGCGTCGTAGCGGTAGTGATTTAGGTTGCGCTCGCGGAAAGCAAAAAAGTGCAGCGCAAAATTGATACCCGCCAACACCATAAATACCACCGAAATGATCATAATGGTCGGGTTATCGTAGTAGCCAATACTGGCATCGTGGGTCGAAAACCCGCCAATCGCAACGGTAGAAAAGCTATGGCAAATGGCATCGAAAGGGGTCATGCCCGCCCACCAATAACCCAGTGCACAGGCAGCGGTCATACTGAAGTAGATGAAAAACAGCGCCTTGGCGGTACCGGTAATGCGAGGGGTGAGTTTGGAGTCCTTCATCGGGCCAGGTGTTTCAGCGCGATACAGCTGCATACCGCCAACGCCCAGCATGGGTAGCACCGCCAGGGCAATGACGATGATACCGATACCGCCCAGCCACTGTAGCAGTTGGCGATAGAAAAGAATCGCCGGCGGCAGGGTGTCCAGCCCGGTAATAACGGTTGCCCCAGTAGTGGTTAAGCCCGATACCGATTCAAATAAGGCGTCGGCAAAGGAGATGTTGAGGTCGTCTTCCAGCAACAGCGGAATGCTGCCGTAACTGCCCAGTACAATCCAAAACAGGCTGGTGACGATAAAGCCATCGCGAACGCGCAGATCTCCTTTGGATTTATACACCGGCAACCACAGCATGGCGCCACTGATGAGCGTGATAAAGAAGGCGCGCGCAAAGCCGAGATGAGAGCCATCTTGGTAGTACAGAGATACCAAAAAGGGCAGCGCCATCGAAATGCTAAACAGCATCAGAAAAATGCCCAAGACTCTGCAGATGATGGCAACGTTCACGCCTGCGCCCTAGAAGAAGCCAAAGCCTACCGAGAAGAGTTTCTCGACGTCTTTGACGAAACGTTTGTCGGTGACGAACACGATGACGTGGTCGTCGGATTCAATCACAACATCGCTGTGGGCAATGAGGACTTTGTCGCCGCGCATGATGGCACCGATCGTCACACCCTGCGGAAGATCAATGCGATCGATGCGCTTGCCAACTACCTTGGAGGAACGGGCATCGCCGCGTGCCACCAGTTCTAACGCCTCTGCCGCACCGCGGCGCAGAGAGTGGACGTTGCTGACATCGCCTCGGCGGACGTGGGTTAACAAGCTGCCAATAGTAATTTGCTGGGGAGACAGGGCGATATCGATGTCACCGCCCTGAACCAGATCCACGTATGCGGGGTTAGTGATCAGGGTGATCACTTTGCGCGCGCCCAGGCGTTTGGCCAAGAGAGAGGCCATGATGTTGGCTTCGTCATCGTTGGTCAGCGCACAGAACACATCGATATCTTCGATGCTTTCCGCATTCAACAGTTCGCTGTCTGAAGCGCTGCCATTGAGCACGATGGTGTTGCTCAATAACTCCGACAACTGCTTACAGCGGTCGTAGTTATATTCGATCAGCTTAACGTGGTAATCATTTTCGATGGCCGACGCTAAGCGCAGACCAATGTTACCGCCGCCGGCGATCATGATGCGCTTGTAGGGGTTGTCGAGGCGGCGCAGTTCGCTCATTACCGGCACAATGTGGTTGTGAGCGGCGATGAAAAAGACTTCGTCGCCGGCTTCAATCACCGTTTCACCGGTCGGTTGAATCGAGTGGTCACGGCGGAAAATAGCTGCCACACGGGTGTCGACGTTTGGCATGTGCTGACGCAGTTGCTGTAACTCGTGGCCAACCAAGGGGCCCCCAAAAACCGCTTTTACCGCCACCAGGCGAATTTTGCCTTCGGCGAAGTCGAGAACCTGTAGCGTGCCGGGGTGCTGTAAAAGGCTCTTGATATAGCCTGTTACCAACTGCTCGGGCGAAATCAGCACCTGAATCGGAATGACGTCGTTGCTGAACAATTCTGGGCGTTGAATATAGGACTGTGAGCGAATGCGAGAAATGATTTTGGGGATGTTAAACAGGGTGTGTGCCACTTGGCAGGCCACCATGTTGATTTCATCGCTGTTGGTCACGGCGATGAGCAGATCGGTATCTTCCGCCCCTGCTTTGCGCAATATCTCGGGGTAACTGGCTTGGCCAGCCACCGTTCCAATATCTAGCTTGTCCTGTAATTCTCGCAATCGATCGGCGTTAGCATCGATCAGGGTGATGTCGTTTTGCTCGTTAGAGAGGTGTTCGGCCAGCGTACCGCCGACTTGTCCTGCACCGAGAATGAGAATTTTCATAGTGTTGGCTGACTGTGTTTAGTTAGCTGTTTTCGTCAGTTTGGCATAGTAAAAGCCATCGTGACCATTTTTTATTGGCAATAACTGTACACCGAAGGAGCGACTATCACCACAGTACAATGTAATCGGGTGGTGTGTAGCATCGGCGTGGTCGGCCAAGAAGGCTTCGATCACTTGTTCGTTTTCGCGGGGGAAAATGGAACACGTGGCGTAGATCAGGGTGCCGCCGGGGGCCAAGCAGGGCCAAAGCGCGGCTAAAATACGTTGTTGGGTGTTGGCGATCGCATCGATGTCTTCGGGCTGACGTTTCTGCTTACTTTCCGGGTGACGCCTAATTACCCCGCTGGCGGTGCAAGGCGCGTCGATTAATATGCGGTCAAAGCTTCGCTCGTCCCACCACTGCTTGGGCTGGCTAGCGTCACCGACCACAATGCGCGCTTCTAGTTGCAAACGGGCGAGGTTATCGCGGACTTTTTCACTGCGCGCAGCATCTAGGTCCAACGCCACAATGTCTGATAATTCTGGACAGCGTTCAATGATATGGCATGTTTTACCGCCAGGGGCGGCGCAGGCATCGAGCACGCGCTCGCCGGGCTGAGCATCAAGCAGATCTGCAGCCAATTGGGGGGCCTCATCTTGCACACTGACCCAGCCGGCTTCAAAACCGGGCAGCAATTGAACATCACAGGGGCTAACAAGGCGGATACCGTCCGCGGCGAACTGGCAGGCAATGCCATCAATACCGGCGTCTTTAAGCAAACCGAGGTATGCATCGCGCGTGTGGTGGCGGCGATTGACGCGCAACACCATCGGTGGCTTGTCGTTGTTGGCGGCAAAGATATCTGCGGCGGCGGCGGGCCAATCCTGGCTTATGCGGTCAAACAACCAATCGGGATGGGCTGCCTGTTGCGCGGGGCTCAAGTTGGCCACAAGATCTTTGTTGAGGCGCTGGTATTGGCGCAGCACGCCGTTCACAAATTTGGTTGCCCAGTGTTTTTTCAGGGTGCGGCAGGCATCTACGGTTTCTTTAATCGCGGCGTGGTCCGGTACCCGAGTAAAGTGCAATTGGTAGGCGCCCACCATACACAGTGCGTAGATGTCCCAGTCGCGGGGTTTTAAGGGGCGACGGATCAATTGGTCGACAAGGCCACCTAAAAAGTCGTACCAACGCATGGTGCCGTAGCATATTTCTTGCAACAGGGCGCGGTCGCGAGGGGGCAGAGATTCAGCGGCCACAGGCAGCGTGAACGCCAAGGATTCGCCGCGTTGCACAACACCGGTGATTAAACTGGCGGCGGTGGCGCGCAGGTTCACGCGCTGGCTTCCATGGTGAAGCGGCGGTCGTTGCTAAACCAATCGCGGCGAGCGTTGAGGATGTCACGGCAGGGCAGGGCTTTTCCACCCGGGACTTGAAGTTGTTCGATGGCGTAGGCGCCTTCGCCACAGGCCACCACAATGCCATTGTCGTCGGCTGCCAGGATGCTGCCTGGTGCGCTACTGTGCGAATGAGAGACTGGACGACCGCGCCAAATTTTAATGCGTTCGCCATTGTCGTGCAGGCTATAGCAGACATTGCTGCTATTGAAGGCGCGCACTTTCAAATCGATGGCGGTGTTACTGGCAGACCAGTCGATAGCGGCCTCGGCCTTAGTCAACTTGCTGGCGTAGTTGGCACCCTCTTCGCTCTGTGGGGTGTAACTCGCGGTGCCGTCGGCAACAGCGCTCAATGTATCGAGTGTGCCACGAATGGCGACCTCAAGAAGCCTCTCGCGCAGGCTATCGCCGGTAGTGTTGGCGTTGATATCACAGCGTTCCACCCACATCATATCGCCGGTATCGAGCCCGGGGTCCATGCGCATCATGGTAATGCCGGTTTCTGTATCACCCGCTTCGATGGCGCGCTCAACGGGCGCAGCACCGCGCCAGCGTGGCAGCAGCGAGGCGTGAATGTTTAGGCAGCCGTGGGGAGGAATATCGAGCACCGCTTGTGGCAGCAATAGACCGTACGCGACCACGACCATGGCGTCAGCGGCGTATTCACGCAGGGTGGCTTGTTCGTCTTCGTCGCGCAGGCTAAGAGGCTGATGAACAGGGATGCTGGCAGCTTCGGCGACCACTTTCACCGGCGGTGGCAGCATTTTTTTGCCGCGCCCCGCGCGTCGATCCGGTTGTGTATAAACAGCGACGACTTCGTGTTCGCTGGCGATCAGCGCGTCGAGTACGGCGGCAGAAAACTCCGGCGTACCGGCAAAGATAATGCGCAAGATTATTCCTCGAAATTAGCCGGCACGGCGTTTATGTTCTTTTTCCAATTTTTTGCGGATACGATCGCGTTTCATGTTGGAAAGGTAGTCGACAAATAATTTGCCGTTGAGGTGGTCGAGTTCGTGTTGAATACACACGGCTAGAAGGCCTGTGGCTTGCTCTTCAAACGTTTCGCCATCGCGATTGGTGGCTTTGATTAGGCAGCGCTCGGGGCGGATAACATCCTCGTAAAAACCGGGTACCGACAGGCAGCCCTCTTGGTAGATGTGGCCGTCCTCGGTCAGTGGGGTGACCTCGGGATTAATAAAGACACGGGGTTCGTTGCGGTCTTCCGATAAATCCATCACCACGATGCGTTGGTGAACGTTAATTTGGGTGGCCGCTAGGCCAATGCCACCCGCGTCGTACATGGTTTCAAACATGTCGTCGAGCAGGCTTCGCACCTCGTCATTGACCTCGCCAACCGGTTTGGCAATGGTGCGCAAACGGGGGTCGGGGAACTCGAGAATTTCGTGAATAGCCATGCTGCCTCTGTCGTGATCGATTAACTGATCTGTATTATGGGGGTATCACGCTGATTTTTAAAGCATGACACTTTTTTCGCGCAACCTTTGTTGGGCGAGTTATCGATTAATGTCCTATTATACAAGCACAGCTATATGAAGCCCATAATTGTGGGCCTCCCCGCACAGAACGGGTATATGTTAAAGGGACGTCACATGAAAAAATTCTTGCTCGCCTGCCTCGCCATTATGAGTTTGCAGGTATTCGCCGATGAACTGGTATTGCGCGACGACTATCCCAGTCGCTACGTGGTCGTGAAAGGCGATACGCTGTGGGACATTTCCGCTAAATTTCTTCGTGACCCATGGTTGTGGCCGGAAATTTGGGTAGCCAACGATTACATCGAAAACCCCCACTTGATCTACCCCGGTGACATCCTGACACTGATTTATGTCGAGGGTAGACCCCGTTTAGTACTGCAGCGCAACGACGTGGTGAAGTTGAGCCCCAACATGCGCGACGGTCAATTGGACGACGCCATTCCCTCGGTGTCGTTGGACAGTATTCGCCCCTTCCTGAGCGAAAACATCGTGCTCGATACCGAGCATGATGTAATGAGTGCGCCCTATGTGGTGTCGGGTGACGAGAGCCGAATTATCTCCGGGGTGGGTGACCAGATTTTTGCCCGCGGTGACTTTGGCAATTTCAAACGTTTCAGCATATACCGCAAAGGCGATACCTACGTTGATCCCAACAGCGGCGAAGTGCTCGGCTACCAGATGCGCTTTATTGGCAGTGGTAAGAAGGTCGCGCAAAGTGGCGATGTTGCCACCATCACCCTTAACCGCAGTGTGGAAGAAGTACGCATCGGCGACCACGTCTTGCCAACCCCAGAAGAAAGTATTGTGGCCCACTATTTCCCCAGCTCACCTGAGGATGAGATCAACCGCCTTATTCTCTCCGTTGAGGGCGGCGTGACCCAAATCGGCCAGCACAGCATTGTGATTGTTAATGCCGGTGCTCGAGAAGGTCTTGAGCTTGGCAATGTCCTTGCTGTTGAACGTCAGGGCGATATCGTCAAAGACCCCTACACCGACAAGCCGGTCCAATTGCCAGCTGTACGAGGGGGCCTAATGATGATTGTTAAAGTCTTCTCTAAACTTAGTTTCGGATTGATCATGGAATCCAACCGCCCCCTCGAAGTGGGTGACGCGGTAACTAACCCCTAACGACGCTGTAGCCGGCAAGGATGCCGGCGCGACACAGCGCAAGGATGGCGCTGTGAAAATACCCAGTTCCGCCGCCCAGTTGTTGCTGGTGCTGCATACCCACCCGGCCTTTAATCGGCGCGATATCGACTATTTTGTTGAGGTTCTGGGCCCAGACCCACTGACGTGGGCTGCCCAACAAAGGTCGTGTAAGCGAATTAATCCGCCCCAAAAACACCTTTTACAGCCCTTGCTGGTGGAAGACGCCAGCCAACTATTAACTGTTTACCCTTCATTACAGCAGCTGCTGGAACAATTGCATGACAAGGGGGTAGGGTTGTTGTGCCCCAGTGATGAAGACTATCCCCAGAGTTTGCGACGTTTACGCGACATTCCTAGTCTGTTGTTTTTCAGGGGTGATGCCACGTTGTTGAGCCTGCCTCAAATTGCGATGGTAGGAAGTCGTCAAGCGAGTTTGCCTGGTCAGCGCGCCAGCCGGGAGTTTGCCTATCAATTCGCCCGCGGAGGTTTTGTGGTGACCAGCGGCTTGGCTCGCGGCATCGATGCTGCCGCCCACCGCGGTTGCATGGATGGCGGAGGCAAGACGATCGCCGTGCTAGCCTGCGGCCTAGATGATGTCTACCCCAAACGCCACCGCGGATTAGCCACTGACATTCTCGCTAGTGGCGGCACAATATTGTCGGAATACCCACTGGGTATTCCGGCGTTGCCGCACCAATTTCCCATTCGCAATCGTTTGATTACTGGGCTGTCGCAGGCCTTACTTGTGGTCGAGGCAGCGCGTCACAGCGGATCGGTGGTCAGTGCTAAATGGGCGGCAGAGCAGGGTATTGATGTGTTCGCGCTGCCGGGCAGTATCTACTCGCCACAGAGTGAAGGGTGCCTCGATTTATTAAAGCAGGGCGCTATGTTGGCCACGGCCCCAAGCGATGTTGTGGCAGGGGTACAATTTGAATTGTTCGAGCCCAGCGCAAGTCCTCCGCTGTTATCAACCCAGGCCAAAACCGTATTGGCGCTATTGGGCAGCGACCCGGTGGGGGTGGACAGCATCGCCCAGCAAACGCAGTGGCCGGTAGCGAGGGTGATGGCTTGTCTGGCGGAATGCGAGGTGGCGGGGGCGGCGCAAATGGTGGCTAATCGCTATATCAGACGATGACAACTTTGCGCACGGCGGTAATTTGGCCGTTTTGTACATAGACCCAACAAGATCCGCTAACTAAAGTGCGTTTTTGGTTGGGAGATCCGTCATGAAAAACGTTTTTGTGCGCTCATTGTTGGGCGCAGCAATACTGGGCCTTGCGGCCTGCAACAATGCCACCACCAAGCCCACAACGCCGACCACGGTGGCCGCGCCGGCTGTGGCTTTCGCGTCGACCTATCGGGCGCCATCACACGCCCCGTTTGTGATCCGCAATGTGAACCTGTTAGTGGGAAATGGCCAGCAATTGATGAAGGTCGATGTTGCTGTAAGTGACGGTGTTATCACTGCGGTAGGTGAAAACCTCAGTGCACTAGGCCAGAGTATCGATGGCAGCGGCAAATGGATGACCCCTGGCCTGATCGACGTCCACTCACACATGGGCGTTTATCCCCAGCCGGAAACACGCAACCACGCCGATGGCAACGAGATGACTAGCCCGGTCACCGCTGAAGTGTGGGCGGAACACTCGGTATGGCCGCAGGATCCCGCCTTTGAAAAGGCCCGTGCGGGTGGGGTGACAACCGTGCAAATTTTGCCAGGCTCGGCCAACCTGTTTGGTGGCCGCAGTGTCACTTTAAAAAATATTCACGCGGTAACGGTGCAGGGTATGAAGTTTCCCGACGCGCCCTACGGCTTAAAAATGGCCTGCGGAGAAAACCCCAAGCGCGTCTACGGTGGCAAGGGCCAGGCGCCCTCTACCCGCATGGGTAATGTGGCAGGATTCCGCAAGGCGTGGATTGATGCACAAGAGTACCGCGATAAATGGCGTGACTACGAGACCAAAAAAGCGTCTGGCAAAGAGGCCGCCGCACCCAAGCGCGATTTAAAACTGGAGACCTTGGTTGGTGTGCTCGAGGGTGACATTCTGATCCAAAATCACTGTTACCGCGCCGATGAAATGGCGCAAATGATCGATATTGGTAAAGAGTTTGGCTACAAAATCCAAGCCTTCCACCACGCGATAGAAGCCTACAAGGTGGCGCCTTTGTTGGCACAAGAAGGGGTTTGTGCGGTGATGTGGGCCGATTGGTGGGGCTTTAAGCAAGAGGCCTTTGACATGGTGCGTGAAAACATTGCCTTGGTAGATTATGCCAAGGGTTGCGCAGTGATTCACTCGGATGACCCGATCCAAACCCAGCGCCTCAACCAAGAAATTGCTAAAGCACTGGCCGCTGGTCAAGCGATGGGCATCGACCTCGACAAGGCGGATGCCATTCGCTGGCTGACGCTCAACGCGGCCAAGGTTATTGGATTAGATGACAAAATAGGCTCAGTCGAAGCGGGTAAAAATGCTGACTTGGTGCTGTGGGATCGCGACCCCTTTAGCAGTTTTGCCAGCCCTGAGAAGGTATGGATCGACGGTGCCGAGGTCTACCAAAAAGGTGCCGAAAATATCACCGCAGACTTCAATATTGGCATTATCACGCCCGAGGAGAACCGCCCATGAAACGTTTAAGCATTGTTGCGGCGCTGCTAGCGAGCAGCGTAGCTTGGTCGGCCGATACATTGATCGACAATGTCACCATCTATGATGGCCAGAGAGATCCATACGTCGGTGATGTTCACCTGCGTGACGGCCAATTGATGGCGCTGGGGGGAGATATCAGCGTCGCGGGTGCCGAGGTCATCGATGGCCGTGGAAAATCCGTGAGCGCGGGTTTCTTCAATGGCTACACCTACATGGGGCTTGTTGAGGTGTCGGCAATTGAAGAAACAAGTGATTACAGCAGCGAAAGCGAGTTGTTCACCGCTTCGCACCGCGCTGCCGACGCCATCAATCCTGATACTGTGGCGCTGCCTTACAACCGAGCGCTGGGATTAAGCCGAGCCTTGGTGTTACCGGTGAATGAAAAGTCGATTTTTGCGGGACAAGCGACGGTGGTGCAGATGCGCGCCGACAATGCTGTGCTAGCCGAGGCGGTAGCCCAAGTGGTCCATTTAGGGCAACACGGTAAGAAGATCGCCGGTGGCTCTAGAGGCAATGCGCTGCAGTTGTTCGAACTCGCGCTGCGCGAAACGGCTGACTACGAAGCTAATCGGGCTGCGGTAAAACGTGGCGAGTACCGTGAATTGCACTTTTCGCTAGACGATTTAGAAGCCCTCCGTCCGGTGTTGAGTGGTCGCCAGCAGGTCATCATCTCGGTGGATCGTGCGGCGGATATCGAGCGCGTCTTAGATTTAGTTGGTAAGTACAAACTTCGCGCCATTCTCCTTGGTGCTCAAGAGGCGTGGCGTGTTGCCGACCGCTTGGCAAGCATGCAAGTGCCGGTGATATTCGACCCGATTAACAACTTGCCGATGGGTTACGACTCGCTTGGTGCGCGTCTCGATGCGGCGGCACTGTTGGAAAAAGCGGGTGTGCAGATGATGTTTTTTGGCATGGGATTCGGCGCGGCGCCGCACAATGCGGCGATGGTCAAGCAATCGGCGGCTAATGCCATTACCCACGGGCTTTCTGAGCGCGCGGCGATCGCTGCACTGACCACAACCCCGGCCAAAGTATTTGGCTTGAGCGCTGGCCTCAGCATTGGCAAACCAGTGGATTTGGTGTTGTGGGATGGCCATCCCCTAGAGGCGATGAGCTTACCCGAACGGGTTTTCGTCGGTGGCACCGAATTTTCCTTACAGCACCGCGCGAGCCGTTTGGCTGAGCGCTACTACCAAGCCATCCGCGCAAATCACAACAAATAAGGTATAATCCGGCCTCATTTAACAGAGGCCGGCCCTTTTTGTATCTGAATCGATGGTTGCAAGCCCAACGTTCACAAACAGCATTGATCATCATGAACCATTTCAAGTTACAGCAAGCGGCAGACATTATGCATATGGGTGGTGTTGTGGCGTACCCCACCGAAGCGGTGTGGGGTCTAGGTTGCGATCCCTTTGATGCCTCCGCTGTACAGAAAATTCTCGAGCTTAAGCAACGCCCTGTCGAAAAGGGGCTGATTTTGATCGCCGCCGACATTGCTATGTGCCACGACTTGCTAAGCCACTTAACCGATGCGCAGCGTGCCCAGATCAGCGCCCAGTATGAACGCCCAACGACATGGTTAGTGCCCGATGTTGGGCGAGTCCCCAATTGGGTGAAAGGTGAACACAATAGCTTTGCGCTCCGCATTACTCGCCACCCTTGGGCGGCAGCATTGAGTAAGGCCTTTGGTGGCCCGATAGTGTCGACCTCGGCTAATCCAGCGGGTAAAACAGAAGCCCGCGATCGCTTGCGACTAGCCAATTACTTTCCAGACGGGCTAGACTACGTCGCCCCAGGGAGCGTCGGCCGAGCTGCGCAGCCCAGTCAAATTAGAGATTTAGTCAGCGGCACCATACTGCGCTGATAAGGACAAAACATGAGCCAAGTAGACCTAGCGGCGGTCAAAAGTTACCTGCTTGCCCTGCAGGATGAAATCTGTCGCCAACTCGAACTCGAAGATGGCGCCGCTACGTTTGTGGAAGACGCTTGGGATCGCCCCGAAGGCGGCGGTGGGCGCACTCGAGTGATGGTCGATGGCGGTGTCATTGAAAAGGGCGGGGTGAATTTCTCCCATGTCCACGGCAAGCAAATGCCACCCTCGGCAACCCACTCTCGCCCTGAATTGGCAGGTCGATCATTTCAGGCGATGGGCGTCTCGTTGGTGATTCACCCCAAAAACCCTTACGTGCCTACCTCGCATGCTAACGTGCGTTTCTTCGTGGCTGAAAAAGAAGGCGAAGAGCCGGTCTGGTGGTTTGGTGGTGGCTACGATCTAACGCCTTACTATGGCAACGAAGACGATTGTCGCCACTGGCACGAGACCGCGCGCCGAGCCTGCCAACCGTTTGGCGATGATGCGTATCCCAAGTTTAAGAAATGGTGCGACGATTACTTCTATCTAAAACACCGCGATGAAGCCCGTGGCGTTGGTGGTTTATTCTTCGATGATTATCAAGAGGGCGGCTTCGAACAAGCGTTTGCGTTTATGCGTGCCGTGGGCGATTCCTACATCGAGGCTTACCGCCCCATTATGGCCAAGCGCAAGCATGAAGCCTACGGTGAGCGCCAGCGTGATTTTCAGTTGTACCGCCGCGGCCGCTACGTGGAGTTCAACCTCGTCTACGATCGCGGCACCATTTTCGGCTTGCAAAGCAACGGCCGCACAGAATCTATTTTGATGTCGCTGCCACCGCTCGTGCGCTGGGAATATGATTATCAACCCGAGCCCGGTAGCGAAGAAGCGCGTCTGTACAGCGATTTCCTGCCCGCACGTGAGTGGGTTTAGGAGACAACCATGGATAAGTACGCCGTATTTGGCAACCCTATCGCGCAGAGCAAATCGCCCTTAATTCACTCGCTGTTTGCCCTGCAAACGCGGCAAGAATTAAGTTATACCGCCGAGCTTATCGATGTTGATGGTTTTAAAAGTGAGGCCGGTAAAATGCTACGTCGCTTGCGCGGCGCAAACGTGACCGCTCCCTTTAAGCAAGACGCCTTCGAAATGGTCGATATGTTGAGCCGTCGCGCGCGTCAAGCGGGCGCTGTCAACACCATTATCCGTCAACCCGATGGCAGCCTGCTAGGTGACAACACCGACGGGGCCGGCTTGGTTAACGATTTAGTCCACAACCTGCATTGGGCCATCGCCGGTAAACGCATATTGATGCTGGGTGCTGGTGGCGCCGTGCGCGGTACCATTTGTCCCATCTTGGCGCAGGAACCCGAGCTGCTGCACGTGGCAAACCGCACCGCGGACAAAGCGCATCAATTAGCGCAAGCGTTTGGCGGTATGGGCAACATCACTAGTTCAGGTTTCGACACCATTAGTGGCGACTTCGATATCATCATCAACGGTACTAGCGCGGGGTTGGGAGGCGATGTCCCAGCACTGCCGGCTTCATGTATTGGCAGCCACACTACGTGTTACGACATGATTTACTCTTTGACTGAGCCAACCGCCTTTATTAAGCGCGTGATGGCAATGGGCTGCCATCATAGCGCCGATGGACTTGGGATGTTGGTGGAACAAGCCGCCGAAGCGTTTGAGCTTTGGCGCGGCGTAAGACCGGAGACCGCGCCGGTAATCGAGTACTTGCGCACCCACAGCGACGCCTAAACGCTTAAATACTGCTCTTTAAGCGCCACATAGTTCGCCGCTTGCTTAGTGAACATGTGCTTTTCTTCTTCGCGCAGAGGGCGAGCTTGCACGGCGGGACTGCCGCTGTAAACAAAGCCCGATACTAGCCGCTTACCCGGGGGAACCAGCGCCCCGGCGGCGACGATAACCTCTGATTCGATGTGGACACCGTCCATCACAATGGCGCCCATACCAACCAATACCCTGTCTTCAATCGTACAACCGTGCAGCATGACCTTATGAGCGATGGTGACGTCGTCACCAATCAGCGTTGGCCAGCCATTGGGAAGATTGGGTTTGGGGCGAGAAACGTGGATAACGGTGCCGTCTTGTATATTGCTGCGCGCACCGACCACGATGTGATTAACGTCGCCACGCAACACGCACAGCGGCCATACCGAACTATCGTCGTGTAATGTTACACGCCCAATCACCACTGCGCTGCTGTCCACCATGACTCTCTCGCTTAGTGTTGGCGTGTGATCAAGATAGGGTCGCAGGGCGCTCGATGGTATACTCATGGGGTTTCTCAACGTTTGGAGTGGATATGACTCAACCAGTTAAACGGTTCATTGCCGGGGCAGTATGCCCTAAGTGCGGCACGATGGACACCGTGCGTGCCTTCGAGTTGGAAGGCCAGCTCTACCGCGAATGTGTTTCGTGTGATTTCAGCGATGAGATGGACGCTCAGCTGGGGGTGAACGAGGAATTGCCCACTCGTGTTAACCAAAGCGATAAGTTAGTGTTGGACGAGGGCGAGCAGGTCGTCAAGCTGATCAATTAACGCGTTTATAGAGCAATTTTAACGTGATATCGCTGCTGGCCATGATACACGGCCAGCGCGACCACACCTGATCCCAGTGCCCGGTGTCCTTTTCGCGGCGCACCTGTTGGGCAAACGCTTCTGAGTGATAAACACTCTCCATCGCGATCATCCGCTTGGTTAAATCTTCTGCAATGGCATCCAACTCATTGGCATACGGCTCACCGATGATGCCGTGTACGATGATATTTGAGCGAGTTAGGTCGACAGGAATCAATGGATAGCCGGCACGATCGATAAAACGGTCGTTGGCTTCTTCGATCAATCGGTGGGCGAGATAGGCCTCATCTAACATGCCCAACAAGCTATTCGGGTCGTGGCAGATGGACGACAGTGGGTCGAGGAAAAACTGCTCCGCGACGTGAATAAAGGGTCCGACGTGTTCAAACACGCTGGTCTCGCGAGCACACTGAGTGGCGGCGTCGATAATATTAGGGACTAGATCAATATACTCGGTGACGAATTTGTGCAGCGCATACGTCGGGTGCTCGTTGGGCAGATTGATGCTGTTATGCAAGGACAACGGCAGCGACTCTAGCATGGCGAGTAATTCGTGCTCGGTGTCTTCGCGGCGCTTAGCCAACGCAATTTTGCGGCGTATTTGATCTGATATATTACTCATAGTTATAAGCGATGAGTTGCTGATAACCCTAGTCTAGTCAATAGATGGCACCTTTGATGGCCTTTTTTTAGCTTGTTTTGAACCAAGCACCGCTTTTTGTATAACGATAGCTAATAAACCCTAGGCTTATCCCGCGCGCTGCAATAAATCCTAGATAAGCCAGCCACAGTCCATTGTTACCGAGTGATTCAAGCGCAAAGAGCAAGGCGCCAAACACGCCGAGGCTTGAAAAAAGCATGCTCCACATCATCGCCGCATTGCGGTTGGCACCAATGAAAACGCCATCCAGCCAAAAGCTCCACACCGCCAGTGCAGGGAAGATCACCACATAGGGGTAGAAACGACTCGCATGGTCGATAATGTCAATTTGATTGGTCAGTAAAAGAATCAGCCATGACTCACCGAGCCAAAGCGCAAGGCAAAACAGCATGGCCACGACTAACGATGCGATGGCGGTACCGCGCATGGCCTCATATAAGGCGCTGTGCTGTCGCTGACCGATGGCTTCTCCGACTAGAGCCTCGGCGGCGTTGGCAAAACCGTCCAGTCCATAGGACACCAACATCGCAATTTGCATTAACAGCGCATTGGCCGCCAGTGTGACAACACCAAACTCGGCGCCGCGCTTAGTGAAATAAGCCATGGTGGCGAGCAAGGCGACGGTGCGCACAAATAAATAACCATTGCCACGTAAAAGAGAAACCAGCTCCGCTGCGCGCAGCGCACGACGCCACACGTTGCTATCCAGAGCGACGTCTATTCGGTTCAAGGCTATGACAAGAGCTACGCAACAGGACAAGTATTCGGCGATAACGGTCGCCCACGCCACGCCGTCACTGGTGAGCCCGTAGCCAACCACGAAGAGCAGGTCTAGGACGATATTGGTGATATTGCATAGCACAACCACAAACAGTGCCAATTTGGGGCGTTGTATGCCAACGAACCAGCCGATGAACACATAGTTTAGAAGGGCGGCCGGGGCGCCAAGTAAACGAATGTTGAGGTATTGATCAGCCAGTGGGGTCAAGATTTCTGAGCTGTTCATGGCCCACAGGCCAAGGGCAAATAAGACGGGGTGCAGCATGCCGATGAGCAGTGCTATAGCGAGCGCAAGTATGGCGCCTCGCAGCAAAATAAGTGTGGTTTTCTCATGGTCGCAAGCGCCGTAGGCATTGGCCGTGACACCGGTGGTGCCCATCCGCAAAAATCCAAAACCCCAATAAATAAAGGCAATAATGGCGCTCCCCAGCGCAACAGCGGCTAGAAAATTGGCGGAATCTAGGTGCCCAAGCACCGCCGTATCGACTAAGCCAAGCAGTGGTACAGAGATATTTGAAAGAATCATTGGCCACGCCAATGCCCATATCTTGTTTGAGGTTATAGTTGTCATCGCAATATGTATGAGAAAACTCTTATATTAGTATATTAGAAAGCCCTAAAGCGCTGAATTATTCGGATTTTTTTGATTAGATGCGATAGCTTAGCAGTATTCAAATTTGTTATACTCCTGCGGCTTTTTTTAAGGTGTCCTTGTTTCTTATCAAATTTTGAATCAATGGCTAATTTTTTCTACTACTACGACGGAGACACGGGAGATGTGTTCTAAAGCGAAACAGCTTTGCAAACTCGTGCTGTACCCCGCCATCTTGCTGTTAAGCATGTTCGGTGGAAGTGCATGGGCTGAAGAAGCTCAACGTTGGCAGGTTAACATGACGCCTGGCGTTACTGAGATCGGCCACAAAATTTTTGACCTGCATATGCTGGTTTTCTGGATTTGCGTAATTACTGGTATCGGCGTTTTCGCTTACCTGATTTACTCAATCGTTGCCTTCCGCAAATCACAGGGCGCTGAATCAGCCCACTTCCACGAAAACACTACCGTGGAAATCCTGTGGACTGTGATTCCCTTCTTGATCCTGATCGCTATCGCGGTACCTTCAACAAAAACACTGTTGGAAATCTACGATACCGATGACGCTGACTTGGACATCTTGGTGACCGGTTACCAGTGGAAATGGAAGTACGAATACCTCGACGCTAACGGCGAAAACGTGTCTTTCTTCAGCAACCTGAGCACCGCTCAAGGCGAAATCTACAACGCTGAAGAAAAAGGTCAACACTACCTGTTAGAAGTGGATGAGCCCGTTGTAGTTCCCGTTGGTAAGAAAATTCGTTTCTTGGTAACCGCTAACGACGTATTACACTCATGGTGGGTACCTGCCATTGCTGTTAAGCGCGACGCTGTTCCTGGCTTCATCAACGAGTCTTGGACTCGCATTGAAGAGCCCGGTATCTACCGTGGTCAATGTGCTGAGCTGTGTGGTCGCAACCACGGTTACATGCCTATCGTCGTTCATGCTGTAGAGCAAGAAGAGTACGATGCATGGTTGGGCGAGCGTAAAGCGAAAGCGGCCCAGATCAAAGAATTGATGTCTAAAAACTTCACCCTGGATGAGCAGATGGAAGCTGGTAAAGCTATCTACATGTCTGCTTGTGTTGCCTGTCACGGCATGAATGGTGAAGGCGGTGTTGGTAAGCCAATCGCGGGTTCTCCCATTGCGACTGGTGAGATCACCGGTTTGATCAATATTTTGGTTAACGGCAAGCCCGGCACTGCAATGCCTGCCTTCGGTAACCAATTCAATGATGTCGATTTGGCAGCAGTTATTACCTTCGCCCGCAACGGCTTTGGCAATAACATGGGCGATGTTGTCCAGCCAATCGATGTGTATAACTTTAAGCAAGGCCAGTAGGAGGATCTCTCATGGGTGAACATCACGGCCCCGCTAAGGGAATTTCTCGTTGGTTTTTAACAACCAACCACAAAGACATTGGAGCACTCTACCTGTGGTTCTCTTTTGCTATGTTCTTGTTGGGTGGCTCGTTCGCGATGATTATTCGCGCCGAGTTGTTCCAGCCTGGCTTGCAATTGGTAGAACCTGAGTTCTTCAACCAAATGACCACCATGCACGGCTTGGTGATGGTATTTGGTGCGATCATGCCCGCCTTCGTTGGTTTGGCGAACTACATGATCCCCATGATGATCGGTGCGCCAGACATGGCATTGCCACGTATGAACAACTGGTCTTTCTGGATTCTGCCTCCGGCGTTTACCATTTTGGCCGGTACCCTGTTCATGGAAGGCGGCGGTCCTAACTTCGGTTGGACATTCTACGCGCCTCTGTCGACTACCTATGCGCCCCCAAGTGTGACGTTCTTCATCTTTGGTGTGCACATCATGGGTCTGTCATCGATCATGGGTGCAATTAACATCATCGCGACCATCGTTAACATGCGCGCACCTGGCATGACCTACATGAAAATGCCTCTGTTCGTATGGACCTGGTTGATCACTGCCTTCCTGCTTGTTGCAGTTATGCCTGTATTGGCCGGCGCAGTCACCATGATGTTGATGGATATCCACTTCGGCACCAGCTTCTTCTCAGCAGCCGGTGGCGGTGACCCAGTATTGTTCCAGCACATTTTCTGGTTCTTCGGTCACCCCGAGGTATACATCATCATTCTGCCTGCATTCGGCGTGGTTTCGCACATTATTCCTGCGTTCTCTCGCAAGCCTTTGTTCGGTTACGACTCGATGGTATACGCGACTGCGTCTATCGCCTTCCTGTCGTTCATCGTATGGGCTCACCACATGTACACTGTGGGTATGCCAGTAGCGGGTGAGCTGTTCTTCATGTACGCCACCACTCTGATTGCGGTACCAACAGCGGCTAAGGTGTTCAACTGGATCACCACTATGTTCCGCGGTTCACTGAGCTTCGAAACCCCCATGCTGTTTGCTATCGGTTTCGTGGTGCTGTTCACCATCGGTGGTTTCACTGGTTTGATGCTGTCTATCGCACCTGCTGACTTCCAATACCACGACACTTACTTCGTTGTTGCTCACTTCCACTACACCATGGTGGCGGGTGCGATCTTCGCGATGTCAGCGTCTGTGTACTACTGGATTCACAAGTGGACTGGCCGTCGTTACAACGAGACCATGGGTAAAGCACACTTCTGGATCTCATTCATCGGCTTCAACCTGACCTTCTTCCCACAACACTTCGTGGGTCTGGCAGGTATGCCACGTCGTATTCCTGACTACGCATTGCAGTTCGCTGACTTCAACATGATGTCTTCGATCGGTGCGTTCATCTACGGTGCGTCACAGTTATTGTTCTTGTACAACGTAATTTCAACTATCCGTTCAGGCAAGAAAGACGACACGGCGAAGACATGGGACGGTGCAGAAGGTCTGGAGTGGGAAGTTCCTTCACCAGCGCCATACCACACGTTCTCAGTACCGCCACAAGTTAAGTAATTAACTGGGTGTAACGCTATGAAGACGCAAGAGAAAAATATCCTACTCACCACTGCCAAGTTGGCAGTGGTGGCAGTCGCTATGTTCGCTTTTGTCTTTGTTGTGATGGTTCCCTTGTACAACGTGTTATGCGATGTACTGGGAATCAATGGAAGAACCGGTGACCGCTACGAAGCGACCGAGATCGTGATCGATACTGATCGCCAAGTCGAGGTGCAGTTTGTCGCCAACTTTAACGAAGAGATGCCCTGGGGCTTTAAGCCATCGGTAACGATGGTCAAAGTAAATCCCGGTGCGAGTAACGAGACGGTCTTTTTGGCACACAATCCAATGCCTAAAGACATGGTGGCGCAGGCAATCCCTAGCATTTCACCCGCTCGAGCCGCAGAGTATTTTCACAAAACAGAGTGTTTCTGTTTCAATGAGCAGCCGTTGATGGCGGGTGAAAGTGCTGAGCTTCCCTTGGTGTATATCGTTGACCGTGATCTTCCTAAAGATATTAAGACCATTACGTTGTCTTACACCTTGTTCGATATTACAGAAAGAGTCCAGCGCACCGATTCATAAGTGCGTGTGTTTATAAGTTGGCACCGCTCTGCGGTGCCGGATATTCTCGAAAGAGACATGGAGAATTACAATGGCAGATCATAGTGCACAGGGTCACGAGACCTACTATGTACCTGAATCTAGCCCAATGGCCGTGCTGGCAACAGTCGGTTTGGTTGCTACCATTTCTGGTGCAGCCATGGGCATTAACGACCACACTTTCGGTGAAAGTGGCGGAGTAAATAGCTGGTTCATCTTTTGGATGGGTCTGACTTTCTTTGCCGGTGTTTTGTTCACTTGGTTCAGAACAGCTATTCGCGAAAACATCGCAGGCATGAACAGCCCACAGCTGAAGCGTTCTTACGTGATCGGTATGCAGTGGTTTATCTTCTCGGAAGTGATGTTCTTCTTCGCTTTCTTCGGTGCGCTGTTCTACATCCGTAACCTGTCTGGCCCTTGGTTGGCTTCAGAAGGCATCTACGACATGAACTACCTGCTGTGGGGCGATTTCAGCTACAGCTGGCCTTTGATGGAAACACCACAGGAAGCTGTGGGTGGTGCAACCAAGCAGTTAATCGCGAACAACGGTGTGTTTGTTGGCCCAGAGCAGAGCATGGCATTCCCCGGTTGGTCGAATATCTTCCACTGGTTGCCGCTTTGGAACACCGTGATCCTGTTGACCTCAAGTTACACCTGTCACGTGGCACACCACAAACTGAAGTTGGACAACGACCGTAAAGGTTTCAACCTGTGGTTGGGCATTACTGTATTGTTGGGTATCACCTTCGTTGGTCTGCAGATTCTTGAATACTACGAAGCATACGCACACTACGGTTTGACGCTGGAAACTGGCGCTTACGGTACTACCTTCTTCATGTTGACCGGTTTCCACGGTTTCCACGTTGTCATGGGTATGTTCATGCTGCTGATCCAGTGGTTGCGTTCTGTTAAAGGTGGCCACTTTACCCAAGACGATCACTTCGGTTTCGAAGCGTCTAGCTGGTACTGGCACTTTGTAGATGTGGTATGGGTAGGTCTGTTCCTGTTCGTCTACATCCTATAAGCCACGGCTTGTAAGAACAGAGCTGTAACCTTCGCGGGTTACAGCTTTTTTTTTGTTTATTGTTGAGTGGGGCGGGGCTCGAAATTGTGGCGATCCCAGGGGGCGTTAGAGCCAAGCTGACCGGTATAGACACCATAGATGAGTAGTGCCATCAGTAGTGTGGCCACAACCAATCGGAACGATAAGTGGTACCATGTACGGCGCGTACCGCCTTTATCCTTCATCAAGAAAGTAAAGCTGGTGAATAGGCTAACAACGAGTAGTAAAAATAAAACGATGATTGCAATTTTGAGCGCCATGCAGGATTCCAATGAGTAAATTAACGTTTTCTATAGGTTGGAAGAGTACCTTACTTACCCTTGTGGTGGTACCTCTGTGTCTGTATTTGGGTCTGTGGCAGTTACAGCGCGCAGACGAGAAAGCAGATATTGCTGATATGTACGCACAGCGATCAACGGAGGCGCCGATATCGCTTGCTGAAGCAGAAAGTGTGCAAGATAAGACGAATATTGCTGTGACGTTAACAGGGGCATATAAAGATCAGCATTGGCTGCTTGAAAATCAATGGCGAAACAAAGTGCTGGGAGTAGACGTACTAAGCTTGTTTGAAACAACCGACGGCCAGCATGTTTTGGTAAATCGCGGCTGGCTTGAAAATAGGCAGCGGGACAGCAACCCGAGCTTTGTGACGCCTTCGGGAGTACAACAGATTAGAGCGACCGTATACCAACCATCGAAGGATCCCTACACCCTTGGGGCTTTGATATTGGATGACCAGCAACAGGTAACAAGAATACCCTATTTAGACATTGCACAAATCAGTGCATCGATTGACACCGACTTGTACCCCTACAGTTTGCGTTTAAGTGGCAGCGAAGGCGAAAGTTTTGACACCAACTGGCCACAAATCAACGTAAAACCTGAAACTCACATCGGCTATGCGGTACAATGGTTTCTTTTTGCAGCATTGGCGGTGATCGTCTTTATCTTTGCCAATAGCAACCTTGGCTCACTGTTACGTAAGAGAGATTCATGAGCGTTTCAACCAAAACTAAAAATCGTTTAACGGTGATGCTAGTCGCCGGTATTCCATTACTTTTGACAGCTATATCTACTTGGCTCTGGGTATTTGTCGTAAAAGGCGATATCGATTTGGTCGGTATGCTTGGCACGCGTAACCACGGTAATTTGATTAATCCACCCGCCCAAATTAAAGAGTTCCAGGTCACTCGTGAAGACGGCACGGAATACAAATACGATGAGGAACTTGCGCAATGGGCGTTTGTCGTCAACGTATCGGCGCCCTGTGAGGCAACCTGTCAAGAAACCCTCTATGTGGTAAGACAGGCACATTCAGCGCTGGGTAAAGAAGCACGTCGCATCCGCAAGTATGTAGTGGCAAATGATGCTCAAGATTTGATTGCGCTCGACGAATTACTATCGCTAGAGTACCCACAATTTATACGCATCGTGGGCGATGACAGCATGCTGCGACTATTGCCTCAGCAAAGTAAAAATACTCAACCAGCCTTGAACATGGATCCACGTGACAACTTCTATGTGGTCGATCCGCAGGGGTGGATCATGATGCAGTATGGCGAAAACCATAGTGGACGTCAGATACTGGATGACATGAAATTCTTGTTGAAGAACTCTTCAACCGAGTAAACAACTATGACTGACAATATTCAACGCCCACTTTGGCGCGACTACTACGAAATGACCAAGCCGAATGTGGTCTTCTTGATGATCATGACGTCGGCCATTGGTATGTTCATGGCTGTGCCGGGCATGGTACCGCTAGATGTACTGTTTATCGGCAACCTTGGTATTGCTCTTATGGCGGGTTCGGCTGCTGCCATCAACCATATGATTGACTACCGCACCGATATCAACATGGCGCGCACGCAAAATCGCCCGGTGGCGCAAGGCCGTGTAACACCGACCAAAGCACTGATTTTTGCCATCGTGATTGGTGGATTGGGCATGTGGATGCTGGTTGTCTTTATCAATCCACTGACCGCGTGGCTAACCCTCGCGTCGTTGATTGGTTACGCCTTCATTTACACCATGTTCCTAAAGCGTGCCACGCCACAAAATATTGTGATTGGTGGTTTGGCAGGCGCTGCGCCACCACTGCTAGGTTGGACCGCGGTGACCAACGAAGTGCACGGCTACGGACTGTTGTTGGTGTTGATTATTTTTGCCTGGACACCGCCCCATTTCTGGGCCCTGGCGATTCACCGCCGTGAAGACTACGCCAAGGTAGACATTCCTATGCTGCCAGTCACCCACGGCGATCAGTTCACACGCTTGCAGGTATTGTTGTACACCATCATTCTGCTGGTGGTCACCATGCTCCCTTATGCCACGCTGATGAGCGGCCCACTTTACGCGATCGGTGCGTTGGTACTGGGGCTTATCTTCCTGTGGTACGCCATCCTGTTAATGATGGCCAAGGATCCGAAGGTACCGATGGCGACCTTTAAGTATTCCATCATATATTTGATGCTGTTGTTTGCCATCATGCTTATTGATCATTACGTCTATCCACCCATTGGTTTTTAGAGGAAAACGATGAATACATCTGTGCAGGATCGCCAAAAAGGGATTCGTAAAACAGTCACCATAGCTATCGTTGTTGCCACGTTGTTTATCGTGGCGCTGGCTTATACCTTGCTGAATCCACCCCTAATGGATAAAGAAGAGTTGAAACTGCACGGCACCTATGTCTTTGATAAAGGGCGGATTTTGCAGCCGTTCAGCTTGGTGGATGACAACAGCGAGGTATTTGATGTATCGCGTTTAGAGGGTAAGTGGAGCATCGTCTTCTTCGGTTTTACTCACTGCCCCGATGTGTGTCCAACGACCTTGGCAACCTTGAACAATTTCTACGCTGAAATGGAAAGCAAGGGTTGGGATAAAGATACCCAGATTATTATGGTGAGTGCAGATCCTGCGCGAGATACCCCGGAAATTCTTAACCAATACGTGCGTTATTTTAACCCTAACTTTATCGGCGTTACGGGCGAATTCTTCGATGTCCATCGTTTCGCGACGCAGTTAAATACTACCTTCCGCAAAGTACCAGGCAGCGGCGAAAACTACCAAGTGGACCACGGCGCCAACCTAGCGCTGATCAATCCCTATGGCCATTTCCACGGCTTTATGAAGCCACCCTTCGACGCCGGCAAATTAAAAAATAACTTTGGCTCAGTGCGTCGTCTATACGACGACTTACACTAGTCGCGTAAGCGGGAGGCCAGTTTGGCGACGGCAAAAATGCCCGTCGCCACCACCACCGCCGATGGACCAGCGGGGGTGTCGATAAACCACGACATCGCCAAGCCGCCAACGATGGCAGCACTTGCAAACAACGCTGATACCCAGGCCATGCGCTCGGGGTTACCGGCCAGTAAACCCGCCGCGGCAGCGGGGATGATCAGCAAGGAACCAATCAGCAGCGCGCCGACCACCTGCATACCCACCGCCACAAGTACCGCAATCAGTAACATCAACATGACCTCTAAGCGGCGACTCGGCACGCCTTCGACGCTAGCCAATTCGAAGTGAATCGTCACATAGACCAGTTGGCGCCAGAATTTGGCGAGTACCACGCCCACGGCAATACACATGGCAATGACTGTCGCGACTTCAGCCTCACTCAAAGCGAGAATGTCGCCAAACAGGAAAGACGACAGATCTAAACTGCCCCCCGCTGCCAAACTGACTGAGGTAATACCGATCGCTAAACTGGCGTGAGAAAGTATGCCGAGTGCGGTGTCGTCGGCCACGTGCTGGCTGTTGGTCAGCAGCAAAATCAACGGCACGCTCAGCAGGCACACGGCTAATACCGTCAACGATAAGTTGAGATCGAGCATCAGGCCCACGCCCACACCTAGCAGTGCGGCGTGCGCCAAGCTGTCGCCAAAATAGGCCATGCGGCGCCACACCACAAAACACCCGACGGGGCCGGCAACCAGAGCGATTGCTAAACCTGCCGCCGCTGCGAGAGCAATAAAACTCATGCGTTGTCCTCCTCGTCCACACTGGGCAAATCGTGATTGCAGCCGTCGTGCACGTGGTTGTGATGGTGGGTATAAAGCGCCAAGCTAGGCTCAATATTCTTGCCGAACAGTTCCAAATAGGCAGGGTGCGCGCTGACCGATTCGGGGTGGCCATGGCAGCAGACGTGGTTGTTCATGCACACCACAGTATCGGTGGCCGACATCACCAAGTGCAGGTCGTGCGACACCATGAGTACGGCACAATGTAGGCGCTTAGAAATATCTTGAATCAATTGGTACAGCTCGGCCTGACCGGTGACATCGACGCCTTGCACCGGCTCGTCCAGCACCAGTAACTGGGGTTTAACCAACAGCGCCTTGGCGAGCAAAACGCGTTGCATCTCACCACCAGATAGATTGTTCATGCGCTGGTTGAGCAAATGCTGGATAGACACTTGATCACAGATGTCGTGCAACATCTTGCGCTCGCAGTTCGATGTGGCGAGAAAGCGCTCTACGGAGAGGGGCATGAGTTGATTGACCACCACCTTTTGCGGCACATAGCCTATGCGCAGATTGGCTTGGCGGGCACAAGTGCCGCTGCTGGGTTTAAGCAGCCCCAAGGCGATGCGTACTAGGGTGGTTTTGCCCGCGCCACTGGGGCCGATCAGCGTGACAATTTGTCCGGCATCGAGGGTCAGCGAGACATCCTGCAGGATGGTGCGCCCCTTGTGCTGGAAATGAATATGCTGCAGTGAAAGTAGGTTGCTCATAGGCCCTCGCGATTTGCTGCCATGATACTCGATTTTGCGCACTAAAACTGCGGTGGTAAACTACCCGCCGCTGAAAAGAGGATCTCCCGCGCATGCGTCTTGCCACCCTAGTACTATTCACTCTTATGGCTCTGCCCGGTTTTGCCCGCGCCGACCTCAACGTGGTGACGTCTATAAAGCCCCTAGCCTTGTTGCTGGGTGACCTCGGTGGAGAGTATGTGCAGGTCACCACATTGGTACCCAACGCCGGTTCCATTCACCACTACAGCATGCGTGTCAGTGACCGCGTGGCTGTGGGTAACTCAGATTTAGTGGTCCTAGTGGGCGCTGGGCTAGAGCCCTTTATGGGCAAATTAACCGGCATAGACCGCGATAAGCTTTTGCGAATGGATGAGTTGTCGGGTATTGAAACCCATGGCCTTGAAGGCAACGACGATGAACACAACCACGACAGCCACATCGACCCACATCTCTGGCTTAGCCCCGCCAATAGCGCGTTGCTTGCCAAGGCGATTAGCGACCGCTTGATACGTTTGATGCCAGATCAGCGCGCGTTCTTTGAACAACGTTTAACAGAGGTGTTGGCTAGCCAGCATCGCCTTAGTGACGGCGTAAACTTGCCTGATGGGGTGGATTATTTTGCCTACCACAACGCCTTTACCTATTTGCTGCATCCCTTTGGCATTACCCTGAGGGGCGTTCTAACAAATGTTAACGAAAGCCGCGTGGGTATGCGCAGTTTGTATCGCATCAAGCAGGCGGTACAGGGTGCCAGCAAGGCCTGCGTGCTGGTTCAATCCAATGCGCGCGAGGTCAGTGAGAAGATCCTTGGACAGGTGAATTTCGCCGAAATCGATGTATTGGCGGACCAACACGAATACACCTCCTACAGTGAATATCTAGCTGCTATGCTTAGGGCTATTGCCGATTGTTAATGCCCACAATCCATGGAGGGTGTATGTCATTTAAAAGAATTGCTTCAACTATTATCTTGGCGGGATTTTTAACCGCCTGTGCCAGTAATCCGGTCACTGGCAAGCGCGACATGGTCTTTATGTCGACCGAGCAAGAAATCGCCATTGGTGAACAAAATTATCTTCCGGCGCAACAACAGCAGGGTGGCCAGTACACGGTTGACCCTGGCTTGACGCGCTATGTGGCCACCGTGGGCGCTAAGCTGGCGGCGGTCAGCGACCGCCCGGAACTGCCCTACGAGTTTGTGGTGCTCAATAACGATGTTCCCAACGCCTGGGCAATGCCCGGTGGCAAAATTGCCTTGAATCGCGGTTTGCTTGTGCACCTTGAAGATGAAGCCCAATTGGCGGCGGTGATAGGCCACGAGATCGTGCACGCGGCTGCCCGCCACGGCGCGCAACAACAATCGCAGAGTATTCTGGTGAATATCGGCCTGGCGGCCACGGCGATAGCCGCGCAAAAACAAAATAAATACGGCGGTGCCGCTGTGTTGGCGGCGGGGGTGGGCGCCCAAGCTTGGATGGCGCGCTATAGCCGCAGCAACGAAACCGAATCCGACCGCTACGGTATTGAGTACATGGTGCGCGCCGGTTACGAGCCGCGCGCAGCGGTAGAGTTACAACAGACCTTTGTGAAGCTCTCGGAGGGGCGTTCCAGCAGCTGGTTTGACGAGTTTTTTGCCAGCCACCCGCCCTCACAAGCCCGCGTTGACGCCAACCGCGCCCAGGCAGAAAGCCTGCCTAAAGGGGCGCGTAACAAGGCAGCTTTTGATCGCGCCATGGCGCAGTTGCGCCGTGATAGCGATGCCTATAAGGCCAACGCCGAAGCCGTGCAGGCCCTGCAAAAAGACGATTTTAGTGGCGCGTTAGCGCTCGCCAACAAGGCGATTGCCGGACAATCTAAAGAGGGCTTATTCTGGCAAACCAAAGGCCAAGCACTCTACAAACAAGGCGATAAAAAGGGCGCTGAAGCCGCCTTCGCCAAAACCATCAGCCACAACCCCGGTTTGTTCTCGGGTCACTTGTACCGCGGTTTGGTTCGCGCCGAGCTAGGAAATAACAGCGGTGCAGAAAGCGATCTATTGAATAGCCGCAAGTATTTGGGTACGGTCACGGCTAGCTACCACCTCGGTGAGCTGGCGCGTGCAAAAGGCGATAAAACCGCGGCGCGTACTTATTACAGCGAGGCCGCGCAAGGCGAGGGCGATTTAGCTAAAAGCGCCCAAGAGCGCCTGCAACAACTTTAACTAAGGATTTTTCATGGCAGTTGTACTTGTCGACGGTTCGTCGTATTTGTTCCGAGCGTTTCACGCGCTTCCACCGTTGACCAACTCGAAGGGCCAGCCCACTGGCGCGGTAAAAGGCGTGATCAACATGCTGCGCTCGCTGCAAAAGAACTACGCCGGCAGCAAAATCGTGGTGGTGTTTGACGCCAAGGGCAAGACTTTTCGCAACGACATGTACAGCGAATACAAGGCCAATCGCCCGCCCATGCCTGATGACCTGCGCGTGCAAATCCAACCCATCCACGACATCGTTGATGCCATGGGTTTACCCCGCTTGGTGATAGAAGGGGTAGAGGCTGACGACGTGATCGGTACGCTTGCCAAGCAGGCCACCGAGCAGGGTATCGAGACGGTGATCTCCACCGGCGACAAGGACATGGCGCAATTGGTCAGCGAGCACGTGACGTTGATCAATACCATGACTAATACCGCGATGGACAGGGAAGGGGTGGTCGAGAAATTTGGCATTCCACCCGAGCGTATTGTCGATTATCTCGCCTTGATGGGGGATAAGGTCGACAACATTCCCGGGGTGGAAAAGTGTGGCCCGAAAACCGCTGTGAAATGGCTATTGGAATACGACTCGCTGCAAGGTGTGATGGACAACGCCGACAAGGTCGGTGGCAAGATCGGTGAAAACCTGCGTTCTGCGCTAGAAAAATTGCCGCTTTCCTATGAGCTGGCCACCATTAAAACCGATGTTGATCTGCCCTGTAATTTGAGCAGTATCCAGGTTGAAGAGCCCGATACAGACAAATTGGCAGCACTGTTCGCCGATATGGAATTTAAGTCTTGGGTGGCGGAACTCAGTGCCTCTGGGGCAAATCGTTTAGCGCCTTCCGCTGGTCAGGGCGACATGTTTGGCGGCGCCGAGGAAGAGGTGGTGGCGCCCCCAGCAGCACCTGAGACACTAGATTATCAATGCGTGACGGAACAGGCCGCCTTTGATGCCTGGCTAGAAAAGTTAAAGAGCGCCGAGCTATTTGCCTTCGACACGGAAACCACTGGCCTCGACTACATGCAGGCGAGCATTGTGGGTGTCTCGTTTGCCGTAGAAGCTGGCACCGCAGCCTATGTTCCATTGGCCCACGATTATCTGGGCGCGCCCGCGCAGCTGGATCGCGAGGCGGTGTTGCAAGCGCTCAAACCCCTGCTTGAAGACCCCGCGGTGGCCAAGGTCGGGCAAAATCTCAAGTACGATAAGCACATCCTCGCCAATCACGGTATCGAACTCAAAGGCATCGCCCACGACACCATGCTGGAGTCCTACGTATTGGATTCCACCGCGGGTCGACACGATATGGACAGCTTGGCCATGCGCGAGCTCGGTGTGCAGACCGTGCACTATGAAGACATCGCCGGCAAGGGTGCCAAGCAGCTGACCTTCAATCAAATCGAGATAGACCAAGCGTCGCAGTACGCGGCGGAAGATGCCGACATTACCCTGCGCCTGCACCAAACCATGGCGCCGCGCTTGGCACGTGCCGAAGGGCTGCAGCGTATTTACCACGATATCGAAGTGCCCCTAGTGTCTGTGCTGCAACGTATCGAGCGCAACGGCACCCGCATCGACCGGCAAATGCTGGCAGATCACAGCCACCGCTTAGGTGAGCGCATGGCGGAACTGACCGAACAGGCCTACAAAATCGCTGGGCGCGAGTTCAACCTGGGCTCTACCAAACAGCTGGGCGAGATTCTGTTCGAGGAATTAAAACTCCCAATTATTAAAAAAACCCCCAAAGGCGCGCCATCAACCGCTGAAGAAGTATTGGTGGAGTTGGCCGAAGACTACGAATTGCCAAGGGTGTTGATGGAGTACCGCGGTCTCAGCAAGTTGAAGTCGACCTACACCGACAAGTTGGGCGATATGATCGACCCCAGCACCGGCCGCGTGCACACCTCCTACCACCAAGCGGTAGCGGCTACCGGTCGCTTGTCTAGCTCGGATCCCAACTTGCAAAACATCCCGATTCGCACCGAAGAGGGCCGCAAGGTACGCCAGGCGTTTGTCGCCTCACCCGGCTATAAGATTCTTGCAGCCGACTACTCGCAGATCGAACTGCGTATCATGGCCCACCTGTCGGAAGACGACGGCCTGCTGCGCGCCTTCGCCAACGGTGAGGACATCCACAAAGCGGCCGCCGCTGAAGTTTACGGCGTTGCCCTAGATGAGGTGACCACAGATATGCGCCGCAGCGCGAAAGCCGTTAACTTTGGTTTGATCTACGGCATGTCGGCGTTTGGCCTGGCCAAGCAATTGCACATTGGCCGCAACGAGGCGCAGGAATTCATCGATCGCTACTTTGCGACCTACCCCGGCGTGAAGCGCTACATGGATAACACCCGCAGTGAAGCGGCGGAAAAGGGTTACGTAGAAACCCTGCGCGGCCGTCGACTCAACCTACCGGAAATTAATTCCTCCAATGGCATGCGCCGCCAAGCCGCTGAGCGCACCGCGATTAACGCGCCGATGCAGGGCACCGCGGCTGACATCATCAAGCTGGCCATGTTGAAGGTCGACGCGTGGCTGCAATCGGCCGATGTCGATGCGCGCATGATCATGCAGGTGCACGATGAATTGGTGTTTGAAGTGGCTGAGCATCAATTGGATGAGGTGCGCGACAAGATTATCCAGCTGATGTCAGAGGCTGAAACGCTGCGCGTGCCGCTGCTGGTCGAGGCAGGTGTCGGCATCAACTGGGATGAAGCCCACTAGCCATATTTCACTTGTTTGGCCGCTGCTGCAGCATCCATGCTGCTAAACGCCTGTGGGAACTTGTTGGCAGAACAAGTGAACTGTTAAAACCAACATTTACTGATTCTGGCCAATCCAACGCCGAACCGCCGTGCATTTGTCCCTATAGGCTACGCGGCAGCATCCCTGCTGCTTACCCCTGTGGGAACTTGTTCGCAGAACAAGTGAATTCATAAAACCAACAGTTACCGATTCTGGCCAATCCAACGCCGAACCGCCGTGAATATATCCCTATAGGCTACGCGGCAGCATCCCTGCTGCCGAGTTTCGGCTCTGGATATGGCCAGAATCTCGAAACACCCTGCCAACGTCTAGGCGCGCAGCCATAGCAGCATCCATACTGTTAAACGCCTGTGGGAACTTGTTTGCAGAACAAGTGAACTGTTAAAACCAACAGTTAGCGATTCTGGCCAATCCAACGCCGAACCGCCGTGAATATGTCCCTATAGGCTACGCGGCAGCATCCCTGCTGCCGAGTTTCGGCTCTGGATATGGCCAGAATCTCGAAACACCCTGCCAATGTCTAGAAGCGACGTGGGCAGCTTCCCCTCGTAGACAAAAAAAAAGCCCAGATAAATATCTGGGCACGAATGGAGATTTCTCAGGAGATTTACACAAGACAAAACACACTGCCTTTGCATATAGGACTCGCGGTTTTGGGCATAGTTCCCGAAAAAATTAAAAAAAGTGAAAAAAATTTAAATTTCTTGCAGCCAGCTCTGCATCACGCTGCGCAATTGATCCAAGCCACTCTGCTTGAGCGATGAAAACAACTGCACGCTGATCAGGCCGCTATCGTCGACCACTTCTTTTTTTACCTTCAGCAAGCTGGCGCTGGCTGGGCCTTTTTTAAGTTTGTCGGATTTGGTCAGCAGAATGTGGACTCGCATCTCTGACTTTTTGCACCAGTCCAGCATCATGCGGTCGAATTCTTGCAGCGGGTGGCGTGAATCCATCAGCAGCACTAAGCCACGCAGTGATTGGCGTTTTTGCAGGTATTCTTCGAGGTGGCGCTGCCATTTTAATTTCACTTCAAGCGGCACCTTGGCGAAGCCGTAGCCGGGCAGGTCGACCAGTCGTTGTTGATCGTTGCCGAGGGTGAAGAAGTTAATCAATTGGGTGCGGCCGGGGGTTTTACTGGTTCGCGCCAATTTTGATTGTGTCAGGCAGTTAATCGCGGACGATTTGCCTGCATTGGAACGACCCGCGAAGGCAACTTCCACGCCGTGATCGGGTGGGCACAACGCCAGGGTTGGGGCGCTAATCATGAAAGAAGCCGCCTGAAAGGGGATTTTTTTAGGCTTTTCGGCGTCGGTAGTCGTATTCATATCGCGTTCGTCAATTAGTTTGTTTTCGTATTCGCAGAAATGGGTATATAATGCGCGTCTTATTTATTGCGCATCTTACCACGAGATGTAATTAAACGACCGGAGGTTGTCATGATTAAGCAATTGGTTTTGGTAGCAGCAGCTGCCCTGATTAGCACTGGCGCTGTTGCCAACGACGCAGCAATGGCTAAATACAACAAGTCTTGCATCGCGTGTCACGCCTCTGGTGCAGCTGGTGCGCCTAAAGTAGGTGCTCCCGAGTGGGCCGATCGCCAAGCGGCGGCTGGCGGCATCGACGGTTTGGTTGCTAGCGTGACCAATGGTAAAGGTGCAATGCCTCCTAAAGGTTTGTGCTACGACTGCAGCGCAGATGACTACAAAGCCATGATCGAACACATGATCTCTGGCAAGTAAGCGATACTTGGAACAACGATGAAAATACTGGTTAAAACTCTGTTCGTGCTGCTGGCCACTGTGTCAGTAGCTCACGCAGCTGGCGATGCGGCTGCAGGAAAAGATAAAGTCATGGTATGTGGCGCTTGCCACGGTGCTGATGGCAATAGCATGGTTGGCACTTTCCCCAAATTGGCGGGTCAAGGCGAGAAATACCTGCTCAAGCAACTGAAAGATGTGCAAAAAGGTGATCGTCAAATCGTCGCGATGACTGGCATGTTGGATAGCATGAGTGAGCAAGATCTGGCGGATATCGCTGCCTACTATGCCTCACAAACTCAGTCTCCTGGCGTAGCCAAAGACGAGTTGCTCGACATCGGTGAGCGTATCTTCCGTGCAGGTAACAGTGAAACTGGTGTTGCAGCGTGTTCTGGCTGTCACTCACCCCGTGGTCTGGGCAATGCGCCCGGCGGTTTCCCCCGTTTGGCTGGTCAGCACGCTGACTACTTGGCTTCTACCTTGAAAGCCTACCAAACTGAAACCCGTATGAACGACGGTGATTCAAAAATCATGCGTGGCGTTGCCGCCCGTTTGAGCGACAAAGAGATCAAAGCGGTCGCTAACTACATCGCAGGTCTGCGTTAATCCCTTTGGCCACAGCCGTTCTGGCTGTGGCCGACCACTCATTTTCTCAATTTGCCTGTGTCATAGGCGCATTAATCTGCTAAATTAGCCCTTGTTATATTGACCACGACAAGGAGTCGCTGATGTTTTCTCGTTTGAGCCATTTACTGTTTGGCCTACTATTTATGCCTTTGATCGCCTGTGCTGCGGGCAACGAAGAATACCAAGACGGCGTGCACTACGTGACGCTGCCACAAGCTGTTCCCACCCAGACGGGTGACAAGGTCGAAGTCGCCGAAGTGTTTTGGTACGGCTGTGGCCACTGCTACACCTTCGAACCACTGGTGAACCAGTGGAAAAAATCCTTGCCCGAAGGTGCTGAGTTGGTGAAATCGCCCGCGATGTGGAACGCGCCTATGAAAACCCATGCGCAGATGTTCTATGCTGCCGAGGCGTTGGGGGTGTTGGATAAGATCCACCAAAATCTATTTAACGCTATGCACGTTGAGCGCAAGCGCATGCTGGAAGACGATGAAATCTTCCCATACTTTGCCGATGCAGGTGTCAGCCGCGAAGACTTCGACAAAACCTTTAAGTCGTTTAAAGTCACCAGCGATGTGCGTCGCGCAGATGCTCGCGCGCGTAGCTACAAAATCACCGGCACACCCGAGATGGTGGTGAATGGTAAATACCGTATCAGTGCACGTATGACCGGTTCACAAGCCAATATGCTGAAAGTGGCGCGTTTCTTAGTGGATAAGGAATTGGCCGCTAAATAGCTAGGGCTGTAAACAAAAAAACCACCGTAGGTTGCCCTGCGGTGGTTTTTTTATGCCCGCTAATTAGAACTGCATGCGCAGGCCTAACGTGGCGCTTGCGCCGGGGGTGTTGAAGCCGTAGATCTCTTGGTAGTCACTGTTCAATCCATTTTCGACACGGCCGTATACGCTCAACTGTTCGGTGAGCTTTTGAGACGCTTGAACCGATAGCAGGGTGTATGAACCAAGAGTGACGGTTTCGCTCATCACACCGAAGAAGGTATCGGTCATCTCACCGTTGTAGTCCAAGTTAACTGCCACAGACTGGCTGGCGTCAGTACTGGTCCACTGCAGGTAGGCGCTGCCGGTGAATTCGGGGCGACGAATCTCTGCCACGCGATCTCCCGTCCAAGCGTCGGCCTGGTAGGCGGCCAATTTAGTGGCTGCACCACCGGCGCGAATAGTGTCACTCACTTGGAAATCAACGCTCACTTCAACCCCGTGGCGCTGGCTTTCGCTGCTTTCGTTAACGGTGGTCGAGCTCCATGTCACGTAGTCGTAGACGTTGGCGATCTCGTTTTCGAGGGTTTCGTCGAAATAGGTCAGCGATACATTGCCCAGGTCGCCGGCAATGCTGAAATCGACACCCACTTCCCAGCTTGAGGAAGACTCTGGCTGCAGATCGGGGTTGCCGACGAACGAGGCTGAGTAACCGTATAGTTCGGTGAAGGTGGGGTTCTTACTGCCGGTACCCATCGCGGCGCGAAGGCGGGTTGAATCGCTCAACTGGTAGGCGGTTGAGATACGGTAGGTGTTGGCGTCATCGAAGTCGCTGTTGCGGTCGCTGCGGCCACTCAACAGGTAGTGCCAGTTATCTGCCAGGCTGCCTTTTAACTGCAGGGCAACGCCGGTGCTGTTCATGCTTTCGCTACCGTTAAGATAGGCACTGGTCAGGTCGAAGTCCTGCTCTTCGCGTTCTACGGCGGCGGTCAGGGCGTGTTGCTCGCTAACAGCAAAGCTGCTCTGCAACGTCAATTGGCGGCGCTCGGCGGTAGAGTGGGTCTCGTCGAAACCGGTCATCGACCACTCTGACTCTTCGCGGTTGTCGTTGCTGCCTCGGCTATAAGCGTAGTTTAACGCGTGGTGCCAACGCTGGTCGGCGGATTGGTAGTTCAAGCCGAGCGAGCCATACAGCTGGCTAGAATTGGAGTGGTTGTCGGCGTCGATGGGCAGGCCGTAGGTTTCAGGGTCTACCGGTGCCCAGGTCACCCAGTCGCTACGGTAGTCGAGCATGTCGAAATCGGTGCTGCTGTCGACGTAAACAACGCTGGCATTGGCTGACAATTGCTCGCTAAAGGCATAAAAGCCCTTCAATTTAGCGGTGTCGTTGCTGTAGCCATCTTTTTCGCTACCGAACATCGAGACGTTGCTACCGTCGGTGTCGGTTTTGGCGTAGCTGAAGCGAACGTTGGCGTCTTTGTCGCCAGCACTGGCACTGATACCACCGCGGCGCCAATCGTTGCTGCCACCCTCGGCGAAAGCAGACACCTGACTACCTTGTGAGCCGTCAGCAGTGCGGATGTAGATCATTCCCGACAGTGCGTCGCTACCCCACAGCGCTGATTGAGCACCGCGCACCACTTCGATCGAAGCGATGTCTTGGTTCAACAGGTGGGCAAAGTTGAAATCGTCGCCCTGGGCGGGGTCGTTCACCTGCACGCCGTCGATAAAGACCAATACGTGGTTGGCTTCGCCGCCGCGCATGCGCAATTGAATTTGCGAGCCGACGCCGCTGGTGCGGTTAACCGCAATGCCAGGCACGCTGCGCAGAATATCGGCCAAGTTAATGTTGGGGCGCAGAGCCAGTGTTGCAGCGTCGATTAAGGTGACGCTACTGCCGCTGTTGGCCTCTAAAATGCCATCGCGTGCGGCGCTGACCAAGACAGTTTCCATCTCGTTAGCCAAGACAGGGGTAGTGATCGCTGCAGTGACAGCGAGGGTGAGCAAGTGTTTTTTCATGGTGTTCCCCATTGTTATGGGGAGGGATGTCAGCAGTGGAATTAACCACCGATGGAGCCCTCCGCTTCATCGTTGTTACACTACAAGGCTGGTATCGGGCTTAACACGAGGTATACCGTTGCGGGGGCAGCACAGGGTTCTCACCTGTTTCCCATTTAACTTGCATGGGCTAGACCGTTGTAGCGACTTGCACTCTAGGGGGCAAGGCTCGCCAAGTCAATGAAATCCTTGTAAAGATTGTGGACTATGTCGCGGCGATGGCAGCGAATGTCGCTCGGGTGATAGTGGCGAGGTCAGCGGCATTGAGTTCGACTTCCAAGCCGCGCTTGCCAGCGCTCACAAAGATACTGTCAAAATTGTTGGCACTGTTGTCTATCACCGTCCTCAATGCCTTGCGTTGGCCGATCGGGCTAACCCCACCCAACACATAACCGGTGACGCTCTGCACTTTTTGTTTATCGGCCATTTCCGCGCGCTTGCCGCCGCAGGCGCTAGCCAGGCTTTTCAGATCAAGTGTGCAGGATACTGGAACAATGCCAACCACCATGGTCTTGTTGTCCACCATGGCGACCAAGGTTTTAAACACGCGCAGCGGATCTAGTGCCATTTTTTCTGCGGCTTCCAAGCCATAGGAAGCCGCGCTACTATCGTGTTGATAGCTATGTACCTGGTGGGAGATGTTGGCTTTTTTGAGGGCGTTGATAGCGGGTGTCATGGGTCATCCTTGTTTTGCATCACAGCATACCCCGAATGCGTGCATTGTGGCATGGGGTTTTTATCCGTCCGTGCTAGAATAGCGCCTATAAAAACAGGAATAGCATATGACACTGAATGTGGCACTACTCGGCGGCGGATCATGGGGTACAACCGTGGCGTCGCTAGTGGCAAGAAATAATCCAACCACGCTGTGGGCGCGCAGCCCAGCGACCGTGGACGAGATTAACAACGAACACAGCAACAGCAAATATCTCCCCGACGCCAAGTTGTCCCCCAAATTAACGGCGAGCAGCGATTTAAAAGCCACGGTTTCCTCGTCGGATGTATTGATCGTCGC
The DNA here is from genome assembly GCA_964598145.1 of uncultured Pseudomonadales bacterium. Taxonomy (GTDB): domain Bacteria; phylum Pseudomonadota; class Gammaproteobacteria; order Pseudomonadales; family JAHEIH01; genus JAHEIH01. Next base: position 330,816 of record CAZRAM010000003.1, read on the forward strand.
GGTGCCCTCGCACGGTTTTCGCGACATCTTGCAGCAAGTTGCGCCTTATTTGCGCACCTGGGTGCCGGTGATCAGTCTTACCAAGGGTCTGGAAAAACACACCAATAAGCGCATGACCGAAATCATTGCCGAAGTGCTTCCCGGCCACCCCTTCGGCGTGTTGTCCGGCCCCAATTTGGCCGCCGAGATTATGGCGGGGCAAGCGGCGGCGACGGTCTTGGCGATGGACGACGAGACCATCGTGCGCGAGTTGCAGTCGGTGTTTAGCAACGGCGTATTCCGTGTTTACAGCAATAACGACGTGGTGGGTTGTGAGTTAGGCGGTGTTTTGAAAAATGTGATCGCCATTGCGGTAGGTATTGGCGACGGCCTCGGCGCTGGAGATAACACCCGTGCCGCGCTGATTACCCGCGGCCTATCAGAAGTTACCCGCCTAGGTGTTGCGCTAGGTGGACGCCCCGAGACATTTGCCGGCCTAGCGGGCATGGGCGATATGATCGCCACCTGTACCAGTAACAAGAGCCGCAACCGCAGCGTGGGTTTTGCCCTAGGGCAAGGAAAAGATATCCAGACCATTATCGACGACATGGTGATGGTGGCCGAGGGCGTTAAAAGTGTTGGCGCTGTGCTCGAGCTAGCGCGAGTGGTGGATGTACCTATGCCTATCACCCAGTTTGTGTACAATGTGGTGGTTGATGGCGGTTCGGCGAAAGAAGCCTTCCGTAACATCATCCGTACCGAAGCGGGCGCCGAGTGGGAGCCAGGTTGATTTTAACCCATGACTAAAGACCTTAGCCTACAAGATTTTTTACCCTACCGGCTGAATAACGCCGCCGAGCGAATCAGCGTGGCGTTGTCGCGTATCTACCAATCAGAATTTGGCATTAATATCGCCGAGTGGCGTGTGCTAGCTGCACTGCACGAACGTCGCGCCGTTTTGGCTAAGGACATTGTCAACTACACCCACATGGATAAGGTGAGAGTGTCGCGCGCCATCAAAAGCCTGGAGGAAAAGGGGTATTTGCAGCGCCAGACCTCTATGAGCGACAGCCGTGCGGCAGAACTTTCCCTCACCAAAAAGGGGCGTGAGCTTTATCGTGTGGTAGTGCCACGTGCCCTAGAGTGGCAAGATGAACTGCTCGAACCGCTGTCCGAGATCGATCGCCAAGAACTGCACCGTATCTTAAACCGACTTGATAGCCGTGTTGAGGAAATGGCGCGTCGTAAGACCGCGCCAAAAAAATCATCTCACTTAGAATAACGGAACGTTCTTCTCCCCAGGAGTGATAAATGTCCGATTGTATTCTTATTCGTCAATATCCCTGCCGCAATGGCTCATTTCTTGGCCATATCAGTCTTAATAATGTGCGGGCTATCAATGCCCTAAACCAAGACATGATCGACACCATGCAAATCGCGTTGGATGAATTTGCACTGCGCGACGATGTGCTCGCGGTGTTGGTGGATGGCGAAGGTGAAAAAGGCTTTTGTGCTGGCGGTGATATCCGTGCCATGTACCAATCGGCCCAACAAAACCCCGCAGGCCCAGCGGTAGAGGCGGAATACTTTTTTGAGCGCGAGTACCGCCTCAACTATTGCCTACACACATATCCTAAGCCCTTGATTTGCTTAGGTCACGGGGTGTTGATGGGGGGCGGCATGGGGTTGTACGAGCCCTGTGATTATCGGCTTGTCACTCCCTCCACCCGCATCGCTATGCCAGAAATTGCCATTGCCCTCTACCCCGATGTGGCGGCCAGTTATTTCATGCCCAAATGGCCGCGTGGCTCGGGGTATTTTTTGGCGCTTACAGGGGCGTCCATTAATGCCCGCGATGCCTTAGATCTCGGCTTAGCGCACTATGCTATCGCCGACGACATGCAAAAAACCCTTATTGAAGCACTGTGCGAAAGCCTTGTGGCGGGCGAAGAGGATGCCAGTATTGCCGAGGTGCTAAATGGCTTGGCACTGGCAACTAGCGCCTTGCCCGCGCCGCAAATAGCGCCCCATCTCGACACTATCGACTCGATTATCGGTCGATCTTCTTTACATGATGTGGTGGAAGGCATTGCCTCGCTCAGTGGCGCCAATGACCCGTGGTTGCAGCATGCCGCCGCGCTGATGCAGGCGGGGTCGCCGCTGTCGATCGTTTGGACATACATGCAGCTGTTGCGATGCGAAGGCTTGAGTATCGAAGATTGTCTGCGCGCGGAAATGGTGTTGTCGGCCAATACGGTGCGCCATCCTGAGTTTAGCGAGGGTGTGCGCGCGTTAATTATCGACAAGGACAAACAACCCAAGTGGCAGTTTGCCCGCGTCGAAGATGTCAGCGAAGCCTACGTAGCAGCGTTTTTCGAACCGCCGTGGCCGGAAAACCCGCTGCGCGACCTGTAGTTATTTAGCGAAGATGGTTTTGACACCGTCGTCGGTGCCAAGCAGCAGTACATCCGCCGGGCGCGCAGCAAACAGGCCGTTGGTAACAACGCCAACGATGCTGTTGAGCGCATGTTCGGTCGCGACCGGGTCGGGGATGTCGAAGTTGTACACGTCGAGAATAATGTTGCCGTTGTCGGTCACGACACCTTCGCGGTAAACCGGATCACCACCGAGCTTAACGATTTGTCTGGCCACGTAGCTGCGCGCCATGGGAATCACTTCTACCGGTAGAGGGAAAGCCCCTAAGGTCTCAACCCACTTGCTTTGATCAGCGATGCAGATGAATTCGCGCGAAGCTGCGGTAACAATTTTTTCGCGCGTTAGCGCGGCGCCACCGCCCTTGATCAAGTGTAGGTGGGCATTACTCTCATCTGCCCCATCGATATAGACCTCGCATTCACCCGCTTCATTCAGGTCTATCACCTCAATGCCGTGGCTTTTTAAGCGCGCTGCGGTCGCTTCCGAACTGGCGACTGCCGCTTTGAAGTCGTCGCGCAGTTCAGCCAATGCGTCGATAAAAAAGTTGGCGGTGGAACCGGTGCCGACACCAACGATGCTATCGCTACTCAGCTTGGGTTTGATATAGGCGAGAGCGGCTTCCGCGACCGCTTTTTTTAAGGCATTTTGATCCATGATGGCTGCTCTATTGTTTTATCGTGTCGACAATTATATAGACTCGAGTGAGTTTGTCGAAAGCCTCTGTTAATATGATGTTTTTAAATTCTCCGGCCGTTTTTCCTATGCCTGAAACATACATCAAAAAGATCCTCGGTGCGCGCGTCTACGACGTAGCGATTGAAAGTCCTGTCGACCATGCGCGTTTGTTATCCAAGCGCTTGGACAACAACATTTTGTTGAAGCGAGAAGACCTGCAGGAAGTGTTTTCCTTCAAATTACGCGGCGCCTACAACAAGATGTCTTCGCTCAGCCAAGAAGAGCGCGACCGCGGTGTCGTGGCGGCTTCGGCGGGTAACCACGCACAAGGCTTGGCGCTCGCCGCCCAGCGTATGAAGGTCAAGGCCACCATCGTCATGCCCCGTACCACTCCGGCGATTAAGGTCGATGCGGTGCGCTCGCGCGGCGCCAAGGTGGTGTTGCACGGCGATACCTTTGATGAGGCCTCGAAACTGGCTAAAGAATTGGTCGCTGAAAAAGGCATGGTATACGTCCACCCCTTTGATGATCCGGAAGTCATTGCCGGACAGGGCACTATCGGAGTAGAGATTTTGCGACAGGTGAGCGGCCCTCTCGACGCCATCTTCCTGCCCGTAGGTGGCGGTGGGCTAGCGGCAGGTGTGGCCGCCTACGTTAAATATGTTCGCCCCGAGGTGAAAATTTTTGCGGTCGAGTCTGAAGATTCTGCCTGCTTGAAAGCCGCTATGGATGCGGGCGAGCGCGTGGTGTTGGATCACGTGGGTATTTTCGCCGAGGGCGTGGCCGTGGCCCAGATCGGGGAAGAAACCTTCCGCGTTATCCGCGACACCATCGATGGCGTGATTACCTGTAACACCGACGAGATGTGCGCCGCCATCAAAGATATCTTCGACGACACCCGCTCTATTGCTGAGCCATCGGGTGCCTTGGCCTTGGCGGGCTTGAAAAAATACATCGCAGAAAACGGTGCACATGGCCAAACCTTGTTGGCCATCGCCAGTGGCGCAAACAGCAATTTCGATCGTCTACGCTACATTTCTGAACGCACCGAAATCGGCGAACAACGCGAAGCGGTACTGAGTGTATGTATCCCTGAAAAGCCCGGTAGCTTTAAAAAATTCTGTGCCGCGCTCGGTCGCCGTGCCATTACAGAATTTAACTATCGCATGGGTGATCCCAAGGACGCGCAGATCTTTGTTGGGGTGCAAGTGGTCCCCGGCGGTGATGATCGCCACCAAATGGTCGAAATGTTGCGAGAAAAAGGCTATTTAGTGACCGACCTCACAGACAACGAGATGGCAAAGTTGCATATTCGCCACATGGTCGGTGGCCCAGCCCCCGCAACGATCCACGACGAGTGCGTGTATCGCTTTGAGTTCCCCGAGCGCCCTGGTGCGCTGTTGAATTTCTTGAGCACGTTGGGCAACCGTTGGAACATTTCTATGTTCCACTATCGCAACCACGGTGCAGCGTTTGGCAGAGTATTAGTGGGCATGGAAGTCCCCGAGCAGGAACGAGGTGAGTTAGAAAATTATTTAACGGAATTGAACTATCCGTTCATTAATGAGACTAACAGTATTGCCTACCAACAATTTTTGGCGGCAAGGTCGACGACCTCGACGTAAAATGGACTTTGTGAGTGAGTGATCACTCTATGGCGAAAGGACGCATAACGTAGTACCAAGAGAAATAATAGGCTACCCAATGCGTAAGAAGTTAGACCCAGTATTTGTTATCGTTTCAGTGCTCGCCCTTGGCATTTTTGTCACCGCGGCGACCCGAGCGATGAGCGACGGCGATGAACAGAATGTGACCGTACCCGCCTTTCACCAAGGCGTTTACCTCAACAAATGATGTGTTCTTTGTCTGTCACCACAGCGTGTAGCGGCACATCCCAGTGTTCGCTGCGCAGCTGTTCCACCTCCTGCCACGCATAGGCAAACCCCACCCTAAAGGTTTTTTCACTGCACTGCGCTAACGCGCGGTCGTAGTAGCCCGCGCCCATACCCAGTCGATCACCTTGTCGGTTGAAGCCCACCAGCGGGATGACAATGGCATCGAGTTCGAATACCGGAATCGTTTCGCTACCGGTGGGTTCCAAAATGCCGTAGCGGTTGAGGGCCATGTCACCGCTGCCGTTGACGGCGATAAAGCGCATGGCAAAGTTGTCTTCTACCACCGGCAAATAAAATTGCTTGTCCTGCTGTAATAGCGCCAATGGATCAATCTCTCCGGCAAACGGACTGTAGATAGCGACATGTTTGGCGTGCTGGAAACGTTCGATGGCTAACAGGGATTGGCAGGCCTGGTCCGAGGCGAGTGCAATATCTTCAGGACTAAGGCTGCGGCGGCGTTGTTTGAGGGACTGACGAAGTTGGGTCTTATCGATCATAAGAGGCTCATAAAAGGCCCGAGATACCGCTGCCAAGTTGGCCTTGAACCCACAGGTTCAAGATGGTGGACCCTAGTAAACTTTAGGCTTTCCGTCTTGCGGACATGCTCACCGTCTATCGTAAGATCCCCCGGTACTACGCTTATCGGCTCAGGGACATTATCGGCTAGCGAATATCTCAGGTTGTGGTGGATTATACCAAAGCCTGTGGCATCGCGCAGGATGAATTAGATTTCAATTTGACGAAGGCGATACATCGCTTCGTCCAGTTTTTTGTTAAGGCTATCGACATCGCGTTGCGTAACGGCATTGCTCGGTGCGACGGGCGTGTTGCCGTGCAGCAATTCGTACGTGGTATTGAGTGCCGACATCACCGCAATGCGCTCTAGACCAATGATCTTACCGCCCTGTTTGATCTTGCGCATTTGCTGGTCGAGTTGCCAGGCGGATTCGCGCAGGGCATCTTTCTGCTCGGCGGGGCAGGCGACTTGGTATTCCTTGTCGAGGATATGGACGATAACGGTTTCCATTAGCTCTCCTGCTCCAGCGCTTTAAGGCGGCCGATCATGTGCGCCACACGCTGCTTGGCTAATTCGGTTTTATCGATCAATTCTTTGCGCTCGCGCACCCACGCGTGTTCCTTAGCCTTGAGTTCACGGTTTTCGCGCTGCAGCTCTTCGCAAAGGGCGATTAAGTCATCGACCTTTTGTTCGATAATTTTGAACTGTGTTTTATCCATAAAAAACGCGGGGCTGTGTTTGCATTGAGGGTTACTATAGTGGTGCACCCCCATGGTGGTCAATCGACGCGCGATATTTGCTCTTATAAAGCGCTCTGCACAGTGGTAGCATGGCCTTTTTTTCAGGAATTCCCTATGTCTGACCAGCCACTTACCTTTGACGACGTCGCCGATCTCGCGGTTGAACTCGGCGCCAGTGTTTCACCCTCAGAATTACATGGCTTGTTAGTAGGTCAGCTCGCCACCGGGAAGCGCTTTAGCGAAAGCCAGTGGGTCAATGAAGCGGCGCGACTGTTAGATGTTGAGCCGCCAGAAGACAAGGTCCAGCAACGAGAGATTTACCAGCTGTACCAGCAAACATTGGCGCAGCTTGAACACGAAGCCATGGACTTTGCTTTGCTACTCCCTGAAGAGGATGTGGATTTTAATCAGATTTTAGCCAGTGTTAGCGTGTGGTGTGCCGGTTTCCTAGCGGGTTACGCCATCGCTGGTGGCAGCCCTGGCGATGAAGATACCCAGGATGTGCTAGAAGATTTCGCTGCAATTTCTCAGGTGGGCGATGAGGAAGAGATTGACGAAGACGCGCAGCAGGCTCTGTTTGAAGTGGCGGAATATATTCGCGTCGCCGCGTTGTCATTATTTTTGGGTGCGGGCAGCAATGGTGGTGCCGGTGCCGCACCGTCCTCGCAATCCATTCACTAGATCGAGGCGGTGGTGAGTACGACGATATCTGCAGCGGAATATGCGCGCCGGCGCCGCGAGTTGATGCGCCAGCTCGCGCCCAACAGCATCGCCATCGTCGCCGCCGCTCACGAGACTATTCGCAACCGCGATACCCATTACCCGTTTCGCCAAGATAGCGACTTTTTCTACCTGAGTGGCTTTGCCGAACCCGACGCCGTCTTGGTGATGCTGCCGGGGCGGGAGCAGGGCGAAGTTATCTTTTTCTGCCGCGATCGCGACCCCAGCAAAGAGATGTGGGACGGTAAGCGCGTTGGTCCTGAGGGATTAACGCGCCACTATGGCGCCGACGACGCCTTTCCCATTGACGATATCGACGACATCCTGCCGGGCTTAATGGAGGGCCGCGACCGCGTTTATTACTCCTTGGGCCGCAACCCCGATTTCGATAGTCGCCTAATGAGTTGGTTGAACAGTATTCGCGGCAAGGCGCGCGCCGGTGCTCAGCCGCCCGAAGAGTTTGTCGACCTCGACCACCTGTTGCACGATATGCGTTTGTACAAGAGCGACGCCGAACTTGCCATCATGCAACGCGCTGGTGACATCTCGGCAGAGGCCCATTGCCGCGCGATGCAGGTCTGCCGTCCAGGAATGATGGAATACCAGTTAGACGCTGAAATTCAGCACACCTTTGCCATGGCGGGTGCGCGCCATCCGGCCTACCCAAGCATTGTCGGCGGTGGTGCCAATGGCTGCATTTTGCATTACATCGACAATAGCGAGCCCCTGCGCGATGGTGATTTGGTGTTGATCGACGCCGGCTGCGAGCTGGGCAACTACGCCTCGGATATTACCCGCACCTTCCCGGTAAATGGCCGCTTTAGCAAAGAGCAGGCCGCACTCTACCAAGTGGTGCTGGATGCCCAGCAGGCGGCTTGCAACGAAATTGCACCAGGCAAGGATTGGAATGCCTCCCACCTGGCGGCGGTGCGCGTTTTGTGCCAAGGCCTGCTGGAACACGGCTTGTTGCGCGGTGATCTGGACGAACTGCTAGAACAGGGTGCCTACAGCGAATTTTATATGCACCGCACGGGCCATTGGTTGGGTTTGGACGTGCACGACGTGGGCGATTACCGCGTCGGAGGTGAATGGCGTGAACTCGAGCCGGGCATGGTCATGACGGTGGAGCCAGGCCTGTACGTAGCCCCCGACAATCTCAATGTCGAAGCCAAGTGGCGCGGTATTGGCATCCGTATTGAAGACGACGTCGTAGTCACTGAGACTGGCTACCGGGTGTTGACGAGCGGGGTGCCCAAAACGATTCAAGAGATCGAGGCGTTGATGGCGGAGGCGCGCACATAATGGCCAAAGTGGATGTCGTAATTGTTGGCGCTGGTATTGTTGGCATGGCCGCCGCGCTCGGCTTAGCTAATGCTGGTCGTTCGGTGGCGTTGATTGATCGACAGCCGCTCGCGGTGGCGACGCCCTCGGGTAGCGGTGTGGACGACTATGATCTCAGAGTTAGCGCGCTAACGCGTCGCAGCCAGCACATTTTGCAAAGCCTCGGGGTATGGGAAAGCATTGCCCAGCAGCGCTGCTGCCCCTACCGGCACATGGAGGTATGGGACGACGAAGGTACCGGCCGCATTCGCTTTAACGCCGTCGATATCGACCAACAAAACATTGGCCACATCGTAGAAAACCGGCTGGTGGCTGCAGCACTTGCCGATGCCGTGCGTGCCAGTCGCGTGCAGGTTTACGCACCCCATGAAATCCAGTCAATAAACAATCGCGCCGACGCGGTGGCGGTAACACTGGCCGGTGAAACAATCGAGGCTGAGTTGTTGTTAGGGGCCGATGGCGCTCTGTCAAAGGTACGCGAAAGCCTGGGCTATTTTACCCGCGAGTGGGACTACGGACACACCGGCATTGTCGCCACCCTGCGTATGCAAAACCCCCACCAAGAGACCGCTTGGCAGAATTTCCTGACCAGTGGGCCACTGGCCTTGTTGCCCTTGGATGACCCGCATATGGTGTCGATTGTTTGGTCCTGCGAAGACGCTATGGCAGAGCGACTGCTAGGCATGGATGAACAGGCCTTTGCCGAGCAGTTGTACCGTGCCAGTCAAGGCACCCTAGGGCAGGTCGAGGCGTGTAGTCAGCGGGTTGGTTTTCCCCTGCGGCAGCGCCACGCGGTCGACTACGTCAAAGGCCGCGTGGTATTGATCGGTGATGCCGCCCACACCATTCACCCCTTGGCGGGGCAGGGCATGAACCTAGGCTTGGCCGATGTCGATGTATTGCTGCAAGAACTGCAGCGCAGCGTGGCACGCAAGCTCGGGGTTGCCCATCCACAGGGTCTGCGCCGTTACCAGCGCCGCCGCAAGGCGGATAACCTGGCGATGATGTGGACCATGGAAGGCTTCAAGCGGCTGTTTGCGCGGCGTGAATTGGCGTTGCGTTGGTTGCGCAACGAAGGGATGAGCCAGTTAGATCGATTGGGCAGTCTAAAAGATAAGATCGTCCATCACGCCTTGGGCGCGTAATCTAAAAATTCTTCCAGTACATCATTCAGGAACAGCGCCCCTCGCTCGCTGGTCGACAGCACCTCGTCGCTATCCAACATCAGTCCGCGTTGTCGCAAATCGTGCCACAACGGCGCAATAACCGGCAGTGATAATCCCGTGCGCTCGGCAAACAATGTGGACGCGACCCCCCCTTTTAAACGCAGCGCATTGAGCATGAATTCAAACGCCATATCTTTGTGCTCGATCGGAGCATATTTGCGGATGTTCAATGCATCTCGCGACAAATAATGCTCAGGTGCGCGGGTTTTTTGGCTGCGGATGACGCGGTTTTCATGCGGCAGGGTAATTTTGCCGTGGGCGCCCGCGCCGATGCCGAGGTAGTCGCCAAACTGCCAGTAGTTGATGTTATGGCGGCTGCGGTGTTGCGGGCGGCAGTAAGCCGAGACTTCATACTGTTGGAGACCGTTGGCCTTAATGAGCGCCAAGCCTTCATCACCGATATCACACAGGGTGTCCTCGTCGGGCAGTGGTGGTGGCGTGGAGAAAAAGGCGGTGTTTTTCTCGATGGTGAGTTGATACCACGACAGGTGAGGGGCGCCCAGCGCCAGCGCGGTGGAGATGTCGTGCAGGGCGTCTGCCACGGTCTGCTGGGGAAGACCGTGCATTAGATCGACATTGAAGTTATCGAAGCCCGCCTGGCGCGCGATTCCAATGGCGCGCTCGGCTTCACCGGCATTGTGGATCCGGCCCAGAGTTTGTAAGTGTTGGTCGCGAAAGCTTTGCACCCCGATCGACAGGCGGTTGACCCCCGCGGCACGAAATCCGCTGAACTTGTCCTGTTCAAAGGTACCGGGGTTCGCCTCTAGGGTAATTTCGCAGTCCGCTGCCAGTGGTATGGTGTCGGCAACACCGCGAAGAATACGGCCTATGCCGTCGGCGGAGAACAAACTCGGCGTACCGCCGCCAAAAAAGATACTTTGAATATCGCGCCCCTGTGCCCATTCGGCGTCGTTGCGCAGGTCTTGCAACAGGCGTTCTACGTAATCTGCTTCGGGCAGATCGCCGCGTTGGGCGTGCGAGTTAAAGTCGCAGTAGGGGCACTTGCGCACGCACCAAGGGATGTGGATATAAAGTGATAGCGGCGGTAGCTGCAGCATCAAGACAGGGCTTGTAGCAGCTGCTGCATGGCGCGGCCGCGGTGGCTGAGGCTATTTTTAACCGCCGGGTCGAGTTCGGCCGCGGTGCACTGTTGATCGTTCAACCAAAACAGCGGGTCGTAACCAAAGCCGCCGTCGCCACGGGGGGCATCCAAAATGGTGCCTTCCCACGAGGCATGGCAAATTAACGGCACGGGATCTCTGGCGTGGCGCATAAATACCAACACACAGTGGTAGCGCGCGCTGCGTAGGTCGACGCCGTCCAGGCGGCGCAGCAATTCGGCATTATTGATGGCATCGTTGGCACCTGGGCCGGCAAAGCGCGCCGAGTAGATGCCGGGCTCACCATTGAGGGCGTCAACCTCGATGCCCGAGTCGTCTGCCAACGAGGGCAGGCCGGTGTGCTCGCAGCAGTTGCGCGCCTTGAGGATGGCGTTTTCAACAAACGACAAGCCGGTCTCTTCAATATCGGGCACGCCGTGGGCGCCTTGCGCTTCCACATCCCAGCCCAGAGGGGCGAGCATTTGCGCGAATTCGCGCAGTTTTCCTTTGTTGCCAGAGGCGAGAACGAGTTTAGCCATGGGTTACTTCTTAATTTTGTAAATCGCGGTAGTGCCAAGCAGGTTGGGGAGGCTCTCGGTCAACCAGTTGCTGTCGCCGTCTTCGTTAACCACCACGCGCTCAACGATGGTGATGCCCAAGTCGCGGCACAGTTGTTCGAAATCCAGCACCGTACAAAAGTGGATGTTGGGGGTGTCGTACCACGAATAGGGCATGAATTTAGACACCGGCATGCGGCCGCGGAAGCCCAAGTAATAGCGGCAGCGCCAGTTGGCAAAGTTGGGGAAGGCCACCACGCCTTCGCGGCCAACGCGCAGCAGTTCCAGCAAGACTTTGTCCGGGTAGTGCACCGCTTGCAGGGTCTGGGTCATGACCACCATGTCCATGCTCTTATCGGCAAAGTTGGCGAGCCCCAAATCGAGGTTTTGCTCGATCACACTGAGGCCCTTTTCAACGCAGGCTTGGATATTGTCGGGGCTGATTTCTAGTCCAACACAGGTGTGGCCGTCGCCACTGAGCAACTGCATCAATGAGCCGTCACCGCAACCTAAGTCCAATACTCGGCTGTTGGGCGCGACCCAGCCGCGGATAATTTCGTGATCGACGCGCATATTAGGCTGCCCCTCCCAGTGATTTGGCCACATTGTCCATGAAGCCCCGGAACAGGGCTTCGTAGCGAGGGTTGGGTAGCAAGAACGCATCGTGGCCGTAGCTTGATTCAATGTCGGCAAATGTCACCGGGCGGCCAGCGGCTAACAGGGCTTGCACGATTTCACGCGAGCGCTCCGGCGAAAAGCGCCAGTCGGTGGTGAAAGAGATCACCAAGAAGGGGCATGTCGCATGAGAGAAGGCCAGGGCCGGATCGTCCCCGTACTCGCGCGCCAAATCGAAGTAGTCCAAGGCGCGAGTCATCAGCATGTAGGTGTTGGCATCAAAGGTTTCGGCAAACGATTCACCTTGGTGGTTGAGGTAGCTTTCCACCTGAAATTCGTAGTCGTTCTGCGTGCCTAGGGTGAAATCCCCTCGTTTCAATTCGCGGCCGAAGCGTTCGCCCATCACGTCGTCGGACAAATAGGTGACGTGGGCGATTTTGCGCGCCAGCGACAGACCGCTGCGCGGCTTGCTGTCGACCTGGTAAAAGTGGCCGTCGTGCCATTCCGGGTCGCGGCTAATGGCGCTGCGGGCGATATTGTTGAAGGCAATGTTCTGTGAGCTTAGCTTCATGGCGGAGGCGACCACAACGCAAGCGCCGACGCGCTCGGGGTACTCCAGCGTCCAACGCATGGCCTGCATGCCGCCAAGGCTACCACCGACCACCGCGGCCAGTTTGTCGATGCCCAATTTATCGAGCAGTTTGGCCTGGCTGTTAACCCAGTCGCGCACCCGTAATACCGGGAAATCAGACCCCCACAGCTTGCCGCTCGCGGGGTTAATGGTGTTGGGGCCGGTACTGCCGTGGCAGCCACCCAGATTGTTCAGCGCGATTACGTGAAATTTGTTGGTATCAATGGGTTTGTTAGGGCCGATGTAGTGGTCCCACCAGCCGGGACGCTTGTCGTCTTCGCTGTGGTAACCCGCGGCGTGGTGATGACCGCTGAGGGCATGGCAGATCAGCACGGCATTGCTCTTGTCGGCGTTCAATTCACCATAGGTTTCGTACACCAGTTGGTATTGGTCGAGTTGGCCCCCGTTGGACAGCGGCAGCGGCTCATCGAACTGCGCCACCTGTGGGGTAACAATGCCGACCGAGTTCGGCGCGTTGTGATCAGTCATGGTGTTCCTTAGATGCCGAGTACCAACCCCGCGGGCAGGCTAACGCTGGCGGCGGCGTGGGAAAGCAAAATCTTGGCGATGTTGATGCCGATAAACGCAAAAATAGGCGATATATCCAAACCACCCATTGAAGGAATGATGGCCTGAATGGGGCGCATGATGGGTGCGACAAGCTGTGAAATTAACAGTACCGCGGGGTTGTAACTGCCGGGGGCAATCCAACTCAAAATTATCGACGCCAGTAGGGCGACAAAGTACAGATTGATCACCATCGATACCAGTCCAATCAGACCCCAAAGTGCCAGCATGGCGGGGTTGTAGAAGCCGTAGCCTTGCATCAGTAACAAGATGGTCATCGCCACCACTTGCAGGATCACACCGAGTACCACCGAGGCGAGGTCAAAACCGCCTAGGCCGGGCACCACTTTGCGAACGGGCTTCAGCAGCGGGTTGGTTGCTTTGACGATAAATTGCGAGATCGGATTGTAGAAATCCGCCCGGGCCACTTGCAGTAGGAAGCGGGCCACCACCACAAACAGGTAGAGCTCAAACAGCGTTTGAACTAAGTACGTGCCTATGTCGGTTAATGCACCCATGAATCCTCTCCTTGATTAACTGAACAGTGTGCTCATTTCTTGTGAGCGCGCCACGGCGGTGCGCATCGCTTTGGTAACTATAGCGGCTAAATCATCTGCCTCAAAGGATTGAATCGCTCTTTCAGTCACGCCGTTAGGGGAAGTGACGCGGCGGCGTAGCTCGACGACATCGACTTCGGTCTCGCTCGCCATACGCGCGGCGCCCAGCACGGTTTGCAGGGCTAACTGTTCGGCGGTGTCGCGGCTTAGGCCACAGGCTTCACCGGCTTCGATCATGCACTGGGTAAATAAAAATACATAGGCAGGGCCGCTGCCGGACACAGCGGTCACCGCGTGTAGCTCGTCTTCCTGCTGGCACCACACCACAATGCCGACCGCGGCCATGATGCGATCGGCGATGGCGCGTTGCTCCTTATTGCACTGGGCGTTGGCGTAAAGGCCTGAGGCTCCGGCGCGCAATTGACTCGGGGTGTTGGGCATACAGCGCACGATGGCGCAATCGCGGCCCACCCAGTTCGCAATACTGGCCGCTGTCACCCCGGCGGCCACCGATATAATGAGTTTATTGGCCAGTGCATCGGCGTGTTCGAGTACCAGGTCTTTCAGCATTTGTGGCTTCACCGCCAGCACGATGACATCAGCCACAGCGATGGCCTCGCCGTTGTTGTCGCTGACGTGGATGTCGCCCAAAGCACGGGCGCGTGCCTGGTTGGCCTCACTGCGCGCGGTAGCGGTAATCTGTTGGGCAGGGTAGCCCTCGGCCAGTAGGCCGCCGATGATACTGCCGGCCATGTTGCCGGTGCCGATGAAGGCGATGCTTGGGGTGTGGCTCATTGTCTTGCTCCAAAAATATCGGTGCCAATACGCACCATGGTGGCGCCTTCGTGGACGGCGGCTTCTAAATCGCCGGACATGCCCATGGAAAGGGTGTCGCAGCTAGGGAATTGCAGTTTAACGGCGTTGAAAATGGCGCTGACCTCAGCAAAATTGCGGCGTTGGGTGGCGATGTCGTCGCTGTGCTCGGGAATAGCCATCACGCCACGTAGGGTTAAATTGGGGTGTTCTGCCACCGCTGCCGCCAGCGCCAACACGTCTGCCACACTATCGACGCCGCCTTTGCTGGCTTCGTCGTTGACATTGATTTGAATACATACCTGCAGCGGCGCCTTATCGGCGGGGCGTTGCTCTGCTAGGCGGCGGGCAATTTTGGCGCGGTCGACGCTGTGCACCCAGTCGAAGTGTTCAGCGATGGGTCGAGTTTTATTGGATTGAATTTGGCCGATGAAGTGCCAGCGGATATCGTCGTGTTCGCAGGCGGCAATTTTCTCCATGGCATCCTGCAAATAGTTTTCTCCAAAGTCGCGTTGGCCCAACTGGTATACACCTTCCACCATGCTCAAGGGCTTGGTTTTTGACACTGCGAGCAGGCTGACGTCGCCGGTTTGGCGGCCGGCGTCGGCTTCGGCGGCGCGAATACGTGCCACGACACATTTATACTGTTGTTCGAGATTCGACATGGTGTTCCATTGGCGAGAGTCTTTAAGGCTGTCTATTATACTTGGGTGAGATTTTATTGCAGCGTTGAATGCTGCCTCGATACTAGGACGTATTTATGGATATCACGGAATTACTCGCGTTTAGTGCCAAACAAAACGCTTCCGACCTCCACCTTTCCGCTGGCCTGCCGCCGATGATCCGCGTAGACGGTGACGTGCGCCGCATCAATTTGCCGCCGCTCGAGCACAAAGAAGTGCACGCCTTGATCTACGAGATCATGAACGACAAGCAACGCAAGGACTACGAGGAATTCCTTGAAACCGACTTCTCGTTCGAGGTGCCGGGAGTGGCGCGTTTCCGTGTGAACGCCTTCAACCAAAACCGCGGTGCCGGTGCGGTATTTCGTACCATTCCCTCTAAGGTGTTGACCATGGAAGAGCTGGGTATGGGGCAGGTGTTTAAGGACATCTCCATGACACCGCGCGGTTTGGTGTTGGTAACAGGTCCGACCGGTTCGGGTAAGTCGACCACGTTGGCGGCGATGATGGATTTCATTAACGACAATAAATACGAGCATATCCTCACCATCGAGGATCCCATTGAATTCGTGCACCAGTCGAAAAAATGTCTGGTCAACCAGCGTGAAGTGCACCGCGATACCCTCGGTTTCGCCGAGGCGTTGCGCTCCGCACTTCGTGAAGACCCCGATATCATCCTGGTGGGTGAGATGCGTGACTTGGAGACCATTCGCTTGGCCTTGACCGCGGCGGAAACCGGTCACTTAGTATTTGGCACCTTGCACACCACCTCCGCGGCTAAAACCATCGACCGTGTCATCGACGTGTTCCCCGCCGAAGAAAAAGCCATGGTGCGTTCGATGCTGTCGGAATCGCTGCAAGCGGTGGTATCGCAAACGCTGCTCAAGAAACAAGGTGGCGGCCGTGTCGCGGCGCACGAGATCATGCGCGGTACACCGGCGATTCGCAACCTGATCCGCGAAGACAAAATTGCCCAGATGTACTCGGCGATTCAAACCGGTGCGGCGCAGGGCATGCAGACGCTGGATCAGTGTCTTACCACGTTGGTGGAGAAGCGTATCATCACCCGCGAGGTGGCGCGCGAGAAAGCCAAAGTCCCCACCAATTTCTAGTAAGGCTAAACGCGTATGGATATTCAAAAACTGTTGGCGATGATGGTCGAAAAAGAGGCCTCGGATTTATTTATTACTGCCGGCAAACCTCCCTGTGTGAAACTGGACGGCAAAATGACCCCCGTCACCAGCCAAGCGCTGAGCCCAGATCAGGCCATGGAAGTCGTGCTTAGCGTAATGAACGATACGCAACGCGAAGAGTTCAAGCGTACCCGCGAGTGCAACTTTGCGATTACCGCGCGCGGAACGGGTCGTTTCCGGGTGAGTGCGTTTTATCAGCGCAACATGGTTGGCTTGGTGGCGCGTCGTATCGAAACCCGCATTCCGGTGTCCGAAGAATTGGGTCTCCCCCCTATCATCAATGACCTGGCGATGACCAAGCGCGGCCTGATTATCTTTGTTGGCGCCACCGGTACCGGTAAATCTACCTCGCTAGCGTCGATGATTGGCTACCGCAACCGCAATTCCAAAGGTCATATCATTACCGTTGAAGATCCCATTGAATTCGTCCACCAGCACGAGGGCTGTTTGATCACCCAGCGCGAGGTGGGCATCGACACCGAGTCTTTTGAGGTGGCGCTGAAGAATATGCTGCGCCAGGCACCCGATGTCATTTTGATTGGTGAGGTGCGCACCCGCGAAACCATGGAGCACGCCATTACCTTCGCTGAAACTGGCCACCTGTGTTTGTGTACCTTGCACGCTAACAACGCCAACCAGGCCCTCGACCGGATCATGCACTTCTTCCCCCACGAGCGACACTCGCAGTTGTGGATGGACTTGTCGCTTAACCTGCGCGGCATGGTCGCCCAGCAATTGGTGCCCCGCGCCGATGGCAACGGCCGTGTAGCGGCGGTAGAGGTGTTGTTGAACTCACCCTTGGCGTCGGATTTGATTCGCAAGGGTGAAGTACACGCCTTG
This sequence comes from uncultured Pseudomonadales bacterium, assembly GCA_964598145.1. Taxonomy (GTDB): domain Bacteria; phylum Pseudomonadota; class Gammaproteobacteria; order Pseudomonadales; family JAHEIH01; genus JAHEIH01. Next base: position 347,901 of record CAZRAM010000003.1, read on the forward strand.
AAAGAACTGATGTCGAAGTCGACCGAAATGGGCATGCAAACCTTCGATCAATCGTTGTTTAATCTCTACAAGGCGGGTGTTATTACCTATGAAGACGCCTTGTCGCACGCCGATTCTGCCAACGATTTACGCCTGATGATCAAGCTGCAAGATGCCGACGGCGATGAAATGAGCAGCGCGGCGTCGAAACTGAGTCTAGACGACGGTTAATACTTGGACTCGAGCCAAGACTCGACGATGTACTTGGCGGCGATGCTGTCTATCGGATTGTTGCGGTAGTCGCGACTGCCGCCCCGACTCATGACCTCACCCTTGGCTTCGTAGCTCGACAGCCGTTCGTCCATCATTTCGGTGGCAAGATTGAAACGGCCATTCAGGCGGCGGGCGAATTTCTGCGCGCGAGCGCACATCTCGCTTTCGCTGCCATCCATATTGAGTGGTAACCCCACTACCGCCAGTTCTGGCTGCCATTCATGAATCAAACGCCCGATTTCGTCCCAGTTAGGCACGCCGTCGCGCGCCTTCAACGGCTTTAACGGGCGAGCTTCACCCAGCGCGGTTTGGCAGACCGCTACGCCGATGTTGGTGGTGCCGTAGTCGAAGCCTAACACCAGCTTGGGGGTACTCATTAGGCGTGTCCTGCTTGGCTGGAAATAAGGTGGTAGTCGATCCCCAGTTGGGCGAGGGCTTTCTCGGCGCGTTGGCTAAACGGCGTATCGAAAATAATCGCTTCATTGGCGGGGGCGTTGAGCCAGGCGTTGTCGGCGATTTCTTCCTCTAATTGGCCGGGTCCCCAACCTGCATAGCCGAGGGTGATAATGAAGTTTTCTGGACCTTCACCCTTGGCGATGGCGTGGATAATGTCGCGCGACGTGGTCAGGCGCAGCCCGTTGGGCATCAACATGCTGGAATCCCACTCGCGGTCGCCGTCGTGCAAAATAAAACCGCGGTTCATGTTGACCGGGCCACCAGCTAAGACAGTGATGTTTTGACACTCGGGCAGAATATCGACATTTTCATCATCGAACAGGTCGGCAAACTTGATGTCGGTGGGACGATTGATGACGATGCCGAGGGCACCCTCGCTGTCGTGCTCGCACATGTAGGTGACCGAGCCGGTGAACAGGCCGTCCTCTAAGCCGGGCATGGCAACCAGCAGGTTGTCGCGCAGCGAGTCAAATTGTGCTGTGGTATTTTCCATACTCAGTTCCTCGCTCAGTTTACCCTTGATGACAATCGGTCGCGCCTGAACTGCCAGGTGCGGATGATTTCTAATATGTCGGTATCTTTGGCGATTTCAAGAGGCAGTGGTGCAAAAGGTGCCGCTAATTCCACAATGCCTCGTGCGGCTTGATCGAGTAGGGCATGGCCGGAAGACTGCAGCAAACGCACCTCTTTGACCGAGCCATCTGGCATGAGGGCGACCATTAGTCGAACATCGCCCTCTATACCCAGTTGTTTAGCGCGCTGTGGGTAGAAACGGTTACCGGTGTTTTCAATTTGGCGTTGCCATTGCAGTACGTAGGCCGCGTCCACCGCGCTCTTGGTCGATACCGAAGTGAGGCGCTTCACACGCGGTAGCTTGGCGTAGCTCTGCTTTAGATTGTCTAAGTGGGCTTCCAAACTAGCGATGTCCCCGGCGTCTAGTTGTTCGCTCTGTGTCTCGACGCCCAGTTCGTCAGGAGCCTTTTCACGCTCGGCATCCATCCACCAAGGGGCATCATCGGCGCTGATGATAGCTTGCTCGTGCACGCTCTGTCGCTGCTCTAGCTGGTGTTGTTGCGGTAGCATTTGATCAGCTTGAAAGGGCGCTTGGTAGGGAGTGTACAGGGCTTCGCTGCGGGTATTGTCGCCGCTGCCAATTTGATCGGACTGGGCGATAAAGTCGGCCTCTTCAGGCGGTGCAATATCTTGCCGTGTGGCGAGGGTGATTTCCAGCAGCGGTGCTTTAGCGCGCTGGCTCTGCCACTCAAAACTGACCCCGGCGATGATCACAACGTGCATCGCTAATGCGGCCAAGGTGGCGGCAGCGAAGGGTTGTTCATAAGCCAGCAGGGTCAGTTTGCGCATTTATTTTGCCAGTAGTTGTTCGATCACCGTCATAAATTGGCCGCCGATATCAAGGTCGTGCGCCGCGTCTAACTCGCGGATACAGGTTGGGCTGGTGACGTTGATCTCGGTGAGGTAGTCGCCAATGACATCCAAGCCTACAAAGTATAGACCGCGTTCGACCAAGGCGGGGCCGACGCGCTCGGCGATCCAGCGCTCGCGATCGGTTAGTGGCATCGGCACTCCCGAGCCTCCGGCGGCCAAATTGCCGCGGGTCTCACCTTGCGAAGGGATGCGCGCCAACGCGTGTGACACTGGTTTGCCGTTGACCATTAAGATGCGTTTATCGCCGTGCACGATTTCCGGGATGTAGCGCTGCGCCATAATGGTACGCGACCCAAAATCGGTGAGCGTTTCCAGAATCACACTGACGTTGCTGTCATCGGCCTTGCAGCGGAAGATCGAGCTGCCACCCATGCCGTCGAGGGGTTTAAAAATGACATCGCCGTGGGTTTTGTGGAAGGCCTTCAGTCGCGCCATGTCGCCGCTGACTAACAACGGTGGACCGCAGTCGGGGAATTGGGTGGCAAAGACTTTTTCGTTGCAGTCGCGCAAGCTTTGCGGTTTGTTGCAAATCAACACGCCATCGCGCTCGGCGGCCTCAAGGATATAGGTGTTGTACACGTACTCGCTGTCAAACGGGGGGTCGCGGCGCATCACAATCACGTCGACGGCTTCGCTTAATACCACATCGTGCTGGGCGCCAAAGTCGTACCAGTGCTCGCGGCTATCGTGAACTGTCAGATCGGTTGTGCGCGCTTTGGCCACGCCTTGTTCGATGTACAGATCGGCCGGTTCCATGTAGTGTAGTGACCAACCGTGCTTCTGCGCAGCGAGCAGCATAGCGAGGCTGCTGTCCTTGTAGGGTTTAATGTTGGCAATCGGGTCCATGACCATGCCGAAACGAATTGTCATAGCATTTCCTTAACGCTGGGCGAGACCGTTAAAACTCACCTATAATGATTGATCATTGATAGGCGAATGATAGCACTTGCGGCTGCCGCTGTAAGTCGCGCAATGTGAGTAGCGCATCCTGATGCGCCGTGCATAGGGAAAAAATACATGGAAAAGTCCATCGAGCAGTTGACCGTACTGGTTGTCGATGACAGTAAAACGATACGTCGCACCGCCGAAACCTTGCTCGGCAAAGAGGGGTGCAGCGTCGTTACTGCGGAAGATGGTTTTGCCGCACTGGCGATGATCGTTGAACACAAACCCGATATTATTTTTGTCGATATCATGATGCCCCGCTTGGACGGCTACCAAGTGTGTTCGCTGGTCAAAAACAACGCCCAATTCAAACACACCCCGGTGGTCATGCTATCTAGCAAAGACGGCTTGTTCGACAAGGCCCGTGGCCGTATTGTGGGCGCTGATCAATACCTCACCAAACCCTTTGGTCGCAATGAATTGCTGGAAGCCATTCGCGACAATACATCCATTTCCGAAAGCGCATAGGATAGGCAGTTATGGCTAGGATTCTCATCGTCGACGACTCGGAAACCGAACGCCAATACATGAGCAAATTGCTATTGTCGAAGGGGCATGAACTCATCATCGCCCACGACGCCGAGGAAGGCGTTGTCATGGCGCGCGGGGAATTGCCAGATTTGATCTTGATGGACGTAGTCATGCCCGGCATGAATGGTTTTCAAGCGACACGCCAGCTGAGCAAAGATCCCACCACGTCGCATATCCCCATTATTATCGTCAGTACCAAGGATCAACAAACCGACCAAATTTGGGCGCAGCGGCAGGGTGCTAAGGCGTACTTGGTAAAACCGGTGAAAAAAGAATTGCTGTTCGCCGAGCTAGAAAAGTTGTTGTAGCAGGTGTCCAGTGGCCCAGGATGCTAAACAAGATTTTCAGTACCTGCTCGATGCCTCTGCGCGCTATCGACAACGCGCTAAGCCCTTGCCAGCGCAGCGAGCCGTAGAGACTTGGTGGCCCGCGCTGATGTTGCAAATTGGCGATTGTCCCTTGATTTGCCGCCAATCCTACATCAACGAAGTTATGTCGATGCCCAAATATGCGGTGCTTCCCTCGGCTAACCGATGGGTACTGGGGGTGGCTAATTTGCGCGGCGAGTTGCTGCCGCTGGTGGATGTCGCGGCGTTTTTAGGATTGCCTGTGACCCCCAGTCACAATCGCCGGGTGTTGGTCTGTCACCACAACGAGCAATGGTTAGGGTTAGTGGTCGATGCGGTGTTCGGCATGCAGCGTCTTAAAGATGAACAGCTAGACAACGACCCCGCCTGTCCAACCCAGGCATTACGTGCCTTTGCCGAGCAGAGTGCTATTGTGCGCCGTCGCCGCCACTGGTTGCTAGACATCGATCGCCTTGTGAGCGACGAGCAATTTACCGAGGTAGGGCGCCAACCCGAGGCGCCTGCCCCACTCCAAAAACAGGGATAACAATATGGAAACGTCGACAGCCATCGATAAATCACAGGGTCGCGAGATCCGTTGGTTAGTTGTCGCGCTAGTGGTGTGTTTGTTCGCACTGTTGGCCAACATGGTGGTGTTTTACCAAGACAGCAGCCGCGATCAGGAGCGCTTGGATCGACTAGCGCAAATGCGCGTGCAAATTCGCAACATCGCGGACGCCGGAGAGCTCGCTCTGACGGGTGACCTCAACGCCTTTGAGCAATTGCAGCGCGAGCAACAAACCCACGCCCAAAATAGCCAGCGCGTGGTGGCATTGTCCCAGGGCGATAGCGGTTTCTCTGACGGTGGCCTTGGGCGACTAAATAGTAACTTTAGTGCCCACATCAAAGAGCTACTTGCCATGCAAGATAGCTTGATGTTGCTCAACACCGATATCGAGGTGACAGCCCAGGCCCTGCCAACCTTGCGCCAACAGTGGGCAGATATTTTAGAGTTGATGTTGAGCCGCAATCTGCCCGATGAGCAGGTGATGGCAGTCAACGAGCAAATATGGCTGACCGACCGCATGATTCGCCAATTGGATTACGTGCGCTTTGGTCGTGGTGATGGTCGCGCGCTGCTACAGCAATTTGCTATCGACGCCGGCAAAATTAGTAATACCACCGCCGACCTTATGCGCGGTTCTACCAACCTTCCGCGGCTGCGCGACGATACCGCACGCGGTTTGCTTGGCGCCATCGACGAGCAACTAGCCATGTTGGCGCGTTCGATTCGCCAGGTGGGCGAATTATCAGATAGCTTCGCCCAGGCTAAAACCGCGGCCGATGCCATCGCGGCCGAGCAATTAGAGATTGATCAAGCGGCCGAGCGAATCGCCAGTGCCGTCGAAAACCTCGCCGACAGTCGATATATCGGCTTGCGTTCGATGGTGGTGTTTGCCCTTATTTCAACCTTGCTATTGTTCCTGGTGCTGCTGCGTCAGCGTCGCCTCACTCAGGCGCAGTTAGCCGAGTCTGCCGCCGTCACCGAGCGCAATCAAAAGGCGATTTTGCGCTTGCTGGATGAGTTGGCCGACCTGGCCGACGGCGACTTAACGGTCAGCGCCACTGTGACCGAGGACTTCACCGGCGCCATCGCCGACTCGATCAATTTTACCGTCGACCAGCTCAGGGTGCTGGTATCTAATATTAACGACACCGCGGTTAAGGTGTCTGGGGCGGCTCAGGATTCACAGGCCACTGCCCTGCAGTTGGCCAAGGCGTCCGAGCACCAAGCCCACGAAATCGCTGGCGCCTCCGCCGCGATTAACGAAATGGCCGTTACCATTGACCAGGTATCGCTCAACGCGGAAGAGTCTGCCCGCGTGGCAGACCGCTCGGTAGAGTTGGCGGATACCGGTGCCAACGTCGTGCGCAATACCATCGAAGGGATGGATACGATTCGAGAACAGATTCAAGATACCGCTAAGCGGATCAAGCGACTTGGCGAGAGTTCGCAGGAGATCGGCGATATTATCTCCTTGATTAACGATATTGCCGACCAAACCAACATTCTGGCGTTGAACGCAGCGATCCAAGCGTCGATGGCTGGCGATGCCGGCCGCGGTTTCGCGGTGGTTGCCGACGAAGTACAGCGCTTGGCGGAGCGTTCATCGGCGGCTACCCGTCAAATTGAAGCGCTGGTAAAAACCATTCAAAGCGACACCAGCGAAGCGGTGATTTCAATGGAAAAAACCACCGCTGATGTGGTGCGAGGTGCCGGCCTAGCCAACGATGCGGGTGTGGCGCTGGCTGAGATTGAAGAGGTGTCGGGCGACTTAGCCGAGCTGATTCAAAACATCTCCAACGCGGCGCGGCAACAGGCCTCGTCGGCGAACCACGTGTCGAACACCATGAACGTCATCCAGGACATTACCTCCCAGACCGCCCAGGGCACTATGGCCACCGCGCGTTCGATTGGTAACCTGTCCGATTTGGCGAATGAACTGCGCAACTCTGTGGCGGGTTTCACCCTGCCTCATAAATCCGCCCCCAAGCCCAAAAATGTGGCTGACCAACCCGCCGAGGAATAAGGGTGATTGAAGCGGCGGTGGAAAAGGCGTGGCGCCAAATGCTGAGCGATCGCTTAGGGCTCAGCTACAGCGAGCATTCGCCGGTGCTCAACACCGCCATCCAGCGCCTGTGCCGGTTGTTTGATATGACAGCCAGCGAAGCCCTCGACGTATTGCAGTTATGTGGTGATGACGATCCCATGTGGCAGCGCGCTCGGGATGAAGTGGTCGTTTCCAGCAGTCGATTTTTTCGTGACCCGGAGATGTATGCCACGGTCGAACAATGGTTGTCGGCGCGCGCTGTGGACGACACCTTAACCGCCATTAGTTATGGTTCAGCGGACGGGCGCGAGGCCTACAGCTTGGCCATGTTATTCAGCGAGGCGGCGTGTCCATTTGCGATTATTGGTGTGGATATTTCTCCACGTGCCCTTGAGCAGGCGAATCAAGCGCACTACAGCCTGCGTGATATCGACGAAATCCCAACGGGTCTGCAAGCCAAATATACCCGTTCTGTGGCAGACAATCGTTTTACCTTAGTGCCGAAAATCCGTGACGCCGTACGTTTTTTTGATCCGGCCGCGTTGAGTAGTGAAGAGCCGCTGTGCGCGGACCTCATTTGCTGCCAGAATACACTTATGTACCTGACCCGCGAGCAACAGATGAGCCACTTACAATGGTTTGAAGAGCACTTAAATCCCGGTGGATTACTTCTGTTGAGTCCTACCGACCAGCCTCAGTGGCGAGGCAAAGGTCTTCAGCGCTATGCCAGCCCGCGTGTTAGAGCCCTTCATAAACCGATGGAGGATGCGGCGTGACTACCCAGTTAGTCGATCTTCACCCCTCGCTCAGCGGTCTTTGGCAGGAATTGCAGGAGACGGATTTAACGTCGACCGAGTGTTGGCGCGATCTTGCGGTTGCCCTGCAATTCAGTGCCGTACCCGGTCTTCAGTTCCTTGGTAGCGAGTTGTACAACAGTTTGCGCCGCGACACCGCCGGTAAGTTATTCAAGTCAGGTCCCGAGTTGAGCGATATCGCTGACCATGTTAAGCGAGCCATCGGCGGGGCGTTTCAGGGGGATGCCTATCCGCCTTCAGCGTTAGTGGCGATCAACGCGCTGCGGGTTAACACCCAACAAAACCTATTCTCAGCGAATCATTGGGCGGCCGACTTAGATAGTGCCGAGGTAGTCAGCTTAGCTGATGGTGATAGGGAAAAACTGCGCGCTTGGCTTGTAAAAGCTGGCCAGTTGTTCAAGTTAGCCATGATGCAGATGATGAAGGGCGAGCAAGATGGCCTGACGGCGCTGCAAAAGTTGTTACCTCGCCTAGCGGGCGTGACCAAGGGCTGCGCGAGTCAACCCATGTGGCAAGCGGCGCAGGCTTTCGTGGCCCAACTCGATTCAGCCGCGGCGCGGCGCGCTTTGCCGCAAATTCTGCTGCGCTATGTGTTGCAAAATCTCAATGTCATCGCCAAGGCAGCCGAACCTGAAGCCGAGCGTGGGCAAACGCTGGTGTTGGCGCGACAATTATCTGTATATGCCGCTAGCAACGCCGACGTGAGTGATTGGTTGGTGATGGCGCCCGATGCCAAGTACGACCATGCCCAGCAGGCACTGCGAGAGCTGCAAGGCGCGCTGCTGGATTTCTTCGAAGATGGTTCAGAATTTGACGTGCTCAAAGCGGTACCTGCCCATGCCGCTCACCTGGCCGATGCCCTTCACGCAGCGGATCTTGTGACCTGTGCCGACTACGCCAAGACATTGTCGGCGTATGTTGACCAACAAGTGCTGTCGCGCAAGTTGCTGCCCAGTGCTGAGCGCATCGACCAGTTGACCCGGGTTGTCATCGCGATTGAATGGGCACTGCGTCTCGCGGCTTGGCACCTGCCTTGGCAGGCAGCCCTGCAAGGCGCCGAACGCAGCGAGCAACAATTGGCAGCTGCGATTAATGATGCGCTGCCGAGCGCGCCACCGTCAGAGCCAATAGTGGCCCCAACAGAACCTGTGGTGTCGGATATTGATCCAGAATTGCGCGATATCTTTGTCGAAGAGGCCCGCGAGGTTTTGCAGGACATGCAAAGCGCGCTCGACGATGGCGAACTTGGGCACGACGCCTTGGCCGAAATTCGACGCGGCTTCCACACCATCAAGGGCAGCGGCCGTATGGTCGGCGCCGAAGCGATTGGTGAGTTTGGCTGGAGTTTAGAAAACACCTACAACCAGCTTTTGCAGGGCAGCCAGACTTTGAGTATCGGTCACGCGCCATTAATTGCTGCGGCCGTGGAAGAGTTGAACCTGATGGTGGAGGCGTTAGCCGTCGGTCAGGGCGATAGTTTGACGCCCCGTGCCGCCCGCTTGAATGCCCTGCTTCAACAACAAACGAGTCAGCAGCCACCACCCGCCGAGGCGTGGGCAGAGGCTTTGGCCGACAGCAGCGATTCGCTAGAGGATGTCTTTACCCCCGAAGCTCTGCAATATTTAGATACCGTACAGGCCTTTGTCGAGCGCGCCAAATCGCTGGGCGGCAATGTCGATGTGCCTAACGATGTGCTGCGCGCCATGCACACCCTCAAAGGCGGCGCTAAGACGGCGCAGTTGGAGAGCTTGAGCCAGTTGATCGTACCGCTTGAGGGCAAGTTGAAGCTGGCCCACAAAGTCGATATTGAAGCCATTGAATTGCTCGAAGAGGCCATCGCCATGGCGCGACTTTGTCTTACCGAGCAGCACGATGAAGATCAACTGTGCGCTCTGCAAACGCGTATTTCGGCCTGGGATACGGCGCAAACCGAAGCGGTCGAAACGGCCATGGCGTCGTTGCTGGCGGTGGGCGAAACGCTAGACAATATGTACCCGGCGATGTTGTCCCACGACCTCAATTTTGACTGGCACGGTCACGCCGAGCAACTGCAACAAGACGCGGCTCCATTGGCGGCGAGTCAGCCCTCCATGGCGGCATTGCTTAGCGCCATGGCTGACTTCATTCTGCGCCATATCGTCGATAAACAGGTGTTAGATCACCTCGAGCCCGCCCTTGGGCAAGCCTTTGACGCGTTAAATCTCATCGCCGCAGACCAGGCACCGGTGATCGATAAGGCGACTCTAGACAGTTTGTCTCAGCAGTTAGAAAGCGCCGATCAAGAGCTGGAAGATAGCCGCCAAGAGATCGATTCACCGCTGGCAAAATCCTTGAGTGAAGAGGCTCCCGCCCCCTTATTGGAACCCCGTGAGGAGCCAGCCAGCGCGAGTGATGAGGTCACGCCGCCGGGAAAGCCTAAAGCGGCCGAGCCAGACGACGCGGTCGACCCAGAACTGATCGAGATATTCAGTGAAGAGGCGCAGGAATTAATCGAAGCCATCGATGCCTCCCTAAGCGAGTGGCAGCAATCACCCGGAAGTGAAACCCTTAGCGCCGATCTCAAGCGCCAGTTACATACCCTCAAAGGAGGGGCGCGGATGGTTAATTGGCGCGATATGGCTGCCACCGCGCACGATTTTGAAAGCGAGCTCATCGCCTTGGGAACGTCTCCCAATGCCGATCACTTCCGCACCTGGCGTGGCTATTGGCAGACCCTGGATGACATGTTGCGCGGCCTCGATAGTGGTGAAGAGGACGAGGCGCCGGTCGCCGCGGTGGCCATTAAAAGCGAAAAAGCCCCCAAGGCTATCGATTTACTCAAGGTCCCCGTCGATACCCTTGAAGAAATGGCCAATATCGGTGGCGAAATTACTATTAGCCGCAGTCAGCTCGATGAACAACGCCGCGCCATGCTCAAAGTCGTCACCGAATTGGAAGCTGCACAGCAGCGCACCATGGATCAGCTGCGCCGGCTCGATACCCAAACCCAGGCCCAGATCGCCTATCGCCGCGAGCAGTTGGAAACCACCGCCGATGAGTCCTTTGACCCTCTGGAAATGGACCGCTACACCGTGCTGCAACAGCTCACCAACGGTTTGATGGAGTCGCTGAGCGACATTGGCGATTTAAAATCGACCGCCACCGACCTATTGCGCAACATGGAAACCACCCTGGTGCAGCAGGGTCGGATGAGTGCCTCGCTGGTACAGAAACTCCACCAGTCGCGAATGATTCCTGTCGCGCGCTTAATGCCAAGGCTACGCCGTCTAGTGGATCAAATTAGTTTAGAACTCGGCAAGCCGGTGGAATTTGTCGCGGAACAAATCGAGGGTGAATTGCAGCGCTCGGTGCTCGAACGTATTGCCACCTCGCTCGAGCATATTGTTCGCAACGCGCTCGACCACGGCATTGAAACACCTGAGCAGCGCGCCGCACAGGGAAAACCCGAGGTCGGCACGATCAAGTTGAGCGTGCAACGGCGCGACAACGAATTAGTATTTGTGATGAGCGACGACGGCGGCGGCATTAACCGCGAAGCGGTGTTAGCCAAGGCGGTCGCCCGCGGTATCGTAGCCGACGACGAGCAGTTGTCGCCCAACGATGTGCTGCGTTTGATCATGCGCCCTGGTTTCAGTACCGCCACCAAGGTGACTGAGATTTCGGGTCGCGGCGTTGGGATGGATGTGGTCGATAATGAGATGCTGTCGTTGGGTGGGCGCGTTGAAGTGCAGTCCATCGTTGAACACGGCACTGAATTTACCCTCGTAGTGCCTTTCTCACAGTCGGTCAATCGCGCCTTGATGGTTGACGTTGGCAGCCAGCGCTTCGCGGTGCCCTTTGCCGGTATCGAGGGCATTATGCGCATTTCACGTCGCGAGTTAGCTGGCCTAAGAGAAAATAAAGACAGTCGTTTGAGCTACGGTAAACAGCATTATCACTTCTGCGAAATGGCACAATTGCTGGGTCTAGAAGAGGAGGTGAGTGTTGTACAAGAGGGCTATTCGCCACTCATTTTATTGCGTGCCGGCGATGGTAACTTTGCGGTACGGGTCGACGCCCTTCGCGGTAGTCGCGAGTTGGTGGTGAAATCCCTGGGGCCACAGTTCGGCAAGCTGATGGGCATCGCTGGTGCCACCATCATGGGGGATGGCAGCGTAATCAGTATCGTTGATTTACCACCCTTGTTGCGGGCCTGGCAGCAGGGATTGCGATTTATACACGCGGCCGATGACAGTGTTGCCCGCCGTGAGCAGCAGGCCACCGTGATGATCGTGGACGACTCGATTACGGTGCGCAAAATTACCTCACGCTTGTTGGAACGCCACCAGTTCTCGGTCATGACCGCCAAAGATGGTGTCGACGGTTTAGAAAAGCTTGAAGGCCAAATGCCTAACATCATCTTGCTAGATGTGGAAATGCCCCGGATGGACGGTTTTGAATTCGCGAGCCAAGTACGCCATAGCGAGCAGTGGCAGCACATACCGATTGTTATGGTGAGCTCGCGCAGCGGTGAAAAGCATCGCCGCCGCGCCGAGGAAGTAGGGGTCGATCACTTATTGAGTAAGCCCTATCGCGAAGAGGTCCTGCTCGACATGATCAATGAGCTTTTACAGCACGGCCGCCGCGGGGAGGCAGATAATGGCTAGGCGTTCCATCGTCGCCCTACTCGCCGGCGAGGCCGATCAATACTTGGCCTGTGCCATGGTGCAGGCCGAGCAGGGCATGGTGATCATGCCCGATGTGGCTATTGCTGAAGTGGTCGGTTGGCAGAGTAATCTGAAGAGCCACGTGGTTTGGCGTGAGCGAGAGCTGCCCGTGCTCGATATCAGCGGCGGTGACAAGCGAGTGTGTGTGTTGGTGTTACACGCCGTGCACAAGCCCGCGCAGGAATTTTTTGCCGTAGCGGTAAAAACATTGCCCCGTATGTTGCGACTTAGCGTCGATGATATGCGCACCATCGATGCGCAATTAGTTTACCCCTGGCAGCGCAGTTGGGTGACGGTGGATGGCCGTCGCATGATTCTGCCTGATTTTGAAAAATTAGAACAACTGATCGTTTAACGAGAAAATACTGATCGTTTTTTGCTTCTAAGTTGTTATTTGAGGCTTTTAATTCGCCTTAAATGGTGTGGTGTTTAAGGAAAAACGACCATGCCAAACAAGCAAGCTGGGCAGGCGTGGATAACATTGGAAGTTTCACTTTTAGCCTGCCATTCAGAAGACGACGCTGTCGATGAGTTTCGACGCTATGTGTTACGCCAATACGGTATTTCGATTGGTCATATCGATGCATTTATTCCCTTTGCTGGTGATCAGCATAATTATTGTATGACCCTCAGTGATGTGCGCATTTACCTCGCCAGTGCCAGTATGACCGACGCGTTCTTGGCGGCTGCGAACGACCTGGCCAAGCTATTACGGCATCGCTTGCAGGCTATCTTTGAGGCCATCGACGCCGATGTGCTGACGCATTACTATCAGCAGTTAAGTCAGCCTTCATCCCCCACCCCTAGCATTAACAAACTAATTTTTTGCCGACGTTATTTGAACGTTAACAACCCCTTAGCCATGATGGCCTGCCTCCTAGCCAGTGGTTTGTCTGTCAACGACGTGCAACAACAGCTCGGCATATCGCGCACAACCCGGCGCACTTACCTGCAGCGCCTTACTAAGCAGTGCGGGGTAGACACGCAACAACAATTAATCCTTCACCTGACACAGGGGCCGTTGGCATGGCTGCAGTGAGCTGTATCTGGCAGCGGCGGCAATCGCGTTGGTTTCTAGTAGCGAATACCGATAAAGCACAATTTACGGCTGAGTGCATCGAAACTGTAAGCCTCATGCTCGAGCGGCAGCCACGCGCTTTTGGGGCATTGCGGCGCTACGTGCAACACCTTTTTCAGGGGCGTGCAAAGGTCGTGGTTGAACGTGCCAATGGCCACCAGTGGCTTGTGATAGCGCTTGCGGCAGACAAGATTCCTTGCACCATGGCATTTATTCAGCAGCAATTGCAGCGAGCACAACCCCAGCACGACCTGGCAAGCCTGTTGGCATTGTTCAGCTCACCGGTGGCGCTAGTAAATTGCCGAACTGGACGCTCGCTGACCAACACGGCTTGGCGGCGTAAACATGAGGGTCTTGACCCGCCTCAGGCAGCAGCACTGGCATCTGCCATGCGGCAATTGTGCCGAGCTACGCCAGCCAACAACAGCGAATTTGCCTTGGATGAGGAGCAAGGATTACTGTTATTGCGGCAGCGAGGACAACGAGTAGGAGCTTGGCGTTTGATGGTATGGTATCGCGGTAAGCCCCACCAAACGGAGCCTCTAGGTAACTTATCCAACGCCGAGCGGCGCGTATGCAGGGCCTTGCAAGAAGGACTGTCGGTACAACAAGTGGCCGAAAGGCAGGCTAAGAGTATTCACACCATTAGGACGCAGCTGCGCAATAGTTACAAAAAGCTGCGGGTCAATAATCAGGCCGATTTACTGCTAAAGCTAAAAGTCGCCCCACAAATATTGCAGTAGCGACAGCGCAGCTAACGGTGCTGTTTCAGTGCGCAATACCCGCGGACCGAGTTGCAGCGATACAAATCCCGCGCCGAGGGCACTGTCAATTTCCACTTGGCTCAATCCACCTTCAGGCCCGATCAGCAAACAGGCGCTGCTAGGTGTATCGCTGTGCTGCAGGGATTGATCACTGGTCGGATAAAGCACAAATTTCACTTGGCTATTCTCGCCGGCGAGAAGCTGATCCAGCCGTTGGGGTACACATAGTTCTGGCAGCACACTGCGACTACATTGCTCGCAGGCGCTGCGGATCACGCCCTGCCAGTGTTGCAGTTTTTTCTCGAGTCGATCGCCGTTGAGTTTCACATCGCCGTGTTCGGTGAACAGTGGCGTAATCTTGCTTACGCCAAGTTCGGTGGCCTTTTGTAAGACAAAATCCATGCGATCGCCCTTGGAAATGCCGATGGCGAGATGGCTTTGCAATGGCGATTCAGCGAGGCCATCGCGAACACAGTGAACCGTCACCGTGGCGGATTTTTTGGTCGCCTCGGTGAGCTCGACATCAAATTCCAAGCCGCTGCCATCAAACATCACAAAACGATAGCCTAGTGGCGAGCGAAGTACCTTGAGCAGATAGTGGCTCGCACCCTCATCCAGCGTAAAGGTACCTGATCTAGGGAGTGTTAGGCTGCTGTAGAGTCGGCTGATCCGCATGCTGTTTTAATACCCAAGTTGTGCCAAAGCGTGCTCACGGGGTCGACAGAATTCATCGAATAAAAGTGTAGCCCAGGCGCGCCGCCAGCAAGTAAGTGCTCACACATCTGCGAAATGAAGTCCACACCAAAAGCTTGTAGCGAGGCATTGTCGTCGCCATAGGCGGACAACTTTTTATCCAGCCAACGTGGAATATCAGCACCGCAATTGGCAGAAAAACGCGCGATGTTGGCGTAGTTCAAAATAGGCATGATACCCGGATAAATGGGCTGGGTGATACCCTTCGCATGGCAGGCATCTAAAAAGTAAAAATAGGCGTCGGGGTCAAAAAAGTACTGGGTGATTGCGCTATCGGCACCGGCCTCGAACTTGCCCTTTAAAAAATGGATGTCAGCGTCATAGCTCTCCGCTTCAGGGTGAATTTCTGGGTAGGCGGCGACCTCAATTTGAAAGTGATCACCTGTGTGTTGACGGATAAAGCGCACCAAGGCATCCGCGTGAACCAATTCGCGCTCGCCGTTCATGCCGCTGGGCAAGTCACCGCGCAGTGCTACGATGCGTTTGACGCCGGCCTGTTTGTATTCGTTGATGAGGGCCAAGATGGTGTCTTCACCGTCGCCACCGAAGGAGAGGTGAGGTGCGGTGTCGATACCGGCAGCCAGCATGCTTAATACCATGTCTTTGGTGGTTTCGCGGGTGGTGCCGCCAGCGCCGTAGGTGCATGAGAAAAAGGCAGGATTAAGTGCGTTGAGCTGCTTGACCGTGTTGGTCAGTTTGGCTTTTCCCTCGGGGGATCTTGGAGGGAAGATTTCTATACTAAATTGCTTGTCTGAGTAGTCCATCACAGTATCTCAAAAGGCGGCAGCCAAGGGCTGCCGCGAAAAAGCCGCCTAGTATTTATAGGCTTCTGGCTTGTAGGGGCCATCCACATTTACGTGGATATAGTCAGCTTGTTGCTTGGTCAGTCGTGTCAACACGCCACCGAAACCCTCGACCATGTCCTTGGCCACTTCTTCGTCGAGTTTCTTGGGCAGAACCTTAACGTAGACATTGGCAGGCTTGTCAGCCGCAGGCAGGTCGGCGAATTTCGCCTCGTACAGGTACATCTGTGCCAGTACTTGGTTGGCGAAAGAACCATCCATAATGCGCGAGGGGTGGCCAGTAGCGTTACCCAAGTTCACCAAGCGGCCCTCTGATAACAGGATCAAGTGATCGTTGCTGGCTTTGTCGCGAATGACCTTGTGTACCTGGGGTTTGACTTCATCCCACTCCCAGTTGGCACGCATGTAGGCGGTGTCAATTTCGTTGTCGAAGTGGCCGATGTTACATACCACTGCGCCAGATTTAAGCGCTTGCAGCATGTTTTTGTCGCACACATTGACGTTACCGGTAGTGGTCACCACCAAGTCAGTCTTGCCCAACAGGTCTTTGTCGACGCACTCGAGCGTGCCGTTGTTTTCGCCGTTGATGTAGGGCGAGACCACTTCGAAGCCGTCCATGCACGCTTGCATCGCACAGATGGGATCCACTTCGGTCACTTTGACGATCATGCCTTCTTGGCGCAGTGATGCCGCTGAGCCTTTGCCCACGTCACCGTAGCCAATGACCAGCGCTTTACGGCCCGCCAACAAGTTGTCGGTGCCGCGCTTGATGGCGTCGTTCAGCGAGTGTCGGCAACCGTATTTGTTGTCGTTCTTTGCTTTAGTAACCGCATCGTTTACGTTGATGGCGGGCACTTTCAAAGTACCAGCTTGAACCATTTCTAACAGACGGTGTACACCGGTGGTGGTTTCTTCAGAGATACCATGAATAGTGTCCAGCATGTGTGGGAATTTGTTGTGAACCATTTCGGTCAAATCGCCACCGTCGTCCAGAATCATGTTGGCATCCCAGATCGCATCGCTGTCTTTGCTAGCGCGAATGGTTTGCTCGATGCACCATAAGAACTCTTCCTCAGTCTCGCCTTTCCAGGCGAAGACAGGGATACCGGCTGCTGCAATCGCGGCGGCGGCGTGGTCTTGGGTAGAGAAAATGTTGCACGATGACCAGCGCACGTCGGCACCCAGTTCCACCAGTGTTTCAATCAACACGGCGGTTTGAATGGTCATGTGGATACAGCCCATGATCTTGGCACCAGCCAGGGGTTGGGCATCTTTGTACTTGCGACGCAGCGCCATCAGCGCGGGCATTTCGCCTTCGGCGATTTCAATTTCTTTGCGACCCCAGTCTGCCAGTTTGATGTCGGCGACTTTGTAGTCGGTGAAATTGTCTAAGTTAATAACTTCTGCTGTGTTGCTCATAGTCCAGCCTCCGCTTTGATTTGGTCAACTTTGTCGGTTTTTTCCCAAGTGAAATTGGGCAGTTCGCGGCCGAAGTGGCCATACGCTGCTGTCGCTTGATAGATGGGGCGTTTCAAGTCCAGCATTTCAATAATGCCGCGCGGACGAAGATCGAATACGCGACGAACGATTTCTACGATGCGGTCGTCAGCAACGACGCCAGTGCCAAAGGTATTGACCGAAATTGAAGTCGGCTCGGCCACGCCGATGGCGTACGATACTTGGATTTCACAGCGGTCAGCCAAGCCAGCCGCGACGATGTTCTTCGCCACGTAACGACCCGCATAAGCCGCCGAACGGTCTACTTTTGAAGGATCTTTACCCGAGAAGGCACCGCCACCGTGGCGAGCCATGCCGCCATAGGTGTCCACGATAATTTTACGGCCGGTCAGGCCGCAGTCGCCCACTGGGCCACCAATGACGAAGTTGCCGGTGGGGTTGATGTGGTACTTGGTGCCACTGTGCAACCATTCAGCGGGAATGACGGGCTTGATGATTTCTTCCATCACCGCTTCGCGCAAATCACTCAGGCTGATACTGGGGTCGTGTTGCGTCGACAGCACGATGGCATCGACCGCGACGGGTTTGCCGTCGGCGTAGTGCATGGTGACCTGTGATTTAGCATCGGGGCGCAGCCAGGGCAGGGTGCCGGCCTTACGAACTTCTGCTTGGCGCTCAACGAGACGGTGTGAATACTGAATCGGCGCAGGCATCAATACGCTGGTTTCGTTTGATGCGTATCCAAACATCAGGCCTTGGTCGCCGGCGCCGAGGTCTTTGTTGTCACCCTCGTCAACGCCCATCGCGATGTCTGCCGATTGCTTGCCAATAGCGTTCAATACCGCACAGCTGGCGCCGTCAAAACCGACGTCGGAACTGTTATAGCCAATGCCCAGCACAACATCGCGAATCAAGTCTTCTAAGTCGACATAGGTGTTGGTACGCACTTCGCCAGCCACGATGACCATACCGGTTTTGACCATGGTCTCCACCGCCACGCGAGCGTTTTTATCATCCTTCAGGATGGCATCGAGCACGGCGTCAGAGATCTGATCCGCCATTTTATCGGGGTGGCCTTCCGAGACCGACTCCGAGGTAAAAACACTGTATTCTGACATGTAAAAATCCTCAAAAACCTGTTTGTGGCAGGTGTTATGTCGTGTTTATTGCAAAGACGTTGCTGGCTTATAAAAACAATGTAGTTGAATAGTGAAGCCATTGCG
Source organism: uncultured Pseudomonadales bacterium (assembly GCA_964598145.1). Lineage (GTDB taxonomy): Bacteria > Pseudomonadota > Gammaproteobacteria > Pseudomonadales > JAHEIH01 > JAHEIH01. The sequence goes on from CAZRAM010000003.1 coordinate 366,090, forward strand.
TTGTGCAAAATATGAACTATCGCGACGTTCCCAGCCGGCGTTGTCGGCCCACTGCAGAATATCGTCGCTATTTAGGCCCAACCAAAGGTCGCCGCACTCCTGCTGCGCCCACGTTTGGTCGTGCTCGCAGAGATCGGTGATAATCAACAAGCCGCCCTCGCTGGCGGCAGCAAAGGTGTCATCAAAGATCTGCTGCGGCGACGCCACGTGGTGCAACACCATGTTGATCACTTGGCAGTCGACCCCAACCACGTTGTTGCGCAGGGTGCGAGTATCGCCGTTGAGCCATTCGACATTGTCCAGCGCAGCATTGCTGGGTGCCGACTTGGCGAGGGCTAGCATGGTCTCGGAGCTGTCCAGTGCAACAACGCGGGTAAAGCGCGTGGCCAGTGACGGTAGAAATGCCCCTTCGCCGGGGCCAATTTCAACCGCGCAGCGCAGCCGCGGGCAGTGGCTATCGATCACGTGCAGCACTTCGTTGGTGTACAGCTCAACGCTGGCAATCTGTTCCTGGTGGCTTTGGAATTTACCGGCGTAATCTCGGAAAAATTGCTCAGAGCGCTCGGCGCGGGCGCGGTTGACATCGTCCAAACGGGCGGCGCACTCCCCGGGCAGTTCCAGTGCGTCCACCACTTGCCAAAGTGCGCGGTGCAAATTGACTAATAGGGGGTGGTTGGCCTGGGTGGCGCGGCGGTAAAAAATGCTGTTGCCTTCGCGGCGAGTGGTGACCAGACCTGCTTTGGCCAAAACCTTCAGGTGATGGCTCAAGCTTGGTTGTTTGGCATCGAAGATTTGGCACAGCTCAAGCACGCCAAACGAGTCGCGGCTGAGGGCACGCAAAATTTGCAGGCGCAGCGATTCGCCACTGGCATGGCAGAGGGCGCTAAGCGTTTCAACGGCAAGTTGTGGACTGGTTTCAGCATTCATGGGCGGGAGTATAGAGCAAAATTCGCTCTATATCAAAATATTTCAATATAGTATGCAATATTTGTCTAAAAGATGTCCGTTATAGTCCCTTTTGATTTGATAAGGCGAGCTGACTAGGCGACAATATGGCCTCTTTTTAGCCCCTCTCGCCTAGGAGATATCAATGCCTGCACGCAGTGATTTAGCCAATGCCATTCGCGCATTGAGCATGGACGCCGTCCAGAAAGCAAAAAGTGGTCACCCCGGTGCCCCTATGGGTATGGCCGACATTGCCGAAGTGCTCTGGAACGACTACATGGTGCACAACCCCAGCAACCCCAATTGGGCCGATCGCGACCGCTTTGTACTGTCAAACGGCCACGGATCAATGCTGATTTATTCACTGTTGCACCTAACAGGCTACGATCTTGATATCAATGAGCTGAAAAACTTCCGCCAGCTGCATTCTAAAACCCCGGGTCACCCCGAATACGGCTATGCGCCCGGCGTTGAAACCACCACTGGCCCGCTCGGTCAGGGTATTACCAACGGCGTGGGTATGGCGCTGGCTGAAAAAATCATGGCGGCGCAATTCAACCGTCCCGGCCACGACATCGTTGACCACAACACTTACGTGTTCCTCGGTGACGGCTGCTTGATGGAAGGTATTTCACACGAAGCGTGTTCACTGGCCGGCACTTTGGGCCTTGGTAAGTTGATCGCCTTCTACGATGACAACGGCATTTCTATCGACGGCGAAGTGGAAGGTTGGTTCACCGACAATACCCCCGCGCGTTTCGAAGCCTACGGCTGGCACGTGATTCCCAAAGTGGACGGCCACAGCCCCGAGGCAATTATCGCCGCGGTTGAAGCCGCCCGTGCGGAGAGTGGCAAGCCTACCTTGATCTGCTGCCAGACCATCATCGGTAAGGGTTCGCCCAACAAACAAGGCAAAGAAGATTGCCACGGCGCGCCACTGGGCGACGACGAAATCGCACTAGTGCGCGAGACCATCGGTTGGCCCCACGCGCCTTTCGAAGTTCCTGCCGACATTTACGCTGGCTGGGATGCGAAGGCCAAAGGTGCAGCGGCAGAGCAAGCTTGGAACGAACGTTTCGCCGCATACCGCGCCGCCTACCCAGAATTGGCGGCAGAGTTTGAACGCCGTATGGCAGGCGATTTGCCTGAAGATTTCTCTACCAAAGCGATGGAATACGTGGTGGCTTGCCAAGAAAAAGGCGACGTCATCGCTACCCGTAAGGCGTCACAAAACACTATTACTGCCTACGCTAAATTGCTGCCTGAATTTCTCGGCGGTTCAGCGGACTTGGCTGGTTCAAACTTGACCATGTGGGGTGACTGCAAGCCAGTGACCGCTGACGACGCCAATGGCAACTACGTGTACTACGGCGTGCGTGAATTTGGTATGTCGGCCATCATGAACGGCATCGCTCTGCACGGTGGCTTGCTGCCTTTCGGCGCGACCTTCCTGATGTTTATGGAATACGCGCGCAACGCAGTGCGTATGTCGGCATTGATGAAAATTCGCAATATCTTTGTCTACACCCACGACTCGATTGGTCTGGGTGAAGACGGCCCGACTCACCAGCCCGTTGAGCAGACCGCGTCATTGCGTTGTACCCCCAATTTGTCGACCTGGCGTCCCTGTGACACGGTCGAATCAGCGGTGGCTTGGAAGTACGCCATCGAGCGTCAGGATGGTCCTTCGGCGTTGATCTTCACCCGTCAAAACCTGCCTCACCAGCAGCGTTCGGTGCAGCAAGTGGCGGATATCGCGCGCGGCGCTTACATCCTTAGCGATTGCGACGGCGAACCCGAATTGATCTTAATTGCCACGGGCTCAGAAGTGGGTTTGGCGATGGATTCTGCCGCCGTATTGCGCGATAAAGGCCACAAGGTTCGCGTAGTGTCTATGCCTTCGGCCGATGTGTTCGACGCTCAAGATGCCGAGTACCGCCAAGCGGTATTACCGGTAGAAGTGGCTAGCCGCATCGCGATCGAGGCGGGTCACGAAAACTTCTGGTACAAGTATGTTGGCCTCGATGGCCGCGTTATCGGCATGACCACCTTCGGTGAATCGGCGCCAGCCGGCCAGTTGTTCGAAGAGTTTGGTTTCACCGTCGACAACGTGGTCGCGGTAGCGAGCGAGCTGCTGGATTAGTGGGCTATCGCATTGCGATAAACGGCTACGGTCGTATCGGTCGCTGCGTGTTGCGGGCGCTGCTTGAGGGTAGCGCTAGCGACATAGACGTAGTGGCGATCAATGAGCTGGGCGATGCTAACACCATCGTCCACCTCACTAAGTACGATTCGACCCACGGGCGTTTGCCCTTGCCGGTTTCCCACCAAGGTGATGAATTATTGGTCGGTGATAAACGCATCAAACTTTTTCACCATGCTGACATCGCTGACTTGCCCTGGGGTGAGCTCGATATCGATTTAGTGATGGAGTGTACTGGCCAATTTAGCGACCGCGCCACGGCGCAAAAGCACTTAAGCCAGGGGGCGAAAAAGGTGCTGTTTTCACAGCCCGCCGACCCCGATGTCGATGCAACTGTGGTGTATGGGCTCAACCACCACGAGCTCAACAGCCAGCTCAAAATCGTGTCCAATGCCTCCTGTACCACTAATGCGTTATTACCGGTGATTCACGCCCTCGATGGCGAGCTAGGTATTTTGCGCGGCTGTATTACCACTGTGCACTCGGCAATGAACGACCAACCGGTGATCGACGCCTATCACCACACCGACCTTCGCAAGACGCGTGCCGCTAGCCAGTCGATCATTCCGGTCGATACCGAGTTGGCGCGTGGCATCGCGCGCATTTTGCCGGCCTTTGATGGCAAATTTGAAGCGCAGGCGATTCGCGTACCCACCACCAACGTGTCGCTGCTGGATTTGGCGCTAGACGTTACCCGCGACACCAGTGCCAGTGAAGTGAACCAATTACTCAAAGCCGCCACCGCCAATTACTGCGGTGTGCTTGGCTATACTGATGAACCGCTAGCCTCGTGTGACTTTATCCACGACAGCCACTCCGCCATCGTCGATGCTGGTCAAACCCGCGTCGCCGACGGCCGTTTGATCAAACTGATTGTATGGTTCGACAACGAGTGGGGCTTTGCCAATAGAATGATACAAACTGCCAGCCACTGGTTGGCAAGTCACTAATAAGGAGATCTCCATGTCCGTGATCAGAATGTCTGATTTGGATTTAAACGGTAAGCGTGTATTGATCCGCGAAGACCTCAACGTGCCACTCAAAGATGGCGTTGTTACCAGTGATGCTCGTATTCGTGCGGCGCTGCCTACCATTCAGGCGGCCCTAGACGGCGGTGCTCGTGTGATCTTGATGTCGCACTTGGGTCGACCCACCGAAGGGGAGTTTGAGGCGCAATATTCACTGGCGCCGGTAGCGGCTCATTTAGGCAAGTTGCTGGGTATGCCCGTGCGCGTGGTGAAAGAATGGCAAGCCGGTGTCGACGTCGCTGAGGGCGAAATCGTCATGCTGGAAAACGTCCGTTTCAATGTCGGCGAAAAGAAAGACGCCGAAGATCTGGCCAAAGCGTATGCGGCGCTGTGCGATATCTTCGTGATGGATGCTTTCGGTACCGCCCACCGCGCCCAAGCGTCGACCCACGGCGTGGCTAAGTTCGCCCCCGTTGCCTGCGCCGGCCCACTGTTGTCAGGTGAGCTCGATGCCCTTGCAAAAGCGTTGGCAGAACCCGAGCGCCCTGTGGTGGCGATTGTCGGTGGCTCTAAAGTATCAACCAAACTGGAAGTGCTCGAGAAACTGTCTGAGGTCTGCGATCAGTTGATCGTAGGTGGCGGTATCGCCAACACCTTTATGGCGGCGAGCGGCTTAGCGGTGGGTAAATCGTTGTATGAACCCGATTTAATTCCGCAAGCCAAGGCGCTGATGGAAAAGACGCGCATCCCTATTCCTGTGGATGTGGTGGTAGGTAAAAATTTCGCGGAAGACGAACCCGCCATCTTCAAGTACGCAGATGAAGTCCAAGACGATGAGATGATTTTTGATATTGGCCCCGGCACCGCTAACGAAATGGCGGACATTCTGCAAAGCGCCAAGACCATTTTGTGGAACGGCCCCGTCGGTGTATTTGAATTTGAACAGTTCAGCACTGGCACCCGTGCCATTAGTGAGGCGATTGCAGATAGCACCGGCTTTTCACTGGCCGGCGGTGGCGACACCTTAGCGGCGATCGACAAATTTAACATTGCCGACAAGGTATCCTATATTTCTACAGGTGGCGGTGCCTTCCTCGAGTACGTCGAGGGTAAAACACTGCCTGCAGTAGCGATTTTGGAAGCGCGAGCTAAATAAAACAACAACAGCCGCGCTAATTTTCACGGAGACCAAAAATGAAGGAGATCCTCAAAACAAAAGACTAGCTCAACCCCTTTAGTTCAAGAGTGGGCACCTGCACAGTGCCTTTGAATTCAACGACAACTGCACATTGTCGCGCTGTAATAAAGAGGATGTTATGGCACTTATTACCCTTAGGCAGCTATTGGACCACGCTGCCGAATACGGCTATGGGATTCCGGCGTTCAACGTCAATAACCTAGAGCAAACCCGCGCTATTATGGAGGCCGCTCGCGCCACCAATAGCCCTGTTATCATGCAAGCGTCTGCGGGCGCCCGTAAATACGCCGGGGCGCCGTTTCTGCGCCACATGATCCTGGCGGCCATCGAAGAGTTCCCCGAAATCCCCGTCTGCATGCACCAAGACCACGGCACCAGCCCGGCGGTTTGTCAGCGCTCGATTCAATTGGGTTTCTCATCGGTGATGATGGATGGCTCGCTGATGGAGGATGGCAAAACACCCTCTAGCTACGAGTACAACGTCGACGTTACGCGCCGCACCGTTGAGATGTCGCACGCCTGTGGCGTGTCGGTAGAGGGCGAATTGGGTTGTCTGGGCTCGCTTGAAACAGGCGAAGCCGGTGAAGAGGATGGCGTAGGCGCAGCGGGTAAGTTGAGCCACGATCAAATGCTCACCGACCCCGATGAAGCGGCCGATTTTGTCGCCAAAACTGGCGTTGATGCCTTGGCGATTGCCTGTGGCACATCCCACGGCGCCTACAAATTCACCCGCCCGCCCACCGGCGACATACTGGCGATTGATCGCATCCGCGAGATCCACGCCAAGATCCCCAACACCCATCTAGTCATGCACGGTTCTAGTTCGGTGCCGCAGGACTGGCTGGCGATCATCAACGAGTTCGGGGGTGAGATTCCAGAGACCTACGGTGTGCCGGTGGAGCAGATCTGCGAAGGCATCAAGCACGGCGTGCGCAAAGTGAATATCGATACTGATCTTCGCCTGGCGTCTACCGGCACAATTCGCCGCTTTATGGCGCAGAACCCCGCCGAATTTGACCCGCGCAAGTACCTGGGTAAAACCGTTGAAGCCATGCGCGATATTTGTATTGCCCGCTACGAAGCCTTTGGCACCGCTGGCCACGCCAGCAAGATCGTGCCGATAGGTCTAGAACAAATGGCGACCAACTACAGCAACGGCAGCTACTAAATGCAGGCCACGCGAGCTCATTGGCACGAGCTCGCCGAGCTTTTGCCCGACATTACCAGCGACGAGGCAACTGCCTCGCTCGGTGGTCTCGACCAATACTACACCCATTACCAATTACCCAATCGGCAACGCTATGCCCACCGCATGGGTCGTATTAGCGTCGAGGATTGGCGAATTGTTTGCCAAACCTGGACGCCCGCAGATCCGCGCGGCACGCTGTGCATTGTTCACGGTCTCTACGACCATACCGGCGTATACAAAAAAATTATCGACTACGCCTTGGCGGCTAATTGGCGGGTGTGCATTTTTGACCTGCCGGGGCATGGCCTTAGCAGTGGCCGGCAAGCGTCGATAAAGACCTTCGACAGCTACCTACAGGTACTTGATGCCGCCGTGGCGGCGTTTAAAACCTTGTATGGCGATGATCTCATCGCGCTGGGGCAGAGCACCGGTGGCGGAATTTTGATGCGCCATTGCCTACAGAATCCCGTTTGCCATTTCCGCAAAGTGGTGTTGATATCGCCCTTGCTGCGTGCGGCGAAGTGGAATGTAGTGATTTTCATGCACGGCATGTTGCGCTGGTGGAATAACCGCATCAAGCGAAGTTTTTCCGCTTCTTCTCACGACCAGGCTTTCGTCGATTTTCTCGCCAATAGTGACCCACTACAGAGCCGCTACCTGTATTTTGATTGGGTGGCAGCGATGTTCAATGCCGAATCCGAATTTCATGTCGCCAACCTGAGCGATGTTGAAATCCACATGATTCAGGGCACGGGCGACAACACCGTGGACTGGCGTTATAACGTGAAGTACATCCCGCTGAAGTTTCCGCAGATGCGCCTTTATATGATTGAGGGTGCTGGGCACCAGCTAGTTAATGAAGCCCCGCCCTATATCACTCAGCTTTTCAGTCGCCTCGACGACATTCTATAGCGTGATTGGCGGAGGTCGACTTTGTCATCGCCAAAGATTCGCTTATGATTAGCCCTTAAAACAAGGAGTGCTTATGAACGTTTTTAAAATCATGTTGACCGGTGTGATCTGCTTAAGCCTGATGGCCTGTGTTAACCAAGCCAAGTTGCGTAAAGAACGTGAATTAGCGGGCGCCGATGACGGCAAAATTTGTCGTATGGAACAGGTTGCCGGTAAGCTCATTCGCGAACGAATTTGCTACACACCCGAACAGCTTGAAAGGATTCGCGAAGCATCACAAAATGCCAAAGATAGCATGGACCGTCGAGGCGCTATAGCTACTCCCCAGGGTTAATGAACCTGCAACAACAGGCCAATTTGGCGGTTCAGGCCCTACAGCAAGGTGCTTGGCCCCTCGCTATCGAGCACGCCAAATCGGCCTTGGCACAATCTCCACAGCACCCTGAGCTCTTGCATATATTAGCAATGGCGTTGCGCGGTGGTGGTTTTTTGTCTCAGGCCGAACAGGCTTTTCAGTACTGCTTACAGCTGAACCCCTCGCACACCATTGCTGCCGGTAATTACGCTAATTTACTGTATCAACAAGCCCGATACGTTGAGGCTGAACGCTATTATCGGCAAGCACTTGCTGGTGGCGAAAATAGCGATGCACGCAGAAATTTGGCCACGCTGTTAGGTTTAAAGCTTAAGCGATTTGATGAGGCCACGGCGCTGCTAGAGGGCTGTAATGCTGAAGCTGAGCGTTTGCTTGTCGCAGATATTAAACACGCAAAAGGAGAGGCCGCCGATGCCATGGAATTGGTTGAAGCGTTGATTGTCGAGAATGGTCTCTTGCCAGAACTGTTGTTAAGACGAGCGCGTCTGCAGCGCGATTTGGGTCAATCCGAAGAGGCATTGCAACAACTCCAATCCCACCAAGAAGTGTTTCAAGAAAGCAGTGATTACCGTTATATGCTGGGTTGCTTGTACTACGACTTGTCGCAATGGCAAGCCTCAGAAGGTCACTTGTTGACTGCCATAGAATCAGCACCAATGATGTTAGAAGCCCACCAAGCCCTCAATCAATTGTACTGGGAGCAACAACGGGACGAAGCGTTTTTGGGCAGCTACCGCCGTTTGAAACAGCGCGGGCAATACACGCCTGCGGTTCGCATGAATGAAGTGGCCACGCTGGTTCAAACCAAGCAATTGGACAGTGCGCGCGAGTTACTCAACGAAGGATTTAAGGTAGATGGCGACTTAGCCGATTATCGACATGCACTGGGCGCGATCGAATCCCGAGAGTCTAATCTCGAGGCAGCCAAATACCACTTACAGCTAGCAGCCAATGCCGTGCCGGAAAATCATCGTTGGCAAGTGGACTTAGCCAGCGTGCTTATACAGCTCGGGGATTACCAGCATGCATTACAAAAGCTTGATCACGCGGCGCAAAATGTCCCCGATAATCAGGAGATCTGGGCTTATAAAGGACTTTGTTGGCGTTTACTAGACGATCCAAAATTCCACTGGCTGTACGACGAGCGCTTGATCGACTATCGGCCCTTGCCCATTCCCGCGAGTTACGACAACACCGAGCACTTTTTTACCGAGCTTGCGCGTAGTCTTCGCAAATTGCATACGGCGAGCCGTCAACCGCTTGATCAAAGTGTCGCCGGCGGTACCCAATCCATGGGCAATTTGTTTGTTCAGCCCGATGCGGTGATTCAAGACTATCGTATGGCTTTGCAGCAGCGCATAAGTGATTTTCTTGCTGGGCTGCCTAGAAACGATAGCGAACATCCCTTTTACCGGCGCATGCGGCAGGGGTTTAGGTTCTCGGGTGCGTGGTCAGTGAGCTTGCACGGTGACGGTTACCATACCAATCACGTTCACCCTGAGGGTTGGTTGTCGGGACCCTGTTACGTCGAGGTGCCGTCCATCTGTAGCCAAGATGATCCAGAGCAGCAAGGCTGGGTTATTCTCGGTGAAACTTCCCTCAACCTAGGCGAGCGCGAACAGACCTTGCAAGCGCACTGCCCGCAGGTTGGCATGTCGTTACTTTTTCCCTCCTATATGTGGCATGGTACGCGACCATTTTCGTCGTCACAGCGACGGGTTACTGCCCCCATGGATGCCTTGCCTAACTAAGCATCTCGTTCCGGTAAAAATGCTGGGTAGTGCTTGGCCCGGCCGATTGACTGATTATGTAGTGCCTGTCTGACTTGCCATACACTGGCGGTTTTAACTGTGTTGTTAAGAGTATGGAAACGAAGGCATGTGTCGTCCCAAGCTAGCCCCATTGCCCTTAGTATGGGAGTTATCGTCGCTTGTGGATCCTTTACGAGAGCTTCGTAGCGCACACTGTAAACGTCCTCAGGATAGAACTTTTGCCAATGCTCCTTTAGCGCTTGGCAATATTCGGCATATTCGACGATATGCTGTGGGTTGCAGGCGTAATCCATGGCAGGTGCTAGCCGCTGTTGGTATATAGATAGTGCGTTATCTCTGAGATCGCGTTCAGTGATAACGATTTTTGCTTTGGGAAACAGCTGCTTAATTTTATGGATATGCCACAGGTTGTCAGGCCGCTTGTCTGTCACCCAGGGTTTATCGTTGGCCACGCGCGATATCTGCTGTAAGTATTGCGAAACCGCTTGCTGTTGTTTGCTTGGGTTGAGGCCCTGCGCCAATTTTGGGAAAAGCGTGAGTTCTCCTCCCGCAGCAATGGCGGGGTGGGCGGCGAGCATTTGCTCTAATAGGGTTGAGCCCGAGCGGAACATGCCGCAGATAAACACGAGATTGTGTGCAGTACTGATAGCTTGATTGGTAACAGGTTGGATAGCCTCTTCAAAGCGCGCACGCCACAACTTTGGATTAAAGGCTCTATTGAATCGCGCGTTAAGCGCATTAGCCGCTTGAAATGTCTGCCAGGCCTCCACGTATAGTTTGGAGGCTTCAAGCTGGTGGCCAATTTCATAGAGCATGTTGCAGTATTGGTCTGGGTCCGATTGGGTGCGAGCTAGGCAGTCTTTTAGTGTGGTCAGCATGGAGCCGTCGCGCTGCATGGCGGCGAGGCGTGTTAGGCCGGTTGGGTACTGTTTGTCGTCATGTGGAATCGATGACAGTAGCTGCTTGGCTTGTTCTTTTTCGCCTCTATCCTCGTACAGGTTGGCGAGATTAATGATGGCGGCAGCATACCCTGGAGCTAGTTCAACGGCTCGTTTGAAGGTTGCTTCGGCCATGTCGTCGTCTAGGATTTCTTCGCGCTGTAAAATCGCGATATTGTTATAGGCCTCCGCGGGATGTTGCAGCCCCATATCGATGGATTGCTTGTAAAGAGAAATAGCTTGTTCAACTAATCCGGCTTTAGCGGCGTAGTAGGCTTTGTTGTAACAATTGTCAGGATCTTGGACTGAGAACAGTTCACTGGCCGCCTCGGGGGTTTGACTTCCTAGGTAAAGGTTGGCCAAGGCAATACGATATTGGTCCTTTTCCGGAAAATCAGCGATAAGCAATTTTAAACGCTCGATTGCGGTCGAAATATCCCCCTGTTGATAGGCTTGCAGGGCTCTTTCGTAGCGTGAACGCTCTGAATCGGCTGGCATTCGGTTTCCTTATATTTTGTCGCGACAAAAAAAAACAGCGGGCATGGCCCGCTGTTTTCGCTAACAGTAACCTTAGAAGCTGAAGGTTACGTTGGCGCTGACGTAACGACCCAGAGTGTCGTAGAAACCAGCGATGGTGTTAGCGTTAGATGACAAAGTACTGCCCACCATTGGAGGCTCTTTGTCCAGCAAGTTACGCACAGTACCAGAAACTTCAATGTTTTCACTTACGGTGTAAGCAGCATTCAAGTCAATGTAAGACTGTGAACCCAGGTTATCCTGAGCAATAACGTCGGTAGCGCCATCATAAGTCACGCCACCGAAGTAACGCCACTTGGCACCTACGCTGTAATCGCCTTTGGTGAAGTTAGTAGACAACATACCACGCCATTCGGGAGTGACGAAACAGCTAGTGCTGATCAAGCCCACACAGTCTTCGCGAGTGGTTTCGTCGCCGGGCAGAGTCAGAGTTTCTTTCTTCAGCATGTGTGAAGCAGAGAACTTAAAGCTCAGAGCGCCGCCAGCAAGTTCCATGGCGTAAGCTGCTGCCAAGTCGATACCTTCGTAGTTGATTTCACCCAAGTTCTGGTTGTTGCTTTCGATGTAGCCAGATGTACCACGCCACAGTGTGCCTGCAGTACCACGGTTAATCAGACCACAGAAGGTGGCGTTGTTGTTAACCGCACACTGCTCCAGAATGGTTTCTGCACCTACAGAGTCAATCGCGTCTTTCAGTTCGATGCTCCAGTAGTCAACCGAGAAGGTCAAGTTCTCGATAGGATCAACAACTACACCAAAGGTGAAGGTGTCTGCAACTTCGGGTTTCAGTTCAGTGTTACCACCGAATACGCCGTTGTACTGAGACGCGGGGCTTACATCGATGTTGCCGTATTGAGCGGCAGTCACACCTGTGCGAGCACACTGTTCAGCAGTGAATACTGGGTTCGCGCCTGCACAGCCGTCAACACCGTTCCACAGACCCAAGTTAGAGGGTGCAAACATCTCGATTACTGAGGGTGAACGAATTGCACGGTTGACACCGGTGCGGATACGCAGTGAATCCAAAGGCTCGTAGCTAAGTGCCACTTTGAAGGTATTGTGATTACCAGCCAATGAGTAGTCTGATGAACGAGCACCGATCTCAGTGGTGAAGTTATCCAACACTGGAATCGCAGCTTCGAAGAACAAGTCGGTTACGTTATAAGCACCTTCAATGCTTGGAGTAGGACCACCTTGACCTAACAGTGAACCGTCTTCATAAACAGAGTCCGCGTTGCGATCGAATTTAATATCACGACGTTCCATACCCGCAGCGATGCTGATAGTGCGGTCAGTAGTACCGAGGCTGTAACCAGTGTCACCGCTGACGAAACCTGAGAAGATTTCTTGGCTGATACCGGCGCCCAGGATCGCCACACCCGTTAACGAGTCAGCTTGCTCAGAAGTCACACCTTGGTAGGTGAATACATCGTAGGTAGCATTTTCCAGCGCTTCAGAAATCTTAGGCGCAAAGAAGTCGTTGATGTAGGTTGAGTATGAGTTTACGCGACCTTTTTGGTAGTTAACATCGTAGTCCCAACCATCAGCCAACGTGCCTTCTACACCCAGCACCATGCGGAAGCTGTTGTTTTCCAGAATGTTAGAACGTGGACCACCTTCAACGTTACGTTTACCGATGTAAGCACCGATAGTGCCGTTTTCATCGAAGCCTGGCGCTGAGAACAGTGACAGGAACTGTGCACGTTGTGCGTCGCTGAACAGATCTGAGCTCAGAGGAATTTCATACATTTCAGCATAGAACGTACCTGACTCAGCAATCTGTGCTTTAGTGCGGTAATCCATGTAAGAGAATTCGCCGTAGATGCGAGTGTTGTCGTTGATAGCGTATTTAACATTACCACCGAAGGTCCATTTTTCATCGGGACGCATGAAGTGGTTAATAGGCGCGTAGTTATAAGTCTCACGGCCTGCTCCAGTGCGGGGAGCGAATGAGCTATCATCTTGCAGTGCAAACCAGCCTTCTTCGCCTGCAGGGTCGTAAACGCCGTCAACAACTGGTGCTAAGAAGAAGTTAGGTACAGGTGTAGTACTAGAACCGCCACACGCAGTACCGCCGCCGTTCAGTGCACACGAAGAGTAGTCTCGCGCTTCTTGACGCAGCTCACTACCTTTACGCCAAGTGGCGAACATGGTGGCATTACCTTTGCCTTCAGCGAAGTTGCTACCGATTAAGATGTCGATAGTGTCGGCTTGGCCATCTACACCGTTACCACCTTTGGGGTAATCGAAGCCGCGAGCATCCATCAAACCTTGGATGTAAGTGTTGTCGTTATCGTGCATGAAGCCCGAAGTACCCATGTTGATTTCAACACCTTCGAAATCTTCACGCAGTACGAAGTTAACAACACCCGCTACAGCGTCTGCACCGTACACGGTAGATGCACCACCGGTCAGTACTTCAACACGCTCGATCATTGAGGTAGGAATTTGGTTTACGTCAGCAGCGGCTGAGCTAAATGCACCACCGGGTGACATACGACGGCCGTTGATCAGAACCAATGTACGGTTCGCACCCATACCACGCAGGTCAAGGGTAGCGTTACCAGAGGCACCGTTTGAAATGTAAGAGTTATCGCCAGCTTCCAACTGAGGCAAGCTGTTCAAGAAGTCTTCGATCTTGTTGATACCGGTCGCTTTAATTTCGAGTGCAGTTGAAACAGTAACAGGGCTCGCGCTTTCAAAACCATCGGTTTTAATGCGTGAACCAGTGACTACTACTTCTTCGAGATCAGCATCAGCAGCAATTGTGTGAGCGGCGGGCAGTACTGACAATGCAGCAGTTGTACCCATCGCAAACTTAATAGCCGTAGCTAGTTTGCTTTTTTTCATAGTATTCCCCTGTGAAATTTAATTAGTGCTGACAGCAATGCCAGCATCGCAAGGAATCTATGTTATAAAGTCTGATCGCATACGGTTAAAATTAGCCAATGCTTATGTAAAACGATGATTTTTTGCGTTTTGTCAAAAAATGACCTGAAAAAAGACCGCCAAACCATTGTTTGGCGGTGAACTTTTTTAGAAAAGTACGCGGCAACGCAGAGTGCCATCGATCTCTTTGAGGGCTTTCAGGGCGAGATCGCTGTAATCAGAATCGATATCTAGTACCACGTAACCCACTTTGTCGGTGGTTTGCAGGTACTGACCGCTAATGTTGATATTGCTTTCAGAGAATACGCGGTTGATGGCCGCCATCACGCCGGGGATGTTGCGGTGAATGTGCAACAGACGGTGTGTGTTTTCATGGCCGGGCAGCGCCACTTCGGGGAAGTTAACCGAGGTGATGGTCATGCCGGTATCGCTGTACTTGGCCATTTTGTCGGCCACTTCCATGCCGATGTTCTCTTGCGCTTCCATGGTTGAACCGCCGATATGTGGTGTCAGGAAGGTGTTTTCGAACTTGCGCAGTGGCGAAATAAACTCATCTTCGTTCGACTTTGGCTCAACCGGGAATACGTCGATTGCCGCACCCGCGAGCTTCTTGCTTTCCAGTGCGTCGGCCAGGGCGTCGATGTCCACCACGGTACCGCGCGAGGCGTTGATGAAGATCGCTTTGTCCTTCATTTGTTCAAATTCGCGAGCGCCGATCATATTCTTGGTCGAGGCCAATTCAGGCACGTGCAGGCTGATGATATCGGATTGCTTCAGCAACTGGGGCAGGCTGCGAATTTGCATGGCGTTGCCCAGCGGTAATTTGTTGACCACGTCGAAAAATACCACGCGCATACCTAGCGATTCGGCCATGATGCTCAGCTGCATGCCGATGTTGCCGTAACCAATAATGCCGAGGGTTTTACCACGGATCTCGTAGGAACCGGTGGCGGTTTTCTGCCATTCGCCGCGGTGAGCAGCGGCGCTCTTCTCGGCGATGCCGCGTAACAACAAGATGGCTTCGGCTAATACCAGTTCGGCCACGGAGCGAGTGTTAGAGTAGGGCGCGTTAAACACCACCACACCGTGTTCGGTGGCGGCTTGCAGGTCGACCTGGTTAGTGCCAATACAAAAACAACCTACACCGATGAGTTTGCGCGCCTTGGCGAACACGTCCGCGGTGAGTTGGGTGCGAGAGCGAATACCCACGAAATGTGCGTCCGCAATCGCGTTTTCCAATTCTTCACCACTCAAGGCTTTCTTGTGGTATTCGATATTGGTGTAACCGGCAGCGTTGAAGGTTTCAATCGCCGAGGCGTGGACGCCTTCAAGAAGCAGGATTTTGATTTTGTCCTTGTGAAGTGAGGTAGTGAGCGGCATGCTTAACTCTCGCAGCAAAAAATAAAGTCGCGCATTCTACCACAGCGTGTAACCAATGCGTCATTTATCTGCTGATTTGCGACATTTATAGAGGAAATATATGCGCTCCAAACTGCCTAGACCTATTCCCAGCAAAATTGTCTGTATCGGCCGCAATTACGCCGAGCACGCTAAAGAGCTCAACAACCCCATTCCTACCTCACCACTGCTATTCATTAAGACCGCCAATAGCGTGGTGCCCTTTGAAAAACCCATCGCGGTGCCTACCGCGCACGGTAGCTGCCACCACGAGCTGGAGATTGCCTTGTTGATGGGAGAGAAGGGGATCGCCGGTGTCGGTTTGGCCTTGGATCTCACCCTGCGCGACTTGCAAGATAAACTCAAAGCCAAGGGCCACCCTTGGGAAAAGGCTAAGGCTTTCGACGGCGCCTGCCCCTTGTCGGAGTTTGTGGCAGTGGATGAAGGGCTTCGCGGCGAGTTGGGTAACTTGAACCTCGAGCTGCGTCGTAACGGCGCCCAGCAACAGTGTGGCAACAGCTCGCAAATGCTGACACCGGTGCCCGCTCTGCTCGAGGAAATCGCCCAGTATTTTACCTTGCTGCCTGGCGACGTGGTGCTCACCGGCACCCCAGCAGGGGTGGGGCCGCTGTACTCCGGGGATGAACTGGAGGCCGTGTTGAGCACAGCCTCTGGAGAGGTGTTGTTGTCGCTAAAAACCCACGTGGTATAGGGCGGTTAGTCCTCCCATACCACGGGGTCGCTACCTAGGTGGGCGTGAATGAAGTCGCCATAGTGTTCTTCGATTTGGCGGCGCTTTAGCTTCATGGTGGGGGTTAACAGACCGTTATCGATGCGCCAATCCTCTTTGGTGATGAACATCTGCGCGACTTTTTCATAGGCGGGTAGGTGTTCGTTGATTTGTTCCAAGGCTGCGGTTAATTGCTCGGTCAATTCTGCGCGGCTCTTACCCGAGGCTAAGCCCACTTCGGAAAGATTGGTCAGCAGCATGGGCTGATCTTTGCCGTGGCCAAAAATCATCAACTGGCCAAGGATATTCACCCCACCGAACTCATTTTCCAGAACCGGCGGTTGGACAAACTTGCCTTTGGTGGTTTTAAACACTTCGCCAAGACGGCCAGTGACCCAAAGGTTGCCTTTTTCATCGATACGGCCAGAGTCGCCGGTGTGATACCAGCCATCGATCATGACTTCGGCGGTCTTTTCTGGGTTTTTGTAGTAGCCCTGCATTAGGCCGGCGCCCTTAAAGCACACTTCGCCCTCTTCGCTGATTTTGACCTCGGTGCCTTTGAATGGCTTACCGACGCAGCCGGGAACGGGTTCTTTTTCATTGAAAATACAACCGTCGATGAAGTTTTCCGTCATGCCGTAACCGTCGCGCAGGTTAATCCCCATGTTGATAAACCATTCCTGGATCTCAATTGGGGTGGGCGCGGAGCCGGTGATGACAAATTTGGCTTGTGCCAATCCCAGCATGGCGCGCACTTGGGCTTTTTGCTCATCGCCCATTTGTGCCTGCACTTCAGGCGGAACCTTGGCGTCGACACCGGCTTTGAATTTTGCCCACAGGCGCGGTACCGCAAAAAACAGTGTGGGTTGAACGCTGCGCAGTTCGTCACCAAAGGTGGCGAGTCCTTCCGAAAAAGACACCGTGGGGCTGAGATAAAAGCTGCCCATTTCCACCACGATGCGCTCCGCAGCGTGGGACATCGGCAAGAAAGAAAAGTAGCGCTCGCGCTGGCCGGGGAGGTGGTCAATCGGCCAGGCATCAATCATGCGTGGAACCACTTTGCCGGGTGTGCCGTGCACGTGAACAACGCCTTTGGGGTTGCCGGTCGTGCCCGACGTGTAGAGGATTGTCATCATGTCCTCGTCATTCGGAATCGGTGACTCCGCGAAGGGTTCATATTCGTTGACCACATTGGCCAGCGAGTACTCACAATCAATTGTGCAGCCTAGCATGGCAATGGTGGGAATCTTTCTTTGTATCTCGCCGGCGGCGATGGCCGGCAGCTGGTCGACCACGCCTAAAAACATCAGGTCGCACTCGGCGTGATCAAGAATATAGTTGGCCGAGCTGATGTCTTGCCCGGGGTAGAGTGGCACGCTGACATGGCCGCTAAGCATGATCGCCAAATCGACGATCACCCAATCCATTGAGTTTGCCGACCACAGGGCGATGCGGCTGCCTTTGGCGAGGTTGAAGCTGTTGATAAAGCTTGCCGTGCGCCGCACCCGATCGGCCACTTGAGCCCACGTGAATTCCTGCCACTCGAGGTTGTGCGCTTGGCGCAGGTAGATGTCGTCAGGGGTATTCTTTTCCCAGTAGTACATACATTCGAGGGGGGTGATGTCGGACAGGTGCATGCTGGGCTCCTATAACGCCTATTTTGTTTATTTTTATAAACACTATGCTAGCTCCACTATAACAGCTAGGTTTGATGTCGCCATGGCGAAGTCACGATATTGCTTCTATTTTATTGTCAGCGCACACTGCAAGGCAGTGGTATAAGGAGAGACCCCCATGAAAGCATTTTTATCCTTTATTTTTATTCCCTTTTTGTTAGTCGCTTGCAGCAACGATGCCTCGCTACCCAAGCAAGACATTAGCAAAACCGAGTCTGAGCGTTTAAACGTATGGTTTGATGCCCGCTACGAAGAAGAGCTGCAGATGTCGCCCATGATGTTGACCAGCTTGGGCCGGAAAGACCAGTACGACCAAATCGATGACATGAGCGAAGCCGCTGACGACAAGCAATTCGCTTGGTTGGAAGGCACCGTCAAAGATCTGCAGGCCAATTTTGATTACCAGCTGCTGAACGACGATGCCAAGGTGTCGTATGACATCTGGATCTATCAATACAATTTAGCCAAGGCGGCTCAGCCCTTCCGCCGCCACGGCTACGTGTTTACTCAAATGCAGGGTGCGCATGCCTTCTTACCCAATTTCTTGATCAACTTCCACCGCGTCGACAACATCGACGACATGAACGCCTACATCGCTCGCTTGGGTGGCGTTTCGCGTGCGCTGGGGCAGTTGTTGGCACGTGCACAGTTGGCGGCAGAAGAAGGTATTCGCCCCCCTCGCTTTGCCTACGAGGGTGTCATTGATCAGGCTAAAAAATTGCTCACCGGTGCACCTTTTAGCGCCAGTGAGAGCGATGCCCCCCTGTGGTCTGACGCCAAGGGAAAAATTGATGCACTCGTGCAAAAAGGCGATATTACCACCGAACAAGCAGGCGAGTTGCAATCGGCGGCAGAAAAGGCGCTGCTGGAGCAGTTCCAGCCTGCCTACAACAACTTGATCGCGTGGATGGAAGCAGATCTGCCGAATACCGATGCCGACGCCCGCGGTGCCAGTGCACTGCCCAACGGCGAGGCGTTTTATAACTACCAACTGCGTGACAACACCACGCTTAGTTTGACCGCCGATGAAATTCACAACATTGGTTTGGCCGAAGTCGCTCGCCTTCGCGGCGAGATGGAAGCCATTAAAGACAGCGTGGGTTTTGAAGGCGACTTGCAAGCCTTCTTTGAATTCATTCGCACCGACGAGCAGTTCTTCTATCCCAACGATGACAGCGGTCGCCAGGCCTACATCGATGATTCGACCGCCTTTTTTGATTTCATGAAGAGTGAACTACCCAACTACTTTGGCATTTTGCCCAAGGCTGACTTGGTGGTGAAGCGTGTTGAGGCGTTCCGCGAGCAAGACGGCGCAGCACAGCACTACTACCCCGGTACACCCGATGGCTCGCGCCCTGGTGTTTACTACGCGCACTTGTCGGACATGAATTCGATGCCCAAGAACGAGATGGAGGCGATTGCCTACCACGAGGGTCTGCCCGGTCACCACATGCAAATCTCGATTGCTCAAGAGTTGGAGAGTGTGCCCCAGTTTAGAACCCAAGCGGGTTTTACCTCCTACATCGAGGGTTGGGCCCTGTACTCAGAGCTGTTGTCAAAAGAAATGGGTGCTTATAACAATCCGTACTCAGACTTTGGTCGTTTAATTACCGAAATGTGGCGTGCGATTCGCTTGGTAGTGGATACTGGTCTACACTCCAAGGGCTGGAGCGAAATGCAGGCGCGCCAATATTTTTACGATAATTCGCCGATTGCCGAAGGACAGGTAATCTCCGAAGTGCGCCGCTACCTGGTTTGGCCAGGTCAAGCAACAGCCTATAAGATGGGCATGTTGAAGATCATGGAGTTGCGCGCTAAGGCCAAGGACGTGTTGGGCGATAAGTTCGACATTCGCGGTTTCCACGATGCCGTACTCGGCGGAGGGGCTGTTCCCCTGCCGGTATTGGAGCGCGTGATCAATGACTGGATCGACAGCCAAAAGGTTTAGTCAATCACAGGAATACGCACATAGATGAAGCCAAATGAAGTAGATCCACTGGTACAGTGTCTACTCGCCATGGCGCGCTTTCACGACGTTACCGCTTCAGCCGAGGCGGTAACCTCGGGATTGCCCTTGGTCGACGGCAAGCTGACACCTTCTCTGTTCAGCCGCGCCGCAGCAAGACTCAACATGACCAGCAAGCTTGTCGCCAAGGACTTGGCGCAACTGCAAGCGGCACATTTTCTCCCCATTATTCTGCTTAACGATGACGATTCGGCGTGCGTGTTAACCGGCTGGAGCGAAGACGGCCGCAGTGCAAAAGTGCTGCTGCCTGAACTGAATACCGCCGCGGTGGATATTCCTCTCGAACAACTGAAAAGCCGCTACACCGGTACCGCCATCATGACCCGCCCGGTGTTCCAGTTTGATCACTCCATGAGCAAGCGTCGCACCGAGGAAGAGGGACACTGGTTCTGGAGTGCGATTAAGGCCAACCGCGTGGTGTACCGCGATGTACTACTGGCCGCCTTCTTCGTCAATATTTTTGCCCTCGCCCTGCCACTGTTTACCATGAACGTGTACGACAGGGTGGTGCCCAACCACGCCATGGAAACGCTGTGGATGTTGGCCTCGGGTGTGGTGCTGATTATGTTGGCCGATGTGGCGCTGCGCACCGTGCGGGCCTACTTCCTCGATCTCGCCGGGCGCCGTGTCGACATTAGTCTTTCCGCCAAAATCATGGAGCGGGTGCTGGGGCTGAAACTGGAAGCACGGCCGAATTCGGTGGGGTCGTTTGCGTCGAATTTGCGCTCGTTTGAATCGGTGCGCGACTTCATTACCTCGGCCTCGGTCACCACTTTGATCGATTTACCGTTCTCTATTTTGTTTATCGCGGTGATCGCCTGGATCGCGTGGCCGATTGTTATTCCGGTGCTGATCGCGGTGTTAATTGTGCTTGGCTATGCTTTAGCTACACAGGCGCGTTTGAAAACCCTGTCGGAAACCATGTACGTGGCCGGCGCCATGCGTAACTCGACGCTGATCGAATCCTTGGTGGGTTTAGAAACCCTCAAGGCGATGGGCGCCGAAGGCAACATGCAGCGCAAGTGGGAAAAGACCACTAGCTTCCTCGCTCGCATCGGCGTGCAGCTGCGCTTGCTGTCGAACGCCAGTATTTCAGTCACCCAGTGGACCCAGCAGATGTGTTCCATCGCTGTGATCATTACCGGTGTCTACCTGATTACTCAAGGGGAGTTGAGCATGGGTGGCTTGATCGCCACCAACATGCTGGCTAGCCGAGTGATGATGCCTTTTTCACAAGCTGCGGGATTGATCTTGCAGTATCACACTGCGCGCACCTCGCTCGATTCGCTCGACGAAGTGATGGCCAAACCCGTCGAGCGCGAAGAGGGCCGCCAGTTCCTGTCGCGCAACCACATCGACGGCAACTTGGTGTTCAACAATGTCAGTTTTGCCTATCCCGGCAGCGATATCGGCGCACTGCGCAACATTAACTTTAGCGTTAAAGCCGGTGAAACGGTGGTGGTACTTGGCCGAGTTGGCAGTGGTAAATCGACCCTGTTGAAGTTGGCGATGGGGCTTTATTCACCCAGCGAAGGCGCCATTACCATCGACGGAATCGACATCCGCCAGCTCGACCCCGCCGACCTGCGGTTGGGGGTGGGGTACGTGCCGCAAGACGTGGTGTTGTTCCGCGGCACCTTGCGCGAAAACATCATGTTGGCGCAGCGCCACGTGAGCGACGCTGAGATCATGCGCGCCGCTGAAATGGCTGGCTTGGATGAGTTTATTAAGCGCCACCCCAAAGGCTTGGATATGGATGTGGGCGAGCGCGGCGAATCGCTATCGGGCGGCCAGCGCAAGGGTGTGGCTCTGGCACGCGCCATGGTGCACAGCCCCTCGGTGATGTTTATGGATGAACCCACCGGCTCGATGGATCACTCCACCGAAGCATCGGTGGTGAAACAGTTGAAGAAATACTCGGTGGGCAAAACCCTGTTTTTGATTACCCACCGCACGTCGCTGTTGGATTTGGCCGATCGCATTGTGGTGATCGATAACGGACAAGTGGTCGCGAACGGTCCCCGCGACAACGTGGTGGAAGCGCTGCGTCAGGGCAAAATTGGGAAGGCGAGCTAATGTCAGATCAGCAAGAACCAGCATTGCCGCCAGAATTGCAGCAACCCCCCGAGCCCAAAAAAGACTTTTTGGACCGCGCCAGCGACAACTTTCTTGTGCGCCTGTTCGACCGCTTCATCTTTGCCGTGTTTGGCAAATGGCTGAAGGATGTCTCCGCTGAAGAGCAACACTGGAACGCCGACGTTAACCGCGCATTTGTCGAGCAGCAACCGCTGCGCGTGCACAGCCTGCTGTACACCATCGGTGTGGTGGTGCTGTTTTTGGTGCTGTGGGCCTCGTGGGCCGAGATCGACGAAGTCACTCGCGGCGAAGCGCGTGTGATTCCCTCGCAGCAGGTGCAAATTATTCAGTCGCAAGACGGCGGGGTGGTGAAGGAAATTCTTATCCGCGAGGGCGATATTGTCGAGCAGGGGCAGTTGTTAATTAGCCTGGATCAGACACGATCAGAGTCGATGTTGCGCGAAAGCCGGGCCGAACTGCTGGGATTGCGCGCCAAAGTAGAGCGTTTAAGCTCGGTGGTAAACGATCAAGCTTTCGAGCCCAGCGCGGAGCTGCAAGAGCTGATTCCCACTATTTTGGAGCAGGAAAAACGCCTCTACGGCGATAACCTGCAGCGCTTGAACGCGATCCGCAATATCGCCGACGAGCAGTTGATTCAGCGCCAGCAAGAATTGTCCGAGTTAGAGGCACGCCGCACCCAATTGAGCAAGGCCTTGGAGTTGAGCACCCGCGAGTTGAATGTGACCCGTCCCTTGGTGAGTTCTGGTGCGGTGTCAGAGGTGGAGCTACTGCGACTGGAGCGCGACACTACCAATATCAGCGGTGAGCTTGAGCAGACCAAGGCTCAGATCGAGAAGTCTAAATCGTCAATTACCGAGGCGCGCAATAGTAAGCAAGAAGTTGAACTGGCTTTCTTCAACGAGATGCGCGAAGAGCTGTCGGCCACTATCGCCCGCGTTAACGCATTGGAAGAAAGCAGCACCGGTCTGACCGACCGCGTGAACCAAACGCTAGTGAAATCCCCGGTTAAGGGCACCATCAAGCGCCTGTATTTCAACACCGTTGGGGGTGTCGTGTTGCCTGGTCGCGAGATCGTCGAGATCGTACCGCTCGACGACACGCTGTTGCTAGAAGCCAAGATTCAGCCGCGCGATATCGCCTTCCTGCGCCCCGGCCAAGAGGCCATGGTGAAATTTACCGCCTACGATTTTGTGGTTTATGGCGGCCTTAAGGGCAGCGTTGAGCGCATTGGTGCCGATACGATCATAGACGAAGAAGGAAATGCCTACTATAACGTAAGGGTGAGAACGACCGAGTCGTTCAACAATGACGATATGCCGATTATTCCCGGCATGGTGGCCGAGGTCGATATCCTCACCGGCAAGAAAACGATCATGGCCTATTTGATGAAACCCGTATTACGCGCCAAGCAGTACGCCTTAACGGAACGATAGATGAAGCACATTTTTGTGGGTTACGGGGGTCGCCTGCGCCCTCGTTGGCAGGAAGCCTTTTCCGACGCCCAGGGATTGTCATCGCTGTTTGAATTGACCCCCGCTCGCGAGGGCGAAAAGCGTATGCTGTGGTTCGATATTTCCAACACCTCGGCGCAAGAGCGTATGGCCTTGGTGAATCAATGCATTGCCTCCGGCTCGCCGGTGATCGTGATGTCTTCCCTGCCCAACGACGACGAAGCCTACGAGATGCTGCGCAACGGCGCTTACGGTTACTGCCACAACGTGGCGGCGCCGAGCCAGTTGGTGGAAATTGCCCAGGTAGTCGAGCACGGTGGCCTTTGGGTGGGCGCGGCGGTAATGCGTCGCTTGGTGACTATCGCCAACCGCGTGTCAGATCACAAGCCCAAAAACGGCACCATCCGCGGTTTGGATGAACTGACCCACAAAGAACTCGATGTGGCAAAGCAAGTTGCCGTTGGCGCCACCAACAAAGAAATTGCCGAGCAATTGCATATGTCAGAACGCACCGTGAAAGCCCATCTTTCCTCGGTGTTCGACAAAATGGCGGTGCGCGATCGCGTGCAACTCGCCCTCACCATGAACAACGTCAAACTGCACTAAATAACCAAAATTCGCCTAAAAAGCGCCATTTTTTCATTTTGGTTATATAGATGCTATTTCTAAATGCTTAACTGTTCTTAAACACGCCCAATAGTCCAATGTCGTGGACATGACCTTTTCCTACTATTACTGCTAAGAAAATCTTTAGACGAAGGAATCACGTCATGGCCAGTCAAGCAATCGCAACCGTCGCAGCAGTATTAGGAACCGCCTTCGCCCGTAATGAAAACGGCGAAATGCGTGAAATTAAAGCCGGAGATACCATCTACGAGGGTGAGGTGTTAGTAACCCCCGATGGTAGCTCGGTAGAGTTGAGCATGATGGACGGTTCTCCCCTCGTGGTTAGTGGCGTTAACGAGACCCTGCTGACTCCCGACGTGGTGGCAGAACTGGCGGCTAACGCGCAAGAAGCGGCAGCCAGTCAAGACACCTTGGATGAGTTGATCTCGGGCATTCGTGGCCTTGACGGAGGCAGCGAAGAAGAGCAAATCCTGGCCGCCTTGGAAGGCGACGGCAACCTCGATGACCTGTTAGAAGAAACTGCAGCCGGCTTGGGCGGCGGTGGCCAAGGCGAAGGCCACTCGTTCGTAATGCTGGATCGCGTGAACGAGCAAGTGGCATTCAGTGGCGCGGGTTCGACCGATGGCGCGATTGTTGAAGGCGATGCCAGCCAAGAGCAAGACGTTAACCTGCCTCCACAAGTGGCCAATGTGGATCTGGGTGAAATCGACGAAGACGGCGCTATTACCTTTACTGCACAAGACCTGCTGTTCGGTTCGTTTGACCCCGAGGGTCAGCCCTTGACCGTGAGCAACGTGAGCCTGACCAGTGGCAACGGCACCCTAACCGATAACGGCGACGGTACCTTTACCTTTACCCCTGATGCAGACTGGAATGGCGACGTATCGTTTGGTTTCGACGTCACCGACGACCTGATCACCGTGCCTAACACCGCAACCCTGACGGTTGCGCCTGTAAACGATGCCCCCGAAGTGGGGCCCATCACCATCGTTGATACCGAAGTAACCGCCCCCGACGGCGCGGTGATTGTTGGTATTCCCGAAGATGGTTCGTTGATCATTACCGAAGACCAATTAATTGGTGTGACCGATGATATCGACAACACCGATTCAGAGTTAAGCGTGGTAGATATCAGCGTTGATAATGGCACCATTGTTAACAACGGTGACGGCACCTTTACCTTTACTCCCGATCCCGATTTCAACGGCGATGTCGTGGTGAGCTTTGAAGTTAGCGATGGTGAATTGTCGGATACCGGTTCAGCCACCTTCACCGTGGTCCCCGTGGTAGACGTGGTCGATGACGGCGTACAGATCGAGCAAGATACCCCCGTGATTGTGAACGTGATGGACAACGATACCTTCGAAGGCGAAGGTACCGTGACAGCGGTGGGTACACCCAGCAATGGTTCGGCGTCGGTAAATGCCGATAATACCGTGACCTACGTGCCCAACCCTGGCTTCATTGGCGAAGATACCTTTACCTACACCGTAACCACCGAAACGGGCGATACCGAAACCGCCACCGTAACCGTGACCATCGTGTCTGCGGACAATCCTGCCAACCTTGGCACCGACAGCGGCGAAGTGACCGAGGGCGGCCCGCTGACCGATAGCGGCACCATTAGCATCGATGATCCCGATGCCGGCGAAAATTTCTTCCAAGTACAAGATGGTACCCAAGGTGATTTCGGTAGCTTTGAGATCGACGAAAACGGCAACTGGACCTACACCTTGGACGACACCCTCGACGCGGTACAGTCACTGGGCGAAGGCGATCAACTGACCGAAATCTTCCCCGTGCAGAGCGTCGATGGCACCGAAACCACCGTGGTGGTGACCATTAACGGCACCAACGACGTGCCCGTGTTTACTCCCGGTAGCAACACCGTTGGCGACGACGCTGGCACCGTGAAAGAAGAAGAGCCCCTGCAGGCCACTGGTACTGTATCGATCGAAGATACCGATACCAACGAAGACATGTTCCAGCCCCAAGACAACACCGAGGGCGAATACGGCGACTTCACCATCGATGAAGACGGCAACTGGGTTTACGATCTGAACAACGACGACCCACGTATTCAATCCCTGCCCGAAGGTGAAGAACTGACCGAAACCTTCCCCGTGACCAGTGTGGATGGCACCGAAACCGAAGTCGTGATCACCATTGTGGGTACCAACGACGTGCCTACCATTACCGGTGATACTGGTAGTGTGACCGAAGATACCGTGCTGAGCATCAACGGTACCGTGACCATCGTTGATACCGACGCCGGTGAATCTGAATTTGCACCACAAACAGGCACTACCGGTAACCACGGCACATTCACCCTGGC
The DNA here is from genome assembly GCA_964598145.1 of uncultured Pseudomonadales bacterium. Taxonomy (GTDB): domain Bacteria; phylum Pseudomonadota; class Gammaproteobacteria; order Pseudomonadales; family JAHEIH01; genus JAHEIH01. Next base: position 392,357 of record CAZRAM010000003.1, read on the forward strand.
TGCAAATGGCGCGTGGGTATACACCTTGGATAACGATTCAGCCGCCGTCCAAGCGCTGGGCGAAGGCGATACCCTGACCGATGAATTCACTGTGATCAGTGCTGATGGCACTGAAAGCGATACCGTGACCATTACTATTAATGGCACCAACGATACACCTAACTTTACCGACGGTTCACAAACCCTGGGTGACGATGCAGGTAGCGTTTTTGAAGATGAACCCCTCAGCGCATCAGGTACCGTGAGTATTAGCGATACCGACGAAGGTGAAGAAGCGTTTGACCCCCAAACTAACACCTCGGGTGACTACGGCGATTTCACCATCGATGCCGATGGTAACTGGACCTACAACCTCGACAATGCCAACGACACAGTGCAAGGACTTGGCGAAGGCGAAATTCTGGAAGAAACCTTCCCAGTTATTACCGTAGACGGTACCGAAACCGAAGTGGTGATTACCATTACTGGCCGCAACGATGGCCCCGTGGTGTCTGTTGAAGATTTGGCCGCTGTAGAAGATGGCGCAGCAATTACCGGCAATGCCGGCTTTACTGATCTGGATGTTAACGATACCCACACCTACACCGTAAGCGACATGCCCGCGGGCCAAGGTTCAGTAAGCATTGATGCCGCAACAGGCGAGTACACCTACAACCCTGGTAATGATTTCCAATACTTGGCCGAAGGTCAAACGACCGATGTTTCATTTGATGTGACAGTGACGGATAGCGAGGGTGCGAGTGATACAAAAACTGTGACTGTGACAGTGACGGGAGTTAACGACTCTCCTGAGGTTGAAGGAACGATTTCAGATCAAAATCTGGCTGAAGACTTCACGTCCTACACTATTGATCTGAATGCAGCATTTAAAGACAACGATAACACAGATGGTGAGCTGACCTTTGGAGTTAGTGGTAACTCAAACGTTGGCGTGAGTATCGTTGGTGGTATTGCCACGATTAGCCAAGCGACAGCTGACTGGAATGGCGTTGAGAATCTTACCTTTACAGCGACTGACCCCGATGGTTTAAGTGCAAGCCAGGATGTGACCTTTATTGTAAGTCCTGTGGTGGATATTGCTGATGACACAGGTAATGTTGTTGAGGATACCGCGACGATTATCAATGTGTTGGGTAACGATGCTTTTGAGAACAGCAATGCGGCTGTCACTTCAGTAGGCAATGCCACTGGCGGTACCGTGGCATTAGAAAATGGTGTGGTGACTTTCACACCAACACCCAACTACAACGGTGCGGCTGGTTTTGATTACACCGTGACTTCTGGCGGTGTAACCGAAAATGCAACTGTTGCACTTACCGTCACCCCAGTGAATGATCCAGCATCCTTGGCCATGAATGCTCCCGAATCATTTACAGAAGGTTCTGCGTCAGCGGGTGACTTGGTAACTACTGTGGCATCGGTATCAGATCCTGATGGCGATGGTACTTTCACGTACGCCATTAGTGATAATACTAACTATACGATTGCGGCGGATGGCACCGTAAGGTTAACGGCAGATGGTGCGGCGCTGGCGAATGCGGATGCTGGTCCAGAGCTACCTGCCTTTACTGTGACCGCGACATCGGGTGGAGACTTCTCATCTGTAGCGACATCGGCCAGTATTGATCCTTCAGTGACCCCAGTGAATGATCCAGCATCCTTGACCATGAATGCTCCCGAATCATTTACAGAAGGTTCTGCGTCAGCGGGTGACTTGGTAACTACTGTGGCATCGGTATCAGATCCTGATGGCGATGGTACTTTCACGTACGCCATTAGTGATAATACTAACTATACGATTGCGGCGGATGGCACCGTAAGGTTAACGGCAGATGGTGCGGCGCTGGCGAATGCGGATGCTGGTCCAGAGCTACCTGCCTTTACTGTGACCGCGACATCGGGTGGAGACTTCTCATCTGTAGCGACATCGGCCAGTATTGATCCTTCAGTGACCCCAGTGAATGATGCTCCAACATTAATTGTTACCCTCGAAAATGACTTTATCGAAGATGACATTAGTAATGCTATTGGTAGTATTGTTGCTACCTTTACAGTCTCAGACCCTGAAAACGATACAGTAACAGTAGTACTTAGTGATACCACGAATTACGCACTTTCAGGCAATAACGTTGTATTAACTAGTGCCGGTTTGGTACTAGTTAATAGTGGCCAGGATTTGCCAGCATTTACTTTGACGCCAAATGATGGACAAGTAGATGGATCTTCAGTAAGCGTTGATCCATCAGTTGATTCTCATCCTGTTGATGAATCAAGTTCTCAATCAATATCAATTACTAATGTTTCAGGCTCTACAATTCAAGATGATCTGTTTTATACAGGTCTTGATGGGTTTGGTGGGGTTATGTTGATTGAAAACTTTGGTGAAAATGTTGAATTAACCTCATCAACTGGCGTACCACTTGTTTACTCTGAAAACTTTGATGAAGAGTCTGGTATTTATACATATTCCGCTACTGCTAATGGTGATCCTGTATTCACAATAACAGTAGATACCAATAATACGGACATTAATTATACCTTTGAAATGTTTGACTCAATAAAGCTTCAGACATCATATACTTTCGATGCAGACTTCCTGTCACAAGGTGGCAAAGACGAGTACTACTTCTTAACAAATGACGGAAGTCTCTCGAAAGGTTCAGTTGATACTGATGCCCCTGAAAATACTTCAGTTACTATTTCAGCCATAGATGCAGATGGAAATCAAATTGATGTGAATGCAAATGCTACTGTTGTGGGTGCAGGTTCTGGCTTAACAGTGGGACCGGATGAATGGATTGTACTTACTTATGATCCAGAGAATTTTCAGTCAGCAGTTGAAGTTGTAATAGCAGAAGATGCTAACGGAACAATCCCTGATAATGACTTTTGGTATCATCTAAAAGTCACCGGTTTTGACTCTAATGGCACGGAAATCGTTTATGAAGCCTTGGTTGATCAGGGCGATGCAAGTACAGGGCCTCAATTAGATTCTGATGGTACTTTATTACTCGTAGCGTCATCATTGACGGGTGATCAGTTGGATGCTTCTGGGAATCCTATAGCTACAGACTTATCTTTTGTAAATATTTCCAAAGTTGAGTTGTCTGGCTTAGATAATGGTTTAACAGGAAGTGGAAAAAATGATTCTCTAGTAATCACATCTATCTCAAACAATGTCACTGAATCAATTGATGACTTGGATTTGAACTTTAGCTTTACAGGTACGGATGATTCTGGTGACTCAGTTTCAAATCAAATAAGCATCAATGTCACTGATGGAATAACTCCATCAAGTTATGATGGCACTGGTGATTTGGTTCAGGGTGGTTCTACAGATGATGTTCTTACACCTGTTAATTTGACAAATTTAGATGGTGGTAATGCAGTATTTGGTTATGAAGGAAATGATACAATCGATGGCGGATTAAATGATGATGTTTTGACTGGAGGATTGGGAGAAGATGTCTTTGCCTGGTCATTAGCTGACCCAAATTCAAATGATGTTATTACAGATTTTGAAATTACTGATACAGATAGTTCAGGCGATATTTCTGCAGCAGAGATCCTTGATACTAATACAACAGTTGACGCCATCGACCTAAGTGACCTGTTGGTTGACGAAGAATCTAACCCAATCACGGATTATTTGAGTGTTACTTATGATGGCACCAATACCATTATCAATGTAACCCCTGATGGTTCGGGTGGAACAACTTCGCAGATTATTACAGTTGAAGGTGTTGATTTAACCGGAGGTCTTGATGAGGCTACTCAACAATCAACCATTATCCAAAATCTGATAGATGGTGGTAAGCTTGTTCTCGACCAGTAAGTAAGGATTTATATGCCCTACATCAAACGCAACACCGCCGGCCAAATCTCGGCGGTCTCTGAAGAAGCCCTCCCAGGCTTCTTGGAGGCTACCGATAAAGACGCCGACGACATCGCTGCCTTTGGGGTGGAATTGATCGGTTCGGATGAAGCCGAACTGATCAAGACTGACCTTGAGTTCGTGCGGGTATTGGAAGACGTGATTGAGTTGTTGATGGCGAAGAACGTGATTCAATTCACGGAATTGCCGGATGCCTCGCAGGCGAAAATGCTGAAACGTAAGAAGTTGCGTGATGGCATTACCAGTAAGCTGGATTTGTTGGATGAGGAAAGTTTGTTCTTTGGGCGTGATTAATTGATCCACTAAGATGATAAAGGCGATGAGCTTAAAGGTTTATCGCCTTTTTTATTGCCCGTAATGGGTTTTAGCCCTGATGACGACAACAACACAGCGGTCGTCTTCGATTCGATACACAATACGATCTTGAAAGCTCAAGCGTACCGAGTAGTACCCCTTTAATTTTCCGATAAGTGGTTTGCCCTCATAGGGGGCGACAGCTATTTTGTGTCGCAGTATTTCTTTAAGTTTGTTTTTGAGTTTATCGGATAGCTTAGTTATATCTTTTTGCGCTTGCTTGGTAAGTTCTATCTTGTATCGGTAATCGCTCACAGCGGCTCACCAAAAACATCTTCGAAACTATCTGTGTCACCTTTGTCGGCTTCTTTTGTCGATTGCTCAAAAGTCTTATTGAAATCAGGTTGCGACAGAATGTGTAGTGTTTCTATCAGACTGTCGTAATCTTCTGCCGACATGATCATCGCTTTGCCAGATTTGTGGTGAACTTCGAAAATCTCGTGCTGCTGGTTTGTCTGTTTAATCAGTTCGAAAAATGTTTTTCGCGCTTCTGTCGCCGAGACTGTTTTCATTGCCATGCCCTCAAAGTGTACCGAATAGTGTACGCTTTTGGGGTGAGTGAGTAAATGTTTGGGGCCATCCATGCTTAAGAATGTATAGGATAATAAGGGTTAAGGTAACTGGCTTGGGGGGCTGATTTAACTAGGTTGTATTGGGTTCCCTTGTTGTACTTACACAATATCGTCATGGACGATTTGTATAAGCACAACAAGGTCCCACAATTATGAATTAAACCCGCTGTCTTTCAGCCTCTGGCCCAGTGGCGCCATCCAGGCCCAAGCCCTTCAAGGTTTCCCACTCTTTGTCGTTCATCACCAATTCGGCAATGGCGGTGAGGCCTATCGAGTGAACAATGGTGCACAGGGCGCGCAGCATGGTTTGGTTGGCGGGGTTTTGGTCTACGTCGCGCACCATGGAGGAATCGATCTTCACGTAGTCGATGCCCAGGTCATGCAGTAAGCCGAGTTGTTTGATTTCTTGGCCAACGTGTTCGATACCAATACGGCAGCCTAATGGTTTTAGCAGGCGGCACATATTGCGGAAGGCTTCGAGGCGTTGGTAAACGCCGTACTCGGGGATCTCTAACCACAGGCGGCTGGCCTCTTTGGGGGCGGATTTTAGGGTGCTGTGCAGCCATTCGATGAAGTCTTCATCTTCCAGGGCGTTGGCTGAAATGTTCACGCCGATGTGGTGGGCTTGTTCGCTCAGCGTTTGTAGCGCGAGTGTCACGGCCTGTTTATCTAATTCTGTCGCCATGTTCAGGCGGTTGATCCAAGGCAGGAATTCGCCGGCGGGAATCAGCGCGCCATCTTTCACTAAGCGCGCAGGGCATTCGTCGTGGATCAGTTCGCCGGCCATGCTAACCACGGGGAAGCTAGCGAGGCGGAAGTCGTTATTGGTAAAGGCATTCTCCAAAATCTCTCGCCAGCTGCGGCTTTGATCTTTGGCGTCGCCTTGTTGTTCGTCTTGTTGACTAGAGGCGGCCGCCACTAAAAGCGTGGACTGGCCTTCCTTCTCGGCATTTAACAAGCTGGCATCTAGGCGGGTCAAAATGGCGCCCACGCCTTCCCCAGAGCGGTACTGGGTGGTGGCTGCAGGCAGGTTGGTAAGTGATTTAATTTCAAGCGCTTTGGCGACGCCTAATAAGGCATGTTGTACTTGTTCTGCCGTAGCTTTGGGGTTTTCAGCGGCTGGCGCCAGTACGGTAAAGTCGGAGCCGTTCATGCGGCCGGCTTCCCACAGGTCGTTGTCGGCGGCGAATTTGTTAAGGGTGTTGCCGAACTGGGTCAGCAGGCTGTCGACCACGGCGCGGCCTTCGCTGCGGTTCATTTCAATCAAACCTGGCAGGCGAATCATCATTAATACCCCGCTGGAACTGGCATCGTCGCGGTCCAACACGGCGCTCAGTTTGCCGATAAACGGCCCGCGGTTGAGAAGCTTGGTGATGCCATCGAGCTGCGCGTCTTTGCGCCACTGCTCTAAGCGCGCGGCTTCTTGCGCCAGCATATCTTTGATGCGGCTCGACAGGGTATTCATGGAGTTGACCACCGCTTTGAACTCCAAGGTGTTGGGTTCTGGGGTGGTAATAAAGCGGCGTTCGCCGATCGCTTGGGCTTGGTCGACCACCGCATCAAGGGGTTTGGTGATCAAGCGCAATAAGAAGCTGCCGGCCACGCCGGCGATCAGTGCGGCGACGAAGAAGTAACCCAGTAAGCGCAGGGTGCTGGCCCACAGGGCGGTATAGGCAAAGCGGGAATGAGACTCCAGCGTTAAGGTGCCGACTTGATTCCAGCCATTTTGAATTTGCGCAATGCCGGGGTCGGCTTGCAATGGAAACAAACTCACAAACCAAGCGGGGGCTTCCACCACCGGGCTGTTGTCTTCGCGGCTCAGCATCACGCTGCCGTCGGGGGCGGTGAGTAAAATACGCTTATAAAAGCCGGTGTCGAACTGGGCGGAAAGCGTCAACTCCAACATGATCGGGTCGGCCTCGGCGGTGGAAAGTGACAGCGCAAGGGCGTTGGCGTTATCCGAGTTTTTGATGGTCAACTGTTCCTGCAGGTAGGCTTTCGCGGAAATACTACTCACCACGAAACTGCCCCCAAAGGCCAGCGTCATGAGTAAGGCGATGCCTATCCATAGTTGTTTATACAGCGACATGGTCACACTCCATTGGTTGTCGAGCGGGCATTACTGCAGCCCCTCGTTTTGCATTCTTGCGATTAAGTCGCGCCAGCGCGACAGCTTGGCGCCCGGATTATTGCTCGACGCCTGCGTGGCACCGCCCACCCAAATACCGGCCGAGTTGAAACTGAACACGGGGGTCAGGTCGCGGCGGCGCGAGGCGGGGCGAATATCGGGTATCAGGTTGTCGAGCAGCAGCGGTTCGGCGTTGGGGCGAGGGTAGTAGCTCACGATCATGTGCGCCTGGCTCACGGTACTGTTGCGACCGCCAATTTTGGCCTTTACGTAGGTCATGCGCAGTTTTTCAATCGGCACACCCACCAACTGCAAGGTGGTGTATTTGGCGATGCTGTAATCTTCGCAGTCGCCCTTGGCCACACCCATCGTTTCTAGGGGGGTTGCCCAGTAATCGCTCTCTTTCCAGTTATAAATATCGTCAACAAAGGCCACGCGCTTGTTAAAGAAGTCGTTCACCTTTTGTAACTTCTGCATCTCATTTAAGGGGGTAATGTCGGCAATGAGTTGTTGCCATTCGCTGACGGTATTGGCGGCTTGGGCGCCGTAGCGTTGCTGCGCCAAAGAATGCATCCGGCCAAAGTCGGTAGTGGCAACGGCACTAGAAAGCCCAACCACTAAAGCCCATTTGAGCAAGCGCGCGCCTTTACTCGAGTGACGAGAAAGCACTCGGGCAGAATGGCAAAGCATGTCCTTTAATTGGGTGCTCAAAATGGCTAGGTCCCTTAACCCTCGGGGCTTATGTGATAAAAGTTTGGCAGAAAATTGACTTATATCCTAGAGTAATAACAAAACCGTCAATAGCAGAATTTTGACTTAAGCAATTTTCTTACTAATGACTATAGTCTGTTTGTAAAAGCTACACAAAGGAGTCCCCGTAAGGGGGAATGCGCATGGAATTAAAACGTTTTGTGAAATCAAAAATCGCGCTCACATGTATTGCTCTTGGTCTCTCGACAACAACACTGGCGGATACACTGGGTGATTACCGCGAAGCTATACGCGAAGCGGTTCAAAATAACCCTGGTGTGCAAGCTGCGTGGTATGCCTTTAAGGCAGCAGAGGACGAACAACGCGTGGCGAAAGGCGGCTACTACCCCGATCTCGATCTCGAGATGAGTGGTGGCAAGCGCTGGACGGAACGCCCGGGCGTCAGTGAGTTTAGTTACAACCACCGCAACACGAGCTTAACGCTGACGCAGATGTTGTTCGATGGCTTTGAAACGCGTAACCAAGTAGCGCGTTTGGGCCACGAAAAACGCGCGCGTTACTTTGAGTTCAAGCAAGCAGCAGAAGAAGCGGCCTTTGAAGCGACCCGCGCCTATTTAGACGTGGCACGCGAGCAGATCTTGGTGCAGTTGACCAAGGAAAACTACATCGAACACCGGATGATCTACGATCAAATTCTGCAGCGTGCAGAAAGCGGCGTCGGTCGTGGTGTAGATCTGGAACAAGCGAATGGCCGTTTGTCGTTGGCGGAAACCAATCTGCTGACCGAGTTGACCAACCTGCACGATGTGTCAGCCCGCTTCCAGCGTGTGATTGGCTACCTGCCCGAAGATGAGCTGGTGCCTATCTACCTCGATACCGGCATGATCCCCGCAGATCGTATGGAGGTTTTGAAAACGGCCTACCAAGAAAACCACTACTTACTGTCTACGGTCGAAGGCTTGTATGCCGCGCAGTCTGACTTATCGATGCGCAATGCACCCTTCATGCCTGATGTGGATCTGCGTTTGAGCGAGACACGCGAGAAAAACCGCCTAGGTGCCACGGGTACCTATAAAGATCGTGCCGCTGAACTGGTATTGAGTTACAACTTGTTCAACGGAGGGTCAGATAGTGCCGCAAAACGTCAGTATGCTAATTTGCGCAGTGCCGCCTCTGAGCGTCGTATCGAAGCCTGTCGCGATGTTCGCCAAGAGGCGATGATTGCCTTTAACAACATCAGCAGCCTGCAAGAGAAGTTGGGCTACTTGGACGAAAACCAATTGGCGATTAGTAAGGCGCGCGTCGCCTATCGTTCGCAGTTCGATATTGGTCAGCGCACCTTGCTCGACTTGTTGGACACCGAGAACGAGTACTTTGAGACACGTCGTGCGTTGGTGAACGCCGAACACGACCTGATCACAACCCAAGCTCGTACTTTGGCTGCCATGGGTATGTTGGTGTCGTCATACGGTGATTCGCAGTTGGAACGCACTGCTGATGATATTTCTAGCCCCGCGTCGGATGAGTACGTGTTGTGCCCACTCGAGCCACCAACCGAGTACACCATCGACAAGGAAGCGCTGTTTGCTAATTTGATGGCCACTTCGAACCGCTACGTGGAAACCGACCGCGGTTTGGAAATCGAGTTGAACGTGACCTTTGCCCATAACTCGTCTCAAATTACCTCTGAGTTTGACGGTGAGATCTCGCGTACGTCGACCATCTTGAAGGAAAACCCCGAAATGGTCGTGATTATCGAAGGTCACACCGACAGCACGGGTACCGAGAAGTACAACGAGTGGTTGTCTTACAAGCGTGCCACCGCTGTTGCTGGTCGCATGGTCGATAAATACGGTGTACCACCCGAGCAGATTCAGATGCGCGGTATGGGTGAAACCCAGCCCGTGGGCGATAACGAGACCGAAGAAGGTCGCCAGATGAACCGTCGTGTGATTCTGATTATCCCCAAAGAGGAAGCCGCGACTGAAGCAGGCAATGAGACCACGCTGATCAAGCTGAACCTCAGCTTGCCGCAGGAAAGTGGCTCTAGCGGTGATATGCAAGAGTTCAAGATTGCAGCACAGCGTTAGTAGCTAGTTCGCCCCCTGTGGGACCTTGATCCCCTCCTGTGGGACCTTGTTCGCAGAACAAGGGAACTAGCATCTAAGTAACAAATAACGGGGCTTAAGCCCCGTTTTTTAAACCATTCCCTTTCTCTTCGAGAAAGGTCCCACAACTGGGGATCAAGGTCCCACAAGTGCGTAATCGTTCCCTTACGCTACAACTCCAAATACGCCTTCATCACCCCAAACAAATCCGGCTGATTAATGTGCGAAGGAAACAACCCTTCGGCCACCGCGTTGCCATATAGTGGCACCTGCACGCCAGTGTGCTCTTCGCTACCCTCACCGCTATTGGTTGCGTAGTTAATCGCCATCACGTCACCTCGCGGTGTCTTTAAAAACGCTACTCGGCCACTGCTATGATTGTCAGATCCGAGCGCTGCAAATAGCGATTGTGCGGGAATGATTTGTGCCGCATGACCGTGGTCGGCGGTCACTAGCACTAAGGTCTCAGGGTGCTTGTCTGCAAAGGCCAGTGCTAACTTCAGGGTATCGTCGAGTTGCTTCATTTCACCGATATGGCCACAGGGCTTACGGCCATGCGACTGCTTGTCGACCGACGCCGATTCCACCATCAAGACAAAACCTTTGTCATTGTTGGCTAACACATCCAATGCCTTACTGGTCATTTCAACCAACGTCGGCATACCGTCAAACTTGGGCTCGTTTTCACAGCCAAATGGTTCGTCATTGTC